>UCEU01000033.1 GCA_900471485.1 Hyphomicrobiales bacterium
CCCAACCCTCCCCACAAGGGGGAGGGCTAACCCGGCCGGTCCCACTGAGCCTCGATTGGGGCAGGTGGGTGCCGCAAGTCTTCTCCCCCCCTTGTGGGGGAGATGGCCGGCAGGCCAGAGGGGGACTTTCCCGATACATCGACTGTGACCCCAGGCGGCCGAAGGGCAGGCCTGGGGAAAGACCACCACTCACATGCAATCGTCCCGCGCACGCACGGCGGACAGGATTCCGGGAGGAACATCCATGAGTGAGCCAACCGCGGCATCACCGCATCACGATTACGAAAAAGTCCTCAAGGACAGTTCGACCGACGTCGCCTCGTTCGACACGGACGACAAGAGTTTCCTTCAGAAATTCCGGCATTTCCTGCATTCGAGCCCATCGGCGGTATCGCTGATCGTGCTCGTGCTGTCGCTGGTCATCTTCGGCGCCCTGTTGGGCACCAAGTTCTTCTCCGCCTTCTCGCTGACGCTCATCCTTCAGCAGGTGGCGATCACCGGCATCGTCGGCGCCGCGCAGACGCTGGTCATCATGACGGCGGGCATCGATCTCTCGGTCGGCGCCATCATGGTGCTGTCTTCCGTCGTCATGGGCCAGTTCGTCTTCCGCTACGGCCTTCCGGTCGAGCTCGCCATCCTCTGCGGCTTTGCCGTCGGCGCGCTCTGCGGCTTCATCAATGGGTGGCTCGTCGCCCGCATGAAGCTGCCGCCCTTCATCGTCACGCTCGGCATGTGGCAGATCGTTCTCGCGACGAACTTCCTCTATTCCGCCAACGAGACGATCCGCGCCCAGGAAATCGAAACCACGGCGCCGCTCTTGCAGCTCTTCGGTGATACGTTCCGCATCGGCGGCGCGGTCTTCACTTATGGCGTCATCGCCATGGTGCTGCTCGTGGCGTTCCTCTGGTATGTGCTGAACCACACCCCCTGGGGCCGACATCTCTATGCCGTCGGTGACGATCCTGAGGCGGCAGAACTGTCGGGTGTCAACGTCAAGCGCATGCTGATCTCGGTCTATGTGCTCTCTGGCATCATCTGTGCGCTCGCCGGCTGGGCCCTTATCGGCCGCATCGGCTCGGTATCGCCCACCGCCGGCCAGTTCGCCAACATCGAAAGCATCACCGCGGTGGTGATCGGCGGAATCTCGCTCTTCGGCGGCCGTGGCTCCGTTCTCGGGATGATGTTCGGCGCGCTCATCGTCGGCGTCTTCTCGCTCGGCCTGCGCCTGCTCGGCACGGACGTGCAATGGACCTACCTCTTGATCGGCGTCCTCATCATCGTCGCCGTCGCAATCGACCAGTGGATCAGAAAGGCAGCAGGCTGATGGCTACCGAACCCCTTCTCATGGCGCGTGGTCTCGTCAAGCGCTACGGCCGCGTCACCGCCCTCGACCATGCCGACTTCGATCTCTATCCGGGCGAAATCCTGGCGGTGATCGGCGATAACGGCGCCGGCAAGTCCTCGCTCATCAAGGCGATCTCCGGCGCCATCCGCCCCGATGAAGGCGAGATTCGCCTCGAGGGGCAGCCGATCAACTTCCATTCGCCGATGGATGCCAGAAAGGCCGGCATCGAGACCGTCTACCAGAACCTTGCCCTGTCGCCGGCGCTCTCCATCGCCGACAACATGTTCCTCGGCCGCGAAATCCGCAAGCCGGGCTTCATGGGCAAGTTCATGCGCAAGCTCGACCATTCGGCGATGGAAAAGATGGCGCGTCAGAAGCTCACCGAGCTTGGCCTGATGACCATCCAGAACATCAACCAGGCGGTCGAGACGCTTTCCGGCGGTCAGCGCCAGGGTGTCGCGGTTGCTCGTGCTGCGGCCTTCGGCTCCAAGGTCATCATCCTCGACGAGCCGACGGCGGCCTTGGGCGTAAAGGAAAGCCGCCGCGTGCTGGAACTGATCCTCGACGTCCGCTCGCGCGGCATCCCGATCGTGCTGATCTCGCACAACATGCCGCATGTCTTCGAAGTTGCGGATCGGATACACATACACCGTCTCGGTCGCCGCCTCACGGTGATCAATCCCAAGGAATACACCATGTCCGACGCGGTCGCCTTCATGACGGGCGCCAAGTCGGTCCCCACGGAGCCGGTTGCCGCATGAGCATGACAATTGAAGACATCGCCGGCGAGGTCATCGGCCGCGCCGGCGAGGCCAAGCGCTTCCTGATCGCCATCGCCGGCCCGCCCGGCGCCGGCAAGTCGACCATGGCGGATCACATCGCCGACGCGCTGCGGGCGCGCGGCGAAACCGCCGCCGTCCTGCCGATGGATGGCTTCCACATGGACAACGCCATTCTCATCGAGCGTGGCCTGCTCGCCCGCAAGGGCATCCCCGAAACCTTCGACGTGCGCGGGTTCCTCGATATCATCCGTGCCGTGCGCCCGGCCGATCAGGAGGTCCTCGTCCCGGTCTTCGACCGCTCGCGCGAACTCGCCATCGCCTCCGCCCGTCCGATCACGCCGGAGCACCGCTTCATCATCGTCGAGGGCAACTATCTGCTGTTCAGCCTGGGCAAGTGGAGCGAACTCGAAGGCATCTTCGACTACTCGATCATGCTCGCCCCGCCGATCGAGGTGCTGGAGGAACGTCTTTGGGCGCGTTGGCGCGGCTACAAGCTGAGCGAGGAGGAATCCGCGCGCAAGGTCTATGAGAACGACCTTCCGAACGGTCGCCTTATTCTCGGCAACCGCCGTCGCGCCGACGTCACCTTCGAGACCGACTAAGCACCGGAGCGCGCCGGCGGTCCGATGGAGAATTGACCGCCGGAATGTTGCCATCGGCTGCATTGGGGTGATAATCCCCGGGCTGAGCCTTGAAGGTCAGCCGCCGGAGTTTCCCAATGCAATCGATCACCATCCGCCGCCCAGATGATTGGCACCTGCACCTGCGCGACGGCGCCATGCTGGAGGGTGTCATCGGCGACACCAGCCGCGACTTCGCCCGCGCCATCATCATGCCGAATCTCGTTCCGCCGGTGGTGACCACCGCTGATGCCGAAGCCTACAAGGCGCGCATCATGGCCGCCCTGCCGAAGGGCGACCGCTTCCAGCCGCTGATGACGCTCTATCTGACCGAGCACACCGATCCCGACGATGTCGAGGCGGGCAAGGCGAGCGGTCTCATCACCGCAGTCAAGCTCTACCCTGCCGGCGCCACAACCAACTCGCACGGCGGCGTGCGGGATATCGAAAAAGCCATGCCGGTGCTGGAGCGCATGGCCAGGATCGGCCTTCCGCTCTGCGTTCACGGTGAAGTGACTACGCCTGACGTCGATATTTTCGACCGCGAGGCCGTCTTCATCGAGACCGTGCTCGATCCGCTGCGCAAGCGCCTGCCGGAGCTGAAGGTGACGATGGAGCATGTGACGACCAAGGACGGCATCGACTATATCAAGTCTTCCAAGGCCAATCTCGCCGGCTCGATCACCACGCATCACCTGATCATCAACCGCAACGCCATCCTCGTCGGCGGCATTCGCCCGCATTATTATTGCCTGCCGGTCGCCAAGCGCGAAGTTCACCGCCTGGCGCTGCGCGCCGCCGCCACCAGCGGCGATCCGCGCTTCTTCCTCGGCACGGATTCGGCGCCGCATGTCGATCCGCTGAAGGAATGCGCCTGCGGCTGCGCGGGCATCTACACCTCGGTCAACACGATGAGCTGCCTCGCCCATGTGTTCGAGCAGGAAAATGCGCTCGACAAGCTCGAGGCCTTTACTTCGCTGAACGGCCCTGCCTGGTATGGTCTTCCCGTAAATGAGGAAAGTCTAATTCTCGTAAAGCGGACGGATCCTGTCGCATTCCCGGCGAAGATCGAGACCGGCGCCGGTACTGTCACTGTCTTCGATCCGATGTTCCCGCTGCATTGGGACGTTCAGCGCTAGAAAGTATTCTTTAATACTGGGATCTATATTGTCGGATCTCCTCGGCGGCGGCATGTGTGTGCCGTCGTCATGTCGATTTTTCTTTGACTATTTCATTTTTAACGAAGCCGCTAAGACATTGGTCATAACCCAATGGCTAACCTGCGGACGATTGAGGGCTGCGGCATTAGCCGCATGGGTTATAAGCATGACGCTTGATTACAATTCCCTGCTGATCGCGCTTGCCGTTTCGGCAAGCTGCCTGGCAGCAACCTTGTTCGGCAGCTGGATGGGTCGCCGCACGGAAACCTTTCTCTTGGCCTGCACGTTCGGGCTGGTGATGGTCGTAGGCGGCATCGTGGTTTACGGCATGTATGTCGATGAACCCTCCCGTTCGCTCGGCGCCGCGACCTTCGCGTTTCTCCATTCGGGCATCGCCCTGGCGTGGGGCGCCGGGTATGAATTTCGTACCGGCCGTTTTCCCGTTTTCCGCACCATTCTCTGCGCCGCCGGCGCGGTGATCCTGTCCGTTCCCCCCATGGTCTTCGGCTATGACGGCCTCGGCTTCATCGCCCAGAATACCATGCTCTCGGTCGTCATCTTCGCGACCGCCTACCAGTACTGGCTTGCCCGCGCCGAGGCGCGCGCGCCGCTGATCGCGATCACCGTTCTCTACTCGCTGACCGCTGCTTCGTTTGCCCTTTGCGCCGCTGTTCTGATCGTCGGTGGCAGGCTGGTGCTGGATGCGGCGCCGAGCGGCTGGGCCGAAGACCTCAACATCGCCGTCTGCATCGCCAGCATGACCGGCATCGGCGCCCTGTCGCTGGCGCTTTACCAGTGGCGCGTCGCCGCCCGCCATCGTCTCGATGCGATCACCGATCCCCTGACCGGCCTGCTCAACCGCCGCGCCCTGTTCGACCGCTACGGCGGCCGCACGATGAATGCCGCCACCGCCGTCGTCGTCTTCGATATCGATCATTTCAAGTCGATCAACGACACCCACGGCCACGCGGCGGGCGATCGCGTCCTCAGGGCCTTCGCGGCGATTCTGGACGAGAACTGCCGCGCTGGTGACGCCGTCGCGAGACTGGGCGGCGAAGAGTTCGCGCTCGTGCTGGAAAACGCAAAGGCCGGCCATGTCGAAATGGTCGCCGATCGCATCCGCAAGAGCTTCGAGAATTTCGAAATGCGTGCCGAGGGCAAGGCAGTGCGCTGCACCGTCAGCGCCGGCGTCGCACTGGCGCGCATCGTGCCGACGCATTTCGATGCCATGCTGAGCGCCGCCGACAAGGCGCTCTACGGCGCCAAGCGCGGTGGCCGCAACCGGGTGGAAATCGCAAGCCATCTCCACACCGTTCCGGCGGACACGGTGCGCACGGGCTCTTGATCTCCAACGGCGGCCTGCGTAGTCTCGTGGCTGGCCGGATGCAGCCAGCCGCCCCGCGGCGCGAAAGCGCTATGGTGAATGCATCCAGATATCTCCTTCACATCCCTTGCCGTATGGCGATCGATGGCGAACGGGTCAGCAGACGCGGGCACTGATCGTCCTGTTCGCCGCCAACGGAAGGAACCACCATGCGCGATTTTCGCGACGCCAAACTCATGGCAAAAGCATTGCGGCAGGCCCTTGCCGCCCGTGACGTGTCTTTCACCCACAGCGAAACGCTTGAAATCGTCGCCCGGCAGTTCGGCTTCGACGAATGGAACGTGCTCGCCTCAAAGCTTGACGAGAAGGAGGTGGCTGCTGAGGCTGTCGTCATTCAGCCGCCGATCCCGATCTTCCGCATCTTCGATGTCGACAAGGCCAAGGAGTTCTATTGCGGCTTCCTCGGTTTCGCGCTCGATTGGGAACACCGCTTCGGTGATCATTTTCCGCTCTACTGCCAGGTCTCGCGCAGCGGACTGCAACTGCATCTGAGCGAGCATTCCGGCGACGCCAGCCCCGGCGCCCGGGCATTCATCCCTGTAACCAGCGTCCGCGCTTTCCAGGCGGAACTTTCGGCCAAGCAGTACCGCTACATGAAGCCGGGCTTGCAGGACGCGCCATGGGGTCTTGAGATGGAAGTCATCGATCCCTTCAACAACCGTCTGACGTTCTGCGAGCGTTCGGAGAACTGAGCCGACGAGCCTTGGCGTCAGGTCGGCCATATCCCGCGCAGCGACAGATATCCGACGGCGCCAAGGCCGACGGCAACCGCCGAGGCGACGCCGAGCGCCGTGCCGTATTCGCGGCGCCCGGCGGTGAACGCCAGCGCCACCTTCGCGATCATGTTGACCGCGACCGCGATCAGGATGACATCGGCTGCCGTCCTCACGCCGATCGTCGATCCGACGAGGCGGGCGGTGGAGAGTGTGATCGCATCGACATCGACCAGTCCGGAAATCGCTGACACGACGAACAGTGCCGATGGCCCGACATATTCGATCGCGATCTTGGAGACGAGGCTGATCAGGCCGAGCAGCAGCGCAAACGAAATCACCGTCTGCAGTTCGAACGGGTTCTTCAACCCGATCTCCGGCGCATGCGCATCCGATTGGGAGCGCCATGCCGAAAAGAGGCTGGTAGCGAGAAATCCGAGGATGGCGGGGATGAGCGCGGAGGCCAGCGGCGCGAACATGCTGAAGGACAGCGCGCTGGCGATAACGAGCACGCGCGCGAAGGAGAGCGCGCCCGCGATCGCCGCGCCCGCCGCCAGATGCCGCGCGCTCTGCGGGGCTTCGGTCGAATAACGGGCGAAGGAGAGCGTCAGCGCGGTCGACGAAACGAGCCCGCCGGCAGCACCCGCCAGCAATATGCCACGACTGGTTCCCATGAGCCGGATCGCCACATAGCCGGCGAATGAGAGCGCTGCGATCGTGATGGTCAGGAGCCAGAGCGAGTAGGGATTGAGCGCACCCCAGGGGTCGAGCGGCCTATCCGGCAGCAAGGGCAGCGCGATCACGGTCATGGCGAGCAGCATCAGCGCGGACCGAAGCTCCACCCAGGTCAGCCCCTGCAGGAAGCCGTGCAGGCTCGTGCGCGCTGCGAGCACGACTGTCATCGCAACGGCGCCGGCACCGGCCGTGGTCACGTCGCCGACAGCGGCAAGCACGCCCAGGGCAAAGACGGCGAGTGCGGCGACGATCGAGGTGATGCCGTAGTCCTTGTCCTCGATCGCCTCCTGCCATTTGCCGGCGATGTAGACGAAGCCGAGCAGGGCGGCGATGGTTGCCGGCAGGAAGGGGCCGGTCAGCGGCTGCAGCGTGCCGACGACGCCGCCGAGAAAGCCCGTGAGCCCAAAGGTACGGATGCCCGCCGTGCGTCCGCCCTCACGAACCTCGCGTTCGGTCCAGCCGCGCTCGACGCCGACGAGAAGGCCAATGGCAAGCGCGACGCCGAGACGGCGGAAGACCTCGATGTGTTCCATGCCAGCCACGATATCGCCGCCGCGCCGCTAAGCAAGCGCAAACAACTGATCCTATTGGTGCATTCCCGCGTTCGATACCGATCGTTGCAGTCGCGGAAACATCAAGGGCAGGCGGCCCGCTCGATGCGGATGCCGCCTGCCCATTTTCGATCGCTGTCGGACGTCTAGGCCCGGATCCTGGCATCCCGGATCGAACGGGCGACCTCGGAGTGCACGGTGTTGCGTCCGCCGTTCTTCGCGCCGTAGAGCTTGCGGTCGGCCGCCATCAGCATGGACTTCAGCGTCTCGCTCGCCGGATCGCCGCGATAGACGCCGAAGCTCGCCGTCACGCGGCCTTTCGGCAGCGGCCCCACCGTCTTGGCCTCGAACTGCGCGCGCAGGCGCTCGGCAACCGCGATGGCATCGTCGATATCGGTCTTCGGCAGGACTAGGCAGAACTCCTCGCCGCCGATACGCGCCGCGATGTCGTAGGGGCGCAGGTTCTGCTGGATGGTGGCGCCGGCCATCATCAGCACCTGGTCGCCGACATCATGGCCGAACTGGTCGTTGATCGATTTGAAATGGTCGAGGTCGAAAACCACGACAGAAAGCGGCGTGCGCTCGCGCGCGGCGCGGTTGATTTCGAGTGTGCCGATATCCTTGAGCCAGCGGCGATTGCCGAGGCCGGTCAGCACGTCCGTCGTCGCCTGGCGGCGCAGCTGCGAGAGCGTGGCGTCGAGCTCGGCGATCAGCGTCGAGATGCCGTTCGAAACAATGCCGACCTCGTCCTGCCGGCTGGAGCGGACCGAGCGGACGGCGCCGGACGAACGATAGGTCTCCACCACGCCGGCAACGTCGTTGAGCGGTTTTATCAGCGACCAGACGGACGACAGGCAGAAGGCGGTGCCCAGGAGCGTTGCCGCCAGCACCGTCAAGAGGACGGGCAGGGCTTCATTGTGGAAGCCGGTGAACAGGTAGACGACAAGCGCGATAAGAGGCACGTGCGTCGACACAAAGCAAACTGAGAAAATCTTTAGCGTGAGCGACGTGCTGAACTTGTCGAGCACGTTGGACATCGTCAGGCGCATTCTGGACTCCTTCATGGTGTCTTTGGGCGCTGCGAAAATGGCGACGATCTCTCACCTCGTTCTTAACGGATTGGTTCGAATTTGAGCAGTTTCGCTAGTGTTTAGATAATACCTGACCTTTAGTGCCTGCTTCCCAAAGCATATGATTATCCTCTAAAATTTCGCAGGATTGTGGAAAATCGAATTGCTCGCAAAGTAAAAACCAGCCATGGTTTTGGGAATGTGCTGATCTCGCGGGAAACGCGCGCACCATTATCTTGCGAACACCATTTTTCTGCTATCTGGCGTCGGTCAAACGATGTCTGTCGACAAGCGCAAGCCGCATACTTTTCGGCATTATTCCTGCCTTGCGCGCTCGCTCCGTTCTGGAAAATTGCCCCACTTGCTGCTATTGGCCCATAAGTTTGAGCACCCGATAGAGGCAAAGGAGAGAACGATGATCCAGGCAACATTCACAGACCGCAAAGTCATGGCCGAACTGGTGGCCAAGATGCTCTGGGAGATCAAGGCCGTTCACTTCAATGCCACCCAGCCCTACAAGTTCGCCTCCGGTATGGCGAGCCCCGTCTATATCGACTGCCGCAAGCTTCTCTCCTTCCCGCGTGTCCGCTCGACGGTGATGGATTTCGCCGCCAGCGTCGTTCTGCGCGAAGCGGGCTTCGAGAAGTTCGATTGCATCGCCGGCGGCGAAACGGCGGGCATCCCCTTCGCCGCCCTTCTCGCCGACCGCCTCAGCCTGCCGATGATCTATGTGCGCAAGCAGCCGAAGGGCCACGGCCGCAACGCCCAGATCGAGGGCAACATGCCCGAGGGTTCGCGCGTTCTGGTCATCGAGGACCTGACGACGGCCGGCGGCAGCATGTTCAAGTTCATCGATGCCGTGCGCGCCGCCGGCGGCATTGTCGATCATGGCATCGCGCTCTTCTATTACGGCATCTTCGATGAAGGCGCGCTGCGCTTTGCCGATGGCAAGGTCAAGCTGCACTACATCGCCACATGGCGCGATGTTCTCGCCGTCGCCAAGGAGCAGCAATTGTTCGATCAGAACACCTTGAACGAGGTGGAATCCTTCCTCGACGCGCCGCTCGCATGGTCCGGCCGCAATGGCGGTATTTCATCACTTTGAGTGAATAATTGCTCACGGCGCTTTGCTTTTGCCACGAAGTTATCTAATCGATTGAGCATCGACAGATCGTAATGCCCTTGGGAGACGGACATGATTTTGTGCTGTGGAGAAGCGTTGATCGACATGCTGCCGCGGGAGACGACGCTCGGCGAAAAGGGCTTCGCGCCCTATGCCGGCGGCGCCATCTTCAACACGGCGATCGCGCTCGGGCGCCTGGGCGTTCCAACGGCCTTCTTCACCGGCCTCGCCGATGACATGATGGGCGAAATCCTGCAGGAGACGCTGAAGGCGAGCAATGTCGACTTCAGCCTCTGCGCCATCGCGCAGCGCCCCTCGACGATCGCCTTCGTCAAGCTGGTCAGCGGCCAGGCGACCTACGCCTTTTATGACGAAGGCACCGCCGGCCGCATGATCACCACGAACGACCTTCCCGTCCTCGGCGATGACTGCGAGGCGCTGCACTTCGGCGCCATCAGCCTGATCCCCAGCCCGTGCGGAGAAACCTACGAGGCGCTGCTCGATCGCGAAGCCGGCAAGCGCGTCATCTCGCTCGACCCGAACATCCGCCCCGGCTTCATCAAGGACAAGCAGGCGCACATGGCGCGCATCAAGCGCATGGCCGCCAAGTCCGATATCCTGAAGTTCTCCGACGAGGACCTGGAATGGTTCGGCATGGACGGCAGCCATGACGATCTCGCCGCCCACTGGCTGCAGCACGGCGCCAAGCTCGTCGTCATCACCAAGGGTGCCGAGGGCGCGACGGGCTATACCAGCGAACGCAAGGTCACCGTTCCAAGCCAGCGCGTCACCGTGGTCGACACCGTCGGTGCCGGCGATACCTTCGATGCAGGCGTTCTCGCCTCGCTGAAGATGGATGGCCTGCTCACCAAGGCGCAGGTCGCCTCGCTCGATGAGAAGGCGCTGCAGAACGCGCTCTCGCTCGGCGGCAAGGCCGCCGCGGTCACGGTCTCGCGCGCCGGCGCCAACCCGCCGTGGGCCAACGAGATCGGCCTCTAAGCCTCACGCCAACTGATCCAGAAAGCCAAGCACGGTCCGATTGAAGTCATCGGGCCGCTGCAGGGGCGCGAAGTGGCTGACGCCTTCAAGCGGAACGAAGGTCGCGCCGGGAATGCTGCGCACCAGATGGGCGGCATGCTCCGGCTTGATGAACTCGTCTCGGTCGCCGAGAACCACCGCGACCGGCACACGGATGCGGTTTAGGTCTGCGGCCGAATAATTCGGCTCCGTAGACATCATCAGGCTCACATCCTCGACGAAGCGGTCGAACTGATCCGGCGTCGGCGACAGCGCCTCGTAGTCCATCCGATGCCTATTGAAGCAGCGATCGATGACAGGCGTCGGCACGAAGGGTTTCACGCCTGACGGGTCCATGCTGCAGGCGAAGAAGAACACGACGTCGACACGCTGAGGGTGCTTGTCGGCGAGAATGAGCGCCGTGCACGCCCCATCGCTCCAGCCGACAAGCGCAGCCTTCTCGATCTCCAGATGATCCATCACGGCAAGCACGTCCGATGCCATCAGCTCGTAGGTGTAGGGCTTTCCATCCCGCGTGCTGCGGCCGTGCCCACGGCTATCGATCACCACCACGCGCCGGCCTGATCGCAACAGCGCCGGCACCTGGTAGCCCCAGTTGCCGCTATTCCCGAGCCCGCCATGCAGCAGGATCACAGTCGGCCCGGAGCCATAGGCGCTGTACCAGATGTCGGCGCCATCATGCGTGACCACGCCATCGTCGCCGTCAGGCAAGGCCTCCGCTCCCTGCGCTGCAAATCGCTCCAACTCGTCGTCGGTCATACCAATCCTCCCAATCCCTCATTCTCTCTAGACGGATGACGCGGCTCCATCTCGACACCTCCCGCGAAATAATCGCCGCGCCGACCGAACTAGGCCTTCCCTCGCGCCGACCGAATGGCCTCGCGCAGCACCTCGAACACCTTCGGGTCTTCCGTCTGCGAGACATTGAACCGCATGAAATCCGTCGCCGTCTGCGACAGGCTGAAGGCATTGCCCGGCGCCAGCACCACATCCCGCTCCAGTGCGGCGCGCGCCACATCGGCGGCATCGATCCCGTCAGGCAGTCGGCACCAGAGGAACATCCCCGCCTGCGGCTCAAGCCAGGGCACGATGCCGAGGTTCTTGAGCTTGCCCGAGACGTCGAACATCGTCTTCGACAGCCGGCTGCGCAACGTCTCGATATGCTTGCGATAGCTCCCGTCGCTGAGCACGCTCAGGACCAGCTGCGCCGCATGCCGCCCGCCGCCGAACGAGGTGGCGATCTTGAGATCCGTCAGCCCGCCGATCCATTCCGGCTTGGCGGCGATGAAGCCGCAGCGCGCCGAGGCCGACAGCGTCTTCGAAAAGCTGCCGATATGGATGACGCGGTCCAGCCCGTCGAAGGCGGCCAGCCGCGGCGCCGTCACGTGTTCGAAATCGGCGAAGATATCGTCCTCGATGATCGTCAGATCGAACTGCTCGGCGATCTTCAGCACCCGGTGCGCCGTCACCGGAGAGAGGATCGCGCCGGTCGGGTTATGCAGCGCCGAATTGGTCACGTAGAGCTTCGGCCGATGCTCGGCCACCGTGCGGGCGAAGACCTCGATATCCGGGCCGGAAGGCGTATAGGGCACGCTGACGATCTTGGCGCGGTGGGCGCGAAGCAGGGCGTGGAAATTGAAGTAGCAGGGATCGTCCACCATCACGGTATCGCCCGGCTCGATCAGGAAGCGGCAGAGCAGGTCGATCGCCTGGATGCCTGACTCCGTCAGGATGATCTGGTCGGGCGAGGCGCCGATCCCCTTGTCGGCCATCCGCCGTGCGATCAGCTGCCTGAGCGGCGGCAATCCAAGCGGCGATCCATAGGCAAGCAGCACCGGCCCATCGGCGCGCGCCAGCGCCCGCACCGCGCGGCGAACGCCGTCTTCCGGCAGCCAAGCCGGCGGCAGCCATCCGCAGCCTGGCTTCAGCCCGATGTCGCCCGCCTCGAGAGACTGGCGCGACACCCAGAACGGATCGATCTCGCGATCGAGCCGCGGCCCGACCTCCGACAGCGCGAAGGGCGCCGCCTGGTTGGCGACGTAGAAACCGGAGCCCGGCCGCGACAGGATCGCGCCCTCGGCAACCAGCCGCTCATAGGCCTCGACGACGGTCGAGGTGGAGATATTCAACGACCCCGCGAGCGCCCGCACCGAAGGCAGCTTCGCCCCCGCCGTCAGGCTGCGACCGGCGATGCGCTGCTTGATCGTGTTCATCACCATCGCCACGCGAGTCGTCCCGACGATCACGTTATCGGCCATCCGTACTGCTCTCCGATGCATAACAGTTTGGATAAACCGTACCACACCGTAACTGGCATGGCCACGCCGCGAAGGATCATAAGATGGTCGACTGAAAGAATGAAGGAGTGTGCCATGGACCGCACGGCGGCCGGTTGGTTGAATGGTTTTATCGGTGTCCTGATTTTCAGCGGCTCGCTGCCCGCGACGCGCATGGCGGTGATGGGGTTCGATCCCGTCTGCCTGACCGTCGCCCGCGCGGCGATCGCCGGGCTGATCGCGCTGGCGCTGCTCGTGCTGTTTCGTGAGAAGCGGCCGGCGGCGAGCGATCTCCTGTCGCTTGTTATCGTCGCCTTCGGTGTCGTCATCGGCTTCCCGCTGCTGACGGCGCTGGCGCTCACTCACATCACCTCGGCGCACTCCATCGTCTTCATCGGCCTGCTGCCGCTCTCCACCGCGATCTTTGGCGTCATCAGGGGCGGAGAACGTCCGCAACCGGCCTTCTGGCTTTTCTCCTGCGTGGGGAGCGCGCTCGTCGCGGGCTTCGCCCTGTCGCAGGGCGTGACCGCCGCCCCGCTCGGCGATCTCCTGATGCTCGCCGCCATCATCGCCTGTGGGCTCGGCTATGCCGAGGGCGCCAAGCTGTCGCGCAGGCTCGGCGGCTGGCAGGTCATCTCCTGGGCGCTGGTTCTCTCGCTGCCCGTCATGCTCGCGCTTGCGCTCTTCAATCTGCCGCTGTCCTTTGCGGCGATCGAAACGCCGGCCTGGGCGGGCCTCGTCTATGTATCGCTGTTCAGCATGCTGATCGGCTTCTTTTTCTGGTATCGCGGCCTGGCGCAGGGCGGCATTGCGGGTGTCGGCCAGCTGCAGCTGCTGCAGCCCTTCTTCGGCCTGCTCCTGGCGGCAACACTGCTGCATGAGCAGGTGAGCCCGATCATGCTGGTCGTCACCATCGCCATTGTCGGCTGCGTCGCCGGCGCCAAGAAGTTCGCCCGCTAGAGCGTTGCAGGTGAGAATGGGTTTGCATTTTGCCGGATAAGCGCGCCTGCTGGTTGGCGTCACATTGCTCGATGTGGCCCAACCAGGGAGCTTGAAATGGCAAAAGGTCAACTCCGCGGCACGCGTGAAGCGCGCAAGCCGAAAAAAGACAAGTCCGCTCCGGCAGTCGCCTCGCAGCCGGGCTCGCAGGTCAAGCAGGCCGCGAGCACCGTACCATCAGGCAAGGGCGCCAGGCCCTGACCGCAACCAAGGTGTGGTTCTCAGTGCAGGCAGTCATATCAGCCAAATAGAAAACGCTCCCGCGGCGGTCACCACGGGAGCGTTGGTAGAACGTTGCGTTCGCTACTTGGCGCTCTTACTTCGCGAGCTTCGCCAGTTCGGCAACAAGGCCCTGCGTCGACGAATCGTGGCCGGCAGCGCTTTCCTTGCCTTCGATGACAGGCAGCAGGCCGGTCGCCAGCTCCTTGCCGAGCTCGACGCCCCACTGGTCGAAGGAGTTGATGCGGAACAGCACGCCTTCGACGAAGACGCGGTGTTCGTAGAGCGCCACGAGGCGGCCGAAGGCGAATGGCGTCAGCTTGTCATAGACGAAGGTGATCGACGGGCGGTTGCCGGTGAAGACGCGGTGCGGCGCGATGAAATCGGCCTGCTTGTCGTCCATACCCTTGTCGGTCAGCTGCTTCTTGGCTTCCTCGAAGGTGCGGCCCTTCATCAGCGCTTCCGACTGCGCGATGCAGTTTGCCATCAGGAGCTGGTGCTGGTGGCGCAGCTCCGGCTCGAAGCCGTTGGCGGCGATCATGAACTCGGCCGGGATGACGCTCGTACCCTGGTGGATCAGCTGGTAGAAGGCGTGCTGGCCGTTGGTGCCGGGTTCGCCCCAGACGACAGGACCGGAATTGCCCTCGACCGGCGTGCCGTCGATGGTCACGCCCTTGCCGTTCGATTCCATGTCGAGTTGCTGCAGATAGGCCGGGAAGCGCGACAGGCGCTGGTCGTAGGGCAGGATCGCGCGGGTGGCGTAGCCGAGAACGTTGCGATTGTAGAAGCCGATCAGGCCGAGCAGGATCGGCAGGTTCTTGGCGATCGGCGCCGTGCGGAAGTGGTTGTCGATAGAGTGCGCGCCGTCGAGAAACTTGCCGAAGTTCTCAGGACCGACGGCGATCATCAGCGGCAGGCCGATGGCCGACCAGATCGAGTAGCGACCGCCGACCCAATCCCAGAAGCCGAACACGCGCTCGCTCTCGATACCGAAGGCGGCAACCTTGTCGAGCGCCGTCGAAACGGCGGCGAAGTGATGCTGAACGGCGGCTTCGCCCAGCGCATCGGCAACGAACTTGCGCGCCGTCTGGGCGTTCGTCATCGTCTCGATGGTGGTAAAGGTCTTGGACGCGACGATGAACAGCGTCGTTTCCGGCTGCACCAGCTTCAGGATGTCGGCGATATGCGCGCCGTCGATGTTGGAGACGAAGTGCGCGCGGGGGCCGTCGTGGAAAGGCGCCAGCGCCAGCGTCGCCATCACAGGGCCGAGGTCGGAGCCGCCGATGCCGATGTTGATGACGTCGGTGATCTTCTTGCCGGTAGCACCCTTCAGCGCGCCCGAGCGAATGCCATCGGCAAACTTGCCCATGGCAGCGAGCACGCCGTTGACGTCAGGCATCACGTCCTTGCCGTCGACCAGAACCGGGGTATTCGAGCGGTTGCGAAGGGCTGTGTGCAGCACCGCGCGATTTTCGGTGAAGTTGATCGCCTTGCCCGAGAACATCTCGTCGCGCTTGGCCTCGACACCGCCGGTTTCGGCGAGCTTGACCAGAAGGGCCAGCACTTCGTCGTTCACGGCTGTCTTCGAGAAATCCATCAGGAGGTCGTCGAGCGAGGCGGTGAAACGCGAAAAGCGTTTCGGATCGGCCGCGAAGGCAGCACGGATATCGGTGGCCTTGGTGGCAGCCGCGGTGCTTTTCAGTTGGTCGACGATGGCATTCATGGGAGGCTCCTTTGCAGGGCGAGAGGGTCGCGGAAACTATTCGCTTTACCCCGTGCAAATCAAGTTGTGTGTGAAACTATTCATAAAAAGGGTGAGCACGTCGCGCTTGATGCGCCAGCGCAGTCGGGCTATATTGGAGAGGTTGCAGGCGGAGCGGTAACTCCACCTGCTGCGCTTATGTTCTTTGGAATGTGACCCGGACGCTGAGTGACCAGCTCGTCCGGGTTTTCCTTACCATAAGCGTGACGCTAAGCGGTCGAAACCACATATCATCACCTCCCGTTTTGATAGCAAGGCTCTTGCCGAAGTCGGCGCGGCCCATCCTCGCCGATAGGCCGCATTGCTGCGACCTGTGCTGCTTCTGCCTCAAAACATGGCGATAGCAGCACAGTTTTGGGTTGTGCTCAATTGCGAAAATATTACGCGCGCAGATCCTTGCGCAGGATCTTGCCGACCGGCGATTTCGGCAGTTCGGTGCGGAACTCGATGAAGCGCGGCCGCTTGTAGTTGGTGAGATTGGCCGCGCAATGTGCTTTCACGTCGGCTTCCGTGATCGCATGATCCTTCTTCACCACGAAGAGCTTCACCGCCTCGCCGGAGTGTTCGTCGGCCACGCCGATCGCCGCGGCCTCGAGAATGCCGGGGTGCATCGCCGCCACTTCCTCGATCTCGTTGGGATAGACGTTGAAGCCCGAAACCAGGATCATGTCCTTCTTGCGGTCGACGATCTTGGTGTAGCCGCGGGCATCCATGAAGCCCATGTCGCCGGTGCGGAAATAGCCGTCCGCTGTCATGGCGCGCGCGGTTTCGTCCGGCTTGTTCCAGTATCCCGCCATCACCTGCGGCCCGCGAATGCAGATCTCGCCGACCTCGCCGAGCGGCAGCGAAGCGCCCTCTTCGTTGCGGATGTCGAGATCGGTCGAGGGGATCGGCAGGCCGATCGAGCCGGTGAAGTCAGGCGAATCGAAGCGGTTGGCGGTGGCGACGGGCGATGTCTCGGAAAGCCCGTATCCCTCGGTGATGTGGTTGCCGGTGATCTTCAGCCAGCGCTCCGCCACCGGCCGCTGCACGGCCATGCCGCCGCCCAGCGAAATCACCAGCGACGAGAAATCGACCTTGGCGAACTCGGCGTTGTTCATCAGCGCGTTGAACAAGGTGTTGAGGCCGGGGAAGACATGCACTTTGGACTTCGAGAATTCCTTGATGAGTGCAGGAATGTCGCGAGGGTTGGCGACCAGCACGTTGTGCGCGCCGAGCGACATGCCCATCAGCGAGTTCACCGTCAGCGCGAAGATATGGTAGAGCGGCAGCGCGCAGAGAAAGTTCAGCACCTCGGGGCGCTGCCTGTTTTCGAAGGCCGAGTTCAGCCAGAGCTCCAGCTGCAGCTTGTTCGAGAGAAGGTTCCGGTGCGTCAGCACCGCGCCCTTGGCCACCCCTGTCGTCCCGCCTGTATATTGCAGGAAGGCGATGTCGGCATGGCTAAGTTCGGCGGCTTTGAAAGTCCTCCCGGCGCCTTCGCGCAGCACCTGCTTGAATGTCTTGTGGCCGGGGATCGACCAAACAGGAACGAGCTTCTTCACCTTGCGGACCAGAAGGTTGACGATCAGCCCCTTGGCACCAAGCATTTCGCCGAGCGAGGTGACGACGACATGGCGGACATCGGTGTTGGCAAGCACCTGCTCGACGGTGCGCGCGAAGTTCTCTAGGACGAAGATCGCCTTGGCGCCGGAATCGCGCAGCTGGTGTTCGAGCTCGCGCGGCGTGTAGAGCGGGTTCACGTTCACGACCACGAAGCCGGCGCGCAAAATGGCGTAGGCGGCAATCGGGTTCTGCAGCACGTTCGGCATCATCACCGCGACACGGTCACCCTTCTGCAAGCCAATACCTTGCAGCCATGCCGCGACGTCGCGGGTCCGTCGCTCCAGTTCGCGATAGCTCAGCGTCTTGCCCATGCTGGAAAAGGCGATGCGGTCGGCATAACGCACGCAGTTTTTTTCAAGCAGTTCCGCAAGCGATGCGTATTGCAGCGGCGGAAGCTCGGCCGGGACGATGGCGGGATAGGTGGCGAGCCACGGTTTCTCGGGCTTCGCCCCGTCTGGATAGACGGAAATGCTGTTCATCGTGTTTCTCTCTCCCTTTCGCTGCCCGCCCGGTTTTGCCCGCGCGCCGATTGGATGATCCTCCATCTTCCAATACGGCAGCTTATGTCATTGCCCGAATGGTTCAAGCTGGAATGAGGCTACAATAACCTTGACGTAAACGTCAATATTGCTGGTTCTAACGATTGCAGAAGGTCGGGAACTTTGAGTGTGGCGGCACGTTTTGAACTCATACACCAGCCACAACAAGGCTATTCCAAAGGAGGAACAACCATGCTGCACCAGGACGCTGACAACACCCGCCGCGACCCGAATGTCAAGGATACGCCGACGCTGATTGCCAGCGACAGGGTGGAAGGCACCCGGGTCTATGGCGCCGACGGCAAGCATATCGGTTCGATCGAACGCCTGATTCTCGGCAAGCAGGATGGCCGCGTTGCTTACGCCGTCCTCAGCTTTGGCGGCTTCATGGGCATCGGCCACGATCACTATCCGCTGCCCTGGGAAAAGCTGACCTACGATACCCAACTTGACGGCTATCGCATCGATCTCACCAAGGAGCAGATCGAAGGCGCGCCGAGTTATTCGGACGATGATGACAGCTGGTACAACGATAACGGTCGCCGCGTCTACGACTACTACGGCGTACCGCCCTACTGGATGTAATACCGTCCGATGTGCACGGTGAGTACCGCGCACATGCCGCCTGATCCGTGCTTCTTCCTGGCAGGATATGGCGGATATGTACTGGATGGGCCCCGTCGTTGACGGGGCCTTTTCAGTGTCCAGACGCTCTCTGCTGCGCAACCAAGTCGTTGGCCGAGCGCAACACCTTGCCCAACACGATGTCGCCGGCGGTGACTGCCGCTGATGTCGCCACCTTGAACACATGGCTCTCGCCCGGCAGCAGGGTGATCAGCATCGTGTCGATGACTGTAGCGGGATCGAGGCGGTCGGCCATCAGGCATAGATCCTTCAGGAAGCTAACCGCCGTCACCTTGATCTCGCAGCCGTCGGCGCTTGCGGTCACCACGATATCGGCTTTCGGCGCCGGCAGCTTCAGGTCGATATCCTCGACGAAATAGTGGAACGCGCGGCGGTCGAGCATGTCGACGACGATCACCTCGTCGGTTGCGTCCCCTGATGTCGCGACGTCAGCCGGCAACGGGAACGGCTTTGCCTCGAAACGATCGCAAAGGTGTCGCCAGAACTCGAATTCCGCCAGCACCGTGCCGTCGAGCCTGAGGCGCTTGCCCGAAATCTTCGCCCGCCAGAACAGGGTTCGTTCGTTCACCGCGACAGCCGCCAGCCCGCCATCACGAGGCTGGATGGTCAGGAGCCTGGGGTCGAAGGCTTGGCGCATCGCATACCACAACGGCTTGCGCCGCCCGGCGGAATCGAGCGCCGACCAGGACGTCACCGGCCAGCAGTCGTTGAACTGCCAGACGACGGCGCCCTTGCAGATGTCGCGATGCGAGCGCATGTGCTCGATGGCGAAGCGGATCGCCCGCGCCTGGTTGAGCTGGGTGGCGAAGTGCCAGTCCTCCATCGTTTGCGGCTCCGGCAGATGCCCCGCCAGTCCACGGATCAGCTTGTCGTTGCCAAGTGTTGCCTTCTGATGGTGGAAGACGCCGTTCGACACCGGCGTCAGCGGTGCGTCGTGCACGCTCTCCTGCAGCGTCGCCCAGTTCGGAGGCGCCTGCCAGCCGAACTCCGAGCAGAAGCGCGGGATGTAGTTGCTGTAGACCTCGTAGCCCACATCGTTCCAGACATCCCATATGTGCTTGCAGCCATGCGCATCGGCATTCGGCTCGATCTCCATGCTGCCGGAATAGGGGCTGCCGGGATAGTAGGGCCGCGCCGGGTCGAGCTCGGCGCAGAGCCTCGGCAGGATATCGAGATAATAGCCGAGGCCCCAGCTTTCCTCCGGCTTGATCACCGGCCGCCAGCCCCACTCGTCGAAACCCCAGATATTCTCGTTGTTGCCGTTCCAGACGATGAGCGACGGGTGCGGCATCAGCCGCACGACGTTGTCGCGCACTTCGGCCTCCACCTCGGAGCGCAGCGGCTCCTCCTCCGGGTAGGCGGCGCAGGCAAACAGGAAGTCCTGCCACACCAGCATGCCTGCCCGGTCGCAGGCCTCGTAGAACTCGTCGCGCTCGAAGATCCCGCCGCCCCAGACACGCAACAGGTTGATGTTGGCGGCCTTCGCCTCCTCGATACGCGAAGCGTAGCGATCGGCGGTCACGCGCGACGGGAAGCAGTCGTCGGGGATCCAGTTGGCCCCGCAGGCAAAGATCGGCACGTCGTTGATGACGAAGGTGAATGCGGAACCGTGTTCGTCCTCGCCGGTGTCGAGCCGCAGCGAACGAAAGCCGATTTCCTTCGAATAGCTGTCGAGCAAGTCGTCGCTCTTACCATCTCGCAGTTCCAGCTGAAGGGGATAGAGCGGTTGCGCGCCAAGATGATGCGGCCACCATAGCTGCGGCGAGGGCATGGTAAGCTCGAAGCTGACATCGTCCGCTCCCGCGGCGATGGCGATCTCGCGTTCCTCGCCGCCGATCCGCGCAATCAGCCGGCAATCAGCCCGCTCGCCCTGTCGCGCCAGGTTCGCGTTCACGCGCACGAGCCCGTCTCCACCCGCAAGCGTCGCCGAGACCCGTGTCTCCGCCAACCGCGCGCGCTCCCAGCTTTCCAGCCGCACCGGCTTCCAGACCCCTGACGTAACCAGCGTCGGACCCCAGTCCCAGCCGAAATTGCAGGCCATCTTGCGCATCAGGTTGCCGGGGCCGGGATAGTTGTTCGGTCGATAACCGTAGATCGCTTCCATCTCCGCGCCATAGGCATAGGCCGAGCGGAAGGTGACGCTGAGCTCGTTTTCGCCATCGATCAGGCGCTCCGATACATCGAAGCGATAGGTTCGGTGCATGTTGAACGTCCGGCCGATCTCCTCGCCGTTGAGGGTGACCGTGGCGATCGTGTCGAGCCCGTCGAACACCAGCTCCCGCACCTTGCCGTCGTTATTTTTGGCGTCGAAAGTGCAGCGATAGGTCCAGTCCTGCCTGCCGATCCAGTCGTTGGTGATCTCGTTGACATCGATATAGGGATCGGGGATCAGCCGCTGCGCCAGAAGGTCGAGATGCACGCAGCCGGGCACGGCGGCGGGAATTTTCTTGGGTAGATCCGGGCGATCTGTAACGTTGCAGTAAAGCGACCAGCCGCTGTTCAGTTCGGTTTTCTCGATCATCGGTGAGAGCTCTTAGAGGTAGCGGCCGTGGCGCTGCAGGACTTCGATCTTGTAGCCGTCGGGATCGGTGATGAAGAAGAAAAGCGCCAGCAGCTTGCCGTCGCGGTTCAGCTCCACGATCTTGCCGGGGTTGAGCCCGGCCGTCGTCAGCCGCTCGTGCTCGGTCTTCAGTTCGTCCACCGAGACGGCGAGATGGCCGTAGCCATTGCCGAGGTCGTAGGGTGCAGTGTGCCCCTTGTTGACAGTCAGTTCCAGCTCGAACCCGGTCTCGGCATTGGAGAGGTAGATCAGCGTGAAGGTGTCGAAATCGATGCGGTCGGCGACCTCGAGGCCAAACACCGTGCGATAGAACGACACGGAGCGCGCCTCGTCGAGAACGCGGATCATCGAATGGATCATCTTGGCCAAGGGCTGCCTCCAGCATGCGATATGTGCTGAGCTTTGGTAGCCGCTGGCTCACGCCGGGCGCAAGCCAATTCTGCGCGAAATCCCGCTTTCGATGATGCCGAGCGCATCGTAGATCAGCACCGCCATCAGGCCGACGATCAGGCCGCCCTGCAGGATGAAGGCGGTGTTATCGGAGATCAGTCCGGCAATGATTACCTCGCCGAGCCCCTTCGCCGCCACCGTCGACCCGATCGTCGCCGTCCCGATGTTGATCACGGTTGCCACCTTCAGTCCTTCGAGGATGAGGGGCAGGGCGAGCGGCAGCTCCACGCGGAAAAGCCGCTGCATCGCGCTCATGCCCATGCCGTCGGCGGCTTCCAGTATCGATGCCGGCACCTGCCGCAGGCCGGACACCGTGTTTTCGAAGATCGGCAGCAATCCATAGAGAAAAAGCGCGATCAGTGTCGGGCCTGCGCCGAAGCCGGTGGCCGGCACCGCGAGCGCCAGAACCGCGACCGGCGGAAAGGTCTGGCCGGCATTGGCGATGGCGCGCGACAATGGCAGGAAATCCTCGCCGCTCTTGCGGGTCACGAAGACGCCGCCGAGAATGGCGAGCACGGCGCTGCCGACAATCGAGATGGCGACAAGATAGAGATGCGCGGCGGCCAGTGCCGGCAGGCTGTTCTGGGTGTAGACGGCGGGCGCGTTGTTGTTGGTGAGCGGCACCAGCAAGAAGGAAAGCCACTCGGTCCTGAAGAGCAGGATCAAGAGCAGCGCAAGCGCCGTCACGCGAAAGAGATTGGCGACGACGTGCTTCATGCCTTGCGGCCCAGCTCAAGAAGTCGCGCCATCGAGATCGAACCGACAGGAGCCTTGGCGGCGTCCTGCACGGCCGCCTCGTCGATCCCCTGCCAGATCATCTCGGCCAGAGCATCACGCAGGCTGAGCGATTGCGGCAGCGCGTGGTTCAGCCCGGTCTTCGCCGGCGCCATGCTGTCCTTCAGCGACAGCAGCGACATCAGCTTCAGGGCGCGGTCGGATGTGCCGGTCAGCTGCTGCACGAAGGGATCGGCCGGCTCCGTCAGGATCTTCTCCGGCGTCGAGCACTGCAAGAGTTTGCCGCCGCTCATGACCGCGATCTGGTTGCCGAGGTGAAAGGCCTCGTCCATGTCGTGGGTGACGAGAATGACCGTCGTGCCGAACTGCTTCTGGATCGCCAGCAGATCGTCCTGCGCCTTGCCGCGAATGACGGGATCGAGCGCGCCGAACGGTTCATCCATCAGGAGCAGTTCCGGCTCCGCAGCCAGCGCGCGCGCCACGCCGACGCGCTGCTGCTGCCCGCCGGAAAGCTGGTGCGGATATTTCTCCGCGAACGTCGCCGGCTCGAGATTGAATAGCCCCAGCAGCTCGTTCACGCGGCCGTCGATCCGCGCCGTATCCCAGCCGAGAAGCTGCGGCACGGTCGCGATGTTCTGCGCCACCGTGCGGTGCGGAAACAGGCCGTGTCCCTGGATCGCATAGCCGATCTTGCGCCGCAACTCGGTCACGGGCGCATTTATGACGTTCTGGCCGTTGACGAAAATCTCACCCTCGGTGATCGGCACCAGCCGGTTGATCATCCGCATCAGCGTCGATTTGCCCGAACCCGAGGTGCCGACGATAACGGTGATCGACCCCTTCTCGACACTCATCGATACGTTGTCGACGACGGTGGCGTTGCCGTAGCGCTTGGTGACGTTGCGGATTTCGATCATGCTCATGCGGCGGTTCCCCGTATGCTGTCGATGACCGCATCCAGGATGACGGCCGAGGAAAAGGCGAAGAGGACGGTCGGCACGGCGCCGAGCAGCACGAGGTCCATGGCTGTCTGGCCGAGACCCTGGAAGATGAAGATGCCGAATCCGCCGCCGCCGATCAGCGCCGCGACCGTCACCAGCCCGATCGCCTGCACCAGCACGATGCGGATGCCCGTGAGAATGACGGGAAAGGCGAGCGGCAGGTCGATGCCAACAAGGATCTGGCGGCGCGTCAGTCCCATGCCGGCCGCCGCGTCGCGCACCGAGGGGTCGACGCCCTGCAGGCCGACGACGGTATTGGCGACGATCGGAAGCAGCGAATAGAGCACCAGCGCGATCAGCGCCGGGGCGGCGCCGATGCCGCGAATGCCAAGCGCGGCGGCTACCGGCACATGCGTGGCGAGGTAGCCGAGCGGCAGCATCAGCAGGCCGAAGAGCGCAAGGCTCGGGATCGTCTGGATCAGGCTCAAGCCTTGCAGCACCGCGGCCCGCAGCTTGGGAACCCAGAAGCAGACGATGCCGAGTGGCAATCCGATCAGGATGGCGATGACGAGCGAGCCGAAGGCGAGAAGCATGTGCGCCACCGCTTCCGTCCAGAACTGCGCGGAGCGCGTCGCGAATTCCTTGAGGATCGAAAGGCTGTCCAGAAGCCCCGAAGAGAGGAAGACCGCCAGCAGCGCCGTATAGGCGGCGAGTGCCGCGATCCGCATCCAGGGCTTGAGCCTGATCTTCACCAGCGCATCGGAGATGACGAGGCCGATGACGGCAAACAGCACCCAGAACCCGCCGCCCGGCGTCATCCGCGCGGCATTGCTGCCCGCGGGCGTGAACCCGGTCGCGACCAGGCCGATAGCGGCGATCAGCGCGGCAAGGCAGAGCGTGGAGATGACGAGCCGCAGCGCCGCGTTGCGCAGCAACAGGGCCGCGAGCGCGGTCAGGATGAGAAGCAGGGTGAGGGCGATGACGGAAGGCTGGTCGAGAAGCTGCGTCAGCAGCATCGGCTTGCCGGCTGCGATGCGGTTCGCCTTGACGTAGATGAAGGGAAGAAGCGCCGTTGCAATCACGCCGGCGGCAGCGAGCACCAGGCCGAGCCGGTCCAGCTTGCGGACCGCTAAGGTTTCGTCCATCGATCCATCCTGTCCTGAAGGAATAGGGCTCCGCCCTTTGCAAGGCGGAGCGTCGAGGTCTCTACTTCAGGAAACCCTTTTCCTTCAGATAACCTTCGGCCACCGACTTGGCAGGCTCGCCATCGACCTGGATCTTGCCGTTGAGCGTGCGCAGGTCGTCAGCCGTCAGGCCCTTGAAGATCGGCGCCAGCACTTCCTCGATCTTCGGATTGGCCTTCAGCACTTCCTCGCGGATAATAGGCGTCGGCGCGTAGACCTGCTGGACGCTCTTGTCGTCTTCGAGGACCGTGAGCTCTGCAGCCGCGATCGCGCCGTCGGTGCCGTAGACCATGGCGGTGTTGACCCCGTTGGTCTGGTCGGCCGCCGCCTTGATCGTGGCGGCCGTGTCGCCACCGGAGAGAACCACCATCTGGTCCGGCTTCAGCTGGAAGCCGTAGGTCGTCTGGAAGGCGGGGAGCGCACCGGCGGAATTGACGAACTCGGCCGAAGCGGCGAGCTTTGCCGCGCCGCCGCCGGCAACCCATTTGCCGAAGTCAGACATGGATTTCAGGTTGTTCGGCCCGGCCACGTCGCTGCGAACGGCAAGTGCCCAGGTGTTGTTGGCGGGCGAGGGCGTCAGCCAGACGATCTTGTTGGCGTCGTAGTCGAGCTTCTTGGCAAGCTCGTAACCCTGGTCGATGTTCTTCCAGGCCGCATCGTCGGCCTTGTTGAAGAAGAAGCCGGCATTGCCGGTGTATTCGGGATAGATGTCGATTTCGCCTGCCGTGATTGCCTTGCGCACGACCGGCGTGGCGCCGAGCGCGACACGGTCCTGTGTCTTGATGCCGTTGGCATTGAGCGCCAGCGCGATCATGTTGCCGAGCAGTGTTCCTTCCGTATCGATTTTCGATGAAACGACGACGTCTGCAGCATGGGCCGCGCCTGCCGCGAAAGCGGAGAGCGAGACGGCAAGTGCGAATTTCTTCAGCATGGAGTGTCCCCTTGTTTTAACAGTGTAAACCCCCGAGATGCCTCCACTGGAAACCACCGCGGATAAAAATGCCGGTAAAGGCAGCGCGCTGCCGTCACCACAGAAATGCGTGCGTCATGGAAATAGCGTGCATGCCCGAAAAATCGATGCAGGCTCCCCCAGTTTTGCGAATGCGCGGCGATTATGACGTTGAACGGGATCGCTTGCGCGCAATCGCATTCCGTTTTGCAGCGCCGCCGCGATTTGTTTTTGTTCCCTTGGTCGTCTCCGGGATATCGGGTGCTCTCGTGCGGTTCTTCTGCCGCGGCCCCATTTATCTCGTAGGTGAACGATAGCCGCCCCTTGTCGCAAGAGGGATATCTTTTTTGGCGAACACACCATATCGTTCGGTTTTTCAGCTTGTTACGGAGAGAACGATTGCAGCTCGGCACGGTGTTCATTGCCTCGCATGTGCTCTCTTCGGGATCGATACGCGAAACGGCGCGGCAGCTGTCGCTGGCCGCGTCGACAGTCTCGACCGCGATCCGCAATCTCGAAACCGAACTTGCCATCAAGCTCACCGAGCGCAGTTCGGGGGAACTGGTGACGCTGCTTGCCAGCGGCAAGGTGCGCGAGGGATTGGCGCCGATCGTTGAGGCCGCCGAGCAGCTGGGGGCCGATATGGATCATGGCGCGCCGTCGCGCATCGCGATCAAGATCGCCACCATGGAGCGGTTCATGGAGGTCGCCGACCAGGGGAGCATCAATCGCGCCGCGCGCCGGCTGAAGCTCGGCCAGCCGCAACTCTCCCTGCAGATCGCGACCTTGGAGAAGACCTTCGGCCGGACGCTGTTCGAACGTCAGGCGCATGGCTCGGCTCTCACCCCGGAAGGCCAGCGAATCTACGCTGCCTTCTCGACGATCTGCCAGGCATGGAACGAGCTGAAATCTTCGGCGGACGAGCGCTACCAGCGTAGCGCCAGGGCGCTGCGCATCGGTTCGATCATCCCGACAGGCTCGGAAAGCTGGGTGGCGCGTTGCCTAGGTGCGCTGGTGTCGGAATGGAACCTGCGACGCAACAAGAATGCCATCTCGCTGATGCTGATGACGGCCGACGACCTCCGGGAAGCGCTGAAATCCGGCCGTATCGACGTGGCGATCCTCGACTCGATCTTCGGGCTCGAAAGCTTCAAGCACCGCGAATTGCTTCAGACCGACATGGTGGTGATCGCGCCCCCGCATAGCCGGGAGACATCGGTTGCCGAACTCGTCGCCAGCCACCCCATCTGCACGCCGAGCCCGCGCACCGGCCTCGGCCACGCCGCCATGACGCTGAACCGCGAACGCTCCGCCAACCGCCGGCTGCGTGACCGCGACATCACGGCGGCGGATTCGCTGCCCGTCATCGTCGATCTGGTCGCCAGTCACGGCTATATCTCGTTTCTCGGGCGGGTGAGCGCCATGCCGATCGCGGACAGGGTCAGGATCGTCGATCTCGATGACAATGTGCCGATGTCCTACCACGTCGCCTTCAACCACCGCGACGCGTCGGCCGAAGCGAGCGCGATGATCATCGATCTCGTTGCCGGCATCGTTGCGAAACCTGCCGCGCGGCGGGCATCCGTCGCATGAATGATAGAAGATCCAGAGGGGAAACAGGAACGTGAGCATCTTGCTGGAAGTATGTGTCGACAGCCCGCGGGGACTGGCGGCGGCGATCGAGGGTGGCGCCGGGCGCATCGAGCTTTGCTCGGCGCTGGAGGTCGGGGGGCTGACGCCTCTGGCCGGCCTGATGAAGGCGGCCGCCTCGGCGCCCATTCCGGTTTACGCGATGATCCGCCCGCATGCCGGCGCCTTCGTGTTCGATGAGGGAGACGAGGCGGCGATGATGGCGGATATCGATGCTGTCCGCGCCTTCGGCCTTGCCGGCGTCGTGATCGGCGCCAACACGCCGGATGGCCGGCTCGACATGCCGCTGATCCATCGTTTGAAGGCGCATGCCGCCGGTCTCGGCTCGACGCTGCATCGCGCCTTCGATCTGGTGCCGGATGCGGACGTGGCCCTGGAGCAGGCAATCGAACTCGGCTGCGAGCGCATCCTCACATCGGGCTGTGTCCCGAAGGCGATCGACGGTCTCGACACACTTGCGCGCCTCTCGAAAAAGGCGGCCGGCCGTATCTCCATCATGCCGGGCAGTGGCGTCAGGCCGAGCAACGCCGGCGAGATCCTGCGCGCCACCGGCGCGCGCGAGATTCACGGCTCCTGCAGTTCGCCCAGCGCCGACGCCGATCCGCGCGCGGTCGCCTTCGGCTTCGAGGCGCCTGGCATGAACCGGACTGATGTTGCGGTGGTGCGCCAGATGCGCCAGGCAATCGACGCCGCCTGACCAAGGGCCTGAACGAACAAAAAAGCCAGCCCATGTGAGCCGGCTTTTTGCATGTTTCCAGCCGTGCCTTACGAGCTGCGGCGGCGGCGAAGCTGGTCGAAGTAAACGATCACGATGATCAGCAGGCCGGTGATGATGCGTTGCCAGAACGAATTGACGTTGAGCAGGTTCGCGCCGTTGTTGATCGTCGCCAGAATGAACGCGCCGATCAGCGGCCCGTGAACGGAACCGACGGCGCCGAACAGCGAGGTGCCGCCGATGACCGACGAGGCGATCGCCTGCAGTTCCCAGCCGTCCGCCTGCGTCGCATTGCCGATGGCGATGCGCGATGCGAGCAGGATGCCGACGAAGGCCGCGAAGGTCGCCGAGAGAATATAGGCCATGTAGATGATGGCGCTGACCCGCACACCCGACAGGCGGGCTGCTTCGCTGTTGGAGCCGACCGCGAAGAGATAGCGGCCCCAGCGGCTGAGATGCAGCAGGATATAGGATGGTATCGCCACCAATATCACCATCCAGAACAGGCTCGGAATGCCGAGGAAGTCGGCGCGCGAGAAGTTGGAGAAGGCTTCGTTGGTGATGTTGATCGACGAGCCGTTGGTGATGAGAAGGCCGAAGCCGCGCAGAGCGGTCAGCGTTGCCAGCGTGATGATGAACGGCGGCAGGCCCATGTGGACGATACCGAAGCCGTGGAAGGCGCCGATCGCTACCCCGAAGGCGAGCGTCAGGAGGATCGCCGCCCAGACCGGTACGCCGGCCTGCAGCAGCCATGCGATGATGACGCCCGCAAACCCCACGATCGCGCCGACGGAAAGGTCGATGCCGGCGGTGATGATGACGAAGGTTTCACCAAGCGCCAGGATCGCCGTCATCGAGCCCTGACGCAGCAGGTTGCTGATGTTGAGGGGCGTCCAGAAGCTGTTGGTGGCCAGGCCAAGCGCGACCCAGAGCGCAACCAGCAGGCCGATCAGCGTCAGCCCGAACAGGATGTTGACTTTGCGGCGTTGCTGCGGCGCGGGGATTTCGGTGGGGGTTACGGTCATGATCTCTCTCCCTCTTATTCCACTCAGACGCCGATCGCTTCGCTGAGGACTTGTTCATGTGACGCCGCATGGAAACCGTGGCTCGCCACCAGCTTGCCTGACCTGAAGACGTGCAGTTCGTCCGCCAGTTCGTAGACCTCGGGCAGGTAGGACGAGATCAGGATGATGCCGGCGCCCTCCTTCAGAAGCCGCGCGAACAGCCGGTAGATTTCCGCCTTGGTGCCGACGTCGACGCCGACGGTAGGTTCGTCGAAGATGAAGAGCCGCGCGCCGTGGCTGAGCCACTTGCCGATGACCACCTTCTGCTGGTTGCCACCCGACATCGCCGAAACCAGCACGCGCCGGCTCGGGGTCTTGATCGAAAGGTCGCGGATCTGCTGGTCGGCATTCCTCGCTTCGTCGGCAAGCCCGATCACCGGCCCCTTGCTCAACCGGTCGAAGACGGGAAGGTTGATGTTGAGGCCGATCGGCAGGTTGAGGCATAGCCCCTGGTCGCGGCGACTTTCCGGCGCCAGCGCGATGCCGAACTCCATCGCCTTGCGCTCGTTCTTGATGTCGACCTTCTTGCCCATCCAGTGGATTTCGCCCGATGTCGTCTTTTCGCGGCCGTAGAGCCCGAGCGCGAACTCGCTGCGCCCGGCGCCGATCAGCCCGTAGAGGCCGACGATCTGGCCGGCCTTGACCGACAGCGAAACGTCCTGGAAACCCGGCCCGGAAAGGCCGCGGGTTTCGACGATCGTCTCGCCGATGGCGATCTCTTCCTTGTGGTAGATCTGTTCGATCGAGCGGTTGATCATCAGCGCGATCAGCTCGTTGTCGTTGGTCTCGCCGATCAGGCGCGTGCCCACATGAGTGCCGTCGCGCAGCACGGACACGCGATCCGCCAGCTCGAAGACTTCTTCCATGCGATGGCTGATGTAGACGATGGTGACGCCTTCGCTCTGCAGGCGGCGGATCAGCTTGAACAGCTGCGCCGATTCCTGGCGTGTCAGATAGGCGGTCGGCTCGTCGAAGATCAGGAACTGGGTGCCGCGCATAGCGGCGCGCGCCGTGGCGACCAGCTGCTGCTGGCCGATGGTGAGGTCGCTGAGCAGGGCGGCGGCGGGCAGCCCGAAGCCGAGGTCGTCGAGGACGGCCTGCGCCATCTTCACCATCTGCTTCTTGCGCATCATGCCGAACTTGTTGACTTCGTCGCCCAGGAACATGTTGGCGGCAACCGTCAGGTGCGGGCAGAGCACCACTTCCTGGTGGACGGCGTTGATGCCGCGCGCGATCGCCTCGTTCGGCGTCGCCAGCGCGACCGGGTGGCCGCACCACAGGATCTCGCCCGCGGTTCTGGTTATGACACCGGTGAGCAGCTTGATCAGGGTCGATTTCCCGGCCCCGTTTTCGCCGACGATCGCATGGATCTCGCCGGCCAGGAACGTGATCGTCGCCGGTTTCAGCGCCTGCACGTAACCGTAATTCTTCTGCAATCCCTTGAGTTCGAGGATGGGCATGCCCGCCTGAATGCGGTTGGCCTCTTTCAGCGTGGCGCTGTCATCATGGCGATGACTGATCTCTTCCAGGCTCATGGATGTCTTCTCCTCCTCGCGAATTCCCGTCTCTCCGCCGGCCCTCCGCGCTCCTCAGGCGGATGACGGCACCGGCAAAGAAAGGCCGCGCGGGAATGCTCGCGCGCGGCCCCTTTGAAGATTACTTGATCTTCGGGTTCAGGAGGGCGTCGATCTTCGGATCGGCCATGTTGGCCTTGGTCACCAGGTTGGCGCCGGTATCGACGTTCTCTTCGACCTTTTCGCCCTTGGATACGGCAAGCGCGGTCTTCACGCCGTCATAGCCCATGCGATACGGATCCTGCACCACGAGGCCGGCAAGCGCGCCGTCCTTGAGGAAGCCGATCGTCTTGTCGTCGCTGTCGAAGCCGATGACCTTGACCTTGTCGCCGAGCTTGTTTTCGGCGATCGCCTGGCCAACGCCCTGCGCCATGATCAGGTTGGAGGCGAAGACGCCGACGATATTCGGGTTGGCGGTGATCAGGTCGGTCATGATGTTTAGACCGGTCGTGGCCTGGCCGTCGGCATACTTGTCGGCAACGACCTTCAGGCCCGGATACTTGGTCTTGACCTGATCGAGGAAGCCTTCGCGGCGCTGCTCGAGCGAGCCGGCGCCGGGCGTGTTGGTGATGATGACGACATCGCCTTCATCCTTGCCGGTCATTTCCTTGATCGCTGCGGCAAGGCCATCAGCGGCGATGCGGCCGCCCTGGACGTTGTCGGTGGTCAGGAACGACTTGAAGGCCTTGGAGTCTGCACCGGAATCGATGCCGATGATCGGAACGGACTTCGCGGCTTCATCGATCGGCTTGCCGAGCGCCTTGAATTCGGTCGGCGAGATGACGATCGCGGCAGGCTTGCCGGCAACGGCGTTCTCGAGAATGCTGATCTGGCCGTTGACGTCGGTTTCGGCCTGCGCGCCGAGTTCCGGCACCTTGACGCCGAGATCCTGGCCGGCCTTGCGGGCGCCGGCGAGAACGATCTGCCAGTAGAAGGACGTGGTGTCCTTGACGATGATCGGGATCGTCACGTCGGCTGCGAAGGACGGCAGCGGCATCGCAGTGGCGATGACGGCAGCGCCCGCGAGCGCGGTGAAGCTTCTACGCGAAAGAATGGATTTCATGCGCATGTGTGTTCTCCTCTCAGGTGCGTTCTCCTCCTAGGAATCTCCCGCCGAACGCAAACGGGAGATTTTTATCGATAAAAAACATTTACCTTTCGGACGCTAGCCGAGCCGACGATGAAATGCAAGTCGGCTCGATTTGCCAGCATCGTTGGCGTTCACGCCGGTCTGCTCCTCCTCGGTTCTCCCTTCCGAACAGTGTGCCAGACCGGCACTCTCTTACTGAATGAAACATTGGTTCCGAATATTTGTCAACACGGAACGTTTATTCCATTTTGGTATTTGCCTCAGTCTTTCGGTTTCATCCCCGGAAGACTTCATGCGGATGCACCACGCCCTTCTTCAGGATCAGGTTTCCGTAGAGACGAAACTCGGTGGTCGCGACGATATAGGCCACTTTGCGCGACCGCTCGTAAAACGCGAAGCGCTCCACCGGCACGATCTTGAAATCGCCGGCGCGCTTCGAGACGATGTTCTGGAACTCGACGCAGACCTCTGGTTCGGCCTTCGGATCGCCGACGACTTCCATCCGCCAGGCTGAATCGGGCACGAAAGTATCCAGCGGAAGATGCGTGAGAATAGCTTCCGCCATCTCGGTGGCGCTGACGCCGTCCGCGCGGATGACCTCGGGGCCCATGGTGCTGGACGGAAAATTGGCATCGGCGATCAGGATCTCGTCGCCATGCCCCATGCGGGCAATGGCGCGCAGGAGGTCGGGGTTGAGAACGGGATGAATTCCTTTGAGCATGTCTGTTCCTTAAACGCGTACGGCTTCATCGCCCAACGGTGGAGCGACGAGGGTAAGGTGGTCGAATTCGGGGAAGATAGAATCCGGCAGTCTCGGTGAAAAGAGCTCCATGTTGCGCGTCAGGCTGGATGCCTTGGCGGTGCCGATCAGCACCGAGGACACGAGCGGATCGCGCAGCGGAAACTGCAGGGCTGGGGCCGCCAGCGCAACGCCATGCTTCCCGGCGATCTCTTCCATCGCGGCGACCTTGGCGAGCACGTCTGGCGTTGCCGGCATGTAGTCGAAGTTGGAACCGGGCACGGCCCCGGTTGCCAGGATGCCGGAATTGAAGACGCCGCCGACGACAAGCGACGTACCCTTCTCGCGGCAAAGCGGCAGCAGCTCATCGACGGCGGAGCGGTCGAGCAGCGTGTAGCGGCCGGCCATCAGGATGCAGTCGATATCGGCATTGCGCATCACGTCGAGGCAGACCGGCACCTCGTTGACGCCGAGCCCGAAGGCCTTGATCGTGCCGGATGCCTTCAGTTCCTCCAGCGCCTTGATGCCGCCATCGAGGAACTGCCGTAGATAGACCGCGTTCTTCGTCGCGCCATGCGTATAGCCGCCGATGTCGTGCACATAGAGGATATCGATGCGGTTCAGCCCGAGGCGGGCATAGCTGAACTCGACCGAGCGCATGATGCCGTCATAGCTGTAGTCGTAGTCGGCATCGAAGGAGAGGGGATCGACATAGCTGTAATCGGGAACTGTCCCCGTCGGCACCGGCCGCAGCAGCCGGCCCACCTTGGTGGAAAGTACCCATTCGCTCTCCGGCTTGTCGCGCAGGAAGTCGCCCATGCGGCGCTCGGCCAGGCCGAGACCGTACCACGGTGCTACGTCGAAATAGCGGATGCCGCTGTCCCATGCGGCTTCGAGCGTTTCCATCGCCTGCTCGCGCGGGCAAGCACGGTAGAGGCCACCGAGAGCCGCGGCGCCGAAACTCACTTCGGTCACCGCGAGATCTGTCCTGCCGATCCTCCTCGTCTTCATCATTCCTCCTCTGAAGACCCTGTATTTCCTATCTAGAGCGTGGCTCCGAGATGCCATGGCACGAATTCGTTATCGCCGTAGCCGAACTCCTCGCTCTTGGTTTTCTTGCCCGATGCCGTGTCGATGATCAGTTCGAAGATCTCGCGGCCCTTGGCTGAAATCGTCACATCGCCGGTGGCGATCGTGCCGCAATCGATGTCCATGTCCTCTTCCATCGCGGCATAGAGCGCCGAGTTGCTCGAAAGCTTGATCGACGGCGCCGGACGACAGCCGAAACAGCTGCCGCGCCCCGTGGTAAAGGCGATCATGTTGGCGCCGCCTGCCACCTGGCCCGTGGCCGAGACCGGATCGTAGCCCGGCGTGTCCATGAAGACGAGCCCCGATGCGGTCACACGTTCGGCATAACCGTAGACCGCCGTCAGCGGTGAACGTCCGCCCTTGGCGACGGCGCCGAGCGATTTCTCGAGAATGGTGGTCAGCCCGCCGCGCTTGTTGCCCGGCGAGGGGTTGTTGTCGAGCGAGGCGCCATGCATCGCCACGTACTTCTCCCACCAGACGATCTTGTCGTCGAGCTTGCGGGCGACTTCGTCGCTCACCGCGCGGCTGCGCAGAAGATGCTCGGCGCCATAGATCTCCGAGGTCTCGGAGAGGATCGGCGTGCCGCCGGCCGCAGCCAGGAGGTCGGCCGCCACGCCGAGCGCCGGGTTGGCGGTGATGCCGGAAAAGCCGTCGGAGCCGCCGCATTGCAGGCCGATGATGATCTCTCCGACCGAAATCGGAACGCGGCGTTCGCGGCTCACATCTTCCGCGATCTCGCGCAGCATTCCCATGGCCCGCTCGACCGCGCGCCGCGAGCCGCCGGCGTCCTGGATGTTGAAATGCCGCTTGGAATTGCCGGCGCCGCTCTGCCCGTAGAGCGTCAGCTGGTTCACCTCGCAGCCGAGCCCGATCATCAGCACCCCGCCGAAATTCACATGCCGGGTGTAGCCTGCCAGCGTCCGGTGCAGCACCGCCATCCCGTCTCCGGTCGAGCTCATGCCGCAGCCCTGGTCATGCACGATCGGCACGAAACCGTCGATGCCTTCATAAAGCGGCAGCAGCGTCCGGTTCGCCGTCTCCGCGATGGCGCGGCAGACGGTGGTGGAACAGTTCACGCTGGCGATCACGCCGATATAGTTGCGCGTCGCCGCCCGCCCGTCGGCGCGGCGGTAACCCATGAAAGTGCGGGCCTTGTCGGTGGCACTGGCCTTCTCCGGCGCCGCATTGGCGGTCGCCGCCAGCCGGTCGTTCTCGAAATGCAGGTTGTGGCTATGGATATGGTCGCCGGCCTTCACCTCGGCCGTCGTCCGGCCGATCGCCTGTCCGTATTTCACCACCGGCTGTCCAAGCGCGATATCGGTGAGCGCGACCTTGTGGCCGGGATCGATCTTCTCCCTCGTCCTGACGCCCGCGACCTCGACTCCTTCAGGAATGGCCGCCGTCGCCACGGCGACGTTGTCGCCATTGGACAGAATGATCCAGGGGTCCTTGTTCAATCTCTTCTCCTCCCCGAAGAAGCGTCCGCTGCACGGCGAATGCAATTGATTTTGTTTTTTATCTACAATAAACATTTTTAAGTCAACGGGATTGTTCATCCTGTGGACGAGGGAGGCAAACAGCCACAGGCAATCCGGAATCGATAAGGATTGCTGATAGATAAGCCGACGCGCATCCGGCTGTCCGGCCATTTGGCGGGGCGGCTGCATGTGACGATCAGGCAAGGGGCGAAGCACGCATGGCAAGGCAGAACACCGTCTTCAAGGAAGCATATAATCGCTACGCCGCGGCGCTACGCCAGGACGCGACGCTGCCGTCCGAACCGGAGATCGCCGCCCAACTCGGCATCAGCCGCAGCACGGCGCGGGCGATCCTGACCCGCCTCGCGGACGAGGGCATCATCCTCTGGAACAAGCGCCAGAAGACGGTATTGCGCGAGCCCACCGCCCGGGATTTCTACCCTTCCGAGGAAACGGATTCGCTACACGACGTGATCGAGCGCAGCTTCATGCAGCGCATCTTGTCCGACGAGGCTGCGCCCGGAATGCAGATCAACGAACTGGAACTTGCCCGTGAAATCGGCACCGGCACGACGAGCGTCCGCGAATTCCTGATCCGCTTCTCGCGCTTCGGTCTCATCGAGAAGCGCCCGAACAGCCACTGGATATTGAAGGGTTTCACGCGCGCCTTCGCGCTCGAGCTGGCGGACGTCCGCGAGATGTTCGAGCTGCATTCCGCCGCCGAATTCTGCAAGCTGCCACCCGAAAACGATGCCTGGCAGGCGCTGGCGGAGATCAAGGCGGAACACCAGGCCATGCTGGCCGACCTCGATACCCGTTACAAGGATTTCTCCGCGCTCGACGAACGCTTCCACCTGCTGATCCACCGCGCCGCGAAGAACCGCTTCATTGCCGATTTCTACGATGCCATCGCCATCATCTTCCACTATCACTACCAGTGGAACAAGGCATTCGCCCGCCAGCGCAACGAGCGCGCCATCCACGAGCATCTGGATTACATCGCGGCGCTGGAATCGCGTGATCCCACGGCCATCGATTTCTCCTGCCGCCTGCACCTTCGCTCCGCGCGCCAGACGCTGCTTCAGTCCTTGCCGCAGGCTGGAACGGAAGAAGCGTAGAGAGCGGCCCCATTAGCTCCGAAAGACCGAAAGCGGCGGTCTTGGGCGCTTATGAATGTATCAAACTTGTAACGTTGAGTGATTGAACAAACAGCGGGGCGCGACGTTTCCTCCTTGAAATTAAAGGAGAATGTAATGCTTAAGACCATCGTCGCAGCCACTCTTGCCGTGTCTTCCCTGTTCGCAACCGCGATACCGTCCTACGCCGACAGCGTCACGGTTCAGTTCGGTGAGCCGGGGCACAACAATCACCCGTTCTACCGACACGACCGCGACCGTTATGATCGTTACCGCCATCGCGTACAGTATCATCGCTGCTGGACGGAATCCTATCAGGTAAGGATCAGCCACGGCCGTGAGGTCACCAAGTACAGGAAGGTCTGCCGCTAAGCGGATCTGCCTTACATGCCGAAAGCCCCTTCCTCATCGGAAGGGGCTTTTTTCTTGAGGTCAGCTGGCAAGCAGGCCTCAGGATGTCAGCCGCGGGGTGTGTACGACCTTCAGGAATAGCGCCTTCATTGCATCGGCGATGCCGTCCGTCGGGGTAACCTCAAAATAAAGGCCGGGGGAGGCGCATTCGGCCATCTTCGACGAGATCTGGCTCTGGAAAGGCGAGATCCAGCTATTATACCAGCTGTTCGCCGGCAGCGGCAGATAAGTGGTGTAGAGCACGGCGATCTTCACACCCTTCGCCTTCAGCGGTGCGCAGAAGCTGGTGTCGATCGGCTCCTGGCAGCGGCCGCTGGTCGTCTTCTTCGTGCAGGTGGACGGCTTGTAGCTGTCGCCGACGCCATCGGCCACGAAGAACAGAATCGTCTGCGGATCGGCGGCGGTGCTGCCGGTGCCCGGCGAGGTGATGATGGTGTTCATCTGCGTCAGCGCGCTGTCGAAGCTGGTCGTCTGGTCGTTGTTGTAGCCTTGCTTCGGGATCGTCATCAGGTCGACGGCATCGGTATAACTGCGCACCTGATCCAGATCGTAGGTCGGGTTGGAAATCGTCGTCAGCTTGGCATCCTCGGCCTTGGTGCCGAAGGTATAGACGCCCATGCGAAACTGATTGCTGGCGACCCGCGTGCTTTTTGCCGTCGTCGTCAGTTGCTGGGTCGCCTGGCGCACCGTATCGATACGCATGGTCACGCCGAGCTTCTTCGCCAGATTGTAATAGCTCTTGTCGCCGCTTGCGACGTCATGACAGGCGAAGGCGCAGGAATCCGACGTGTTCGCCTGCATCTTGGCGACGTCGGCGGGCGTCGCGCCGACGCCCATCGATGGCGTGTTATCGATCAGGATATAGAAGTCCATGAAGGACGCGGTCATGTATTCCGCCGTCGCCGTGCCAGAGATGTCGATCCCGTTCTGGCCGAACAGACGCATGAAGCTGGTCGGAACCGTCGACTTGAACGAGACGCTCGACGACACCTTGTTGAGATTGCGGTTCACGCTGACGGAAAGCGTGATCGGCAGCGTCGCGGCTTCGCCGGACATCTGTCCGGAAAACAGCTTGCGCGCATCGCTTTCACCGACGGAGATCGACCCGTCGCCCGACATCGTCATGGCCTGGATGACCGACGCTGATTTTTCCGCGACGGTCCCCACCGCGGCCGCATCGGCCGCATCGTAGAGCTGCGTCCTGATCTCCATCGCATGGGAAAAATCGATCGCCATCCCGGTCGCACCCGCAAGCGGCATGAATAGGATCGCGGTGAGCATACCGAAGTTGCCGGATTTCGATTTCAGGAAGCGCTTGAGAGTGGTCATGGGGGCACCGAATGTGAGCGACGGACGACTTCTAGCCATCCTCGCTTAAACTCCCGATAACCGCCGTGGTTAAACGAAATCAAATAGTTGAGCGCCCTGCGAGCGCCTTGCGGATTATGCAATCCAGAATTGGCGCGCATGCGGGCTGCCTGCGCTTCATGACAAAAAATAGCCCCGCACGGTGGCGGGGCTGAGTCTGGTGGCATTACTGGAAATGAATCCGCTGGGTGCTGAAGCCAGCGTGCAGGGTTAACCCGCGCGGCATGGGATTGTTCCATGGATGGCTGGTCGGTGCACGGAAGATATGGACAAGCAAGCCGATGATACGGCTCGTTTGGCTATCGTTTTTGGGGAAATGGTGCCGCTTGCAGGACTCGAACCTGCGACCCCATCATTACGAATGATGTGCTCTACCACCTGAGCTAAAGCGGCAACTCCAGAGGCCGAATGATCCGGCCCGCGATTTGCATGGCGCTGATACAAGCATTGCCGGAAGATTTCAAGCGCCCTCTCGCGCCTTTGCGAAAAAAACCAATGCCAACTGAAGTCGCCTGAGGAAAGTCAGAGCGAGAGCCGGGCGCGGGCGACCTTGTATTCCTGTTCCAGCCGGCCGACGAGACGCTCGACGGGTTCCACGGCCTTGATCGCGCCGATCCCCTGGCCGCTCCCCCATATGTCCTTCCACGCCTTGGCGCCGCCCACGGCCTGTTCGAAATCCATCTTGGAGGGATCGGCGACCGGCAGGTTGTCGGGATCGAGGCCCGCCGCGGTAACGGAAGGTTTCAGATAATTGCCGTGCACACCAGTGAAGTAGTTGGAGTAGACGATATCGTTTGCAGCGCCCTCGACGATCGCCTGCTTGTAGGCCTCCGTGGCACGTGCTTCCCGCGTGGCGATGAAGGGCGAGCCGATATAGGCCATGTCGGCGCCCATGGCCTGCGCCGCCAGGATCGCGCCGCCATTGGCGATGGCGCCGGCGAGAAGCAATGGCCCGTCGAACCATTCGCGGATTTCCTGCACCAGCGCGAAGGGCGAAAGCGTGCCGGCATGGCCGCCGGCGCCGGCCGCGACCGCGATCAGCCCGTCGGCCCCCTTGCGGATCGCCGAATTGGCGTGCCGGTTGTTGATCACGTCGTGCAGCACGATGCCGCCATAGGTGTGAACTGCGGCGTTCACCTCCGGCACCGCACCGAGCGACGAGATCACGATCGGTACCTTGTACTTAACGCAGAGCATCAGGTCATGCTCCAGCCGCCTGTTCGACGTATGGACGATCTGGTTGACGGCGAAGGGCGCCGCCGGCCGCCCGGGGTTTGCCGCGTCATGCGCCGCCAGTTCCTCGGTGATCATCGCCAGCCATTCGTCCAGCTGGCTTTCCGGCCGCGCGTTGAGCGCCGGGAAAGCGCCGACGATCCCGGCCTTGCACTGCGCCAGCGTCAACTCGGGATGCGAGATGATGAACAAGGGTGAAGCGACGACCGGAAGTCTGAGGTTCTGCGTCAGGATCGAGGGCAGGGACATGATACACCACGGTGATTGACGTTTACGAAAACGTCAATGTGATAGCAGAGCAAATCGGGGTCGAAAAGGCCGTCTATCGATTTTGCGAATATCGGTTATTGTTGTGGGCCCTGGACTTGCACGCGGCGGTTTCGTTATCCCCTGTCGATCGGCGCGGAATAAGGAGCAAGGCTTGCGGTTTTCGGCGTCAACGGCTACCGCATTGACGAACTGTTAAGCATGATGCCCAGTCTCAGAGTAAAGGACCGGACGTGAGCGGATTAGAAACGGCAATCAGAACGGCACTCAACAATGCCGATCGCGACAATCCCGAAGTCCGAGCCAAGATCTATCAATCCGCGCGTCAGGCGCTGGAAGCCGGGCTGCGCAAGCAGGACATCACCGATGTCGAGGCCATCAGCCATCATCGCCACCGTCTGGAAACCACGATCCACATGATCGAGGCCGAGGAGCGCGAGCGCATGCATCCGCGCCAGGGGCCACCCGAGGTTCCGGTCCCGCCCGTCGTGGAGATGCCGCCGTCTCAGCCGACGACCCGTCGCGAGAGCGACGATATCGCCTTCGGCGGCGAGACGCGTGAGCATGTCGTCACCGATCCGCGCTTCGAGGATGAATCGAGCCTCGCCGATGTGCATGCCGGAAGTGCCGATCATTTGGCCGCCCCGGAAGCGCCGGAGGAAACCTTCGTCGCCGATCGCAAGCCGGCCGCCGGCATGGATTTCAAGCCGGAACGCGCCGCTGCCAGGCGCAAGCCGCGCAAGTTCTTTTCCAGGCTGCTTGTCTGGTGCGTGCTCCTCGCCTTCATCGGCATGGGCGCCTGGTGGGCCTATACATCCGGCATCTTGATGTCGGCGGACGAGCGCGACACCAGCGTCGCCAACCCGCCGGCAAGCACGCAGCCGGAAGACTTCGATGGTGAGGACGAGAACCAGAGCGCCGACAGCGATGCATCCGGCAATCCGCCCGTCGTGATCGACCCGCAGAATTCCTTCTCGTCCGAATGGATCGAAGTCTTCAAGCCCTCCGACGCGGCAAGCCTGCAGAAGGGCACGCAGTCGAAGGCCGAGAACATCGCCGAGAATGATGGACCCGCCATCCGCCTGACCTCGCAGAGCAACGGCAGCGACGGCAATGTCGGCATTCCCGTTTCGGCCGAAGTGCTGCAGCAGTTGGCCGGAAAGTCCTCGACGATCGCCATCACCCTGCAGTCGACGTCCGACCAGCCGACGCAGATTACCGTCGAGTGTGATTTCCAGTCGCTGGGCGATTGTGCGCGTCACCGCTTCTCCGTGACGCGCCAAAAGTCGGACGTGCTTCTGCAGGTCCGTTTCGATCGCTCTCTGGCGCCGAGCTCGCCCGGCGCACTGTTGATCAACAGCGACGTGGACGGCAAGGCGCGAGGGATCAATCTCTACGCCGTGCGCATCCTGCCGGGGCAGTGATCATTTCAGGAAATCCGGCCCGAAGCCGATGATCTTGTCGTCGAGCTTGCCGATCGCGCTCTTGTCCTTGGCGTCGTAGTCGATCGTGAGCAGCAGGTGGCGGACGAGGTTCAGGCGGGCGCGGCGCTTGTCGTTGGCGCGCACCACTGTCCAGGGCGCGAATTCCGTATGCGTCTTCTTCAGCATACGATCGCGCTTTTCGCTGTAGTCGTCCCACTTCGTCAGGGCCGCGATATCCATCGACGACAGCTTCCACACCTTCAGAGGGTCGTGGCGGCGGTCATGGAATCGCTTCAGCTGCATCTCGCGGCCGATATCCAGGTAGAACTTGAAGAAGAAGATGCCTTCGTGCGCGATCACCTTTTCGATCTGCGGCGCCTGCTCGAGGAAGTCCTCATATTGCTTCGGCGTGCAGAACCCCATGACCGGCTCGACGCCGGCGCGGTTGTACCAGGAGCGGTCGAAGAGCACGAATTCGCCCGCCGTGGGAAACTGCGCGACATAGCGCTGGAAGTACCATTGACCGGCTTCCCGGTCCGTCGGCTTGGTCAGCGCGACGACGCGGGCGAGGCGGGGGTTCATGTGTGCCGATGACGCCGAGATCGCGCCGCCCTTGCCGGCTGCATCGCGCCCCTCGAACAGCGCCATCACCCGTTTGCCGGTCGCCTGCAGCCAGAACTGCAGCTTCACCAGCTCGACCTGCAGCTTCTTCAGGTCGTCGAGATACTCGTCTTCCTTCAGCTTCTTGTTGTAGGGGTAGCCGCCGGATTTGAGCGCGTCCTCGTCCACCCAGTCGGGCAGGACGGGATCGTCGACATCGAAGATGCGCTTCTTGCCGCCGATCTCCAGTTCAACTGCTCTGCTCTCGACATCTTCGGCCATGGTCATCCTCCTCGGCTTTCTATGTGGCGCAGGCGAACATATTTTCCATTGAAAATCAAACGGCTTGGCGAGACGCAAAAATCTGTGCGTCATCCTCAGGCTTTTTAGGTTCGCTGGCAGCAATCGTAAATTTCTGTCATGAATCACCGCTATCAGGCAAAGTTTGATAGCGTGAAAAGACCGGTTCGGCGGCGCGGGGGACACTTGGAAGACGAGAAGTCATGGATGGAAAGGCTGATGGCGCGCCTCCGTCGGCAGAGTTTCGTTCTCCTGGTGGCGATCGCTATCGCCGTGATTGCCGCAGTCGCTGGAATGAACGGCTGGGGCGTGCTTGCGCTTCTGCTGGTCATGACAATCGTGGTTCTATCCTCGGCGCAGCCGATCGAGCCGAAACCGATCGCGAAGGAACGGCCAGTCGTCGAAGAAGAGCCAGCTTCCCGCAGCCTATTGCCGGAGGTTTCGGCCACGCTCTCGGCGCTGGATATTCCGGTCATGGTGCTTGCCGGCGATGCATCGGTGCTGTTCCAGAACAAGGCCGCCGAAAAGGCCTTCGGCGAGGTCGTCATCGGTGCGCATATCTCCGCGCGGCTCCGTTCGCCCGGCATTCTCGATATGCTGCGCGAGACGATCGCCACCAATGCGCCGAACCAGATCGAGCATTCAGAGCGCCTGCCGTCCGAGCGCGTCTATATCGTGCGCAGCGCGCCGGTCGAGCTGGTGGTCCATAGCGGTCACGCCGAACGCCTGTACGTCCTCTCCTTCCGCGATATCTCAGAAGTGCGCCGGATCGACCGCATGCGTTCGGATTTCGTCGCCAATGCCAGCCACGAACTGCGCACGCCGCTCGCTTCCCTGCGCGGTTTCATCGAGACCATCCAGGGGCCGGCAAAGAACGATCTGAAAGCGCAGGAGCGCTTCCTCGGCATCATGTTCGACCAGACGACGCGCATGAGCCGACTGGTGGACGACCTCTTGTCCTTGTCGCGCCTGGAGCTGAAATCGCATATCGCGCCGGATGAGAAGGTTGATCTGGTGCCTCTCCTTGGCCATGTCCGGGATGCGTTGCTGCCGCTCGCCAGGGACGTCGGCGTCGAGATGGTCCTGCATCTGCCGGAAGGAAAAGCCGAGGTGCTCGGCGATCGGGACGAACTCGTCCAGGTTTTCGAGAACCTGATGGAGAATGCCTGCAAGTACGGTCAGGAAGGCAAGCTCGTTGAGGTGTTCCTGAAGAACGATGCCGGCACGCCGGTCGAGGTGACTGTCGTGGATAAGGGCCCAGGCATTCCGGCTGAACATGTGCCGCGCCTGACCGAGCGTTTCTACCGCGTCAGCATCGAGGACAGCCGCTCGAAGAAGGGCACCGGGCTCGGCCTTGCCATCGTCAAGCACATCCTCACGCGCCACCGCGCCCGCCTCATTGTGAAGTCCGAAGTCGGCAAGGGAACGAGCTTTACCGTCCGATTTTGACATAAAACCGCAATGTGGCCCACATGGCCGGAAATATTATTGAGGTATTTCAATAATATAAACTGTCACAAATGTTTCATCGAACTGACATAAAACCTCTGTGCATCGGGGGCTAAAGAGAGCGTGCCGATGAACAAACGGCACCGCTCAGAGGGCCGTTCCAGGCCGCACTCAGACCGCTATATGTCCGGGAGATTGACATGAACGCTTTTAAACTTACGGTCGCCGCACTCGCTGCTTCCGCCGCTTTCGCTGGTGCAGCCGTTGCTCGCGATCAGGTGCAGGTCAGTGGTTCGTCCACGGTTCTGCCTTACGCAAAGATCGTTGCCGAGACCTTCGGAGAAACCTTCAAGGACTTCAAGACTCCGGTCGTTGAATCCGGCGGCACGGGCGCTGGCCTCAAGGAATTCTGCAAGGGCGTAGGCCCTGACACGATCGACGTTGCCAACGCTTCGCGTCCGATCAACGCCAAGGAACTGGAAGCCTGCAAGGCAGCCGGCGTTACCGACATCCAGGAAGTCAAGATCGGCTACGACGGCATCGTCTTCGCAACCGACGCTTCGAACCCGGACGTCGCTTACGAGCCGGCCGACCTCTACAAGGCGCTCGCAGCTCAGGTTGTTGTCGATGGCAAGCTCGTTGCCAACCCCTACAAGAAGTGGTCTGAAGTCAACCCGAAGCTCCCGGCTGTTGATATCGCTGCTTACATCCCGGGCGAAAAGCACGGCACCCGCGAAGTGTTCGAACTGAACGTTCTCGCTGCTGGCTGCAAGGACTCCGGCGCGACCGACGTCATCGCCAAGGAAATCGCCGACAAGGCTGCCCAGGCTAAGGCTTGCATCGCGGTTCGTAAGGATGGCGCTGCTGTCGACATCGACGGCGACTATCCGGAAACGCTGGCACGCATCGCTGCCAACAAGACCGGCGTTGGTGTATTCGGCCTCTCCTTCTACGAAAACAACGCTGACAAGCTGAAGGTTGCCACCGTAAAGGGCATCGTTCCGAGCCCGGAAACGATCGCTGACGGCACCTACCCGGTTTCGCGTCCGCTGTTCTTCTACGTCAAGAAGGCTCACCTGGGCGTTATCCCGGGCCTCAAGGAATACGTAAACTTCTTCGTATCCGACCAGATGGTTGGCCCTGACAGCCCGCTCGTCGAATACGGCCTGGTTGCAGCTCCGGACGCTGAGCGCGATGCAACGCGCAAGGCTGTCGAAGACGGCAAGACCATGTAATCGAACTTTGCCGGCGCGGTCCAAAAGGTCGCGCCGGCATTGCCTTTGTTGCTCTATGGGAGCGGCGAAGTTGAACGACTCCATGATTGGAGGCGGAAATCTGGCGACCGAAATTTGATGGTTTGCCGTTTCGCTTTTTGGGGCCAAGGGCCTGGGGACCTTAACGAATGAGTACATCCGTCTTACTCTTGTGCCTCGTCGTGTTGGGCGCCGTTGCCTTCGTGGCAGCGCGCAGCCGCGCGACAGCGCTTTCCGGTGGCAAGTCCTCGGCACTGCATTCCCGGCCTGGCTACTACGGAGCCTATGCCGCGATCTGGGCCATTCTGCCGGCGCTGATTGTTCTTTGCGCCTGGCTCTCCATCGCTCCCTCGATTATCGAATCCTCGGTACGCGGCGCTTTCCCTGACGACGTCAAGGCGCAGTCGGAAGCCCAGCAGAACCTCAGCTACGGCATGGTCAGCGCCATCGCCCGCGGCCTGCCGCTCTTGACGGCGGAAGATGCTGCCACTGGTGTCAGCGATCCGGCCGGCCTCCAGGCGAAGCTCGCCGCCAAGGGTGTTCCGCTCGCCGGCGAGCCTCAACCCTACATGATCGAAGGCGCGCAGAAGCTGAACGCCGAAAGCGGCGTCAGCCGTCTGATCATGACCCTCGTGGTCCTCGTGTTGGCTGTTGGCGGTGGTTTCTACGCGCTTCGCGAAGTCGCCCCGCGTTTCCGTGCCCGTAACCGTGTCGAGCGCGTCATGCTCTGGGGTCTGTTGCTCGCATCCTCGATCGCGATCCTCACCACCATCGGCATCGTCATGTCGATGCTGACGGAAGCCGCGCACTTCTTCGCCGAAGTTCCCGCCGCCGACTTCTTCTTCGGCACTGTCTGGGATCCGCGCTTTGCCGGCGCCGGCAGCTCGTCCTTCGGCCAGTTCGGTCTCATCCCGCTGCTGCTCGGCACGCTCTACATCGGCTTCGTCGCCATGCTGGTCGCCGTTCCGGTTGGTCTCTTCGCGGCCATCTACATGGCGGAATACGCGGCTCCCAAGGTTCGCGGCATCGCCAAGCCGCTGCTCGAAGTCCTGGCCGGTATCCCGACCATCGTCTACGGCTTCTTCGCCCTCGTCACCGTCGGCCCCTTCCTGCGCGACCTCTCGTCCCAGGTGAACGGCCTTCTGACCGGCGATTACAGCAACTTCATCCAGGCGCAGAGCGTTCTGACCGCCGGTATCGTCATGGGCATCATGCTGATCCCATACGTGTCCTCGCTGTCCGACGACATCATCACCGCCGTGCCGCGCGCCCTGCGTGACGGTTCGCTCGGCCTCGGCGCCACGCGTTCGGAAACGATCAAGAAGGTCGTTCTCCCCGCCGCCCTGCCGGGTATCGTCGGCGCTCTCCTGATGACCGCTTCGCGCGCCATCGGCGAGACCATGATCGTCGTGCTTGCGGCCGGTGTCGCAGCCCGTATCCAGATCAACCCCTTCGAGCCGATGACGACGGTGACGGTCAAGATCGTCAACCAGCTGACGGGTGACCTTGAGTTCACCTCGCCGCAGACGCTGGTTGCCTTCGCGCTTGGCATCACGCTGTTCTTCATCACGCTTTGCCTTAACATCTACGCACTCTTCATTGTGCGCAAATACCGGGAGCAGTACGAATGACGGACGTTGTTTCCTCCGGACAGGGCGTCGTCGTCTCCAAGGCGCCGGCCCGCCGCGACATCGGCATCAAGCGTCGTTACGCTGCCGAGCGCCGCTTCCAGGCTTATGGCATCGCTGCCATCTCCTTCGGTCTGATCTTCCTCGCGATCCTGCTGACCACGGTCATTCGCCAGGGCTATACGGCCTTCGCGCAGACCGCGATCACGCTCCCCATCGAGTTCTCCGAAAAGGTTCTCGACCCGAACAACAAGCGTGCCGCCGATCCGTCGGTGCTGATCGCCGCCAACTATCCGGTGCTCATCCGCGACGCCATGGTCAAGACGCTCGGCATCAACGCCCAGAGCCGTCCTGAAGTCCGTGACGCCACCGCGATGATCTCCAAGGGCGCCCCGATCGTGCTCCGCGACATGGTCGTCGCCGACCCGTCGCTCATCGGCAAGACGGTGAACGTCACGCTGCTCGCCGACGCCAACGTCGACTCCGCCAACAAGGGCCAGATCGATCTGACCGTCGACGAGAAGAACCGTAAGGTCAACGACCGCCAGGTCGGCTGGATGCAGCAGCTTACCGCCAGCGGCACGCTCCACAAGCAGTTCAACACCGGTCTCTTCGTCAACGGCAACTCCAGCCGTCCTGAGGCAGCAGGTCTCGGCGTCGCCCTGATCGGTTCGCTCTACTTGATGCTGATCGTTCTTGCCCTGTCGCTGCCGATCGGCGTCGCCGCTTCGATCTACCTCGAAGAGTTCGCGCCGAAGAACAGGCTGACCGACCTGATCGAGGTCAACATCAACAACCTCGCGGCCGTTCCCTCGATCGTCTACGGTCTGCTCGGTCTCGCCGTCTTCATCAACTTCGCAGGCCTGCCGCGCTCCGCGTCGCTGGTCGGCGGCCTGGTGCTGACGCTGATGACGCTGCCGACGATCATCATCGCTACCCGTGCGGCACTGCGCGCCGTGCCCCCTTCGATCCGCGCCGCAGCCCTCGGCCTCGGAGCCTCGAAGATGCAGATGGTGTTCCACCACGTCCTGCCGCTGGCAATGCCTGGCATCCTGACCGGCACCATCATTGGTCTGGCGCACGCGCTTGGTGAAACCGCGCCGCTGCTCCTGATCGGCATGGTCGCCTTCGTCGCCAATGCGCCTGCCACCCCGATGGATCCCTCCACGGCTTTGCCGGTGCAGGTTTACATGTGGGCAAACGAAGCCGAACGCGCCTTTGTCGAGCGCACGTCCGGCGCCATCATCGTCCTGCTCCTGTTCCTGATCGTCATGAACCTCGGAGCCATCCTCTTGCGTCGTCGCTTTGAGCGCCGCTGGTAAACGGAGTAAACATCATGAACATGTTGTCGGAAGCCGCAGTTGAGAAGGCGCTAGACCAGAAGATGAACACCATTCCGTATAAAATGATCGGCCAGGACGTTTCCGTCTACTACGGCGAGAAGCGCGCGCTGTTCGACGTGAAGCTGAACATCCGCGAAAACACCGTGACGGCGCTCATCGGCCCGTCCGGCTGCGGCAAGTCCACCTTCCTGCGCAGCCTGAACCGCATGAACGACACGATCGACAACTGCCGCGTCACCGGCAAGATCACGCTCGATGGCGATGATATCTACGATCCGGATATCGACGTCGTCGAACTGCGCGCCCGCGTCGGCATGGTGTTCCAGAAGCCGAACCCGTTCCCGAAGTCGATCTACGAAAACGTCGCCTACGGCCCGCGCATCCACGGTCTCGCCAAGGCGAAGGCCGACATGGACGTCATCGTCGAGCAGAGCCTGCAGCGCGCCGGCCTGTGGAACGAGGTCAAGGATCGCGTACATGAAGGCGGCACCGGCCTCTCGGGCGGTCAGCAGCAGCGTCTGTGCATCGCCCGCGCGATCGCCGTCAGCCCCGAAGTCATCCTCATGGACGAGCCCTGCTCGGCGCTTGACCCGATCGCGACCGCCAAGGTCGAGGAGCTCATTCACGAGCTGCGCGAAGCCTACACCATCGTCATCGTCACCCACTCGATGCAGCAGGCAGCCCGCGTCTCGCAGCGCACCGCCATGTTCCACCTCGGCAACCTCGTCGAGGAAAACGATACCGACAAGATGTTCACCAACCCGGATGATCCGCGCACCCAGGATTACATCATGGGCCGCTTCGGCTGATCTCCGACACCGGTAAACCTCAGGACATTCAAGGATAAGCCCCATGGCATCGACACATATCTATTCCGCCTATGACGACGATCTCAAGTTCCTGACCCGCCGTATCTCGGAGATGGGTGGCCTTGCCGAGCAGATGGTTTCGGACGCCGTCCGTGCCCTTGTCAACGGCGACACCTCGCTTGCCCAGAAGGTCATCTCCGACGACGTGATCCTCGACAACGCCGAGCGTGAAGTTGGCGAAAAGGCGATCATCACGATCGCCCGCCGCCAGCCGATGGCTGCCGACCTGCGCGAGATCATGGGTTCGATCCGTATCGCCGCCGATCTCGAGCGCGTCGGCGATCTCGGCAAGAACACCGCAAAGCGCGTCATCGCCGTGCAGAGCACCGGCGTTCCGCGCAAGCTCGCTCGCGGTCTCGAACACCTCGCGGAACTGGCGCTCGTCCAGCTCAAGGAGGTGCTCGACGTCTACACCAGCCGCGTTGCCGACAAAGCGAAGTCGATCCGCGAACGCGACGAGGAAATCGACGCGATGTACACCTCGCTGTTCCGCGAGATGCTGACCTACATGATGGAAGATCCGCGCAACATCACCAGCTGCACGCATCTCCTCTTCTGCGCCAAGAACATCGAGCGCATCGGCGACCACGCCACCAACATCGCCGAGACCATCTACTACATGGCAACCGGTGCCCAGCCGGAAGGCGAGCGTCCGAAGGACGACACCGCCAACACCGTCGGCGCGGTCACGGAATAAGCGTTCCGGACCCACGCCCCCAGGAGACCGAGACGAATGATCCCAAGAGTAGCCGTCGTTGAAGACGAAGAAGCACTGAGCGTGCTTCTTCGCTATAACCTCGAAGCCGAAGGTTTCGAAGTGGACACCATCCTGCGTGGTGACGAAGCCGAGATCCGGCTGCAGGAGCGCACGCCCGATCTGCTCATCCTCGACTGGATGTTGCCGGGCGTATCCGGCATCGAGCTTTGCCGTCGCCTGCGCATGCGCCCGGAAACGGAACGCCTGCCGATCATCATGCTGACGGCGCGTGGCGAGGAAAGCGAACGCGTTCGCGGCCTGTCGACCGGCGCCGACGACTATGTCGTCAAGCCGTTCTCGACGCCCGAGCTTGTCGCCCGCGTCAAGGCGATGCTGCGCCGCGCCAAGCCGGAAGTGCTGTCGTCGCTGCTGAAGTGCGGCGATATCGAACTCGACCGCGAGACGCACCGCGTCCATCGCAAGAGCCGCGAAGTCCGCCTCGGACCGACCGAGTTCCGCCTGCTGGAGTTCCTGATGGCCTCGCCAGGCCGCGTCTTCTCGCGCTCGCAGCTGCTGGATGGCGTCTGGGGTCACGACATCTATGTCGATGAACGCACCGTAGACGTCCATGTCGGTCGCCTGCGCAAGGCGCTCAACTTCTCCAACATGCAGGATGTTATCCGCACCGTTCGCGGCGCCGGCTACTCCATGGAAGCCTAAGACGCTTCCTTTCAGTCTGATGAAACGAAAAACGGGCCCGCGAAGGCCCGTTTTCTTTTGTTTCTTATCCGGCTTGCCGGGTCATGCGACCCGGTTGGCGGCCTTGCGGCGCTCGTTGACCGGCTGGTAGGCCATGCGCTGGTGGTAGGTGCAGTATGGCGAATTGTCGGGGGACTCGCAGCCGCAGAAGTGGAAATCATCCGTCAGCGGATCACCGACCGGCCACTTGCAGGTGCGCTCGGTCAGCTCCGTCAGGCCGAGGCGACGGGAGATCGGAACGACGACGTTGGCTGCCGGACGGTAACGGACTTCCTCGATCGCATCGATGTCCATGTCTTCCTTCAGCAGCGCCGAACCCTGCTGGCGGGCAACCGTGCGGGTCGCCGAAATGCGCGAGGCGTTGAAGCTGTTTGTGGCGCGCGGAGCAGCCGTTGCCGGACGCTTCGGGGCGCGGGTCGCCGTGGACGTGCCGCCTGCCTTCGCTCGGCCGGGCAGGTTCAGACGGTGGACCTTGCCGATAACGGCGTTACGGCTTACACCGCCAAGTTGCGCCGCAATCTGGCTGGCGCTCAGGCCTTCGGCCCAAAGCTTCTTCAGTCTTTCAACGCGCTCATCTGTCCAGTTCATGCCCTGTCTCCGCCTTATTAGCGTTGGTGTAGGCAGAATCCTTCACCCCTGGCGCGGACGTATCCGAACCAAGAAACGCTTGCTCGATTGTGGTGACTAGTTCCGCCGCATGCAGTCTAGTAATTGAGTTTTAACCTAGAGTGAGGGCGACTCCGTGACAAGAGTCGGTTGAATCCCGACGAATCGATTTCTTGGTTTTCCCCAACTTGCTGGACGACAGAGTCATTTCTGCAACATTAATTGTTGATAGGTCCAAGCGTCTTGAATGGCGGCTTGACGCATGCTGGAAAACCTCAGTTTTGTTGACATTGCAGTGCGAAAAGACAATAGTGCTGCTCGCCGCCGAAAGGCGGCATTTTTAATTTCCGGACACCGCTTTTCTTAGCCGGAGTCCGGATCATCGATAGCGCAATGACAGGAGATCGCGCCATGGCTGAAGCCGCGCCGCTTTATGACACCTACTCTCGTGCCCCTCTGCGGTTCGAGCGAGGAGAGGGCGTGTGGCTGATCACCGAAACCGGCGAGCGATATCTCGATTTCGGCGCGGGCGTTGCCGTCACCTCGGTCGGTCACAGCCATCCGCATGTCATCGGAGCGCTGAAGGACCAGGCCGATAAGGTCTGGCACCTGTCCAATATCTACGAAATCCCCGGCCAGGAGCGCCTCGCCAGGCGGCTGGCCGACGCAACTTTCGCGGAAAAGGTGTTCTTCACCAATTCCGGCGCCGAAGCGCTTGAATGCGCGATCAAGACCGCCCGCCGCTATCAGTATTCCAAGGGCCATCCCGAGCGCTTCCACATCATCACCTTCGAAGGCGCCTTCCACGGCCGCACGCTGGCGACGATCGCCGCCGGTGGTCAGGAGAAGTATCTCGAAGGTTTCGGTCCGAAGGCGCCGGGTTTTGATCAGGTCCCGTTCGGCGATATCGAAGCCGTGCGCGCCGCGATCACCGACGCGACGGCCGCTATTCTGATCGAGCCGGTGCAGGGCGAAGGCGGTGTCCGCCCGGCAACCAAGGAGTTCATGAAGGCGCTGCGTCAGATCTGCGACGAGAAGGGCCTGCTGTTGATCCTCGATGAGGTCCAGACCGGCGTTGGCCGCACCGGCAAGCTCTTCGCGCATGAATGGTCCGGCGTAACACCCAATATCATGGCAGTCGCCAAGGGCATTGGTGGCGGCTTCCCGCTCGGCGCCTGCCTGGCCACGGCCGAAGCCGCTTCGGGAATGAAGGCCGGAACGCATGGCTCCACCTATGGCGGCAACCCGCTTGCCATGGCTGTCGGCAATGCGGTGCTCGACGTCATTCTGGAGGAGGGCTTCCTGCAGCACGTCAACGACGTTGCGCTCGTCTTCCGTCAGGGCCTCGCATCGTTGAAGGATCGTTACCCCGATGTGATGGAGGATATCCGCGGCGAAGGTCTGCTGCTCGGCATCAAGGCAGCCGTCCCTTCGGCCGAGTTGTTGCAGGAGATCCGTGCGGCCAACCTGCTCGCCATTCCCGCGGGCGACAACGTCATTCGTCTTCTGCCGCCGCTGGTCGTCACCGCCGACGAAGCCCGCGAGGGTCTCGCCCGCCTCGAGCGCGCCGCCGAGAGCGTGCGCGCCAAGGCAAAGAAGACGGCTTGAATGGATTGGTGCCCGGCCTCACGGCGGGCGTAACAGGTATAGACACATGGCTTCCCCCAAACACTTCCTCGATCTCTCCGCGGTAACCTCCTCGGATCTCCGGCTCATCATGGATGACGCCAAGTCGCGCAAGCAGGCCTTCAAGGCGGGCCAGGGCGACAAGCCGCTGGCCGGCAAGATGCTGGCGATGATCTTCGAAAAGCCCTCGACCCGCACCCGCGTCTCCTTCGACGTCGGCATGCGCCAGCTCGGCGGCGAGACGCTGTTCCTCTCCGGCACCGAAATGCAGCTCGGCCGCGCCGAGACGATCGGCGACACCGCCAAGGTTCTGTCGCGCTATGTCGATGCGATCATGATCCGCACCACCGATCACGCCCGCATGCTGGAGCTCGCCGAACACGCCACCGTTCCCGTCATCAACGCGCTGACCGACGACACGCACCCCTGCCAGATCATGGCCGATATCATGACCTTCGAAGAGCATCGCGGCCCGATCAAGGGCAAGACGATCGCCTGGATGGGTGACGGCAACAATGTGCTGCATTCGCTGGTCGAAGGGGCTGCCCGTTTCGGCTATCGCATGAACATGGCGGTACCCCTTGGATCGGAGCCGAAGGATCACTATCTGAACTGGGCCCGCAATGAGGGCGCCGAAATCATGCTCAGCCATGATGCAGACCGTGCGGTCGCCGGCGCCGATTGCGTGGTGACCGATACCTGGGTCTCCATGAATCAGGAACATCGGGCCAGAGGTCACAACGTCTTCCAGCCTTATCAGGTCAATTCGGCTTTGATGGCACAGGCCGACAAGGATGCATTGTTCATGCATTGCCTGCCTGCCCATCGTGGTGAGGAAGTAACCGACGAAGTGATCGACGGTCCGCAATCCGTGGTCTTCGATGAAGCGGAAAACCGCCTTCATGCGCAGAAGTCGATTCTTGCTTGGTGCCTGGGCGCGATCTGAACCATAATGGGCGCCACGATCGGCCGAAAGGGCCTGTGGCCGCGGAGCTGCGAACACGCTTGTTCGCGGCTCTCAGACTAGGAGAAGACCATGGCAGACCCTGTAGCCGCCCTCGGCGAATTCGATTTCGCCGGAGATGATCATGTCGTTCCCTTTCAGGTCGAGGGCCTGGACGTGCGCGGTCGCGCCGTCCAGCTCGGCCCGATGTTGGATACCATCCTTGAGCGTCACCACTATCCCGCGCCGGTCGCCCGTCTTCTGGCCGAAGTCATCGCGCTCACTGTCCTGCTCGGTACCTCGCTGAAGTTCGAAGGCAAGTTCACTGTCCAGACCAAGGGCGATGGCGCCGTCGACCTTCTCGTCGCAGATTTCTCGACGCCCGAGAACGTGCGCGCCTATGCGCGCTTCGACGAGGCGGAACTGGAAAAGGCTATTGCCGCGGGCAAGACCGAACCCGAACAGCTGCTCGGCAAGGGCATGCTGGCTTTCACCATCGACCAGGGCAAGTTTAGCCAGCCTTACCAGGGCATCGTGGCGCTCGATGGCGCGACGCTTGAAGACATCGCCGGCACCTACTTCCGCCAGTCGGAACAGATCCCGACCCGCGTGCGCCTTGCGGCTGCAGAGCTGTTCGACCGCGACGAAGCCGGCAAGCCGCGCCATCGCTGGCGGGCAGGGGGCCTCGTTGCCCAGTTCCTGCCCGAAGCGCCGGAGCGCATGCGCCAGCCGGATCTGCACGGTGGTGACGGCGATGAGGGTGAGGTCAGGCACACGGAAGACGATGCCTGGTCAGAAGCCCGTTCGCTGGTCGAAACCATCGATGCCGACGAGCTCACGGATCCGCAGGTCGGCACCGAGCGCCTGCTCTACCGGCTGTTCCACGAGCGCGGCGTGCGGGTCTACGAACCGCGCGCGGTCTTCGACCGTTGCAGCTGCTCGCGCGAGAAGATCAAGGGCGTGCTGAAGGGCTTTTCCGCCGAGGAGATTGAGGCCAGCGAAGAAGACGGCACGATCTCGGTCACCTGCGAGTTCTGCTCTACGACCTATCGTTACGAGGTCGAGGAAGTCGCTTCGGCGGCGGAGTGATCCTCACCGTTCAATGGATAGCTAGTTGAGAACCCTCAACAGCCCGGGTGAATCAAGCGAGAAGGCGGGAATTTCGACATCGAAAATCTCGCCTTCGTTCGTTTCCATCTGGTAGTGGCCGAACATCAGGCCGGAAGGCGTGTCCAGCGGGCAGCCCGAGGAATATTCGTAGGTGTCGCCCGGCTCCAGCGTCGGCTGTTCGCCCACGACGCCGGCGCCCATCACTTCGTCGACGATGCCGTTCTGGTCGGTGATGTTCCAGTAGCGGTTCACCAGCTTCACGGTCATGTCGGAATTGTTGCTGATGACGATCTTGTAGCCCCAGACATAGCGGTCGTCTTCCGGATCGGATTGCTCCTCCAGATAAAAGGGCTCGACGACGACTTCAATCTCTCGTGTGAGGGCGCGGTACATGCCTACACCATAATAAAAATACGTTACTGGTATCTTATAAGAGGTAGATCAGGTCAATAAAGCCGGCTCGAATCGGCACTCAATTGGCTGCAATGATGAAATTTTCGCGTATTAAGGCTAATTTCAGACCAGTTTAACGCGAGTCGCGGGTAGTTTTGCGCGTATAAATGCCGGTCGGATCGCGGACGACCCGACCGGCTAGTCTTGCTCAAGCCTTGATCTTCGACAGCGCGTGCGCGAAATCCTCGATCAGGTCGTCGGTATCCTCGATGCCGGCCGACAGGCGCACGGTCCCCGGCGAGATGCCGAGCTCGGCGCGTGCCTCGTCCGTCAGGTTCTTGTGCGTCGTGGTCGCCGGATGCGTGATCAGGCTCTTCGCGTCGCCGAGATTGTTTGAGATCTTGACGATATCAAGCGCGTTCTGCAGCGCGAACGCCGCTTCCTTGCCGCCCTTGAGCTCGATCGCCACCAGCGTCGAGCCGCCCCTCATCTGGCGGGCGACGATATCGGCCTGCGGATGGTCCTTGCGGCCCGGATAAATGACCTTGGCGACCTGCTTCTGCTCGGCCAGGAAGTCGGCGATCTTGCTCGCGTTCTCGGTCTGCTGCTTGACACGCAGCGGTAGCGTCTCGAGGCCCTTGAGAAGCGTCCAGGAGGTGAAGGGAGACATCGCCGGACCGGTGTGGCGATAGTAGTCCTGCAGGTGCTCGGTTACCCACTCCTTGTCGGAAAGGATGACGCCGCCCAGGCTGCGGCCCTGGCCGTCGATATGCTTGGTGGCAGAGTAGACGACGATATGGGCGCCGAGCTCCAGCGGCTTCTGGAAAATCGGCGTTGCGAACACGTTATCGACCACGACCTTGGCGCCGATCTGGTTGGCGAGCTTGGCGACACCGGCGATATCGACCACTTCGAGCGTCGGGTTCGTCGGGCTTTCGAGGAAGAATACCTTGGTGTTCGGGCGGATCGCCTTTTCCCAGTTCTCCAGGTGGCGGCCATCGACCAGCGTGCATTCGATGCCGTATTTCGGCGCCAGCGTCTCGACAACCCAGCGGCAGGAACCGAACAGCGCGCGCGCAGCAACGATGTGATCGCCTGCCTTCACCTGGCAGAGAATGGCGGCTGCGACTGCGGCCATGCCCGATGCGGTGGCGCGGGCTTCTTCCGCACCTTCCATGGCGCACATGCGCTTCTCGAACATGTCGTTGGTGGGGCTACCGTAGCGGGCGTAGATATAGCCTTCGGTCTCACCCTTGAAGCGTGCCTCGGCCGCTTCCGCGCTGTCGTAGACGAAGCCCTGCGTCAGGTAGATCGCCTCGGAGGTTTCGCCATACTGCGAGCGCAGCGTTCCGCCGTGGACCAGTTGGGTTGCCGGGCGCCAGGTCTTGCTCATGAATCACCACTTTCAAACACAAAAAAACCGGCCGCGAATGCAGACCGGTTTCAACCCGGTCTATTTAGCCACTTGTTTAACGTGGCTGCAAGCCGACCGGCCAAATCACCACGGGATAAAGCTGCAATACTGCCGTTGCGTGCTTGCGTCAATTCCTCGATTTTGGTTTTGTCTGCGGCAAATTATGGATGGGGCATGATGGCTCGCGAAACAGGAATATTGGCAGACCGCGCGATCGCTGCGTTGTTTGAAACGGGGCGGCTGATTTCCGAGCGCGATCTCGACAGCGACCAGATCCAACCGGCAAGCCTTGATCTGCGCCTCGGCGCCAAGGCATTCCGCGTCCGCGCCAGCTTCATGCCTGGCCCGAACAGCCTCGTTTCCGACAAGCTCGACCGCCTGAAGCTGCATGTCGTCGACCTCAGCGAGGGCGCGGTGCTGGAGACCGGCTGCGTCTATATCGTCCCTCTGATGGAGCGCCTCGATCTGCCGGCCGATATGTCGGCCTCGGCCAATCCGAAAAGCTCGACCGGCCGCCTCGATATCTTCACCCGCGTCATCACCGATTACGCGCAGGAATTCGACAAGATCCCGGCAGGCTATTCCGGCCCGCTCTATCTCGAGATCTCGCCGCGCACCTTCCCGATTGTCGTGCGTCGCGGCTCGCGCTTGTCGCAGATCCGCTTCCGTGTCGGCCAGTCGCTCCTCGGCGAGCCGGAACTGCTGGCGCTGCACGATGCCGAGACGCTGGTGGCAAGCACGAAGCCGAACGTTTCCGGCGGCGGCATCGCGCTGTCGATCGACCTTGCCGGCGACAAGGACGGACTGATCGGCTATCGCGGCAAGCACCACACAGCCGTCGTCGACGTCGACAAGAAGGCCCAGCATGACATCTTCGATTTCTGGGAGCCGATCTACAGCCGTGGCCGCAACGAACTGATCCTCGATCCCGATGAATTCTACATCCTCGTCTCGCGCGAAGCGGTCCACGTGCCGCCGCACTACGCCGCCGAGATGACGCCGTTCGACCCGCTGGTCGGCGAATTCCGCGTCCACTACGCCGGCTTCTTCGACCCCGGCTTCGGCCACGCCCCCGCTGGCGGCCGCGGCAGCCGCGCCGTCCTCGAAGTTCGTAGCCACGAGGTTCCCTTCATTCTCGAAGACGGCCAGATCGTCGGCCGCCTGATCTACGAGCACATGCAGGAACACCCCGAAAGCCTCTACGGCACCGGCCTCGGCTCGAACTACCAGGCCCAGGGCCTGAAACTCTCCAAGCACTTCCGCGTCTGACGCCTACGGGCCGCTTGACACCGGCTCCCATCTGTTGGAAATCTTTGCCCGACGCGGGTGTAGCTCAATGGTAGAGCAGCAGCTTCCCAAGCTGAATACGAGGGTTCGATTCCCTTCACCCGCTCCATATCTCTCGTTGTAAGAGCCGGTAACAATTCATACCTAAGACATAGGTGACAACGCCGTGCCGAACGGGCTGCCGATGGCGGGCCATCGTTTTCCATCGCTTGGATATTTAGGCAATCAATGAAGCATGCATATGTTTTGAGCTTTGGCGCAGAGGGAACGATGGCGCCTTTCGATTATGTTCCGCCAATTGAGGTGGTGCTTATCGCGCGGATCCTTCGCGATCTGGCAACCGAGGAAGAAATTCAATCGATTCCATCGTCGCAGAAGCTGGTAATGCAACATCCATTCCCGATCGGGCGCATACCGATTGCTTTCGGCTATTGGGAGAGCATAAGGCACATCAGCCCATTTCTAAAAAACTATATTGAAGCACTGGAGCCGGGCGTTCATCGCTTCCTTCCGATTCACATTGAAAGTGAAGTGCCGATCAATGGCTCCCTCGAACACGGCATACACTACATTCTTCTGCCACCGCCGTTGATCGATTGTGTTGTTGTCGAGGAAACGCGCTTTAAGAAAGGCTATGGCCTTGAGGGCTGGGCAAAAGGCTTAAACGGCGTCGGCGGGGGCGGCTTGAGCGAAGGCGGTCCCTGCACTCTAAGAAGAGAAAGCATACACAGTAGGCACCTGTGGCGCACAAAACTGGGCAAGCGCTATTACACGATGGCATCCGACGAATTCTGGAGGGGCATCTGCCACGAGCCACACGCGTGGGGTGCGCGCATTAAATGCACCATTTCCCCAAAGCACGACGTTCGGATCCATTAGTCGAAGCGTTTCAATGATTTATGTAAGCCGGTCGATCTGAACGCGTCAGGCGTTGCTAACCTTTCTCGAAGCACCTCAGCTCGGCAGACGGAGTGTTGGGGCGACGTTACTCCCCGAGTGACCAAGCAATATCGCCTTCGCCACCTCCCTTCGGATAATTGACAATCTTCTAATAAACATAGTTAATTTTTAACTATTCTCCGGTACCACGGAACGTAGACGGCCCCTTCGTCGTTGTCGGCATGATCAGGAGGAATAGCAGCATGCTTTTGAAGATTTTCACGGCAAAGAGCGAGATCCGGGATTTTGGCGATACCGGCACCTATGCGGATGGCTATTGCGCGCCCGAGACGATGAATGCGCGGGCGAAGCGCGATGACGACCGGTCTTCCTATGAGCGCGATTACGGACGGTCGCGCAAGGTGGAAGAGATTCCGCTCGGCTTTGCCTGATTGGATTTCATCTTGCAGTGCTCGCCGCCCCAGCCTTGTCGATGGGGCTGGTGGATTTGCGATGACACGCAACGTGGTGAATTCCGAGACTTAAACAGAAACGGGTGGCCTTGAGCCGCCCGTTTCTGTTTGTTGCAGTGTGACGGACTCAGAATTCGGTCCAGTCCTCGTCCTTGTTGGCATTGGCGGGCTTTACATCCTTGCCGAACGCGCTGGCGAGCTTCTGGCCGAGAGCCAGTGCCGGCGACACCGTCGGGCGCGAGACCCCCGGCGTGGCGATGCGCACCGGCGCCTTACGGATGCTGACGGGCTTCGTCGCCGGGCGCGGGGAGGGAGCGGCCGGCGCAAGGTTCATCGGCCGGGCGCCGCCGCCCGTAGCGACGTTTTCGATCGCGCCGGACAGCTTGAACTGGTCGAGCAGGCCGTTCAGCGCTGCCGCTTCGGTCGCCAGCTTGTGGCTGGCGGCGGTGCTTTCCTCGACCATGGCGGCATTCTTCTGCGTGCCCTGGTCCATGGAGTTCACGGCCATGTTGATTTCCTGAAGTCCGATCGATTGCTCGCGTGCGGCCTCGGCGATGGCGTTGACGTGCCGGTTGACCTCCTGGACCTCCTCGACGATGGCATCGAGCGCCTTGCCGGTTTCGCCGACGAGCGCGACGCCGGCCTGCACATGGTCGCCGGAAGTGGTGATCAGCGACTTGATCTCACGGGCGGCGGTTGCCGAACGCTGTGCGAGCTCGCGTACTTCCTGCGCAACGACGGCAAATCCCTTGCCGGCCTCACCGGCGCGTGCGGCCTCGACACCCGCGTTCAGCGCAAGCAGGTTGGTCTGGAAGGCGATGTCGTCGATCACCCCGATGATGTTGCCGATCTCGGCGGAGGATTTCTCGATATGCTCCATCGCGCCGACGGTCTTGCGCACCACGAGGCCGGATTTCTCAGCGCCATCACGCATGTGAACAACCAGTTCGCGGGCTTCCTCGGCGCGCCTGGAGGCATCCTTCACGGTCGTGGTGATCTGTTCCAGCGCCGCCGCGGTCTCCTCGACGGACGCCGCCTGCTGCTCGGTACGCTTGGACAGCTCATCGGCCGAAGAGCGGATTTCGGCCGAACCGGCGCTGATCGCGCGCGCATTGGCGCCGACTGTCAGCATCGTTTCGTTCAGCCGGTGGATCGAATTGTTGAAGTCCAGGCGCAGGCTGTCGAGATCGCCGGTAAAGGCAACCTTGATCTCGGATGCCAGATCGCCGGAGGCGAGCCGGCGCAGGCCATCGCCCAGCGCGCTGACGGCACGCGAGAGATCGGCGGCTTCGGTTGCGCGCTGCGCTTCGTTCTCGCGCCGCTCGCTGTCGCTGATCGTCCGGTTCTTAACGGCCTCTTCTTCGAGGCGCGCGCGTTCGATCGCATTGTCGCGGAAGACCGCTACGGTGCCGGCCATCGCGCCGATCTCGTCGCGGCGGTCGAGCCCGTCGATCGCGCTGCCGGTGTCTCCATGGGCAAGCCCGGTCATGCGTTCGCGCAAGCGGGCCATCGGTCCGGCGATACCGGCCTGGGCGATCCAGACGCTGAGGCCGATCGCGCCGAGAACGGCGATGCCGATGAGGGCGAGGGAAAGCGTAATCCAGCCGTTGACCGTCTCCGAGACCGCGTCGCCGCCGTCGTTCAGCAGCGCCATCAGCGCGTCGTTGTTGGCGATCATCTTCGGCGTCACGGTACCGAGCTTGTTGTTGAGCAGGTTGGCCGCGAGTTGGGCTCCGGCGCTGTCTCCTGCCTTCGCAAGCTGGATCACGCGCGCCGAAAGCGCCTCCATCTCGTCGATGCCGGCGAGAATGTCGTCGATCGCGGGCTTACGGCTGGGAACCAGCGAGGCGGCCTGTTCAAGCCGCTCGCGCGCCTGCGGCATCTTGCTGGGTGCGGCGATCGCGGCATTGAAGGCCGGCGTATCCGGCTTCAGCCCGGCGATCACGGTTGTCTGCAGCACGGCGGCCGTCGCCGATGCGCTGGCGCGCGATGCCTGCATGGCGGCAAGCGCCTCGTGATCGATGAAGGCGCTGTAGGTGGCGTCGGCCTGGCGCAGTTCGGTGATGAGCACAAGCATGCCCGCCACGGAGATGAGCCCGAGAAGGGCGACGACGGAGATGATCTTGGTGCGAATTCGAAGATGTTTCAGCATGAGTGTTCCAGTGGCGGCATCCGGCCGGCCGGGATCGGTCTTGAAGCATGGCATCACGCAGCGCGCGACAGGGCGGGAAATGCCTCGAAAGGCCCGACATATCGCGCATCATGCGTCCGGCGGGCGCCGCGTCGTCTTCGGGGAGTAGAAGAGGATATTGCTTAAGGCGAGCCTAACGCCAGCGCCTCTGCTCTTCAAAAATCTGTGGGTTTCGCGAAGCGTGCGAAAAGGTTCAGGCGGCGCGCGGCTTGGACGAGCCGTCGGCGGGCTTGTGGGGCGTCTTGTTCCAGAAGAACGGCTTGAACGGCAGCTCGAACAGCGCCCGCCATGCGGCCATCGAGATCATCAGCCAGTAGAGCGGAACGCTGGTCCACTTCCATCCGATTTTCCGTCTCTCTTCGCGCAGCATGACGACCCGGCCAAGCAACAGAAACAGCCCATAGCTCGTCAGCATGTTTGCGGCATCGAGCACGAACAGCGCGCCTTCTCCGCTGCCGACCGTGGGAAATCCGAAAGCCGCATAGGTGACGGCGGTAGCGAGCAGCATGAAGATCCACGGATGCGCGAAGGACGACAGGAGCATGCCGCCGACCAGCAGCTGGAACGTGAGAAACGCTCCCGGTCCCATCTCGCGAAGCAATCGCATCGGCTCGCGCATCATCACCAGCCAGGTTTGCAGCCAGCCCTTGAACCAGCGGGTTCTCTGGTTCATCCAGATTCTGAAGGTGGCTGGCGCATCCTCGAATGTCGGGCTGTCGATCACGCCGCAGCGATAGCCGAGACGGTAAAGCCGCATGCCGAGATCGGCGTCTTCGGTCACGTTGTAGGGATCCCAGCCGCCGCATGCGCGCAGGGCCGCCACCCGCAGATGGTTCGATGTGCCGCCCAGCGGCAGCGGCAGGCGAAAGCGCGCCAGCATCGGCAGCAGCATGCGAAACAGCGCGGCATATTCCAGCGCGAAGTTGGAAGTGATCCAGGAGTTGCCGCCGTTGGAGATGACGAGCGGCGCCTGCAGGCAGATCACTTCCGGCGGGCTTGCCGCGAAGGCGGCATATGCGGCGCGCAACTGGTCCGGATGCGGCCGGTCCTCGGCATCGTAGACGACGATGAACTCGCCGCGCGCGCCGGAAAGCGCATAGTTCAACGCCTTGGGCTTGGTACGCGGCACCGCCGCCGGCACCTCGACGATCTCGAATTGCGGCCCCGGTCTGGCGGCTTTCAGCGCCGCGATCGTTGCGTGATCGTCTGCCTCGCAGACGAGCTTGATATCCAGTCGCGATGCCGGCCAGTTGAGCCGCCCGAGCGCGCCGATAAGTTGAGCCGCGACCTCTGTCTCTCGGTAGAGAGCCACCATGACGGTATAGACAGGCAGGTGGCCGGAGGGAATGAGATACTCCGGCTGCCGGCGCGGACCGAGCAGCGCAAGCCCGCGGATCAGCATGGCGCCGAAATAGCAGAGCGAAATGGCGAGATGCAGCCAGGCGGACAAGGTGCTCGCCGTGACCGCGAGAAAGGAGAGGGCGCACAGGCATATGCCGGCAACGAAGCCCTGCTTGCCTGTTACCACGATCCTGGCGCTGAAGCGCCGTTCGTTCTCGAACAGTCCGGTGACGCTGTCACCGAGACGCCGCTCGGCGCCTGCCGTCCACACCGCGGCGCGCATGGCGGATGGCGTCGTCACCACCATTCGCTCGGCGAGGCCCGGCTTCTGCGCCAGCGTCTCGGCCAACGCGGCTAGCTTTGCCGCCTCCGGCACGATCGCGAGCAGGCTCTTGCTGATATGATGCAGGCGGACCATCTGCGGCGTGATCAATTGGGTATCGAGCGATTTCACCGCCGAGACGAGCGACGCATCGATCGTTTGAAGGAAGGGGACGCGTAGCGCTCTTGCCAGCGCCGCATAGTAGCTGTCGGCATCGACCATGCCGTTTGCAAGTAGTTCCTGCTCGATGGTCGTGCCGTTCCGGCGGGCGAACTGCGCGGCGCGCGCGATGGTCGGCTTGCCGATGCCGAGCCGCAGCAGGACCATGGCTTCCGCCTGAAGCGCATCGGGTTGTGGCCGCGCCGCTGGCGGTGCGGCGTCGAATGATGGAACGTGATGATCTGCAGGCCGTTCGCGAACCTCAAGGCCGCCCGGCGCGTATTCCCCGATGCGCATGACTCTGATACACCCGTCGTTAGAATGGCAGGCATGCTGATCCCCAGGGCGGATAATAATGGTGCAATTTAAACTCGCATCCCTGAATATTAAGGGGCTTCGCAATTTCTGGCTGCTTTTGGTTGTGGTTTTCTGCCCGCTGCCGTTGCTGGCGCAGCAGGAAGCGCCGTCACTGCCGCTGTTGTTCGATTCCCGCGAGCGCCTGGCCAAACCGGATCTGACGGCGCTGGTCCGGCTGCGCTTCCTGACGTCGATCGATTTTCCGCCCTTCAACTTTACCGATCAGAACGGCAAGCTTGCCGGATTCAACGTCGATCTCGCGCGCGAGATCTGCAACGAACTCGAGGTCGCCGACAAATGCCAGATCCAGGCGCTTCCCTTCGGGGATTTGAACACCGCACTTGCCGCATCCCAGGGCGATGCCGTGATTGCAGGCATGGCGGTCTCGGACGATCTGCGCGCTCGCTTTGCCTTTTCACGTCCCTACCTGATGCTGCCCGCCCGCTTCGTGCGCAACCTGAAGGCCGGTATCAGGGGAGAGAATGCGGCGGCGCTTGCCGATCACCCCGTCGGCGTGGTCAAGGCAACGGCGCATGAGGCGATGCTGTCAGCCTACTTCCCGAAGGTGAAACCCGTCACCTTCGACAGCAAGGATGCGCTGCTGGCGGCGCTGAAGGATGGCAAGGTGGACGCCGCCTTCGCCGATTCCCTGCAGCTTTCCTTCTGGGTCTCCTCGCAGGCCTCGCAGAAGTGCTGCGCGCTGTTCGACGGTCCCTATATGTCGGAGCAGTTTCTCGGTGAGGGCATGACCATCATGCTGCGCCAGAAGGACGATGTGTTGACGGCGGCCATCGATCACGCCTTGGCGGCCCTGTCGCGTAGCGGCAGGCTGCAGGAGATCTACCTACGCTATTTCCCCTATGGCCTTTACTAGCCCTTGCGGAAACGGGCGATGGCACTGCGCTCGATGGCGGCGCAGGTCAGCTTGTCGAGGCCAAGACGGTCGCGCAACATGCTGAGCAGGCGCAGCTCCTCGGCCTTCACGGAGAGATCGGCGGAAGCGACCTCGACCGCCAGCGCATAGGCGGTGTCGTAAAGGCGAGGCGGCAACGTGTCCTTGACCGTTTCGAGAACGATATCGAGCCCCTCGGGGCCCGACAGAAGTGCGGCGCAATCACGCGCCACCGAGATCAGCGTCTCGTCGTCGAAACCCCGAAACACCGGCAGGAAGCCGATCAACTGGCCGATACGCTCCATCTCGCGATCGTTCATCGTGCTGTCGACGGCGGATGCCATCACCATCACGTAGATCAATGCGTCGTGGGCGGAAAGCGGCTTGTTCATCTGTGCATGTTCCCTCTGTATCGAGCCCAGAGTTTAGGAAGTGATGGCGGTCATTACAAGGGATCGCTCATATCCTCGACGGGCGCCTGATCGGTGACGCTGTCGGACGCGAGCTTGCGCGGGTCGTCGCCGAAAATACCGCGGCGGGCCGCTTCCGCCTGCTTGCCGGCATTCGCCAGCGCCGAGCCGGCCGCCGCCGTGGCCCAACCGTTTTCAACAAGCCACTGCGAGATGTCTTGCGTGCCGATTCTGCACGCCGCCGTCACCGTTCCCGTCCATTCGGCATTGTCGAGATCGCAGTTGACGGTTCTGAGCCGCAGGAAAAGTCGGAAGTTGGTCTTGGCGAGCATCCCGCACGGCCACGTCGCGCCAACGTCTACCGCGCATGTCTTGTCGTCTGGTGTCGGCGTGATCCCTGCCAGCTGCAATTTTCGTCCGCCGATCGAAAGAAGGCCGGCGCTCTCGGCGATCGGGCGGGGGAGGTCGATGCCCTTATCCGCCGCGGCTTTCGGAGCCTCCACGGGGGGCGGCGTCGCAATCCGTTCCAGCGGCTTGCCGTCCACGGCGGCAGGATAGAATTGGCTTGCCGCATCGATCGGCCGGGCGTTCACGCTGGCTTGCGGGTTGGTGGTAGGTGGCGCCACGGGCGTCGGCGCTTCGACGTCGGGGATATCGGCACCGGCCATGTCGCCGGCCTCGGGCGCGGAGAGCTTTTGCCCGCCGGCAACGATCAGCCCGGCCACGATGCCGATCCCTGCAAGGCCGGTGAAGATTGCCGCAGGGCGCATGGAATATCTTCCTACTGGCTGGCCCAGATGATGCGCGCGATCCAATCCACGTCGGAAAGCTCGATCGTCCGGTTCGGGTGTTCGGGGTTGAGCGACATCAGTTCGATCGAACGCGGGCTCTGGCGCAGAAGCACCTTGGCCATGACCTCGCCCTCGCGTGTCTTCACGACCACGCGGTCGTTGCGGCGCACCTGCGCGCCCGGCTCCACGATCAGCACATCGCCGTCGCGGTAGAGCGGCATCATGCTTTCGCCTTGCACCTCGAGTGCGTAGACGCCGGCCTTCTGCGATGGCGCTGCCGGAAATTCGACGACGTCCCACCCCTGTCCGGCCGGAAAGCCGCCATCGTCGAAAAAGCCGCCGGCGCCTGCCTGCGCGAAGCCCAGCAGCGGAATGGAACTGCCCTGCGGCGGAAAGGCGCCGTCAGGCAGCGTGGAAAAGCTGCTCGCCGGCCGCATGAAGCCCAAGAACTCCTCCATGCTGGAGCTCGTAGCGTCCAGCACCTTGGCGATCGATTCCGTGGACGGCCAGCGCAGCCGCCCGTCGGCGGAAAGGCGTTTCGACTTGTTGAACGAGGTGGGGTCGAGGCCGGCACGCCGGGCAAGACCTGACGGAGACAGGTCATGCCGTTCGGCAAGCCTGTCGAGCGCTCCCCAGATCTGCTCGTGTGACAGCATATCGCCTGTGTCCGTGCGCGCGTTTGCGACCTTCAATCAGGAAAAAATACTAGCCGTAAGCCTTGCGGGAGTAAAGAGATGAAAGGAATAAAATCCTCTATTTCGGCGTCACGCCACCATGGCGACGTTGATCTTGCCGAGCTGGATGACCGCCTGGGTTCGGCTGTCGACGTTGAGCTTCAGCAGGATGGCCGAAACATGCGCCTTGATCGTCGCCTCCGAGACGCCGAGCTCATAGGCGATCTGCTTGTTGAGAAGGCCTTCGGCGAGCATGGTCAGCACCCGGCTCTGCTGCGGCGTCAGCGTGTGCAGCCGGTGGATCAGGTCGGCGATGTCGGGGTCCTGTTCCTGTCCGTCGCGGTAGCTGTCAGGCGTGGCGATGTCGCCGGCCAGCACGGTCTGGATGCCGCGCCTGATGTCGTCGATGCCTGACGATTTCGAGATGAAACCGGAGGCCCCGAGCTCGAGCGCGCGGCGGATGGTGGTCGTATCGTCGCTCGCGGAGATGATGACGATCGGCAGGCCGGCGAATTCCGAGCGCAATGCCATCAGCCCGGAAAAGCCGCTGACGCCGGGCATGGCGAGATCGAGCAGCATCAGTTCGGCCTCGGGATAATCGCTGGCAGCCGCGCGCGCCGCGGAGAAATCACCCGCCTCGATGATCCGCTGGCTGCCTTCCATGCCCGTCACCGCCTGACGCAACGCATCGCGAAACAGCGGATGATCGTCGGCAATGATGATTGTCTGCTCATCCATCGAAAACTCCCTCCCAAGAGCTCGATCATTCCCCCATGATCCGCGCCGGCGCGCGTTCCATGCCTCCCTGCTACATAAGACTATAGCAAATCACGTCTTCTGCGGAAGAGCGTTGCGTCCGTCCTCGTCCTGGAATTCCTTGACTATCCCCATGAAGCTCCGCATCCAGCGTTCCATCATGGTGATCGAGCGGTCGATGTCGGCATCGGAGGGAAGCGCCCTGTTGACGATGCTCTTGTTCTCCAGCGCGGTCACACGCTCGGACAGCCGGTCCAGTTCTCCCTCATAGGCGGCGCGTTCATCGGCGGCCATGCGGCAGACCAGCGAACCGTCCTTCTCCTCGCAAAGAGACATGGCGCCCGTCTGCCGGTCGAGCCGCACGAAGTGGTCGCCGCTGTGCTCAAGCTGGAAGCGGGAGGTATCCGGTTCGGCCGCCTGCGCCGCGAGCGGCAGGAGAACGGCGGCCAGGGTGATTGCGATCGGTTTCATCGGCTCCTCCAAAAATTGGGCCGGCCAGCGCATTTCTTGCGCGAGGGCGTGGACATCTTCGCCTCTTTGCGGCAAAGCCCGAACAAGACCAGCCAATCATGAGGCCATCATGACCCTGACACCGACGCTTTACAAGATCGTGACGGAAACCCTGTGGCAGGATGCCCGCAAGGCCGGCGTCTTCCAAGGCGCCGCCATCGATCTCAAGGATGGCTTCATCCATTTCTCGACGGCCGAACAGGCAAGGCAGACCGCCGCGCTGCATTTCGCCGGCCAGTCGGGGCTGCTGCTCGTCGCCGTCGATGGCGATCGGCTGGGTGACAAGCTCATTTTCGAGCCGTCGCGCGGCGGCGATCTCTTTCCTCATCTCTATGCGGATCTGTCTTTCTCGGCGGTGCTTTGGGAAAAGCCCCTGCCGCTCGACGAAGCGGGCCACCATATCTTTCCGGACCTACAGCCATGATCGATCTCTTCAAGCATGCCGCCCGCAAGGGTCTCTTCCTCTTCGATCCGGAAACGGCCCATGGCATGTCGATCGCGGCGCTGAAGTCGGGTCTCGTGCCGGCCTGCCGCGTGGCGCCCGATCCGCGCCTGCGCCAGACGGTGTCAGGTCTCGATTTCGCCAATCCTATCGGTATGGCGGCCGGTTACGACAAGAACGCCGAGGTGCCGGAAGCACTTCTGAACATCGGCTTCGGCTTCACGGAGATCGGCACCGTGACGCCGAAGCCGCAATCCGGCAATCCGCGCCCGCGCATCTTCCGGCTGGTCGAGGACGAAGGCGTCATCAATCGCCTCGGCTTCAACAACGAGGGCCACGACGCGGCCTTCGCCCGCCTCTCGGCTGTCAGGAGCAGGGGTATCATCGGCGTCAATATCGGTGCCAACAAGGATAGCGACGATCGCATCGACGATTACGTCAAGGGCATCCGCCGTTTCTACTCCGTCGCCCGCTATTTCACCGCCAACATCTCCTCGCCCAATACGCCCGGCCTGCGCGATCTGCAGGCGCGCGAAAGCCTCGCGGCGCTGCTCTCGGCGGTCCTTGGCGCGCGCGACGAGGAAGCCGCGAAATCGGGCAGCAAGATCCCGGTTTTCCTGAAGATCGCGCCTGATCTCACCGAGGAGGGCATGGACGACATCGCGGCTGAAGCCCTGTCGCATGCGCTGGACGGCCTGATCGTCTCAAACACCACGCTGTTGCGCGATGGCCTCAAGGATCAGCGCCAAGCAAAGGAAGCTGGCGGCCTGTCCGGTAAGCCGGTCTTCGAGAAATCGACATCGGTGCTCGCCAAGATCCGCAAGCGCGTCGGTCCAGATCTGCCGATCATCGGCGTCGGCGGCGTGTCGTCGGCTGAAACCGCGCTCGAAAAGATCAAGGCCGGCGCCGATCTCGTGCAGCTCTATTCCTGCATGGTCTACGAAGGCCCGGGCCTTGCCGGCGATATCGTCCGTGGCCTCTCGAAGCTGCTCGACCGGGAGAAGGTCGCATCCATCCGCGACCTGCGCGACAGCAGGACCGATTACTGGGCCGCGCGGAACGTCTGATCGGCGCGCGGCTTTACCAGCATGGCGAGGAAGAAGCCGCGAAATAGCAGAAAGCTGTTCATCGCCAGCCACAGGCCGTGATTGCCGAAAAGCGGAACGAAGACCGCGAGCGCGGCAAGATAGCCGGCAAACGACATCAGCATGCGGTTGCGCATGTCGCTCGACCACGTCGCGCCGATGAAGACGCCGTCCATCAGAAAGGCAAGCGCGCCTGTCAGCCCGGTGACCGCCGCCCAAGGGAGGTAGGTCATGGCTGTCTGCCGCACTTCCGGCGAGGTGGTGAGGGCTGAGATCAGCCATGGTCCAGCGATCAGGAAGAATACGGATATGATGCCGGCCAGCCCGAAGGACCAGATCGCCGTCAGCTTCAGCCCGCGATCGAAGGCCGGCCGGTATCGCGCGCCGATCGCCCGCCCGGTGATCTGCTCGGCTGCGTTCGCCAGTCCATCGAGATAGTATCCCGATAGCAGGAAGAAATTCATCAGCACCGCATTGGCCGCCAGGGTCACAGCGCCGAAGCCGGTGCCGATCCGCGTCATCAGCGTGAAGGCGGCAAGCAGCACGAAGGTGCGGATGAGGATATCGCGGTTGAGCGCGAACAGCTCCGCCAGGCGATGGCGCGACAGGATTTCCGCGCGTCCCGGGCGATCAGCGGCATCGAAGCCGCGCAGCACGGCGAATAGCCCGATGACCGCGCCTACCGATTCACCGGCCACGGTCGCCCAGGCAACGCCCGCCACGCCCCATTTGAGCGTGACGCCGAGAACGATCGCGAGAAGGATGTTGATGCCGTTGATGATCGTCTGCAGCAGCAGCCCGGTGCTGCCCTGACCGCGCCCGAGCACGAAGCCGAGGATCGCGTAATTGGCGAGCGCCGCCGGACCGGCTAGGATGCGGATAGAAAAGTAGGTGCCGGTCGCTTCGGCGACGGCTGCGTCCGGTCCCATCAGTTTGAGCCCCGCTGCCAGAAGCAGCGGGGAAAGACAGAGAAGCATGAGCCCGCAGCCGAAGGCGGAGATGATCGCCCGCCAGAAGACGCTCTGCTGGCTGCGCCGGTCATGCCGGCCGTAGGCCTGCGCGGTCAGCCCCGTGGTCGAGGCGCGCAGGAAGTTGAAGCTCCCGAGGATGAGATCGAACAGCATCGCGCCGATCGCCAGTCCGGCCAGCGCGTCCGGCTGCCCCATGTGGCCGACAACGCCCGTGCCGACGAGGCCGAGCAGGGGTGTGGTGATGAAGCCTAGCGTCATCGGAATGGCGATCGACAGCACCAGCCGGTGCGTGACCTCGAATGCCAGTCCGGCGTTTCTGTCCATGTGCATGCGTTCCACCCGGGAGGCCGCGTAGCCTCAGCTGGAAAGCACCATGGCCCAGTAAGGCACGTTTCTGGAAGAGGGATTGTGCGCCACCGCCACGCCCAGCCCGCTGTAGCGCCCAAGCATGTTTTCAAGATGATGCGGCGAGTTGATCCAGGCGGTAACGACCGCGGGGACCGACTGCTGTCCGGCGGCGATGTTTTCCGCGGCGGGCAGCTGCACGCCGCTTGCCTTGACGCGCGGACCGAAGCCGTCCGAAATCCCCATCACATGCTTCATCTTGCCGGCGGACGCCATGCGCTTTGCCTGGAACAACGCGGCCGCCGTTGCCGCCGGATCGACGGAAAGCGGTGGTAGTCCGTTCTTGGCGCGCAGCTGGTTGACGAGCGGCAGCGCGGCGGCAGTCTGGTCGTCGCCATCGGACGGGGTGGCGGAAAACTTCGGCGCTGTCGCGCAGCTCGCGACGCTGGCGACCAGTGCGAGACCGGAAAGCTGCAGGATGCCGCGGCGAGAGAGATGGATCGAGTTCATGTTAACGACGCTGGCTGAAGAGGCGGATGATGATGAAGATCGGAATGACGACACTGGCCCCGAGCAGCAGGTAATCGCCGATACGACCGAGCGCCGAGAAGCCGCGATGCCAGATGTCGAGAATGAAATTCCTGACCCCATAGATGAAGTCGAGCGGCGCCAGGCCGAAGATATTCATGATGAAGCCGACGATCAGCGACACGACCAAAAGCTTGATCAATGTGCGGCCGATGGAGTCGCCCAGAAACTTGTTCACCTGCTCGGACATTGGCCATCTCCTGTTTATCCCTGAAATACGGGCGCGAATCGCTGCTCGCAAGCCTTTTTCAGAGCTGGCGCCCCTGCCTCTGAAATAGGACTTGAGTTTTTTTGTGACCGCAGCCAAATGCGTGCCGTTCCACAAGGTCTCCATCATGCAGCCGAACCAGCTTACCTCGGGCGATGTCATCGCTGATCGCCGGGCCGATTACGCCAAGATGCTCGACGAGGGCGGCGAGCCGGATGCGGCCGCCGAACTGATGGAGCAGGCGCTGGAACTGGTGCCCGCATGGGCCGCCGGCTGGTATCGCCTGGCAACCTACCGCGAGAAAGCAGGCAATGCCTCCGGCGCCATCGAGGCCTACAGGCGGACGCTTGAAATCGAGGAAGACGATATCTTCGGAGCCGAGCTGAAGCTCGCCCTTCTCGGCGCGGTCGAAACGCCGCCCCAGCCGCCGAGCAGCTATGTCGAGCGCCTATTCGACGACTATGCCGATCGTTTCGAGACGTCGCTGGTCGGCAAGCTGGATTACAGCGTGCCGCAGAAGCTCGCCGCGCTCCTTGCCTCGACCGGACGCCGCTACGCGCTCGCGGTCGATCTCGGCTGCGGCACCGGCCTGCTCGGCCCCGAAATTCGCGCCCGCGTCGATCGCCTCGAAGGCTTCGACCTCTCGCAGAACATGCTCGCCAAGGCCGCCGAGAAAGAGGTCTACGACCATCTCGCCCAGGCCGATCTCTCGCTTGCACCCGAGGCGACCGGACTTTTCGCGGATGGTCCTCAAGCCCGCGCCGACCTCGTTACAGCCGCCGACGTGCTGATGTATCTCGGCAATCTCGAGAGTGTCTTCGAGGCCATGGTGGCGCTGGCGGCTCCCGATGCCGATTTCGCCTTTTCCGTCGAGGACGCAGGGGCGGGCGAGGGGTTTATCCTCGCGCCATCGCTGCGATACGCCCACTCCGAAACCTACATCCGCGAGCTTTGCGCCCGCCACGGCCTGACGGTGGCCGAAGTCGTCAAGACGGTCATTCGCAAAGATGGCGCGAATGTCATTTCCGGTATTCTGTTCCTTGCACGCAAGATGGTCTGAGCGACGGATTATTGCGTAGTTGCAATAGGTCAGTATTGCTTACGTATTTCGCTTGAAAAGCCTGCAAATCCAGCGATAATTCGCGCACAGGCCGGCGAGCGCGAATGCAGCCGCGGCCGACCCTTTCCATACATAGCGTCCCGCTTGGGTGCTGCCCGGGCGTTCCTGAACTTGTCTGCCGTTGGAGATTAGCGACATGACTCAGCTCATCAGTGCTCTCGGGTTCTGGAACACGAACGCCACGCGTCACACACCCGTCGAGGATGTGCAGGGTATTTTCTCCGGCAGCCTGATTTCCGCGCTCGGCCTTTACATGCTGGCGAGCGCCGGCCTGCTTACCGGCAGCACGGCCGGCATCGCGTTCCTGCTGCATTATGCCTTCGGGATGAACTTCGGCCTTGCCTTCTTCCTGCTCAACCTGCCGTTCTTCTATCTCTCCTGGAAGCGCCTCGGCGTCTCCTTCACCATCAAGACCTTCATTGCCATCGGCCTTACCTCGCTGCTGACGAGCGTGCAGCCGAAGGTGATGGCGATTGCCGCCATTCATCCCGCCTGGGCGGCGCTGCTCGGCGGCCTGCTTCTCGGCTTCGGTCTTCTGGCGCTCTATCGCCACCGCGCCAGCCTCGGCGGCGTCGGCATCCTCGGGATCTACATGCAGGAGCGCTTCGGCATCCGCGCCGGCCTCGTGCAGATGGCCGTCGATCTCTGCGTGCTTGCCGCCGCCTTCTTCGTGACCACGCCGCCCGTGGTGTTCTACTCCGTGCTCGGCGCCGTGGTACTCAATCTCTTCCTCACCATCAACCATCGCGCCGACCGCTACGTCGCGCTCTGAGCGACAATCGCATCTCCCCGGAATAGGTCGATCCCGCACCATCCCCGTGTATTGCCCGTTGCGGCAACCATGGGCTTGTGGAGCGATATGGATTCGCTAATGTTGGCCTGTAAGGCAAAAACAAATTCCAAAAGGGAACAGCAATGAAGAAGATGATTTTCCTGGCGGCTACCGCGCTGCTTGGCATGGCTCACCTGGCTTCGGCGGAGGATACGATCCGCATCGCGACCGAAGGTGCCTACCCGCCCTTCAACTACGTGGAATCGGACGGAAGCCTGAAGGGCCTCGATGTCGACATGGCCAATGCGCTGTGCGAGGAGATGAAGGCGAAGTGCACGATCGTCGCCCAGGACTGGGACGGCATCATTCCCGGCCTGCTTGCCAAGAAGTACGACGCCATCATTGCCTCGATGAGCATCACCGAAGAGCGCAAGAAGCAGATCGACTTCACCAACAAATACTACACCACCCCGCTGGCCGTCGCCGTCCCCAAGGACAGCCCGCTCAAGGGTGTTTCCGTGGAGGACATGAAGGGCAAGGTCGTCGGCGCCCAGGCCTCGACGACGCAGGCCGATTACCTGAACGACGTCTATGCCAAGGGCGGCGCGGAAGCCAAGATGTATCCCACCCAGGACGAAGCGGTGGCCGACCTCCTGAACGGTCGCATGGATGCGCTGATCTCCGATAAGTTCGTGGTCGTCGACTGGCTGAACAAGGCCGGCAAGGATTGCTGCAAGCTGCTCGGAGATGTGCCCGGAACCGAAACGCAGGCCGGCATCGGCATTCGCAAGGGCGAGACGGAACTGAAGGAACGCTTCGACAAGGCGATCGACGCTCTGGTCGCCAATGGCACCTACCAGAAGATCACCCGCAAATACTTCCCCTTCGATATCTACTGATCGGGTGCCAGACGTAAGTGCGGAGGCAAATCGTCTCCGCACTTTAAAGATGACGAAGCCGCTGCCTTCTCATCGGCGCGGTTTGAACTACATTCAGGCGGTGGACCAGATCGATAGCGAGCGCCTGATATCCCTGCCTGCCCCTTTTACCCGCTGGTTCGCGGAGAAGGGCTGGCAGCCGCGCAGGCATCAGCTGGAGCTTCTGGCGCGCGCCGAGGCCGGCGAAAGCACGCTCTTGATCGCGCCCACCGGGGCCGGCAAGACGCTCGCCGGCTTTCTGCCATCGCTCACCGATCTCACCCGCCGCGGCAAGATCCCGCCCGGCTCGGCCTTTACCGGCATCCACACGCTCTACGTCTCGCCGCTGAAGGCGCTGGCGGTCGATATCGAGCGCAATCTGATGAAGCCGGTGCTGGAGATGGGGCTGCCCGTCACCGTCGAAAACCGCACCGGCGATACGCCCGTTTCCAAGCGGCAGCGTCAGAAGCTAAACCCGCCCGATATCCTTTTGACGACGCCGGAGCAGGTGGCGCTTTTGCTCGCCAATGGCGAGGCCGAGCGCTTCTTCAAGGACCTCAGATACATCATCTTCGACGAGCTGCATTCGCTGGTGACCTCGAAGCGCGGGCATATGCTATCGCTGGGGCTGGCGCGGCTGCGGCGGCTTGCGCCGAAGCTGCAGACTATCGGGCTCTCTGCCACCGTCGCCGAACCGCTGGAGCTGCAGAAGTGGCTGGTGGCGCAGCCGGAAGGTGGCGAGCGCCATTCAGGCATCGTCACGGTGGAGGGCGGGGCCAAGCCCGATATCTCGATCCTTTCCACGGAAGAACGCATTCCCTGGTCCGGGCATTCGGCGAAGTACGCGATCCCCGATGTCTACAAGCAGCTGCTCGAGCACCAGACGACGTTGCTCTTCGTCAACACCCGCAGCCAGGCGGAGATGCTGTTTCAGGAGCTGTGGACCGCCAACGACGACAATCTGCCGATCGCGCTGCATCACGGCTCGCTCGATGTCGGCCAACGCCGCAAGGTTGAGGCGGCGATGGCGGCGAACCGGCTGCGCGCCGTGGTCGCCACCTCGACGCTCGATCTCGGCATCGACTGGGGTGATGTCGATCTGGTCATCCATGTCGGCGCGCCGAAGGGGGCGTCGCGGTTGGCGCAGCGCATCGGCCGCGCCAACCACCGGATGGACGAGCCCTCCAAGGCGATCCTCGTTCCCGCCAACCGTTTCGAGGTGATGGAGTGCCAGGCAGCACTCGACGCCAACTATATCGGCGCGCAGGACACGCCGCCTGTCGGACGCGGCGCGCTCGACGTGCTCGCCCAGCATGTGCTCGGCATGGCCTGCGCCGAGCCATTCGACATGCTGGAGCTCTACGACGAGATCATCAGCGCCTCGCCCTATGCGGCTCTTTCCTGGGAGACCTTCGAGCGGATCGTCGATTTCGTCGCCACCGGCGGCTATGCGCTGCGCACCTATGAGCGCTATGCCCGTATCCGCAAGACCAGGGACGGGCGCTGGCGCGTCTCCAACCCGCAGGTGGCGCAGCAGTACCGGTTGAACCTCGGCACCATCGTCGAGAGCCCGATGCTGAACCTGAAGATGGTCAAGCGTGGAGAAGGCGGGCGCATCGGGCGCGGCGGGGCGACGCTCGGCAAGATGGAGGAATATTTCTTCGAGCAGCTTTCCCCCGGCGACACCTTCATCTTCTCCGGCAAGGTGCTGCGCTTCGAGGGCATCCGCGAGAACGAGGCGCTGGCCAGCCAGGCCTATTCCAACGATCCGAAGATCCCCTCCTATGCCGGGGGCAAGTTTCCGCTCTCCACATATCTCGCCGATCAGGTGCGCTCGATGCTCGACGATCCCGACCGCTGGCATCGGCTGCCGGACCAGGTGCGCGACTGGCTGGCGATCCAGAAGGAGAAGTCGATCCTGCCCAAGCGCGACGAGCTGCTGATCGAGACCTTCCCGCGCGGCAGCCGCTGCTACATGGTGGCCTACCCCTTCGAGGGGCGGCTGGCGCACCAGACGCTCGGCATGCTTTTGACCCGCCGGCTGGAACGCGCAGGCGCCAAGCCGCTCGGCTTCGTCGCCACCGATTATTCGCTCGGCATCTGGGGGCTGGAGGATATGGGCCGGATGATATCAAGCGGCCGGCTCAGTCTCTCCGAGCTCTTCGACGAGGACATGCTGGGCGACGATCTCGAAAGCTGGCTCGACGAATCCTTCCTTTTGAAGCGCACCTTCCGCAATTGCGCCGTGATTGCAGGCTTGATCGAGCGCCGGCACCCGGGCAAGGAAAAGAGCGGCCGGCAGGTGACGGTGTCCGCCGATCTGATCTACGACGTGCTGCGTACCCACGAACCCGACCATATCCTGCTGCAGGCGACGCGGCAGGATGCGGCAACCGGGCTTTTGGACATCGGCCGTCTTGGCGATATGCTGAAGCGAATCAAGGGGCACATCACCCATCGCCCGCTGGAGCAAATCTCGCCGCTCGCCGTGCCCGTGATGCTGGAGATCGGCAAGGAGCATGTGCATGGCGAGGCGCAGGATGTTCTGCTGGCCGAGGCGGCAGACGATCTGATTGCCGAGGCTTTGACTTAGGAACGAGGAACAAAACAAACGTGATGAACCGGCTGGCGCTGGCGCGGGAATTGAACGGGATTGCGGCGATGCCGGGCGTGGAAACGTCCGTGCATGGCGTCGCGGCCGTGTGCGATCCGCTGGGCGGGCTCTATCTGCCTGACACGGGCGTTCTCGTCGTCTCCGACCTGCACCTGGAAAAGGGCGCCGCCTTCGCCCGCCGAGGCATGATGCTGCCGCCCTATGACACGCTGGCAACGCTGACGGTACTCTCGGCCGTCATCACGCGCTACGATCCGAAGCTGGTGATCTCCCTCGGTGACAATTTTCACGACCGGATCGGTTCGGCGCATATGCCGGAGACATTCCGAACGTTGATTTCGGACATGGCGCGCGGGCGCGAGTGGATCTGGATCAACGGCAATCATGATCCCGATGGCACCGTCGATTTGCCCGGTGCCTGCGCCGACGAACTGCAATACGGTGGCCTGACCTTCCGGCACGAACCGAAGGGCGGATTGCAGAGCGGCGAGATCGCCGGCCACCTGCATCCCTCCGCCACGGTACGCCGCCGCGAGAAATCCATCCGCCGCCCATGCTTCGCGACCGATGGAAACCGCCTCCTCATGCCGGCGTTCGGCCTGATGAGCGGCGGGCTCGATCTCCGCCACAAGGCGATGAACGGCCTGTTCAACCAGCCATCGCTCATCGCCCATCTGCTCGGTCGCGACCGGATCTATTCCGTCCGGTTCGCGAGCCTGCTGGGCTAGACTAACTCAATTGCATCCTTGCAGCTGCCGCTGATACGTCGCCGCCATTCCGGCGAAGCGCTGCGCCGTCTTTTGCAGCTGCGCGTTCGAGCGCCAGTCGCCACGCATGTAGCCTTTGGGGCCCGAGTAATAGGCGAGATAAAGGCTGTAGGCGTCGTTCAGCTGGATGCCGGTTACCTGGCTGTTTTGCGAGTGGTACCAGCCGATGAAGTCGATCGCATCGGCGAAGTTGGTGCGCCGCGCCGCCCAGTTGCCTGTGGCCGATTGGTAGTGGTCCCAGGTGCCGTCGAGCGCCTGCGAGTAGCCGTAGGCCGTGGATGCTCGTGTCCACGGAATGAAGCCGAAAAGCTTGGTGCGGGGAGGGCGGGCGTTCGGCTGGAAGCCCGATTCCGTGTACATCGTCGCCATCAGGATCGGCACCGGAACGCCGTATTTCCGCTCGGCCTTTTCCGCGGCGCGCTGCCAGTTGGAGAAAAGCCCGCCGCGCTGGTCGAACACCGCGCAGATATTCCGGGTCTGTTTCGGAGCCGTGGCGCAACCGGCGACCAGTGCCAGCAGCACGACAGCGAGGAGGGTACTGATACGCATGACTGATGAACCTCTCGTGTCGAGAGATTACTAACTGGTAAATATTAATGAGGGGTTTTTAGGCGTCTGTGCCGATCCGCATCATGTGGAAAACGATGCTATCGCACGATCAATCCTTGCGGAACACGACGCTTGCACCCCAGCCGGTCACCAGCGCCAGAAGCACGGCAAACGCGCCATAGGCGATCGGCTGCTCATGCGCGGCGTCGGTGATCGTCTGCTCGATGCCCGTCTTTACGACGCGCAGCGGCACGGATTTCTCGGTGATGAACTTGCCGCTCTTGAAGAGATAGGCGCGCACCGTGTGCACGCCGTTCGGAATGTTCGCCGGCAGCCGCAGGCTCGCCTTGAAAAGGTTGGAGCTGACGAAGCGAACGCCGCTCGGGTTGCGGTCATAGAGGCCGTTGTTTTCCTGCAGCCGTCGGAACGCGTTGCGGAACTCGCCGAGATTGCTCGCATTGCCGACGAAGCCGACCGGTGTCAGCGGCACGTGGTCGATACCGATCCCCTGGTCGGCGAGGTCGAGCGGCGTCGTCACGTCGTCGAGCATGCGCGAACTCGACATGGAATAGGAATGCGGCACGGCCTCGAAGGTCATAGAGCGAGTGTTGACCCAAATGCCGAAGACGCGTTCCTTCCGGCGCACCGTCGCATCCTCGCGTGGGCCCTCGAGCACGACGACCACGTCGTACTGGCCGATCGCGAGCAGCAGGCTGTCGGTATTGGTCACCGCGCCGAAGATCGTCAGGTCCGCGCCGCGAAAGTCGGAGGTGATGGCGATCTCGCTGGTCGAGGTGCCGATCTCCAGCCCCTCGGCGGTCGTATTCGCCGCCTGGCCGGGCAGCAGCATCTGCGCCAGGGCAAGGCCCGGAAGCAGCCAGAGGTAAAGGGTGATTGCCGGGAGAAGCCGCCGCATCAGTTCGCGCTCCCCATGACGACCGAGTAGATATCGGCGGGCGTCACCACCAGCGCAACGGCCAGACGAAGCCCGACGGCAAGAACGAGAAGGCCGAGCAGGGCGCGCAGCTGCTCGCCGCGCAGCTTCTGGCCGACACGAACGCCGTATTGCGCGCCGATAACGCCCGCCACCATCAGGATGAAGGCCAGCACGATATCGACGGAAAAGTTGGTGGCGGCCTGCACGACCGTCGTATAGGCGGTCACGAAGATGATCTGGAACAGCGATGTTCCGACGACGACGTTGGTCGGGATGCGCAGCAGGTAGATCATCGCCGGCACCATGATGAAGCCGCCGCCGACGCCCATGACCGAGGTCAGGATGCCGATGCCGAAGCCGAGCGCGATGACGGGGATGACGCTGAGATAGATCTTTGATTTCTTGAACCGCATCTTCAGCGGCAGGCGGTGAACCCAGTGGTGATGTCCAGGCTTGCGCGGCGCGACCGGGATATTCTTCGAGGCGCGGCGCATGGCGTTCACGCTCTCGAGCAGCATCAGCGCGCCGACCGTGCCGAGAAACACCACGTAGAGCAGCGAAATGAAGAGATCGAGCTGGCCGAGACGGCGGAGCAGCGAGAAGATCCATATGCCGACCGTGGCGCCGGTCAGGCCGCCGATCAGAAGCACCGTCCCGAGCTTCACATCGAGCGTGCCACGCCGGAAATGCGTGATCGCGCCGGAAACGGAGGAAGCGACGACCTGGTTCGCACCGGTTGCAACGGCGACGACCGGCGGGATATTGTAGAAGATCAGGAGAGGGGTGATCAGAAATCCACCGCCGACACCGAACATCCCGGACAGGAATCCGACGGCCGCTCCCATGCCGAGAATGATGAAGATGTTCACCGACAATTCTGCGATGGGCAGATAGATTGTCACAGCCGACCCCGATTATGAACTGCCCGGCGGCAGCCGTTCCCACGTCCTTGGAAAGGCGCACCATAACGCGAAATCATTGCCAGAGACTTTCGATAAGCGACATGGAGTTCCCTCATAGCTAAGGGATTAGGAATAATCAGGCTTTTTTCAGGTGCGGTGCGCGGGAAAAGGCGGAGATCTAGCCGGATTGAAAGCCCTGGACGCCCCGGCTAAGGTCGCGGCGTCGATGTCGGCTGCGGGGATTCGTGTGCGTTCTGTCTTGTCTGTTTTGCCCGTGATGATAGCTCTCTTGATGCCGGGAGCGGCGCTGGCCGAGTGGCAGCCGGTCGAGCAGGTCAAGACCTACGGCATTGCGGGACAGACCGGCGCCGCCCTCTACCAGTCTATCGGTGAGCGCGGTCCGGGCTTCGGGTCGAACGGCCGCGCCATCGCCCACACCACGTTCAAACTCACCTGGACGCGCAAGTACGAGGCGCAGGGAACCGCCTGCGCCATCGTCACCGCGCGCCCAAAACTCATCATCACCTATACGCTGCCCAAGCCCGAGGCCAGACTTTCGGGCCCGGTCGCGGCCAGCTGGCAAACCTTCATCGCCGGCATCGAGAAGCACGAGCGGGTGCATGGTCAGCACATCACGGAGATGGTTGGTGAGATCGAGGCAACCAGCCTCGATTTGAGGGTGGAAGACGATGCCGCCTGCAAGAAAATCCGCGTGGAACTGACGCGAAGGCTCGGCGCGCTCTCCGACAAGCAACGCCAGCGCGGCCGGGATTTCGACCAGGTGGAGATGAGCGAGGGCGGCAATATCCGCCAACTCATCCTCCAGCTCGTGAACGGTCCCTGACCGCACATCTTTTGCGCCAACGGGGAAACTGGATCTGCCGCTTTCGGGATCGGATTTCTCCGTGCTAAGGTTGTTGTCCCCTTCAACAGTTGAGGCACTCAACGCATGTCAGGCCAGGATGGCAGTCTTCTCGACTACGTCGGAATTCTCACCGTATTTCTGCTCGTCGCCGCAAATGGCTTCTTCGTCGCCGCCGAATTCGCCCTCGTTTCCGTTCGCCGCAGCCGCGTCTCCGAGCTGGTCGCCACCGGCAGGATGAATTCGACCGCACTCCAGCGGGCGGTCGACAATCTCGATGCGAACCTGGCCGCAACACAGCTCGGCATCACCATTTCGTCGCTCGCCCTCGGTTGGGTCGGCGAACCGGCGCTGGCGCACCTGATCGAACCGCTGCTCGGCTGGCTGCCCGGCCAGTGGGCTGTCACCGGTTCCCACACCATCGCCGTGGTCATCGCCTTCGTCATCATCACCTCGATGCATATCGTGCTCGGCGAGCTGGCGCCGAAGAGCCTTGCCCTGCAGCGCAGCGAGCAGACCTCGCTCGCCGTCGTGCGCCCGCTGGGCCTCTTCCTGCTCATCTTCAAGCCGGCGATCTTCGTGCTGAACGGCATGGGCAATCTCGTGCTGCGCGCCTGCGGCCTCCATGCCGGAACCGGCGAATCCTCGTTCCACTCGCCGCAGGAGCTCAAGCTGCTGGTCGCCGAAAGCCAGGAAGCCGGCCTGTTGAACCAGGTGCAGCAGCAGCTCGTGGAGCGCGTGTTCAACATCGGCGAGAGGCCGATCTCGGACATCATGACGCCGCGGCTCGATATCGACTGGATCGACGCCGAAGACAGCGACGCGGAGATATTGCAGACCATCCGCGAATCCCGGCACGAACAGCTGCTCGTCGGCCGCGGCTCGATCGACGAGCCGACGGGTATGGTCCTGAAGAAGGACCTGCTCGACCAGGTCCTCGAAGGCGGCAAGATCCGCCCCATGGACGTCATCAAGCAGCCGCTGGTGTTGCACGAAGGAACCTCGGTCGTGCGCGTCCTCGACAAGTTCAAGGCCTCGCCGGTACGGCTTGCGATCGTCATCGACGAATATGGCAGCCTCGAAGGCATCGTCACGCAGACGGACCTGCTGGAGGCCATCGCCGGCGATCTGCCGGGCACGGACCAGGAGCCAGACATCGTCGTGCGCGAGGATGGCTCGCTGCTCGTCGACGCCATGATGCCGGCCTTCGACGCCTTCGAGCGGCTGGGATTGCGCGAGCGCCCGGATGCCGATTTTCACACGCTGGCCGGTTTCGCGCTGCATCAGCTGCAGCACATTCCCGAAGCCGGCGAAACATTCGAATTCGACGGATGGCGCTTTGAGGTCATCGATATGGACGGCATGCGCATCGACAAGATCCTGGCGACGCGCACCGCGGTGGATGGGATCGATATATAGAAGCTCAACCGGTCGCTGAAACACGGAACGCTAAAATTGTACGCGTTGCAATGGCAAGTTTTTCAATCACTCCGCGATAAACCGGCTTATCTCAAACTGGGGTAGTGGGCGGACGGATGACGATTTTTGGCGACTCGCGACTTGGGCGTATTGGCTATGCGGTCGTGCTGCTCCTGATGTTTTGCTTCGATTTCGGCAAGGAGCCGGTCCAGCGCTTCATCATGTCGTTGCATGACAAGGCGGCAGCCGAATTGTCGACGCCGCACCCGATCGTCGATAGGGCACAGAGTTCCACGGGCCGACAGGTCAACGCACCAAACATGCCCTTGATGCTCAAGGGTCAGGAGGACGCTGTCCGGTCAATGGTTGCGTCGGGCAGGAAGCCGACGGCTGCAGATATCGAGAAAGCTCGTAGAGCAACGCAGCAGGCCGCACTGCAGGCCGTGGTCGGCGGAGCGCCCGATGGCGACGCGCGTACGGCACGCCTGGTCGGCGATCGCGCATCTTACGAGATGCTGTACGTGATCGCCGCAATCGCCATGACGGGCATTACGGTCGTTGGACTGCTGTGGATGGTGTCGAGCCGTCTGAGGGATATCGGCTGGCCGCAACTCTTGCTATGGGCGCTCCTGGCGCCCGTATTCCTTCCGAAGTTCATCGGATTGCCTCTGCCCGCTCTCGCGGTGCAGGCCGTCACGATCTTCTTTTACGGCGTCCTGCTGGTTCTCGCCTTCATCCCGGGTCAAGGCAGTACGCCGATCTTCCAGGCAAAGCGACCCTTGCCGCAGCCGGTGCCCGTCAGGCGTAAACCCGGCCAATTCGGCCGGTTGGGTCTTGACTAGCGGCCGGGGCTAGGCCCGGCCGCTGTTTCCTCCATCCGGACGTTAAGCCGCCGCCTTGGCACCCGCGTAGGGGTCGAAGCGCCCGTAGAACGTCTGGCCGTTGGCTGCCATCTCCTTCAACAGAGCCGTCGGCTTGAAGTGCGGTCCGTAGAGTGAGGCGAGCTTTTCGCTGAGCGCCACGAAGCTCTGCACGCCCATGCCGTCAATGTAGGAGAGCACGCCGCCGGTATAGGGCGCGAAGCCGAAGCCGAGGATGGAACCGACATCGGCCTCGCGCGGATCGGTGACGATGCCTTCTTCGATCGTGCGCGCGGCCTCGAGCGCGATGGTGACGAGGAAGCGCTGTTTCAGCACCTCGACATCGATCTCGTCGGCCTTCTTCTGCGGATAGAAGGTCTTCAACTCCGGCCAGAGCGATTTCTTGGCCGGCTTGGCCGGATAGTCGTAGAAGCCCTTGCCGTTCTTGCGGCCGCGGCGATCGAGTTCGTCGACCATCCTGTTGATCAGCGCCAGGTGCCTCGGATCGACGGCTGCCTCGCCGAGATCGGCGACGGTCGCCTTCAGGATCTTCTGGCTGAGATCGATCGCCACCTCGTCGTTAAGCGACAGTGGACCAACCGGCATGCCGGCCATCTTGGCGGCGTTTTCGATCATCGCCGGCGGCACGCCTTCGATCAGCATGTCGTAGGCTTCGTGGATATAACGGAAGACGCAGCGGTTGACGAAGAAGCCTCGCGTGTCGTTGACCACGATCGGCGTCTTCCTGATGGCGGCGACGTAATCGAGTGCCACGGCAAGCGCCTTGTCGCCGGTTTCCTTGCCGAGGATGACTTCGGTCAGCATCATCTTTTCGACCGGCGAGAAGAAGTGCACCCCGATGAAATCGACCGGCCGCTTCGAGTTTTTCGCAAGGCCCGAGATCGGCAGCGTCGAAGTGTTGGAGGCGAAGATCGCGCCTTCGGGTAGCACGGCTTCGACAGCCTCGATTACGGCCTTCTTGACGTCGCGATCCTCGAACACGGCCTCGATGACGAGGTTTACGTCCGCGAGATCGGCGTATTCGGCCGACGGCGTGATGCGCGCGAGAAGCGCCGCGCCCTCATCCTGCGTCAGGCGACCCTTACCGACTGAGTCCTTCACTAGGCCCTCGGAGACCGACTTGCCCTTGGTCGCGGCTTCGATGTCGCGATCGACAAGGGTGACGGGAATGCCGGCGGCGGCGGTCACGTAGGCGATCGACGCCCCCATGAAACCGGCGCCGACGACACCCACCTTCTTCAGCTCCGTCTTTGCGATGCCGGCGGGGCGGCGGGCCCCTTTGCCAAGCTCCTGCATGGAGATGAAGAGGGAACGGATCATCGAGAATGCTTCGGTGGTCTGCAGCACCTGAGTGAAATAACGCTGCTCGATCTTCAGCGCCGTATCGAAGGGAACCTGCAGACCTTCATAGACGCATTTCAGGATGGCGAGCGCGCCGGGATAGTTGCCCGCGGTTTCGCGGCGCAGGATCGCCGGTGCGGCCGGCCATAGCTGGGCTGCCGCCGGTGTCCAGATGCCGCCGCCGGGGGCCTTGAAGCCCTTCTCGTCCCAGGGAGCGATCGGCTTCAGGCCGTCCTTGATCATCTGCTTGGCTGCTGAAATCAGCTGATCCGGCTCGACCACCTGATGGATCAGGTTCATCGCCTTGGCACGCGAAGCCGTCAGCGACTGGCCCGTCGTCATCATCTGCAGAGCCGACTGGGCATCCGCCAGACGCGCGACGCGCTGCGTGCCGCCGGCGCCGGGGAAGATGCCGACCTTGACCTCGGGAAGCGCGATCTTGACGGACTTGGCATTGGAGGCGACGCGGCCGTGGCAGGCGAGCGACATCTCCAGCGCGCCACCCATGCAGGTGCCGTTGATGGCCGAGACCCAGGGCTTGCCCGATGTCTCCAGCTTGCGGAACAGGCCGGTCATGCGGCCGACGAGATCGAAGAGCTTTTGCGCGGCGGTCGACGGGTCCTTGACCTTCTCCTCGTTGTAGAAGGTGAACATCGCCTTGATCATCGAGAGATCAGCACCGCCGGAGAAGCTCGACTTGCCCGAGGTGATGACCACGCCCTTGACGGCGCTATCGGCCACCGTCTGGTCGATGATCGCATTCAGTTCGTCCATCACCTCGGAGGTGAAGACATTCATCGACTTGCCGGGCATGTCCCAGGTGACAAGGGCAATGCCATCGGCGTCGGTTTCGACGGTGAAATTGGTGTAGGTGGTCATGATGGGATTCCTCTTCCCGTGGAATTCTCTGTTGTGCGCGGGTTAGCCCCTCCCCCTTGTGGGGAGGGGTTGGGGAGGGGNNCCCTCCCCACAAGGGGGAGGGTTGAACCCAATCACACCCTCTCGATCACAGTTGCAGTGCCCATGCCGGCGCCGATGCAGAGCGTCACCAGCGCGGTGTTGAGATCGCGGCGTTCCAGCTCGTCCAGCACCGTGCCTAGGATCATCGCGCCGGTGGCGCCGAGCGGGTGGCCCATGGCGATCGCGCCGCCGTTGACGTTGATCTTGTCGTGGTTGATGTCGAAAGCCTGCATGTAGCGCAGCACGACGGCGGCGAAGGCTTCGTTGAGTTCGAAGAGATCGATATCGGCGAGCGTCATGCCCGAGCGCTTCAAGAGCTTCTCGGTGACGTCGACCGGGCCGGTCAGCATCAGCGCCGGGTCGGAGCCGATGTTGGCGAAGGCCTTGATGCGGCCGCGCGGCTTCAGCCCCATGCTCTCGCCGCCAGCCTTCGAGCCGAGCAGCACGGCGGCGGCGCCGTCGACGATGCCCGACGAGTTGCCGGCGTGATGCACATAGTTGATCCGCTCGATCTCCGGATGCGCCTGGATGCCGACGGCTTCGAAGCCGCCCATCTCGCCGGGCATCTGGAAGGACGGGTTGAGCGAGGCCAGCGCCTGCATGTCTGTGCCGGGGCGCATGTGCTCGTCGCGGTCGAGGATCACGAGGCCGTTCTGATCCTTCACCGGGATGACGGAGTTCTTGAAGTAGCCCTTCTCCCAGGAATTGGCGGCGCGCTTCTGGCTCTCGACGGCATAGGCGTCGACGTCGTCGCGGCTGAAGCCGTATTTGGTGGCGATCAGATCGGCCGAGACACCCTGCGGCATGAAATAGGCAGGGAAGTTGACCGACGGGTCCATGAACCAGGCGCCGCCCGACATGCCGAGACCGACGCGCGACATGCTCTCGACGCCGCCGGCAATCACGATGTCATCGGCGCCCTGCGCGATCTTGGCGGCGCCGAAATTCACGGCGTCGAGGCCGGAGGCGCAGAAACGGGAAATCTGCATGCCCGGCGCCTTGATGGAATAGCCCGCCTCGAAGGCGGCGCCACGCGGAATGACGGCGCCCGCTTCCATGACCGGATCGACGCAGCCCATGATGATGTCGTCGACCGTCTCTGTATTCAGCCCGTTGCGGTCGCGCAGCGCTTCCAGCGTTTTCGCCGCGAGGCGCACCGACGGCACCTCGTGCAGCGAGCCATCCTTCTTGCCGCGACCGCGCGGCGTGCGGACGTGATCGTAAATGAAAACTTCGGTCATCCTGTCTCGTCTCCCTGGCGGCGGTTAGGCCGTGAATTTGTCTGCCTTTGACTTCCCTTCTCCCCCACGGGGAGAAGGTGGCCCCGAAGGGGTCGGATGAGGGGGCGGCTGGCTCGGCCTGACGGCCGATCGCCCTTCGTCGCTCACCCCCTCATCTCCGGCGCAACGAGTTGCGCCTGATCCTTCCGGACATCTTCTCCCCGCTGGGGAGAAGAGAAAACCAGTAGTCAAAACGCCTCGGCGCTCAATGCCATCATCGTTTCCGCGCCGGTCTCGATGCGCGCCTTGCGCAGTGTCGTTTCCGGCATGATCCGCTCCATGAAGAAGCGGGCGGTGATCAGCTTGTTGCGCAGGAAAGCCTCGCGATCTGTCTCTCCCGCGGCCAGTCCGTCATTGGCGGCCTTGGCCATCTTAGCCCACATATAGCCGAGAATGACGAGGCCGAAGAGATGCATGTAGTCGGTCGAGCCGGCGCCGGCATTGTCGGGCTTTGCCATCGCATGCTGCATGAACCACATGGTCGCCGCCTGCACGTCGTTCAAGCCCTTCTTCAGGTTCTTGGTGAAGAAGGACATCTGCTCGTCGCTGCGGTTTTCCTCGCAGAAATCGCCGATCTCCTTGAACAGCGCCATGACCGCGCGACCGCCGTTCTGGCCGAGCTTGCGGCCGACGAGGTCGAGCGCCTGGATGCCGTTGGCGCCTTCGTAGATCATGGCGATACGGGCATCGCGGACATACTGGCTCATGCCCTGCTCCTCGATATAGCCGTGGCCGCCGAAGACCTGCTGGGCCATGACGGCGTGGTCGAAGCCCTTGTCGGTCATCACGCCCTTCAGGATCGGGGTGACGAGGCCGAGAATGTCGTCGGCCGTCTGCCGTTCCTTCTTATCCGTCGCACGATGGGCGATGTCGGATTTCAGCGCGGTCCAGAGCAGGAAGGCGCGGCCGGCTTCGTTGAACGAGCGGATGGTCATCAGCGCGCGGCGAACGTCGGGATGGACGATGATCGGATCAGCCTTCTTGTCCGGCGCCTTGGCGCCGGAGAGCGCCCGGCCCTGGATGCGCTCGCGGGCATATTCGGCGGCGTTCTGATAGGCGATCTCGGCAATCGCCAGCCCCTGCAGGCCGACGCTGAGGCGGGCCTCGTTCATCATCACGAACATGGCAGCCAAGCCCTTGTTCTCGGCGCCGATCAGGAAGCCGGTCGCCTCGTCGTAGTTCATGACGCAGGTGGCGTTGCCGTGGATGCCCATCTTGTGCTCGAGCGCGCCGCAGGAAACGCCGTTGCGTTCTCCGGCCGTGCCATCAGCGCCGACCATGAACTTGGGCACGATGAAGAGCGAGATGCCCTTGGTGCCCTCGGGCGCGCCCTCGATGCGGGCGAGAACGAGATGGACGATGTTGCCGGACATGTCGTGCTCGCCGGCGGAGATGAAGATCTTCTGGCCCGAGATCCTGTAGCTGCCATCGGCCTGCGGAACGGCCTTGGTGCGCAGCAGGCCGAGATCAGTGCCGCAATGCGGCTCGGTCAGGTTCATGGTGCCGGACCATTCGCCGGAGACCATCTTCGGCAGATAGGTCTTCTTCTGCTCGTCGGAGCCGTGGACGATGATGGCGGCGATGGCGCCCTGGGTCAGGCCCGGATACATCATCAGCGACATGTTGGCGGCAGACGTGTATTCACCGACGGCGGCATGCAGCGTGTAGGGAAGCCCCTGGCCGCCGAACTCCTCCGGCACGGCAAGCCCCGTCCAGCCACCCTCGCAATAGGCGTCATAGGCCTGCTTGAAACCCTTCGGCGTCGAAACCGAGCCGTCGTCCTTGCGCGCGCAGCCTTCCTGATCGCCGGAATAGTTGAGCGGGAAAAGCACTTCCTCTGCGACCTTGGCGGATTCGCCTAGGATCGCCTCGATCATGTCGGGCGTGGCGTCGGCGAAGCCCGGCAGATTGTTGTAGCGCTCCAGACCCAGCACATCGTTCAGCACGAAAAGCGTGTCGTTTACCGGGGCCTTGTAGACTGGCATCGTTCGAATTCCTCCAATTCGTCAGCCGGGCGGACCGGCCTGTGCATGTGTCTTACAAAATATTGACGTTTGCGTAAACGTCAAATGGTATTCGCGTGAAATTTTCAGGCGCAGTCGCGATGCCGTGCCGACGGGCTCGCGCAACGGAGCCTGAGGCAAAACAACGGTGTGAAGCGTATATTATTACGATGCTATCTTTCCTGATTGCTTGTGTATAAAGGTCTTGGCACCAGAATTCATGGAAGCCTGATGACCTCCACAGCCGCCTTCTTCCGTTCCAGCCTGATCATGCTTGCCATCGGTGTCCTGTTTCTGCTGGGTATTGTCGGTTCGTCACTGTGGCTGGTGCACAAGAACAGCCTCTATTCCGACGAAACCGCGCAACTCCGCCGCGTTCGCAGTTCCATCGTCAACCTGCTGACCACGGTTCAGGACGCCGAGACCGGGCAGCGTGGCTTCCTGCTGTCGAACGATCCCGCCTATCTCGCCCCCTACACCAAGGCGCTCGAAAATCTGCCCGAGCGCCGCAAGACCCTGAACGACACGGTTTCGCCACTGCCGAGCTACGCAATGCAGCTCGATGCGCTGTCGGCCGCGATCGATGGCAAGCTGAAGGAGCTATCCGCGACGGTGGCGCTTGCGAAGGAAGGCAAGTTGCCGGAAGCCGTTGCGATCGTCCGTGACGATGCGGGCCGCGAATACATGGACAAGGTCCGCTCGATCCTGAACGATTTCATCGTGAAGACGGATGATCGGCTGCGGGTTCTCGTCGAGGCGCAGCTCAGTGCCGCGAGCAATCTCCAATGGGTCACCGTCGGCGGGGCGGTCGCCATCCTGATCGTGCTTGGCGGCGCGATTCTGATCATCGTCCAGCACGTGCGCGATCTGACGAAGGCGACGGAGGAGGTCGAGCACCTCAACGCCGGCCTCGAGGAGCGTGTTGCCGAGCGCACCCAGGATCTCATCCGCGCCAACCAGGAAATTCAGAAGTTTGCCTATATCGTCACGCATGACCTGCGCGCGCCGCTCGTCAACATCATGGGCTTCCTGAGCGAACTCGATACCGCGATGACATCAGTTTCGGCCTATGTTCTTGCCGACAACAAGACGCTGGGCGAGGATGAAATCCGCGACGCAAGGCTCGCCGTCCAGGAAGACCTGCCGGAAGCGCTGGGCTTCATTCGTTCCTCTACGCGCAAGATGGATGCGCTGATCAACGCCATCCTGAAGATTTCCCGCGATGGACGCCGCAAGCTGCAGCCCGATCGCATCGACCTGAAGTCGCTGATCGAGGGCGCCGCCGCCAATGTCCATCATCAGCTCGCGGAGACCGGCGGCAACGCCGAGGCCCGGGTTCGCGTCGGCAATATCGTCACAGACCGCTTCTCGCTGGACCAGATTTTCGGCAATCTGTTCGACAATGCTGTAAAATACCAGGCGAAGGGCAGGCCGCTGCAGCTGGATGTGGATGCCTATCCGGATGGGCCCGGGCGCATCAGGATCGACGTCAAGGACAACGGTCGCGGCATCGGCCCTCAGGATCTGGAGCGCGTGTTCGAACTCTTCCGCAGGGCCGGCGAGCAGGATCAGCGCGGCGAAGGCATCGGCTTGGCGCATGTGCGCTCGTTAATACGAAATTTGGGCGGCGACATTAATGTCGAGTCACAACTCGGGCAGGGCAGTACCTTCATCCTGACATTGCCCACCGACCTCACCAAAATCGTACGGAGTATGGAGCTATGAAAGCCACAGGCCAGGAAGTCACGATCGTCATGATCGAGGATGATGAGGGCCATGCCCGTCTCATCGAGAAGAACGTGCGCCGCGCCGGCGTCAACAACGAGATCGTGCCTTTCACGCTGGGGCATACCGCGCTCGACTATATTCTCGGACCGAGCCGCGACGGGGTCGTCAGCAAGGACCGCTACCTGCTGATCCTGCTCGATCTCAACCTGCCCGACATGTCCGGTCTCGACATTCTTGAAAAGATCAAGAGCAACGAGAATACCCGCCGCATGCCGGTCGTCGTGCTCACGACCACCGACGACGAGCGCGAAATTCAGAAGTGCTATGATCTCGGCGCCAATGTCTATATTACCAAGCCTGTCGACTATGATGGTTTCGCAACAGCGATCCGCAACCTCGGCCTTTTCTTCTCCGTCATCCAAGTCCCCTAACGAGTAGCCATAATCTGTGCGCATCCTTTACGTCGATGACGATCCGGCCCTAGCCCGCCTTGCAACGCGGGTGCTTGCGCGCAGCGATTTTGAAGTTGTCCATGCCCCATCGATCGAGATCGGGCTTGAACTCTTCGCAGCCGAAACCTTCGAGGCGATCGTTCTCGATCACTACTTCGAGAACCAGACCGGCCTGAATTTCCTCGAGGCGATCTCGGAGACCGGAAGGCAGACGCCGGTGCTCTACGTCACCGGCTCGAGCGACGCCGACATCGCCATCAAGGCGCTGAAGGGCGGGGCGGCCGACTATGTGGTCAAGACGGCCACAGAGGACTTCTTCCCGCTTCTCGTCAGCGCCCTCGATCAGGCCTTGCAGAACGCCCGCCTGCGCAGCGAGAAGGCGGAAGCCGATCGTCAGCTCGTGGTGGCCAAGGAGCGCGCCGAGCTGCTCTTGGCGGAAATGAACCACCGCATCGCCAACTCGCTGTCGCTGGTCTCGGCCATGATCCGTATGCAGATGCAGATCGCCGGCAGCGACGAGACGAAAACGGCGCTCAACGAAACGCAAAACCGCATCGCGGCGATCGCCGGCGTCCACCGTACCCTCTACACCTCCGAGAATGTCGGCGAAGTGGAGCTCGACGTCTATCTCGGGCCACTGTTGGCCGAGCTTCAGAGCACGACGAGCTTCTCCCGCGCCATCATGATCCGTTCCGATCTCTGCCGCATCTCGACCTCGGCCGACAAGGCGGTCGCGCTCGGCGTGATCCTGATCGAACTGGTGACGAATGCCATGAAGTACGCCTATCCGGAAGGGCAGGGCGAGGTGCGCGTCACGCTGTCCGTCGAGGAAGGTGGTCGCTGTTCGCTCTCCGTCGAGGACGACGGCGTCGGCTATGAACCCGCGAGCGGCCCCAAGGGCACCGGCCTCGGCACGCGTCTCATCAACGCCATGGCCACGACGCTTGGCGCGGAGATTTCCTTCAGCCGTGAGGGTAAGTCTTCGGGCACGTTTGTGGTCGTTCGCTGGCAGCAATAACCGGCGGGAGCCATGCGCTCCGATCAAATTTTCTCTCCGCCGTTTGCATCTCGCCGAAGACACGCTAGATTTTGCTGGCTAACCGACGAAATAGCCTGGGAGGAGCGATTTTCATGAGACGGATGTGGCCTGAAGAGTTCAATTCCATCCTGAACGGTGCCGAGGAGGTTACCCTGGACCTGCCCGCCGTGGTCCACGACGACGGTTCCCGCAGCGAGGCGATCAGTCGCAAGGCGCTGAAGGTTCGCATTCCGATGGAGGATTATGAGCGCATCTGGCCGCTGGCCGAGATGCGCTACAGGCTCGATGGAAAGCTGGCCGGTAACGCGATCACGTTGATCACGACCAATCCGCACTATCACCGCTGGCACCCCGCCGATGGCGGCAGCATCGACAACACCGCCGAGAGCGGTCGCCACTACACCACGAAATACGTGGTCGTGCACTTCCTGCTCGATGACGTAAGGGAAACGGCGGCGGCCTGAGCCGCCACGACCCCTAAGCTGCGTCCAGCGCCTGCACAAGATCGGCAACGAGATCATCGGGATGCTCGATGCCGATCGACAGGCGTATGGTTGAATCAAGCACGCCGATCCGCTGCCGCACCTCGGCCGGAACCCCGGAATGCGTCATCGTCGCCGGGTGGCTTGCCAGTGATTCCGTACCGCCCAGGCTCACAGCCAGCTTGAAGATCTGCAGCGCGTTTAGGAAACGGAACGACGCCGGCTGCCCGCCCTTGATGTCGAAGGAGAAGGTCGATCCGGCGCCGCTGCACTGCGCCGCGAAGGTGCGGCCAAGCGGCGAATCCTTGCCGTGATAGGGCAGGTAGTAGATCGTCTCCACCTTGGGATGCGTCCGCAGGAAGTCGGCCACGGCTGACGCGTTGCTGTTGGCGCGCTCCATCCGGATCTGCAGCGTCTCCAGCGATCGACCGAGCATCCAGCAGGAATGCGGATCGAGCTGCGTGCCGATCGCCCCGCGCAGCGCCTTCACTGCCTTCATCACCGCCTTGCTTCCCATCGCCGCACCGGCGATCAGGTCGGAATGGCCGCCGACATATTTCGTCAAGGAGTAGAGCGAGATGTCGGCGCCGTGCTCGATCGGGCGTTGGAACACAGGCCCGAGCAGCGTGTTGTCGCAGGCGATGATTGGCCGGTGCCCCTGCTTCTCGCCGATCGCCTCCGCGATGCGCCGGATCATCGCCACGTCCACGAGGCTGTTGGTCGGATTGGCCGGGGTCTCGACGAGGATGACCGAAACCCGTCCCTTGGCCATCGCCTCATCCGCTGCCTTCAGCACCGAGGCCTCGCTGACGCCGTCCGCGAAGCCGACGGCCGAGACCCCGAGATTGAGAAAAGTCTTTGCCAGCAGCGTCTCCGTGCCGCCATAGAGCGGCTGCGAGTGCAGCACCGCGTCACCCGGCCGCACGAAAGCCAGCAGCGTTGTCGCGATGGCCGACATGCCGGAGGAAAACAGCGCGCAGCTCTCCGTCCGCTCGTAGACCGCAAGCCGGTCCTCAACGATCTCGCTGTTCGGATGGTTGAAGCGGGAATAGACAAGTCCGGCGCCCTGGCCGGCTGGCGGCTCGCGTCGGCCGGAAACGTAATCGAAGAAATCGCGGCCGTCCTCGGCGGATTTGAACACGAAGGTCGATGTCAGGAACACCGGCGGCTTCACCGCGCCTTCCGAAAGCTCCGGGTCGTAGCCGTAGTTCAGCATCTGCGTTTCAGGATGCAGGGCGTGATTGCCGATATGCGTCTTCGAGGGATGCGGGGCCGTCATGATGGTCTCCTGTCGCGAGATGGGAATGCGCAAGCTACATGAAAAGATGCTGCACCCCGTGCCGATTTCCAGCGCCGGAACGCGCTCCGGAGTGTTGCAAGTGCGCCGGATGGTGGCGGCAGGCGGCTGGCCGGTTTCGACACGAAAATCGCCTGAAATACTTCAAAAATTAGAAAAACCTTACCGCGGTTAACGGGTTGTTTACCACGTTCCATGAAAGGTGCTGTTTGAGTAACGGCACCCTGCATTCCTTTTTTCAAGTCTCGCGTTTCGTTGGAATGCCGCCACGTCGTACAGGTTGAGGAAAGTCTAATTGACTATTCCTGCATGAACGATGCTCTGGTTTGCACTTCGGTGCGGCCGACGGAAAAGCCAATGATCGGCCCTGACGAGGGTTCGGACAGACGAAGCGAGCAAGAAGATGAACGGATCGCGATCAAATTCCCCCCGGCATTCCGACAGGTCGTCTCTCGATGCGTTGAGCCGGACGATCGAAGGGCTGGAAGCGCGGATCGAAGGGCTGATGAACACCGGCCGCGACGAGCGCCTGCGCACGGCTACGGTCGATCAGGAAGCGCCTGTCCGCAGCTACGCGCCCCGAGCCCAGGCGCCCGTCGAGGCCCGCACCGATCCCTTCGCCGAAATTCGCCAGCGCCAGCGCCTGCTGGAAGCAAGCCGCGAACGTCCTGTCGCACGTGAGCCGGCCCAGCCCGCTCGGGAGCAGGCGCCCTATGCCCGCCATCCGATCGCCCAGCCCACGGCAGAGCGCCTTCCGCCGATGAGCCGTCCCGCCGCACCGCAGCCGGCTACCCAGCCTGCTCCGCGCCGGCCGGCCGAAGATACGATGACCGAGATCGCCGAGGCGCTCGTCAATCTGCGACAGGATCTGAAGCGGGATATCTCCGAAGGCGTGACGCGCGAGATGAACGCACTGCGCACGGAGCTTCGCGACATCACCGCCAGCACTGGCGACCGCAATTTCGCCGACGACATCCGCGCCGACATGGGGCGCCTTGCCCAGAGCATCGACCAGCTCGCCGGCCGTTCGGCCGCACCGGAGGCACAGGGCCTGCGCGGCGAGTTCGAGGAACTGCGCTCGCTGATGGACGGCCTGGCGCGCGAGGATTCGCTGCGCCATATCGAAAGCCGCTGGGATGGTTTCGAAAACCAGCTGCACGCCCTCGATACGGCCGGCCTTCAGGAAGAACTGGTAGCGCTTGCCTACCGGCTCGACGACATCAAGCGCCATATCGGCGGCATGGGCGAGAGCCCGGCTGTTCGCGCCCTGGAAGACAAGCTGATCTCGATCGCCACCGCGATGGAGCAGTTCGGCAGCATGATCCAGCCGCACGATCGGGCCATGTCCGAGCAGTTCGCGGCGATGGATACCCGTCTCGACGAAATCAGCCGCGCCATTGCTGCCACCGGCCGTGCCGCCGCCACCGGCGATCCGGCCATGATGCATCGTCTCGAAGGCCGCCTCAGCGCGCTTGCCGAGCAGATCGACCTGATGGGCAGCAGCGTCGCCAGCCGCGCTGCGCCCGCCGATGGTCTTGCCGATCGTCTGGAAGCGCTCACCATGCGCGTCGAGGAACTCGCCAATGCCGAGGCCACCTCGCGCCTCGACGAGCGGCTTGAGCATCTCTCCTATCTGCTGGAACGCAGCCAGAAGGCCGCGCCGCAGCCGGAGCTCACTGGCGCGCTGGCCGATATCTCGCGCAAGATCGACGCGCTGGAAAGCGGGTCCGTCAACGACGCGCTGGCCCAGCGCCTGGATTATCTCGCCCGCCGCATCGACGAGATGGATTTCCAGCCGCCGCAGCCGATCGTATCGCAGGTCGATGATGAAGCCTTCCGCCGCATCGAAGGGCAGCTCGGCGACATCGTCGCGCGCCTCGAGGAAAGCACGGCGGCGCCGGCCACCGACACGCGCGCCCTGAAGAGCCTCGAAGATCAGATCGCCAATCTCTCGGCATTGATGAGCGAGCCGCGTCCGGTCGCCGAAATCCCCGCCGATCTCGACCGCCGCATGGGCGCCATCGAAGATTACATGGCGACCAGCGACGAATACATCATCGAGGCTGCGCGGCAGGCCGCCGAGGCCGTCGTCGAAGCCTACAGCCGCAACGGCGCCTTCCAGACCGGCGCGCCGGCCGCCATCGACATGTCGGCCATGACGGCGCTTGCCGAAGACCTGCGTCACCTCGAAGAGCTGAGCCGCAGCGGCGAGGAGCGCACCCACAAGACCTTCCAGGCGCTGCACGAAACCCTCGTCCAGATCGCCGAGCGTCTGGACGACATGGAAACGCGCACCGCGCGTGCCCCGGCAAGAATACCGGCCGCCGATTTCAATATCGATCCCTATGCGCTTGTCCCCGCTGCAAGCGAAGAGGACGAAAAGCCCGTAGCCTTCGGCACGCGCGGCACGACCCCTGCACGCCCCGTCGAGACGGTGGCTGAAGCAGCCGCTCCGGCTCCGACCCCGGCTATGGCCGCAAGCGATACCAGCGCCATCGCCATCGATGCCGCCACCAAGCCGGCCGCCGCCGCAAAGAGCAGCCTGTTTCTCAGCCTCGGCCGCAAGCTGATGCCGGCCAAGAAGCCGAAGACCGAAGCCAAGGCCGGCGAGCGCACCGTCATCGATCCTGCGCCGTCGATCGATCCTGTTGACGTCATGCCGCCCGAAGCCGCCAACGAGCCGCTCGAGCCCGGCTCCGGCGCACCCGACGTGAAGAAAATCCTCGAGCGGGTCCGCGCCAGCCAGAACGCTGCACGCACAAGTGCCAAGCCGGCCACCGAGAACGAGCGCGCCGACTACATCGCCGCTGCCCGCCGCGCGGCCCAAGCCGCCGCCGTCGAGGCGGACCCTGCCGCGCGCGCGGTCTCCGCCAAGGGCGAGAAGAAGGCGAAGAACAAGGATGCAAAGGCCGGACCGCTGTCGCGCTTCCGCCGTCCGATCCTGCTTGCCGTCGGCGCCGTGCTGCTGGCGATCATGGCCTTCCCGCTGGCCCGCACCCTGACCACAGGTGAGCCCGCGCCCGCACCGGAAGTCTCGATGCAGGCACCGGCGCCGAACGAAGCATTGCCGCAGGACAGCGAAACCGCATCGGCAGCAAACGAAGCCGCGAACGCACCGGCTGCAGCCCCCGTCGCTCCCGTTGCCGAAACCCAGGCGCCGCCGCCCGCTGAAGCGCCGGCCGCTGCTCAGCCCGACCATCTGACCGCCGCCACCCCGATGGACGGCGCTGCTGCCACGCCGTTTGCGCCCGCAGGCGCGCCGCAGGACACGTCGAACTTCGTTGCCAAGGACACCGCGCCCGTCGCCGCCGCGACTGCGCCGGCCCCCGCTGCCGCAATCGCCGTCCCGGATGTGATCCAGCCGCAGTCGCTGGTCGAAGCCGCAAAGAACGGTGATCCGCTCGCTTTGTTCGAAATCGGCGCCCGCTACAGCGATGGCCGCGCTGGCGTCGCCGCCGATCCGAAGCAGGCCGCGAGCTGGTACCAGTTTTCCGCCGACAAGGGCTTCGCTCCGGCTGAGTATCGCCTCGGCAGCGTCTACGAAAAGGGCGTCGGCGTCGATCGCGATATCGCCAAGGCGCGCCAGTATTACGAACAGGCCGCCGATCAGGGCAACGCCAGCGCCATGCACAATCTCGCGGTCCTGCACGCCTCCGGCGCGCTCGGCCAGCAGGATTATTCCGCGGCGGCCAACTGGTTCACCAAGGCGGCCAATCTCGGCATTACCGACAGCCAGTTCAACCTCGCGATCCTCTGCGCACGCGGCAATGGCGTTCCGCAGGATCTGACCGAATCCTACAAGTGGTTCGCGATCGCAGCCAAGGGCGGCGACAAGGACGCCTCGCAGAAGCGCGACGAAGTCGCCAATGCGATGAAGCCGGACCAGCTGGAGAAGGCTCGCGCCAAGGTCGATCTGTGGAAGGCCGAGCCGCTCGACAGCAAGGTCAACGCCGTGGATGTGCCGGACGAATGGGTCGGCACGGCAACCAAGACCTCGACCGTCGACATGAAGAAGGCGATCCGCAACATCCAGGCGATCCTGAACAACAATGGCTTCGACGCTGGCCAGCCGGATGGCGAGCTGGGCGCGAAGACGGTTGCCGCGATCAAGAGTTTCCAGAAGTCGATCGGCCAGGATGCCAACGGCAAGATCAACGACCAGACCGTCAAGGCGCTGCTGGAACGCAACAAGGCGCCGGCCACCAAGGCTTGATGCAAGATAGCGCTGCATTGGTCCCAATGCAGCGCTTTTTCATTCATCGTCGAAATCCGCGAGCCGCGCAGAAAAAGTATTATCGACGGTTGCGTTGAATGTGTCCTGCGGGACTCAAGTGCAATATTTTGCACGCGGTGATCTAAATATTCCTAAAACGCTATTCACAAACTATTTCGACTATGATTCTCCTTTGCACATAAGTGAAAAGCGTATTCTGATTCGAAAAAAGTCTTTGATGCTAAATGATTTAGCGGAGATTGAGCCATGCAGCTTGATATTGAAAGCTGGGCGCTGACACGCGCTCACAATATAGTCCTGAACGAAGGGCTAAATCTTGCGAAGGCCGCGCAGGATCTGGATAGGAAGCGTTCTCGTTCCCTCGTCTACGAGCTTCGAAAGGTTATCGCGGCGGCCATCCTCGAAGCGCACGCCGCCTCGGCCGTGCCGAACAATACGCATTTTGTGGCGCAGGAGGGGCGACCCGCCGGCGCATAGACAACCGCGCACCGGACGCCGTCCGCGTCGCAGCGTCCGGTGTCACGCACTCGTTGTTCGACTGATGTCACGCAGCTTAGCAAGGTGCCTTGCCACGAACACATTTCTTGCCTACAAGGCAATCATCGATCTTGCTAGATGGACTTTGTTGCGGCCATTCGTGCCGTTCCTGGCGAACTTCCTCCAAAATCGGTTTCATCGCTTTTCGATTTCTGTCGGAACGCAAACTTCTATGTACGATTTATAAGGATATCGTCATGAGCACTGGTACTGTTAAGTGGTTCAACGCAACCAAGGGCTACGGCTTCATTCAGCCTGACGACGGCTCGGCCGACGTTTTCGTTCACATCTCTGCTGTTGAGCGCGCTGGCATGCGCGAACTCACGGACGGCCAGAAGCTGTCCTACGAGCTCGTTGCCGACAAGCGTTCGGGCAAGATGTCTGCGGATCGCCTGCAGGCTGCCTAAGTCTTCAAGGCTTGAAAAGACTATCGGAAAGGCCGGGTTCTCCCGGCCTTTTTTCGTTTCAGCGCTCAAGCGCGAAATCGACCGCCGCCAGCGCGTGGATCTCGGTCGTATCGAACAGAGGCACCGTACTGTCCTCCGCGCCGACCAGAAGCATGATCTCGGTGCAGCCGAGGATGATCGCCTCCGCACCTCTTTCCACCAGCCGCTTCATCACCGCCCGGTAGGCTTGGCGCGACACGTCGCTGACGATGCCGGCGACCAGCTCGGTGTAGATGATCCGATGCACCGTCGCGCGGTCCTCGTCCTCGGGAACCAGAACGTCGAGCCCGAATTTCTCCCGCAGCCGTCCGGTGTAGAAGTCCTGCTCCATCGTGAAGGCGGTGCCGAGCAGTCCGATCTTCTGGAAGCCGGCCTCCCTGATCCTTTCGGCCGTCGGGTCGGCAATGTGCAGCAGCGGGATCGCTACGGCCTTTTCGACATCGGCTGCCAGCTTGTGCATGGTGTTGGTGCAGATGACGAGGAAATCCGCGCCGCCGCGCTCCAGGTTGCGGGCTGCCGCCACCATCTCCTCGCGAAGCGCATCCCAATCGCCGTGGTGCTGCAGCTTCTCGATCTCTCCGAAATCCATCGACCACATGATGCTGCGCGCCGAATGAACGCCGCCGAGCTGCTCGCGAACCTGCTCGTTGGCGATCCGGTAATATTCGGAAGAGCTCTCCCAGCTCATTCCGCCGATGAATCCGATTGTTTTCATGTTCTGAAAGCCTCAGCTGGCGATGGATCGTGCGCGCGGATCGAGTTGCTCGGTCGGCAGCAATTGGTCGAGCGTTATTTTAGATAGCGCCTGCTCGAAACAGGCCGCGGCTTCCGATAGCGCGGATGACAGCGCCCGGTTCGCGGAGCGCTCCACCGTGCATATGGGATCGTCATCGCTGGGCGCGATGGTGAAGGGCGATCCCGGGCCGAAAGCCTTGTAGATGTCGAGGAAGGTGATGTCCTCGAGCGGCCGCTCCAGCCGCCAGCCGCCGTTCGGGCCGCGCTCGGAGGAGACATAGCCGCTCTGACGGAGCGCACCCATGATCCGCCGCACGACGACCGGATTGGTGTCCAGCATCGCGGCTATTCTTTCCGATGTCGCGCTGCCCTCATTGAATTTCATGTGCACCAGCACATGCGCAACGCGGGCGAGCCTCGTGTCCTTGCTCAAGATGAACCTCGCTTGATGTCGCGGCAGTCTAGAGCCTTCCCGCACGCTTCGCAACAGACACAGTAGCGAATGTGTTGACGTATTGGTGATATCGTACTAGACACTGTTTCAAATAATCGCACTTGTAACGATTACGAATATCGATTGGAGCATCTTCATGCAGTACGATGTGATCATTGCCGGCGGCAGTTTCGCCGGCCTTGCTGCCGCCCTTCAGCTCGCCCGCGCCCGCCGCAAGGTGGTCGTCATCGACGCCGGCCAGAGGCGAAACCGTTTCGCCTCCACCTCCCACGGCTTTCTCAGCCGCGACGGTGCGACGCCCGGCCAGATCATCGCCGAGGCCAGAATTCAGCTTGGGCGCTACGCGACGGTGGAAATCCTTGAGGCCATGGTCCTGAAGGCTCGGCGGACGGGGCAAGAGGAGTTCACAGTAACCACCCCGGACGCAACATTCACGGCTCGACGGCTGATCCTTGCAGGCGGCGTGCAGGACATTCTTCCCGAAATCCCTGGTGTCATGGAGCGCTGGGGCAAGTCGATCTTCCATTGCCCCTATTGCCACGGCTACGAGCTGAACCAGGGCGAGATCGGCATACTGGCGACGGGAGCGCTGTCGATGCACCAGGCGATGCTGCTGCCCGATTGGGGCACTACGACACTTCTCCTCAACGGCAGCTTCATCCCCGATGCAGCGCAGCTCGCGGAACTCGCGGAACGCGGCGTCACGATCGAGGATCGGCTGATCACTCGCATCTCCGGCGCCAGCCAGCCCGTCGTGGAACTGGCTGATGGCGAGAGCCTGGCATTCTCCGGCCTGTTCACGATGAGCAGAACGCTCGCCGGTCCGCTGGCCGGGCAGTTGGGTTGCGAATTGAAGGACGGGCCGATGGGCAAATTCGTCGGTGTCGACGAGTTCCAGCAGACCTCGATTCCCGGCGTCTTTGCGTGCGGCGATGTCGCACGCGCTGCAGGTTCGGTCACGCTTGCGGTAGCCGATGGTGCGATGGCCGGCGTCGGCGCCCATCGCTCGCTCATCTTCCGATAAGCTGGGGCCAAGCCTTACTCGGCGTTGCAGGCGCTCGCTGAGGCTGGCGCGCCGATGTTGCTTGTTCTCCTGTCAGCCCGCAGGCCAAGGAGACCCGTAAATGTCACGGCGATGATGGCGACGGCATAGATATCCGTCGTCATCTGGTAGCCGAGGCTCCTTGCAAGAAATCCGGCAAGGATCGCCGGCAGGCTGAAGGCGAGGTAGCTCTGGATGTAGAAGGCGGAAAGCAGTTCCGCCCGCTCGTCGGCCTTGGCGAGCGGCATGATGGTGCCGAGCGTGCCGAGGAAGTTGGTGCCGAAGCCGACGCCGGCCAGAAGCGTGCCCGCTATCATCAGCGGCACGCTGGCGAGATGCACGCCCGCGACAACGGTCAGGATGCCAAGCGTCGTCGCCGCGGTGCCGAAGGTGATGTTGGCAAGGCTCGACTTGCCGCGCCGAAGAAAGACCGACACCGCTCCGGCAAACATCAGCGCCGTCACCACGGCCCCGCCCGTCAGCGGCGCGCGGCTGCCCGTCGTGCTGGCAACCAGCGAGGGAACGAGCGAAAGATAGAAGCTGCCCATCGCCCAGTTGGCGATGTTGACGGGCGTGACCAGCGCCAGCGGACGCCGCACCTGTGGCGGGATCGCGATGCGCGGCTTCAACGAGGCCCAGACGCCTTCGCGTGTGCCGCCGGTTTCATCGATACTCCAGACAAGTGCCGCCTGGACGACGAAGGCGACGAGCAGGACCGCATAGGCAAGATGCAGCGGAAACGGTCCGTACTGGATCAGCGCGCTGGTGCCGATGGCGCCGAAGCCCATGCCGAGCAACGGCGCGATCGAATTGACGATCTGCCCCTTGGCGCGATCCACGTCCACCAGCGCCGCGCCGATCGAGGCGCCTGCGATCCCCGTCGCAAGCCCTTGGACGATACGCGCCGCGACCAGCCAGTTGGCGTCGGGCGCAATCACGAAGAGCGACATGGCGATGATCTCCATCACCAGCGCGAGAAAGATCACCGGCTTTCTCCCGAGATGGTCGGAAATCGAACCGGCCACCAGCAACGCGCCGAGCAATGCGAAGGAATACACGGCGAAGATCACGGTGATGAAGACAGGCGTTACCGCAAAGCTCTCCTGGTAAATCCGGTAGAGCGGCGTTGGCGCGGCGGATGCGCCGAAGAAGGTGGCAAGCGTGACGGCGTGAAAGCGGATGGGATTGCGAGGCGTCGCGCTGGCGCTGGATTTCGGACCGGAGAGCATCTATATACTCCTAAAAGCTAAATCGTTGCGTTTGTCCGATATAGAGGTGCGCAATGCTAAAAGCAAATTATTTGCGTTAATGTTTCTATGAACTATTTTGAATCGTGACGGCCAGGGAGGCCGGCAAGACATGGCAGTGAAGGAAGGCCTCCGTCCGGGAGGCAGAAGCGCAAGGGTCCAGGCATCGGTCCACAAGGCCGTGCGCGAGCTGCTGCGGACCATGGACCGCGCCGAAGTCACGATTCCGCTGATCGCCGGCGAGGCCGGTGTCACGCCATCCACCATCTATCGCCGATGGGGCGATCTGCAGGAGCTGCTGGCCGATGTGGCGGTGGAGCGGCTGCGGCCCGACATGCTGCCGGTCGAAACCGGCAGCGGCATTGGCGACCTCGAAGCCTGGGCCGAGCAATATGCCGAGGAGATGTCGTCAGGCATCGGCCGCGAGATGATGCGCGATGTGCTGGCGGCGCAGGATAATGTCAACGCCTGCAAATGCTTCGAATTCACCCGGCAGCAACTGGCGCTGATCGGCGACCGCGCCCATGCGCGCGGCGAGAGCTTTCCTGATGTCGACGCGGTCATGGACAAGGTCGTCGCCCCGATCGTCTATCGCATCCTGTTCGGCGAAGCACCCTCGCTCGACCATGTACGCAACCTGGTGCGCGACGCGATATCAGGCGATCCCACACTTATTCAGCAGCAGCCCGCTTCTGCGCGGAAATCTGGGTAACATAGGCCCTGAGCGCCGCCGGCCGCACCGGCTTGTGCTGGATGCCGATGGCGTGGCGTTCGATTTCGGCGCGCACCTCCAGTGTTCGATCGGCGGTCACGATCAGCGCCGGAATATAGGATGTGAACTGCTCACGCGCCGCAAGCACGGCCGCCACGCCGGTGCCGTCGCCGAGGTGATAATCGGCGATGACGAGATCCGGTGGTCCCAGCCGCGGATCAAGCCGGCCGATCGCCGCAAGCGAATCCGCCGATTGCACCTCGCAACCCCATCCGCTGATCAAAAGCCGCATGCCTTCGAGGATATGCGGCTCGTTGTCGATGCAGAGGATTTTCAGTCCCTTGAGATTGCGCGCCGAGCGGTCCGACGGTGCCGGCCTTGCCGAAACCGCAACGGGTGGTGCGAGGTCGCGCGGCATCACGATGCGGAAATCCGTGCCCCTGCCATGGGTCGAGTGCAGCTCGACCGGGTGGTTCAGCACGCGGGCGATGCGGTCGACGATCGATAGTCCGAGCCCGAGCCCGGACGCCGTCTTGGCGCCTTCGTCCAGTCGCGTGAACTCCTTGAACACGGTCTTGAACTTCGATGGCGGAATGCCGATCCCCGAATCCACCACCTGGATCACCACATGCCGCCCCCGCCGCCGCGCGCCGACGAGCACCTTGCCGGTGATCGTGTATTTGATGGCGTTGGAAACGAGGTTCTGCACCAGTCGCCTGAGAAGGTTCGGATCGGAGCGAACACGCACCGACGTCGGCATCACCACCAGCTTCAGGTTCTTCTCACGCGCGATCGGCGCGAAGTCGGTCTGGATGCGCTCCAAGAGATCGGATAGCGCGAAGGAACTGACGGCGGGCCGCATGGCGCCGGTATCGAGCCTGGAGATGTCGAGCACCGCGCCAAGGATCGTTTCCACCGATTCCAGCGCCGAGTCGATGTTCCGCGCAATGGCGCCGCTGTCGGCCTGCCCGGCGCGGTTGGCCTGCGCCATGCGCTCCACCAGCGCCGAGGAGTAGAGCCGGGCGGCGTTCAGCGGCTGCAGGATGTCATGGCCGGCGGCCGCGAAGAAGCGCGTCTTGCCGAGGTTGGCCTCGTCCGCCACCGCGCGCGCCTCTCCGAGTTCCTGGTTGACGCGCGTAAGTTCCGCCGTGCGCTCGGCCACGCGCTGCTCCAGCGTTTCATTGGCCTGCTTAAGCGCCCGGTCCGCCGCCACGCGCTGGGTGATATCGGTGAAGGTCGCGACGATGCCCTTGTCCGGCATGGCGTTGGACCGCACTTCGATGATCCGCTCGCCGCCGCCGAGGACCAGCGCGAATGGCTTGTCCAGCGTCAGCACGTCGCGCATCGTCTGCTCGACATCGCCGGGGGCCACATCGCCGCGCTGGCTGAGCACGGCGATGATCTCCGATAGCGGAAAGCCCACCTGTCCGGCACTCTCCGGCAGGTCGAGCAACTGACGGAAACGTCGGTTCCAGATCGTCAGATGGTTGGAGCTGTCGAACACCGCGATCCCCTGGTCCATCTGCGAAAGCGCGGTCTGCAGCATGTCCTGGTTATACTGCAGCGCCTCGCTTGCCTGGTCGAGCAGCCAGGCCGTGTCCGACGAGGCATCCTCGACCTTCTGCAGGATCAGCGACAGAACGAGGCGGGCCGACGAGGAACCGATGGCGCTACCGAGCAGTTGCTCGGTGAAATGCACCAGCGCCATGTCGGCGGGCTGCTCGTCCTCCAGCTTGCGGCCCGAGTTCTGCTGGTAGGTCTGGAACGACCGCTCCATGCGCTCCTCGCCGAGATAGCGCGAGATCGTCGCCTTCAGGTCGCCGACGCTGATGCTGGTCTTCCAACCGCGCGTGGCGAATTGTGAGCGGGACTGGCCGCGCACGAAGATGCCCGCCTGGATGCGCTCCAGAGGCCGCGCATTGCGGGTCAGCGAGCCGACGATGAAGCAAGCCGTGTTGATGAGCAGGCTCATCAAGGTGGCGTTCACCAGCGGATCGGCGTCGGGCGCGGTGAACATCGTGGTGCCCGGAAAGACGAAACCGAGAACGGCGCTGGCGACCGAGGAGTAATCCGGCCCGCCGAGCGAGGGCAGGAACAGCAGGTAGACCCAGATGACGAAACCGGAGGTCAGGCCGAGCACGGCGCCGCGCGCATTCGCCCGCCGCCAGATCAGCCCGCCGAGCAGCGAGGGTGCCATCTGCGCGACGGCCGCAAACGAGAGCAGGCCGATCGAGGCCAGCCCCGTTGTGCTGTCGGTCGAGCGATAATAGGCATAGCCCAGCAGCAGCACCGCGAAGATCGAGCTTCGCCGCACATTGAGCAGCGTCTTGGCGAAATCGTCGCGCTGCCCGTCCCGCCCGGCCAGCTTGCGATGCAGGAAGATCGGCATGACGATGTCGTTCGACACCATGATCGACAGCGCCACCGAGGCGACGATCACCATGGCGGTGGCGGCCGAGAAGCCGCCGATGAAGGTTATCAGCGAAACGACGGGCATCTCGTTGGCGAGCGGCAACGACAGCATGTAGAGATCGGCATTGCCGCTGCCGCCGAAGGACAAGACGCCTGCAATCGCCACCGGCAGCACGAAGAGGTTGATGACGACGAGGTAGGCCGGAAACAGGAAGCCCGCCAGCCGCAATTCCCGCGCCGTCCGGTTCTCGACGACGGTCACGTGGAACTGCCGCGGCAGCATGATGATCGCGAAGGCCGAGAGCGCGATCAGTGTTATCCACCGGCTGATCGGCGTCTGGTAGTGCAGGGCCGCCAGCACCCGCTCATTCTCCATCGCCGTTTGCCAGAGATGCGAGGGGCCGTCGAACAGCAGCCAGACCACGCAGATCCCGACCGTCAAAAAGGCGATGAGCTTGACCACGGATTCCATCGCGACCGCCAGGATGAGCCCGTCCTGGTGTTCCGTCGCGTCGGTATGCCGGGTGCCGAACATGATCGCGAAGCAGGCAAGTACGAGGGTCACGATCAGCGGCAGGTCGAGGAAATAGAGATTGCCGCTGCCGATACCGTAATCGGAGGGATTGAGCATCGCCGTTACTGCACTCGAGACGGATTTCAGCTGCAGCGCGATATAGGGAATGGCGCCGACCAGCGAGATCAGCGCGACGAGCGTGGCGACGGTCGGGTTCTTGCCGTAGCGCGCCGAGATGAAGTCGGCGACGGAGGTGAGTTTCTCGGCCTTCGCCAGCTCGATGATCCGCCGCAGCACCGGCATGCCAAGCGTGAAGACGAGGATCGGGCCGATATAGATGCCGGTGAATTCCAGCCCACGCTGCGAGGCGAGGCCGACTCCGCCGAAATAGGTCCAGGAGGTGCAGTAGATCGCAAGGCTGAGCGAATAGACCAGCGGTCGGCCGCCCTGCGGCGCGCCGAGCATCCGTCGTTGCCGGTCGCCATGGCTCGCCACGGCGAAAAGCAGCAGCAGATAGCCGAAAGCAGATGCGAGTATGACCCAGCCTGGCAGCATTGACCCTCCGCCCGCACCGCATTTGGCGGCTTCTCCCCGGGCGCCTTCGAGACTACGGCAAATCAGGACCTTTGAAAATTGGGGACGCTCTAGGCATTAAGTCAAAGACCACCGCGAAAATATTAATTAGCAATTGAATAATTCGATCGGACATGTAGCTAATAAAAACAACGGAATGCAGGACTGAAACAGAGGGAGACATAGCGAATGCTGAATGAGTTCAAAGCCTTCATCGCCCGCGGCAACGTCATGGACCTTGCTGTCGGTGTTATCATCGGCGGTGCCTTCGGCGGCATCGTCAAGTCGCTTGTCGACGACGTCATCATGCCGATCGTCGGCGCCATCTTCGGTGGTTTCGACTTCTCGAACTATTTCATCGGCCTCTCGTCCAACGTCAACGCGCCGACGCTTGCCGCCGCCCGCGCACAGGGCGCCGTTCTGGCCTATGGTAGCTTCATCACCGTCCTCATCAACTTCCTCATCCTGGCCTGGATCATCTTCCTCATGGTCAAGGGCGTGAACACTCTGCAGAAGCAGGTCGAGCGCCAGAAGAAGGTTGCCCCTGAGGAAGCACCGCCGCCGCCGGCCGACGTTGCTCTCCTCACTGAAATCCGCGACCTCCTGGCCAAGCGCCCGGCTGTCTGAGCCAGGCCTTCTTAACAAGGCGTCGAGCCCTGCCGCGAGGCGGGGCTCATCCATCACGGAAATCGATAGCGCATCACCGATTGTCATGGGATTTGCCTTCGCATTTGCTCTATGAAGGGCAAAACCGGAGTGATGCATGTCGATCGTGAATAGCCTCAGCCCGCGCGCCGTCTCGGCGCCCGAAAGCGGGATCGTTGAAGTCGTCAATTATGCCCGTGGCCGCGAAGGTCTTCTGCCGCTTTGGGTCGGCGAGGGCGATCTGCCGTCACCCGAATTCATCAACAAGGCGGCGATGGACGCGCTCGCCGGCGGCGAAACCTTCTACACCTATCAGCGCGGCATTCCCGAACTCCGTCAGGCGCTTTCGGACTACTACGCGCGCCACTTCGGCATCACCCTTCCGGTCGAGCATTTCTACGTTACCGGCTCCGGCATGCAGGCCATCCAGATCGCCGTACAGGCGCTCACCTCGCCGGGCGACGAGTTCGTCTATCTGACGCCGTCATGGCCCAATATCGCCGCGGCACTGGAGATCGCCGGCGCCCGTTCGGTCGGCGTGCAGCTTCAGTTCGAAGGCGGCAAGTGGGATGTCGATCTTGGCCGCATCGAAGCCGCGATCACGTCGAAGACCAAGGCACTGTTCGTCAACACGCCCTCGAACCCGACCGGCTGGACCGCGACGCGCGAAGATCTGGCTGCGATCCTGGCGCTCGCCCGCAAGCACGATCTCTGGATTCTCGCCGACGAGATCTACGCCCGCTACTACTTCGCCGGCGATCGCGCGCCGTCCTTCCTCGACGTGATGGATGGCGACGACAAGGTGATGTTCGTCAACTCCTTCTCCAAGAACTGGTCGATGACCGGTTGGCGTGTCGGCTGGATCGTCGCGCCGCCGCAGACCGGCCAGGTGCTGGAAAACCTCATCCAGTATTCGACATCGGGCGTCGCCCAGTTCATGCAGCGCGGCGCCCTGGCGGCGCTGAACGAGGGCGATGCCTTCGTGCAGTCGAACATCGACAAGGCGCGCCAGTCCCGCGACATCCTCTGCGACGCGCTGATATCGACCAACCGCGTCCAGACGCTGAAGCCCGATGGTGCGCTTTACGCCTTCCTGAAGATCGACGGCGTCACCGACAGCCGCAGGGCGGCGATCGACATCGTCGACAAGACCGGTGTCGGTCTGGCACCCGGAACGGCTTTCGGCCCCGGCGGCGAACTCTTCATGCGCGCCTGCTTCCTGAGAAACCCGGCGCAGATTCGCACCGCCGCCGAGAGGCTCTGCGATTACATCCTCAAGCTCTGACGACCTCGAAAACCCGCCCGACCGGCGGGTTTTCCGTATCGAGGTGAGATATCGCTAAAATTCTAGCAAAGCCGGAAATCGGCCCCTAACCACACCGCCAAACTTAGTCGCCCTAACGCCCTTTGAGAGCCTTTCAGTGGAAGACTCTGAAAGGAGAAACGCCGTCAGATGCCTGCATGTGATGGCGTGAGGAATGCGGACATGGCGATTTTGGTCACAGGCGGCGCGGGCTACATCGGTAGCCATATGGTCTGGACACTGCTGGATGCGGGTGAGGATGTCGTTGTCATCGACAATCTCTCGACCGGCTTCCGCTGGGCCGTTGCCGATCGCGCGCGCTTCTATCTCGGCGATATCTCCGATGTGCAGGTCCTGAACCGCATCTTCATCGAAAACGATATCGAGGCGATCGTCCACTTTGCCGGCTCCGCCATCGTGCCGGTCTCCGTCTCCGATCCGCTTTCCTATTACGACAACAATTCCGGCAAGACGCGGGCGCTCCTCAGCGCCGCCATCAATGCCGGCATCCGCCATGTCGTCTTCTCGTCGACCGCCGCCGTCTACGGTCCACAGCCCAGCTCCGCCCCGGTCCGAGAAACCGCAACGCTCAATCCGGAAAACCCATACGGCCAGTCGAAGCTGATGACCGAATTCATGCTGCGCGATTGCGCCGCCGCCTATGATTTCAATTATGTCGCCCTACGCTACTTCAACGTCGCCGGTGCCGATCCTGAAGGCCGCGCAGGGCAGTCGACATCGGGCGCGACGCATCTGATCAAGGTCGCCTGCGAGGCGGCACTCGGCAAGCGCGACGGTATCCATGTCTACGGCATCGATTACCCGACCCACGACGGCACCGGCGTGCGCGATTACATCCACGTCACAGACCTGACCGACGTTCACCTCAAGGCCCTTCAGCACCTGCGCAGTGGCAAGGGCTCGCTGGTCGCCAATTGCGGCTATGGGTCGGGCTATTCGGTGCTCGATGTGCTGAACATGGTCACCCGCGTCCACGGTCACTCTTTCAAGATCCATATGGCCCCCCGGCGCCCGGGCGACGCCGCAAGCGTCGTCGCGGATTCGACGCTCGCACACCGCACGTTCGACTGGAAGCCGAAGCACGATTCGTTGGAGACGATCGTTCGCAGCGCGCTCGACTGGGAACTGTTCCTGATGAACCGCAACGTCGAAGATCTCCAGGGAATCCACCGCGCGCTCGCCGCCGCGTCTTTTTGACCGTTGCCGCCGCAAGGCTATCGACTAAGTCCCGGAGCGCGATAGTTTTCTTGGGCGCGCGATCATCGCCGCGCAGCGATTGGCCAGAAACGCGGTTAGGATCCCGATATGCATGACATGACTGAACGTCGCGACGTCCTCGTGGAACGGCGAGGCGCGGCCGGTCTGATCCGTCTGGACCGGCCGCGCGCGCTGAACAGTCTGACACTGGAGATGATCAGGGCAATCGCCGTTGCGCTGGATGATTTCGCCACGGACGACAGCGTCGCCACGGTCGTGATCTCGGGCGAGGGCGATCGCGGCTTCTGCGCCGGCGGCGATATCCGCGCCTTGCACGAGAGCGGCCGGGAAAAAACAGAGCTCGCCGAAACATTCTGGCGCGAGGAGTTCCGGCTCAACCACCGGATCGCTACTTATTCAAAGCCCTATGTCGCCTTGATGGATGGCATCACCATGGGCGGAGGCGTCGGTCTCGGCGCGCACGGTCGCCATCGCGTGGTGACCGAACGCACGCGGCTCGCGATGCCCGAAACCGGCATCGGTTACTTCCCCGATGTTGGCGCCACCTGGCTTTTGCCGCGCGCGTCGGGCGAGATCGGCACCTGGATGGCGCTCACCGGTCTCGACGTAAAGGCGGGCGATGCGATCTTTGCCGGCCTGGCCGATGTCCAGGTTGCATCTTTCCAGTTGCCGGAACTCGTGGACACGCTTGCAGAAATGCCGAAGGGCGCCAGGTCGCGGGACGTGGAGACGGTTCTGAAGAACCTGTCGGACACGCCTGACCATGGCCCCCTCAGGCAAAACATCGATCTCATCCAGCGCGCTTTCCATCATGCGAGCGTCGCTGAAATCCTGGCGGCGCTGGCCGGCGAGAGCGGCGAGTTCGCCGCCGAGACGCGGCGCTTGATGCTGACGCGCTCCCCGACCAGCCTTGAACTGACGCTGCGGCTGCTCCGGCAGGGCAGGGAGAGCCGTAACCTCGCGGAATGCCTGAACCGGGAACTCGGCGCCTGCCTGCAGATCCTGCATAGCGCCGATTTCTACGAGGGCATTCGCGCCGCCATAATCGATAAGGACCGAAACCCCGCCTGGAAGCCGGAAACGCTTGCCGAGGTCGATGCGCATTCACTCGAACCGTTCTTCGTGGCGCCGAACCCGCCGCTGGCGCTCTAACGCCACATTCCGCGCATCCGCGCGCCGACATCGATACGCACTTGACGAGCCTGTTGCGCTGCGGCGCTGTCCGACTTCACCTGCGGCCAGCCGACGACCTCGAAGAACTGCAGCAGCGTCGCCGGGATAAACCGCGTGCGCGATGCATAGACATGCCGGTCGCCCTGCGCATTTTGCCCGTGGGTAAAGAAGCGTTGCGGCACCACCAGGTCCAGATCATCCTTGGCGCGGGTCATCGCGACATAGAGGAGCCGCCGCTCCTCCTCGATCTCGGCACTGCTGCCGACCCCGAGGTCGGATGGAATGCAGCCATCGACGACATTCAGCATGAACACCTTGGTCCACTCCTGCCCCTTGGCGGAGTGAATGGTCGAAAGGATCAGGTAGTCCTCGTCGAGCAACGGCACGCCGGCCTGGTCGCTGGTCGCATCCGGCGGATCGAGCGTCAGCTCGGTCAGGAAGCGCTCGCGCGATGGATAGCCGCTGGCGATCTGCTCCAGCTGCAGCAGGTCCGCCTGGCGTGTCGCTGCATCCTCGTGCAGCCGCTCCAGATGCGGCGCGTACCATTCGCGCACCAACCCGATCTCCGCCGGCCAGCCGGCCTTGCCGGATTTCAGCTCCTGCAGCACCGAGACGAAGGAGGTCCAGTCCTCGCCCGATCGCGGCGGCGCCGGCATTTCGCCAAGCGCAGCAAGAGGGCTCGGCGCTTCGGCCATGTGGTCGAGCGCGCGCTGCGCGGTGGAGGGTCCGACACCGGGCAGGATTTGCATCAGCCGGAAGCCTGCGACCCGGTCGCGCGGGTTTTGCGCGAAGCGCAGGGCGGCCAGCATGTCCTTCACATGCGCGCTGTCGAGAAACTTCAGCCCGCCGAATTTCACGAAGGGAATATTGCGGCGGGTCAGCTCCACTTCCAGCGGGCCGCTGTGATGCGAGGCGCGAAACAGCACCGCCTGCTGCTTGAGCTTGGTGCCCTCTTCGCGGTTCTCCAGCACCTTGTCGGCCACGTAGCGTGCCTGGTCGGCCTCTTCGCGGACGGTCACGAGCCGCGGGCGCTGGGCCGATTGCCGCTCGGTCCAGAGGTTTTTGGTGAAGCGCTCCGACGCAAGGTCGATGACGGCATTGGCGGCGGCAAGGATCGGTTGCGTTGAGCGATAATTGCGGTCGAGCGTCACGATATTGGCCGCCGGCGTGAAGGTGGCGGGAAAGTCGAGAATGTTGCGCACCGTCGCCGCGCGGAACGAATAGATCGACTGCGCATCGTCGCCGACGACGGTTAGCCCCTGGCCGCCCGGCTTCAGCGCCAGAAGGATCGAGGCCTGCAGGCGGTTGGTGTCCTGGTATTCGTCGACCAGCACATGATCGAAGCGGCTGCCGATATCTGCGGCGATCATCGGCTCGCTGACCATCTGCGCCCAGTAGAGCAGCAGGTCGTCGTAATCGAGCACGTTCTGATTCTGCTTGGCCTCGACATAGGCGCCGAACAGGTCACGCAGCTGATTTTCCCACGTGGTGCACCACGGAAAGGCATCGCGCAGGACCGGTCCCAGTTCCGTCTCCGAGTTCACGGCCCGGGAATAGATGGCAAGACAGGTCCCCTTGGTCGGAAACCGGTTCTCCGTTTTGGAAAAACCGAGTTCGTGCCGGATCAGGTTCATCAGGTCGGCGCTGTCTTCGCGGTCATGGATCGTAAAGGCGGGATCGATACCGATCTGGTCGGCGTAGTCGCGCAAAAGCCGTGCGCCGATCCCGTGGAAGGTGCCGCTCCAGGCCAGCGCGTCCGCCATGATGCCGGAATTGGCGCCCAGCACCTGGCCGCAGATGCGCTCCACCCGCCGCGCCATCTCCGCCGCCGCCCGCCGTGAAAAGGTCATCAGCAGGATCCGCCGGGGATCGGCACCCTTGACGATGAGATGCGCCACCCGGTGCGCCAGCGTGTTCGTCTTGCCGGAACCGGCGCCGGCAATGACAAGCAGCGGCCCTGCCACATGCGTGCCTTCAGCCAGCGTCCCGTGTTCGACGGCGCTGCGTTGCTGCGGATTGAGTTTTTCGAGATACATGCGGCCGTCCGTTTGCTCGCGCGGAGAATCGGCCCGCGGAAATGTTAGGCGTTCCCTCAATGTTCTCGATCGTGTCCGCTGTCAAGTCGAACGCGGCTCCAAGCCTATGGGAAGTCCGGGACAACCTCGCGACGCGTCAGCTTCAGCGTGCGATCAGGCTGTAGGATGTAGGTCTCACGAAGCTTCGTGCCGGTGGAATCGTAGAACGAATTATAGATCACGCTGCCCGGCGGCGATTTCGTTAGCTTGGTCCTCGGCTGCCCGTGATAGGTGATGCTGCCGGGAATGGGCTGCAGGTCCGCCGTGCTGTCGGTGGAGCAGCCGGCGAGCAATACGACAGGCAGAAGTACGATCCAGATTTTCATCGCCTGATCTCCAATGAATTCACCCGCTTATATGCGCGAGCGAGCCGCCGCGCCAAGGTCGCGGGCGTTAGCAGTCGCAAAAAATCCTGGGCGAATGACGCGTGCGATGCAACGAAACGCCTATTGCGACGTTGGGCAGTAGGAAGTGTCGCTGGAGATATGCGTCATGGTTCTTCTGTTTCAGGCATCTGACGATCGTGGTGACGGCAACGGTCACGGCATGGCGTCGGCCCGCGCCGCGGTCGAAAGCGCGCTGAGGATGGCCGGCGGGCTTGATGCCCGCGAGATCGAAATCGCCGTCCTCGGCCCCTATATCGTTCTGGACGGGTTTGTGCTTCGCAAGGAGGATGTCGCACGCGCCGTCGAGATCGCCGAACAGGTCGTAGGCCGAGAGTATGTGCACTGCAGGATACTGTCGCGCGTGCCGGATGGTCAGTGATGTGGTCGACAGGATAGCCGCGGGGGCACCAGTAAAGTCTCGATAGAGCGCGCCCTATCTATAAGTAAAATAATAATATTATTAAAATTAGAGATGACTAAATAAGCAATCATGCAAAAGTAGTAGTTGGGTCAGCGGAACTAAATACTGGGGTCGCTAGTTTAGGTGATGTTCAACCTCCAAAGTCGGAATCGATTACAACGAGCGTTGCGCGCAAAGTATTCAAGTAACCCCTGCGTGCACTAGCGTGCACGTGGCAAAAAACAGGCGGTCAAAACAGAGGAGAAGTGCATGACATACCTTCCTCGACTAGGCATGCCGGCCCTCGCAATGGCCATCAGCGCCTTCGCCGTTCCAGCTTTGGCTTCGCTGGAAACCACGAGCAGCTATCCGTCCTCGACCCAGGAACAGGTCGCGATCAACGAATATACCGGCGCCATCTCATGCACGCCCGGAGATGTTCACTATTCGCCATCGTTCATTCGCGCCCTCGACGGCACGATCATCGGTGTCGGCTATATCGAAGTCGTGGATAGCGAAGCCGCTGGCTGCTGATCTGCGCGAACAGTGAAAGACGCAATCCGCTGCGCCGCCGCTCATTGAGCCGCGACGCTCTTCCATGTGCAATTTTTCAGGAGATGTCGCGACGAGGCTCGTTTGCTTGATAAGCAGAGGGTGACGAGCCTCTAACCATCATCATGATGGCTGACGCTTTTCTATTGGTGCTATGGATCGCAAGGCAACCAACATAATTGGTGGTTTCCCCGGTAAGATCGAGCAAGGGTTAAGTAAAAAAAGCTCCTGAACTGTTCTGGCACAGTTTCGATGACGACAGCGATATGAAAAGGCCAAACCTCAGTTGACCCTGAGCTTGGCTTCCTCCGCGGCGGCGACAAATTCCGCGCGCGCTTCCTCCACCGACTTGCGACCGTCAAGCGCCGCGCGGCATGCGCTTCTCGCCTTGAGGTAACGAAGACCGCGTGCATCCGGCCAAAGATCGGCAAGGCAGGCAAGGGCATCGAAGGGGCCGAGTACCGTACGAGGATCGGTATTCTCGAAACCGACGCTGATCGGGTTATTCCACTTTTCAGTAGCCATCCGCTCTATTCTCCTCCATCGCTCGCGTCATAACGCGCGCGCATGCCCTCACGTTCCTCCAAGAGAGCATTTGCAAGAATAGTTTAGCGACAATTCAAATACCCGCCAATAGCAAAAAGGGATGCTACACTTCCGCCGTTTTATCAGGCGCTGCTCACAAAACGCGCGTCCCGCAAGCCGGCGAAAATGGCGTCTATCTGGATGCCATCTTCGTTGAATGCGTCTTTCGCGCCAGTTGATGCCGCAACTGCCTGATATCCTCGAGCAGCGTCGCGATCGTGGCTTTCACGTCGTCGTCATGCCATGCCAGGGCCGCCTGCACCTCGAAATCGACATCCTCCCTCTCCATCCGATGCATCAGTGTAGGTCCAATTTGAGCTGCTGGCCCTTTATGAGAGGCAGGGGCCTGCCGATGTCAATCTTGCCGAAAACCCGCTTGCGCCGCTCCGCGTCGCGCTCACGTTCGGCACGCGACGCGGCAACCACTTCCATTGCGCGTGCGATAACTTCTTCCGCTCTCGTCATGATCGGATCTCCTGTTTGTTCTTATTTTGTTCTAATCCGAGGAAATGTCAAGGAGTCATGATGGGGGATATCGGCGCGAGCCTGCGAAGAGCAGCCTGCTGCAAATACTTTGTCGGATGTCTCTGGGAGAAAACTGGTGCTGCCGAGTGGGATTGAACCACCGACCTCACCCTTACCAAGGGTGTGCTCTACCACTGAGCTACGGCAGCGAGGACCAGACGCTGCAACCGAACCGGCTGCGTTGCGTGAACGGAGGCGCTATTGCCATAGCTGGATGATAAGCGCAAGTCGCAATTTCATCTTCTTGCAGATTATGCGGTTGCCACTTTTGGATTGCCGCGTTTTCGGTTAAGGCTGCGGCATGAGTGAAGACACTGAAAATGCCCAGTCCGGCCGCAAGGCGGCCATTGAGCGCCAGGCGCAGCAGCGTCGCGATCGGGCGGCCGAAAAATTGCGGGAAAACCTTTCCCGGCGCAAACAGCAGACGCGCGCGCGCCGCTCCGGCCAGGCCGACGAGACAAATGGGCTGCCCGCCGCAAAAATGGACGAATCGTAATGTTCCGTCTGCTTCGAATTGAAGCCTCCGCGGATTTCGTCTAAACACCCGCATCCTTTTAAAAGACAGAGTTTCAGGAAAGGCGGGCATCGCCCGTAAGCGCACATGGATCGTATCAGAATTGTCGGCGGTAATGAGCTGAATGGCATCATTCCGATTTCCGGCGCCAAGAATGCCGCCCTGCCGCTGATGATCGCCTCGTTGCTGACCAGCGATACGCTGACGCTCGAAAACGTGCCGCATCTGGCCGACGTCGAGCAGCTGCTGCGCATTCTCGGCAACCACGGCGTCGATGTCGCCGTCAACGGCCGTCGCGAGCGCCAGGACGACGCCTATTCGCGCACTATTCACTTCACCTGCCGTACCATCGTCGATACCACCGCTCCCTATGAGCTGGTCTCCAAGATGCGCGCCTCCTTCTGGGTCATCGGCCCGCTTCTGGCCCGCGAGGGCCAGTGCCGCGTCTCGCTGCCGGGCGGCTGCGCCATCGGTACGCGTCCGGTCGATCTCTTCCTGGATGGCCTGACGGCGCTGGGCGCCACGCTTGATATCGACAGCGGCTATGTCAACGCCACCGCTCCGAAGGGCGGCCTGATCGGCGCCAGGTACACCTTCCCGAAGGTTTCCGTCGGCGCAACGCACGTCATGATGATGGCCGCCACGCTTGCCCGCGGCACGACCGTGATCGGCAATGCCGCCCGCGAGCCCGAGGTTGTCGATCTCGCCAACTGCCTGATCGCCATGGGTGCCAAGATCACGGGCGCCGGCACCTCCACCATCACCATCGAAGGCGTCACCTCGCTGTCGGGCGCGCGCCACCGCGTCCTGCCTGACCGTATCGAGACGGGCACCTATGCCATGGCGGTTGCCATGACCGGCGGCGACGTCGTGCTCGAGAACACCGACGTTGCGCTTCTCGACACGGCGCTGGAAACCCTGCGCCGCGCCGGTGCGGAGATTTCGCCGACCAACAGCGGCATGCGCATCCGCCGCAATGGCGCCGGCATCAAGCCGGTTGATATCGTCACCGATCCCTTCCCGGGCTTCCCGACCGACCTTCAGGCGCAGTTCATGGCGCTGATGACGCGCTCGAGCGGCATTTCGCACGTCACCGAGACCATCTTCGAAAACCGCTTCATGCACGTGCAGGAGCTTGCCCGCCTCGGCGCCAAGATTTCACTGTCGGGCCAGACGGCGAAGATCGAGGGTGTGCCACGCTTGAAGGGCGCGCCCGTCATGGCAACCGACCTGCGCGCCTCCGTGTCGCTCGTCATCGCCGGCCTCGCCGCCGAAGGCGAGACCATGGTGTCGCGCGTCTATCACCTCGATCGCGGTTTCGAGCGTCTCGAAGAGAAGCTGACCCGCTGCGGCGCGATCGTCGAGCGCGTCAGCGAGTAAGGGGAAGGGCGCTTCCGCCCTACATCCCGGTTGCGCATCGCGCTGCCGCGTCCTATGTCCGTTGTCTGACGCATCGCCATCCCGGCGATGCCGTGGGATGGGGTTTTGCCTGCATGACTGACCTGAAGCTCGTTGCGCTGGACGATGAAGACCTGGGCGTGCTGTCCGCGCATATGCAGGACAGTGTCTTCAAGGTTGCCGATATCGCCTGGTCGCCGCGTGACGCGCAGTTTTCCATCGGGGCCAACCGCTTCGTATGGGAAGAAGCCGCCAGAAAGCGCAAGGGCTTCGAGCGCCGCCGCGCAGCCCTTGTCTTCAAGCGCGTGCTTGCCGTCCGCTCCGTCGGCATCGATCGCAAGAACCGCGAGGAAGTCCTGTCGCTGCTCGCCGTCCGCTTCGCGCAGAAGGGCGAGGGGCCCGATGGGACGATCGAGATCGCGCTCTCGGGCACGGCCAGCATCGCCCTTGATGTCGAATGCATCGAGGCGCAGCTTGCGGATATCGGCGGTGCATGGGAAACCGCATCCAAACCGCGCCATCCCGGCGCCTGAGTGCATGTCGCTTTAACGGAATAGCAAGAGGAAGACAGGCGTTGGCAATCTGGCTGGATCAGACATCGGACGGTTTCGAACAGCGCTTCGCCGCTTTTCTGACGACCAAGCGCGAAGTCTCGGAAGATGTGAACGTCGTCGTTCGCGGCATCATCGATGACGTGCGCGCCCGCGGCGATGCGGCGCTTGCCGATTATTCCAGGAAGTTCGACGGCGTCGATTTCGCCAAGACGCCGATGCGCGTCACCGAGGCCGAGATCGAGGCCGCCGTCGAGGCCGTGCCCGCGGAAGTGTTGGGCGCGCTGAAGGTCGCCGCCGTCCGCATCGAATCCCACCATCGCCGCCAGCTGCCCAAGGACGATATATACGAGGACGACATGGGCGTTGGCCTGGGATCGCGCTGGACGGCGATCGAGGCGGTCGGTCTCTATGTGCCCGGCGGGACGGCAAGCTATCCGAGCTCGGTGCTGATGAACGCGGTACCGGCCAAGGTCGCCGGCGTCGATCGCATCGTCATTGTCGTTCCGACCATGGGCGGCCTCGTCAATCCCGCCGTTCTGGCCGCCGCCAAGCTTGCCGGCGTCACCGAAATCTACCGCATCGGCGGCGCGCAGGCGATCGCGGCGCTGGCCTATGGCACCGAAACCATCGCGCCGGTCGCCAAGATCACCGGCCCCGGCAATGCCTATGTGGCCGCCGCCAAGCGTCAGGTCTTCGGCACCGTCGGCATCGACATGATCGCCGGCCCGTCGGAAGTGCTCGTCATTGCCGACAAGGCCAACAATCCGGATTGGGTTGCCGCCGATCTGCTCGCGCAGGCCGAGCATGACGTCAGCGCCCAGTCGATCCTGATCACCGACGATGCCGAGTTCGGCCGTGCCGTCGAGGCCGCCGTCGAGCGCCAGTTGCAGACGCTGAACCGCGCCGAAACCGCCGCCGCGAGCTGGCGTGACTTCGGCGCGATCATCCTGGTCAGGGACATCGAGGCCGCCATCCCGCTCGCCAACCGCATCGCGGCCGAGCACCTGGAGTTGGCAGTCGCCGAGCCCGACGCGCTGGTCGAGAAGATCCGCAACGCCGGCGCCATCTTCGTCGGCGCGCATACGCCAGAGGTAATCGGCGATTACGTCGGCGGCTCCAACCACGTTCTGCCGACCGCGCGCTCGGCGCGCTTCTCCTCCGGCCTCTCGGTTCTGGATTTCGTAAAGCGCACCTCCATCCTGCGGCTCGGCCCAGAGCAGCTTCGCACCCTCGGCCCGGCGGCGATCGCGCTTGCCGTCTCCGAAGGCCTCGATGCGCATGCCCGCTCGGTAGCGATCCGTCTCAACCTGGAAAAATAGGCGATGGAGAAGGGCGACTTCCGGCTCTGCGACGTTGTCCTGGACGACACCATCGGGCGGTCGACGCCCGATGTCGAGCACGAGCGCGCGGTCGCCATCTTCGACCTGATCGAGGAAAACAGCTTCACGCCGATCGGCCATTCCGGCGGGCCCTACAAGCTGAACATCTCGCTGGTCGATTCCAAGCTGGTCTTCGCCATCGCCACGGAGGGCGGCGAGGCGGTCGCAACCCATATCCTGTCGCTGACGCCCTTTCGCCGCATCGTGAAGGATTACTTCCTGATCTGCGAAAGCTATTACGAGGCCATTCGCTCCGCATCGCCAAGCCGCATCGAGGCCATCGACATGGGCAGGCGCGGCATCCACAATGAAGGCTCGCAGACCCTGAAGAACCGGCTGGGCGGCAAGATCGACGTCGATTTCGATACCGCTCGCAGGCTCTTCACGCTGGTGTGCGTTCTTTACTGGCGCGGGTGATCGCCATGGAGGCTGTGGGAACGACAGGCGCGGGGGTAATGCCGGGGGCGATCCTCTTCATTTGCGGCATGAACGCCATTCGCTCGCCGATGGCGGAGGTCATTGCCCGTAGCATGCTGCCGTCGAATACCTATATACGTTCTGCCGGCGTGCGCGCCGGCGAACGCGATCCTTTCGTCGATGTCGTGCTGGACGAGATCGGCCTGTCGCTGGGGCGATATCTGCCGCAGAGGCTGGAAGAGCTCGAGGACGATTACTTCGATCTCATTGTCTCGCTCTCGCCGCCTGCCCATCACGCGGCACTGGAGCTGACCCGCTCCACCGCCATCGACGTCGTCTACTGGCCGATGCCGGACCCGACCGTCGTGCAGGGCACGCGGGAACAGATTTTGGAAGGCTACCGCGATGTCCGGGATCGCCTGACTGGCCTGATAGAGAGCCAATTGGTTCGCCGAAATGGCATAGCCGCTCAGTCCGCGTGAAACAAATAACGGAAACCCGATCAATTAGGTTCACAAACCTCCCCTGATTGTGTAGTTTCCGCCCAAATTTTGGGGCGGCTGAAGCCTCATATCAACCGATAGGAAGAAAACACCTGTATGCCTAAAGAAGAAGTTCTCGAATTTCCGGGTATCGTCACCGAACTTTTGCCGAACGCGACGTTCCGCGTAAAGCTCGAAAACGAGCACGAAATCATCGCCCACACGGCCGGCCGCATGCGCAAGAACCGCATCCGCGTTCTGGCGGGCGACAAGGTTCTTGTGGAAATGACGCCTTACGACCTGACCAAGGGCCGTATCACCTACCGTTTCAAGTAAGCTTGGCCTGAAAGCCGTATCGGCTTTCGCTCCCGTCTGCCCGGTGGTCGAGGATCCATGGCTCTCAAATACAAGCTCATTCTGGCGTCCGGCTCACCCCGCCGTGTCGATCTGCTCAACCAGGCAGGGATCGAACCGTCGCGCCTGATGCCGATGGATATCGACGAAACGCCGAAGAAGTCGGAGCACCCGCGTTCGCTGGCCCGCCGCCTTTCCACGGAAAAGGCGGAAGCAGCCCTTGCCGCGATCAAGGGCGACATGACCTGGAAGGGCAGCTATATCCTGGCCGCCGATACCGTCGTCGCCGTCGGCCGCCGCATTCTCGGCAAGGCGGAGTTCGCCGACGAGGCCTCGGCCTCGCTCTACCTGCTGTCTGGCCGCAGCCACTGGGTCTATACCGGCGTCTGCCTGGTGACTCCAGATCGCAAGATCCGCCAGAAGATCGTCGAGACCAAGGTGCGCTTCAAGCGCCTCTCCGGCTTCGAGATCGAAAACTATCTCGCCTCCGGCCAGTGGCGCGGCAAGGCCGGCGCCTACGGCATCCAGGGATTGGCGGGAACCTTCGTGCAGAAGATGGTAGGTTCCTACACCAATGTCGTGGGCCTGCCGCTTTACGAGACCATCCTGCTTCTGACCGGTGAGGGCTTCGACGTCCACACCCGCTGGCCCGAAGGCTGAGCCTGCCGGGCCAAAACCCGAGAGACGACCATGTCCGACGAAAATAAAACCAGTGCCAAGGTTGAGCCGCTGCGCAAGGCGATGCCCTGCCCGGAATGCGGCAAGCCCTCGCATCGCGAACACTACCCCTTCTGCTCGAACCGCTGCCGCGAAGTCGATCTCTCGCGCTGGCTGAACGGCTCTTATGCCATCCCTGTCGGCGAAGACGAGAGCAAGGCCGAATACCCCGACGAGGAATAGCACCCGCTTGCCCACAGGGAAGCCATTCATTTTGCTTAGGAATTCGGAAAATTTAGCGGGCTGTCAAAAAACTCTCATTTGACGCTTGCCATGGCCGAACAAGATGCTATAACCCCGCTCGCTTCCGGGGAAAACCAAACCCCCAGCGGTTCTTCAAAGCAAGGACCGAGCCGAAGTCGGTAAGCCCAGATAGCTCAGTTGGTAGAGCAGCGGATTGAAAATCCGCGTGTCCGTGGTTCAAATCCGCGTCTGGGCACCACTCTTTTTCTTTAATGTAATGCCAGTTGATTGAGTTGTTTTGTGCTTGAGACCTATCGACTCGGGCGGCGCCACGTTGCGTTGTGCTTGATTGTTTAGTTTGCGACCCTTGTCGCCTTCAGTTGTGCTTTCAATCGCAGAAGCTACAGTATGCCCGGTACAGTTATTCGCAGGAACGGAACGGCTTGATATCTCAATTAATTGTAGTTACATTAAATGATAAGAATCGTCTGGGATGAACACAAGCGGCAAGCCAATCTAGAAAAGCACGGTTTTGATTTTGCCGATGTCAGCGATCTCGATTGGGCGACCGCGCTCATTGAGGAAGGCGGCTTGGACGCCTTGGGCAAGAGGCGCCTGAAAGCAATTGGCTATTTTCGCGATGGAACGGCGGCTGTAATTTTCATGACCCTCGGAACGGAAGCTGTCTCGATCATCAGCTTCCGGCCTGCGAGCGCCAAAGAGAGAAAGAGACTTTCATGGCCCCAAAGACAGAGAGAGTGAAGACGTTCGAGCCGGGCCGCGGCTATACCAAAGACGATTGGGACGCGGTCGACTTTCCTGAACTGACGGATGATGAACTCGCAGGCATGCGTCCCGCAAGCGAAGTGCTACCGCCTGAATTTTTCAAGGCGATGGAGGAGCACCGCAGGTCGCGCGGGCGTCCACTACTTGAACATCCGAAGAAACAAATTACCCTACGCCTGGACGAAGATGTAGTCGCCAAGTTTCGCGCGGGCGGTAAAGGCTGGCAGGCTCGAATGAACGAGGCTTTGCGAAAGGCTGCGGGTATCTAACAACTCGGGAAGGACACTCAGGCCACGTGGTCAATCGCCAGCCAACGCTCGGCATCAAGCCATCTTCCGCAGCACATCCATCAGCGTCTGCGCGTCATCGTTGGCGCCAAGCGTCCGCAGGCGGTCTTCCGCGAGGTTCATGATCGCGTCGACGGTCTCGCGCTCGCCCCAGCCGGCCTTTCCGGCGGCGTCGAGGAGGTCGCGGAATGCGAATTGCAGTGCGTCCTGGCAGCGGACGTCCCGGTCGGGATCGTCGCTGGCGACGAATGGCCTGTAGATGTCTCTCATCTCATTCCTCCGCGTGACCTGCACGCGCCAAGTCTAGTCGATACCAGTTTAAGAAAGTGCTGATGAAGCGTGGCGGCTTTAGGGACGCGCGATCCCCATTCTCTGTTTTATTCGGAAATGCTAATGCTATTGGCGTCAACGGAGGGGGAAATCCAATGCCACGTGTTTCGAAACTATACTTCAAGACGGCGATCATATTCCTGATCGTCGGGATCGGCATGGGCCTGAACATGGCGATCTCGCAGGATCACAGCGTCATCGGTGCGCATGCGCACTGTAATCTCTTGGGTTGGGTGACGATGGCCATCTTCGGCGGCTATCACGCTCTCAACCCGCGCAAGGCGGAGAGGCGCATCGCCTTCATCCAGTATTACATCTACACGGCGGGCGTGACGCTCATGGTACCGGCGCTCTATCTCATGCTGCTCGGCAACATGGCGATGGAACCGATCGTGGCCGCGGCCTCGCTCATTACCTTTGCCGGCGTTCTTATCTTCGCCTTCATCATCTTCTCCGGTGAAGACGTCTCGGTGGCATCGCCGCGCAATCCTGTCGTCAACTGACCACCGGTCGCTTACGTCCAGAGCGTTCGTCGTCCTGCCCAGGCGATCCCGCCTGCGCAGATGTCGAAATGCGTCTTGCGATCAGTGAACGATCTGGATGCGGATTCGTTCTTTCTCCGCGTAGGTATGGCACTCATCGGCAAGGTCGCCGACAAAGATTACATCGCCATCGGAATCGAACAGACCCCAGCACGCCTCGTCGTCCAGGTAGACTTCCCTGATATAGCCGAAAGGTTCGGCACTCAGATATACATTGGGCGCAACGGCAACAGTCGAATGTTCTCGCATGGAATGCTCCAATGAGTCGTTTCTGTTTTAGTGCACGTGCATATTGCCTGCTGATACTGGCGCGGAGCTATCCTCAGAAATAGGCAGTCGAAACTGGTCTTGACGAACGGGTAATCTCGGTCAGGCGAGTCGCGGCGGATTTCACGACCTTGGCTTCTCGCCGCATTGCCGTCGGCGTCCGAAGCCCTTATCTGAAGGCAGTCATTTTGATTAGAGGATTTCCCCATGGCCGATCTCAAGGCTCGTCCCCGTCCCGTTGGCGCAACCGCTGTGCTTGGTCGCACCGGCTTCCCGCATGTCACTTCCGCCACCAAGGGTGAGCTCGATATCGTCACCTCGCCGTCGCAGCCCGGCTTCAATCCGCTAGACCTGCTCTACGCCTCGCTGTCGGCCTGCCTGGTGCTGAGCGCCCGCATGGCCGCGAGCCAGATGGGCGTGCTCGACAAGATCACCGACATCACCGCCGACGTCACCGGTGTCAAGGCGACGGAAGGCCTGTCGCGGGTCGAGACCTTCAACATCGTCTTTTCCATCAAGGGCGACCTCGACGACGAGACCCGCCGCAAGATCATCCATGCCGCCGAGGATGAGATCTGCACGGTCAGCAATACCATCCGCGGCAACCCGTCCTTTTCGACGACGATCGCGGAGTGATCCGGGCGCGCCAGGCAGTCGAGGCTGAAACGTTCTTGCCTGCTTTTGTCGCGCACCGGCTATCTCGCGACCGTAGCTTCTGATAATCGGCTGGTCAGAGCGCGCCGCCTGAGCAACGGGCGGCGCAGAAAGCACCGAGATCCATGTCCCAGCCCGCCTCCACCGTCTCGCAATCCGCGCCGTCAGGCAATCGCGTCGCTCTTGCGGCGCTGATCCTCGGAGGGGCCGCCATAGGCGGCTCGCCGATCTTCGTGCGGCTTTCAGAGGTCGGACCGATGGCGACCGCCTTCTGGCGCGTTGCGCTGGCGCTGATCCCGATCTTCATATTCTCGATCATCAAGCGCAAGAGCGCCGGCCCGGCGCCGCGGACGCAGGCCGATTACGCTTTGCTGATCCTGCCGGGCGCCATCCTCGCCATGGATCTTGCCGCCTGGCATCTGTCGATCACCATGACCTCGGTTGCCAATGCGACGCTGCTCGCCAATCTCGCCCCCGTCTTCGTCGCCCTGATCGGCGTCGCATTTCTCGGCGCGTCGGTCACCCGCCTGTTCACGGCAGGATTGGTACTGGCGCTCGTCGGCGTCGTGATCCTGAAGGGTGGCCCGGCGGCGCTCGGCAATGGCGATCTCAAGGGCGATGCCGTGGCGATCGTCGCGGCCGTGTTCTATGCAGGCTATATCCTGGCGATCGGCCAGCTGCGCAGCCGCTTCGACACCCTTCGCATCATGTTGTGGAGCACGGCATCAGCGGCCATCTGCATCTTTCCGCTCGCCTTCTTCTTCGAAGGCAATCTGCTGCCGGCAAGCGTCTATGGTTGGTCCATCGTCTTTGGCCTCGCCTTCATCAGCCATGCCGGCGGGCAGGTGGCGATCGCCTATGCGCTTGCCTATCTCCCGGCCGCCTTCTCGTCGCTGACGCTGCTCCTGCAGCCCGTCGTCGCGGCGATCCTCGCCTGGGTCCTCCTGAACGAATCCTTAGGCCCCATGCAGGCCATCGGCGGCTTGGTCGTCCTCGCCGGGATCGCAATCGCCCGGCGAGGTTGATTTCGATCAGGCAACGGCCGCCTGGCCAACGCGGCGCGCGTCGAGGATGGCAAGTGCCTCGTCCACGGTCGCGGCCAGCTGTGCCTTGTCCGTGTTGCAGGTGTTCCATGCGTCGATGAAGCTGCTGGTCTTGCCGTAGCTGTTGTCGAGCACGCAATGGTCGGCGCCGATCAGCAGGCACATGATGTGGCCGTGCATGCGGTCGGTGATCACCTGCTTGGCTGAGCCTAGCAGCGCCACGCCGCGGTCGAAGCGCTGCTGGGCGCGCTCGCGATAGGCAAGTTCGGTCATCTTCGCGCGACCACCGATGCGGCCGCTGAGCAGGCCCTTAAGGATGGCCGCGTGCTTGGTCTGGCGCTGGAAATCGGCGGGCTCGTCCGGCCAGTCCGATTTCACCGTGCCGGAGCGCATGGTCGCCGCCGTCAGGTCCTGCGCACTGCCCACTTCCTGGTCCTCGCGAAGATTGAGCAGCAACTCGTGCTGCGGCGCAGGCTTGGCGACCGGGCCGATGCAGAAGGCCATGTCGGGGCACATGCGCACTTCGCACTGGAACCAGCGCTGCGCGAAGGCGAGGCTCTTCTTGTCGCGGACGAGCAGCGTGAAGTTGCCGTGCCGCTCGATCGCGCGCGCGGTGCTGTCGACGTTCTCCTGGTCCTTGAAATGGATCGTCTGCGGCAGCTGCACGATCGGACGTCCCTTATGCCTGTCGAGCATGCCTTCGCGGAACTGCCGGTAACCGGCCCAGATGTCGCCGAAGTTGCCGCCGCCATGCAGGAAGATGCGGCCGTCGCCGATCGCGCCGAGCATCCGCTCCTCACTATAGGTCGGGATCTCGGTCACATAGTTCGGACGCGACCGCTTGCCGTCGAAATAGGCGAGTTCGCCGAGCCAGATCGCGCTGTCGCCGATATTGTAGTGGTTCGGGAAGTCCAGCAGCGCATAACGCTCGGACGGGTCGAACAGGTCGGAAAGGCAATTGGCGATCAGGCCCTGAAGGCGGCTGATGATCGTAATATTGGATTCCATGAAAGGCTCCTTGTTTCAGGGACAAGAGGTCCGGATGAGATGATGCGGTGTCATGCCTGCGCCCGCTTGCGTAGCGGATTGAGCGACATGGCGAGCGCGATGTAGGGGCGAATGGCGGACCGGCCGAAGACCGGCAGGAAGGCGAGGTAGATTACCGCGCCGAGACCGATGCTGACGCCGAGCGCGAGCCAGCGGTTATGGATGTGCGCGACGATCACGGGATGGGCGAACCAGACGCAGACAGCCATCAGCACCGAGCCGCAGAAGGGCAGGGCAACAGCCTTCAGCGTGCTCTTGGCATCGATGCCGGCAAAGCGCGCGAGCACATACTGCTGGTAGGGCATGGTGAGCCAGGCGCGGATCGTGTAGCCGGCCGCGACGGCAACCACGCCATAGGGTACCAGCAGCCAAGTCAGGATCAGCGTGGTGACGAGCTGCAGGGCCGCGACCGAGAGCACCGATTCCGCCTTGTTGACGGCCGAGAGCGCCGAGGACGCGAAGAAGTTCATCACGAAAGGCACGGCCATCAGCACCAGCACCGTGGCGATATCGCCGGCATTGCCCCATTTGTCGCCGAACAGCATGGCGATCATGTCGGTGGACAGCGCACCGAAGCCGAGCAGCAGCGGGATCGCGCCAAGGGCCGCGGCGCCGACGATCTTGTTATAGGCATTGCGGAAGGCGACGCGGTCGTTCTGCAGGCGCGAGAGGGTAATCAGCGATACGCTGCCAATCGGCGCGAGAACGGCCTGTCCGATCAGCTCGATCAGGCGCCAGGCGATACGGTAGCGACCGACTTCGACCGGCCCGTACCAGCGCGAAATGAAGATGTCCTGCACGCGGGCAAGCAGCATCCACATCAGCTGCGTGACGACGAGACTGACGCTGAACAGGAAGACCGAACGGAACATCGGCACGTTGAACCGGAACTTCGGCATCCAGGGGTAGGAGAACCAGCCGAGCAGCACGGTGACGACGGCATTCACCGCCGTCTGCGCCACCAGTGCCCAGACGCCCCAGCCCATGAAGGCGCAGGCGACTGCGGTGATGCCGGAAAGCAGGCTTGCGGCGATTGCCTGCCCGGCGAGGCTCTTGTGGCCGAAATCGCGGGCAAGGCGGGCGTTGTGGATGACGGCGAGCGAGGAAATCGGCAGCAGCGGCGCCAGCCAGCGCAGGATGTTGGCAACTGCCGGATCGCGAACAAGGTCGCCGTAATAAGGCGCGAAGACGAAAACCAGGCCGGCCACGATGGCGCTGAATGCGATCGTCGCCCAGAAGGCTGTATCGGCAAGCTCTTCGTCGAGCTCAAGCTGCCGGGTCACGGCATCGCCCAATCCGGCATAGGCGAGCACGCGGCCGATCTCCACGAACAGGCTCGCCAGCGCGAAGGTACCGAAATCGCCAGGCCCGAGAATGCGCGCCAGGATGACGAAGATCACGAAGGTCGCGATCGTGCTCCAGGCGACGCGGATCACCGACCAAAGGACGGACAGCGCGGTTTTCTTCTTCAGTTCGGCGTGGGCAATTGCCGTGTCGGGCATTCAGGATCCAATCGACTGTGCGCGCGCAAGGCTGCGCGTTCGTTCAGGTGGCGGTGCAGAACGCTTAGGCGGTGTGTTCCGCCTTCGGGCCGCGCCAATAGGCGAGCATCCCGACCAGGTTGTCGCGCAGCTGGCTGCGGTAGGTCAGCCCCAGGTCGTCGCTGAGCTTGCGGCGCCCCATCGCTTCCATGATGGCCTGCCGGATATCCCAGCGCAGCATGCCGCGCATGTTGGAGCGGCGGTCGAAAAGGTACTTCGCGTAAAGCGCGCCGTTGCCGAAGGCATAGCCGCTCTGCAGCTTCTTCACGTCGGCGATCTCGCGCCGTCCATGGAAGTGCTTAACCGCGAACTCCGGCAGATATTCGACGCGCACACCCGCATTGAAGGTCCGGTGTACGTAGTCGGTGTCCTCGCCGGAGCGGAAGGTGGCGCCTGCGCCGAAGCGGGTGTCGAACAGTCCGACCTTGTCGATCAGTCCATGCGGAAACGCCATGTTGGCGCCGTGGATGAAGCCGCCGGCATGCAACTCGCTGGTCAGCACGGCCGGCTCGAGCTCCGGCTTGATGGTCACAGGCAGGTCGCGTGCGTCGCCAAGCTCGATACGTCCGCCGCGCATCACCATCTCGGTGTCGCTGGCGAAGAGAGCGGCAAGCGTTGCGAAGTAATCCGGGAAGACCTCGCAATCGTCGTCCGTGAACGCGAGTACGCGGCCGCGGGCGGCCGTCATGCCCGTATTGCGGGCGACGGCGAGGCCGGGCCGGCCTTCGAAAATCAGGTTGGTCTGGATCGGCGCCGTCAGCGCCCAGGTGCTGACGATCTCGGAGGTCTCGTCCGTGGAACCATTGTCCACGAAGACGAGTTCCAATCTCAGATAGGCCGCATGGCTGGCGGCAACCGAGACGGCATCCAGGCAGTTCTTCAGTCCATAGGCCCGATTTCTCGACGAGATGATCAGGCTGATGTCCACGGGCCGAGGAGGCATGCAATTCCCCTTCTGCTATCGATGTCGAGGCGAGGATAGGGCGCAGGTCCCGCTTCGGCAAGGAGCTTTTTGCGTTGCAGCAAAATAGAACAGTTGCGGGTAAAAGCAGAAGAATGTGGTGATTTCTAGCCTCAAGATGAGGTATGCGTACTCGTCTTTGGAAAACAAAAATAGAAATGTAATTTATGTTTGTGTTGGTGTTTAAAATATATTTGAGAAGGTCAATGAATAGTAAGTTATCGCGGTAACAAAGATAAAAATAAGAAAAAATGCGGAATATGTACTGAATATTTCAAGATTTTTACATTGGATATGCTGTTGATGATGTATAGATCGTGGTAGCGAACGTTGTGCGGAAGGCCGATGCGGAAGAAGCGGACCTATCCTAGAATATTCGGCGAGAATGCAAGTTTAACGAAAGTTCACACGCCAGCTTCGTCATGATCTGCTGCCGCGCCGTCAGCGTATTTTCTCCGAGTATCGAAACCGGTGCGCCCGACTATGCCTCGATCGGCAAAAATGACGGCGGGTGATGGTCGCGTGCGGAATCGGTCGGACCGAGCCCACACGCGAATCGCTTTCAGGGTCAGCGCTCTTCTCCGGCCAGCCATTTCTGGATGATCGGCACATCGGCGTCGCCAAGATCGTGGCCGCCGGGAATGATGTCCGAATCAACCGTGGCGCCGGATGTCTTCAGACGCGATTCCAGGTCGCTCGCATATTTCCCGTAGGCATCCGTCTTGCCGCTGATCACCAGCAGGTCGGTCCCCTTCAGGTCGGCCTGCGGGAAGGCGTTGAGGACGGGCATGGAGCGAAGCAGCACCGCCTTGTGCACGAGATTCGGGTGCAGGTAGAGCAGCGAGTTCAGTAGGTTTGCGCCGTTGGAGTAGCCGACGAAGACGATCTTCTTCGGATCGAGCCCGTAGGATTTGACGGCGCCGTCGACGAAGGCCGCGAAGGCTTCCGCCTCGCTCTTGATATCCTCTTGGTCGAAGGAGAAGGGCGTGATGCGCTTGTACCAGCGCGGAATGCCTTCCTCTGTCGCCCGCCCGCGCACGCCGAGCAGCGTGGCGCGTGGGGCCACCTTGTGGAGCAGCGGCATCAGCGTGGTCTCGTTGCCGCCCGAGCCGTGCAGCAGCACGAACACGCTGCCATCGGGATCAGGCGGCGTGTAGAAGCGGTGCACGAAGGGCAGGTCGCGATAATTGACGCGCGGTTCGCCCGGCATCGAGAACTGCGGCAGTACCACCTTCAGGTCCTTGAGGTCGGTTATGGCGTCCTTCGGAACGAAGAGCTTGCTGCCGAGCGTCGGCGTCGGCTCGTCCACGGTCATGCCGGGCTTGTCCGTCGCCAGTTCGATCAGGGTGCCAGCCGGTTCGCGAACATAGAGCGAGCGGAAATATTTGCGGTCGTGCATGTTGGCCGCTGGTGTTCCGGCATCCGAAAGCGATTTCTCGACGCGCAGCAGTTCCGCGTCGTCGGCGGCGCGGAAGGCGACGTGGTCGAACGTGCCGGTGCCCGGCGCGCCCGACCAGAAGCCCTTGGCATTGCGCACGTCGATGATGTCGCCGGATTGCGAGACGAGCCGGTCGATGCTGCCATGCGTGGCCTGGTGCTGGTAGTCGAAGTGCTTTTCCAGGAAGCCGCGGCTTTCGGCCGGTGTTTCCGTCAGCATCGTCGCGCCACGCACGCGCTGGACGGCGTGTTCGACCGGCACACCCGCACCGTCCCAGGCGGCGGGTGACGTCAGCTGATTGTTGCCGGCCAGCTTGACGATGATGTTGTCGGGATCCTTCAGCCGCAGCACCGGTTCGCCGAATTCGTCCGCAGGCCCTTCCGATCGCAGGCCGAAGCTCATGGCGCGCGTTAGCCAGTAGCCGATGCTCGATGGATTGATCGCCAGCGAAAGCTCGTTGATCTGGCCGTAGCCGGCGCGACCGGGCGAACCGTCTTCCCAGACGAGGAAGGTCACCAGAGAGCCCGGCGTGCCTTCCGCATCGCCATAAAACAGGTGCAACTGCGTGGCGTCTTCGAAGCCGGCGGTCTGCTTGACCAGCCGCATGCCCAGGAATCCGGCATAAAAGTCTACGTTCGCCTGCACCTTGCGGGTGATGAGCGTGATGTGATGAATGCCAGATATCATTGAAGAAAGCCCGGATTGAAGTGGGGGCGCCGCAAGCGCCAGGATCAGTGTCAGTATAGGTATCATGCCGTTACGTTGCGAGGTTGCCTTCAAGGTTCTTCACATAGAACTAGGGCATCTTTGCGCTGCAGCAAATCATTCAGGCCTGCGTTGCCGTGCCAACGACGCAAAAAGGGCGCCGATTTCGCAATCGACGCCCTTTTCTATTTCGCTTTAGCGAAGAGCCTTTCAGCCGGCCGTCTTGCGCGGCTCCGGCGGAATGATTTCCTGCTGTGCGTCGTTGGAGACGGCTGCGCGGTGGCGCGTGCGCCAGTCGCCCAGGAAGAGCAGGATCGGCGCCGCGATGAACACGGACGATGCTGCTGCCACCAGAATGCCGAACACCATCGGGATCGCGAAGCTTTCGACCGCGCTGCCGCCCCAGATTGCCATCGGCAGCAGGGCCAGGAAGGCGGTGACGTTGGTGTAGATGCTTCGGGCAAGCGTTTCGTTGATCGACTTGTCGATCAGTTCGCGCAGCGGCATCGACTTGTAGAGGCGCATGTTTTCACGCATGCGGTCGTAGACGACGACCTTGTCGTTCACCGAGTAGCCGACCAGCGTCAGGATCGCCGCGATGGCGGTCAGGTTGAAGTCGAGCCCGGTGAGAGCAAAGAAGCCGATGCACTTCGTCACGTCGAGAACGAGCGTGACGATGGCGCCGACCGCGAACGGCCATTCGAAGCGGTACCAGATGTAGAGCAGCATCGCGAGGCTGGCGATCACGACGGACAGGATACCCGCCCATGCAAGTTCGCCGCTGACCTTCGGGCCGATGACATCGGTGCCGGTCACGGTTGCCGACGGATCGATCTTGACGATCTCGTCCTTCAGCTTGGTTACGGCAGCCGTCTGCGCCTCTTCACCACCGTCCTGACGCTGAGCGCGGACTGCCATGGTGTTGTTGTCACCGTAGGACTGCAACGACACTTCGCCAAGGCCAAGGTTGTTCAGGCCTTCGCGGAACTTGGCGAGATCGGCGGCTTCCTGCGTTTTCACCGACATCTGGATGCCGCCGCGGAAGTCGACGCCGTAGTTGAGGCCCGGATGGATGAAGAGCACTACGGAAGCGAGTGACAGCAGTGCCGAAACGGTCACGCCGAAGAAGCGCGCCTTCATGAACTGGATGTGTTTGTCGTAGGGGTAGAAGACCGGCAGCAGCGGCTTGATGTTGATGGTTTTCAGCTTGAAGCGGCGGGTGATCTCGATCATCGAAACGCGAACGAAGGCGACCGATGTGAACATCGAGATGATCAGGCCGAGCGCCATGGTGACGGCGAAGCCACGAACCGGGCCGGTGCCGAACCAGAACAGGATGGCGGCGGCGATCAGCGCTGTCATGTTGCCGTCGATGATGGTCGAGTAGGCACGGCGGAAGCCGGTGTCGATGGCCGCAAACGAGCCCTTGCCCTTGCGCGTTTCTTCACGGATGCGCTCGTTGATCAGAACGTTGGCGTCAACCGCCAGACCAATGCCGAGAACGACGCCGGCGATGCCGGGCAGCGTCAGCGTGGCGCCGACAAGCGTCAGTGCCGAGAAGGTCAGGATCGTGTGGATGAGAAGTGCGACGTTGGCAAGAATGCCCCAGGTTCCATAGAGCAGGAAGATGAAGGCTGCCACGAGAACGAAGCCGACAAGGCCGGAGTAGATACCCATCTGGATCGCATCGGCGCCGAGGTCGGCACCGACGGTGCGTTCTTCGATGACGGTGAGCTTGGCGGGCAGGGCACCGGCGCGCAGCATGGCGGCAAGCGTGTTGGCCGTATCGGTCGAGAAGTTACCGGAAATCTGGCCGGAACCACCGGTGATCGGCTCGCGGATGACGGGGGCGCTCAGCACCTTGTCGTCGAGAACGATGGCGAAGGGATTGCCGACGTTCTGGCGGGTGATGTCTGCGAAGCGGGTCGCGCCGGCGCTGTCGAAGCGGAAGCTGACAACCGGCTGCTGGCTCTGATCGAAGCTGACGCGGGCGTCGGAAAGACGGTCACCGGAGATTTCGACGCGGTCGAGGACCGGATAGGTGTTGCCCTCGTCGTCCTTCATCATCGTCACGCCGGGGCCGGGAGCATTGTTCGGGGCCAGCATGTGGAAGGACATCTTGGCGGTGGAGCCGAGCAGCTGGCGAAGACGGGTCGGATCCTGCGCGCCCGGAAGCTGCACGAGAACGCGGTTGCCGCCGATACGCTGGATCGTCGGTTCGGCCACGCCGACCTGGTCGACGCGCTGGCGAATGACCTCAAGGCTCTGCTGGACGGCGGAATCGACGTTGGCGGCGATACCTGCGGGCGAGAAGGCGACGATGATGTTGCCACCATTGGTCGTGACCGAGAGGTCCGACTGGCCGGCGGAAAGGCCGGTAGCGATCGTGTTGCCGAGCGTGCGCAGCTGAGTGACCGCTTCGTCGCTCTGTGCCTGGTCGTTCAGCGTCACGACGATCTGGTTCTGGTTGCGAACGATCGACTTCGTCTGGATGTTCTTTTCGCGCAGCACGCGGCGAGCGTCCTGCAGAAGCGACTGCAGACGCTCACGCGTCAGGTCGGCTTCATCGACTTCGAGAACGAGGTGAGAGCCGCCGCGAAGGTCGAGGCCGAGCGAGACCTGCTGGTGCGGGAGCCACGAGGGAAGGCGCTGCAATGTCGATTGCGGCAGGGCATTCGGCAGTGCGATCAGAATGCCGAGGAGAATGATCACCGTATAGGTGGCCACCAGCCATGGTGAGGTGCGCATTGTGTTGTCTATCCTTGATAACGCTTGAACCTGCGCTTCAGGCGCAGGCAGGCGTGTCATTCATGCAATGGAGAGCGCCTATAGGCGCGGATCGTCATGCGGCGCCGATCGGCGGACCGTGCGAATCGTAATCCTTGGCATCCAGCGCATGGCGCGCGGGATCGAAGGCGGCGGCCAGCGGCGCGCTGTTGAGCGTCGAGACCGGCATATCCGGCGAGGCGGCAAGCATGGCCGGCCCGGAATCATGGGATGCGTATTTCGGAGCGGCCTTGCGCTCGGCGGCCAGAATGCCGCGAACGGCTTCGCGCACGCTCATCTGTAGCGGCTGGCTGTCCTTGGCCGGCGAGGAGACGGCGTTCGGCCCGCGTGTAGGGCTGATCGAGAAATTGCCGCCGAACAGCAGGCCGAGATAGGCGAAGATCGCGATGACAAGGGAAAAGGCAACGCGGCTAGCCATGCGGCGCGCGTCGAGCCTCATTTCCTGGTCCAGCGAATTATCAACCTCGATTCGGCTCAACGGCGCAGTATTCTCTCACTGTTTTTCTGGAGACGGTGTTTCCTCGGCGGCGATTGTACCAGCCTCGGCTTCGTCTTCATAGGGCGCACTGTCATGATGCACTTGCGCCAGCCGGTCAACCATGCCCATGGCAATTTCCCGTTCGCCCATAATGACAGTATCGGCGCCGTATTGCTTCAGTTCCTCGACTTCCGCGTCGGAATGCGCCCGTGAGACGATCAGGACACCGGGATTGACCGACCGGCCACGCTCGGCGATGCGGCAGGCCTCGAAGGCGTTCGGGATGGCGATGACAAGACTTCTGGCGCCTTCGAGATTGGCAAGGTCGAGTACCTCGCGAGACACCGCATTGCCGCTGATGGCTTCGATACCCTGATCGCGCAGGCCTGAAATCCGCGTGTCGGAATCCTCGATGACGAGGAAGGGCGTGCCTGAAGATTTGAGGTTTTGCCCGACGATGCTGCCCACCCGGCCGTAACCGACCAGAATGACGTGCCCGCGAAGCTTGGTAGGATGCACCTCATCTTCGGCCGCCACCGGCTCTTCGATTGCTTCCGCGGCAGTGTCGGCGCCTGCCTCAAGAGCAGGCTCTTCGCGCTTGGCGGGCTCGAGTACCGGCCGCAGCCGGTCGCATGCATAAAAGAGCAAGGGATTGAGGATGATCGAGATGATCGCGCCCGCCAGAATGAGATCCCGGCCTTCTTCCGGCAATAGACCGAGATCGACGCCCAGTGCCGCGAGGATGAAGGAAAACTCGCCGATCTGGCCGAGGCTGGCGGAAATCGTCAATGCTGTCCCGACGGGCTTGCGGAACAGCAGCACGATCAGAAAGGCGGCAACCGACTTTCCGACAATGATGATGAAGACGGTCGCGATCAACGGGATCGGCTTGTCGATCAGGATGTTCGGGTCGAACAGCATGCCGACGGAAACGAAGAAGAGCACGGCGAAAGCATCGCGAAGCGGCAGGCTTTCCTGGGCGGCGCGATGGCTGAGTTCGCTTTCCGCAAGCACCATGCCGGCGAAGAAGGCTCCGAGCGCCAGCGATACGCCGAACAGCTTCGAGGCGCCGAAGGCGACGCCGAGCGCGATGGCGAGAACGCCGAGGCGGAACAGTTCGCGCGAGCCGGTATGCGCGATGCGGTGCATCGTCCAGGGAATGACTCGGCGTCCGAATACCAGCATCACGCCCACGAAGAGCGCGACCTTGACCAGCGTCATGCCGATGATGCCGGCCATTCCCATGTCGAGATCAAACAGCCGGTTGACGGCGGCTGACAGCGGCTCGACCGTTCCATGGCTGCCGATGCTGGCCGCCGCGGGAATGAGGACGAGCGCCAGGACCATGGCAAGATCCTCGACGATCAGCCAACCCACGGCGATCTTGCCGCGTTCCGTATCGATCAGCCGCTTTTCCTGCAGAGCCTTGAGGAGAACCACGGTCGAGGCGACGGAGAGCGCCAGGCCGAACACGAGGCTGCCGCCGGTCGGCCAACCCATGAGCGCGCCCAGCCCCCAGCCGAGCATGGTCGCCAGCCCGATCTGCGCGATCGCCCCCGGCACGGCGATCCCCCGCACGGACAGCAGGTCTTTCAGCGAGAAATGCAAGCCGACCCCGAACATCAGGAGAATGACGCCGATCTCGGCAAGCTCGGGGGCCAGTCCCTGGTCCGCGACGAAACCCGGTGTATGGGGTCCGACGAGAACGCCCGCGATCAGATAGCCGACCAGCGGCGGCATGCGCAGCCTGTTGGCCAGAGCGCCGAGAAGAAATGCCAGCACGAGGCCGCCGACGATCGTCGAAATCAGGGGCGTATCATGCGGCATCGAGTCTCCTGCACTGAAAATCGCAGTTCAAATATAACAAATATGGCCAATATTGACCGATATGGGTGGCGGAGTTTCACGGATCAAGGCGCAGGGGCAACTATTCGGTGCACGAGCTACCACAGATGGTGCTCGGCGCTGAGCGAGGCTGAAAGCCAGGCAAACGAACCGCACTCTCGAACCAATGTCCGACGGATCGGCATCGACCGATGGATCGACTTCAGTGGGTTTGAGGTACCCGTATCGTCGATGCGATAAAATTGCGGGAGCTTAGAGAATGCGCGGCTTGAGCGGGCGGCGTACGGCCTCGATGCGATCCAGTAGTGTGATTGCCGCGAGAACAGCAATCGTAAGTAAGCAAGAGCCCATTCCCAGTACAATCATTGCCGTTCCTTTTGACGTCATGTCAGGGTTAATGTCGGGCTATATCACGAAGCTTGCGTCGAACTTGTATGTTCCAAGCAACGCAAGGCCAGTAATTCGTAGATGGTAATTCGCATCCCCTCGAAAGCCCGTATTCATAAAATAGGTATTAACCTTCGGGCAAGGAATTAACCATAAGCATTGCATGACACACGTCGGAATGGGAAGATTCGCTCGTTCCCCAGGCATGAAGCCGCACCGTCGTACCGGCTCGATCCGGAATCCATTTCATCAAGCAGCTCCTCAGCAGGTTCACTGATCGGGAGGCTTCAGCCAGCCGGCAATCGCCGGTCGCGACGGCTGTCGGCCCCGTTCCGTACTCCGCGAAGGTGCAGAATTTTCATCCGGGCCGCGCCCGGACACGGTTGGGGACAGACGTTGGTGCAGGAAGGGCCATCAGATCAGGCCAGGGGAGCGCAGGCAGGCAGCCTGCGTGATCGTCTGCGCTTTGCCGGTCTAGATGCCGACCAGTGCGACCTCGTACGCCGCGCCCGCCCGGCCCTTGAAGCCCATCTGAAATCCGGCCTGCGCGATCTCTTCCAGCGCTTTCAGTCATTCCCCGATGCCTCGCGCAATTTCGAAAGCGAACGTCAGGTCGAACGCCTGCACGATCTGCAGTCGACGCATTGGGATGTGCTGACGGATGCCCGCTTCGACAGCCTCTATGCAGAGCGCGTCAAGGTTCTCTCCGATACCGAGAGCAAGATGGGCCTTGACCCGCGCTGGCACGTTGCCGGCCACGGCGTCATGCTCGAGCATGTGATCTCCGGCTTGACCGCCGACCTCGCCGGTCGCTCCTTCCTGCCCGGTGCCAAGCGTCGCGCCCGCGAAACCGCCGATCTCATTACCGCGATCATCCGCCTCGTGATGGTCGATGTCGAGATTGCCGTTTCGCTGCGTTTCAACGCCCTGCGCGCATCGCAGCAGCGGGTGCTGTCCGACCAGCGCACCAATGACAAGGCCGAGATCGCCCGTGTTTTCGCCGATGTGATCAATGGTCTCGCCGCCCGTGACCTCACGGCACGCGCAACGGTCGAGCAGGGTGGGGCGCACGGCGATATCGCGGAGGCGCTGAATACGGCCATCGCCTCGCTACAGAGCGAGTTCCAGTCGATCGGCGAACGCACCGCCACCGCCGAGACATCCGTTCAGGCGCTCGGAGACGCCTCGCGGCAGTTCGCCGACAAGGCATCCAGCCATGCCGAACAACTGCGCGCTTCGGCCTCAGCGCTTGCCGAACTCTCCAGCAGCGTCCGCCTCGGCGCCGCCGAAAGCCGGGCTGCTGAACAGGCCGCCGCCTCGACACGGGCCGCCGCCGAGGAAAGTGGCCAGGTCGTCGGTCGCGCCATTGCCGCCATGGCCGATATCGAGCAGTCGGCCGAAAAGATCGGCCAGATCATTGGCGCGATCGATGAAATCGCCTTCCAGACCAATCTTCTGGCCCTCAATGCCGGCATCGAAGCAGCACGCGCCGGCGATTCAGGCCGTGGCTTCGCGGTGGTCGCGCAGGAAGTCCGCGCCCTTGCCCAGCGTTCGGCCGATGCCGCCCGCGAGATCAAGACACTGGTCACCACCACCAAGGTGCAGGTCGGCGCCGGCGTGCAGATGGTGGGCCGCACCCAGGACGCCATCGGCAGCATCGTGCGCCAGGCCGCCGAGATCAACACGGCCATCTCCAGCGTCGCCAGCCAGGCGAGTGAGCATGCGGCAAACCTCGACACCGTTACCAGCGACGTTCGAGACCTTGGCGGCAGGCTTGCGGAAAACGCGGGCGCCGCCGCGGTATCCGCTGAAGGCACCGACCATCTTCACAGCGTCATCCTCGAACTCGGCCAGACGATCCGCGAGTTCCGCATCGCGCGGCAGAACGCCGAGGCAGCCAAGCCGCCGGCCTTTTCCGCTCCGCTCGCCCGCGCGGTCGAGCAATCGCGGGTGGCCGAAGATGAAGGCGATGATTTTGGTTTCACCCGGCAGCTCGCCAGCTTCGGAGGCAACCGGAATGTTTACTAACGCAATGCAATATGACGGCGGCTCACGTTCGCTGGGCTGGTTTTAAGGGCAAGGACAGGCTGATGGCAGCAAAGAAAAGTGGAAAGACGTTGAGTTTGGCTGCGGTCCTCGACCTGAACGAGGCATCCGCATTGCGCGACAAGCTCATATCCATGCGTGGCAACGCGATCTCAATCGACGCCTCGGCCGTCGAGCGCGTCGGCACCTTGAGCGCCCAGGTTCTGATGGCCGGCGCCAAGACATGGGATCAGGACAAGCTCGCGTTCACCTTCACCAAGGTTTCGGACGCATTTCACAAAACAATGCAGCTGATCGGTGTCGATATCCACCATCTGCTCGCCAAGGAGATCCAGCCATGAAGAAAAAAGTGCTTACCGTGGATGATTCACGGACCATCCGGAACATGCTTCTCGTAACCCTGAACAATGCCGGTTTCGAAACCATTCAGGCTGAAGATGGCGTCGAGGGCCTGGAAGTTCTCGAAACCTCCAATCCTGACGTGATTGTCACCGACATCAACATGCCGCGTCTCGATGGCTTCGGTTTCATCGAAGGCGTTCGCCGCAATGACAAGTACCGCGCCATTCCGATCCTCGTTCTGACGACCGAAAGCGATGCCGAAAAGAAGAATCGTGCTCGCCAGGCCGGCGCAACCGGCTGGATCGTCAAGCCTTTCGACCCTGCCAAGCTGATCGATGCCATTGAGCGCGTAACCGCTTAAACTCAGGATTTTCTTTTATGGATATGAACGAAATCAAAGAGATCTTTTTCCAGGAATGCGAGGAACAGCTCGCCGAACTGGAATCCGGTCTCCTGAAAATGAATGATGGCGATCGCGATCCGGAAACCGTCAACGCGGTTTTCCGTGCCGTTCATTCGATCAAGGGCGGCGCTGGCGCTTTTGGTCTGGATGATCTCGTCGCCTTCGCGCATGTTTTTGAGACCACACTTGATTGCGTTCGTTCCAACAAGCTCGAGCCGACCCAGGATGTCCTGAAGGTCATGCTGAAGTCGGCGGACGTGCTCGCGGACCTGACGAATGCCGCCCGCGACGGCGGCAGCGTCGATGAGAGCCGCAGCCGTGGTCTAGTCAAGGAACTCGAAGCGTTGGCAAACGGCGAGGCGCCGTCGCCATCTGCCGCTGTCGAGGCTCCGGTTGCCAAGCCGGCTCCGGTCGCGGCAGCGCCCAAGCCCACGGATGACAGCGGCTTCGCTCCCATTCCATTCTCCTTCGACGATTTCGGCGACGACGACGCCGAGATGCCGACCTATGAAATCTCCTTCAAGCCACGCCACGAGCTCTATTCCAAGGGCAACGACGCGACGCTGCTGCTGCGTGATCTCAGCCGTCTCGGCGAGATGAGCAGCTACTGCAACACGGACGCGCTGCCCGGTGTCGATGAGATCGATCCGGAAGCCGCCTATTTCCATTGGGTTGTCACGCTCAAGACCGACAAGGGCGAAGACGCGATCCGCGCTGTCTTCGAATTCGCCGAGTGGGATTGCGAGCTCGAGATCAAGACGGTTGAAGCGGCCGCTGCCGAGGCGACCGAAGAACTGCCGATGATCCCTGTTCCCTTCGACCTCTCGGCTCTGGACGACGGCGCTTCCGAAGCTCCGGCCGCACAGCCGCAGTCGGATGTCGAGGCAGCCGTCGTGGCCGCCGAGACGGCCTCGAACGTCACGAAGCTGGCCGCCGCCGCCGCCCGCGTCGAAAAGAAGGAATCCGCAGCCGCTGCCGCCGCGGCTGCCGCAGCACAGAACAACGCGGCTGCCGCCGCCAGCGCAGGCCAGACGATCCGCGTCGATCTCGATCGCGTCGACCGCCTGATCAACCTCGTCGGCGAGCTCGTCATCAACCAGGCGATGCTCTCCCAGAGCGTTGTCGAGAACGACACCAACGGTACGTCGTCGATCAACATGGGTCTCGAAGAGCTGCAGCAGCTCACCCGCGAGATCCAGGATTCGGTCATGGCGATCCGTGCGCAGCCGGTGAAGCCCGTCTTCCAGCGCATGTCGCGTATCGTCCGCGAAGTCGCCGACATGGTCGGCAAGTCGATCCGCCTCGTCACCGAAGGTGAAAACACCGAAGTCGACAAGACGGTTATCGACAAGCTCGCCGAGCCTTTGACCCACATGATCCGCAATGCCGTCGACCACGGTATCGAAAGCCCGGAAAAGCGCACTGCCGCCGGCAAGGATCCGGAAGGCACGATCAAGCTCACCGCCAAGCATCGTTCGGGCCGCATCCTGATCGAACTGCAGGACGACGGCGCGGGCATCAACCGCGAACGCGTCAAGCAGAAGGCGATCGACAACGATCTGATCTCGCCGGACGCCAACCTGACGGACGAGGAAATCGACAACCTGATCTTCGCGCCGGGCTTCTCCACGGCCGACAAGATCTCCGACATTTCCGGTCGCGGCGTCGGCATGGACGTCGTCAAGCGCTCCATCCAGGCGCTCGGTGGTCGCATCAACATCACCTCGAAGCCGGGCCAGGGCTCCGTCTTCACCATGAGCCTGCCGCTGACGCTTGCAGTCCTCGACGGCATGGTCGTCACGGTCGCCGGCCAGACGCTTGTCGTTCCGCTGACCGCGATCGTCGAAACGCTGCAGCCGGAGGCTTCGGCCATTCACTCCTTCGGCGCCAGCCATCGCCTGATCTCGATCCGCAACTCCTTCTGCCCGCTGGTCGATGTCGGTCGCATCCTGAACTTCCGCGCCACCCAGGCCAATCCGGTCGAAGGCGTCGCCTTGCTCGTCGAATCCGAAGGCGGCGGTCAGCGCGCGCTGATGGTCGATGCGATCCAGGGTCAGCGTCAGGTCGTCATCAAGAGCCTCGAGGCGAACTACACGCACGTTCCGGGCATCGCTGCTGCAACCATCCTCGGCGATGGCCGCGTGGCGCTGATCCTTGATGTCGATGCGGTCGTCGGTGCTTCCCGCGGTCAGGCGCTGAGACAGGAAGTGTCTCTGGCGGCGGTAGGATAACGTCATGTCTTATGCCGTGAAAAATCTGAAGGATGGGGACCGCGAGCTGATCGCGTTCCGCATCGGGGATCAGGAATTTTGCGTGAACGTCATGTCGGTGCGCGAGATTCGCGGATGGACGCCGGCAACGGCGATGCCGCACTCGCCATCCTACATGAAGGGTGTCATCAACCTGCGCGGCGCTGTCCTGCCGATCATCGACCTCTCGGCCCGTCTCGGCATGCCGGCGACGGAACCGACGGCGCGCCATGTCATCATCGTCGCCCAGGTCAACCGCAAGGTCGTCGGTCTGCTCGTCGATGCCGTCTCCGATATACTGACGGTGACGGAAGACAACGTGCAGCCAACACCCGAAATCGCGTCTGAACTGCAGCGTCAGTTTGCGCGTGGCGTCCTGGCGATCGACAAGCGGATGATCTGCCTTCTCGAACTCGAGGCCATTTTCCCGGATACGGAAAGCGAAGCCGCATGAACATGCTGAGTGCAAAAGATGCGAGGCAGGGAAGCCCCGATGAAGTCCTGGCGAGTGGCGAATATCCGCTGACGCGTCGCGACCTCACGGAAATCGCGGCGATGATCTACTCGGATGCGGGTATCTACCTGAACGAGACCAAGGCATCGCTCGTCTACTCGCGTCTGTCGAAGCATATTCGTAATCTCGGGCTATCGGGTTTCCGCGAATACTGCTCGCTGGTGTCGTCGCCCGCGGGTGCGGCGCCGCGCCGCGAGATGCTTTCGCACCTGACAACGAACTTCACGCGCTTCTTCCGCGAAAACCACCATTTCGAGCATCTGCGCGATCACGTCCTGCCGGAGCTGATCCAGCGTGCCAAGATGGGCGGTCGCGTGCGTATCTGGTCGGCGGCATCCTCGGATGGGCAGGAACCCTATTCGATCGCGCTGACCGTCCTGTCGATGATGCCCAATATCGCCGACTACGACTTCAAGATCCTGGCGACCGATATCGACCCGAAGATCCTGGCGATCGCCCGTGCCGGTGCCTATGACGAAGGTGCGCTGGAAACGGTGTCGCCGACCATGCGCAAGCAGTGGTTCAGCGAAGTCGAGATTCAGGGTCGCCGCAAGTTCCAGGTAGACGACCGCGTCAAGCGGCTGATCACCTATAACGAACTGAACCTGATGGCGCAGTGGCCATTCAAAGGCAAGTTCGACGTCATCTTCTGCCGCAACGTGGTGATCTATTTCGACGAGCCGACCCAGATGAAAATCTGGTCGCGTTTCGCCGAGCTCCTGCCGGAAGGTGGTCACCTCTACATCGGTCATTCCGAGCGTGTGTCCGGAGATGCCAAGCATCTCTTCGACAACATCGGCATCACGACTTATCGCTACACCACCAAGGGCATCGGGAGGAAAGCATGAGCGCACCCGCCAGGGTTCTTGTGGTTGACGATTCCGCCACCATGCGCGGATTGATCACCGCCGTCCTCAGCTCCGATCCTGACGTTAGCGTTATCGGCCAGGCCGGCGATGCGCTAGAGGCGCGCGAAGCCATCAAGAAGCTCAATCCGGACGTCGTCACGCTCGATATCGAGATGCCGAACATGAACGGCCTCGATTTCCTCGAGAAGATCATGCGGCTGCGGCCGATGCCTGTGATCATGGTCTCGACGCTGACCCACCGCGGCGCGGACGCGTCGCTGGCGGCACTCGAGATCGGCGCCTTCGATTGCGTCGGCAAGCCGCAACCGGGTGATGCCAGGCCGTTCGGCGATCTCGCCGAAAAGGTGAAGGCAGCCGCGCGCGCGCAGCGTCGCCAATATACGCAGCCGACCCCGGTCGCGCCGCCACCGTCCGTCGCAGAGTATCGTGTCGGCCGCAAGATCGTGGCCATCGGCTCTTCCACCGGTGGTGTCGAGGCGTTGATTACGGTACTGCAGAAATTCCCGGCCAATTGTCCGCCGACTGTCATCACCCAGCACATGCCGTCCACCTTCACGAAGAGCTTCGCCGAGCGCCTCAACCGCCTTTGCGCGCCCGTCGTGCAGGAAGCGACGGATGGAGCACGCCTGGAGATCGGCAAGATCTATCTGGCACCCGGCGGCGAGCGTCACCTGCAGGTCGCCAACCCCCACGCGCCCTGCTGCCGCCTCATCGAGCGCGATCCGGTCAACGGCCATCGGCCGTCGGTCGATGTCCTGTTTGATTCAGTGGCAGAGCTTGCCGGCCGCAACGCCGTCGGCGTTATTCTGACGGGAATGGGCCGCGATGGCGCCGCCGGTCTCTTGAAAATGCGCCATGCCGGCGCTCAGACCCTCGGACAGAACGAAAAGACCTGCGTGGTCTACGGCATGCCGAGAGTTGCCTACGAACTTGGAGCCGTCGCGCATCAGTTGCCGCTGAATGCCATTGGCGAAGAAATATTGAAAATGACAGCCGCCCGTAAGGAAGGAACTGACTAATGTCACTTGCAGAGAAAATCAAAGTTCTGATCGTCGACGATCAGGTCACCAGCCGCCTGCTGCTCAGCGATGCGCTGACCCAGCTCGGCTTCAAGCAGATCACGGCGGCCGGCGACGGCGAGCAGGGCATGAAGATCATGGCCGCTCAGCCTCACCACCTCGTTATCTCGGACTTCAACATGCCAAAGATGGACGGCCTCGGTCTGCTTCAGGCCGTGCGCAGCAACCCGGCCACCAAGAAGGCGGCCTTCATCATCCTCACGGCCCAGGGCGACCGTGCGCTGGTGACCAAGGCGGCGGCACTGGGCGCCAACAACGTTCTCGCCAAGCCCTTCACCATCGAAAAGATGAAGGCGGCCATTGAGGCCGTATTCGGAGCGCTGAAATGACAATCGAGGTGGCACCCCGCCGCGTTCATATCATTCAGGGCGAATGGAAAGTCCTGAGTGATCCGAATGCGGTGTTGTCGACCATACTTGGCTCATGTGTGGCAGCCTGCCTGCGGGATCCCGTGGCAGGCGTGGGGGGAATGAACCATTTCCTGTTGCCGGGAACTGGAAATACGCCGATGAGCGGCGGGGACGCCACGCGTTATGGCGTTCATCTCATGGAGCTGTTGATCAACGGGCTGCTGAAGCAGGGCGCGCGCCGCGACCGGCTGGAAGCAAAAATCTTCGGTGGAGCGAAGACCATCTCGACATTTTCCAATGTTGGTGAGCAGAACGCCGCCTTCGCGGCCGAGTTCCTGAAGGATGAAGGCATTCCGGTCGTTGGCGGCAGCACCGGCGGGGATCACGGACGCAAGCTCGAATTTTGGCCCGTGTCGGGAAGAGCACGGCAGTACCCGCTAACCGGAGCGGAAACGCAGAGAACCGTCGCGCTGGAACAACGGCCGGCTCCTGTGCAGAAACCTGTCGAAACCAGCATCGAATTCTTCTGATACGAGGACTGTCAATGACATTGAATGCCCCCATAGAGCCTTCGCCGGTCGAGGCCCTGCCGGATATCCTGATGCGGATCGTTTCCGAACTGCACGATGTCGCCTATCTGATCGAACGCATCGAGCCGCAACTGCTCGACGTCGGCGGCGGCGCCGAACTGCTCAAGTCGCCGGAAAGCATGAAGGTCATGCAGGGGATCGACCTGGCTGTGCAAAAGACCCGCGGATTGGCGGAATTCATCGACACGATCACCGGCGAAATTCCGCAGGATTGGGCCGTGGATGTTGCCACTGCGCTCAGCCTCGTCAAGCTCAGCGAAATGCAAAAGGCCCTTGGCGGCGGCATGCGCCATGGTCATTCGCAGCCCCTGAACAAGGCCGCCGGCGACTTCGACTTTTTTTAAGCGGCCCTTTATAAGGCCGATCAACGAAACGCTCGCACAAGTTTCGGCATCTATCGTGCAATGAGGCAGTAAGCCTGCTTTGTCAGTGATGATCGTGCGAGAACAGAATGAATCTGTTAAATCAATTAGTTCAAATTATTAAGAACTTCAGTTCGTTAGGTCGGAATCGGCTGCTGGCGTTGGCTGGCGTTGGTGTCGTTTCCGTAGCCCTCATTCTTGCAGCGGCATTCATTGTCAACAAACCCGCACAGGAAACCCTCTACGTAGGCTTGGAAACCGCTGATCTCAATCAGATCAGCATGGCGCTGGCTGAAGCCAATATCGGCTTTCAGGTCGGCTCTGATGGCAAAAGCATCACCGTGCCTGCCGGTATGACCGGCAAGGCTCGCCTCCTGCTCGCCGAACGCGGCCTGCCGAACAGCGCCAATGCCGGCTACGAGCTCTTCGACAATGTAGGCTCGCTCGGGCTCACCTCGTTCATGCAGGAAGTCACCCGCGTTCGCGCGCTGGAGGGCGAGATCGCCCGGACCATCCAGCAGATCTCCGGCATCAACGCCGCTCGCGTGCATATCGTCATGCCTGAGGTCGGAAACTTCCGCAAAGCCGAACAAAAGCCTACGGCGTCAGTCATGATCCGAGCGGGCGCATCGGCGGGACGCAACGCCGCTTCCTCGATCCGCCACCTCGTCGCCTCGGCAGTACCGGGGCTTGATGTCGGTGACGTCACCATTCTCGATTCCGCCGGCCAACTTCTCGCCTCCGGCGATGAGGCCAGCAACAGCTCGCTCAACAAATCGCTCACCATCGTGCAGAACGTCCAGGGTGAAGTTGAATCCAACATCGACAAGGCGCTCGCACCGTTCCTTGGCATGGACAACTTCCGCTCCAGCGTAACCGCCGACCTCAACACCGACAGCCAGCAGATCCAGGAAACGGTCTACGACCCCGAGTCCAAGGTCGAGCGTTCCGTGCGCAGCACCAAGGAAGCGCAGCAGTCGCAGCAGAAGCAGTCGGACAACGCCACGACCGTCGAACAGAACATTCCGCAGGCTGCACCCGATTCTGGTGGCGCCAGCGGTCCGGAATCGCAGGACAAGTCCGACAAGAAGGAAGAGCAGACCAACTACGAGATCAACAGCAAGACCACGGCCACGACGCGCAACAGCTACAAGATCGAAAAGCTGTCCATCGCCGTCGTCGTCAACAAGGGCCGTATCGCCCAGATGGTCGGCGAACCCGCTGACCAGGCCAAGGTCGATGCTTATCTCGCCGAAATGCAGAAGATCGTCGCGTCCGCCGCCGGCATCAACGCCGAGCGTGGTGACGTGGTAACGGTCACGGCCATGAGCTTCCTGGAAAACCAGCTTCTCGAGGAAACCGGCAGCGGCGTCCGCGTCATGGACATGCTGAGCCGCAACCTCGCCGGCATCATCAACTCGCTCGCCTTCGTCGCCGTCGCCTTCCTGGTGGTGTGGATGGGCCTGCGTCCGATGATCCGCAGCGTAAGCGGCGGCGGCACGGCGGCCCTCGGCGACATGTCGCCCGAAAGCGCCGGTCTGGAACTGCCGGACTTCGCCCCTTCCGTCGGTGCCGGCGCCGGTGGAGCTCTCATGGACGGCTTCGGCTCGGACTTCGGCTTCGACAGCACGGAAGATCTCCTCAGCCTGGGCGACGACGAGGGCAGCTTCAATCGCCGCGTCAAGGAAGGCCCCGAGAGGAAGCTCTCTCGCATGGTCGAGATCAACGAGGAACGCGCCGCGAAAATCCTCAGGAAATGGGCGGTCGAAAACGCCGCATAATCCAAAGGCCGGGAAACCGGCCTTTTTCTTTGGCCTGTATTTGGGTGAGCGTGTATTGGCCGGCCTTGTCGCAAGTCGGCCGATACACGTTTTCGTGTTGTATATGACACTCAAAGATGAGTTTGCTCGCCTTTGACGCGAATCGTCTTGTCAGGCGGCCTAGAATCAGCGTAACCCGGGCTTATTCAAGAGATAAAAGCGATGTGCGAATCAGCGCACGGAATTCGGCTAAAGTAAATCCCAAGAACTCGGAGATGGCGATCTTTCGCGCATGTCGTAGTCTTGGATGATTCGCGGGCAAGTCGTATTTTGTTCAGTAGGCCGCGGCTCTAGTATCTGTTGACACCGTTTCCAGGATGCAGGACTTGCCGATGGATATGCATATATTGCAAGCGCTTAGAAGCGACAAGCACACGGCGAACTTCGTTGGTATTGCCACGACGAACCTGTCCTCTCGCGAGGAGCTGGTCAATCAGCTGCGCGATCTCTCCAGCACGGCACGGTTGCAACCTGGATTGCGCGCGCTGACGGATTATGTCGGTGCATCTCACTATCTGCTGGCCCGCGCCGATCTGGTGCAGGAAGCCGGTCTCGACTTCGTGGTTTCGTCGGATTGGCCGTTCGATCTGGTCACCAGCCTTGCAGGCACCTTCGTCGGTGGATTTGCCCGTGCAACTGAGCTGGAAAAATGCATGCAGCTTTTCCAGCCGACCTTCTCGATCCTGCCGGAGACGGCCGACGTGCCGGATGGCGCGAGCCGCCAGTATTGTTCCCTGCTTTTCAATGTCGGGCGCTCGAGGCTCGCATTGATGTTCCTGTTTGATGACGGTTTCATCCTGTCGCAGGAGCGACTGAGGGACGTCGGGCTTCTGACGGCCTATTTCGCCAGCTTCCTGCAGTGCGGCGGCACGAAGTCCGACCGCGAGTTCGAACTGACCGAACGCGAGTTGGAGTGCCTTTTCTGGATCGCCGAAGGCAAGACGAGCGATGAAATTGCGATGATTCTCGGTATCTCGCGCAATACGATCAACAACTACATCACCAGCGTGATGCGAAAGACAGCCACGAAAACCCGCTCGGAAGCCATTGCTTTTGCGGTCCGGAACAATCTGGTCTGAGAGGCGGCATCATGGAGTACGTAATGGGCAGATCGCTTGGGAATCCGGATACTGGGCGTGCTGCGCGGGCCAACAAGGTAACGAGCCGTTCGGATCTCTTTCCTCGGCTCATCGCCATGCAGAAGCTGGCCGACGCCCAGAACTTCGCGGTCTACCGCCTGAGCGGTGCAGGTCTTCCCTCCAAGCAGCGGCTGACCTGCGAGCTTGAGAACTGGGGCCCCGCCAATCCGGGCTTTGCCAAGGCTTTCGCGGATGCCTACGGCGAGGCGATGATCGAACATCTCGACAAGTCTCTCCTGCCGATGGCCTGGGCCGGTGGACACGATCGCGCTGCTCCCGGCCTGGATGGAATTGCGCCCTTCATGTCGCGGCTCAAGGATGGCCTGTTGCCATTTTCGGGCATTGCCTTTCCCGTTCGTCTCGGCGCCGTCGGAAACGGCTTCGTCGTCTTCTCCGGCGACGATATCGATCCGCCCAGCGACATGGTCGTCGAACTGCACGCTCGGTCCTGCCAGGTCATGATCGATCTCCTGTCGCTCGATGAGCGTCGCGCCGCCACGGCCGAAGCGTTGAGCGAGCGCGAAATCGCCTGTTTGCAACTCGCCGGCGACGGGCGCATCAGCGAAGAGATCGCCGACAAGCTCGGCCTGTCGGTGCACACGGTCAATGCCTATCTCGGCTCGGCGACGATCAAGCTCGACTCGGTCAACCGCATCCAGGCGATCGCCAAGGCGATACGGCTCGGCTACATCAGCTGAACCGTGCTGGCCGAACGGGATCGATCGGCCGCCTCGTATCGTGCGAGAAGGTGAGTGGAATTAGCTCGCCAAAGCCTGCAATGGTTCGACATTGTAGCGCGATTGACGAAGGCTCTGCTCCAGGTATGCCGTATTCTCGTCGGGATCGTCCGAAGCGTTCTGGAACGCGATGTGGTTGATCTCTATGCCGGCATGTTCTTCGGCAAGGGTGAGCTGTGCGTAGACGGTAATGCCGCGCGGCTTGATTTCGAGGTCGAGAACGACCTCCGGCTTACCGCCCCATTCCAATGTATAGCTGCCGCCATGACCGAAATTCACCGTCCCAGGGTGAAAGAAGAGCTCGGCTGCGGACGAAACCAGATCGGATAGATTGCCATAATACTCGAAGCGCAGAAGGGAAATGAGATCCGAAGCGTCCAGAAGCCGTAATTCGGTGGCAACCGGGCTGATCGCTTCGGCTAGGATTTTTTCACGCTGGGCAGAGTAGGGGCATTTTTTCATTCGACTTATCTTACCCGTTTGTTCTTTGCTTGCGCCGCGTAGACCCGATGAATGAGTTCCGCGACGGCCTTGTAAAATACAGACGGGATGACACTATCCACCGAGACTTGCGCAAACATGGAGCGCGCAAGCGGCGGATCCTCGAACACCGGAATGCCGTTGGTCTCGGCGATCTCTCTGATTTTCAACGCAATCAGATCCTGGCCCTTGGCAACGACGATCGGCGCGTCGTTCTCCTCGCGCACATAGCGCAGGGCAACGGCGAAGTGGGTAGGGTTGGCGATCACCATGGTGGCGCGTGGCACGTTGCCCATCATGCGGCGCCTTGCGCGGTCGCGCATCAGCGAGCGCTGGCGGCCTTTGACAAAAGGGTCACCCTGAGACTGCTTGTTTTCTTCCTTCACTTCGTGCCGGGTCATCTTCAGTTCGGTGAACCAGTGGTATCTCGTCCAGAAGAAGTCGCCGATGGCGACGATCGCGGTGGCGAACAGCACGACGATCGTGATCTTGCGCATCGCCGACATCATGTGGGTGAAGATCGTCGAAGGGTCGGAGAACATCGCGTCGATCGCACCGAAATACTCGCTTTTCAGCACGAAGAAGATGATAACGCCGACGATCACGATCTTCGCCAGTGACTTGGCGAATTCGATCAGTCCCGGAAGGCTGAAGATTCGCGACCAGCCTTTCGCCGGAGAGATCCGCGAGACCTGTGGGCGGATACGTTCCAGCACCGGCGTCGGCAGGTGCTGGGAAATCGACGCGATGATCCCGAAGGACATGAACAAAAGAAAAGCCGGCGTCAGCAATGCACCACATACCCATCCGAGATGGATGAAGAGTGACAACACATCAGGACCGGTTTCGATCTTCCACTGGTCCGGTTGCTCGAAGATATCCTTCAGTTCCGCGCCGACCTTGAGCATGCCGTCGGGCAGGAAGAAGATGAGATAGACGAAGGTGGCGAGAACCGTCGCGAAAAGCGGTACTTCGCGAGAAAAGGGTAAGTTGCCTTTCTCGGCAGCGTCACCTTTCTTTTTCGCGGTAGGGTCTTCTGTTTTGCTGTCCTTGTCGTCGTCAGCCAACGGCGAGGCCCTCCATCAAATGAAACGGCTGCGGCGATGCGCGGCCTTTTCCAAAGGGTATCTCGCTTTTGCCGCCGCGATCAACCGCGGCGGGGGAGAGCAGGGGCTTCGTGCACAACAACAGCGGCCTAGGCCGCGGCTGCACCCTCGCCCTCGGTTTCCTTGAGCTGGATCTGGCCCGAATTCGAGAGGCGAATCGCTTCCTGGGCGATCGCACGGCGTGCGATGGCGATCTCGCGCGGGTTGATCCCGGTCGTGCCGCTCTGCAGATCCGATTCGATCATGCGGCGCTGGCGCGGGCTGATCGAGGCAAGGACCGTCTCGCGCATTTCCGCGGAGGAACCGCGCAGCGACATGGTCAGGATGTCCGCCGAGACGTCGTTCAGCAGCATGACGCGGCTGCGCTGCGGCATGAGCAGAAGATCTTCGAAGAGGAAAATCTTCGGGCGAACCTTGTTGACCGATTCGCGGCTGATCGATTCGAGCGAGGTGAGCAGGGTATCGACCTGCGGCTTGTCCATCTCGTTCATCAGTTCGGCAACCTTCGTCGAGCCGATCGAATTCTTCTCGGCGTCGATTTCGGCGAGCAGGTTAAGGACCTGCTTTTCGATGATCTGGGCGGCCTTCGGGCTGACGGATTTCAGGTTGACCGTACGGTTCATGATGTCGGCGCGGCGCCCGTCGGGGATCTGCATCAGCACCTTGGCGCCGAAGGAGGATGGCATCATGGAGAGGATGTAGGCGACGGTCTGCGGATGTTCGCGCAGCAGGAACTTGCCGATGAAGGCTGGGTCGCCTTCGCCGAGACGGTCCCAGATGGAGGTTTCGTAGGCCTGGAAGGTGGTGCGGCGTCCGAGCAGGCTATCGACCTCGTCCGGCGTCAGGCCCTCTTCGAGAATGCTTTCGATCGCCTTGGCGTTGTCCATGAGGCCGGCGCCCTCGGTGAACAGGTCCTCGAACTCTGCGACGAGTCCGAGGAGTTCATCCGGCGGGATGGCGCGCAGCGTCTGAGCCGATCCGATGATCGTCTGCAGCTCGGCCTGCGTGAAATACTTCAACAGCCTGCCAGCAACCCCTTTCCCCATAGCGAGGAGTACGGCTGCTGCTTTCTCAGCCTGGGTCAACGGTTTCTCGGCAAGAGCGCCGCCGAAATCGTCAAAGTCCATCATGGTCTAACCTCTCCGTCCCTACACCGGGATCAGGCTTTTTTTGTACTCAGAACTTCTATCAGTTTGACACCGAAACGGGTGTCGTCATTCTCCAGAACGGTGATCTCGCCGCGGGCGATCTTGCGGCCGTTCACCATGATCTCGACCGGCTCGCCGATCTTCTTGTCGAGCGCGATGGTCGCGCCTTCGTTGAGGTTCATCAGACCCGAAACCTGCATGCGGCTGCTGCCGAGCATGATCTGCACATCGATCGGGATGTCCATGATCAGGTCGAGGTTCGACTGCATGGCGCTGCCGAGCGGTGCTGGTTCGGAAGCCGAAGCGCCGAACGCCGTATCTCCGAAGTCCGAAGCGCCGCCGAAATCCGACGTGCCACCGAAATCGGAACCGCCGAACGCCGTGTCGGCGCTATCGTCGAGACCGCCGAAGGTCGAAAGGTCGGTGCCGCCGCCGAATGCGTCGGTATCGCCGAGGTCGGGCAGGCCGCCGTCTGAATCTGTCTTCAGAACGCCGCGCAGATCGTCGATGGCCTGGTCGAGCTCGGCTTCATTGCCGGGCAGGTCCATCGAAAGGTCGTCGTTCTTTGGTGTTTTCTTCGTCGCCATGAAATCACTATTCCAGTTGAAACTTGCCTCAAGCTGCCGTCTGGCAGATCGGTTGGAAAATGCCTCAATTCATCAAGTGCCGGATGAGTTCGTCATCCGAATTAATCGTATCCTTCACACGGACGGTATAATTCTCGCCCGAACGCCCGAACTCGCACACATACAGTTCCTTGCTGTTGGCGCTGACATCGACGCGCACGTCGCCGATATCGTGGAACGGGATGACGTCGCCGGCAGCAAGCTTCGAGATCGTCCTGAGCGTCAGGTCCTGCAGCCGGATCTTGGCGTCGAGCGTGACGTTCGACCGGCGAACCTGTTCGCTGATCTGGTCCGTCCATTCGGCCGATTGCGCGGACTGGTTCTTCGCCTTCGGTGCGGCGACCGTGGTCTTGAGGAGCGCTGCCTGGGGCACGACGATCGCGAAATCCGAAGTTATGCCGGCAAGCGTGATCGACATGTTGATCGTCGCGGCGAACTCGTCGGGCTTGTCGTCTGCAGGCTTCGGCCGCTCTTCACCGGCATGCGGCGGCTCCAAAGTCGGTTCGAAGCCACCGGGCGCGTTGACGGCCGACCGCAGCACGTTTGCGATCTTGTCGAACACGGTGACCGCGAGATCTTTCTCGATGACGGAAAGCAGGCGGTCGGCCGGCGGTTCGATCGTATCCGGCGTGGCGCCCAGCAGATGTTCCATCAGCGTGATGACGAAACCGTTGCCGCAGGAAAGCGTGATGTTCTGCGACCAGTTGCGCAGCGTCGCATCGACCAGCGTGATGTTGTCGCCGAGGTCGGCGATCAGGTCGTTCTTGTAGCCGCTGTCGCAGCCGAGATAGGCGACAACGACATCGACATCCGTCTCGCTCTTGATGACATCGGGCAGGAACTCGCTATAGACGAGGCCGAACGAGGCGCAGATCTTTTCGATCGTCGCCTTGTCGCCGAGCCTTCCGGTCAGCTTCGCCAGGAGAGCGTCGTCCATGGGGGAGTTGGTCTGAGCGCTCATATCCTTACGCCGCCTTGTTCTCGCCGCCCGGGTTCATCATTTCCTGCTCGACGGCGTCGATCGAAGGACGCTCGTAGGCCGAGATGGTCTTGCGGCCATATTCGAGTGCGACCTGCGGAACCGAACCGTTCATGTACGCGAGCAGCGTCTGCTTGACGATGATGTAGAGGCGATGCTGCTTGGAGCGCACGATCTTGATCTGGGAGACGATCGGCGAGCACACGCAATAGGAAAGAAGAATGCCGAGGAACGTTCCGACGAGCGCCGAGCCGATCAGGTGGCCGAGCACTTCAGGCGAATCGTTGATGTGCGCCATGGCCTTGATGACGCCGAGAACGGCGGCCACGATACCGATCGCCGGGAAGGCGTCGCCCATCGTCTGGATGGCGTGGTAGGGCTTCATCTTGTCGTGAAGGATCGTGTTGATCTCTTCGTCCATCAGCGCTTCGATTTCGTGTGAGCGCGCGTTGCCGATGATGATCAGGCGAACATAGTCACAGATGAACGCCGTGATCTCCTTGTTCTTCAGGATCGTCGGCGCCGACTGGAAGATCGAGGATTCGGCCGGATTGTCGATGTGGGCTTCGATCTCGTTGCGCGACTTCGTGCGCAGGTCGCGCATCAGCGAATAGAGAACGCCAAGCGTGTCGAGATAATTCCGTTCCTTGGGAACCGAATGCTTGAAGGCTTCTCCGAGCGCCTTGCCCGAATCCTTCACCACCTTCATCGGGTTACCCATGATGAAGCTGCCCAGGCCGGCGCCGCCGATGATGACGAGCTCGAAAGGCTGCCAGAGCGCGTCGATGTGGCCGCCCATGGCCATGAAGCTGCCAATGATACAGCCGCAGGTGATCACAAATCCGATAATGATATTCATCGTCAGTCCAAACCTGATCGTTATTTTCAACGGAAGGGATAGGGCTGCTGGCTTGCGTGAGGCTGATGATTGGCCGCTCGCGCCGGGCTTTCTCGGTGCCAGCTTCGCGCAAGGAACTGTTGGCAGATTGGAGAGGACGAATGGGCACCCGTGCCTGTTTTTGACATGCCGTCTCAGCGAAATCCGAATTCGAGTTCCACGAACCGGCTTCGTTCCGTTCATCGCCAATGCCAGGAGCCTACCGAGATGCAATCCGGTCTTTATGTTTCACTGTCGTCGCAGATCGCACTCGAACGTCGCCTCACCACCATCGCCGACAACATGGCGAACGTGAACACGACGGGCTTCCGCGCAACCGAGGTGAAGTTCGACGAGATGCTCGGCGACACCGGCAACAAGATCAATGCCAAGGTGGCCTATGTGTCCCAGGGCAACGACTATCTTTCGGGCGACAACGGCGAACTGCAGCAGACGGGCAACATGCTCGACTTTGCGGTCAAGGGCGATGCCTGGTTCGCGCTCGAGACGCCTGCTGGCCGCGTTCTGACGAAGGACGGCCGCTTTACGATGACCGACAACGGTCAGCTCGTCTCCGTCCGCGGCTATCCCGTGCTCGACGCCGGCGGCGGTCCGATCCAGCTGAACACGGCGGGCGGCGAGCCGAAGGTCGGTTCCGATGGCCTGATGTACCAGGATGGCAAGCAGGTCGGCTCGCTCGGCCTTTTCGAAGCCGATATCAGCAAGGGTTACCTGCGCTACGAAAACAGCGGCATCATGACCACCCAAACGCCGCAGGCCGTGACCGACCGCTTCAATGTCGGCGTCCGCCAGGGCTATGTCGAGAATTCCAATGTCAATGCGATGCGCGAAATCACGCAGCTGATCGAAGTCAACCGTGCCTTCGAAAGCATGACGTCGCTCAGCAAGGACAGCGAGGCCTCCTTCAGCGAGGCGATCAAGACGCTTGGCGGCAGCCGCTAGGTCGGAGATAGCCGATGAGCCATCCTCCGCTCGCCGAAAGCGCTCTCTCTCAGAAGCTCCCGCATCTGGCCGGCCTTGTCGCGCGTTACACCAGCCCGGATTTCCTGGTCGCCCCCGGCGGCCACGTGCAGACGATTGCGGCCGGTTACTACACGGTAAGCGGCCTGTCGCGCCATGTGCGGCTCGGCGAGTTCGTGGCGCATAAATCAGCAACCGGCGTCCATCTGGGCGAAGTCGTCCGCGTCGAACCGGAACTCACCTATGTTTGCCCGATCGAACCGGGCGAACCGATCGGCATCCACGACACGGTAATCCGCAAGGGCGCCTTCCGCATTTCGCCTGACGACAGCTGGTGCGGCCGCACCATCAGTTCGCTTTGCGAGCCGATCGACGGGCTCGGCCCCATCGTCGATGGCCTCAGCCGCCGCTCGATCTCGAACACCGCACCGCCGTCGATGACGCGAAAGCGCGTCGAGACCGGCTTCAAGACCGGCGTGCGCGCGATCGATCTCTTCTCGCCGCTTTGTCTGGGCCAGCGTCTCGGCATCTTCGCCGGCTCCGGCGTCGGCAAGTCCACGCTCCTCTCCATGCTTGCCCGTGCACACGCCTTCGACAAGGTGGTGATCGCGCTGGTCGGCGAGCGCGGACGCGAAGTGCGCGAGTTCATCGAGGATACGCTCGGCGAGGACATGAAGAAGTCGATCGCGGTCGTCGCCACCAGCGACGAAAGCCCGATGCTGCGCAAGATGGCGCCGCTGACAGCCGTCACGATCGCCGAACATTTTCGCGATCAGGGCGACAACGTGCTTCTGATCATCGACAGTGTCACGCGCTTTGCCCATGCGATCCGCGAAGTCGCGACCGCCTCGGGCGAGCCGCCGATCGCGCGCGGTTATCCGGCGTCCGTCTTCACTGAACTGCCGCGCCTGCTCGAACGCGCCGGCCCCGGTCCGGAAGGCACGGGAACGATCACCGCTATCATCTCCATTCTCGTCGATGGCGACAATCACAACGATCCGATCGCCGATTCGACCCGCGGCATTCTCGACGGCCACCTTGTGCTGCAGCGCAGTCTTGCAGAGGAAGGTCGCTATCCGCCGATCGATCCGCTGGCCTCGATCTCGCGTCTCGCCCGCAAGGCCTGGACGCCGGACCAGGAAAAGCTGGTTTCGCGGCTGAAGGCGCTGATCCACCGCTTCGAGGAAACCCGTGATCTGCGCCTGATCGGCGGTTACCGGCAGGGTGCCGACCCCGATCTCGACATGGCCGTCAAGCAGGTGCCGATCATCTACGATGTCCTCAAGCAATCGCCGGGCGAGCCTGGTTCGCCGGATTCCTTCACCGACCTTGCCACCGCCCTGAAGGCAGCCGCCGGCATCGGCAACCAGCCCGTTCGCAGATAGAAAGATAAACCGTGACCAATTTCGACGACGATGATGAAAAGATCGCGCCGCTGAAGTCGGAGGCCCGGCGCAAGTCGGTCGCACTCGATCGCGCAATGACCGTCACCGGCCTCATCCTTGCCGGCGCTGCCGCGTTCTTCCCCTGGTATGTGTTCTTCAACGAGGACAAGTTTGGCTTGAATGTCGCCCAGGGCGACCGCACCCGTGATCTTCCGAACTGGCCGGCCCGCAATGTCTTCAGCGTCTCGCCGCTGGCGATGGCCAACAAGAACGAGAACGACAACAAGCCCGAGCTGCCGTTCGATCCGCTGACCACCGCGACCGTATCGAACATCGGCAAGGAAGACGACAAGGGCCCGCCGGCGACGGAGCAGCCCTTCCCCGGCAAATCCGGCTTCCGTCTGTTGCACGTCTCGAACGGTCGCGCGTTGATCGAGGATCCCTCGGGCATGTACGTCGTGCGCGTCGGCTCCATCCTGCCGGACCAGAGCCGCCTGGCGACGCTTGAGCAGCGCGATGGCAAGTGGGTGATCGTGACATCGAAGGGCGACGTCTACTAGGGCTTTTCCGGCGCCACGCGCTGCTGACTATCGAGGCTCCGTCGGACCATCCGCCGGAGCCTTTCTTTGTTTTTTGCCTCTTTCGATGCGCCTGCGCCAAAGCCTGATCATCCGTAAGTCTGACGCAAGATTACCGCCGTAGGTTCACGTCAGTAAAAACGGAGAGTTTCCATGCAACCGATTCAACTATTCGACTTGGCCTCGCGGCAGGCGGAATGGCTGACGATTCGTCAGGAAGTCGTTGCCGGCAACATCGCGAATGCGAACACGCCGAAGTACCGCGCGAAGGACATCACGCCCTTTCAGTCGGTTCTGGATAAGTCCGATGTGACGATGGCGCGCACCAATGCCGCGCATCTGACGGGCAACGATCTCAACACCAAGGGCGATATCGACGTCAAGGACGCCGCGCTCGACCAGGAGATCGGTGTGCAGGAATCGGGCAACACGGTCGGCCTCGCCGAGGAACTCTCCAAATCCGGCGAAATCAAGCGCCAGTACGAGCTCAACACCTCGCTGGTCAGCTCCTTCAATCGACTGATGCTCATGACGGTGAAGACGTAATCATGGATCCTTTGACCGCAGCCTCGAAAATCGCAGCGTCCGGTCTGGAAGCGCAATCCACGCGCCTTCGGATCGTGTCGGAAAACATCGCGAACGCCCGTTCGACCGGCGATACGCCTGGCGCCGATCCCTATCGCCGCAAGACGATAACCTTCGGCGAGACCATGGACCGCACCACCGGCATCAAGACCGTCAACGTCAAGAAGCTGGGTGTCGACGAATCGAAGTTCAGCACCGAGTACGATCCGACCAATCCGGCAGCCGACGCGAAGGGTGTGGTCAAGATGCCCAACGTCAACATGCTGATCGAGATGGGCGACATGCGCGAAGCCAACCGCTCCTACGACGCCAATCTCCAGACTATCAAGCAAACCCGCGATCTCGTCTCCGCGACAATCGACCTTCTGAAGAGCCAGTAATGATCAACAGCGTCAACAATATCAGCTCCCTGTCGATGACCCGCGGCCTGGCCGCGATCGAGCCGGGCAAGTCCGCCGCCTCTTCGGCAGCCGAAAGCGCCGCCAGCGACGGCAGCTTCAGCGCGGTACTGAGCAACGTCGCCAGCGGCGCCGTCAACACGCTGAAAAATGCCGAAGCAATGTCCTTCGCGGGCATCAAGGGCACCGCCAGCACGCGCGAAGTCGTCGATGCCGTCATGCAGGCGCAGCAGACGCTTCAGACCGCCATTGCCCTTCGCGACAAGGTCGTCACGGCCTTTCTCGATGTCACCCGGATGCAGATTTAGTTGATTTGAGGACGAAGCCATGAGAGCTCTTGCCATTGCTGCAACGGGTATGGATGCCCAGCAGACCAATCTTGAAGTCATCGCGAACAATATCGCGAACATCAACACGACGGGTTTCAAGCGCGCCCGCGCTGAATTCACCGATCTGCTCTATCAGACCGAGCGCGCCAAGGGCGTCTCCAATCGCGCCAACCAGGCGATCGTGCCCGAGGGCGCCAACATCGGTCTCGGCGTCCAGACGTCGGCCGTGCGCAACCTGCACATCCAGGGCGAACTGGCTCAGACCGGCAACGATCTCGACATCGCGATCGTCGGTCGTGGCTTCTTCCAGATCCAGTCCACGGACGGCACCACGGTCTACACCCGCGCCGGCGCGCTCAACAAGAACGAGACCGGCCAGATCGTCACGGTCGACGGCTACACCGTTGCCCCGAACATCACCATCCCGCAGGGCTCGACCGAGCTCACCGTCAGCCGCTCCGGCGAAGTCTCGGCGAAGCTGCCGGGCGCCACGGACCCGACTGTCCTCGGCCAGCTGCAGATCGCCGACTTCGTCAACGAGGCTGGCCTCCAGCCGCTCGGCGATAACCTCTACGCCCAGACGCCGGCCTCCGGCGATCCCGTTGTCGGCACGCCTGACGAAAACAGTATGGGCTACCTCAAGCAAGGCTACCTGGAATCGTCGAACGTCGATCCGGTGAAGGAAATCACCGAGCTGATCTCCGCCCAGCGCGCCTATGAAATGAACTCCAAGGTCATCACCACCGCCGACGAAATGGCCTCCATCGTCAGCAAGAACCTGAAGTAACAGGGAAGGGCCGAAACATGATGTTTTGCCGGGTCAGAAGCATTCTCCGACGGGCCGCACCAACGGCGATCGCGCTCCTTGCGTTCGCCTCGGCTCCGGTATCCGCGACCGAGATGGGCTATGCCGTGGTTCCGACCACGACCATCTACCCCGGCGAAACAGTGTCCGGCGACCGCCTGCAGGAAGTCGAGGTCACCAATCCGAACCTCAAGGGCGATTACGCCAAGTCGATCGGTCAGGTTTCCGGCATGATTTCCAAGCGCACGCTGCTGCCCGGCCGCACGATTTCCGTATCGGCCCTGCGCGAGCCCTATACCGTCACGCGCGGCTCTTCGATCCGCATGATCTTCACGGTTGGCGAGATGACGATCTCGGCGGCCGGATCGCCGCTTGAGGATGGCATGACCGGCCAGCTCATCCGCGTCCGCAACATGGATTCGGGTGTGATCGTCAGCGGCACCGTACTCAAGGACGGCACCATCCACGTGGCTACAAAATGAAAATATTGTTTCGCCTCTTCATCGCGCTCGTCTTCCTGGCGCCGAATTTCCTGGCCGTCGCCCCCGCCTCGGCCATGTCGTCGCGTATCAAGGACATCGCTTCCCTCCAGTCGGGCCGCGATAACCAGCTGATCGGTTACGGCTTGATCGTCGGTCTGCAGGGGACCGGTGATGGCTTCCGCGCGTCGCCGTTCACCGAACAGTCGATGCGTGCCATGCTGCAGAACCTCGGCATCTCCACGCAGGGCGGACAGTCCAACGCCAAGAACACGGCGGCCGTCATGGTCACGGCCAACCTGCCGCCCTTCGCCAGCCCCGGCAGCCGTCTCGACGTCAACGTGAGCTCGCTCGGCGACGCCACCTCGCTGCGCGGCGGCACGCTCATCATGACATCGCTCTCCGGCGCCGACGGCCAGATCTATGCCGTCGCCCAGGGCTCCGTCGTCGTTTCGGGCTTCAACGCTCAGGGACAGGCAGGAAGCGTGACCGAAGGCGTCACGACGGCCGGCCGCGTGCCCGGCGGCGCGATCATCGAGCGCGAACTGCCGTCCCGCTTCAAGGATTCCATCAATCTGGTGCTGCAGCTGCGCAATCCGGATTTCTCGACCGCGGTGCGTATCGCCGATGTCGTCAACGGCTATGCCAGGTCCCGCTTCGGCGGCCCGGTCGCCGACGCGAAGGACGCCCAGGAAGTGATCGTCCAGAAGCCGCGCGAAGCCGACCTGACGCGCCTGATGGCCGATATCGAAAACTTGATCGTCGAAACGGACACGCCGGCCAAGGTCGTGGTCAACGAGCGGACCGGCACCATCGTCATCGGCGCCGACGTCCGCGTCTCCCCGGTCGCCGTCAGCTATGGTACGCTCACGGTCCAGGTGACCGAGACGCCGCAGATCATCCAGCCCGAGCCGTTCTCGCGCGGCGAGACGGCGGTCCAGCCGCAGACGGATATCTCCGCGCAGAAGACCGGCGGAAAGGTCGCGCTTCTTGATGGTCCCGATCTCAAGACGCTGGTGGCCGGCCTCAACAATATCGGTGTGAAGCCGGATGGCATCATCGCTATCCTCCAGGGGATCAAATCGGCGGGTGCGCTGCAGGCGGAGCTTGTGCTGCAATGATGAAGATCTTCGATCCGAAAATGTCCGTGGTCGAACTGGTGCGGCGCCTTGCGTTGCCCGCCGCCGCCGTGGTCGTTCTCTCCATCCCTGGCGCTTTCGCCCAGGAAGCCGAGGCGCCGGCCGGCGATGTCGTCTCCCAGGATGAAATCAAGCAGTTCTGCACGAATATCGCCGATCCCGCCCGCGACCAGCGCTACCTGCTGCAGAAGCAGGAGCTGGAGAAGCTTCGGGCCGATGTCGATACCCGTATCGCCGAGATGGAAAAGCGCCGCGACGAATACCAGGACTGGCTGAAGCGCCGCGACACCTTCCTGAAGCAGGCGGAAGCCGGGCTCACGGACATCTACAAGAAAATGAAGCCGGACGCAGCCGCATCGCAGCTGCAGGAGGTCAAGATCGAAGTTGCGGCAGCCGTCATCATGCGGCTCAGCGCGCAGCAATCGAGCCTGATCCTCAACGAGATGGATCCGCAGAAGGCGGCCGTCATCGCCAACATCATCGCCAGCGCGTCCGATCCCAGTACGTCGAAGGACCCCTCATGAAGAAGCGTTTCCCGGTCGCGATCGCCGCCGTTGTCGTTCTGGCCGGCTGCCAGTCTCCGCAGGCGATCAACGAAATCGGCCGCGCTCCGGCCATGAGCCCGATCGGTAGCGGTCTTGCCTATGGCCAGACTCAGCAGATGTCGATGTATCCGAAGCAACCGCGCCAGGTCGCCCAGGGCTATTCGCTCTGGAGTGATTCCCAGGCGGCACTCTTCAAGGACGCCCGCGCGCTCAACATCGGCGACATCCTGACGGTCGACATCTCGATCAACGACAAGGGTTCGTTCGAAAACAACACCAACCGCAGCCGCACGAACAGCAGCGGCCTGAACTGGGATGCACAGGCCAACATCCTCGGCTGGAACCCGGCGTCGAAGACCGACGTGACCTACGGTTCGGACACAAGCACGGACGGCAAGGGCAAGATCGAGCGCACCGACAAGCTGCAGCTGATGGTCGCCGCCGTCGTCACCGGCATTCTCGAGAACGGCAACCTCGTCGTCAGCGGCTCGCAGGAAGTGCGCCTGAACCAGGAGCTGCGCATCCTCAACGTCGCCGGTATCGTGCGTCCGCAGGACGTGACGGCCGAGAACCAGATTTCCTACGAGAAGATCGCCGAGGCGCGCATCTCCTATGGTGGCCGCGGCCGCTTGATGGAAGTGCAGCAGCCGCCGCGCGGCCAGCAGGCCGTCGATCTCCTCTCGCCGCTCTGAGGCCGGACCATGGCAGACGCAGAAGGCACCGAAGGCCAGCCGAAGAAGAAGTCGGCCGCAATGATGACCATCATCGGCCTTGCCGTGCTGACGTTGCTCGGCGCCGGTGGCGGCTGGGTCGTCGGCGGCATGATCGCCCCCAACATCAAGGGTGCGGAACAGGCGGAGCAGGCCAAGGAAGCGAAGGCTGCCGAAGGCGAGAAGAAGGAAGGCGAGGCGGGACTGCCTCACATTTCCACCGAAGCCAACAATGTCGTGCAGCTCGAGCCCATCACCTCCAACCTGGCTTACCCCTCCGAGAACTGGGTTCGGCTCGAAGTCGCGCTCCTGTTCAACGGTCCGCCGGATGTGAAGGTCGCCGAGGATATCCATCAGGATATCCTGGCCTATATCCGCACCGTTTCCCTGCAGCAGATCGAGGGTCCAAGGGGCTTCGATTATCTTAGGGATGACATCCAGGAACGTGTTGACCTGCGCGCTCAGGGCCGCGTATCGAAGGTGATGTTCAGGACCTTCGTCATCGAATGATTCGATTTCTTCTCGTTTTCGCTGCCATGATGGCGGCACCGGAGCTGGCGCACGCCCAGCAACTGCCGACTGATCTTTTGAACCTGCCGGTCGATGGCTCGGTGGCGGCATGGATCATTCGCACCTTCGGCCTGCTGACCATTCTCTCGGTCGCGCCGGGCATCCTGATCATGGTGACGAGCTTTCCTCGTTTCATCATCGCATTTTCCATTCTGCGCAGCGGCATGGGCCTTTCGACCACCCCGTCGAACATGATCCTGCTGTCGCTGTCGCTGTTCATGACCTTCTACGTCATGCAGCCGACCTTCAATCAGGCCTGGCAGAGCGGCGTCCAGCCGTTGCTGTCCAACCAGATCAACGAGCAGCAGGCCGTTGAGCGCATCGCCGAGCCCTTCCGCACGTTCATGGCCAACAATACCCGCGACAAGGACATGGCTCTGTTCATCGACCTCGCCCGCGAGCGCGGCCAGGATGTGCAGACGGGCGAGAAGATCGACTACCGTGTTCTGCTGCCGGCCTTCATGATCTCCGAGATCCGCCGCGGCTTTGAAATCGGCTTTCTCGTCGTTCTGCCCTTCCTCGTCATCGACCTGATCGTCGCCACCATCACCATGGCCATGGGCATGATGATGCTGCCGCCCACCTCGATCTCCCTGCCGTTCAAGATTCTGTTCTTCGTGCTGATTGACGGCTGGAACCTGCTTGTCGGCAGCCTGGTTCGGTCTTTCCACTAAAACCAAAAGTGTCTGCCGGACAGCCGCGCCTCGGCGCGGCTTTCGTTTGTTGGCGGCAGCACGCTGCAAATACGAAAAAGGCCCGCCGGCGGGTGCCGGCGGGCCTTTTATTGGAAGTGCGTGACGCGTCAATCCATCGAGAGGAAGGGCTTCGTGCGTGCCGGCAGCGCGGGCACCACGATATGGTCAGGCTCGAGGCCCTGCTTGGCGCGTTCGACCATCATCTCGTAAGCCTTTTCGAGATGCTGACGGAAGCGGTCGGAATCGAAGAGCGGCATGATGCCGGCATTCTGCTTGATCCGGTGCTTGAATTCCTGCAGCTGCTCCGGCTTCTGAGCCAGGTCGACAGCCATGTCCTCGTATGCCTGGATATCGGCAGCCACCAGTTCCGGCAGGCCGATGGCGTTCAAGAGGCTCTCGCTGACGCGCGAGGCGAAATTCGTGCCCTTGACCGTCAAGACCGGCAGACCGCCCCAGAGCTGCTCCGAGGTGGTCGTATGGCCGTTGACGGGGAAGGTGTCGATGCCGAGATCAGCCGCATTCTGGCGATTGATGTGTTCCTGATAATCGACGCGCTCGCAGAAGATGACGCGATCCGCACCGATGCCGCGCTTGGCCATGTAGTTGATGATGTGCGTCCGGGAGTGCGCGGAGGTGAGCATCAGCCACAGGACGCCGTTCGGGGTGCGTCTAAGGATGTTGCACCAGGCTTCGAGCGTTTCAGCGGTGATCTTTCTGTTGGCGTTGAACGATGCGAAGACGAAGGCGTTTTCGGGCAGACCGAGTTGCGCACGGCTCATGGGCTGCGGCTTCGGGCGATTGGCCGTATCGTTGGGCTGGTAGCTGTCCGGCAAATGCACGATCTTTTCATGATAGTGCGGCGCCGAGCTCATCGGCAGCACGAAGCGGTCACCGATTGCGTAGTCGAGGTCGACGTTGATCACACTGCCGGGAAAGCCGAGCCATGCAACCTGGATAGGAGCAGCGCCGAAGTTCATCACATCGGGACGACCACCGGCCGTCCAGCCCTTGAGATCGACAAGGATATCGATCTCTTTTTCGCGGATCGCCTTGGCGGTCTCTTCATGCGACAGATCGCGAACCGTGCAGATGTTGCCCCATGACGAGCGGTCAGTGGACCCCTTCTCGATATGCGCCTCGAGCGTGTGGCAGAAGAGCGTAACCTCGAACTTGTCCCGATCGTGCAGTTCCAGCACGTTTTGCATCAATTTCATCGTCGCGTGGTTGGACCAGAAGTCCGAGGACATGTAGCCGATGCGGATTTTCTCGCCCCAGCTGTGCGGCACGGCCTTTCGCCGTGCCATAAGTTCGTCCAGCGGCAGGTTGCGCTGCGAAGCAAGCCTGTTGAGCTTCTCGTCGCCGCACCAGTGAAGGTGATAGAACGGATTGTCCCGCTGCAGGATACTGTAGTCGCCCTTGTCGATCATTTCGCGCACCGGCGCGAAGAGCTTCTCGACCTGTTCGTAGTCGCAGACCTCACGGGAGAAGACCAGGTTCAGGAGACGAAGCGCGGGCAGGTGCGGCAGCTTCTTGAACAGGTTGCGCACCAGCGTCCAGTTGGTGACGTCGACGAGTTCGTCGCTGAGCAGGCGCACCGCCAGGAGCACATGCTCGGGGTTGCTGCTTTCTGAAAGAACCTTGCGGTAGGGGCTGAGCAGATCCTTGAGGCCGCGTTTCAGATGGATGGAAGCGATAATGAAGGCCAGGTCGGCGTCGCTCTGCGCCCGCGACATGACGCGCAGCCCGTTTAGCAGCGCCTCGTCCTCGTTGCCGAGTTCGAAATAGAGCAGGGCGGCTTCCCGCGTATAGGCAGACTCGGGCTGAGTGTCGAGTTGGCCGGCAAGCGCGTAGGCACTGGCCGCTTCACTCTTGAAGCCCAGCTTGAGCAGATTCTTGGCCAGCAGCACATAGGTCTTTACGTCCTGTTGCGTGTCCACCAGCTTGTTCAATATCTCCAGCGAGCTGAGATATTGGCCTTTCTGATAGTCCTTGGATGCCGCTGCAAACGAGATGTTGGTGTTCAAAACCCACTCCCTACCGAATTTCATGGATGGCACGCGGGTCCGACCTCGGGACGAATTTACGGCCTAGCTTGCAGCATTTAGACACACGAACCTTGCTTGAAACGGGAGAAATGGCGCGAGAACCGCTGGCATTTAAGGCATTTAGAAATCATTAACCACCTGCCGAGCCGAGCGCATTTCAATAATTGTTTTAATCACTTCGCAATGAATGCCTGCGAAATTGACCCTCGACATGACGGGTTTGGCGACCAGAAGGATGGCGCCGAGTAGCATGAAGCTGGTCCGTCATCGCCGGTATAGAAGTCCGGTATGTCCTCCTTTTTTATCTCGTTTCAGGGGACAGACTCATGACAAGCATTAACACCAACACCTCGGCGATGGCCGCTCTTCAGACGCTGCGTACCGTCAACAAGGGCCTCAATGACACGCAGCAGGCAGTTTCGTCCGGTCTGCGCGTCGGCAAGGCTGCTGACAACGCTGCTTACTGGTCGATCGC
>UCEU01000039.1 GCA_900471485.1 Hyphomicrobiales bacterium
GGGTTGGGGAGGGGTCTTTCCCGCCAACACGAAAACTCACCCTCCCTCTCGCCTTGCAATCCCCCGATTTCCACGAAACAATTTCCCCATGAGCATCCCCAAGACGCACCCCTTCCCCTTCGACCCCACCTACGGCATGACGCTCGACACGTTGCGCGCCATCGCCCCGCCGCCCGCTCCACCAAGTTTCGATGCTTTCTGGAAAAAGCGCTACGAGCGGGCGATCGCCACCGATCCGCAGCCGAAGGTAAGCAAGAGCGAGCTTACCCACCCCGCCTGGCACGTCCACGACATCACCTATATGTCCACCGGCGGCGTCGCGATCGGCGGCTGGCTGTTGCTGCCGCGCAAGGGAACGATCCGGCGCGGCGTCATCGTCGGCCACGGCTATGGCGGTCGTGATGCGCCGGATTTCGACCAGCCGGTGGAGGAGACAGCACTCCTCTTCCCCTGCTTTCGCGGCATGTCGAAAAGCCGGCATCCGCCGATCCCGCCGGAAGCACCCGGCCACGTATTGCATGATATCGACAAGCCGGATGACTATGTCATCGGCGGCTGTGTCGAGGATCTCTGGCTTGGTGTTTCGACACTGCTTGCGCTCTATCCCTGGCTGGAAGGCCATGTCGGCTATGTCGGCGCGAGCTTCGGCGGCGGTATCGGGGCGCTCGGCATCCCCTTCGATCCCCGCATATCGCGGGGCCATCTCGTCGTCCCCACCTTCGGCGACCGTGCCCGATGGCTGACGCTGCCGACGGTCGGCAGCGCCGATTCCGCTCAAGCCTACGCGAAAACGCATGAAGGCGTGCTGGAACATCTCCGCCTCTTCGACGCCGCGACATCAGCCGCCCGCATCACCGTGCCGATGCTCGTCGCTCCCGCCCTCTTCGACCCCGCCGTCGCCCCACCCTGCCAGTTCGCCGTGGCCAACGCGTTGCCGGCATCGAAGGACAACGAAATCTTCGTGCTCGACGCCGGCCATTTCGATTATCCGGGGATGATGGAGCAGAACTATGCCTTGAGGGAGAAGCTGCGGCGGTTCCTGCAGGCGCTATGAGCTGGGCGGGGCCAGTCCAGCGGTTCAAGAAGAACGGTTGTCGCCCGGCAAAATCGGCGATCTGAAGCAATCACCTTCTGCTTGGTATCTCCGGGTCGATTTGCTCCTGTTCCATAAATTTTGCATCGGGTTGCATGAGATAGTCGACGACATCCGCGATCATCGATCCCGAGGCGTCTGCTATCCGCAGTTTGGTACGGCCCATCGCCGCCTCCCCGAATGATTCCGCCAGGTCGCGAGACATCAGATGCGGCCACAGTTGGCGACCGAGCGCCCGTTCGATGGTTCTGAAAATCAACGTGCCGTCCGGATCGATATCCGACCAATGGAAAAACGGCACAATCTCGGGCAACCTGGCTGCAAGCTCAGCAAGTGCCTTCTGGGCTGCCAACGATGGATAGCCGCCAACATACAGCGTCAACCCTTGCCCGCCCGGGTCCGCTTCCAATACATGCCGGTTGAAGCTCGCAAAATTCTCAATGGTCAACACGTAGTCAGGCCAACGATCGAAGCCCACGCTCTCTATCGCATGCGGTGGAATGCCCAGATAGGAAAGTGAGGGCGCGACAGAAGCACCGTCCAGCATAAATCTGCCGGAAAGCAAAAGCGGCGGACTGAACCGCTCAAGTCCCAGCGCAGCGAATGTCGCACGCGGACTGCTGGCCTGAGGCAGATCGATGGCGGCACCGACCAGTTGCAGAACCACCGACTCCAGCCTTTCCAAAGCCTTGCTGTCGGCCACGACGCGACGAGAAAATGTTCGATAGTCCATACCCAGATGCTGTTGCTCGACGAAGGCTTGGGCCAGCCTGATGGCGCTGCGCATCGACGCCGCATCCTCGACACCGAGATGGAACCACTTGCGGTTTCGCGTCCACGCCTCGACCGCCAACAGGGCAACCTCACGGATGGCAGGGTGAATGAATAGCCCCCTCAGCATCGCGTCAGCCGCCGTCAGGGCCGTCTGCCGGCTGGGCGTGCGACCGAGATGCTTGTAAAGCTGTGCCGCATCGACCAGCCGTACGAGCTTCAGTTCGCCACGCCGGCGACCGCTATCCTGGACACGCAGGATACCGCCACTGCGCTCGGCAAGTTCGATCGATCGCAAGAAGCTGTCGCATGCATTGATGTCGGCAAAACCGCTGTAGTCGGGATATCCGACTGGCTGAGCGACGCCTTCCTCGTGGCGGTCGATCAGGTCATCCAGCAGATCGCGTGCATTGGTAAACTTGCGGCCACGCGCCACCATTATTATTCCGCCGCCATCCGCGCAGCAATCTCCGCATCACTCAGCGTTTCCGGGTTCATGGCCAGGATTTCATCGCGAGCACGCTGGCCGATCGTTATGACGTTGGCGAAGGATTGCTCGCCGATCCGGTCGATCTCGACCAGGCTGTGAACGTAGCCGATGATGACGGGTTTCTTTTCCAACGGCGCTGCGATGACGACCTGAAGCCCAAGATCGGCATAGAAACTCATCATTGCCCGCTGGTTCTTGCCATCCATCTTCGAGAAGGCTTCATCAAACAGCGCAGGCGCCATGCCTCTTGGTCTGCCGTGATGTCCGGCATTGCCGTAAACGGCTGCCAGCGATGCGCCGATGGCGACGTAAAGCGGCACCTGCTGTTCGGCGCCGGAGCCCGTATTCCGCCGCGTCTCCCAGCGAGTGCGAGCCTTGGTGGTGACGTCCTCCATGAATTTCGAAGGCATAGAAATTCCGGTAGTCTTCAAACGCCGAAACGTCCTTGTCCGGGTCTTCAAGCAACTGCTCGACGGCCTGAACGGTGTCCCTGTGCGGATAATCGTCCGGCAGATCAGGTTTGAAAAGAGCATCCAGCGCGTCATCGGAGATCCGGCTGATCTCGATGATTTTCAGGATGGGCTGGAATTGCGCTTCGACAGTCCGATGGAACGAGTAAGTCTCGTTGTGGAAAGGATGTCCACGCAGGCTGCGATTGAGCGCATCGAGGTCCCGTTCCATTTTCGTGACACGCGTGTTGAGCGCATTCACGAATTCACCTCGGAACAGAAGGGATGCCCGCTCGGAAGCTTCCCTGGCCCTGTCTTCGTACCGTCTCAGCTCGTTGCTTTCGATATCTTCTATGAGCAAATCCATCCAGGGCTTTATGGCACCCAGCAAGTCGCTCTCCGGGCCAACCTGTGAACTCACGCCAAATTTGGCATTGTTGAAGTAGCGGTGCAGAGCGCCTCGCGCATCAAGTTCCGCACGACGATTTCGCTCCCGGGCGCGCCCCTCCGCTTCCTCCGCCTGCTTTACGAGCTTGCGGTGCGACAATGCCTCATCGTGGGCTGCCTGACTGCCGAGCATGGTCTCCTCGGATCGGCGCCGTAGCAGGTTCAACCGCTGGCGATAGGCTGCTCCGCCCGCCGGATACTGGTACTGCCGTCGCTCGGCGCGATAAAGCCTTTTGGCAAGCGAAAGATTTATCGCAGAGCCTTCCGTGGCCTCGCCGTCCTTCAACTTCCTTTCCGCAATCGCCACTTCGGTCAGATACTTACCGACGCGTTCCTCGATCGTTTTCAGCTCTTCCTTCCTGCGGTCGCGAAATGCCTTTTGTGCGCGAAGTTTTTCGTTGAGGCCGTCGTCGCCGGCGGCATCGATGGCGGCGATCCTGTCACGCGCATCCTGCGCGCGGCGCATGCATTCGTCGCGTTCGTCGAGAACATCCGCCAGCAGATCGGCATCCTGCATCCTGAGCGCCGCCAAGGCGCCCACCAGACGCTTTTCCTCCCCTTGCAGATCAGAGAGTGCCTCACTTTTTTCTACGAAACCCTGCTTCAGGATAACAAGGTGAGCTGCCTGCGCCGCCTTGCCGATCTTGTGGTCGGCGGCCGTCCGGTGGCTGCGCACCAGCCCGTCGTCGTAAAGGCCATCCTTCATCAGTGCGCGTCCAGGCTGATTGAACTCGTCCGATGTCAGCGCAAGACGCACCTTGCCGTACCGCTGCTGCAGAAAGGCCCTGGCATCCGGATCCTGCGAGCGGAACAGCGTTGGGAACGTGCCTGGCTGCGGTTCATCCCGGAATCTATCAAGCTTGTTCAGGCTGACGAGCGAGGCGCCCTTGAACTCACGGCGCCCCTCGCGAAAAATGGCCGTCGCCTCAAGAATGTTGTGCCGCTCCACGAACACCGCCTCTCGGTCGCGCCCCAGCAGGCCTTCCGCCGCATTGCTCCAGCTTTCGTCGTCGATATCGATCAGATCACAGAGCGGCCTCGCATCCATGCCACGGCTCCGGAGTCGCCCTAGCAATGCATTCGTCGGATCCTGCAGGTAGGCAGCGCTTCCCGACCCGCGGCTATCCGTCAAAAGCCTGCGAGTATCTGCGAGCTCTTTTTCAAGCGAAACGATCTGCGCAGATGTCTCCCGATAGTTCCGTTCCACCAACTCGGTGATATCGGGCACACGAGCGCGAAGTTCCCGTTCGGCTGCCTTCAATGCCGCACGATCAACGCCGTCGTTTAGCCGAGCAACCAGTTCGCAATAGGCTTTGATGCGGGCACCATCGTCGAAACCCGATATCAAGCCGGCAAGCGCCATCGCCGAACGGCATCGTCTTTCGATGTCTTTCTTGAGCCTGTCGTTCTCGACCGTCTTGCTGTGCAAAACTTCCTGCCACTGATCGCGCCCGTTCTTTGCGCCATGCGCGGCGATCGCCTTCATCAGCCGTTCGATTTCCTCGCCAGCCTCCCTGATCCCCTCATTGGCAATGTCCCGGTCATCCTGATCGGCGTCGATGAAGCGACGCGCTTCAACGATCTGCTGTTTGAGCGATCGGTTTTCTGCCCTTGAGGCAAGCCACTGTGCCCGGCGCGCCAGCCAAAGCTCCAGCGCCTTCTGGCCGAGACTTTCCTCGAATGCGGCGACAAGCTCGCGAATCTCCATGAGCGCTTCAAGTTTTTCCCGCAACGTGACGATCGTCGCACTCACACTGCGATAGGTCTCGATCGAGGCGCGGAGCTCGCGAATGTTGATCGGATTGTCTTCGAGAATAAAGCGCCGAACGAACTCGGTCGCGGAATAACCCTGGTTGAGCGCCATGGCATTGACGATCGCCTTCAACAAGGCCGATGCACTCTGTTCGGCATTGGGAAGGCTGGGTACGAGCCGGCGCATATATTCGCGCACGAAATCCATGGCCTTGTCACGATGGTTGATGAAATGCTGCGCGCCAACGGTATTGACGATGCGGGTCTTCACATCGTCCCAATGCGCGGCATAGACGCCATCATCACGCTTCTCGGTGAAGTCCGAAGCGGTCAACAACTTGCCGGTAACCACGAACCGACCGAGGACTGTTTCCGACGTATCCGTCTGCCGGGCTTCGATCGCAAGGCCAATGGTGACCGGCGGCCGCTGCTTGTCTCGATCAGCAAAGCCCAGCGCAATGTAGGTCACGGCCTCGCTGCGGCGAACATTGCCATCCCCCAGCATTCCCAGGCAGTAGGTCAGCACTGTGCGCTTCGGGGCCGAGCGCCCCTTGGCGCCTTCGCCTGCGACGGCATTCAGACGCAGATATTGACGGTTGGCACCCGTCAGCACCACCTGCACCATGTCAAGGACAGTCGATTTTCCGGAGCGGTTTTCTCCAAGAATGCCGAAATTGCCTTTTACATCGATATCCTCGGCGTCGAACAGATGCCAGTTTACCAGCGTGATGCGGCATAGTTCCATCATACCGCATCCCCTTCGGCAACAGTGACAGCCGGGCGGAGAAGTTCTCCAACGCCCGGTATCGCGCGTGAGCGCATTCCACGTTCTTCGGCATTCACGTAGGTTTCTAGGCGCGCAAGCGCATCGGCGCCGCTGACGAACTTGATCATCGGCCGGATTTCGATCTCCCGGTCCTGCGCGTCGTTGTCGAACTCTCCGACCGAGATCAGATTGCGCAGGGCAACCTCCTTGAGGAGATCGAGAAACCGTTGCGATGTGATCGCCGGCTTGCCGGCGTTGTGCAGCATATCCCTGTACCGCTCGTGAAGCACGTTGAAGGTCGTTACTGCCGTCGCCTGGTCAAACAGGTTGCCGAGATCAGCCTCCTCCTGCCAGTGGCTGCCCAGCACCAGCACCACCATGGTTTCGTCGAGCTTCATCCGGGGAACCGATGAAGGATCGTCATCCGTCAACAGGATGCCGACCCACTGTTCCTCCGCATGGCGGTGAACCTGATAGCCGATGCTTTCAAAAAACTGGTCGGCGATACGCCGGAACCGGCTGTCGGTAAGGGTGTTGTAGACGATCGCCGCGCCGCGATCTCCGGAATAGACAAACTGGCTTCGCAACATGTAACGGCACGCCTTGCGCAGATCGGCCGCCTTTTCAACGCCATGGCTATCCTCAAGCGCATCGAACTCACTCAGCATGCCGGACCTCTTGGTGGGTTGTGCCATCCAGACGACGGATAGAGAAATTGCTGCAGCGGAGCCATTCGCAGTCATGCGGCTGGCTATCGGGCAAATATGTCAGTTCGAATTCGCGACCGACAGCGCCAGGTATGTCCTGGGTGAGCGCGTAGCGCCTCGCAGCGTTGAACGCGAGGAAGTCGTCGATCGTCTGAAGCTCGACAAAGCGCGCCTCGATCGTGTGATGAGGCGCCGCTATGCGCCGCAAAAATTGTCTGACACGCTCGGGCGACGGAGAAATCCGTTCGAGATATTCCGCCCGCATGCGTTTTCTAAATTCATAGACCGGATCATATGGCCGCGCGACCAGAGGCTTGGCCACGATTGGCGATCTTGCCTGCCGCTGTGGTGCCAGCTGCCTTTCCGACCATGGCGAGAAAATCCGCGCGATCTGAGAGGGAACGCTGGGTTCCGCGTAGCGATCCGGATCGGCAACGAGCAGCGCCTCCATCCGCGCTACCAGCGCTCTTGCGCGTGACGACAAGCCGCGCTCGCCCTGCTCGGCATACTTCACCGTATTGCGAAGCCGTGCTTCCAGAACCCGGCGAAAACTTGCGATACGCTCGAACATTTCGGTGACCGTATCGAATGTCGTTTCGATCGACAGCAGATCGCCGAGCGCCTCGTCTCGCGCTCCCTCCGCATCCTGCTTGACGCCAATCTCGACATATCCGGCCGCTATTATATCCAGAAGGACAGGCATGCTGGCAATGCGCCGCGCCGTATCGATGATCTGGTCGCGGAAGCGGTAAGGATGGTTGAATGTGAGGATCGCCTGAAAATCCTTTAGGATCAGCTCGCCGATGAACTGTTCGAAATAGGTATCCATCTTCTGGCGAAGATTTTCCGACTCCAGCAGCGACTTGCGGATTCGTCTCAGGTCCGAAAGGATCGCCCGCAGTGTCTTGACGAACTGGTCCGCCTGAACGCGAGCTTCGCGTAGCGCATGCACGGCGCTCGACCGGGCCTTTTCCGGGTTTTCAACCGATAGCTTCTCGACCAGTTCGAGGCTGGTTTTGATATGCACGACGAGACCGCCAAACCGCTGCGATACATCGGAATTCAAGCTCGACAGCCGCTGGACCACCAGCAATGCTCCCATCGGCATGTCGACCGTGACCTTCAGTCCGTACTCTTCTTCCTCCAGCCATCCGGTCCGCACGAGCCCCTGATAGACCTGCTGGGACGCCTTGAGCACACGATCTCCGGTCTCTCCGGCAGTTCCTGCGAACTTGAGCCTGCGGCGCCCCTTGGACACGACTTCCGGCAGCCCCTCCACCAGATCCTCTTCATCGAGAAGCAGGTCCGGCCGACGGCCCACGAGATCGTAGATGGCGTGAACGAGTTCCTGGCGCGTTGGAAAGCTCGACCCACTGGAAAAGCAACGGTCGTAGACCTCAAGCAGCGCCGCTTCGTAAAGATAGCGATGCTTGCGCGAGAAAATCAAAAATGCGTCGTCATGAAGATGCTTGAACAATGGCATAGAGAAATAATCAAATCTCAGGTTGCATTGCTCAATCTATCCAAAGATATTCTTTTGTAAATAGCAGCCACTTTCGTGGCTACCGGGACGGCATACACAATCTTTATTTCGTATTTCCGAAGAGATATTTCATTGGCGATAGTGCGCCACGTCTGCTGTCATCGAGACAGCTCCACTGTTTTGCGAATAAGTCTATCCGCGCATGCCCATAATGACCACCTGGCGCCTTATCCACGCACGATAGCACCGCCAACAGCGAGCCCCAGGAAGAGAAATGCTCTACGCCGCCTCGACCGAAGTGCCTTCACCATTCTCTACCTGCCAACGATCGATGAACAGCGGCAGTTCGGCGGCCGGCACGGGCTTGCTGAAGTAGAAGCCCTGGACCTGATCGCATCCCTGCTGCCTGAGGAATGCGGCCTGCTCGAGCGTCTCGACGCCTTCGGCCGTCGTTATCATGTTCAGGCTCTGCCCCAGGCCGATCACCGATTTCACGATGGCGCCCGATTTCTCCTTGTCGCTCAGGTTTCCGATAAACGACTTGTCGATCTTGATCTTGTCGAAGGGGAACGAGTTCAGATATCCCAGCGACGAGTATCCGGTACCGAAGTCGTCCATCGCGATCTTCACATCGAGCGCCTTGAGCCCGTTGAGGATATCAAGTGCCGCTGCGGCATCGTTTATCAGCACGCTCTCGGTGATCTCAAGCTCGAGACGTCCGGGCTCCAGGCCTGTTCTCTGGAGAACCTGACGAACCGTCTCGACCAGCTCACGGTTTCGGAACTGAACGGGCGACAGGTTGACCGCGATGCGTAGGTCACCCCATTCGAGCGCTTGCCGGCAGGCGGTTTCCAGCACCCACTCGCCGATCGCGACGATCAAGCCGGTCTCTTCGGCCAGCGGAATGAAATCCGCCGGGGAGACCAGCCCGCGCAACGGGTGACGCCATCTCACCAGCGCCTCGACCGCCGCGACATTGCGCTTCTCGAGGTTGATCAACGGCTGGTAGTGAAGCTCGAGTTCGTTCTTCAGCACGGCCTGGCGCAGGTCGTATTCGAGGCCCCGGCGCTCCTGGAGTTCGGCATCCATCTTCGCCTCGAATATCCGATAGGTGGCGCGGCCGCCCTGCTTTGCACGGTAGAGTGCGATATCCGCATTCTTCAGCAGCCGCTCGGGATCGCCGTCGATCGGTTCGGCCACGGCGATGCCGATGCTGACGCCGATGTGAAGTTCCTGGTCTTCGATCACGAACGGCGAGCGCACGCAGTCGATCAATTTGCGGCTGAGCTCCTCGGCGTCGTGCGGCTGGCTCGCGCCGACCTGAATGACGGCGAACTCGTCGCCGCCCAGTCGCGCGACGGTGTCGTGGTGGTTGACGCACCCCATCAGCCGCTTGGCAAGCTGTTGCAGCAGCTGGTCCCCCGCCCCGTGGCCAAGACTGTCGTTGACTTCCTTGAAGTTATCGAGATCAAGGCAGATCACCGACACGGCATGTGACCGCTCCACCGTCGAGGAGAGCGCGATGTCGAGGCGCTCGCGAAACAGCACGCGGTTGGGCAGACTGGTCAAGGCGTCGTGATGGGCAAGATGGGTGGCGTGCGTCGCCGACGCCTCCAGAGCGCTGGTCGATCGCCGCGCATTGCGAACGACGAGGATTGCAAACGCGGCAAGGACGACGAGGGCGAGCCCAAGCGGCGGCACGATATAGTTCAGAAGCTGGTCGCCGGGCTTGGGTGGCGTCCAGGAGATGGTGCCGAGGAACACGCGGTTCTGCGTCATCAGCGGAATGGACGCTTCCTTCCCATGCGCGTCGTCGAGAGATATCTTGAGATCGCTCAGAAGATAATCGTGCCCCATCCGGTCGAGGAACTTGTCATCCAGCCGCTTGGCGAAGACAAGCATGGTCAGATCGCTCGCCTTCACGGTCGATCGGTCGATGGACGGCGGAAGAATGCCATTGGCGGCCACGACATAGACATCGTCGCCGGACTTGATCAGGCTGGTCGTGGGATCGGGCTGTATAGCCGCGACGTGAAGCAGGTCACGAAGGCCGCGCGGCATTATGCTCAGAGCGTCGACCTTGGTCGGAACGCCTTCGACCAGGCTATAGATCGTCTGATCCTTCGAATTGACGGCGAAAACCAGCTCGTAGCCGAGATCGGTGTAAAGATTGGCCCCGACATTACCCTCGGTCACCGCCCATCCAAGGTCGATGCCGTCATGCAGGTTCTCGTAGACATCCGGCCGGATCGTATAGTCGCGAAGATTGCGTCCGACCTCACGCGCCTTCACCTGCAGCGCCGTTGTCGCAAGCCGCGTCGATGCCGCCACTTCCAGCGCATTCTGCTGCCGCGCCGACAAAACGAGAAAGCCGATCACCACCGCAATCATCACGACCATGACCCCGGCCATGGGATAGACGATGCGGCGTGTGAACTGCTGGCCCGAGAACCGTGCCAAATCGGAATTGAAGCTGCGCATGCCATCCTCGCTTAGGTTGCGTGGAGGCTACAGGCTCAATGACAAATGAGAGGTTAAATCTAATTGTCCAGTTTTAATACAGTTAACGGAAAGCCGCCGGACCGTGGCGGAAAGTTGTACCTGCGCGGCTTGATGAGCGACTTGCCGATACGCTCCGCTTACTCCCGAACATCAGCGGTACTTTCAGCCCGCAAGCCCCTCCGGCAGCGCATCAACTTGAGACCTCCTCCATTCATTCGGAAAGATAGACGGAAAAATCTTGCGATCGCAACTGAGAAAGCCGGCCACCCGATCCGGCTGATGGAAAGGGCCGTATGGTTCTGCAAAGACGGCCTGCTCAACTACGTCCTTGGCCGTCCATCGTCGGAATGGTATCAGGAACGGATGTCCTATTCCGCTCAGCCGACCACTTCCGACGGCGGCTTCCAGACCGCGTTGCGTCAGCTACGATTGACCGCCTCTCTCGTCTGGCATTTCTGGCCGCAATTGGCGGCCATCTGGCTGCTCGGCTTCATCGGCAATCTTCTCCTCAACGAAATCGCCGCCATGATCGGGCGCTGGAACTCGCTCGCTGGCCTGTCGGTCCTCGCATTGGTCGTGCTCTTGAAGCTTGTCGTCATCGTGGCTCTGTTCGAGACGGTTCGGCGCGGCCTTCCGGCGCTGAATGCCGCCTCGCAGCGGTTGACGGATCAGCCGGATATGACGACCGAGCTGGAGACGCCCTCTCCCCCCGGCGATTTTCTCAGCGCTCTGGCGCTCAGCCTTGTCCCCTTCTTCGCGTTCTACACCGCCTGGGGCTTTCTCGGCGATACGGTAAGGGACTATTCCCGCCTGTCGCTCAGCCTCTTCATGGCGGGCGAGAGCGCCGGCCTGCTCGATGTCTCCGGCGGCAAGTGGCTGATCGTACCGGTCGTCATCGCCTGGGCCGTCAGGCGGTTCGCGAAAGCCATGCACAAGCGTTCGCATGCGCCGATCTGGCCGATCCTCATTGTGGTCTGCGAAGCCAACTGGGCGTTCATCGGTCTGTTCGTCCTGTCGGAGTGGCAGGATGAGATCAGGGCCTGGTTCAGCCATCTCCCGGAAACGATCGGCACTGTGATCAGCCTGCTTGCGCCGGTAACGGACGCCACCGCGCGACCGGACGTGCCACTTCCACCCGAATTCGCTTCGCCGCCGATCGCAACGCAGTTCGTCAGCCTGTTCTTTTATGCGCTCTATCCGGTCGTCTGGCTGACGCTTGCAGCCCTCGTCTACGGCTATGACATCGATAGCAGGCGGGCGCCTGGCGAAGGGCGCCTTGCCAGCGCGGTCTCTCGTTGGAAGGCGCTGCCGAAGTCGGTGCGTGATTTCATTTCGCACTTCATTTCAGGCACGCTGAAACGCTATCGCGCGCTTGCTGAAGGGATCGGTCTGGCGCTGAATTCCGGGATCGGTCCGGTTCTCGTCGCCATTGTCGCCTACCGGCTGCTGGATTGGGGATCCGCCTGGACCTGGTACGGGCTGACACAGCTTATCGGTCCGCATGATCTGCCGTTATGGCAGGTCATCGCGCAGATGATTTCGCCATTCATTGGCACGCCGAGCGATCCGGGAGAGGGCCTGCTGATCACACCGATCAAGATTTGCCTGCTGGCGGCGACGCTGGAAATCGGTTTTGCCCAGGGGCGGGAATGGAGAGGACGAGAGTTGCGTCCCGGCGAGGCGTGATTGTCAGTTCAGCGCGAGCGGAAAGCTGATCGCCTGCGGCCGCAAGGCCGCGACGCTCAACCTGACAGATAATGCGGGGACCGCCGCGGCGGGAACCACGAACTTCTCTTCGATCAACGCGGCATGATCTTGACGAGGGGGATCGAGTGACGTGATACCGCAGCCTTTCAGGGGCTCGTTTTCAGGTTCCAGATCGCGGCTGATGTCGCTTGATAGAATAACGTCGAGCGGCAACCAACGGCGCCCCGTCCCGTCCACCAGGCTGACCTCGCATTGGCCCCAGCCGTTACCGATATCGCGGGCGGCGGTCGCGACCATGCGGACGATGACAAGCCGCATCTCGCCCGGAAGACGCAGCTGCGTGTCGCGTCCATCGCCAAGCAGTCTCGCCTTCTCGAGGCGCCACGTCGCGCCGGCGTAGTCAAGCTGGCCGGATCCCTGCACCACATCGATCTCTATCCGATGCCTGTAATCCTCGATGTTGCGCCATGCATTGATCGCAACGGCTGCCACCACCAGAATCGGCAGGCTTGCGAGCGAGACCCACCATGTCCATCGCGCGCGATCAGATACCATCTTTGCGGATCTCCAGTCTCGCTCGTGGGGCAGTATCATCCGGTTCCAGCGACACGCTGATCTCGTCCTTGAGCTGCGGATCATACTGTTCGGAAAGCACCAGCTTCATGTCGCGCATCTCATCCTCGGGCAGCTCGAAAACGAACAGACCCGTCGTCGGCAGGCCGGGCTGGACGATTTTCGCCGAAAGATTGTTTGGCGCCTCTCCCGCCCGCCGCGACTGGCGATACATTCGGCCGGATGCACCGATCAGCGTTGCAGCGCGGACCGGCATGGTTTTCTGGAACGCCTGCAACTCGGCGGAGACCACCACCCAGACCCCCGAGCTCTGCAGATCGACTGCCCGTCCGAACTGATCGTAGGCGATGGCTTTCGCCTTCAGGATGCGATTGACCTTCACGCTGAACGTATCGCTCGAAACCGTCTCGCTCTGGCGACCCGCGGTGCTGATCGGCCCCGTCAATGTGGCATAGGGTGGCGTCGTTGCCTGGAGTGCCGCGAGCAGAACCGCGGCTCCAAGAACAGCCGGAATCACAAGTGCCGTACGCCTCACGGTTTTCTCTCCGACGTTTCGCCATCCAGAGGCAATGCTATTTCTGCAACGGCCCCGGACGGAAACCAGCCGGGTGCGCTGTAGAGATTGTCCCTTGGCTTGAAGAACTCGCCCTCGACCTGCAGCGTCAGAACATCGGGCAACGCGACATTCTCCGGAACCTCCCATACGGCCGTCACCGCCTCGGGCATTCGCGGCTGCAGATCCCACAGGATCGCGCGGTCACGCGTCAGATAATATTGCGGCTTCGGGATATCGGGTAGATTGGCCGGTTTGATCAGTCCGCCATAGAGATTGGAGCTCTGTGCCGAGATGTTCTCCAGCATCATGCTGACGACAATGGCCTTCTTGCCCGGTGATATCTTTGCACCGTTCGGCATCTCCGTGCCTACCGCGCTTCTATTGACGGACACCTTCCAACGTCCGGCCTCCACCGGTGTCGCCGCCTCGACCTGAGGAACGACATCGGCCTGCCTGCGCTCGTACAGCGAGTATCCAAGTGAAATCGAAGCTGCCAGTAGCCCGCCGGCACCGGCAAGCAGCTTCGCCAGCCACGCCTTGCTCGTCTTCGACCTCATTGCTCGCTTCGGTCCGCCCCTTTTTTCATAGCGACTGTAGATAGCGGATTCCGGTCAGGTTTTCGACCAGAACCAAGTTTTTCCATGTCTCTCGCTATAGGCACTGTCTCGAAACAGCGTGCTGCCGGCTCTTTCGGGTGAGAGGCGCGCCTCGCAGCCGGGGGGAGGAGGCGAGTATTGGCATCAGCATTCTTCCGGTTCGCCTGGGTGCGAGACAGGATGGAAAAGTGTCCGTCGACCTTCTCGAAACCAGATCCAGGTTGCCGATGCGGGACGCTTCATGGACGCGGCCCTCCCGCGATCAGGCCTGTCGATTTCCTGATATTTCAGGCGCCGACACCGTTCATGACGACACAATTTTTCATCATCATGCAGGATGCTGCTGGACGCTCAGGCCGCCATCCACCGTCAGGCAGGTCGCGTTCATGAACGGGCACTCGTCCGAAATCATGAACACGGCCGCCATGGCGATCTCTTCCGGCGTGGCGATGCGCCCGCCGGGATGAAGTTTCATCGTCTCGGCCTTCGCCGCTTCAGGATCGGGAAAGCTGTTCCAGTAGTCGATGACCTTCTGGGTCGCGACATAGCCGGGCGCGAGCGCGTTTACCCGGACGTTCTTTGGCGCGTATTCCAGCCCCAGCGACTTGGTCATGCCCAGCAGCGCGTGCTTTGCCAGCGGATATGGGAAGGTATGCGGGATGATGGTGAAGGCGTGGGTCGAGGCGATGTTGAGGATCACGCCTCCGCCTTGTTCGATCAGCCCAGGCAGAACCGCCTTCGAGCAGTTCCACGCACCCTTGAGATTGATGTCGAAGCAGCGGTTCCATTCCTCGTCGCTGGTCTCAAGCGGTTCGGAAAACACGTTGACGCCGGCATTGTTGACCAGCGCGTTGATGCGCCCGATCTCGGTTTCCGCCTCGGCCACGGCCGCGACGATCGCCTTGGCATCGGTGATATCGGCCGAACGCGCGCCGACTTGGTACCCCTCGCCCTTAAGCTTCGCCGCTTCCTCATGAAGCAACGCCTCGTCGCGATCGATCAGAAACAGGCTGGCGCCTTCGCGCGCGAAGGCCTTGGCGATCGCCAGGCCGATGCCCTGGGCGGCGCCGGTGATCAGGATACGCTTGTCGAGCAGACGATTGGACATGACTGATACCTTCACCACTCGGCGAAACTGCCGTCCTCGTGACGCCAGATCGGGTTGCGCCAGCGGTGCCCCTCTTTCGCACGCTCGATGACATAGGCCTCGTCCACCTCGACGCCAAGGCCGGGGCCCTGCGGGATAGACACGAAACCATCGGCATAGTGGAACACCTCCTTGTTGGAGATGTAATCCAGAATGTCGTTGCTCTTGTTGTAGTGGATACCCAGGCTCTGCTCCTGGATGAAGGCGTTGTAGCTCACCGCATCGACCTGCAGGCAGGCGGCGAGCGCGATCGGGCCAAGCGGGCAATGCGGCGCGACGGCCACATCATAAGCTTCCGCCATCGCCGCGATCTTGCGGCATTCGGTTATGCCGCCGGCGTGGCTCAAATCCGGCTGGATGATATCGACGTAGCCATCGGACAGCACGGACTTGAAGTCCCAGCGCGAATAGAGACGCTCGCCCAGCGCGATCGGCGTCGAGCAGTGATTGGCGATCTCCTTCAGCGTCTCGCGGTGCTCGGACAGGACCGGCTCCTCGATGAACATCAGCTTGTAGGGCTCCAGTTCCTTGGCGAGCACTTTCGCCATGGGTTTGTGCACCCGACCGTGAAAATCGACGCCGATGCCGACATTTGGCCCGATCGCCTCGCGGATCGTCGCGATCGTTTCCACGGCCTTGTCGATCTTCTCGTTGCTGTCGACGATCTGCATCTCTTCGCAGCCGTTGAGCTTGATCGCCTTGAAGCCACGCGCGACCACATCCTTCGCATTGCGGGCGACGTCGGCCGGCCGGTCACCGCCGATCCAGCTATAGACCTTGATCTTGTCGCGCACTTGGCCGCCCAGCAGCGAGTGGATGGGCTGGCCGAGTGCCTTGCCCTTGATATCCCACAGAGCCTGGTCGATACCGGAGATCGCGCTCATATGAACGGCACCGCCGCGATAGAAACCACCGCGATACATGACCGTCCAGTGATCCTCGATCAAGAACGGGTCCTTGCCGATCAGATAGTCCTCGAGCTCGTGGACCGCCGCCTGGACAGTGAGCGCCCGGCCTTCGACAACGGGTTCGCCCCAGCCGACGATGCCCTCATCGGTCTCGATTTTCAAAAACAGCCAGCGCGGCGGGACGATATAGGTCGTGAGCTTGGTGATCTTCATGGTCTTACTCGCGTTAGCTGAGAATGAGGTCGGCGGCTTTTCCGGCGGCGGCGAGAACCGCCGCGTTGGTGTTGCCGCTGACAATGGCAGGCATCAGGGAAGCGTCGACGACGCGCAGGCCGCGCGTGCCGCGGACCCGCAACTGCGTATCGAGCACGGCTTCCGGATCGCTGTCGGCGCCCATCTTGCAGGTTCCGACAGGATGGTAGCCGGTCTTGACGGTGCGTTTGCAATGGGCGGCGATGGCCTCGTCGCTGGTAACGTCGGGGCCGGGAAAGATCTCTTTGTCGATCAGTTCCTTCATCGGAGACGCATCGAGCACCGTGCGGGCAAAGCGGAAGCTTGCCATCGTCAGTCGGAGATCGTCGGGATGCGCGAAGATCTGCGTGTCGACGATTGGGTTGGCGAACGGGTCGCTAGACGACAGCGTGACGGAACCTCGCGCCTTGGGACGAAGCAGCAGCGAGTTGATCGTCACCCCGTCGCCCGGGTCGGTGCCCATCACATCGCGATCGAGATAGACCGTCGGCACGCAGAACATCTGGATGGTCGGCCGCTCGTTGTTGCCATCAGGATCGTAGAAGGCGCAGGTTTCGACGCCGGTGGTGGACACGGGGCCCGACTTGAACATGAGATATTGCAACCCGGCCTTGATCATCGGCCAGCCGCGATCCTGCCCGTAATAGCCGAACGATCCCTTCGTGGTAGCGACGACAGGGCACTCGTAATGATCTTGCAGATTTCTGCCGACGCCTGACAACGCGACGGTCGTCTTCAGACCATGGCGCTTCAGCTCGTCTTCGGGGCCGATGCCCGAGAGCATCATCAGCTTCGGCGTCTGGTAGGCGCCGGCCGCCAGGATGACCTCGTTTCCGGCTTCGGCGCGCTTCGGCGCGCCGTTCTGCATGTAGCGCACGCCGGTAACACGGTCGCCGTCCATATCGAGCGAGGTGACGGTGGCACCCGTCTCGATCGTCAGCAGCGGATCGTTCATCACCGGCGCCAGGAAGGCATCGACGGCGCTCGAACGCTTGCGCGTCTTCCAGTCGATCGTGTGCTGCATGAAGCCGACGCCGAACTGCTGGGCGCCGTTGAAATCTGGATTGTAGGGAATGCCCATGCCCTGGAGCGTCTTCACATAGGTCCGCGTCATCGGGCTGGTATGGCCGAGATGGGAGATCTTCAGCGGCCCGCCGACGCCGTGAAACTCGCCGGCGAGATGGTCATTGTCTTCCTGCGCCTTGAAGTAGGGCAACAGGTCCCGATACGACCAAGCATCGTCGTTCGACCCTTCCGGCGTCGAAAGTTCGTTCCAAAGGTCGAAATCCGCCGCCTGGCCGCGCATATAGACCATGGCGTTGACGGTGCTGCCGCCGCCCAGAACCTTGCCCTGCGGCACGATCGGCCCGCGCCCGTCGAGCTGCGGCTGCGGCTTGGTCTGGTGCATGGCGAGGTACGTGTCCTTGGCGAGGAACTTCATGTAGCCGGCGGGAAAATGCATGATCGGGTTTACCTTCGCCGGCCCCCGTTCAAGCATGAGAACCTTCGCCTTGCCCTCTCGCACCAATTTGGCCGCGACCACGCAGGCGGAGCTTCCGCCGCCAATGATGATGTAGTCGTAACGGTCTTTCGCGGACATTCACCAACTCCGGTCTTGATAGGTCTCAAATAGCCTCGGGGAGCAGCCGAACGCTGCCCGAGAGGCTTTCATGCGGCGCCAGCACCTTCAGATCGCCGAGATCGGCGAGATGATGGCCATTGGCCAGGTGCGTCATCGGCTCGAAGCAGAAATAATCGCGCTTGAAGCTCGGATCGAAACCGGTGTCGGATACGAAAACGAACGCGTGCTTGAAGATGGGATCGGCTTCAAGCGTCAATACGGTCCGCCGCTCGGGCCAGGTAATCGTCGCCTTGCCGTTCCAGCCTTCGAAGCCGTTGTTGACCCAGCGATGCGGCAGCTCAGCCGGCACGCTGAAGTCGAGATCACCGGGGATATCCGTCCGCTCGCCCGGTAACCAGCCCTCGACCTCGGTCCAGAATTTTTGCGACCGCGCTTGTAGCGTCGTTTGCGGCGTCATCGGGAAATAGGGATGCCAGCCGAGGCCGAACGGCATTGCCTTGTCGCCGCGGTTCTCGACCGTCAGCGTCATCGTCAGGCCGGACGCGTCGAGCGCGAAGCGCTGGCTTGCGCGATAGACGTAAGGCGTGCCGCCGCTGCTGTGGACAAAGCTCATCTCGACCGTTGAAACCGTCTGCCGGTCGATCGTCCAGTCGGCCTGCCACCCCTCGCCGTGGAGATAGTGGCTGTCCCATTCGGTATTCGGCTCGAACCGATATTCGGCACCTTCGAAGACAAAACGATTGTCCCGGACTCGATTGCCGAAGGGAACGAGCGGATAGCAGGAGGACGCAAGGGCATCTGCATCAAGGGACGGCGCCGCGCGCAGCAGGGGCACGCTTTCGCCCTGCGTCTCCTTCCAGAAGCCCAGGACCAGGCCGCCCTTGGAGGAGACGCGAAGCGAAAGCGATCCGGATTTCAGATCGAGTACGGTCATCGCATCAGCCCTTGTTGCGCGACATGCTACGCTTGATCGCCTGGATATTGGCGAGCACGGCGATGACGATGATGAGACCGCGCACGACCTGCTGGAAGAAAGGATTGATGCCGAGCAGGACGAGACCGTTTCCGATAAGCGTGATGACGAGAACGCCGAGCAGCGTGCCGAGCATGGAGCCGCGTCCACCTGAAAGCGACGTGCCGCCGACGACAACGGCCGCGATAACGTCAAACTCGAGCCCGTTGGCAGCCGTCGCATTGCCCGAACCAAGACGGGAGACGAGCAGGATGCCGGAGATGGCGGCCATGGCGCCGGCGATCGCAAACAGCGCCACGCGGATCTTCGAGACGCTGATACCGCTCAAGAACGCGGCGTGCGCATTGCCGCCGATCGCGAAGACGGAGCGTCCGAAAGCGGTCTTGCGGCTGACGAAGGCGAAGATCGCGAAAAATACCAGCATGATGATCGCGGCCGGCGGGATGCCGAGCACGGAGCGATCGAGCGCGTCGAGGGTGTCGTTGCGGCCGATCGAGACAGGAAGCGCGTCGGTGACGAAAAGCGCGGTTCCGCGAAGCGCGCTCCAGAGACCAAGCGTCGCGACGAAGGAGGGAACGTCGAAATAGGCGCGCAGAGCGCCGGCGATCGAACCGAGCAGCGCGCCGATGACGATCGACAGCGCAAAGGCCACCGGCGTCGGCACGCCCCATTGCAGCAGGAAGGCCAGAACCACCGAGATGAACGCCACCATCGGCCCAACGCTGACATCGATCTCGCCGGCGATGATGATCAAGGTCGCTGCCCAGGCTGCGATGCCGATCGTGGCGGCGTCGCGCAGGATGTTGATCTGGTTGTTGAAGGATAGGAAGCCGTTGGCTGTCGATGTGAAGACCACATAAAGAACGACGATGGCGACGAAGAGGCTCAGCTCGTTCATGTGCTGGGAAAAGCTGAAGCCCGACTTCTTGCTTGATGATGCTGACGTTGCAGCCTGGTCGAGTGACATCGCGTCTCTCCTCAATGTCCGGCGATACAGGCGGCCATCAAGGCGTCCTGATCGATGTTTGGTGATTTGAATTCTTCGCAGAGCGTTCCGTCGCGCAAGACCAGCACGCGGTCGCAGACGAGCGGCAGCTCCTCGATCTCGCTGGAGACGAAGATGACGCTGCGCCCCTCGGCTGCCAGCTGGCGGATGATGGCATAGATCTGCGCCTTGGCTTCCACATCGACGCCCCTGGTCGGCTCGTCGAGCAGGAGAACGCGACTGTCGGCATAGACCCAGCGGCCGATGACGACCTTCTGCTGGTTACCGCCAGACAGCGTGCCGATCGGCGTGTCCGTGCGCGCCGTCTTGACGTGCAGACGTTCGATGACCTTGCGCGTCGCCTCGGCCATCATCTTCGCCGAGAGAACGCCGCTCTTGCTGACACCGGAAAAGTTCGTTGCCAGCGTGTTTTCGTCGACACCGAGAAGCGGAACGATGCCTTCTTCCTTGCGGCTCTCAGGCGTGTAGCCGAAGCCGCGCGACAGCATGCGCTTGTAGTGTCCGGGCCGGACTGACTTGCCGTCGACGAGCACCTCACCCTTATCCTGGCGCCGCACACCCATGATCGCCTGCAGCAGTTCCGTCCGGCCTGCACCGAGCAACCCGGCGATGCCGAGAACCTCGCCCGCCTTCAGGTGAAACGAGACCGAACTCAGCTTTGGCGCCAGCGCAAGGTTGCGGACCTCGAGCACGGTCTTCTCCTGGCTTCTGTTTTCCAGCGCCGCCGCCTGCGATCCTTCCGAGCCCAGCATGAGCCGGACAATCTCGCGCGTATCCGCGCCCTTGACGTCAACAGTGTCGATGATGCGCCCGTCGCGCATGACGGTCGCCGAATGGGCGATCTGGCGGATTTCGTTCATGCGGTGGCTGACATAGATGACGGCGATGCCCTCGGACGCGATGCGCGTCACGGCGGCCATGACCTTCTCGGCCTCGGCGGCGGCAAGCGAACTTGTCGGCTCGTCGAGAATGACGAGCTTCGGCTTTCCAAGCAGGACGCGGGCGATCTCCAGCAGCTGGCGTTCGGCCGGGCTCAGGCTTGCGACCAGCGTGTTGGGTGCGCGGTCGAGACCAAGCCGACCCATCGCTTCGGACGCCTCCGCCTCCATCTGGGAATACTGAATGACGCCGCCCTTTCGCGGCCAGCGTCCAAGAAACAGGTTTTCGGCAAGCGTCATGCCCGGAACAAGGCTCAGTTCCTGGTAGACGACGCGCACGCCCTTGTCGAAAGCGTCCTGAGCGCGACCGGAGCCGCTGTGGCGCAGTTCCTCACCATCGACCTCGACGGTGCCGCTGTCGGGAATTTCCGCGCCGGTCAGCATACGGATCAGCGTCGACTTGCCGGCGCCGTTCTTGCCGAGCAGCGCCCTGACTTCACCGCCGGCCACCTGGAATGTCGCGTTGTCGAGCGCGAGCACGCCGGGATAGCGGCGCGTGCACCCCTTGATGGATGCGATCGGGCGGTGAGCGAGCTCGGGCGAACGTGATGTCTGTGTCATGAAACTTTCCACCGATGAAAGATGCCGCCAGTCGCCCGGCGGCCTCGATTGTCGTGAAACTCAGGCCCTGGGCCTCACGGAATACCGTCGGCGTGGGCCTTCAGCCAAGCCTTGCCATCTTCGGAAGACTTGTAAACGTCGATGTCGTAGGGAACCTTGATGTCGGCAGGCGCCTGACCGTCGACGGACTTGATCGCCTGGGCAAGCACCAACTTGCCGAGACCCTGGCCCGAGATGTCGACGACGGCCTTGATGACCGTGAAGTCTGAGAGTTCCTGGGCGATCTCGGTCGTCATGTCGCCACCGAAGACCACGACCTGGCCGGTCTTGCCCTGGCTCTTGACGGCGCGCGCCGCACCAAGGGTCGCACCGCCGGCTTCGCCGAAGAATGCATCGATATCAGGGTTCGACGACAACATGGTGCTGGCGACGGAGACAGCCTTGTCGAGGATCGCGCCTTCCTGGTTGGCGACGATCTGCGCACCCGGCACCTTGGCCTTCAGCGCTTCCTCGAAGCCCTTGCGGCGCGTCACGCAGACTTCCACGAATTCGCAGTTCAGAACCGCGATCTTCGGTGCATCCTTCTTTTCGGCAATAAAGTAATCGGCGGCGGCTTCGCCGAGCTTGTGGCCGAAATCATAGGGGTCGCCGACAGCGTAAGCGGAGATGTACTCCTTCATGTCGGCGTCGTTCAGGCAGGTATTGTAGCAGACGACGGGGATGCCGGCGTCATGTGCGCGACGGATGGCGCGCGAGGAGCCGTCGGCCGAAACCGGGGAAACGATGATTGCCTGAACGCCGGAGGAGATAAGGGAATCGATGAAGGACGATTCCTTGCTGGCGTCGCCCTGCGCATTGGTCTCGATGACATCGAGCTTGCGGCCGGCTTCGTTGGCACCGGTCTGGATGCCTTTACGGACGCCGGCGTAGAAGCCCTGGGCGTCCATGTAGATCGCGCCGACCTTCAGGTCTTTGTCCTGTGCGAAAGCGGGCGACAGCCCCGCGGCGAATGTTCCAAGTGCCAGCACGGTGGCACGCGTAATGAGCTTCATCGCTCCCTCCCTTGAGATCTGATGGTGTCAGGAACGCGGACCTACCGGCTCCTCCAGCCACGCCAACCATATTCCTGGTCTTACCAATGTCAATATAAATACGATTTATTTTTTATAAGATGTGTTTTTATGCGAGTATCCTGTGCTAAACATTTCTTACTGGGGGACAGTTGCGCTTATAAATCGTATTTTTTAGCACCCACGCTTGACTGGTCTTTGGCTGACAGCAAGCTGAGACCGATGGAATCGGAGATAGATCGTGGCGATATCGCAAACGGACAGGAAATTGACGGAAGGTGGCGTGGCGATCGCCTCTCGTGGGAAAAGGAGCGTTCGCGAGTCCCTGCTGTCGCGCCTCGTCCACATGATCGTGGCCGGCGAATTCGCCGAGGGTTCGACGCTGCCCAACGAGGCGGAGCTGACCGAGCAATTCTCCGTCAGTCGCACGAGCCTGCGCGAATCCATGCAGTATCTGAGCGCGCTCGGTATGGTCCGCTCGCGCACCCGGGCCGGGACGATCGTGCTTCATCGAGAAAACTGGAACTATCTCGACCCGCTGGTGCTCGACGTGATGCTTGAAATCGGCGGCGATGAGGCGTTCTACACATCGCTGATCGACGCCCGCCAGTTGCTGGAGCCGGCGGCAGCCGCCCACGCCGCAACCAAAGCCAGCGCCAAGCAACTCGCCCGGATCGCCCAGGCCTTCGAAGACATGGTCGACGCCAACGCGCGCGACAACGAGGAATGGAGCCGCGCCGACCTCGAATTCCACACGGCGATCATCAATGCCAGCGGCAACTGGGTCTACCGCCAGTTCGCCAGCGCGATACGCGCGGCGTTGCTTGCCAGTTTCCGGCTGACCAATCGCGCCAGTCAGTCGCACGAGCAGGCGATCCAGAAGCACCAGGACGTGCTCGAGGCCATCCGCATGCGCAATCCTGATAATGCGCGCCGGGCGATGGAGACACTGATCGGAGTAGCGCGCGCAGAGATCACCGACGCGCTTAAACGGAGCCGCTGACTGGATTTGAGAAGCACACCGGTAGACCATCCAATCGAATTGGAAGGCTAAGCTCTCCAATCACCCAAGGTACAAACCAGCCAGCGCCTTGGGTGGTCTTTGCGATGCGGATCGAGTGCGAGCTCCTACTCGACACGCGTCTTGTCGTGCAGAACATTCGTCTGCCGAAGGAGAACGATCGCCTCGGCGTAGATCTCGCGACGTCGAGCCTCCCTGATTGAAAAGAGCCGCTTCCGCTCATGTGGCGCGATTTGGCCACCCGAATTTTGCGGCTTGATGTCTTCGGCCTCGATCAAGTCGATGAGAAGGTTCCGCATCACCCCGTTGAGCTCGCGTAGACCGCGCACCTCCATCATGACGGGTGACGCATGCAGCCTTCTCGCGATTGCTTCGTCGATCGATTTTTCAGTCAACCGGGTCTTCACCGCATAGTAGCGTATGATGACGATCGCACAGATCGAGGCGAAGGCGGCTATGATGGCGACAAGCATGGAAGCGGCTCCTGACACCCGATCTAGATCGGCACTCCGCGAAGAATGTTCAATGCCACACGAGCGGAAAGCCGGTTAAATGCAGGGCACTACCGGATGATCTTGCCACCTGCCCGCGAAACATGCCCTTTCGCATAAGCCGAGTGATCAGATATGGCCCGGTTCCGCCCCCCGCTCTTTGCAAGGTAGAGCGCCTTGTCAGCGCGGGATATGAGATCACCCATTTCGGCAGCATCGTTCTTCGACGTAAACGACACGCCGATACTTGCCGTCATCGTCATTGATTGCTCGCCTTCCAGCGGGATGCGCGTGGCTTCTATGCGCCGGCATAGGAACGCAGCATCCACAAGCGCCTGCTTCTCGCTCTCCGCATTGTAGACAACCACGAATTCCTCGCCGCCATATCGCGCGGCGAGCGATTTTGACAATCCATCGACCGACAACAGCACGAGAGCCAAGCTCTGGAGGCACTGATCACCGACCTGGTGCCCATACCGGTCGTTGATAGACTTGAAGTGGTCGAGGTCGATCATGAGAACCGCAGTTCCACCGAGCCGGCTGCCATCGGCAAGCGAGGCTTTCAAGAAGTTTTCGAACGTCCTCCTGTTCGCCAGCCCTGTCAGCGGGTCCTCCTCGGCGAGAGCTTGCAGGACAACGTTCTTGCGGCGAAGCTCCGTGGCCGTTTCGCCGTAGGAGCGGACCGCATCGCCGATCATCGCAAGTTCCGTCAGGATGGGGCGGGACCGAGGCGCAACGGTCGCAGTGTTGTCGTTTATCCGATTGAGATTGGCGATGGCCGAAAGAATGGGCTTGGCGAGATGTCGGCGGGCCAACCACAGCAGAACGATGCAGAACAGACCCGGCATCAGCAGTGTGAGGAGTACCGTAAAACGTGTTCTGGCAGCACCGGACTGGATCTCCTCCGCGAGTTTGTCGGCGGCCAGTGCCGCGTCCCCGCTCAGCTCCTTGCCCATCTCGTCGACTGTCTTGATCGCCTCGCTATAGGCGGCTGTCGCGCGCTCTTCGAAGGTGAAAGCGGTGGTGTTCTGGGCTCCACTGTCGCGGGCTTGCTGCCGCGCCGCCGCGATCTCCTTTGCCAGAATAGCCACGCGCTTGGATCCAGCAACCACGCGATCGCCGGCATCGAATGGAAAACCCTGTGCCAGCGCCTGGATTTGGAGCTGGACCTGCCGCTCAAGTCGTCTGTCGCGAGCAAGATAGATTGCCCGTACCAGAGACGCCATCCTCTCCGCCTTAACGGCGTTTCGCGTCTGCGACAGGATAAGCGGAATCTGGGTTTCGCGCGTAAACCTGGCTTCGCGTTCGATCTTCGAGAGCAGAACACCCGTGAAGATCGCCGCAGCGCAAGTGTATATCGCCGCCAGAGCGAACAAGGCCCGACCGGCCGCCCTGAGCGAAACTTGACCAGTCGATCTCCATTGGGACCATAGTTTCTGCATCTTGAGCACTCAATAGATGCTGAACGGAAAGTAGGCGTCGTTGATCCGGTCGTACGTGCCGTTCAGCTTAATTTCTTTCAGCGCAGCGTTTACACGGGCGATGAGAGCCTGGTTACCCTTGTGAGCGGCAATGTGGGCCGAGCTTTGAAGGAAATCGCTGGAGATAGGGTCACCGACATAGCTATAGGCCGATCCCTGGGGCGTCTCCATGAAAGTGAGAAGTTCGATGGCATCGCCGATCAGAAGGTCAGCCTTCTTCTCGATCAAAAGACGCTGCGCGGCCGGCTGGTCTGCAGCAAGAAGGATGTCGCTTTTGGGGTAGGCCTTCTTGAGATAGTCAGCCTGGATCGTTCCGCTCTCGGCGGCGATGCGAACGCCGGCGAGTGCTTCCGGTGAACTATCCTGGTACTTTTCATTGCCAATGAGAACGGAATGAGATCGGTAATAGGGATCCGAGAAATCGATCCTCGCCGCACGCTCTTTGGTGTACGCCATGCTCGCCACGATCAGATCGTAACGGTCGCCTTCCAGGCCTCCGATGATATCGTCCCACGGCACGGCCTGGAATGTGCATTCGACAGCCATCTTCGCACAAAGCGCCTTGGCAATATCCACGTCGAAACCTTTGAGCTCTCCTGCTTCGATGAAGTTGAAAGGCGGGTAAGCGCCTTCGGTCGCGATCCGGAGCGTTTCCGCATGTGCTTGCCCAAAACTGGCAAGAACCGTCAAGCCGAACGTGATACAAAGGCTTCGAAACATTGGATGATCTCCTCAATGCCCGATTGTAACAACGAACAGCTAATAAAGCTTTTCGGCTATTGCTAGAATTTGGAACCAACGCCCCGTAAACGGCCCTGCCCTCGCCAAGTGGCCCCGCGGGTCACCCGCATGGTGGCCCGTTCCTCCTCGAGAAAGCCGTATCCAGCTGCAAGGTTCATGAGCACTTTGTTGGCACTTTTAAATCTCGGCGACGTGAGCCCCGAACGCAAAAAGGCCCCATGGGGGGCTTTTTGTTGTGTCTGATGTTTTCATGGGAAGATTGGTTGCGGGGGCAGGATT
>UCEU01000034.1 GCA_900471485.1 Hyphomicrobiales bacterium
CTCGTCCCGAGGATCTAAGCACGTTGCCCGGAATGCAACGGTTATGGCCCTTGCATCGAGCCGCTCAGCTCGTCGTTGAGCCACTCGCGTTGAGCCGGTCGAGGCGTGCTTAGATGCTCGGGACGAGCCCGAGCATGACGTCGAGAATGGGGGCGCTCGCCCACCAACGATAAGGGCGTGCCCCCGATTCTCCCCCTCAGGCACCAGCCTTGTCGAGCAGCGCCATCGCCTCGTCGCTGAGCGCAAGCGTCGCCGATTTCGTCAGGCTGTCGAGCTGCGACAGGCTGGTGGCGCTGGCGATCGGGGCGGTGACGCCCTTCTTGCGCAGCAGCCAGGCAAGCGCGATCTCGGCGGGCTTGGCGCCGGTCTCGGCGGCAACCGTATCGAGAGCTGCGAGGATTTTCAGGCCCTTGTCGTCGAGATAGCCGGCCGCCTTGCCGCCGCGCGCCTTGCCCTCGGTATCGGCCTTGCTGCGGTACTTGCCGGAGAGGAAGCCGGCCGCGAGGCTGAAATAGGTGATGACGCCGATATCCTCTTTCACGCAGAGATCGGCCAGCGGTCCCTCGAAGGGGGCGCGGTCGTAGAGATTGTATTCCGGCTGGATCACGTCGTAGCGCGGCAGGCCGGCCTTCTCGGCGGCGTCGAAGGAGGATTGCAGCTGCGAGGCGTCGAGGTTGGAGCAGCCGATTGCGCGGATCTTGCCCTGCTGCTTCAGCTTGGCGAAGGCGCCGAGCGTTTCCTCATAGGGCGTCTCGGCATCCGGCCAGTGCGAGAGGTAGAGATCGATATAATCGGTCTGCAGCCGCTTCAGCGAGGCCTCGACCGCCTGCAGAATGTACTGTTCCTTCAGCCCCTTCTTGCCCGGATCCATCTCGGAGCCGACCTTGGTGATGATCACGGCCTTGTCGCGGGCGATCTTATTCTGCTTCAGCCACTTGCCGATGATCTCCTCGCTGTCGCCGCCCTTGTTGCCCGGCACCCAGGCCGAATAGACGTCCGCCGTGTCGATGGTGTTGAAGCCGGCGTCGAAGAAGGCGTCGAGGATGTCGAAAGAGGTTTTCTCGTCGGCCGTCCAGCCAAACACATTGCCGCCGAACACGATCGGCGCGACCGAAAGGCCGGTTTTTCCAAGGCGACGCAATTCCATGAGATACTCCTGAAATCTTCAATCTGGTGAAATTCGGACCGCGACAGGACGCCGCTGCGATCTAACCTAGTGCGCATGACGGCGGATGAAAACCTGTGCTGCGACCAGCGCCGCGAATTGTGATCGCACCATTGCGCCCTGGGCCGGCCGTCTCTAATCTCCCCGCAAAGTTCAAATCAGGAGAGGAAAAGACCATGCTGCGCTTCGGTATCATGTCGACCGCCAAGATCGGCCGCGAGCTCGTGGTTCCGGCCATCCAGGACGCGGAGAACTGCGTCGTCACGGCAATTGCCAGCCGCGATCTGTCGAAGGCAAGGGAGATGGCCGACCGCTTCTCGGTGCCGCACGCCTTCGGCTCCTACGAGGAAATGCTGGCCTCCGACAAGATCGATGCGGTCTATATCCCGCTGCCGACCGCCCAGCATGTCGAATGGACGATCAAGGCGTCGGATGCCGGCAAGCATGTGCTCTGCGAAAAGCCGATCGCGCTGAAGGCCGACGAGATCGACAGCCTGATTGCCGCGCGCGACCGCAACAAGGTGCTGGTCACGGAAGCCTACATGGTCACCTACGCGCCGGTCTGGCTGAAGGTGCGCCAACTGATCAAGGACGGCGCCATCGGCACGCTGCTGCATGTGCAGGGCGCCTTCACCTATTTCAACCGCGACCCCGGCAACATGCGCAACATCCCTGAACTCGGTGGCGGCGCGCTGCCCGATATCGGTGTCTACCCTACCATCACCACCCGCTTCGTGACCGGCGAGGAGCCGCGCCGCGTCCAGGCCGTCACCCGCCGCGATCCCGAATTCGGCACCGACATCTATTCCAGCGTCAAGGCGGATTTCGGCGGCTTCGAGCTCAGCTTCTACATCTCCACCCAAATGGCCAACCGCCAGGTCATGGTGTTCCACGGCAGCGAAGGCTTCATCGAGGTGAAGTCGCCCTTCAATGCAGATCGCTGGGGCGCCGAGGAGATCGAACTCAGCAACCGCAGCCACAACGAATCCACCACCTTCCGCTTCCCCGACAGCCGCCAGTACAAGCGCGAGGCCGAAGCGTTCGCGCGCGCGGCAAAAGGCGAGGCGCAGGAGATCGTGTCGCTCGAGAGCTCCAGGCTCAACCAGAAGTTCATCGACGCCATCTACAGGGCAAGCGAGAAGGACGGCTGGGAAAACGTCTGAGGCTTATTTCTCGCGGAAGACGAAGCGCGAATAGCCGAAGAAGCTGAAGAACATCGCGGCCGCGCTGGCAAACACCAGCGCTGCCAGCGGCTGCAGCGCCGGGAGGGCGATCAGCAGCGCCGCGTAGAGCCCGTAATTGACGAGCGCCGAGGTGATCCCGACCGAACCATAGCGAAAGCCCTCGGCCGCCAGCGAATGCGGCGAGCGGTCGAAGGTGAAGGTGCGGTTGAAGAACCACGTTGCCAGCATGGCGAGCGCGATGGCGATCACGCGGGCGACGAACGGGCCGAGCGGCGTCAGATGCAGCAGGAGCGCCAGAACCCCGGCATCGATCAGAAAGCCCAGGCCGCCGGCAATGCCGAAGCGGATGAGCTTCTTCACGCCGCACCCGCCTTGGGCTGCGGCTGGCGGATGTCGATATCCTCGACCACGACCGGCAGCCCCTCATGCAGGCGCGGCGCGATCACGCTCATATAGTGGATGCGCAGCTGCTCGGCGCGGGCCCGCGAGACGGAATCGAGGATGACGCCGGCGGTGAACATCATGAAGGAGATCATCATCAGCGCCATGGAGAGCACCCAGGTCGGCATGCGCGAGACGAGGCCGGTCTGGAAATATTCGGCGAGAACAGGCGCCATGAAGCAGAGGCTCGCCGCCATGACGATGCCGCTGATCAGCCCGAAGAAGGCGAAGGGCCGCGTTTCCTTCATCAGCATGGCGAACATCCAGAGGATCTTGGCGCCGTCGCGGAAGGTGGAGAGCTTGGAGTGCGAGCCCTCCGGCCGGCGCCCGTAATCGAGCTCGAGCTCGACCACCGGCAGCTTCAGCCGCGAGGCATGCACCGACATTTCCGTCTCGATCTCGAAGCCGCCCGATACCGCCGGGAAGCTCTTGACGAAGCGGCGCGAGAACACCCGGTAGCCGGAGAAGATATCGGTGAAATCCGTGCCGAAAATCGTGCGGTAGAGAATGTTGAAGATCTTGTTGCCGAAGGCGTGCCCATGCCGGCCGGCATCCTCATGCACGCCGCGCCGCGTGCCGACCACCATGTCGGCGCGTTCGGTGAGAAGCGTGCGGATCAGTTCTTCGGCATCCTCGGGCGAATAGGTGCCGTCGCCGTCGGCCATGATGTAGATGTCGGCATCGATATCGGCGAACATGCGGCGCACCACGTGGCCCTTGCCCTGCCGCCGCTCGCGCATCACCCGCGCGCCCGCCAGCATCGCCTGCAGGGCGGTGCCGTCGGTGGAGTTGTTGTCGTAGACGTGGATCTGGGCGTCCGGCAGGGCGGCCTTGAAGCCGCGCACCACGGCGCCGATCGTCGACGCTTCGTTGTAGCAGGGCAGGAGGACGGCAATATTCAGCTTGTCGCCACGCGATCCGCTCATGATCGAACCCTTGATTAGGAAACCATGGCAAGTGTAGCGGCCGGCCGTTAACAACTCGCTATGCAACAGGGTGAAATAACGTCCCATTCCGAGCTTTACGGTTTCTTGATATGCCCTGCGTAGAGTTTCGCCGCTCGCAACGGTGAGACCTGCCAATGACGAATGCCGCGCCGATGATCGAAAATTCAACCACGAAACTATCGATCGGCGCGCTGCGCTCGCGTCTGCTTACGCTCTGGCCGGCCGTTCTTCTTTACAGCGCGATCCTGATCGCCGCGATCCTGGCGCTGAAACTGCCCGGCGCCGTGGATTATGTCGGCGCCGACAATGACGACACCATGCGCCTTGTCGAGGTGCGTGACTTTATGAACGGCCAGGGCTGGTTCGACCTCATGCAGTATCGCATGGGCCTGGGCAACGGCACGCTGATGCACTGGTCGCGGCTGATCGACCTGCCGATCGCGGCCCTGATCCGCGTCTTCGCGCTGTTTGCCGGCGCGAGGACCGCGGAGGCGATCGCGCTCGCCGTCTGGCCGCTGTTGCTCACCGTGCCAGCCATGTGGGCCATGGGGCTGGCGGGGCGTCGCATCGGCGGCGTCGCCGGCATGCATGTCGTCCTCGGACTAGCCGCCATGCTGCTGGTCACAAGCAACCGCTTCCTACCCGGCGCGATCGATCACCACAACGTCCAGATCGCCCTGGTCGCGATCATGGCGGCGATGCTGCTGGATGAGGAGAGCCGCCCCTTGAGCTATGCCGTGGCAGGCTTTGCCGCCGCGCTTGCGATTGCGATCGGCGCCGAAACCACGCCACTGGTGGCCGCCGTCTGCCTTGTCGTCGCAATCAACTGGGCCGTGGAAGGTGCCCGCTTCGCCCCCGCCGCCAAGGCCTTCGGCCTGTCGCTGGCGCTGTCGGTCAGCCTTTTCTTCTTCGGCACGGTGCCGCCGCGGCTCTATTCGGCCGTCACCTGCGACAACCTTTCGCTTGGCTATTACAGCCTGGCCGCCATCGGTGGCGGCCTGCTTCTCTTCGCCGCCGCCTTCACCAGCCGGGCCGGCAGGACGGTGCGTTTCGCCGCACTCGCGGGCATCGGCGCCTTGGTTCTCGCAACCGCCGTGATCATCGCCCCGCAATGCCTGCACAATCCGCTGGCCGATCTCGACCCGATGCTGGTGGAGCTTTGGCTGAGCCGGGTGCAGGAGGCGCAGTCGATCTTCGGTACCGATCGTCAGGACCCCTACACGCTTGGCCTGTTCTACGCGACCGGCCTGTTTGCCATCGCCGTCTGCATCTTCCGGCTCGTCTATCGCGACCGTATCCGCATCCATCTGGTGCTGCTTGCTCTGCTGGCGGTCAGCTGGGGCATCGCCACCATTCAGGTGCGCGGCGCCATGTTCTCCAACGTGCTCGCCATCCTGCCACTGGCGCTCTTGATCATCGACATCCGCCGCATCTCGACCGGTGATACAGAAGACCCCTCGGCGGCGCTCTGCTACTTCTCAACCGTGCTGATGAGCGTCGCCGCCGTCTGGGGGCTGGGCGGCGATTTCATCGGGACGCATGTGAACCGCTCGGCCGCCGCCGATGGCGAACCGGTCGCGTCGCAATCCTGCGGCTCGGAAGAGGCGCTGGCGCCGCTACGCGCGCAACCACCGGGCCTTGTCGCGGCGCCGACCGATATGGGCGTCTTCCTGCTGCGCTTCACCGACAACCGTATCCTGACGGCGCCTTATCATCGCAACCAGGGCGGCATGCTGACGGAACTGCATATCGGCCTGGCGCAGCCCGCCGAAGCCGAGGCCTTTCTCAAGGGAACCGGCGTGAGCATGCTGGCCTTCTGCCCCGGCAATCCGCAGACGCAGGAACTGGCCCGGATGAAGCCTGATGGTCTCTATGCGCAGCTGGAAAAGGGGATCATTCCCGCCTACCTGCAGCCGATCGCACAGCCGCAGGGCGCTGCGGTCCGGTTCTTCCGCTACGTGCCAACGGGCTCTTGAGCCTCAGGCGGTCTGGGCGCGGGCGCGAATGCGGTGGATGGCGTGGAGGCCGAGCAGGCAGGCGAGCAGGCCGCCGTCATAGGAGATGATGGCGACGACGAGTTCGATCAGCGATGTCGGGCCGGGAGAGACGAAGGCAGCAGCCAGATAGGCGAGGCAGATCATGATGCCAACAGCAGCCATCGCAACGACCGAGCGCATCGGCGCGGTCGCGAATCCTATAGCGGTGGCAGTCAGTGGAATCATTGCATGCCTCCTGATTCGCTTTCCAGTATATATCGGACACTACTTTGGAACAATTAAGGCATTCTTAACCTCCTCCTTTTGGATGAGGGCAAATCTCATGCAAGACCGATGATGCCAGCTGCGGTAGTGCCCGTTGCCTGCACCCTGATCGCCCGGATCGGCAGCAGGCATCCATCGGGCACGCTCTCGAAGGTGACGACCTGTCCCGAGGCCATGGCAACCCTGACATCGCCGCCAATGCCGACATAAAGCGCCCGCGTCGTTTCCGGCAGGTCGAGGCTGTCGCTCGGAGTGATGGGGAAGGCGGCGCTGGCGGGGCCGGTGAGGGAAGGGGTGTGGGAAGCGAAACGGTCGGACATGGGAAGCTCCTTCGAGATTGGGCTTCATCATGACGGCCGGTGCGGGGACGGGGAAAATCGCGACGCCATCTTGTCTGCCTAGTCGCCGTCGCCATCCCGGTAAGCGACAGAAAATGCTTGATAAAACCCGCTAGCCTCGGTGCGCGCCGCAGCGCCGGCCAAGAAAAAACGTCCCCGTCTCCGGGGCTGATCTTTCCCGCGTCTTCGGCTAGAAGAAGAACATGAGCAACGTCTTCGAGAATGATTCGCCGAGCAATCTCACCGAATATTCGGTGTCGGAACTGTCGGGATCGATCAAGCGCACCGTGGAGACCGCTTTCGACCAGGTGCGGGTGCGCGGCGAGATCTCGGGCTATCGCGGCCCGCATTCCTCCGGCCACGCCTATTTCTCGCTGAAGGACGACCGCTCGCGCATCGACGCCGTCATCTGGAAGGGCACCTTCTCGCGCCTGCGCTTCCGCCCGGAAGAGGGCATGGAGGTGATCGCGACTGGCAAGGTCACGACCTTCCCGGGATCGTCGAAATACCAGATCGTCATCGAGACGCTGGAGCCCGCTGGCGCCGGCGCGCTGATGGCGCTGATCGAGGAACGCAAGCGCCGCCTCGGCGCCGAGGGTCTGTTCGACCCCGCCCGCAAGCGCCGTCTGCCCTTCATGCCGTCGGTCATCGGCGTCGTGACCTCGCCGACCGGCGCCGTCATCCGCGATATCCTGCACCGCATCTCCGACCGCTTCCCGGTTCATGTCATCGTCTGGCCGGTCAAGGTGCAGGGCGAGGGCTCCGGCGAGGAGGTCGCCAACGCCATCCGCGGCTTCAACAGCTTCCAGCCTGGAGGTCCGCTGCGCCGCCCCGATGTGCTGATCGTCGCGCGCGGCGGCGGCAGCCTGGAGGATCTCTGGAGCTTCAACGACGAGAGCGTCGTGCGCGCCGCCGCCGAAAGCCAGATCCCGCTGATCTCGGCCGTCGGCCACGAGACCGACTGGACGCTGATCGATTACGCCGCCGACGTGCGCGCCCCGACGCCGACGGGTGCGGCCGAAATGGCGGTGCCGGTCAGGGCCGAGCTGGAGGCGCAGCTCTCCGGCCTTTCCGCCCGCCTGCACGGTGGCGTCAACCGCCACATGGACCAGCGCCGCCAGTCCGTGCGCGCGCTGGTGCGGGCGCTGCCTTCGCTCGACCAGCTGCTGGCGCTGCCGCGCCGCCGCTTCGACGAGGTGGCCGCCGGCCTTGGGCGCGGCCTCGAGCTCAACACCATCAACAAACGCCGCAGCTTCGAACGCACGGCCGCGCATCTGCGCCCGGATGTGCTCGCAAACCGCATCGCCGAACGCCGGCAGGTGCTGACCGAACGCATCATTCGCGCCGAGCGTACCGTGGAGCGCCTGCTCGACCGCTCGAAGTCCCGCGTCGGCCGCGCCGATGCCGTCTTCGCCTCGCTGCCGGCGCGCCTGAAGACGCAGACCTCGCGCATGCGCGATCACATCGCCAACCTCTCGCGTCACGCCGAGACGGCGATCCGCCACAAGCTCACGCGTGTGCGTGGCGATCTCTCGGCGCAGGAACGCATGCTGCAGTCGCTCTCCTACAAGAACGTGCTGAAGCGCGGCTATGCCGTCATCCGCGACGACGAGAACCGCCCGGTATCGCAGGCGGCGACGATGCAGGCCGGAGCCGGCATCTCGATCGAATTTTCAGACGGTCGCATCGGTGCGATCACCACCGAAGGCGGCGAACCGCCGGCGGGCGCCAGGAAGCGTCCGGCGAGGACGGTAGAGCCGAAAGCCGCCGACCCGGCAGCGCCGCCGAAACAGGGCAGCCTGTTCTGATCGCGGCACCGTGAGCGATCGCATCTGTTCCTGCCGTTCAAACAGCACTATCTGATGATCAGGCCAAGCCGAGATGGCGGCCATGGAGACGTGACATGAAAAGACTGTTGATCGCCCTTCTGGCGATCGGAACCATCGCTGCCGCCGCGCCGGCATTCGCAGGCGAGGCGAAGCTGGCCGAGATCATCTTCGGCAAGAGCTACAATGACGGCGTCACCGCGATCCGGGTCACCGGCGCCTCGCAATACGACCAGCCGTTGCCGCTGTCGGTGAAGCACCCGATGGCCTCGACGATCCGCCAGGCGCAATCGACGGTGAGCGGCAGCCCGCAGCTGATGCGCGCCATCTCCGACCGCCGCATCGCGCTTCACAACGTCATCGAGGTCGTGACGGCGCTGAACGGCGGCCACGTCATCTACTACCGTTAAATTAGCCGGCTATTCGAAGGCGGCGAGGAACTTCCTGAGCAGCGCATCGAGCGCTGCCTTCTCGTCCTGATCGAGCGTTTCCGTCAGACGCTGCTGGTTGGCGACATGCGCGCCCACAGCTTCATCGACGAGGCTGAGCCCCTTCTCCGTCAGCGCGATCAGCACGCTGCGCCGGTCATCCGGATTGACCACGCGCTCCACCAGGCCGGATTTCTCCAGCTGGTCGATGCGGTTGGTCATCGTGCCGGAACTCACCATCGTCATGTCGAGCAGTTCGCCCGGCGACATCCGGTAGGGCACGCCGGAGCGGCGCAGCGTCGCCAGCACGTCGAATGCGGATGACGACAGGCCGTGGGTCTGCAACACCTGCTCCACCTCGCGCCCGAGATGCGTTGCCAGCCGCTTCATGCGCCCGAGCAGGCCCATCGCCTGGGTGTCGAGATCGGGCCGCTCGCGGGCCCATTGCTGCAGTATCCTGTCGACGCGGTCCATCGGCTCACTCCATGCTGATTGAGCTCTATCGCAATATGTCTTGACGTCAAGATAAATCGGCGTAGGCTTGTTTTATCTTGAGGTAGAGATACTTGATATGAAGAAAAACACGACATACGCCGCCGATGTGTTGGCCACCGCGCTTGCTCCCGCCATCTGGGGCAGCACCTATTTCGTCACCACCTCCTATCTTCCGCACGGCTATCCGCTGACCGTTGCCATGCTCCGCGCCCTGCCGGCGGGGCTGTTGCTGCTCGCGGTCGTTCGCAGGCTGCCTCAGGGCATCTGGTGGTTTCGTGCCTTCGTGCTCGGCGCGCTGAACTTCTCGTTCTTCTGGGCCATGCTCTTCGTTTCGGCCTACCGGCTGCCCGGCGGCGTCGCCGCGACCGTCGGCGCCATCCAGCCGCTGATCGTCATCGTGCTCTCGCGCCTCGTGCTTGCCCGGCCGATCAAGGCGCTGGCGGTTCTAGCCGGCTTTGTCGGCATGGCGGGCGTGGGTTTGCTGGTGCTGACGCCGGGCGCGGCGCTCGATCCGATCGGGGTTCTCGCGGGTCTTGCCGGCGCCGTTTCCATGGCCTGCGGCACGGTTCTCACCCGCCGCTGGACACCACCGGTATCAAGCCTCACCTTCACCGCCTGGCAGTTGACGGCGGGCGGCCTGCTGCTGGTGCCGGTGGCGCTGATCGCCGAGCCCGCTCTGGCGCCGCCGACGCTCGAAAACGTGCTCGGCATGGCCTGGCTCGGCCTGATCGGCGCGGCGCTGACATATATTCTGTGGTTTCGCGGTCTCGCCCGCATCGAGCCGTCTGCAGCGTCGTCACTGGGCTTCTTGAGCCCCGTCGTCGCCACTCTCCTCGGCTGGCTGGCGCTCGGCCAGGTGCTGACGCCCGCCCAGCTTTGCGGTTTCGCAATGGTGCTGGCGAGCGTCTGGTTCAGTCAGCGGGTATCGATGCCCGCCAGACTGGAAGCCAAATCGGCTGTCGAGCCGGCTGTTACGCCCACTCGCCCTGCCGCATGACGGGAACCTTCGAGCCATCGGCCCTGATGCCGTCGATATCGACCTTGTCGGAGCCGATCATCCAGTCGATGTGGATCAGGCTGGAGTTGCCGCCCTGCGCCTTGATCTGCTCCTGGCTGAGATTGGCGCCATCGAGGAAGCACTTGGAATAGCACTGGCCGAGCGCGATGTGGCACGAGGCATTTTCATCGAACAGCGTGTTGTAGAACAGGATGCCGCTGGCCGAAATCGGCGAGGAATGCGGCACCAGCGCCACTTCGCCGAGCCGGCGCGCGCCTTCGTCGGTATCGAGCACCTTGTTCAGCACTTCCTCGCCGCGCGACGCCTTCGCCTCGACGATCCGGCCGCCCTCGAACTTGACGCGGATATTGTCGATCAGCGTGCCCTGGTGCGACAGCGGCTTGGTGCTCGACACGTAACCTTCGACACGCAGCGCATGCGGCGTCGTGAACACCTCTTCGGTCGGGATATTCGGGTTGCAGGTAATGCCGTTCTTGGCGGTGGAGGCGCCGCCGTGCCACACGTGGCCATCGGCAAGCCCGACCGTCAGGTCCGTGCCCGGGCCGGTGAAATGCAGTGCGGAGAACCGCTCGCCGTTCAGCCAGCTGGAGCGCTTCCGGAGATTGGCGTTATGCTCCGCCCAGGCCGCGATCGGATCGTCCAGATCGACGCGCGACGCGGCGAAGATCGCCTTGGCGAGCTTGGCGACCGCGATCGGCTCGGGATCGTTGGGGAACACCAGCTTGGCCCAGGAGGGGTTCGGATAGGAGACGATGTTCCAGTTGATGTCGAAATTGGAGATCTTCTCCAGCGCCGGCTTGTAGGCGGCCGACATGGCGCGATTGGCACGGCTGACCTTCGACGGGTCCTGCTCCGAAAGCAGCATCGGATTGTCGCCGGCAACCGCAAGCCGCGCGGCGCCGTTGGCATAGGCCTTGGCCATGCCCTCGTAGAGCCAATCGGAGGCGCGGTCGAAGCTCTTGTCGTCGCCATACTGATAGCGCGCCAGCGTCGATTCCTCATCGGAATAGAAGGCCGTGACCAGCCCGGCGCCGGCGGCATAGGCATGCTTGGTGATCAGCCGCACCAGCGGAAGCGCCACGACGGGCGCTGTCACCACGAGATCCTGCCCGCCCTGCAGCTGCAGGCCGACCTTGACGGCCACTTCCGCCAGCTTGTCGAGCTTGACGGGATCCACGGAATGCTGGCTTTGGGACATGACGTTCATGATCGATCACCTTTATAAACGAACGGACAGGGCGACATGCTTAGACCCCTTTGCGGCGAAATTGAAGCTCGCGGCCCTTGCCAATTTCAACCGCGCATATTCAGATACCCTAAGGGATATGGGTTAGGGCGAGGGGCGGATGAGGCACGTGATGGGGGTTTTGGCCGCGGCGGCGCTTGTTTTGCCGGCAGCGGCGGTCGCTGAGGAACTCGGCATGACCATGTTCGGCCACAAGGTCGAGATCGTGAAGCAGGATGACGAGCTCGCGTTGACGGTTGACGGCCGCAAGCTGCTGGCCAATGCCTATCTGATGATCGACGAAATGGCGGTTGTCGGCAACGTCCCGGTCGCCATCGGCTCCTCGTCCAATGGCGGCAATGCCTGCCCGGGCGATCGTTTCGTGCTGTCCTTTTCACCTGGCGCCGTTCCGCGTCTCGACGGGCAGCCGGACGACTGCGTCGGGCTGGAGGTTGAAAACAAGGGCGATCACCTGCTGTTTTCCTCCCAGCCGATCCCCGGCCGCGCCGGCGTGCAGTGGTCCTGGACTGCGCCCGACGGCTTCAAGCCATTGGCCGACGTTGCTTTCACGCCCGATGCCGCAAAGGGCTGGGACGCATTGCGCGATCACAAGGCGGCGCATCCGGCGGAGCTCTTCTCCAACGCGGCGGTGGCAAAGGAAATCTATGCTCTTCTGGGTGCCGACAAGGAACAGTATGAGCGCAGCATCACCGGCGTCGGCAGCGGCAGTTTCGATGGCAATGTTTTTACCGGCATGGCCTGCACGCCGCATATGTGCACGGAAGAGGAGGCAATCCTCGTCGCTGATATCGACAGCCGCGCCGTCTATCTGGCCTGGAAGCCGTTCAGCAAGAAGATCATCGTTCGCCCGCCGGTCAAGCAGTGGCCGGACAAGGCGCGGGCGGCGCTGAAGGACTGGGCCGCCAAATGGAAAGGCTGAGGCCGGAACTCGCTCACGCCACCAGCGCCGCAGCCGTTGCCTTCAGCACGTCGAGCGCATCTTTCGGAGCAAGCCGCACCTGCAAGCCGCGCTGCCCGCCATTCATGTAGACGAGGGCCTCGCTCATCGCCGCTTCCTCGATCGCCGTCGGCACGAGCTTCCTTTGGCCGAACGGGCTGATGCCGCCGACATGGTAGCCGGTCAGACGCTCGGCATCCGCCGGCTTCATCATGTTGGCCGACTTGCCCCTGAAGGCGGAGGCGAGCTTTTTCATGCTGACCTCGCGGTCGGAGGGGACGACGACGCAGACCGCTTTGCCGTCCACCTCGGCCATCAGCGTCTTCAAGACGCGGTGCGGCTCCTCGCCGATCGCTTCGGCCGCCTGTAGCCCGATGCGCTCGGCGTTCGGATCGTACTCATAGGTGTGGACGGTGAAGGCCACCTTGGCCTTCTCCAGAACCTGCGTCGCCCGCGTCGTCTTCGACATCCGATCAGCCCTTGAAGAACCCGCCATAGATCTCGGGCTTGAAGCCGACCAGAAGCTTGCCGTCGGCCTCCACGACCGGCCGCTTGATCATCGACGGCTGCTCCAGCATCAGCGCGATCGCCTTTTCGCGATCGAGGTTTTCGCGCGCGTCATCCGGCAGCTTGCGAAAGGTCGTGCCGGCGCGGTTGAGCACCGTTTCCCAGCCCGCTTCCTGCGTCCACTTCTCCAGATGCGCCCGGTCGATACCGGAGGCCCTGTAGTCGTGGAAATCATAGGCGACGTCGTGCTCTTCCAGCCAGGTGCGGGCCTTCTTCATCGTGTCGCAGTTCTTGATGCCATAGATGGTGACGGTCATTCGGTTCTTCCCAATCGATTCTAAGGCGTTCAATTCTCAAGCGCGCCCGGCTTGCGGACAACCTTGCTGGCCGCTCCGCAGGCGATCTTCATCAGGTCGGCACGGCGGCGCACCAGACGCGACGAGGTGCGGGTGACGATCAGCCCGGCCTGCGGCGCGCGCACTTCGATCGCGCCATCGGCCATGCCCGGCCGGGTGAGGATGGTCGCGAGCAGCTCGCCTTCCCTGATCTCCTCGCCGATGTTGCGGTGGAAGAGCACGGTGCCGGCCTCAGGCGCGCGGATCATCTCGATATTGTCGAGCGGGACCGCTGGGCCGGTGAAGGGCGCAAGCGTAACCGGATGGGCGATGGCGCCGCGCGCGGCGAGGAAGTTGAACAACCCCTCGGCATCCTTCTTGGCCATCTCGGGATAGACGTCGCGCATGCCGCGAAGTTCGACGGTGACCGAAAGCTTGCCCGGCAGTCGTGTCTTCTTTTCCTGCGTCTCGTGTTTCCAGGCATAACCGATCGCCTCCTCGAAGGCCGAGCTTTCGCCATCCGACAGAAGCACCGCTTCCATGTCGAGTGCTGCTGCGAGATCGGCGGCCTCCGGCCAGAAAGCCTCGTCGATATAGGCATATTGCAGCGATTCATCGTCGCAATGCAGGTCGATCACCAGGTCCGCTTCGAGCGCCATATGCATCAGCTGCCGCTTCAGCCGGTCGACGGCATTGTAGCGGTCGAGCTCGGCCACCAGCCCTTCGCGATCCTTGACGGAGATCAGCGGGAACTCGCGGTTGAAATTGGTGCGCGTCCCAAGATCGAACCGGCCCTGTAGCTCGCCGAAATGCGATTGCGCGGCACCGATGGGATTGGCGTGCGGGATGATCGTGATATCGCTGCGGATCTCGCCGGCGCTTTCGGCCGCGCGCAGCTTCTCGCAGAGGAAATGCACCAACGCCGTGCCCGGCAGCTCGTTGGCATGCAGCGCCGCCTGGATATAGATCTTCGGCGCCTTCGGGTCGCTGCCCTTGAAGCGCAGCACCGGCAGCCGCCACTCCATTCCCGCCGTATCGCCTGAAATGATGATCTCGGACCTATCCATCTTTGTCTCCGCTGCTGCTGTCACTGCTGCAGCAGCTTTAAGCGCGTTCCCATGCGTGAGGCAAGGTGTCAGCCGCGTTCGCTGAGCGGCCAGCTTTCCACATGCTCGTAGTTCGGCTCACCCGGCCGCTTGTGCAGGAGCACGAACTCCCGCACGGGCATGATGACCGGCGTCGCAAGCGTGGTCTTTGCCACCGTCTCGTCGGCATAAAACAGCGTCGCATGCGGCTGGAAATCGGCTTTCACATGCGGGTCGCAGCCGATCGCGTGCATCTCGATACCGATCTGGATATGCAGCTGTCGCAGAAGCTCGCGACCGCCATTGCCCGAGAGCACGATGGCGTTGCGCGACCCGGTTCTGAACGACGCGATATGATCGAAGCTGAGATCGAACCGGCAGGCATCGACCGCCGACGCTGCTTGGCAGGCCGCGAAGATCATCTCGTCCTTGATCTTCTCGGCGCTGGCGACGCCATAGAGCGAAACGTGCAGCCGCTCGGGCGAGAGGGGAGAAAGCAGCCCGTCGTGCTCCCTCTGCAGGCGCGTCTGTATTTCCAGGCAGGCCTGTCGCGCTTCGGGATCCGGCAGGATCGCGAAAAACAGGGTTTCTTTGCCAAATCTTGACGATTTCGGGTGCATCGTGCGGCTTGCGAAATCGAAGGACGATTGCGTGTTCTGTTCGTGCATGACCAACCACCGGAGCATCCGCCCCGCCTCTGTCTATCCAGGGAACGCGGGGATGGTAGCAGGTGAATTGAGGAAATCAAGAACAAAAGAAGAACATTCAGTGTCGATGCCGGGAGACTGTTCATGCGTATCCTGATGGCCTGCGCGGCCTTTCCGCCCTTCATCGATGGCGGCGGCCCGATTTCGGCGATGATGGTCGCCAAGCTCTTGATCGCGGCCGGTCACGACCTTGAGGTCGTCAACGTCTCGGGCGAGGACAAGCACGAGATCTATGACGGCGTACCCGTGCACCGCCTGAAGACGCTGAACATCGACTGGAATTACCGCCTGCCGCGGCCGGGCTGGAAGAAGCTGATCTGGCACGCGCTGGAGAATTTCAATCCGCGCGCCTATCTCGTCATGCGCCGCGAAATCCGCCGCTTCAAGCCGGATATCGTGCTGACCGACAGCATCGAAAACATCAACGTCGCCACCTGGGCGGCGGCCAAACGTTCAGGCGTGCCGGTCTGCCATATCCTGCGCAGTGCCTTTCTGCTCTGCTGGAAGGCCAGCATGCGGCGCGGCGACGACAATTGCGTGCGCGCCTGTTCCTCCTGCCAGGTTTCGTCCTACGGCAAGAAGTTCTTCTCGCGCTATGTCGATGCGGTGATCGGCGAGACCGATTTCATCATCGGCCGTCACACCGAGCATGATTATTTCCCCAATGCCAGCACCCACCGCGTGCCCGGGGCCGTTCCGCCGATTGCCGTGAGAGAACCGCGCAAACCGCCGGAGGGGCCGATGCGCTTCGGCTTCATCGGCGTGCATGATCCGGTGAAGGGCCTCGATACGCTCGCCCGCGCCGCCCATAGGCTGGTCAACGACCAGAACGTCCGCTTCGTCATCGCCGGCAGCGCCAAGAGCGATTATTCGAAGTCGCTGCCGCAGAAATTTCCCGGCGAAAACACCAAGTTCCTCGGCTGGACCAAGCCGGAGGATTTCTTGCCTCAGATCGATGTCCTCGTCGTCCCCTCGCTCTTCCGCGAGCCCTTCGGTCGCGTGGTGATCGAGGCCTTCGCGCAGGGCGTTCCCGTCATCGGCGCCCGCTCCGGCGGCATTCCTGAATCGATCGATCCCGGCAAGGACGGCTATCTCTTCGATCCCGGCGACGACAAGGCGCTGGCCGCCGAGATCGCATCCATGGCGGCGAAACCAGAGGCCATTCCGTCGCTGTCGCGCGCAGCCCTTGAGGCCGCACGTCGCTACGAGCCACAAAAGATCGCCGCCGGTTTCGACGCCGTCTTCGCCAAGCTCCGCCCGGATCTCGCAAAGCCGCCGCAAGAAGAAACCGAGCCCCGCCAGGCACACGGCTGACCGCAAATTCGCCACGCGCAAGAAACGGGTTGAAATCGCCGCCAGCAGGTACGATTTTCGAGTGAGGCCGATCCTTCGGCCGACAGGCTCCGATATCGGGAGGCGAGACCCATGGCCCAACAAGCACAGCATTACGCCATATTCGAAACCGCGGGCGGTTTCTGCGGCATCGCATGGAACGCCATCGGCATCACCCGCTTCCAGCTGCCGACATCAAGCGCTGACGGAACCGAACGCCTGCTGCTCCGCCGTGTCCCCGATGCCGAGCCGGCAGCCCCGCCGCCTGACATCGCTCAGGCCATCGCCGCCGTAAAACGCTACTTCGCCGGCGAGCCGATCGACTTCTCGGATGTCGCGCTGGATCTCGCCGGCCAGGACGACTTCTTCCGCGAAATCTACGCCGCCGCCCGCCGCCTGCGCTGGGGCGAAACGACCACCTACGGCGCGCTCGCCAAAGAGCTCGGCCACGGCCCCGAAGCCGCCCGCGACGTCGGCCAGGCCATGGCCAAGAACCCGATCGCCCTCATCATCCCCTGCCACCGCGTTCTCGCCGCCGGCAACAAGATCGGCGGCTTCTCAGCCCCCGGCGGATCGGTGTCGAAGGCAAGGATGCTGGAGTTGGAAGGCGTGAAGGTCGCGCCGCCGAAGCCGGTGCAGCAGTCGTTGTTTTGAGGAGCGGTCGTTAGTTCCGGCTACCCGCTTCAGCCATGCACGTTGAACCTCTTGAGGCGTGCTTAGATACTCGGGACAAGCCCACTACTGTCCGGTTTAACTCCCGGTCAATTGCAGCGAGAGTTGTCTCGGATCGGTTCTGGGGCTTTCACGCGCTGTTTTCAGAGTGTCGATGGGG
>UCEU01000007.1 GCA_900471485.1 Hyphomicrobiales bacterium
GTTCCGATCGCGATGGAAGAGAAGCTGCGCTTCGCTATCCGCGAAGGTGGCCGTACCGTCGGCGCCGGCATCGTTGCCTCGATCGTCGAGTAATCTTCGCAAACGGCCACTCTCAACGGAGTGGCCGCTTCGATGACAATATTATGAAGCAAGTGGCTTTGGCCGCTTGCTTATTACAAGAAAATGTTGCACATGGCGCGCGAGCGCTATTTGCGCCCTGCTTCGTTTTTCGAAGCGGGTGAAGACAGCAAACAATAAGGTGGGCCGAAAGGCCTGAAGACTGGATAGAGGCCCGGTTAGCCGCAGCCTCCATCGATCTTTGAAACCGGTGGTCCGCCTTAGGAATAAGAACAGCCCGTGCCTATCCGAAAGGCGCACGGGATAACAAACACAAGGATAACGTCGAATGAACGGCCAAAATATCCGCATTCGCCTGAAGGCGTTCGATCACCGCATTCTCGACGCTTCGACGCGCGAGATCGTGTCGACGGCGAAGCGCACCGGCGCAAGCGTCCGGGGCCCCGTTCCGCTTCCGACTCGCATCGAGAAGTTTACGGTAAACCGGTCCCCACACATCGACAAGAAGAGCCGCGAGCAGTTCGAGATGCGCACGCATAAGCGCCTCCTCGACATCGTTGACCCGACCCCGCAGACGGTGGACGCGCTGATGAAGCTCGATCTCGCCGCTGGTGTCGATGTTGAGATCAAGCTCTGAGCCTGGCTCGAGCTGAGTTGGAAGGATTGAACCGATGCGTTCAGGTGTGATTGCACAGAAGGTCGGCATGACCCGCGTCTACAACGACGCCGGCGAACATGTTCCGGTAACAGTACTGCGTATGGAAGGCTGCCAGGTCGTAGCCCAGCGCACAGTAGAAAAGAACGGCTATGCCGCAGTTCAGCTTGGCGCTGGCACGGCTAAGGTCAAGAACACGTCTAAGGCCATGCGCGGCAACTTCGCAGTTGCCAACGTTGAGCCGAAGGCGAAGCTTGCTGAATTCCGCGTGACGGAAGACAACCTGCTTGACGTCGGCACCGAGATCAAGGCTGGCCACTTCGCCGCCGGACAGCTCGTCGATGTCACCGGCACGACGATTGGTAAGGGCTTTGCCGGCGCCATGAAGCGTCACGGCTTCGGCGGTCTGCGCGCCACGCACGGTGTGTCGGTTTCGCACCGCTCGCACGGTTCGACCGGCTCGCGCCAGGATCCGGGCAAGGTTTTCAAGAACAAGAAGATGGCTGGTCACATGGGCCAGACGCGCGTAACGACTCAGAACCTTGAAGTGGTTTCGACCGACGAAGATCGTGGTCTGATCCTGGTCAAGGGTGCAGTACCCGGTTCCAAGGGTGCCTGGATCATCGTGCGCGACGCCGTCAAGTCGGCCGCGAAGTAAGGGAGCCAGACCAATGGAATTCAACGTCAAGACCCTCGAGGGAAAAGACGCAGGGAAGGTTTCTCTTTCTGACGCGATTTTCGGTCTCGAGCCCCGCGAAGACATTCTCGCCCGCGTAATCCGCTGGCAGCTTGCCAAGAAGCAGCAGGGCACCCACCAGGCAAAGGGCCGCGCCGACGTATGGCGCACCGGCGCCAAGATGTACAAGCAGAAGGGTACGGGCCGCGCTCGTCACCATTCGGCTCGTGCTCCGCAGTTCCGCGGCGGTGGTAAGGCTCACGGCCCGGTTGCTCGCAGCCACGAACACGACCTTCCGAAGAAGGTTCGCGCTCTCGGCCTGCGTCACGCCCTCTCGGCCAAGCTGAAGTCCGACGATGTCATCATCATCGACAACCTGGTTGCTGCGGAAGCAAAGACCAAGGCTCTGGCTTCGACCTTCGCTACGCTCGGCCTGACCAACGCTCTCTTCATCGGCGGCGCTGAACTTGATGGCAACTTCAAGCTCGCAGCACAGAACATCCCGAACATCGATGTTCTGCCGATCCAGGGCATCAACGTTTATGACATCGTGCGCCGTGGCAAGCTCGTGCTTTCCAAGGCTGCCGTTGAAGCTCTAGAGGAGCGTTTCAAGTGACCGATCTTCGCCACTATGATGTGATCGTCTCGCCGGCGATCACCGAAAAGTCCACTCTGGTATCCGAAAACAACCAGGTTGTTTTCAACGTCGCCAAGACGGCGTCGAAGCCGGAAATCAAGGCTGCAGTCGAGGCGCTCTTCGGCGTCAAGGTCACGGCCGTCAACACTCTGCTCCGCAAGGGCAAGACCAAGCGTTTCCGCGGTTTTGTCGGCAAGCAGAAGGACGTGAAGAAGGCTGTCGTGACGCTGGCTGAAGGCCAGACGATCGACGTCTCCACCGGTCTCTGAGGAATAAAAAGATGGCATTGAAAACATTCAATCCTACAACCCCGAGCCAGCGTCAGCTGGTCATCGTCGACCGCTCGTCGCTCTACAAGGGCAAGCCGGTCAAGGCGCTGACGGAAGGTCTGTCGAAGAGCGGTGGTCGTAACAACCTCGGCCGCATCACGGCTCGCTTCATCGGTGGTGGTCACAAGCGTACGTATCGCCTGATCGACTTCAAGCGTCGCAAGTTCGACGTCGAAGGCACGGTCGAGCGTATCGAATACGACCCGAACCGTACCGCGTTCATCGCGCTCGTCTCCTACGCTGACGGCGAACAGGCCTACATCATCGCTCCGCAGCGTCTCGCTGCCGGCGACAAGGTCATCGCTTCGGAAAAGGCTGTCGACGTAAAGCCCGGCAACACCATGCCGCTGCAGTACATCCCTGTTGGTTCCATCATCCACAACGTGGAAATGAAGCCGGGCAAGGGTGGTCAGATCGCTCGCTCCGCTGGCTCCTACGCTCAGCTCGTCGGTCGCGACCAGGGCATGGCGATCCTTCGCCTGAACTCTGGCGAACAGCGCCTCGTGCACGGCACCTGCCTTGCTTCGATCGGTGCGGTTTCGAACCCGGATCACGCCAACATCAACGACGGCAAGGCCGGTCGTACCGTATGGCGCGGCAAGCGTCCGCATAACCGCGGCGTTGTCATGAACCCGGTCGACCACCCGCACGGTGGTGGTGAAGGCCGTACCTCTGGTGGTCGTCACCCGGTTACCCCGTGGGGCAAGCCGACCAAGGGCAAGCGCACGCGGTCGAACAAGTCGACCGACAAGATGATCATGCGCTCGCGTCACCAGCGTAAGAAGTAAGAGAGGAAGTCTCCAATGGCTCGTTCAGTATGGAAAGGTCCGTTCGTTGACGGCTATCTTCTCAAGAAGGCTGAGAAGGTTCGTGAAGGCGGACGTGCAGAAGTAATCAAGATCTGGAGCCGTCGCTCCACGATCCTGCCGCAGTTCGTCGGTCTCACCTTCGGCGTCTACAACGGCAGCAAGCATGTTCCGGTCAGCGTCAATGAAGACATGGTCGGTCACAAATTCGGTGAATTCTCTCCGACCCGGACCTACTACGGTCACGGTGCGGACAAGAAGGCAAAGAGGAAGTAATCATGGGCAAGGCAAAAGCCGAACGCCGGCTGAAGGACAACGAGGCGCAAGCAGTCGCCCGTACGCTCCGCGTCAGCCCACAGAAGCTCAACCTGGTTGCTGCGGCCATCCGCGGCAAGAAGGTCGAACGTGCACTCGCTGAGCTGGAATTCTCCCGCAAGCGGATCGCCGGTGCTGTCAAGAAGACGCTTGAATCTGCAATCGCAAACGCCGAGAACAACCATGATCTCGACGTTGACTCGCTGGTCGTGGCTGAAGCCTACGTCGGCAAGTCGATCGTCATGAAGCGTTTCCACGCTCGTGGCCGTGGTCGTGCGTCGCGCATTGAAAAGCCCTTTGCGCACCTGACGATCGTCGTTCGCGAAGTTGAAGCTGCCACCGAGGAGGCCGCATAATGGGTCAGAAAATCAATCCTATTGGTTTCCGTCTTGGCATCAACCGTACCTGGGACAGCCGCTGGTTCGCGGACAACGCAGAGTACGGCCAGCTGCTGCACGAAGACCTGAAGATGCGCAAGTTCGTCATGAGCGAACTGAAGCAGGCCGGTATCGCCAAGGTGGTTATCGAGCGCCCGCACAAGAAGTGCCGCGTCACGATCCACTCGGCTCGCCCGGGCCTCATCATCGGCAAGAAGGGCGCAGACATCGACAAGCTCCGCAAGAAGCTGTCGGACATGACGAATTCCGAAACGCACCTCAACATCGTTGAAGTTCGTAAGCCGGAAGTCGACGCTACGCTCGTCGCACAGTCGATCGCTCAGCAGCTCGAGCGTCGTGTTGCTTTCCGTCGCGCCATGAAGCGCGCCGTTCAGTCTGCAATGCGTCTTGGCGCCGAAGGCATCAAGATCACCTGCGCAGGCCGTCTCGGTGGTGCTGAAATCGCTCGTACGGAATGGTACCGCGAAGGTCGCGTTCCGCTGCACACGCTGCGCGCTGACATTGACTACGGCACAGCCGAAGCGGAAACCGCTTTTGGTATTTGCGGCATCAAGGTTTGGATCTTCAAGGGCGAAATCCTTGAGCACGATCCGATGGCCTCCGAGCGCCGCGCACTCGAGGGTGACGCTCAGGGTCCGGCTAGCCGTGATCGCGATCGTCGCCGCGACAACGCTTAATTGCGTTGGTGGCAGATAAGTTCGGAGAATTAAGAAATGTTGCAGCCAAAGCGTACTAAGTACCGCAAGCAATTCAAGGGCCGCATCAAGGGCGTCGCCAAGGGAGGTTCTGACCTCGCATTCGGCGAATTCGGCCTTAAGGCTCAGGAGCCGAACCGCGTGAATGCACGCGAGATCGAAGCGGCACGCCGCGCGATCACGCGTTACATGAAGCGCGCCGGCCGTGTTTGGATCCGCGTGTTCCCGGATGTTCCGGTAACCGCAAAGCCGACCGAAGTCCGTATGGGTAAGGGTAAGGGCTCTGTTGAATATTGGGCATGCAAGGTCAAGCCAGGCCGCATGATGTTCGAGATCGACGGCGTCAGCGAAGAAATCGCTCGCGAAGCGCTTCGCCTCGGCTCTGCCAAGCTCTCGGTCAAGACGCGCTTCGTACAGCGCATTGCAGAGTAAGGAGCAAGGCACATGAAAGCCGAAGAAGTTCGCGGCCTGACGGCCGACCAGCTCAAGGACAAGCTCGCCGACCTGAAGAAGGAGCAGTTCAACCTGCGCTTCCAGAAGGCCACCGGTCAGCTCGAAAAGTCCTCCCGCGTCAATGAAGTTCGCAAGGACATCGCCCGCGTGAAAACCATTGCCCGCCAGAAGGCGGCAGAAGCAAAGGCCTAAGAATATGCCGAAGCGCATCCTGCAGGGCGTCGTCGTTGGCGACAAGAACGAGAAGACTGTAGTTGTCCGCGTTGAGCGTCGTTTCGCTCATCCGCTGATGCAGAAGACCGTTCGTCGTTCCAAGAAGTACAAGGCCCACGACGAAAACAATCAGTACAAGATTGGCGATACCGTATCCATCGAGGAATGCGCGCCGATCTCCAAGGACAAGCGCTGGACGGTCGTAGCCGCCCAGGCCAAGTAAGAATTTCGCGCGAGGCCTTGCGTCTCGCGCAAATTTCTGTATGAAGCAGCGTCAGAACGCTCGTTCGTCGAGCGTTCTTTTGCTTTGAGCGCACGGAAGGTCCCGTAGGGAAACCACCCTGGCACGATCGATCCCGCGCTATTCAAGCTAATGCCGTATTTCGCCTGCTCTTGTGGCAAGCGGTCGGCTGAAAATTTTCATATGCCGGGGTAGGGGGCGAAAGCCCAACCATTCCGGTAAACCAAGAAGGCGACCTGATATGATTCAGATGCAAACAAACCTCGACGTGGCGGATAATTCCGGCGCACGTCGTGTCATGTGCATCAAGGTGCTGGGCGGTTCCAAGCGTAAGTACGCTTCTATCGGCGACGTTATCGTCGTTTCGATCAAGGAAGCTATTCCGCGCGGCCGCGTGAAGAAGGGTGACGTGATGAAGGCGGTTGTTGTTCGCACCGCCAAGGAAATCCGTCGCGTTGATGGTTCCATCATCCGCTTCGACACCAATGCAGCAGTCCTCATCGACAACAAGAAAGAGCCGATCGGCACTCGTATCTTCGGACCGGTTCCGCGCGAACTTCGCGCAAAGAACCACATGAAGATCATCTCGCTCGCTCCAGAAGTACTGTAAGGAGCGCGAACGATGCAAAAGATTCGTAAGGGCGACACGGTCGTCATGCTCGCAGGCAAGGACAAGGGCCGTACTGGCGAAGTCCTCCAGGTTCTGCCTAAGGAAGATCGCGCCGTAGTTCGTGGCGTCAACGTCGTGAAGCGCCACCAGCGCCAGACGCAGACCCAGGAAGCTGGCATCATCAGCAAGGAAGCTTCGGTTCACTTGTCCAACGTCTCGATCATCGACAAGGATGGCAAGCCCACCCGCGTCGGTTTCAAGGTCGTTGACGGCAAGAAGGTCCGTGTAGCTAAGCGTTCCGGTGAGGTGATCTGATGGCTGAGGCAAAGTACGAGCCGCGGCTCAAGAAGGAATATGTCGAGCGCATTCGTGCGGCGATGCAGGAGAAGTTCTCCTACGCCAACGAAATGATGATCCCGAAGCTCGACAAGATCGTTATCAACATGGGTGTTGGCGAAGCAACGGCTGATTCGAAGAAGCCGACTGTTGCCGCCGCCGACCTGGCCGCTATCGCTGGTCAGAAGCCGGTCATCACCCGTGCTCGCAACTCCATCGCTGGCTTCAAGGTCCGCGAAGATATGCCGATCGGCGCAAAGGTTACCCTGCGCGGCGCTCGCATGTACGAGTTCCTGGACCGTCTCGTGAACATCGCGCTTCCGCGCGTTCGCGACTTCCGCGGCCTGAACCCGAAGAGCTTTGACGGCCGTGGCAACTTCGCCATGGGCATCAAGGAGCACATTGTGTTCCCTGAGATCAACTACGATAAGGTTGATCAGATGTGGGGCATGGACATCATCGTTTGCACGACGGCCACCAAGGACGACGAAGCACGGGCTCTGCTTACAGAGTTCAACTTCCCGTTCCGTCAGTAACCGTAACGACGAGCGTAGAAAAGGAACCGCACATGGCGAAGACAAGCGCAGTTGAAAAGAACAAGCGCCGCCGTATCAAGGTCGCCAGCCAGGCCGCTAAGCGCGCCGAGCTGAAGGCGATCATCATGAACCAGGCTCTTCCGATCGAAGAGCGGTTCAAGGCCTCGATCAAGCTGGCATCCCTGCCGCGCGATGGATCGAAGACCCGCATTCGCAACCGTTGCGAAGTATCGGGCCGTCCGCGCGCATACTACCGCAAACTGCGCATGTCGCGTATCGCGCTGCGTGAACTCGGCAATCTCGGCAAGGTGCCGGGCATCGTCAAGTCCAGCTGGTAAGGAGCAGGTTAGATGACAATGACTGATCCGTTGGGCGATATGCTCACTCGCATCCGTAACGGCGCTTCCCGCCGCAAGTCGTCGGTCTCGACGCCTGCTTCGAAGCTCCGTGCACGTGTTCTCGATGTTCTTCAGGCAGAAGGCTACATCCGTGGCTACTCCCTTGTCGATTTCGGCAATGGCAAGTCTGAGCTCAGCATTGAGCTGAAGTACTATGAAGGCGCATCGGTGATCCGTGAGATCGGCCGTGTGTCCAAGCCGGGCCGCCGGGTTTATGTCTCGGTCAAGTCCATTCCGCAGGTCGCGAACGGCCTCGGCATCACCATCCTTTCGACTCCGAAGGGTGTGATGGCCGATCACCAGGCTCGCGAACAGAACGTTGGTGGCGAGGTTCTTTGCTCGGTATTCTAATACCGAGCATCGATCTCCATAGCGAACAGACAGGATATAAAAATGTCTCGTATCGGTAAGAAGCCCGTTCAGATTCCTGCTGGGATTACGGCTACGGTCGAAGGCCAGAAGGTTACTGCAAAGGGCCCGAAGGGCGAGCTGTTCTTCGTCGCAAACGACGAAGTCGGCGTTAAGCTCGAAAACAATGCGGTTGTCGTGACGCCGCTCACGCAGTCGAAGGATGCTCGTTCGAAGTGGGGCATGTCCCGCACGATGATCGAAAACATCTTCACGGGTGTTAAGGACGGCTACGAGCGCAAGCTCGAAATCAGCGGCGTCGGTTACCGCGCGTCGCTTCAGGGCAAGAACCTGCAGCTCGCTCTCGGTTTCAGCCACGACGTGGTTTATGAGCCGCCGGTCGGCATCACGATCGCTGTGCCGAAGCCTACTGAAATTGTTGTCACTGGCATCAATAAGCAGCAGGTCGGTCAGGTCGCCGCTGAAATCCGCGAATACCGCGGTCCTGAGCCTTACAAGGGCAAGGGTGTCAAGTATGCCGGCGAACGCATCGTTCGCAAAGAAGGCAAGAAGAAGTAAGGAACACGCGAAATGGCTAGCAGGAAAGAAGCACTTGCACGTCGTGCCAACCGCGTGCGCCGTCAAATCAAGGCGGTGGCCAATGGCCGTCCGCGCCTGTCGGTTCATCGCTCCTCGAAGAACATCTACGTTCAGGTTATCGACGATGTTGCTGGCAAGACGCTCGCGTCTGCCTCGACCCTCGATAAGGACCTGCGCGGTTCTCTGAAGACCGGTGCTGACACGGCAGCCGCCGCCCTCGTAGGCAAGCTCGTTGCAGAGCGCGCCTCCAAGGCTGGCGTCAAGGAAGTCGTATTCGACCGTGGCGCCTTCATCTACCACGGCCGCATCAAGGCCCTGGCCGATGCAGCTCGCGAAGGCGGTCTGTCCTTCTAATTAGATTTCCGGCCGGAGCCAAAAGCTTCCGGCCGGATCTTCACCGGACCGCAAACGCTCCTCGATAGGGGAGGCTGATGCGGTCCTCGTTTTGTCTGCCGTTCCACCCGCAAAAGAAAAAGGAAAAGGACAATGGCACAGGAAAGAAGAGGTTCTCGCGACGATCGCCAGAACCGCGAAGAACGCGATAGCGAATTCGTCGACAAGCTGGTCGCGATCAACCGCGTTGCTAAGGTTGTTAAGGGCGGCCGTCGTTTCGGTTTCGCCGCTCTCGTCGTTGTCGGCGACCAGAAGGGCCGCGTTGGCTTTGGTCACGGCAAGGCACGCGAAGTGCCGGAAGCAATCCGCAAGGCGACTGAAGCTGCCAAGCGCGAACTGATCTTCGTACCGCTGCGTGACGGCCGTACGCTGCATCACGACGTTCACGGCCGCCATGGCGCCGGCAAGGTCCTGCTTCGCTCGGCCAAGGTCGGTACCGGTATCATCGCCGGTGGTCCGATGCGCGCCGTTTTCGAAACGCTCGGCGTTCACGACGTCGTCGCCAAGTCGACCGGTTCCTCGAACCCATACAACATGGTTCGCGCTACCTTCGACGCTCTGAAGCACCAGGTTCACCCGAAGGACATCGCAGCACAGCGCGGCATCAAGTATGCAACGCTTCAGGCTCGCCGTGCCGCTTCTGGTAACGCTTCTGAAGAATAAGAGGAGCTTATCCATGGCCAAGGCTACTAAGAAGACCGAAGCGAAGACGGTTACCGTCGAGCAGATCGGCAGCCCGATTCGCCGTCCGGATGTCCAGCAGCGCACGCTGATCGGTCTCGGGCTGAACAAGATGCACCGTCGTCGCACGCTGGAAGATACCCCTTCCGTTCGTGGCATGATCCGTGCTGTCCAGCATCTCGTTCGCATCGTCGACGAGAAGTAAGCAGGGAGTATTCGCTATGAAACTCAATGAAATCAAAGACAACGAAGGTTCGACCCATAGCCGCAAGCGCCTCGGCCGCGGTATCGGTTCGGGCTCCGGCAAGACCGGTGGTCGCGGTGTGAAAGGTCAGAAGTCCCGTTCGGGCGTCGCCATCAACGGCTTCGAAGGCGGTCAGATGCCAATCTACCGTCGCCTGCCGAAGCGCGGCTTCAACAACATCTTCAAGGCCGACTTCGTTGTCGTGTCCCTGGAGCGTGTTCAGGCTGCTATCGACGCTGGCAAGCTCGACGCCAAGTCCACGGTTGATGCAGCAGCTCTCAAGGCTGCCGGCGTTATCCGTCGCGTCAAGGACGGCGTTCGCGTTCTCGCCGACGGCGAGCTGAAGGCAAAGGTCAAGTTCGAAGTTGCTGGCGCTTCCAAGCCGGCTGTCGAAAAGATCGAAAAGGCTGGCGGTTCCGTCACGCTTCTTTCTGCCGCAGCTGCGGAATAATTTAAACTATGATAAACCGCCCGGGGTGCTTCACACCGGGCGGTTTTTCTCCCATATGTGAGCCTCACAAAGCCGGCGCGGATGCACGTGCATCACGGCGGTCGAAAAAAACGAGGGTGAGGCATAGATTGCGCCCGCAATCCGTCCGAAGCCCGCTTTTGAATAATTCAGAATGCCTGTCCCGGGTCCGCCCTTGTTTGGCTTGAGCTCGAAATAGGCAGCGCGGAGAAACGCATGGCGTCTGCAGCGGAACAGTTGGCTTCCAACCTCAATTTCTCGACCTTCGCCAAAGCCGAGGACCTCAAGAAGCGCCTGTGGTTTACACTGGCAGCTCTCCTCGTGTACCGGCTCGGGACCCACATTCCGCTCCCGGGTCTTAACCCGGAAGCCTACGCTCAGGCGTTCCGCAGCCAGTCCGGCGGCATTCTCGGTCTCTTCAACATGTTTTCGGGCGGCGCTGTTCAGCGCATGGCGATCTTCGCGCTCGGCATCATGCCCTACATCTCCGCTTCGATCATCGTGCAGCTGATGACCTCGGTCGTGCCTGCGCTCGAGAACCTGAAGAAGGAAGGCGAGCAGGGCCGCAAGATCATCAACCAGTACACCCGCTATGGCACCGTTCTTCTCGGCGCGCTGCAGGCATACGGCATCGCCGTCGGTCTCGAAAGCGGGCAGGGGCTCGTTGTCGATCCAGGCATCTTCTTCCGCGTCTCCACTGTCATCACGCTGCTCGGCGGCACGATGTTCCTGATGTGGCTCGGCGAGCAGATCACTTCGCGCGGCATCGGTAACGGCATTTCGCTGATCATCTTTGCCGGCATCGCCGCTGGCCTGCCGACGGCTCTCGCCGGCACGCTTGAACTCGGCCGCACCGGTGCGCTGTCGACGACGCTCATTCTTGCGGTCATCCTCATCGCGATCGCCGTTATCGCCGTCATCGTCTTCGTCGAGCGCGCCCAGCGCCGCCTTCTGATCCAGTATCCGAAGCGCCAGGTTGGCAACCGCATGTTCCAGGGCGATACTTCGCACCTGCCGCTGAAGCTCAACACCTCCGGTGTTATCCCGGCGATCTTCGCGTCGTCCCTTCTGCTGCTGCCGGCCACGATCGCGGGCTTCGCCAACACCACGGCGCTTCCGTCCTGGGCGACGGCTGCCGTCGCGGCGCTCGGTCACGGCCAGCCGCTCTACATGCTGCTCTACGCGCTGCTGATCGCCTTCTTCGCCTTCTTCTACACGGCCATCGTTTTCAATCCGAAGGACACGGCCGACAATCTGAAGAAGCACGGCGGCTTCATCCCCGGCATCCGTCCGGGCGAGCGCACCGCCGAGTACATCGATTACGTGCTGACCCGCATTACGGTCATCGGCGCGATTTATCTCGTCTTCGTGTGCATTCTGCCGGAAATTCTGGTGTCGCAAACGGGCATTCCGCTGTCCCTCGGTGGCACGTCGCTTCTGATCGTTGTTAGCGTAACTCTCGATACGGTGGCACAGATCCAGGGTCACCTGATCGCGCAGCAGTACGAGGGCCTGATCAAGAAATCGAAGTTGCGTGGAGGAAAGAGGGGGCGATGAGACTTATACTGTTAGGACCGCCGGGCGCGGGTAAGGGGACCCAGGCTCAGCGTATCGTGGAGAGGCACGGCATTCCGCAGCTCTCCACGGGCGATATGCTTCGCGCCGCCGTTCAGGCTGGTACCGAAGTTGGCAAGCGCGCCAAGGCCGTGATGGACGCCGGCAAGCTCGTCTCCGACGACATCGTCATCGCCATCGTGTCCGAGCGTATCGATCAGGCCGACTGTGAGAACGGTTTCATCCTCGACGGTTTTCCGCGCACGCTGGTTCAGGCGGATGCGACGGAAGCCATGCTGAAGAGCAAGGGCATCGAGCTTTCCAAGGTCGTCGAGATCCAGGTCGACGACGCTATCCTCGCGGACCGCGTTTCCGGCCGCTACACCTGTGCGAACTGTGGTGCCGGCTATCACGACACCAACGTCAAGCCGAAGGTGGAAGGCGTCTGCGACCGCTGTGGCTCGACTCACTTCAAGCGTCGCCCGGATGACAACCGCGAAACGGTCGTCACCCGCCTCGGCGCCTACTACAAGGAAACCTCGCCGCTGATCGGCTACTACTATGCCAAGGGCAAGTTGCAGTCGGTGGATGGCATGGCAGACATCGATCACGTCACCGGCGAGATCGAGGGCATACTTTCGAAGCTGTAAGGCTTTGGAAATAAAACTTGGCGGGAGCGGTTGCTTTTAAGCGCTGATTCCGTTAAACACCGCGCCAACTCGCGATATCTGATGCGATCGGCGCGGACTTCCCAAGGGAATTCCGGGTTCGATCGTTTTGACTTGTTGAGAACCTGAATTGTAATTGCGGCCTCAAGGCCGTGTAACGAGACACCACTTGCCGGATGGCAACTGGAACGCAAGGAGAATAGGCGTGGCACGTATCGCTGGCGTCAACATCCCGACCGCAAAGCGCGTTGTAATCGCGCTGACGTACATTCACGGGATCGGTCCGAAATTCGCACAGGAAATCATCGAGAAGGTCGGTATTCCTGCTGATCGTCGCGTGAATCAGCTCACCGACGCTGAAGTCCTGCAGATTCGCGAAACCATCGACCGCGATTACCAGGTCGAAGGTGACCTGCGTCGCGAGACCTCGATGAACATCAAGCGTCTGATGGACCTCGGCTGCTACCGCGGCCTGCGTCATCGCCGTGGTCTTCCGGTCCGCGGTCAGCGCACGCACACCAATGCCCGCACCCGCAAGGGCCCGGCAAAGGCGATCGCTGGTAAGAAGAAGTAATTTCCGGGAAACCGGGAGTGTGGGGGCTGGCGGTCTGCGCCGGCCTCTTTTGAGTTTGGGGCAGGGCCGTAAGGTCTCGTTCCGGTGTAGCCGCTGGCATTACGGCGGTGCAGAGATCCAAGAAAGGGATTTAAATGGCCAAGGAAGCCGTACGCGTTCGCCGTCGCGAACGTAAAAACATTTCGTCGGGCGTCGCTCACGTCAACTCGACCTTCAACAACACGATGATCACGATCACCGACGCACAGGGCAACGCCATTGCCTGGTCGTCTGCTGGCGCCAAGGGCTTCAAGGGCTCGCGCAAGTCGACCCCGTTCGCCGCTCAGATCGCTGCTGAAGACTGCGCCAAGAAGGCTCAGGAACACGGCATGAAGTCGCTGGAAGTTGAAGTTTGCGGTCCGGGTTCGGGTCGTGAATCCGCTCTGCGCGCCCTCCAGGCTGCTGGTTTCATGATCACGTCCATCCGCGACGTGACCCCGATCCCGCACAATGGTTGCCGCCCGCGCAAGAAGCGTCGCGTCTGATCATCGCCATTCACAACATCGGTGAGCGGATCCTCGCTCCCGATGCTTCTCAAGCTCGGTTGCCACGATTGGATGGTGGCAACGAACGGAAGGCAAAAATATGATTCAGAAAAACTGGCAGGAATTGATCAAGCCGAACAAGGTCGAGTTCTCTTCGAGCTCGCGCACCAAGGCGACGCTCGTAGCAGAGCCGCTGGAGCGCGGTTTCGGCCTGACCCTCGGCAACGCGCTTCGCCGCGTTCTGCTGTCCTCGCTGCGCGGCGCCGCAGTGACGGCCGTGCAGATCGATGGCGTGCTGCATGAGTTCTCGTCGATCCCTGGCGTCCGCGAAGACGTGACCGACATCGTACTCAACATCAAGGAAATCGCCATCAAGATGGATGGCGACGACGCAAAGCGCATGGTCGTGCGTAAGCAGGGCCCGGGCGTTGTAACGGCTGGCGACATCCAGACGGTCGGCGATATCGAAATCCTCAACCCCGAGCATGTGATCTGCACGCTCGACGAGGGCGCCGAAATCCGCATGGAATTCACCGTCAACAACGGCAAGGGCTATGTTCCGGCCGATCGCAATCGTGCGGAAGATGCTCCGATCGGTCTCATTCCGGTCGACAGCCTTTATTCGCCGGTCAAGAAGGTGTCCTACAAGGTTGAAAATACCCGCGAAGGACAGGTTCTCGACTACGACAAGCTGAACATGACCATCGAAACCGATGGCTCGATCTCCGGCGAAGATGCCGTCGCTTTCGCGGCTCGCATCCTGCAGGATCAGCTTGGCGTGTTCGTCAACTTCGACGAGCCGCAGAAGGAAACCGAAGAGGAAGCAGTCACCGAACTCGCTTTCAACCCGGCTCTCCTCAAGAAGGTGGACGAACTCGAACTGTCTGTTCGCTCGGCAAACTGCCTGAAGAACGACAACATCGTCTACATCGGCGACCTCATTCAGAAGACCGAAGCAGAAATGCTCCGCACACCGAATTTTGGTCGCAAGTCGCTGAACGAAATCAAGGAAGTTCTCGCTTCCATGGGCCTGCACCTCGGCATGGAAGTGCCGGCATGGCCGCCCGAGAACATCGAAGATCTCGCCAAGCGTTACGAAGACCAGTACTAACAGTTCAAACGGCAGGCGAATGCCTGCAAGTGAAGGAGAATAGCCATGCGCCACGGTAAAGCCGGCCGCAAGCTGAATAGAACCGCTAGCCACCGCAAGGCAATGTTTGCCAACATGGCGGCTTCGCTCATCACCCATGAGCAGATCGTGACCACCCTGCCGAAGGCAAAGGAAATCCGTCCGATCGTTGAAAAGCTCGTAACCCTCGGCAAGCGCGGCGACCTGCACGCTCGTCGTCAGGCGATCTCGCAGATTCGCGACGCCGCCGTTGTTTCGAAGCTCTTCGACACGATCGCTTCGCGCTACGCAACCCGCAACGGCGGTTACCTGCGTATCATGAAGGCCGGCTTCCGCCAGGGCGACAACGCTGCTCTCGCCGTCATCGAATTCGTTGACCGCGACACCTACGCCAAGGGCGCAGCCGACAAGGCTCGCGTTGAAGCCGAAGCAGCTGCTGCTGAAGCCGCTTAATCCTTTTCGGTCCGCCGGAAGCAAAACAGCCGGGCTGAAAAGCCCGGCTGTTTTCGTTTGTGGGATTCGCAAAATCGATTTTCCGCCTACACCGTCTCTTTATGGCGTTCTCCGCCACAGCAGCGCGACTATGAGCAGCAGGCCAGAAAGCCCCGCGACGTTGCCCCATATCTGATACGGGGTCATTTTCAGCTCGAGTTGAAGCTCTTTGCTTTCGGCGGGGATCGTGGCGAGGATCAGTCCCGTCTCGGGATCGGCGCGTAGCGGCAGTTCGCGACCGGTCGGGACGTCCTTTAGAGACCATAGCGGAAAGTAGGCCTGTGCGATCCGAACCTCGGTGTCATTCTTGACGCTCGCGTGAATCCGCAACGTCGAGCCCGTTCTTTCCATTTTCAGAAGCTCGTCAGTCCCGGCAGGCGGTAGCGCTTCAATCGGCGCAAATGTCCGCGCGAGAGCTTGATAGCGTTCAGGATCGGCGGTCTCCTTGTAGAGGTCGCTGTGCACGACGGCAGGAAGCCAATACTCCTGAGGTAAGACACAGCAATGAAGCGCATCGCTGTCGAGCGTTGGTGACCGGTCGAGATAGACATATGAAACGGCGTCCAGGCGAACGAGAAGGGAGGTGCCAACGACTGTCAGGAGCAGGGCGTAAACCAGCCAGATCGGCCGAAAATCATATCGGAGCTTCGCCGAGAGAGTTCTCAGCGCGATGATAAGGGCAGTCGCGGAGAGAAAGTCGGCCGCTACGCCCAATCTGAACGGGAACTGGGTGTTTCTGATTGGGCCGATGTTCAGCCAGAGCCATCTCGACGGCTCCGACATCATGAAAAGGGTGAGAGCGATACCAATCGCGCAAGCGGTAGCCGTAGCCCTCAGCGGGGCCACACTGCTGCCTAGCCTTTCGGGCAAAGGCATCGCCGACTTGGACGACAGGATGACATAGAGAGCGGCCCCGAAGCCCAGTACGGTCGCGGAGAGAATGGAGCCGTAGAAGACTGCGCCCGTGCTGAATGAAAGTCCGTTCGGCAACAGCCAGTTCTCCGGCAGGAAATGGGGATCGGCAAGCCAGGCATCCTGAAGAAGCAGGGGACGCAGCCCCAGGGCCGGCAGCAGGTAGGGGGCAGCCAGGAGCACGCCGCCCATGCCGACGAGAGCAAGCCTGACCAAGCCGCGGCCGATGTCGCCGCGATAGGAAACGGCAGTCCAGATCACCATGATTGGGGTCACCAACAGCGCGCTCGGAATGTGAGAATAGATGATGCCCGCATATCCGACTATGGCGATGATCCAGCGCTTTTCCCCGGGCGGACAATACCGCAATCCGGAAAAGATCAACGGCAGGCAAATATAGGCAAAGCCTTCGCCGAACGCGTTACGCATCTCGATGTCTAGAAAATGATATGGCAAAGCCATGTAGAGCGCCGCGCCAAGAAGCGCGAAACGCCTGTCGGTCAGCTTCTGAGCGAAGAGGAAATACGTGACCCCTGCGAGCCAGTACATGACAAGATGAAGCGCCGTGAGTTGCGACGTGATGGATAGGCCGGGCAATATGAAGTGGAGAGCGGAAGCAGCGTAGAACGGCAGGGGCCCATAGAAATAGAAGACGGGGCTGCCGATATGCTCCGGGTAGTCGAAAAGCCACCTCGGATAGAGATCTCCGGCCGCTATTTGTGCCGTAAACGCCGCGCTCCACGGAACGTTGTAGCGCGTGCTGTCACCGAATGGATATCCGTAAAGGAAGTGGAAGCGAACCAGGACGAAGGCGAAGGCGGCCAGTACGACTGCGGTGAAAAGCGACGTCTGGACCGATCTGGCTTCCAAACGAAACGCCAGCGAAAAATGCCTGAATGAAGCGGCCATTTCTGATCCCGCGTGGTTGTCGTCGCAGCGAAGGCCAGCTTTACGGGAGAGCCGTTAATATTCTGAAATAACCAGCGCCATTCCAGGGGCGCATCGACGCCATCAGGGCTTAAAAGCCTGGCTGTTTTCGTTCCTGCATCTATCTGCTGCTGCAGCCCGGTTCAATCAGGCACGTGGATGCGGTACTTGATGTGCTTCAGATTGGCGACGATCGTAAACGTCATGATGACGAGAAGGCACCAGGAGCTCCATTTCCCCAGATGGACAATCGACCACGCGCCGACCTGGTTTGGGTACTGCCATATGCCGAGGAAGGTGCTGATGTTCTCGGCGAGCCAGATGAAAAAGCCGATAAGGACGAATGCAACGAGCAGCGGCATCTTCCTGTCGCGGTCGTAGGGCCGGAACACGACCGTCGTCCTTGCATAGAGGCCGAGTGTGCACGCTGCGATGTACCAGCGATAGTCGCCGATATAGTGATGCGTGAAGAAATTGGCGTAGATCGCCAGCGCCGTCAGCGCCGCCATCCAGTAGGGCGGATGATGCCTTATCCGGAGATCGAACAGCCGCCAGGCCTGCACGATGTAGCTGCCGACCGCCGCATACATGAAGCCTGAGAAAAGCGGCACGCCGAAAAGCTTGGTGTAAGCAAAGTCAGGATAGGACCACGAGGGTACGCTGCCCGATGTCTTGAAGACCTCGAGCGCGAAGCCGACGACGTGAAACAGAGAGATCGCCTTGAGCTCGTCCATGGTCTCGAGCTTGGTCCAGACCATGGCCGCCTGGATGACGACGGCGATCAACAGCAACAGATCGTAGCGTGGGATTCCCGCCAGCCCGGCACGCGGTACAGCGAAGACCGCGATAAAGAACAGCCCCGCGAACAGACATGCGCGCGCTTCCTTGATGCCGAAGTAGAGGAATTCGACCGCGAAACGCTCGAAACCTTCCAGCTGATGCGCTGCGGGCCTGTCTATCAGATGCCTGTCGAATGAAGGTAATAGGTTTTGAAGCACTGCAGTTTTTGACATGGGACCGCCAATAGAGCAGGAGAGGCAATCGCGAAGCCGCCGGCTCGCGACGCGTCGGAGACGCCACCGCAGCTAGTATCGAGGAAGTCGTTAAGATTGTGACCAAGGGTGAGGTGCACGCCGGTGCTGTTTCCCGCACGCGGCGAAGATTGAGTCTTATCCTCTCCGTGCTCGCGGTGATCGCTGCGGGCTTGGTTCTGCGGAGGTTCGGCTACGACGTTGGTTTGCCGTTTCTCGTCGTCAAGTTCGGCGGCTCGGTTCTCTGGGGAGCTATGGTCTATCTCTTGTGCGCTCTGGCAGCGTGCCAGACCCGACCGGTCACCACGGCATCCGTCGCGATGGCCATTGCGGTGGCCGTCGAGCTCTCCCGACTCTACCACCTGCCCTCCCTGGACGCGTTCCGCCTGACGACAGCAGGGGCCTTGCTCCTGGGGCGCGTCTTCTCTGTCTGGAACATAATCGCTTATGCCGCCGGAATATCGGTGGCCTGCCTCGTTGAGGCTTTGCTGAGGCGAAGGTCGCGCGGTTAGCGTCGCAATCAGACTGCGGCAGCTGCGCCGCGCTGTCTGCCCTGTGCCGCTCGCTTCCTGCTGCGCGCGATCGGCCTATACGAGCGATAGAGGATCATCAGGATGATCAGCCCGACATAGATGTATTGCTCGAGGTCGAGGATCTTCGTCGATAGCGCGAAGTGCACGGCGCCACAGGCGGCGATGATGTAGATCAGCTTGTGCAGCCAGTTCCACTTCGAGCCGAGCTTGCGGATCGAGAGATTGTTCGATGTCACGGCAAGCGGCACAAGCAGAACGAGCCCGGCCATCCCGAACATGATGAACGGCCGCTTCATCACGTCGTCGACAACGGCGGCGATATCAAGCGCCTGATCGAGCACCATGTAGACGGCGAAATGCATGACGACGTAATAGAAACAGAGAAGCCCCAGCGCCCGGCGGTAGCGCAAGTAGTTCCAGCCGAGGAGATCGCGGGCAGGGGAGACGGCGAGCGTCAGGATGAGGAAGCGCAGCGCCCAGAGTCCGAGGAAGAGCTCGAAGGTCTTCACCGGATCCGCGCCGAGCTGATTGGTCGCGCCAAGATAGAAATACCAGGCGGCCGGCGCCAGCCCGACGACATAGAGCAGCCAGACGGAGGCCGAATGCCAGCGCTTCGGCAGGCTGAGCGACGGGAGCGCCATCAGAAATTCGCCTTCAGGTCCATGCCGGAATAAAGGCTCGCCACCTCGTCGGCATATCCGTTGAACGGCAGCGTCGGATGACGGCTTGCGCCGAAGAAGCCGCTTTCGCCGATGCGCCGCTCGCTCGCCTGGCTCCAGCGCGGATGATCGACAGCGGGATTGACGTTGGCGTAGAAGCCGTATTCCTGCGAATTGGTGACCTGCCAGGTGTTCTTCGGCTCCTTGTCGGTCAGCGTGATCCGCACGATCGACTTGATGCCCTTGAAACCGTATTTCCACGGCACGACCAGCCGGATCGGCGCGCCGTTCTGGTTGGGCAGCGTCTCGCCGTAAATCCCGACGGCAAGCAGCGTCAGGGGGTGCATCGCCTCGTCGAGCCGCAGCCCCTCGACATAGGGCCAGTCGAGCGACTGGAAGATGCCCTGCTGCCCCGGCATTTGTTCCGGGCGCACCACCGTCTCGAAGGCAACATATTTGGCGCTGCCGAGCGGCTCCACCTTGTTCAGAAGGGCTGCCAGCGGGAAACCATCCCAGGGGATCACCATCGACCACGCCTCGACGCAGCGCATGCGGTAGGTGCGGCTCTCGATCGGAAATTCTTTCATCAGCGCATCGATATCGAGCGTGCCTGGCTTGCCGACCATGCCGTCGACCTTGATCGTCCAGGGCAGCGGCTTGAAGTCGCCCGACAGCGCCGCCGGATCGCCCTTGTCGAGCCCGAACTCATAGAAATTGTTGTAGGTGGTCACGTCCTTCTTCGGCGTCACTTTGTCATCGACTTTGTACTTGCTCTCGACGACCGACAGCGCTGCGGCACTCGCCTTGCCGGCGCCGAGAACGCCCATGGCGCCGATCGCGGCGGCACCGAGGAATTCGCGGCGACCGAGATAGACCTGGCGCGGCGTGATCTCCGAGGAAGCGATCTTGGGTGGACGGTAGACGGGCATGAAAACCTCCTGAGCAACATGGCTCGGCATGGACCTTGAACGCATTCGAGGCCTGTTCGGATCACTCTTTACGCCTTCGCGCCCGCGGTCGGGAAGCCAACTTTTTGTGTAGCCAAATCATCCCCGAAGCCTGTAACAAAACGCGTTCCGCCCACGTATATGCCCGATGGACGCTCGAGGCGTACCGGAGAGTACCGCTTTTGCCTTTCCCGGTAGTGACAGCATATACTGTTTGGATTAGGACAACTGCAAAAAGCAGCGATTGCCCGACCGTGCCGTCACGTGTCCCGCATCGCTGAAGAACTTCCGACACTGTGAGGAAACGCCAATGCCAGCTTATCGTTCGAGAACCACGACCCACGGCCGCAACATGGCGGGCGCGCGCGGCCTTTGGCGCGCCACGGGCATGAAGGATTCGGATTTCGGCAAGCCGATTATTGCGGTGGTCAACTCCTTCACCCAGTTCGTGCCGGGCCACGTCCACCTGAAGGACCTCGGCCAGCTCGTCGCGCGCGAGATCGAAGCGGCCGGCGGCGTCGCAAAGGAGTTCAACACGATCGCCGTCGACGACGGTATCGCGATGGGCCATGACGGCATGCTCTATTCGCTGCCGTCGCGCGAGCTGATCGCCGACAGCGTCGAATACATGGTCAACGCCCACTGCGCCGACGCCATGGTCTGCATCTCCAACTGCGACAAGATCACCCCCGGCATGCTGATGGCCTCGCTACGCCTCAACATCCCGACGGTCTTCGTTTCCGGCGGCCCGATGGAAGCCGGCAAGGTCGTGCTGAACGGCAAGAAGGTCGCACTCGACCTCGTCGATGCCATGGTCGCAGCCGCCGACGACAAGATCAGCGACGAGGACGTTGCCGTCATCGAGCGCTCCGCTTGCCCGACCTGCGGTTCCTGCTCCGGCATGTTCACGGCGAACTCGATGAACTGTCTGACGGAAGCCCTGGGCCTGTCATTGCCCGGAAACGGCTCGACACTCGCCACCCATTCCGACCGCAAGGAACTCTTCCTTGAAGCCGGTCGTCGCGTCGTCGAGCTCGCCCGCCGTTACTACGAACAGGACGATCTGACCGCTCTGCCGCGCACCATCGCCAGCAAGGGCGCGTTCGAGAACGCCATGGCGCTCGATATCGCCATGGGCGGCTCGACCAACACCGTTCTGCACATTCTCGCGGCGGCCCATGAAGGCGAGATCGATTTCACCATGGACGATATCGATCGCCTGTCGCGCCGCGTTCCCTGCCTGTCGAAGGTCGCGCCCGCCAAGGCCGACGTTCACATGGAAGACGTTCATCGCGCCGGCGGCATCATGGCCATCCTCGGTGAACTCGACCGTGCCGGCCTGCTGAACGTCGATCTTCCGACCGTCCACGCACCGACCATGCGCGAAGCGCTCGCGCAGTGGGATGTCGCGGTCACCGACAACAAGGCCGCCTTCGATCTCTTCAGCGCGGCCCCCGGCGGTGTGCCGACGCAGGTCGCCTTCAGCCAGAGCTCGCGTTGGGAAGAACTCGACCTAGACCGCGAGGCCGGCGTCATCCGCGATGCCCAGCATCCCTTCTCCAAGGATGGTGGTCTCGCCGTTCTGAAGGGCAACCTCGCGCTCGACGGCTGCATCGTGAAGACGGCGGGCGTCGATGAATCGATCCTGAAGTTCTCCGGTCCGGCCAAGGTCTATGAGAGCCAGGACGCGGCGGTAAAGGCCATCCTCTCCAACCACGTCGTGGCCGGCGATGTCGTCGTCATCCGCTACGAAGGACCGAAGGGCGGCCCGGGCATGCAGGAAATGCTCTATCCGACCAGCTATCTGAAGTCGAAGGGCCTCGGCAAGGCTTGCGCGCTGATCACCGACGGCCGCTTCTCCGGCGGCACCTCGGGCCTCTCGATCGGCCACGCCTCTCCGGAAGCGGCCAATGGCGGCACCATCGGCCTCGTTCGCGAGGGCGACATGATCGACATCGACATCCCGAACCGCACCATCAGCCTGCGCGTCGACGACAAGGAACTCGCCGTTCGCCGCGCTGAGCAGGAGGAAAAGGGGTGGCATCCGGCCGAGCAGCGCAAGCGCAACGTCACTACCGCCTTGAAGGCCTACGCCGCCTTCGCAACCAGCGCCGACCGCGGCGCCGTGCGCGATCTCGGCGGTCGCTGAGACAGTGTTGGAGCCGATAGCTTGACGTTTTAGCAGAAAGAGGCGGACTCGAGAACGAGTTCGCCAACCTCCGGAGGATGCTAGCGTGAATAGGCTCCAGACTGTTAGAAACGACATCCACAATCAGTTTCACAGTTCGTTGGCTGGGCCGCAGTATTTCTATAAGCCGGAAAACGCGAATGCGTATGCCGCCTACTATACGGCCATGTATCTGATCCAAGACACTTCTGAGGCGTTGTATGCGCACATGGCCCGTGGCTTTTCATCAGATGCAATGTTCGCTTACATCGAGTTCTGGGGTGTGATGCAAGCGATAGAAATTCAGCAGGACGCAATCAACGAACTTCATACTGCCGTGGTCGGATGCGCGCCTCCTCCACCTGCTAAAGCGTCCGCTTGGAACCGTCTCCGTGATAAGAGACATCTGTTAGCGGGCCATCCCGCAAAGCGAAAGTTTGGTTTGCAGGCTCCGCAGCGAACATTCATGGGCCGCAGCTTTGGCACATACGCTTCGATCAAGTACGAAATGTACGATGCACAAAGTTCGAAGAGGACACATCCTACCTTTAATCTGAGGCAAATGATCGACGAATACGATGCCGAGGCCACGCAGCTTCTCGATGATGTTCTGGACACTATGAAATCACGTTGGCCGTTATAAGGAAGCCGTTATCCCACCTCTGGAGACGAGCATTTCCGTGAGGCCGGTAGCAATAACGATGTTGGAACTCGAATTTGTTGCGGTTGATTAAAAGTCAGTTGCCTGTTTCAACCGGTCGCCTCACAGCGGCCGGTTGATCTTTTTGTAGGTCTCGTCCAGCTGCTTCATGCGCTCGTCATAGGCGGCCTTGATGCAGGGGGCGTCCGCGGCGCATCCCTGCCGCTTCTTCAGCCAGGCCGTCTGCTCGTCCTGCAATGTGCCGCGTGAGCCCATCGCCAGCAATCCCGAAAGAAGATCGAAGGTGGTCACCATCTTGACGTCGGCGTCGTTGAGCGTGCGGTCGGCGCAGATCGTCTTTTCGTCCGGCTTCAGTTCTTTCGCCCCGCAGTCGAAGCTGGCGGCTTGGGCGCCGTTGGCAAGGATCAACACGCCCGATGTGCAGGCAACGGCGAGGAGGGCACTGTGAAGTCGTTTCATGCATTGGTTCCTGTTTGTGCTCAAACCGCGCGATAGAGCGCCGTCGCCAGGAAGATGATGCACAAACACCAGACGGCAAGGATGAAGATCAGTCCGGTGCGGCCGGATGGACGCTCGAGACGCATCGATGCCGTGGCGCGAAGCTCCGCCATCAGTTCCGGCGGGATAAGGCGGATCGCCAGCATGATGCCGAGCGGCACGATGATTAAGTCGTCGAGATACCCCAGCACCGGGATGAAATCGGGAATGAGATCGACCGGCGAAAGGGCATAGGCGGCAACCGCGCCCGCCACCAGTTTCGCATACCAGGGCACCCGTTTGTCTCTGGCAGCCAGCCATAGCGCCGCGATGTCTCTCTTGAGTGACTTGGCCCAGCTTTTGGCCTTTGATATCAGTTGCATGTCGTTTGTTTCTGAATCGGTTTCAGAGCGACGTTCAGCACTTCGTGAGCTGCCTTATTCTTCATGCTTCCGCCCTCTTTCCTTTCTAGCGTCCGGCGCTACAACCTCTTTTGCAAGCAAGTTTCTGAAGGGATACCCATGCCATATCTGTCCAAGCGCGTCGCCCTGCCGTTCCTGGCCCTGGTGCTCGCGCTGCCAGTCGCCGCCAGCGCCGAGACCTTGAAGACCGTGCCGCAGAGCCAGATGGAGATGCAGCTTTCCTTCGCGCCGCTGGTCAAGCAGACGTCGGGCGCGGTCGTCAACGTCTATGCGGAAAAGACGATCCGGCGCCAGTCTCCCTTCGCCGGAGATCCCTTCTTCGAGCAGTTCTTCGGCCAGCAGATGCCGAACCGCAGCGAAAAGCAGTCTTCGCTCGGCTCTGGCGTCATCGTCGAGGCGAACGGCACGATCGTCACCAACAATCACGTCGTCGATGGCGCCGACGACATCAAGGTGGCGCTGTCGGATGGACGCGAGTTCCCCTGCAAGGTCGTGCTGAAGGACGATCGCCTGGATTTGGCCGTGCTGAAGATCGATACCAAGGAAAATCTTCCCGCACTTTCGATCGGCAATTCGGATGCGGTCGAAGTCGGCGATCTCGTGCTCGCCATCGGCAACCCCTTCGGTGTCGGCCAGACGGTGACATCGGGTATCGTCTCGGCTCTCGCCCGCAACCAGGTTGTCAAGAACGAGTTCGGTTTCTTCATCCAGACCGACGCCTCGATCAATCCCGGCAATTCCGGCGGCGCGCTGATGAACATGAAGGGCGAGCTGATCGGCATAAACACCGCCATCTTCTCGCGCGGCGGAGGCTCCAACGGCATCGGCTTCGCTATCCCCGCCAATCTCGTGAAGGTATTCCTGGCTTCCGCCGATAGCGGCGTGAAGGCGTTCGAGCGCCCCTATGTCGGTGCCACCTTCGATGCCGTGACCTCGGAAGTTGCCGAGGCGCTCGGCCTCGACAAGGCAAGGGGTGCGCTGGTGGTCAAGGTTGCCGAAGGTAGCCCGGGTGCCAAGGCTGGCCTGAAGCCGGGGGAGATCGTGACGGCGGTCGATGGGATCCCCGTCGAACATCCCGATGCGCTTCTCTACCGTCTGACCACTGCCGGCCTCGGCAAGTCGGTCAACCTCTCCGTCGTCGAGAATGGCCACGAGCAGACCGTTGCCCTGGAGCTTGGCCGCGCGCCGGAGACATCGCCGCGCGACCAGCGCACCATTGCCGGCAACTCGCCGTTCACAGGTGTCGTCGTGGAGAACCTTTCGCCCCGCGTGGCTGATGAACTGCGCATGCCAAGCGAAACGACTGGCGTTGTCGTGTCGGAAGTGAAGGACGGTTCCGTGGCGTCGCGGCTCGGCTTCGAACCCAAGGACATCATCGTCTCGATCAATGGCACCGCCGTCGGCACGACCAAGGAACTGGCGGCCGTGGCGTTGCAGCAGCCGAACTTCTGGCGTGTTGAAATCGAGCGAGACGGCCAGCGCATTCGGCAGTTCTTCCGATGAGCAATGATCTCTTCGCGCCGCGTGTTCCGCCAGAGGTCGCCAACCGGCGTCCTCTGGCGGACCGGCTTCGTCCGCAGTCGATCGCCGAGGTCACCGGTCAGGAGCACCTGACCGGCGAAGATGGCGTGCTGAGAAGGATGATCGAAAGCGGCTCGTTGGGATCGATGATCTTCTGGGGACCACCGGGAACGGGCAAGACCACGGTCGCCCGATTGCTGTCGGGCGAGGCGGGGCTCGCCTTCGAGCAGATCTCCGCCATCTTCTCCGGCGTCGCCGATCTGAAGAAGGTGTTCGAGAGCGCCCGCCTGCGCCGCATGGACGGACGCCAGACCCTGCTGTTCGTCGACGAGATCCATCGCTTCAACCGCGCCCAGCAGGACAGCTTCCTGCCTGTAATGGAAGATGGCACCGTTATCCTCGTGGGAGCGACGACCGAAAATCCTTCCTTCGAACTCAACGCCGCTCTTCTCTCCCGCGCGCGGGTGCTGACCTTCAAGTCGCATGACGACGAGAGCCTAGGAGAACTGCTCACCCGCGCCGAAGCCACGGAGCAGAAGCCTCTGCCGCTGACGCCCGAGGCCCGTGTCAGCCTGCTGCGCATGGCAGACGGCGACGGCCGCGCGGTGCTGACGCTCGCGGAAGAAGTCTGGCGCGCTGCCAGGCAGGGTGAGACGTTCGACACCGAGGGGCTGACGCGCATCGTGCAGCGCCGGGCGCCTGTCTACGACAAGGCGCAGGACGGCCACTACAATCTCATCTCCGCGCTCCACAAGTCGGTCCGAGGCTCGGATCCGGATGCAGCGCTCTACTATTTGGCCCGGATGTTCGATGCCGGCGAGGATCCGCTCTATCTCGGTCGCCGCCTGGTGCGTATGGCCGTCGAGGATATCGGCCTTGCCGATCCCCAGGCTCTGGTCATCTGCAATGCGGCCAAGGATGCCTATGACTATCTGGGCTCCCCGGAGGGTGAGCTGGCGTTGGCGCAGGCCTGTGTCTATCTAGCCACCGCGCCGAAATCCAACGCCGTCTACATGGCCTTCAAGGCGGCGACCGTCGCCGCCAAGCAGAACGGCTCGCTGCTGCCACCAAAACACATCCTGAACGCGCCGACCAAGCTGATGAAGGACGAAGGCTATAACGAGGGTTACCGCTACGATCACGACGAGCCCGATGCCTTCTCCGGCCAGGACTACTTTCCGGAAAAAATGGGCCGCCAGACGTTCTACGATCCGCCGGAACGCGGTTTCGAGCGCGATATCCGCAAACGTCTGGAGTGGTGGTCAAAGCTTCGTAAGGAGCGAAATCAGCGCTGATCAGGACGCGCGCATCTGGCCAGCGGGTGCGGCAATGATCTTTACGGCCGAGTCGGCCAGGCCGTGATGGCCTTCCATATCGACGACAAGATGCCAGTTGCCACTCTCGGGGATCACCAGCCGGATGGGCGACTTCCTGGCGACGCCACCCACATATTTGAAATCCAGCACTTCCGTGAACCGCTGATAGTTCGTCGCCGTCATCAGCCGCACATTGGCAACCGCGTTCAGCGTCACCTCGATGATCGTTCCGGCGCGCTGTTCTTCGAGATTGTAATGGGTGAAGCGGAAGTTGGGTTTCGGCATCGGCGTTCTGCTGTCGGTCGTCTGTCATGGGAGATACTAGCAGGGCTCAGTTAAAGAAGCGTGTGGCAGGGTGCGGGGGGGCGGCGTGGAGACACTCGGGGCAGTCGTCGTCACGCCGAGGCGCAGAGCCTTGTCTCCTGGCATCGTGCTGCCTCAGAGCGCGCCGATGATCACGTAGAGTTCCACGGCAGCGAGGACGAGGCCGAAAGTGATCAGCATCGCCGCCGTGCGGCGCTCACGCATCTGCCGCTTGCCGATCGCCCGCGGCCGTGGGCCGGGCATCTGTGAAAACAACGGTCCATGCATGGTTTAGCCTCCATATTGATGGCCAAGACTACTGCCGCCGGTCGTAGTAAATCCATTCGGACCACGCATCGACGGCATAGGAATGGCATAGGAATCCGGGGAGGCGAGAATGTAGGCCATCGCCGGAATCGAATCCGATCTCAGCCATTTGCGGCCGTTTCCGGAATCGATTTGCGAGGTGCTTGAATCTATTTGCGAACGTCTGCCGGGTACCGGGGTTGATCTCGGCGTTTTCCGACTGCCATTATTCGCCGCAGGAGGAACTTTATGGCAGACGACACCCCTGATATCGACAAGGCGCTCGTCGCCGGATTGATCGCGAGGCAGTTCCCGCAATGGTCTGACCTCCCGATACGGCCGGTCGCTAATGGCGGATGGGACAACAGGACGTTTCATCTCGGCGAGCGCATGATCGTCCGCCTGCCGAGTGCGGCTGGCTACGCCGAGCAGGTGGAAAAGGAGCAGCATTGGCTGCCGATCCTCGCGCCGCAGCTGCCGCTTCCAATTCCCCAACCGCTCGCCATGGGCAAGCCGGACGAGACCTATCCGTGGCGCTGGTCGGTCTATGCCTGGCGCGATGGCAAAACGGCGCTGAGGGAGTGGATCGCCGATCTCGATGATTTCGCCGTCTCGCTTGCAAGCTTCCTGAATGCCCTGCAGGCGATCGACGCCACGGGAGGACCGCCGCCCGGGTCGCACAATTTCTACCGGGGCGGTTCCTTGAGGGTCTATGACGCGCAGACCCGCGAAGCGTTGCGGGCACTTTCGGGAAGGATCGATGCGACCGCAGCCGAAAGCGTGTGGGACGCGGCGCTATCGACGGAGTGGACGAAGCCGCCCATCTGGTTTCACGGTGATATTGCCTATGGCAACCTGCTGGTCGAGGATGGTCGGTTGAGCGCCGTGATCGACTTCGGCACGTCGGGGGTCGGCGATCCGGCCTGCGACCTTGCGATCACCTGGCATCTCTTCGAGGGGCAAAGTCGCGAGACTTTTCGCGCCGCCAGGGGGCTCGATGCCGAAACCTGGGCCCGGGGGCGTGGCTGGACCCTGTGGAAAGCGCTGATCGTTGCCGCGGGCATCGCCGGCGCAGCACCGCGCGATGTCGAACAATCCTGGCGGATCATCGAGGAGGTGATCGCCGATGACCGGCAACAGGTGGCCAACGCCTGAGCTTGGAAGAAATGCAAGGCGCGATGTCGGGAAACGAATATCCGCTGCGTCCTTGAGACATCGGCCGGCATGCGCCGGACATGGAGATCAAGGCCGATGGGCCGAAAGGGAGGATGACATGGGACGGATGATTGCAATTCTGGTGGCGCGTTTGATTTTCGGCGCCGTATTCCTGATGGCGACAAGCTTCAAGTTCATGGATATGTCGGCCACGGCCGCCTATATCGCCGCTGCCGGTTTCCCGTTCCCGCTGCTCTTGGCCTGGCTCGCCGCCATCTTCGAGGTGGCGCTGGCGGCCGCATTCTTCACCGGCGTCTTCTTTTCACCTGCCTCGCTGCTCGCGGGCATCTACGTCATCTTCCTCGCCGTCGCGTTTCACGGTCCGGGCCGCTGGAGTGGCAACCAGGCGGAGTTCGGCTTCTTCATCGATCACTTCACCTTTCTGGCCGGCCTGTTGTTCGCGGCCGTTCATGGTCCGGGACATGCGCTGGTCGTCAGGCTGGGTACGGCACGGCGCTTTGCCTGATCGGTTCAGCGCAGTATGCCGTCCAGCACCGGCATGCCGAGAAAGGCGGATGCGCCGATCAGGCCGTAGCAGATCACCCGGAACGTGCTCTCCTTCGCGAAGCCGAAGAGCTTCGAGCCGGCAAACAGCCCGATCGCGTAGCTCGGCAGGATCACGACGGTCAGCGCGAAGACCGCTTGCACGAAAAGCCCGCCTGCATAGTAGCTGACGACGCTGAAACAGGTGGAGATGGCGAAGTACAGAATGACGTTGGAGCGCACCTTGGCGAAGTCCGTCTTTCCGCCCAGCCAGTAGGCGACAACAGGCGGTCCGCCAAGCTGTGCGGCGCCGCTGAACAGTCCGGCCGTCAGGCCGACGCCGGCGCTGAGATAGGCATGCGGCTCGCCGTGATAGCGCCAGCCCGAGACCAGCAGCGCAAGCAGCAGCAATGCGATGACGGTGATCGACCAGCGAAGCAGCAGCGGGTCCATGAGCGTCAGGATGGCGGTGCCCGCGGGAACCCCCAGCATTGCACCGGCGGCCATGGTGAACACCTCGCGCCGGTTCGCGCGCTTCCAGGCAGGCGGGATCATCCCCAGTGTCGCCAGCCCATCGATGAGAAGCAGCACCGGCGAAATCAGCTTCGGCCCGATGATGGCACCGCCGAGTGGTATGAAGATCAGCGCCGCGCCGAAACCGGAGAAACCCCGCGCCAGCCCGGCGACGAAGGCGATTACGACTAGGGAATAAAGTCCATGATCCGGCAGCGCGGCGGAAAGCCACGCACCGATATCGGCCATGCTACCTGAAAACGACATGAAAGCCTGGCCTTGCTCAGGAAGCCAGCATCAGGTCCATGTTCTGCACGGCCGCACCCGAGGCACCCTTGCCGAGATTGTCGAGCAGGGCGACGAGATTGACCTGCGAACCACCAGGCGTGCCGAACACGAAGAGCTTCATCGTATCCTTGCCGGCAAGTTCGATGGCATCGACGCGCGCCATCTTGCTGCTGTCTGCGAGCGGAACGACCGTGACGATATCCTGGCCGGCATAGTGGGCCGTCAGTGCCGCGTGAATGCTCTCCAGCGTCGTGCCGGCAGCCAGCATGTCGAGGTGGAGCGGAACCTGCACGATCATGCCCTGCGCGAACTTGCCGACCGATGGCGCGAAGATCGGCGCGCGGTCGAGCAGGCCGTGGATCTTCATCTCGGGCACATGCTTGTGTGTCAGCGTAAGGCCGTAGAGGAAGTGCGGCGCGCTGATCGCGTCATCGCGGCTCTGGTCTTCCATCTGCGCGATCATCTGCTTGCCGCCGCCGGTATAGCCGGAAACCGCGTTGACGGTCACGGGATAGCCGTCCGAGAGAATGCCTGCGGCCCGCAGCGGCCGCATCAGGCCGATCGCGCCGGTCGGGTAGCAGCCCGGATTGGCGACGAAGCGCGCCGAACTGATCTTGGTCGCCTGCTCCTTGTCCATCTCGGCGAAGCCATAGGCCCAGGAGGGGTCGACGCGGTGGGCGGTCGAGGTGTCGATGACGCGGACATTGTTGTTGGCCGAGACCATCTGTACGGCTTCCTTCGACGCATCGTCGGGCAGGCAGAGGATGGCGATATCGGCGCTGTTCAGCATATCCTCGCGGATCGCGGCATTGCGGCGCTCTGCTTCTGGAATGGACAGAAGCTCGACATCGCGGCGGCCGGCCATGCGCGTGCGGATCTGCAGGCCCGTCGTGCCGTGTTCGCCATCGATGAAGATCTTCGGTGCCATTGTCTTGCTCACACTTTCAATAGGTTAGAAAGAAGTCCGGAATCATTTTGGAAGATGGATGAGTCAGCCGTGTGACGCTGTCGCGCGTCGCTCGGCATGTAGCCCCAGCATATACATCGCGACCGTCGCCCCCGCAATGGCGGTGATGTCGGCGTGATCGTAGGCGGGCGACACCTCGACCACGTCGGCGCCGCGGATATCGAGCTGGTGCAGCCGCTGCAGCACAGAGAGGATCTTGGCGCTGGACGGTCCGCCGGAAACCGGCGTGCCGGTGCCGGGCGCATAGGCCGGATCCAGGCAGTCGATATCGAAGGTCAGATAGCTGGGTGCGCCCTTGGTGTGCGAGATGATCGTCGAGGCGATCTCGGCCGCGCTCATCTCCTCGACCTGATGGCCGTAGAGAATATTGATGCCGAAATCGTCGGGCGCGTGCGTGCGGATGCCGATCTGGATCGAGCGATCGGGATCGATGATGCCGTCGCGAACCGCGCGCGCCACGAAGGAGCCGTGGTCGATCCGCTTGTTGTCGTCGAACCACGTGTCCTGATGCGCGTCGAACTGCACCAGCGCCAGCGGGCCATGCTTGGCCGCATGCGCCTTGAGGATCGGCCACGTCACGTAATGGTCGCCGCCCAGCGTCAGCATAAAGGCGCCGGCTTCAACGATCGTCTTCGCCTGTCGTTCGATCGCCGCTGGCGTCTCCTGGTGGTTGCCGTAATCCAGCAGGCAATCGCCGTAGTCGATCACGGCCATCTCGGCGAATAGATCGCGATTGAAGGGATATTGCGGATCATTGTCGAAGATCGCCGAAGCCCGCCGGATCGCCTGCGGCCCGAAGCGCGTACCCGGCCGGTTGGAAGTAGCGGCGTCGAAGGGAACGCCCCAGACCACCACATCCGCGCCAGTCAGATCCTTGGTGAAACGCCGGCGCATGAAGGACAACGCTCCGGCAAACGTCGGGTCCGTTGCCGCCGAGGTGAGGCTCGTTGCCGTGAAGGCATGATCGATCGACTTGTTCGCCAAGTGCATACTCCTTCTCGCTGCAGAAAGGAGTATGTGGCGCGATCACCGAATGCAACAATATCCGACGATCATCGGATGACGGTTCCATGACGATCGCTGGCTGCCAAGGCTAGCCGGCGATCCTGTTCGTTCGGCCCTTTGCCGTGTAGGGCAGTACGAACATATAGAGGCCACTGAACATCAGCAGGAAGAGGGGAAGGAGTGGCGAGTAAGTCAGCCAGTTTGGCGGTTCGCCGAACGGCCGGACGGCGAAATTGGCGATGACAGTCAGTGTAAATACGATCGAGAGCCATCGGTGACCCTGTCTGATCCATGCACTCATGTTCTGCTCCTCCTCCAGTCTAACGTTTAATCGCCGCCGCGCAGCCAGCGCGATCAGCCATTGCGCGCCAGCGCCTCTCCAAGATTGTCGAAGAAGTGCTGCCAGCCATGCTTGGCGCCCGCGTAGGCCTGTTGCTGGTCGGATTTGAAGCCCGACTGCTCCATCCGCAGATGCGTGCCGCTGCCTGCAGGCGTCAGCGTCCAGGTCACGACACTCTCGAGGCCATAGGCATTCCACGTATAGGACAGCGTGCTGATCGGCTCGATTTCGAGAACGGTGCAATCGACCGAACCCCAGTCCGCGCTCAGCTTGAAGCGATGATCTCTGACGGGCGCGAAGTCGTTCTTCATCAACCACTCCGCGATCAGATGCGGCTGCGTCAGAGCGCGCCATGTCTTCTCCGGCGGAAACGGCAATTCCCGCTCGACGATGACGTGTCGTTCATTGGTCCATCCTTTTCAGCAGGTCTTCGAGTTCGTCGAACTTCTTTTCCCAGAAACCGGTCATCTCCGTTGTCCAGTCGGCCAACGGAAGGAGAGCGGCGGGCAGGGCGCTATAATGCGTCTGGCGGCCTTCCTGGCGATCACGGACGAGGCCGGCGCGCTTGAGATTGGCGAGGTGTTTCGAAACGACTGGTTGCGAGACCCCGGCATGTGCCGTCAAGGCGCCGACGGTCTTCTCGCCTTCGCGGCAAAGCCGCTCGAAGATCCCGCGCCGTGTGGGATCGGCAAGCGCGCGAAACAAATTGTCCTGGTGTGGAGACATACGTCAATTCATACCCAAATGGCTATTGGTTGACGTATAGCCGTACGGGTATGAATGTGTCAAGCGGCGGAGACGGTTGGAAAAGGTGTCGGGGGTGTGCTTCCCGTCCGGCAAAGGCGACGCCGGCTGCACTGTTGGCGGCGCACGAAGCTCGCCAAGCGCAATAAAAAAGGCCGGGTTTGCACCCGACCTTTCCACATTCCGAAGTCCGAAGCGATTAACGCTTGGAGAACTGGAACGAACGGCGGGCCTTGGCCTTACCGTACTTCTTGCGCTCGACGACGCGGCTGTCGCGGGTCAGGAAGCCACCCTTCTTCAGGACCGAGCGCAGGCCCGGTTCGAAGTAGGTGAGTGCCTTGGAGACGCCGTGACGAACGGCACCGGCCTGGCCGGAAAGACCGCCGCCTGCAACCGTTGCGATGATGTCGAACTGGCCGTCACGGGCAGCAGCGACGATCGGCTGGCGCAGAATCATCTGCAGAACCGGACGTGCGAAGTATTCCGTGAATTCCTTGCCGTTGATGACGATCTTGCCGGAGCCCGGCTTGACCCATACACGAGCAACAGCGTTCTTGCGCTTGCCGGTCGCGTAGGAGCGGCCAAGCGAATCGACCTTACGGACGTGTACCGGAGCCGAAGCTTCGGTAGCCGTGCCGAGATCCTTCAGGGAGGAGAGGTCAGCCATTCTTAGGCGCTCCTTACGTTCTTCTTGTTCAGCTTGGCGACGTCGAGAACGACAGGCTGCTGAGCTTCATGAGGATGGTTGGAACCAGCGTAAACGCGGAGGTTCTTCATCTGGCGACGACCGAGCGGGCCACGCGGAACCATGCGCTCGACTGCCTTTTCAAGAACGCGCTCCGGGAAGCGGCCTTCCATGATCTGGCGAGCGGTACGCTCCTTGATGCCGCCGGCGAAACCCGTGTGCCAGTAGTAAACCTTGTCGGAATACTTCTTGCCGGTGAATACGACCTTGTCGGCATTGATGACGATGACGTTGTCGCCGTCGTCAACGTGAGGAGTGAAGGTAGCCTTGTGCTTGCCGCGCAGACGCATGGCGATAACAGAAGCGAGACGACCAACGACAAGCCCTTCGGCGTCGATGATGACCCACTTCTTCTCTACCTCTGCAGGCTTCTGGGAGAAGGTTGCCATAGTAGTTACTCTCTTTTGATCCCTTGGCCCGAAGGCGAAAGGGCGTTTCTTGTTGCTTGATTTGGGAGCCCTGGGGCGCACCAAAAAGAAAGCAGCCGGGAAAGGCTGCGTTCTGGCGGTGTGTATAAGGCTTCCCGCACGGAGGGTCAATATCACGGAGTTGGGCACTCGTAAAAACAACTAAGCAAAATCAACAACTTAGATATACGGTATTATGATACCTCAATTTCATAGCGGTGGAATCGAGTATGTCACCGTCGCATGCGCGACCAATTCGTCAGGATTGTCCTGGAAAATCGATGCGTCGAGCACCGCCAGTCGCTTGCCCAGCTTGAGGATCTTACAGGTGCAGGTGGTCGGTTTCAGCTGCGGCAGCCGTAGGAAGTTGATGTTGAGACTGGTGGTCACCGCCAGCGGCACGACGCCGATATGGGCGATGACCGCAACATAGGCGGTCACATCCGCGAGCGCGAAAAGGGCAGGGCCGGAGACGGTGCCGCCGGGCCTGAGATGCCGCTCCAGCGGATCAAGCCGCATCGATGCGCGGCCCGATGCGATCTCGGTCACGGTCATCACGCGGCCGTCCGTATGAATCTGCGGGAAGTCCGTCTCCAGAAACCGGTGAACCTCCTCGGTGGTCAGGACCGGCTGCATCGCTTCTCCTCGAAATTGCTGATCTCTTATGGCAGAAGTGATAGCACGAAATAGACATGCAGGGAGTTAGACCATGGCCGAAGTCCTATCCTTTCGAACCGAAGCGGGCAAAGAGAACGGTGCGCTCGTTCTGCGCCAATTTGCCGACGGTATCCTCCGGCTGACGCTGAACAATCCTCCGGCCAACCTCCTGTCTATTGCCATGCTCGAAACCTTGATGGGCGAACTTCAGAACGCCGCCGAGGACGAGGCGGTGCGCGTGGTCGTGATCGCATCGACCGGCGACGTCTTTTCGGCGGGCCACGACCTCAAGGAACTCACCGCCCATCGTGCCGACCCGGACGAGGGGGAAGCCTTCTTCGAGGAAACCTTCGCGCTCGCGGCGGATCTGATGCTCGAGATCACCCGTCTGCCCAAGCCGGTGATCGCCGAGATCGACGGCCTGGCGACAGCCGCCGGCTGCCAGCTTGTCGCCTCCTGCGATCTCGCGATCTGCACGGACACCGCGACTTTCTGCACGCCCGGCGTCAATATCGGGCTGTTCTGCGCCACGCCGATGGTAGCCGTGACGCGGGCCGCGCACCGCAAGCAGGCGATGGAAATGCTCTTGACCGGCGAAACCATCGATGCCTCGACCGCCAAGGATTTCGGCCTGGTGAACCGCATCGTGCCGAAGCAGTATCTTTCTCAGGTCGTCACCAAATACGCCTCCGTCATCGCCAGCAAGTCGCCGATGGCGGTCAGGATCGGCAAGGAGGCCTTCTATCGCCAGCTCGAAATGCCGGTCGAGGAAGCCTATGGCTACGCGGCCGAGGTCATGGTGGACAGCATGATGACCGATGATGCGGAGGAGGGGATCGGCGCGTTCCTCGACAAACGCATGCCCGACTGGAGTGCGGAATAGTTAGCCCAGCTTCAGGATCAGCCCGCCGGCGGCAATGATCGCGCCGGCGAGATAGCGCCACGGACTCGCTTTCTCCTTGAGAACCAGAACCGAGATGATCAGCGCAAACAGGATGGACGTCTCGCGCAGCGCCGCGACCGTTGCAACCGGCGCCTTGGTCATCGCCCAGAGCGCCAGGCCGTAGGAGGCGATCGAGCCGGTGCCGCCGATCAACCCGCGCCACCAGTTGAACCGGACATGGACGGCGACGGCGTAAAGCCCGCGCCGCGAGATCGCCCAGGTAAATAGAAGCACTGGCGGTAGCAGCGACATCCAAAGCGTATAGGAGATCGCATTGCCGGATGCGCGGGCACCGATGCCGTCGACATAGGTGTAGGTCGCGATCACGCAGGCATTGGCCAGCGCGAGCACGATTGCATGGCCATTCCCCTTCCGCGCCTCGAGCGCAAGCGTCAGGATGCCGGCGCAGATCGTCATGGTGCCGATGAGGGCGCCCGTCGACAGGGTCTCGTCGAGGATGAAGCCGCTGGTTGCGGCGATCAGAAGCGGCGCACAGCCCCGCATCAACGGGTAGACGAGCCCGATATCGCCGGCTCTGTAGGCGCCGGCGACCAGCTGGAAATAGATGAACTGGAGGACGGCCGAAGCGCCGATAAATGGCCATGCGGCCGGTTGCGGCAGCGGCAGGAAGGCCAGAAACGGCAGCGCCGCCACCGCTCCGCCAGCCGAGATCAGGCTGGCATCCAGCGATTTGTCCGTGCCCGCCTTGATCATGGCATTCCATGTGGCGTGTAGCAGAGCACCAAAGAGGACAAGCAGAATGACGTCTAGTGGCAAGAGAAACTACCGGGTGGTGTGATAATTGGTGGGCGATTGTTTGTTGCGCCGTGCTCGATAAAAAAGCAATCGCAATTCGCATGCTTGCAATGCGAAAAAGTCATACGATTTTCTTTTCACCCAAGCAACTTGAAGGCGAACAACCAAGTTCCGGCGCCGATGCACGTACCCCAAAGACGTTTAAATCGCTTTTGATCATTCAACCATGAGGTGATGCTAACATACGCATGAACAGGTTGTGAACATATACAGCTTATACAGGGAACAGGAATTTTCACCCTGTTGGCGTTTTTCGCAGCGCAAACGCCAGCTTAACCTGATTAAGTAACTCACCTATTGGGTTGCATTGCACATAAGTCTAGAAGTTGTATTTGCAGCGCGTCGGCCCGGACAATGTCGGCCGTTTGTATGCCAAAGCTAGAGCGAGTAGTCCGGAACAATAAACATCCCGTCAAGGTTGTCTATATTCTGGCAGTTCAGCACACGGCAGCGCGGATTATCCTTCGTCGGTATGGTTGTCCATTCCGCGTACTCGTTCGCCTCGCAATAGCGGCTGTTGCGGATATAGCGATCGTAGAGCGTCATGCCCTGCACGCGTTTGGATGGATAGCGCAGAATGACCGCTCCTTCATTGTGGATGGCGGCCCGCGCGCTCTGGCAGCTCATCGACTGCGAATTGTAGCGGGAGATGGCAAAAGCCGGCGATGCGGCCATGACGACTGCGAGAGCAAGAACCATTTTCTTCATGGGAACATCCTCCTTCGGCATCCCGATACCTATATACGGCAAAACCGCCCGCAGGTTTCAACGACGGATAAATAAACGCGCCAGGAGGCGAATCTTATGAATCACGACGCGTATGACGACCGCTATATTCTCGACATTCTGAACTCCGTAAAGACGATCGCGCTCACGGGCGCCTCTCCGAACCCGGCGCGTCCAAGCAACGGCGTCATGGGATATCTGCTGTCGCGGGGCTATAACGTCATCCCGGTGAACCCCGGCCAGGCCGGCAAGCAAATTCAGGGGCAGACCGTTTACGCGCATCTGGCCGATGTCCCCATGGCCGTCGACATGATCGATGTCTTCCGGGCGTCCGAATATCTGGATAGCGTCGTTGACGAGGCGTTGCGGATGAACCCGCGCCCGAAGGTAATCTGGGCGCAGCTCGGCGTGCGCGACGATGCCGCCGCGGCAAAGGCGGAGGCAGCCGGCATCAAGGTTGTGATGGATCGCTGCCCGGCAATCGAAATTCCGCGACTCGCGGCTTAGGAGACGGATTTTTCGCTTTAACCGTGCAGCTTGAAACGGAACGCGATTAACTTTTGCCGATCCTGGGCTATGCTCCCGGCCACCAGGTCAACAAAGGGAGGGTTTTATGGCCAAGAACGATCCGGGATTCAATACGTTGGCGGTGCATGCCGGTGCGCAGCCGGACCCGGCGACGGGCGCGCGCGCGACGCCGATCTACCAGACCACGGCTTACGTCTTCAACGATGCCGACCACGCGGCCGCACTCTTCGGCCTGCAGCAGTTCGGCAATATCTATACGCGCATCATGAACCCGACGCAGGCGGTTCTGGAGGAGCGCGTGGCGGCGCTGGAGGGCGGCACAGCGGCGCTGGCGGTCGCGTCGGGTCATGCCGCGCAGATGATCGTCTTCCACACGCTGCTGCGTCCCGGCGAGAATTTCGTCGCCGCCAAGCGCCTCTATGGCGGCTCCATCAACCAGTTCGGCCATGCTTTCGATAATTTCGGCTGGGAGGTCCGCTGGGGCGATTCGGCCGATCCGGCGAGCTTCGAAAAGCAGATCGACGACAAGACGCGCGCGATATTCATCGAAAGCCTGGCGAACCCCGGCGGCACCTTCGTCGATATCGCCGCCATCGCCGAAGTGGCGCACAAGCATGGCCTGCCGCTGATCGTGGACAACACGATGGCCAGCCCGTATCTCATCCGCCCGATCGAGCACGGTGCCGATGTCGTGGTTCACTCGCTCACCAAGTTCCTCGGCGGCCACGGCAACTCCATGGGCGGCATTATCGTCGATGGCGGCACCTTCGACTGGTCGAAGTCGGGCAACTATCCGATGCTCTCCAGCCCGCGGCCGGAATATAACGGTGTCGTCCTGCATTCGACCTTCGGCAATTTCGCGTTTGCCATCGCCTGCCGCGTTCTCGGCCTGCGCGATCTGGGCCCCGCCATCTCGCCGTTCAACGCCTTCCTGATCCTGACCGGCATCGAGACGCTGCCGCTCAGAATGCAGCGCCACAGCGAAAACGCGCTCGCCGTCGCCAAGTGGCTGAAGGCGCATAGCAAGATCGCCTGGGTGAACTATTCCGGCCTCGATGACGACCCGAACCATGCATTGCAGCAGCGCTACTCTCCGAAAGGGGCGGGCTCCGTCTTCACCTTCGGCGTAAAGGGCGGCTACGAGGCCGGCAAGGCGCTGGTCGAAGGTCTGCAGCTCTTCTCCCACCTCGCCAATATCGGCGATACCCGCTCGCTCGTCATCCATCCGGCTTCGACCACGCACCGGCAATTGACCGACGACCAGCGCATCGCCGCCGGCGCCGGCCCCGACGTTGTCCGCCTCTCGATCGGCATCGAGGACGTGAAGGACATCATCGCCGATCTCGAACAATCCCTGGCAAAGATTTGAGTGAAATGACCGACCACATCACATTCGATATCAGCGGCGTCGAACCGGAGTTCGGCGCCCCAGCGGCTGATCGCATTCTCTCGGGCGATCCACAGTTTCGCACCTGGAACGTGGAGGAGGCCGATGGCGGCCTCTATTCCGGAATATGGGAGGCGACGCCGGGCAAGTGGCGGATCGTCTACGACGAGTGGGAATATTTCAACGTTCTGTCAGGCTATTCCATCGTCACCAACGAGGCGGGCGAGGAGTTTCACCTCCGCGCTGGTGACCGGATGATCTTCAGACCCGGCTTCAAGGGAACCTGGGAAGTCGTTGAAACGACTCGCAAGGATTATGTCATCCGGCTCTAGCTAGCCGCGATCATCCGACGGCGCGAAGTCGCTGCGCACGATGCCGTGCCGCTGCAGCTTGTCGTAGAAGGTCTTGCGTGGAATGCCGAGCTCAGCGATCGTCCGGCGGACATCTCCGTCGTTGGCGTCGAGCGTCTGCCGGATGATGCCTGCTTCGTATCGCTCCAGCCGTTCAGGCAGCGGCAGGCCGTTCGCCTCCGGCGTCGCGTTTCTGTCGCTCGTCCCCGCCGGTTGCTCGACGCCCAACACGAAGCGCTCCGCGAAATGCGACAGTTCGCGCACGTTCCCCGGCCACTGGTAATCCCGCAGGTGCCGATTCACGACCGGCGAAAGATCCGGAACCGTGCGCTTGAAGCGCTTCGCCGCCCGCTCCGCGAAATAGCCGAAGAGGAGGGGAACGTCATCGCGGCGTTCGCGCAGCGGCGGGATTGAGATCGTCACGACGTTCAGTCGGTAATAGAGATCCTCGCGAAAATCGCCGCGCTGACCGGGATCGCCGAGGTCGACCTTGGCGGCGGCGACCACGCGCAGATCGACCGGTCGCACCTCGTTGGTGCCGAGCGGCGTCACTTCGCGCATCTCGAGCACCCGCAGCATCTGCACCTGCGAGGAGGGCGGCATGCTCTCGATCTCGTCGAGGAAGAGGGTGCCGCCGCTGGCATGCTCGATCCGCCCGATGCGCTTCTTCTGTGCGCCGGTAAACGCGCCGGGCTCGTGGCCGAACAGTTCGCTCTCGATCACCGTCTCGGGCAGGGCGCCGCAGTTGAGCGCCACGAAATTGCCGCTCGCCCGCCGGCTCCACTGGTGAAGGAGACTGGCGACGACCTCCTTGCCGCTACCTGTCTCGCCCGTCACCAGCACATCAACATCCGTATCGGCGATCTGCCTGAGTGTATTGCGCAGCCGCTCCATGGCGGGCGTCTGGCCGATCAGCGGCAGGTCGTCGCGGGCGCTGGCGGCCGCTGTCCTGAGCGAGCGGTTTTCCAGCACCAGTCGCCGTTTCTCAACCGCGCGCCGCACGCTCTGCACAAGCCTGTCTGTGGCGAAAGGCTTGGTGATGAAGTCGTAGGCGCCGTCCTGGATGGCTTTCACCGCCATCGGAATATCGCCATGCCCCGTCATCAGGATGACTGGCAGGTCCTCATCCTGTCGCCGGATGCGGTCGAACAGCTGCAGCCCGTCGATACCAGGCATGCGAATGTCCGATACGACAGTGCCGGCGAAGTCCGGCTGCAGGGCGGCGAGCGCGTCGGTTGCAGCGGAAAAGGCGGAAACGGAAAAACCGGCAAGCTCCAGCGTCTGCCGGGTCGCGCGCAGCAGATCCTTGTCGTCGTCGATCAGAAAAACCGGTGCCGTATCGCTCATGCTTTCGCTTTCAGAAGATGGACGGTGAAGCAGCTGCCGCTATCGCTGCTGGTGACCTCGATCCTGCCGCCATAATCGGCGACAATGTCCTTGGAGATGACGAGGCCAAGCCCGAGCCCCTTCTCCTTCGAGGTGTTGAAGGGCGTGAAAAGCGAGCCGAGAATCTCCGGAGAAATGCCCGGCCCGTTGTCGGCAACACTTACCGTGATTCCGTCCTCGGCCTCTGAAACCGCGATCTGGACCTTGGCGTTCTCGCGCCCCTCCAGCGCTTCCAGCGCATTCTGGAAAAGGTTGATGAGGATCTGCTCCAGCCGGATCCGGTTGCCCATGACGAAGAGGCCAGGTGGCGGCAGGCGGATGTCGAGCGCGCTCAACTGCCCGGCGAACCGGCTCTTCAACAGCACCGTCGCTCCTTCGATCACGCCGCGCAGATCGACCGGCTCCGGAGCGGTGCGGCCCTTGCGCGCGAAGGCCTTCAGTTCCTCGGTAATAGTTCCGATCCGCTCGGTCAGAGCAGCGATTGCCTCGAGGTTCTCCTCGGCAGGGTTCACCTGCTTGCGCTCGAGGAACACCCGGGCATTGTCGGCATAGGCTCGGATGGTGGCGACAGGCTGGTTTATTTCATGGGCGACACCGGCCGCGACCTGTCCGAGAATGGCGAGCCGGTTCGCCTGCACCAGTTCCTGCTGAACCACCTGCAAACGGGCTTCCGTGTCGCGGTGGTCGGAAATCTCTGCCTGCAGTCTGTCGCGGGCGCGGCTGAGGTCATCCGTTCGCGCAACGACCCGGCGCTCAAGTTCTTCGCGCATGCCCTGCTCGACGGCGATCTTGGTGGCAGCCACCTGCCGCCGCCTCAACAGAACGGCGGCAATTGCGATCAATGGGACCAGCACGGCCAGCGACAGCAGTCGCATCTCTCGCACCGCCGCGGCGATCGGCTCGCTGGTGGGTACGAGATATTCCAGCTTCCACGGCGTGGTCGGCACGGCTTCGATGAGCCGCAGATATTCCGCCTCGCCGGCGCCCGGGAGCACGGCCGAAACGAGCGACGTGGTCGCATTGATGATCGTCGGTCGCAGGATCGGCAGCGGCGTCAGCGGCGCATCGCCGAACTGCAGGCTGTCGCGGATGGCGGCGAGGTCTGCTTCCGGCGCCGGTGCGGCCATCATGAAGCGCCACGAGGGGATGCTGGTGATCAGCACGACGCCGTGGTTGTCGGTCACGTAAACAGGGCGGCGCGCATCGCGCCAGTCGGTCTCCAGCCGGTCGAACTCCATCTTGACGACGACGACGCCGAGCGGCGCGTCCGCGCTGCCGACCCGGCGAGAGATATAGAGGCCCGGCCGCTTGCTGACGCTGCCGAGCGCGAAGTGCTCGGCCGTTCCCTCTTTCATCGCCCGGGTGAAGTAATCGCGAAACGTATAGTCGTTGCCGACGAAGCTGATCGGCTCACGCCAGTTGCTGGAGGAAACCGCGACGCCGTGCGTGCCGACGACATAGAGAACGGCTGCCTGCGTACCAGCGACCAGTCCCTCTAGCTTGCGGTTCAATATGTCGATCGACTCGGTCGACCCTTGCGAGAGCGCATTGATCACCTGCTGATCTTCGGAAAGCAGCAGCGGTAGCGCGCGGGGTCTCTCCAGCACTGCCGTCAGCAGGGCGACCTTCAGGCTGGCATCGGTGTGCCCTTGCGTTTCCAATGCTTCGATCGCGGTGCGGCGGCCATAGAGTTCGGCACCGAGCATCGCCGCCGCGATCAGCAGCGCCGATACGACGAAAAAAGGTATCCAGGCGCGGCTCGCCTTCCGTGCGTCCTGCTCGGTCGCTTGCATTTCCGCCATATCAGCCTTCTGAAGCATGCGGTATCTGTGCGTAAAATCGCACAATCGTCAAATCAATTTGTGCGATATGTCGCCCATGGCAACTTAAGGCGACGCCAACTTCCAGAATATCTTCATAAAAAACAATTGCCTAACTATCCGGCCAGAAATTGGCACGCCCATTGCAGATCGCAAGCAAACAGCGATCCGGCTGTTGATTTGACAAAAGCAGTTGCCCCGGGAGGCCGTCAGGTTTGGGGCTCATGGAGGACACAATGGGTGTTGCAATTCCAGCCGCTGAACCGCGGGCAAAAATGCCGTTCTACCGGCATCTCTATTTCCAGGTCGTAGTGGCGATCATCGCCGGCATGCTGATCGGTCATTTCTGGCCGGATTTCGGCGCCAGCTTGAAGCCGCTCGGCGACGCCTTCATCCGCCTCGTCAAGATGATAATCGCACCGGTCATCTTCCTCACTGTCGCCACCGGCATTGCCGGCATGTCGGACCTGAAGAAGGTCGGCCGCGTCGCCGGCAAGGCGATGCTTTATTTCATCGTCTTCTCGACGCTGGCGCTGATCGTCGGCCTGATCGTCGGCAACGTGCTGCATCCGGGCGCCGGCATGAACATCGATCCGGCCACGCTCGACACCAAGGCGGTTTCGACCTACGCAACCAAGGCGCATGAAACCACGATCACCGGCTTCCTGATGAACATCATCCCGGAAACCATCGTCGGCGCATTTGCTCAGGGCGACATTCTCCAGGTGCTGTTCTTCTCGGTCCTGTTCGGCATCGCGCTCGGCATGGTCGGCGAGAAGGGTAAGCCGGTAACGGATTTCCTGACCGCGCTCACAGCCCCGGTTTTCCGCCTCGTCGCCATCCTGATGAAGGCTGCCCCGATCGGTGCGTTCGGCGCCATGGCCTTCACCATCGGTAAATACGGTATCGGCTCGGTCGCCAATCTCGCCTACCTCATCCTCACCTTCTACATCACGGCCCTTCTCTTCGTGCTGGTCGTGCTGGGTGCGGTTGCCAAGTATAACGGCTTCTCGATCCTGTCGCTGATCCGTTACATCAAGGAAGAGCTGCTGCTCGTCCTCGGTACCTCGTCGTCGGAAGCGGCCCTGCCGGGGCTGATGCAGAAGATGGAACGCGCCGGCTGCAAGCGCTCGGTCGTCGGCCTGGTCATCCCGACCGGCTATTCGTTCAACCTCGACGGCACCAATATCTACATGACGCTGGCGGCACTCTTCATCGCCCAGGCAACCGGCATCGATCTGTCGCTGACCGACCAGATCCTGCTGCTTCTTGTTGCGATGCTGTCGTCCAAGGGTGCTGCCGGTATCACCGGCGCAGGCTTCATCACGCTTGCAGCGACATTGTCGGTAGTCCCGTCGGTCCCGGTAGCCGGCATGGCGCTTATCCTCGGTATCGACCGCTTCATGTCGGAATGCCGCGCTCTGACCAATCTGGTCGGCAACGCCGTAGCGACCGTTGTCGTTGCCCGTTGGGAAAACGAACTCGACCAGACGAAGTTCGCGGCTGCCATGGCCGGCGAGCTGCCGGAAGAGCTGGACGAGCCCGTGCCCACGCTGCAGGCCGCCGAATAGGCCGCTCACCCGACCCAGAACAGTTTGCTGCGTCCACGGCAGCTGTGCCTCCCAAGGCGATGGCCGCACTCCCGAAAGGGAGTGCGGTCGTTTTATTTTGCAGGCCAGGCAAGTTCTAGGCCGTCGAGCCCATGGAAATGATAGACGTCTTTGACGACGGGCGTCTTCGCGATCCTCAACTGCGGCAGCCGCTCGAACAGGATCGGCAGCACGATATTGAGTTCCAGCCGCGCCAGCGGCGCTCCGATGCAGAAATGGATACCGGCGCCGAAGGAGAGGTTCGGGGCCTCGCGGCGGTCGGGCTTGAAGGTGAGCGGATCGCTGAACTTCGCGGGATCGAGATTGGCCGCTGCGAGGATCAGGCTCACCTTGTCGCCGCGTTTGAACGAGATACCGTCGATCTCCACCGGTTCGAGCACCCAGCGCTGGAAGATATGCACCGGCGCACAAATCCGCAGCGTTTCCTCCACCGTCCGTTCGGTCGTTGCCTCGTCCTTGAACAGGTCGCGCGGCTCGTACTCGCTGTCCAGGATCGCCCGGACGGAGTTGCCGATCTGGTGCACGGTGGCCTCGTGGCCAGCGTTGAGGAGAACGATGGTCGTCGAGATCAGCTCTTCGTCGGTGAGATACTGTCCCTTATGCTCCGTATGGATCATATGCGTCAGCAGGTCGTCCTGCGGCTTGGCGCGGCGTTCGGCGATCACGGTCTTCACGTAATCGGAAAACTCCTTGGACGCCTTGTCGGCACCATCCTCGTCTTCCCGGGTACGGCCGAAGAGATACATCCGGATATAGGCATGCGACCACTTCAGGAGCTGCGGTCCCATCTCCTCGGGAATGCCGATCATCCGGGCGATCATCGTCACCGGAATGATATCGGCGAAGGCCGAGAGAAGTTCGACCTCGCCCTTGTCGGCAAACTGGTCGATCAACCGGTTGGCGAGTTCCGCCAGCTCAGGCTTCATCTTCTCGACATGCCGCGAGACGAACGCCCGGTTGACGAGCGTGCGCAGTCGCGTGTGTTCCGGCGGCTCGAGTTCGAGCAGGGAGAACCGCTCGGCGAGATCGAAATTGGCGACATGCTGGTCTGGCTCGGGAAGGCCAAGCTCTTCGCGGGTGGCGATGTGCAGGATCTGGCGCCCGAAGCGGCGGTCGCGCAGCAGTCCGTTCACATGGTCATAGCCGGTGAAGAACCACTGCTTCTGCTCCTCCCAGTAAAAGGTAGGACAGTTGGCGTGCAGCGCCGCGTAGACGGCATTGGGATCGCTGTAGAATGCGGGGTTTCCGGCATCGAGTGAAACGTGGCGGGTGGCGGGGTCAATGCGGAGAAAGGACGGTATCATCATGCTTCGAGGCTTAGCGGATTTGCCAAGCGTCGAAAAGCATTCTCTCGCGCCGGTTGTCAGCCGCGGCCGAGAGAACCGACACGACGCAGCGCATAGATCTGGTCGTCGAGTGTCGGCACCAGTTCGCCGCTCTTCTCGTCGGGCTGTGCCGGAGCCGGAGCAGCAGCCTCGGCCTCGCCGAAGATGACCGTACAGTTGCGGCCCGCGGCCTTCGCCGCGTAGAGCGCGCGGTCGGAGGCCGAAATCAGCTTGTCACGGTTGGCCTCGATCGCCGAAGCAAGCGCCACGCCGATGCTGACGGTGGCCGGGATGAGCGCTTCGCCGGTGCTGATCGGTACGCGACAGAACTCGGCGCGGATGGATTCCGCCAGCGCTTCCGCCTCCGTCTGGTCGGCAACGGTGGTGAAAGCCGCGAACTCCTCGCCGCCCATGCGCCCGAAGACGCCATCGGGCGTATACTGGCGGGCGACGCGCGCAAAGACCGTCAGCACATGGTCGCCGGCCTGATGGCCGAAGCGGTCGTTGACGCGCTTGAAGTGATCGAGATCGAACAGCAGAACGGCAACCTGATGCCGGGCGTCGAATGCCTTCTCCTGGATCGCATCGAACCTGCCGAAGAGACCGCGGCGATTGAGCACGCTTGTCAGCGGATCCGTGAAGCTCAGCAGCCGCAACTGCTTCTCGGAGCGTTCCATGATCATCCGGCAGGTCAGGGCGCAGGCGAATGTCAGCAGGAAGCCCGTCGCCATGGCGGCGAGGCCAGCAAAGTTCGCTGCTTCCGCATCGGTCGGGCCGAGAAGGGCCATTGATAGGGCGGTGCCGAAGCAAAGGACGCTCTGCGCAACGAAGATCGCGCCCAGCTTGCCGCACGTCTTCTCGCCCTGAACGCCGCTTGTTGTCACTGCCAGCGCCAAAGCGGTCGCGCCGGTCGCCGAAGCGAGATTGTAGAGAATGACGCGGTTGGCGTAGTCGCCGTTCACCCACGGCAGGAAGACGCCGGCAAGCCACACCGCCGGTGGCAGGAGCACCCACCATTCGAACTTGCGACGATCGAGCGCCAGGAAACCCATCACCCAGGCACTTTGTCCACAGAGAGCAATGGTGTTGCCTATTTCGACGGAAAGGATGTCGGGGATCTGGCCGCGCAGCGCGACCATGGCAAAGCCGATCCCGCTGAACAGGAAGCCGAGCCCCCAGTATAGATATGTCTTGTTTTTGACATTGTGGCGCCACGCCATGAACGCCACCAGTGCGAGCGTCATGGCTTCGGAGCACCAGATGGCAAGTCCCGTCGGAACATTGAACACGGCATTAACCCCATTGTATTGCCGTTATATTTGCCGAAGAAGCTGGCAACTTCCTTAATTGCCGAGGCAGGTCCTGCCGATTTACTGCCTATCTCCCGACAGCCTTTCCCGTTGGTAAACGTATATGAGTGATGCTGCACCTATTTGGAATTCATTCATGCTGATGCCGAGAAAAGCTGTGCGGGGTCCGCTTGGGCGCTCGCTCTTAACAATCGCTTCGAGGAAATGGTTCTAAAGCGGCGTCAAAGCACTCCACATGCCCTTGCCCTCTTAACGTTATCCGTAGGCGCGTCTTGAAGAGAAGGGCAGGGAAGCTCTATGTAGGGATAAGGCATTTTGTTTGATTCCCGGCGTCGTGCCGGAAAGACGTTACAAAGGACGCACATGAGAAACCCAGTCGATACCGCTATGGCCCTCGTGCCGATGGTTGTGGAACAGACCAATCGCGGTGAACGCTCCTATGATATCTACTCGCGCCTGCTCAAGGAACGCATCATCTTCCTGACGGGTCCGGTCGAAGATCATATGGCAACGCTCGTTTGCGCCCAGCTGCTTTTCCTCGAAGCGGAAAACCCGAAGAAGGAAATCGCGCTCTACATCAACTCGCCGGGTGGCGTGGTGACGGCGGGCATGGCGATTTACGACACCATGCAGTTCATCAAGCCGGCTGTTTCGACGCTCTGCATCGGCCAGGCCGCATCGATGGGCTCGCTGCTTCTCGCTGCCGGCGACAAGGATATGCGCTTCGCAACCCCGAACTCGCGCATCATGGTTCACCAGCCGTCGGGCGGTTTCCAGGGTCAGGCATCGGACATCGAGCGCCACGCACGCGACATCCTGAAGATGAAGCGTCGCCTGAACGAGGTCTATGTCAAGCACACCGGCCGCACCTATGACGAGGTTGAAAAGACGCTCGATCGTGACCATTTCATGGATGCATCCGAGGCCAAGGACTGGGGCGTGATCGATAAGGTCCTCAGCTCGCGCGCCGAAATGGAAGGCGATGCGGCCTAGCAAGAAGTAGGGATGGTGTTTTCTCCGCCACAGTTCTATCTCATTTGTGATCGAACAGAGAGATTAAGGCAGTGGCGGGTACGCCAATCTCAAGTATTAATGCTATGTTGAATTTTTATGACATAGCATATGGCATTCGAGGGGAATTCGTTGCCGCCGGGGTTTGAACCGCTTAGGTTTGCACCGGTTCGTGCCCCTCAAACGGCCTTGGCCGGCTGAAGCTCCAGGTCTGGAGCGGGCCAATGAGTGGACCGCAATTCACCTTGAAATGCGGCGTGCTGGAAGGAAAGTGATATGAGCAAAGTCAGCGGCAGCAACGGCGGCGACTCTAAAAACACCCTGTACTGCTCCTTCTGCGGAAAGAGCCAGCACGAAGTCCGGAAGCTTATCGCCGGGCCGACAGTTTTCATCTGCGATGAATGCGTCGAATTGTGCATGGACATCATCCGCGAGGAAAACAAATCCTCGATGGTCAAGTCCCGCGACGGCGTTCCCACGCCCCAGGACATCATCAAGGTTCTCGACGAATACGTCATCGGCCAGCGTCAGGCGAAGAAGATCCTGTCCGTTGCCGTTCACAACCATTACAAGCGCCTCGCGCACGCCACCAAGAACGGCGAGATCGAGCTTGCGAAGTCGAACATCATGCTGGTCGGCCCGACCGGTTGCGGCAAGACCTATCTTGCCCAGACGCTCGCCCGCATTATCGACGTTCCCTTCACGATGGCCGATGCGACGACGCTGACCGAAGCCGGCTATGTCGGTGAAGACGTCGAAAACATCATCCTGAAGCTGCTGCAGGCCGCCGACTACAACGTCGAGCGTGCTCAGCGCGGCATCGTCTACATCGACGAAGTGGACAAGATCTCTCGCAAGTCCGACAACCCGTCGATCACCCGCGACGTGTCGGGCGAGGGCGTGCAGCAGGCTCTGCTGAAGATCATGGAAGGCACGGTTGCCTCCGTGCCGCCGCAGGGTGGTCGCAAGCATCCGCAGCAGGAATTCCTGCAGGTCGACACGACGAACATCCTGTTCATCTGCGGCGGCGCATTCGCCGGCCTCGACAAGATCATCTCCGCCCGTGGCGAGAAGACGTCGATCGGCTTCGGCGCGACCGTCAAGGCTCCGGACGATCGCCGCGTCGGCGAAGTGCTGCGCGAGCTCGAGCCGGAAGATCTGGTCAAGTTCGGCCTCATCCCCGAATTCATCGGTCGTCTGCCAGTCCTGGCAACGCTCGAGGATCTCGACGAGGATGCGCTGATCCAGATTCTGTCGGAGCCGAAGAACGCTCTGATCAAGCAGTACCAGCGCCTGTTCGAGATGGAAGACGTCGAGCTGACCTTCCACGAGGACGCCATGCGCGAAATCGCCCGCAAGGCGATCATCCGCAAGACCGGCGCCCGTGGTCTACGCTCGATCATGGAGAAGATCCTGCTCGACACGATGTTCGAGCTGCCGACGCTGGAAGGCGTTCGCGAAGTGGTCATTTCCGACGAAGTCGTTCGCGGCTCGTCGCGTCCGCTCTACATCTACGCGGATCGTCAGGACGAGAAGGCCAACGCTTCGGCGTAACGGCTTATCGAACTCTTTACGATACCCACCGTGTTTTTAGGGGCTTGCCGTCGGCGAGCCCCTTTCTATTTGAAAAACGGTGCACGGCCCTGATAAATCTTGCTGATGACGTCTGAAACCGGCCTTGCTGCCGTTGCGAATTGGCGCGCCCTTGACGATTATGGAATGATTCCGTTGGTGTGTTTCGGCAGTGTGTTTTAGCCGGTTCGGAAGTGGTAAGCGTCGGTCCAGCGCCGCGCGCCATTGTGCAGGTGTTCCGTTGTAGCATAGCTGTCATGTCCAAGGGGACGCGGGCCATGGCGAAGCTTGAAAAGCGTAGTCAGAACCTCCACTTGTACACCAAGTGAGAGTGCGGCCGGTCTTGAACGGCCGCCCAGAAGAGCCCGGCAACGGGACGATGGAAAGGAAATAAAATGACGAAGAAAACGTCAGTTGCGAGCAGCGTCGCCTATCCGGTTTTGCCCCTGCGTGACATCGTGGTCTTCCCGCATATGATCGTGCCGCTTTTCGTCGGCCGGGAAAAGTCGATCCGCGCGCTCGAGGAGGTCATGGGTTCCGACAAGCAGATCATGCTCGTCACCCAGATCAATGCGAGCGATGATGATCCGGATCCTTCCGCCATTCACAAGGTAGGCACTGTCGCAAACGTCCTGCAGCTTCTGAAGCTGCCCGATGGCACAGTGAAGGTTCTCGTCGAGGGCCGTGCGCGTGCCGAGATCGACACCTATACCGATCGCGAAGATTTCTATGAAGCGCTCGGTCATGTGCTCGAAGAGCCGAATGACGATCCGGTCGAACTCGAAGCGCTCAGCCGCTCCGTGGTTTCTGAATTCGAGAGCTACGTAAAGCTCAACAAAAAGATCTCTCCGGAGGTTGTCGGCGCCGCAAGCCAGATCGACGATTACTCGAAGCTGGCCGATACGGTTGCCTCGCACCTGTCGATCAAGATCACCGAGAAGCAGGAGATGCTGGAAACCACTAGCGTCAAGGCACGCCTCGAAAAGGCGCTCGGTTTCATGGAAGGCGAGATCTCGGTCCTTCAGGTCGAGAAGCGTATCCGCTCGCGCGTCAAGCGCCAGATGGAGAAGACCCAGCGCGAATACTACCTGAATGAGCAGATGAAGGCGATCCAGAAGGAGCTCGGCGACGGCGAGGAAGGCCGCGACGAGATGGCTGAACTGGAAGAGCGCATCGGCAAGACCAAGCTCTCCAAGGAAGCCCGTGAAAAGGCCGATGCGGAGCTGAAGAAGCTGCGCCAGATGAGCCCGATGTCGGCGGAAGCCACCGTCGTGCGCAACTATCTGGATTGGCTGCTCGGTATTCCGTGGTCGAAGAAGTCGAAGATCAAGACGGATCTCAACAACGCCGAGAAGATCCTCGAAGCCGATCACTTCGGTCTCGACAAGGTCAAGGAGCGCATCGTCGAGTATCTGGCTGTTCAGGCGCGCGCGACCAAGATCAAGGGTCCGATCCTGTGCCTCGTCGGCCCTCCGGGTGTCGGCAAGACCTCGCTCGCCCAGTCGATCGCCAAGGCGACCGGCCGTGAGTATGTCCGCATGGCGCTCGGCGGCGTTCGTGACGAAGCTGAAATCCGCGGTCACCGCCGCACCTACATCGGTTCGATGCCCGGCAAGGTCATCCAGTCGATGAAGAAGGCGAAGAAGTCCAACCCGCTCTTCCTGCTCGATGAGATCGACAAGATGGGCCAGGACTTCCGCGGCGATCCGTCTTCGGCTCTGCTCGAAGTGCTGGATCCGGCACAGAACTCGACCTTCATGGACCACTACCTCGAGGTCGAATACGATCTGTCGGACGTGATGTTCATCACGACGGCGAATACGCTGAATATCCCTGCGCCCCTTATGGACCGCATGGAAGTGATCCGTATCGCCGGCTACACCGAGGACGAAAAGCGTGAGATCGCCAAGCGGCACCTGCTGCCGAAGGCAATCAAGGAACATGCGCTGCAGCCGAGTGAATTCTCGGTCAGCGACGATGCCCTGATGGCCGTCATCCAGCAGTACACCCGCGAAGCCGGTGTCCGTAGCTTTGAGCGCGAACTGATGAAGCTCGCCCGCAAGGCGGTCACGGAGATCATCAAGGGCAAGACGAAGTCGGTGCATGTCACGGCTGAGAATATCCATGACTATCTGGGCGTTCCGCGCTTCCGCCACGGCGAAGCCGAGCGCGAGGATCAGGTCGGTGTCGTCACCGGTCTGGCATGGACCGAGGTAGGCGGCGAGCTGCTGACGATCGAAGGCGTCATGATGCCGGGCAAGGGTCGCATGACCGTGACCGGCAATCTGAAGGAAGTCATGAAGGAATCGATCTCGGCGGCGGCGTCCTACGTCCGTTCGCGTGCTGTCGATTTCGGCATCGAGCCGCCGCGCTTCGACAAGTCGGACATCCACGTCCACGTGCCTGAGGGTGCGACCCCGAAGGATGGTCCGTCGGCTGGTGTTGCCATGGCAACGGCGATCGTTTCGATCATGACCGGCATTCCGGTCGACAAGAACGTGGCGATGACGGGTGAAATCACCCTGCGCGGTCGTGTTCTGCCGATCGGCGGCCTGAAGGAAAAGCTGCTTGCAGCGCTTCGCGGTGGCATCAAGAAGGTGCTGATCCCGGAAGAGAACGCCAAGGATCTGGCGGAGATTCCGGATAACGTGAAGAACAACATGGAGATCATCCCGGTGTCCCGCATGGGCGAGGTGATCAAGCACGCTCTGGTCCGCAGACCCGAGCCGATCGAGTGGGATGGGACGGTGGAAACGCCTGTCATCGCCACGGTCGAGGGGCTCGACGAAACGGGTGCGAACATCGCTCACTGAGCCTTGTTTGCCACATTCGTGCCCCATTGCTTAAAAACCCTGAAAAGGCTGGCATTTTTGCCAGCCTTTTTTTGTGAAAACCGCTTTGGGGTGCTTGCATTTCCTTGATTTGCAGGGTCTTTGGGGTGCGGCGGGCCTGATGCACCATATTCCGTGCCCGGCTATAGATTTGAGTCGTTTCGAACCGTTTAGAAAGGGGTGGAAACATGAACAAGAATGAACTCGTGTCCGCAGTTGCCGAAAAGGCAGGACTCTCGAAGACCGATGCTGCTTCGGCAGTTGACGCTGTTTTCGAAGTTGTTCAGGCTGAACTTAAGGGCAAGGGCGACGTTCGCCTCGCTGGTTTCGGTAGCTTCACCGTTTCCCATCGCGCCGCCACGAAGGGCCGCAATCCGTCCACCGGCGCTGAAGTCGATATCCCGGCTCGCAACGTGCCGAAGTTCACGCCCGGCAAGGGCCTGAAGGAAGCCGTTAACGGCTGATTGGTTTGCTTGGTTGCCGGGCGACGAGGCCGGTGACGCAAGTTTCGAAGGGTTCGGCGAAAGCCGGACCCTTTTTACGTTGATGGGCCTTGCCGTCGTCTAAGCTTTGTCCTAGGCAGGATCTGTTCTCAGGGCGGGGTGAAACTCCCCACCGGCGGTAAAGGGGCAATTGCCTCAAGCCCGCGAGCGCCTTTCGGGTCTACCGGAAGGGTCAGCAGATCCGGTGCGATTCCGGAGCCGACGGTCATAGTCCGGATGGAAGAGAATGAATGGAATGCGCTAAGGGCAGGGGACTGCCCGTGATCGCGTGCCGTTCATGCGTCCTGATTTGTGTTGGTCCTTGAATATGGATGAATGACATGAATCAGAATTCCGGTGCGTTTCCCGCATCGCGCGCCTTGGCCGGAGCCGGCTGGATGGTGCTTGCAGGCATTGCCTTTGCAATTCTCAACGTGGTCACCCAGTGGCTGACGATGAAACTCGGTTTCCCCTCGGCATCGACCGCGTTCTGGCAATATGCCTTCGCGCTGGTCTTCTCCTTGCCGTTCTTGAAAAAGGTCGGCCTGTCGGCCATGCGTACGCGTTATCCGTGGCGCCACGTCGTTCGCGTGGCCTTGGCGGCATTCGGTGTCGAGGCATGGATAGCAGGTCTTGCGGTGGTTCCGATCTGGCAGGCGATCGCGCTCGTCATGACGTCGCCCTTCTTCATCATCCTCGGCGCCAGGCTCTTCCTTGGTGAACAGGTCGGCGCTGCGCGCTGGATGGCAACGGCGGTCGGCTTCGCCGGCGCCATGATCATACTGCAGCCCTGGTCCGACAGCTTCACCTGGGCGGCCTTCCTGCCAATCCTGTCCGCACTGTTGTGGGGCGCCTCGTCGCTGATGACAAAGAGCCTCACGGGCATTGAGAAACCCGAGACGATCACCGTATGGCTCTTGCTGTTACTGACGCCGATCAATGGCGGCCTCGCGCTTGCGGCAGGTTTTGCGATGCCGACAGGCATGACCCTCGTGCTTTTCGTCGTAGCCGGACTGCTGACGGTGATGGCGCAGTATTTCCTGACACTCGCCTATACGGTGGCCGATGCCGCCTATGTGCAGCCTTTCGACGACCTGAAGCTGCCGCTCAACGTCATCGCCGGCTGGCTGTTCTTCGGTTACGCACCGGCGGGCTATCTGTGGATCGGCGCGCTGCTCATCCTCGGCGCATCCCTCTTCATCATGCGCAACGAACTGAAACGCGAGCGCGCTGGCACTTGAACAACTTCGATTCTACGTGATGCCCACAAAAAAATGGCCGGAGAATATCCGGCCATTTTCACGTCTGCTGATCGCTCCTACCAGCGCTGATGCACATGCGGCGCGATCAGTCGGCTGTAGATCTCGCGCGTCGCCTCCATCACCTCATGCGACAAGGGTGCCAGGCTTGTGGCAGCGGCGTTGGACTTCGCCTGCTCGGCATTGCGTGCGCCGGGAATGACGACGGTCACGGCGTCGCTCATCAGGATCCAGCGCAGCGCGAAGGCAGCCATCGAAGCGCCCGCGGGCACCAGCTTGCGGATTTCCTCGACAGCCTGCAGCCCCACTTCGAGCGGCACGCCCGCGAATGTCTCGCCGACGTCGAATGCCTCGCCATGGCGGTTGAAGTTGCGGTGGTCGTCTTTGGCGAATGTCGTGGCGGCGGTGATCTTTCCCGAAAGCAGCCCGCTCGCCAGCGGCACGCGCGCGATGACGGCGATGTTCTTCTCGTGCGCCTGCTGGAAGAACAGGTGATCCGGCCGCTGGCGGAAGATGTTGTAGATGATCTGGATGCTGGCGACGCCCGGAAATTCGATCGCCTTCAGCGCCTCTTCGACCTTCTCGACGCTCACGCCATAGCCCATGATCTTGCCGGCCTTCTGCAGCTCGCTGAGGCCCTCGAATACCTCGGGCCGATAGAGCACGTCCGTCGGCGGGCAGTGCAGCTGCACGAGGTCGAGGGTGTCGACGCGCAGGTTCTTCAGGCTGCGGTCGATGAAGCCTTCGAGATTGGCCTTGGTATAGCCGTCCGCCACATGCGGATTGAGTCGCCGGCCGGCCTTGGTCGCCACCATCGGACGCTGACCGCCCCGGCTTTCGAGAACGTCGGCGATGATCTTCTCCGAGCGGCCGTCGCCATAGACGTCGGCCGTGTCGATGAAGGTCATGCCGGCATCGAGCGCCGCGTTCAGCGCCTCGCGCCCGTCAGCCTCGCTGACGTCGCCCCAGGAACCACCGATCTGCCAGGCGCCGAAACCAATGTTGGTTACGGTATGGGGCAGGTGGCCGAAAGAATGCTGTTTCATGATAGTCCTCCGCGCATGATTGTCGGATTTCGGACTAACAGCCCGCCGGAGACCCGGCAAGCACCTCATCGTTCGGTCGATCAACTGGGTCGGTGATTCCGGTCGCTCTTAGAGCCGCTTTAGGCAGTACGAGAAATGCGCATGAGACTCGACCGTCAGAAACTCGAACTGCCAGCCATAGTCCTTGCAGAACTTGTTCACCGCCTCGACGACGCCATAGACGATCGGCTTGACGGTATTGCCGGTGCAGAAGTCATGGCCGGCGATGCGGCCCGAGCGCTTCACCTTCTTTTCGCAGATGAGCAGCTCTTGCCAGGTCAGTTCGAACGAGTGATCGGTGTCGATATAGGCCCAATCGAGGAAATCGTCTTCGAACTCGGCAAGTTTCCCCAGCGAAGTGCCCTGCATCAGCTGCAGCTGGCCGCTCTCGATCTGTTGCGCGAACTGGGTATGGATCTGGTCGAGGCCCGAGCTATAGCGGTCCATGCTCCAGGGATCGATCAGGTAAAGCTGCGCGGGGCGATTCTTTTCGAGAATCTCGGCCGTATATTCCCCAAAGGCCGCGCCCACTTCGACGCCGATTCCCCCATTGGGAATGCGATAAAGCAATTCGCCTCGATCCGGCAGCAGCCGCGCATTTTCCATATGGTGCGCCGAAAGCTGAGTCCTTGGCATGGCCGCCCTTTGCGCCTGCCGTTCTTCGCGTGTTTTCATGGATCTGTCTCTGCTTGTGATTTCGGCCGGAACCTAATCGCCGAGGCATGCAAAGGCAACCGGCCGCGGTGAGGCCGCTGGAGAACTGCAGATCAAATAAAAGGGAAGGAATGGTGGGCGATGAGAGACTCGAACTCCCGACATCCTCGGTGTAAACGAGGCGCTCTACCAACTGAGCTAATCGCCCTTCGCTGTGCGGATCATGTCCGCCGCGTCGGTGGCCGTGATCTATGCGGATCGCGCAAAAACCGCAAGAGCGTTTGTGAAGATTTTTTGATTTTTTTCGATCGGCTCCCGTGGCCGCGGTATTTTTGCGGATCTCGCGCCTGTGGAAAAAGATCGGGGCAGGGGAGTGGTAGTCGCTTGAAGCGGTGCTCGCGCTTGAGAACGTAAGGCATCGATCGGCGAGTGAATTTTATTCCCCACAAACAATTCGACAACTGTCATCGTTTTGTCTCCAAACCTGCTTGACACTGAAAAGCGAACCCCTTAGTTAGCCGCTCATCGAAGCGGCAAGCCTGCTTTGACAAGGACGCGAAAGCTTCCGGATTGCTTGAAATGAATGCGGGTGTAGCTCAGTCGGTTAGAGTGCCGGCCTGTCACGCCGGAGGTCGCGGGTTCGAGCCCCGTCACTCGCGCCATTTCAATGCAGGTGCAAATGCACTCCGGTCCGTTTTCGATCCGTAATGCGCGGGTGTAGCTCAGTCGGTTAGAGTGCCGGCCTGTCACGCCGGAGGTCGCGGGTTCGAGCCCCGTCACTCGCGCCATTTCTCTCAGAGAAATGATTTCCGGAAATACCTTCTCAAGACTTTCATATTTCAGCAAACCTGTTCTTTGCGGCGCTCACTTTACCATTCGAGCCATGCGCTCAGCGCTGGTCAGGCATGCAACTCGAATCGCTGCTTGTGGTTTTGTCGCGACATCATTGCATCTGCTTGATAAAGTCCGCCCGCGAGTGCTCGATTGGCATTCTAAATGTCTTGCGCCGTGGCTCCGGCTGCGCTAACCACGGCGGGATTACAACGCACGTTCGCTTGCCGGGCAAATGCCCACTCTCGCCTCCCGGCGTATGGCAAGCAGGGATGAACCTGATGACTGGACTTCTCAGTTCCTATATTCCGATCGCGATCTTCATTGGTATTGCTGCCGTCATCGGCCTTTCGCTGCTGATTGCGCCTTTCGCTGTCGCCTACAAGGCGCCCGATCCGGAAAAGCTTTCGGCCTTTGAGTGCGGCTTCAACGCCTTCGACGATGCGCGCATGAAGTTCGATATCCGATTCTACCTGGTATCGATTCTCTTCATCATCTTCGATCTCGAGGTCGCCTTCCTCTTCCCGTGGGCTGTGTCCTTCGGCGCGATCGGCTGGTTCGGCTTCTGGTCCATGATGGTCTTCCTCGCTGTTCTGACCATCGGCTTTATCTATGAATGGAAAAAGGGAGCCCTGGAATGGGAGTAGCCCCAACCGACAAGGCGCTCGTGGCGCCGCATCCGAAAGGCATCATCGACCCGGCAACGGGCAAGCCTGTCGGTAGCGACAGTGCGTTCTTCGGCGAGATCAATGACGAGCTGGCCGACAAGGGCTTCCTGGTCACGTCCACCCGCGATCTGATCACATGGGCCCGCACGGGCTCGCTGATGTGGATGCAGTTCGGTCTCGCCTGCTGCGCAGTCGAAGGTCTGATGCAGGTTTCCGGTCCGCGTTACGACATGGAGCGCTTCGGTGTTGCTCCGCGCGCCTCGCCGCGCCAGTCCGACGTCATGATCGTTGCCGGCACGCTCACCAACAAGATGGCGCCCGCGCTCCGTAAGGTCTACGACCAGATGCCGGAGCCGCGTTACGTCATTTCGATGGGCTCCTGCGCAAACGGTGGCGGCTACTATCACTATTCCTATTCGGTCGTGCGTGGTTGCGATCGTGTCGTTCCTGTCGATATCTACGTGCCGGGCTGTCCCCCCACGGCAGAAGCGCTTCTCTACGGAGTGCTGCTTCTGCAGAAGAAGATCCGTCGAACCGGTACGATTGAGCGCTAAGGGCGGAGGACTGTCATGACTGAAGCCTTGAGCGAACTGTCTTCGTATCTCCGCGAAATGCGCGGCGATCTTATTCTCGATGCCTCCATCAGCTACGACGAGCTGAATGTCACTGCGACGCCGGAAGCTATCCTGCCGCTGCTGACATTCCTGCGCGACGATGCGCGTTGCGGCTTCATCAGCATGATCGACATCTGCGGCGTTGATTGGCCGCAGCGCGAAAAGCGCTTCGATGTCGTCTATCACCTGCTTTCGCCGAAGCAGAACCTGCGCATCCGTGTGAAGGTCGCCGTCGAGGATGGTGAGTCCGTGCCGTCGGCAACGTCCGTCTTCATGGGCGCCGAATGGTTCGAGCGTGAAGCCTGGGACATGTACGGCATCCCGTTCTCCGGCCATGCCGACCTTCGCCGCATCCTCACGGATTACGGCTTCGAAGGTCATCCGCTGCGCAAGGACTTCCCGACGACAGGTTACGTCGAGGTGCGTTATGACGATGCCGCCAAGCGCGTCGTTTACGAACCCGTCGAGCTGAAGCAGGAATTCCGCAATTTCGATTTCACGTCCCCGTGGGAAGGCACCGACTACGTACTTCCGGGAGACGAGAAGGCTGCGAACTAAGATGAGGCTCGACTGTCTTGAAGCCTCTCTGTTCGCCGTCTCATGCCAATTGCCAGCGCGGAGCGCGTCGCTATGACTGAACATAACGTTCGCAACTTTACGATCAACTTCGGACCGGAGCACCCGTCCGCGCACGGCGTTCTGCGTCTCGTGCTCGAACTCGATGGCGAAATCATCGAGCGCGTCGATCCGCATATCGGCCTTCTGCACCGCGGCACCGAAAAGCTGATCGAATCGAAGACCTATCTTCAGGCCGTTCCCTATTTCGATCGTCTCGACTACGTTGCGCCGATGAACCAGGAGCACGCTTTCGCGCTTGCCGTCGAAAAGATGCTGAAGCTCGAAATTCCGATTCGCGGTCAGCTGATTCGAGTTCTGTACTCCGAAATTGGCCGAATCTTGTCGCACATCATGAACGTGACGACTCAGGCCATGGACGTCGGCGCGATGACGCCGCCGGTCTGGGGCTTCGAAGAACGCGAAAAGCTGATGGTGTTCTACGAGCGCGCCTGTGGCGCCCGTATGCACTCCGCCTATTTCCGCCCGGGCGGTGTCCACCAGGACATCCCGCAGGAACTGGTCGAGGATATCGGCAAGTGGTGCGATCCCTTCATCAAGGTTCTCGACGATATCGAAGGCCTTTTGACCGACAACCGCATCTTCAAGCAGCGTAACGTCGATATCGGCGTCGTGTCGCTGGCCGATGCCTGGTCCTGGGGCTTCTCGGGCGTCATGGTTCGCGGTTCCGGCGCTGCCTGGGACCTGCGTCGCTCGCAGCCTTACGAGTGCTACAACGATCTCGAATTCGACATCGCCATCGGCAAGAACGGTGACTGTTATGACCGTTACCTGATCCGCATGATCGAAATGCGCCAGTCCGTCCGCATCATGAAGCAGTGCGTCAACCGCCTGCTCGGCGATGCCAAGGTTGGCCCGGTCTCGTCGATCGACGGCAAGGTCGTTCCGCCGAAGCGTGGCGAGATGAAGCGTTCGATGGAAGCGCTGATTCACCACTTCAAGCTCTACACCGAAGGCTATCACGTTCCGGCCGGCGAAGTGTACGCCGCCGTCGAAGCGCCGAAGGGCGAGTTCGGCGTCTACGTCGTCGCCGACGGCAGCAACAAGCCCTACCGTTGCAAGATCCGCGCCCCGGGCTATGCCCACCTGCAGGCGATGGACTTCCTCTGCAAGGGCCACATGCTTGCTGACGTGACCGCCGTTCTCGGTTCGCTCGATATCGTGTTCGGCGAGGTTGACCGCTGATGAAACTGCTGTCGGCCGCCACGATTGTTCTCCTCTCGGCTTCCGGAGCGCTTGCTCAGGAAGCCGGCGGATTCGGCCCCAAGCTGGGCCAGGACGAAGTGGCACCGCCGGCATCCAAGGCCTCCATGGGCGAGCTTTTGTCCAAGGGCTATGAAATCAAGGCCGCCGTTCCGAACGGCGGCATGTTCGTTGTGTTTTTGCAAAAAGACCAGTCGGCCTACGCTTGCGAGATGAAGTCCCTGACGACATCGCAGTGTGGCGCCCTAAACTGACAAGGCGTGAGGAAGAATGTCCGTTCGTCGATTAGCCGAAGATCAATTCCAGCCTGCCGCGTTCGCCTTCAATGACGAAAACGCGGCCTGGGCGGATAAGACGATCCAGAAATATCCCGCAGGCCGCCAGCAGTCCGCGGTCATTCCGCTGTTGATGCGGGCGCAGGAGCAGGACGGCTGGGTCACGCGCGCCGCGATCGAAAAGGTCGCCGACATGCTCGACATGGCCTATATCCGTGTGCTCGAGGTCGCGACCTTCTACACGCAGTTCCAGCTCGGCCCGGTCGGCACGCGCGCCCACATCCAGGTGTGCGGCACCACGCCCTGCATGCTGCGCGGCTCGGAAGGCCTGATGTCGGTCTGCAAGAGCAAGATCCATCACCACCCGTTCGAGCGCAATGCCGAAGGCACACTGTCCTGGGAAGAGGTCGAATGTCTCGGGGCTTGCGTCAACGCGCCCATGGTCATGATCGGCAAGGACACCTACGAGGATCTGACGCCGGAGCGTCTGGAAGAGATCATCGATACGTTCCAGGCAGGCAACGGTGCAAGCATCACGCCCGGCCCGCAGATCGATCGTCACTTCTCGTCCCCGGAAGGCGGCCCCACGTCGCTGACCGACGAGGAACCGAAGAAGAAGACTTCCGCGAAGAAGGTCGTCGCCGAGGCCGCGACGGCCAAGGTCGATGCTGCACCGGTTCCTCCGTCTGAGGCGGCTCGCCCGAAGAGCACCGATGCTGAGACGAACGCCGCCCTGAAAACGCCGGCCACGGCGCCGAAGGCTGCCGCGAAGAACGTCAAGGCTGTCGAAGAGCAGGCCGCTGCTCCGGCGGCTGATGCCGGAAAGCCTTCGCTCACGGACAAGAACCGTCCTGCCGGCATCGAAAAGCCTGCGACCCCGGATGATCTGAAGCTGATCTCTGGCGTCGGTCCGAAGATCGAGGGCACGCTCCACGAACTCGGCATCTTCACCTTCGCGCAAGTCGCGGGTTGGAAGAAGGCGGAGCGCGAGTGGGTTGATGGCTACCTGAACTTCAAGGGTCGCATCGATCGCGACGACTGGGTCAAGCAGGCCAAGGCGCTCGCCAAGGGCGGCGAAGCGGAATATATCAAGGTCTTCGGTAAGAAGCCGCGGTAAGAGGTGAAGCATGTTACAAGATAAAGATCGCATCTTTACCAATATCTACGGCCTCAAGGACAAGTCCCTGAAGGGCGCGATGAGCCGCGGCCACTGGGATGGTACGAAGCAGATCCTCGAAAAGGGTCGCGACTGGATCATCAACGAGATGAAGGCCTCCGGTCTTCGCGGTCGTGGCGGCGCAGGCTTCCCGACCGGTCTCAAGTGGTCCTTCATGCCGAAGGAATCCGATGGTCGTCCGCACTATCTCGTCGTCAATGCCGACGAGTCGGAGCCGGGCACCTGCAAGGACCGCGATATCATGCGCCACGATCCGCACACGCTGATCGAAGGCTGCGTGATCGCAAGTTTCGCCATGGGCGCGAATGCTGCCTACATCTACGTCCGTGGTGAGTACATCCGCGAGCGCGAAGCCCTCCAGGCCGCGATCGACGAGTGCTACGACTACGGTCTGCTCGGCAAGAACAACAAGCTCGGCTACCCGATGGACATCTATGTCCACCACGGCGCCGGCGCTTACATCTGCGGCGAGGAAACAGCACTTCTCGAAAGCCTGGAAGGCAAGAAGGGCCAGCCGCGCCTGAAGCCGCCATTCCCAGCCAACATGGGCCTCTACGGCTGCCCGACGACCGTCAACAACGTCGAGTCGATCGCCGTTGCTCCGACGATCCTGCGTCGTGGCGCCGGCTGGTTCTCCGCACTCGGACGCCCGAACAACGTCGGCACCAAGCTGTTCATGCTCTCTGGTCACGTCAACAAGCCGTGCACCGTCGAAGAAGAAATGGGCATCACCTTCCGCGAGCTGGTCGACAAGCACGCTGGCGGTATCCGCGGCGGCTGGGACAACCTGCTTGCCGTCATTCCGGGCGGTGCATCGTGCCCGATCGTTCCCGCCAAGGACATGATCGACGTGCCGATGGACTTCGACGGTCTGCGTTCGGTCGGTTCGTCCTTCGGTACGGCCGCCTCGATCGTCATGGACAAGTCCACCGACGTCATCAAGGCGATCGCCCGTATCTCGGCCTTCTTCAAGCATGAGAGCTGCGGCCAGTGCACGCCGTGCCGCGAAGGCACCGGCTGGATGTGGCGCGTCATGGAGCGCATGGCCAAGGGCAACGCCCAGAAGCGCGAAATCGACATGCTCTTCGCCGTCACCAAGCAGATCGAAGGCCACACCATCTGTGCGCTCGGCGATGCTGCCGCATGGCCTGTGCAGGGTCTGATCCGTAACTTCCGTCACGAGATCGAAGCGCGTATCGACCAGTATACGGCGAACGCGATGGATCACGGTGCGGTTCTCGAGGCTGCTGAGTAAGGCTGATGACGAAAGCGTCCGACAGCACGAAGAAGGAAGGAGCAGCCGATTTCTCGGCTGACTTCGGCCGTCTTGCTGCCGAGATGCTGGAAAACGCCCGTGCCTTGCCGCTGCCGCCGCTGATGGTCAATCCGGCCGCGGCGATGGCGGCAGCGACAGCGATCGGCTTCGGCTTCTCCACACAGATGGCCGGCGCTTTCTTTGGTGCCCTCCAGGGCGCCATGGAAGCTTCCAACAAGCTGGCTGCGGTTCTCGACGAGACGCCGCCGGAGGAAAACGCACCGGAAGTCGACGTCAAGCCGGAGAACATCCGCGCCGTCAGCGAGAAGAAGGCACCCGTTGCTGCAAAGCCTGTCGTGAAGCTCAAGGCTGCGTCGCGCGCCAGGAAGGCTGATGACCTGAAGCAGATCTCGGGCATCGGACCGAAGCTGGAGCAGGTTCTGAATGCCGACGGCGTTCGCACTTTCGCCGATATGGCCTCCTGGTCGGATGCCGATATCGCCAGGATAGACGCCGAACTCGGCCTTGGCGGGCGCATCGGTCGTGATGGCTGGGTCGCGCAGGCAAAGGCGCTTTCGGGCAAGAGCCGGAAGCGGACGTGATTTTACCGGCCGCATCGGTGGCCGGTACGAAATTTGGGCAAGGCGGCGAGGGCAGGGGTCATCGTTGCGGACGCCGGAAACCGGTTCGGATCTCGGATCGGAAACAGAATTGAAACGACTTCGGCGCTAGGGGGATGGTAATCCCGCCTGGCAGCCGAAGCGTTGCAAAATAGGTTTGTTTGCCGCCATCCGGCGAACGGAAAACAGGACTGAGTGACGATGGCAAAACTGAAGATTGACGGTAACGAGATCGAAGTCCCGGATCATTACACCCTCATTCAGGCGTGTGAGGAAGCCGGTGCTGAAGTTCCGCGCTTCTGCTTCCACGAACGCCTTTCGGTTGCCGGCAACTGCCGCATGTGCCTCGTCGAGGTAAAGGGTGGTCCGCCGAAGCCGCAGGCATCCTGCGCCATGGGCGTGCGCGATATCCGCGGCGGCCCGAACGGCGAACTGCCGGAAGTTTTCACCAACACGCCGATGGTCAAGAAGGCCCGCGAAGGCGTGATGGAATTCCTGCTGATCAACCATCCGCTGGATTGCCCGATCTGCGACCAGGGCGGCGAATGCGACCTGCAGGACCAGGCAATGGCCTTCGGTATCGCCGGCTCGCGCTATCAGGAAGACAAGCGCGCCGTCGAGGACAAGTACATTGGACCGCTCGTCAAGACGGTCATGAACCGCTGCATTCACTGCACGCGCTGCGTGCGCTTCACCACCGAGGTCGCCGGCATTGCCGAGCTTGGCCTGATCGGTCGTGGCGAAGACGCCGAGATCACCACCTATCTCGAGCAGGCGATGACCTCCGAGCTGCAGGGCAACGTCGTTGACCTCTGCCCGGTCGGCGCGCTCACCTCCAAGCCCTTCGCCTTCACGGCCCGTCCGTGGGAATTGAACAAGACCGAAACGATCGACGTCATGGACGCGCTCGGCTCGGCCATCCGCGTCGACACCCGTGGCCGCGAAGTCATGCGCGTCATGCCGCGCGTCAACGAGCAGATCAACGAAGAGTGGATATCCGACAAGACCCGCTTCATCTGGGACGGCCTGAAGACGCAGCGTCTCGACAAGCCTTACGTCCGCAAGGACGGCCGCCTGCTGCCCGCCAGCTGGGCCGAAGCCTTCGGCGCCGTCAAGGGTGCGGTTTCCGCAACTTCGGGCGACAAGATCGGCGCCATCGCCGGCGACCTCGCTTCCGTCGAGGAAATGTACGCGCTTTCCGAACTGGTGAAGTCGCTCGGTTCCGAAAACCTTGACTGTCGCCAGGATGGGACGGCACTCGATCCGTCGCTCGGCCGTGCAAGCTACATCTTCAACCCGACGATCGAAGGCATTGAGCAGGCCGACGCGCTTCTCATCATCGGCGCCAACCCGCGCTTCGAAGCCGCCGTTCTCAATTCCCGCATCCGCAAGCGCTGGCGCCGCGGCAACTTCCCGATCGGCGTGATCGGCGAAGCCGGCGAACTGCGTTACGATTACGAATATCTCGGCTCCGGTCCGGATAGCCTGAAGGATCTCGTTGAAGGCAACCACAGCTTCGCCAAGGTTCTGACCGACGCCAAGAAGCCGCTGATCATCATCGGTCAGGGCGCCCTGTCGCGCGCCGATGGCACCGGCGTTCTGGCAACGGCGGCAAAGCTCGCCGGCAATGTCGGCGCGGTCGTCGAAGGCTGGAATGGCTTCGGTGTGCTCCACACGGCAGCTGCGCGGGTCGGCGGCCTCGACCTCGGCTTCGTGCCGGGCGCCAAGGGCGTCAATGCCGCGGAAATGCTGACGTCGATGGACGTCCTCTTCCTGCTAGGCGCCGACGAGATGAACTTCGAAGCCAAGAAGGCCAAGTTCACGGTCTACATCGGTTCGCACGGCGACCAGGGCGCGCAGAATGCAGACGTCATTCTGCCGGCCGCCGCCTACACCGAAAAGTCCGGCACCTGGGTCAACACTGAGGGCCGCGTACAGATGGGCAACCGCGCGGGCTTTGCGCCTGGCGACGCTCGCGAAGACTGGGCGATCATCCGCGCACTCTCCGACGTGCTCGGCAAGAAGCTGCCGTTCGATTCGCTGAGCCAGCTGCGCGCCAAGCTTTACCAGGCGTTCCCGCATTTCGCTGACCTCGACGAGATTGCAGAAAGCGACAGCGCCAAAATTGCCGCAGTTGCGAAAAAAGCCGGCAAGACCAACAAATCCGGGTTTGCGTCGCCTGTGAAAGACTTCTATTTGACGAACCCAATCGCGCGCGCGTCGGCTGTCATGGCCGAGTGCTCGGCATTGGCCCGCAACAACTTCAAAGTCGCGGCAGAGTAAGGGCAGGGGACTATGGAATCGTTCTTTTCAACATATGTCTGGCCAGGCCTCATCATGGTCGGTCAGTCGCTTCTCGTCCTCGTCTGCCTCCTCGTCTTCATCGCCTACATCCTGTTGGCCGACCGTAAGATTTGGGCGGCCGTACAGTTGCGTCGTGGTCCGAATGTGGTGGGTCCGTTCGGCCTTTTCCAGTCCTTCGCCGACCTTTTGAAGTTCGTCTTCAAGGAGCCGATCATTCCGGCCGGCGCCGACAAGGCCGTCTTCCTGCTGGCGCCGCTGGTCACCGTGCTTCTGGCACTGTCGACCTGGGCCGTCGTGCCGTTCGCCGATGGCTGGGTGATCTCCAACATCAATGTCGGCATTCTCTACATCTTCGCGATCTCGTCGCTCGAAGTATACGGCGTCATCATGGGCGGCTGGGCTTCGAACTCGAAGTACCCGTTCCTCGGCGCACTTCGCTCAGCGGCGCAGATGGTGTCCTACGAAGTCTCGATCGGCTTCGTCATCGTCACCGTTCTTCTCTGCGTGGGCTCGTTGAACCTGACCGACATCGTCCACGCTCAGCAGAGCGGTATTGGAACGCGCCTCGGCATGCCTTCGTCCTTCCTGGACTGGCATTGGCTCGCCCTGTTCCCGATGTTCATCATCTTCTTCATCTCGGCGCTGGCTGAAACCAACCGTCCGCCCTTCGACCTTCCGGAAGCCGAATCCGAACTCGTCGCCGGCTTCATGGTCGAGTACGGCTCCGCGCTCTACATGATGTTCATGCTCGGCGAATATGCGGCCATCGTCCTGATGTGTTCGCTGACGACGATCCTGTTCCTCGGGGGCTGGCTGCCGCCGGTCGACGTCTGGTTCCTGAACTGGGTTCCCGGCATCATCTGGTTCATGCTGAAGTCGTGCATGGTGTTCTTCATGTTCGCGATGGTGAAGGCATTCGTGCCGCGCTACCGCTACGACCAGCTCATGCGTCTCGGCTGGAAGGTCTTCCTTCCGCTGTCGCTCGCCATGGTCATTATCGTTGCATTCGTTCTGAAGCTGATGGGTTCGTAATCATGGCGACCCTCGTTTCAGGCAAACTTGGAGATTGAAGATGGCAGGCTTGTCCAACGCTGTCAGCTCGTTGTTCCTTCGGGAGTTCATCAGCGCGTTCTGGCTGACGTTCCGTTACATTTTCAAGCAGAAGGCAACGGTCAACTATCCGTTCGAAAAGGGGCCGGTCAGCCCGCGCTTCCGTGGCGAACATGCCCTGCGTCGTTATCCCAACGGCGAAGAGCGTTGCATCGCCTGCAAGCTGTGCGAGGCGATCTGTCCTGCTCAGGCGATCACCATCGAAGCCGGCCCGCGCCGCAACGATGGGACGCGCCGCACGGTTCGTTACGACATCGACATGGTGAAGTGCATCTATTGCGGCTTCTGCCAGGAGGCATGCCCGGTCGATGCGATCGTAGAAGGTCCGAATTTCGAATTTGCGACGGAAACGCGCGAAGAGCTCTACTTCGACAAGCAGAAGCTCCTCGACAATGGCGACCGGTGGGAGCGCGAAATCGCGCGCAACATCGCGCTGGATGCGCCGTACCGTTGATCGGAATTGAAATGCCGGGCGAGGCTGCGTAGCGCGCGTCGCCCGGTCAACATGCACCGAAGCTTCGCCGGAAACGGACATGGAGCTTCATTCGGGCAGGGAAACTCCCGGCTGCCCGGGGGAAGATGAAGAAGGCACCAACATGGGTCTGCAGGCTCTATTTTTCTATATTTTCGCCTTCGTCGCGGTTGCGTCGGCGTTCATGGTCATCTGGTCGAAGAATCCGGTTCACTCGGTTCTCTTCCTGATCCTGGTATTCTTCAACGCGGCGGGCCTGTTCCTGCTGCTTGGCGCTGAATTCCTGGCGATGATCCTGCTCGTCGTTTATGTCGGCGCCGTGGCGGTTCTCTTCCTCTTCGTGGTGATGATGCTCGACATCGACTTCACCGAACTGCGGTCCGGCGTCCTCGAATACGCGCCGATCGGTGCATTGATCGGGTTGATCCTGGCGGCCGAGCTGATCATCGTCGTTGGCGGCACGGTCATTTCGCCGGAGATCGCCAAGACGGTCGCCATGCCGATCCCGGCTATCGCCGACCGCACGAACACCGCCGCCCTCGGCGACGTGCTCTACACCAATTACGTCTACTTCTTCGAAATCGCCGCCCTGGTGCTTCTCGTCGCAATGATCGGTGCGATCGTGCTGACACTGAAGCATCGGACCACCGTAAAGCGGCAGAACATCGCAGACCAGGTTGCCCGCAACCCGAAGACCGCCGTCGAGGTGATCTCGGTGAAGCCGGGGCAGGGTCTCTGAGGCAGGCGCGAGCTTAAGGAAACAACACAATGGTCATCGGACTTTCCCATTACCTGACGGTCAGCGCCATCCTCTTCACGCTCGGCGTCTTCGGTATCTTCCTCAACCGGAAGAACATCATCGTCATCCTGATGTCGATCGAGCTCATTTTGCTCGCCGTCAACATCAACATGGTCGCCTTCTCGTCGTTCCTCAACGACATCGTCGGCCAGGTCTTTGCATTGTTCATTCTGACCGTCGCTGCTGCTGAAGCGGCCATCGGTCTCGCAATTCTCGTCGTCTTCTACCGCAACCGCGGCTCCATCGCCGTGGAAGACGTCAATATGATGAAGGGCTGATAAGGCTATGTTTTTATATAAGGCTATCGTCTTTCTTCCCCTGATTGGCGCGATCATTGCCGGCCTTTTCGGCCGCGCGATCGGCGCCAAGGCATCGGAATTCGTCACCACCGGCCTGATGATCATCGCGGCGCTGCTGTCGTGGTACGTCTTCATCACCGTCGGCATGGGCCATGTCGAAGGCGGCTCGATCAAGGTTGAAGTCCTGCGCTGGATCCAGTCCGGCGGCATCGACGTCTCCTGGTCGCTGCGCATCGACACGCTGACCTCGGTCATGCTGATCGTCGTCAACTCGGTTTCGACGCTCGTCCATCTCTATTCGATCGGGTACATGCATCATGACCCGCATCGCCCGCGCTTCTTTGCCTACCTGTCGCTCTTCACCTTCGCGATGTTGATGCTGATCACATCAGACAACCTTGCCCAGATGTTCTTCGGCTGGGAAGGCGTGGGTCTGGCGTCCTATCTGCTGATCGGCTTCTGGTTCAAGAAGCCGTCAGCAAACGCCGCCGCTATGAAGGCATTCATCGTCAACCGCGTTGGCGACTTCGGCTTCATCCTCGGCATCTCGAGCGTTTTCGTTCTCTTCGGCGCCATCAACTTCGACACCATCTTCGCCAATGCCGCGAGCTTCGCGCATGAAGGCGGCGAGGGCGGCGAAGTGGTGCTGAACCTCTTCGGCATGCACCTCGACAAGGCACACGCGCTGACCGGCGCCTGCCTGTTGCTCTTCATGGGCGCGATGGGTAAGTCGGCGCAGTTCCTGCTGCACACCTGGCTGCCTGACGCCATGGAAGGCCCGACGCCTGTGTCGGCGCTCATCCATGCCGCGACCATGGTCACCGCCGGCGTCTTCCTCGTCGCCCGCATGTCGCCGCTGTTCGAACTGTCTCCCGATGCGCTGACCGTCGTCACCATCATCGGTGCGATCACCGCCTTCTTCGCGGCCACTGTCGGCCTCGTTCAGAACGACATCAAGCGCGTTATCGCCTACTCGACCTGTTCGCAGCTCGGCTACATGTTCGTCGCACTCGGTGTCGGCGCCTATGGCGCAGCCATCTTCCACCTCTTCACGCACGCCTTCTTCAAGGCACTGCTCTTCCTTTGCGCCGGTTCGGTCATCCACGCCGTCGATGGCGAGCAGGACATGCGTCACATGGGTGGTCTGCGTCCGCACATCAAGGTCACCTTCCTGATGATGCTGATCGGCACGCTCGCCATCACCGGCGTAGGCATTCCGTTCACGCCGTTCGGCTTCGCCGGCTTCTTCTCGAAGGACGTGATCATCGAGGCGACCTACGCATCGCATTCGCCGGTCGCAGGCTTCGCTTTCGCCATGCTGGTCATCGCGGCTCTGTTCACGAGCTTCTATTCCTGGCGCCTGATGTTCCTCACCTTCTTCAACAAGCCGCGCGCTTCGCACGAGGTCATGCACCACGTGCACGAATCGCCGCAGGTCATGCTGATCCCGCTTTATCTGCTGGCGATCGGCGCGGTCTTCGCGGGCTGGTTCTTCGAAGGACACTTCTACGGCGAGGAATATGCCGAGTTCTGGAAGGGCGCGCTCTTCACCTCGGAGCACAACGAGCTGGTCCACGAGTTCCACCATGTTCCGGCCCTCGTTGCCCTCAGCCCCTTCATCGCCATGGTGATCGGTTTCGTGACCGCCTGGTACATGTACATCAAGTCGCCATCGACGCCGGCCGTGCTCGCACGCCAGCATCGGGTGCTCTACCAGTTCCTCTTGAACAAGTGGTACTTCGACGAGCTCTACGACTTCCTCTTCGTCCGTTCGGCAAAGGCCCTTGGCCGGTTCCTGTGGAAGAAGGGTGACGTCGGCGTCATCGATACCTACGGCCCGAACGGCATTGCCGCCCGCGTCGTCGATGTCACCAACCGCGTCGTGCGCCTGCAGAGCGGTTACCTCTATCACTACGCGTTCGCCATGCTGATCGGCGTTGCAGCGCTCGTTACCTGGATGATGCTCGGGAGTGCCCTCTGATGACCGATTGGCCTATTCTTTCCACGGTCACCTTCCTGCCGGTCGTCGGCGTGGTGCTCCTGCTTCTGATGAATGAGAACGGCCCGAACGGCCGCCGCAACGTCCTCAACATCACCCTGTTGACGACGGTCGTGACCTTCATCGTCTCACTCTTCATCTGGATCGGTTTCGACAACGCGAACCCGGGCTTCCAGATGATCGAGAAGCACGGCTGGCTCGGCACGGGCATCAGCTATCATCTCGGTGTCGACGGCATCTCGATGCTGTTCGTCATCCTCTCGACTTTCCTCATGCCCTTCTGCGTGCTGGCCAGCTGGTTCGCCGTCGAGAAGCGCCTGAAGGAATACATGATCGCCTTCCTGGTGCTGGAAGTGATGATGGTCGGCGTCTTCGTGTCGCTCGATATCGTTCTCTTCTACGTGTTCTTCGAAGCCGGCCTGATCCCGATGTTCCTGATCATCGGCGTCTGGGGTGGCAAGGATCGCGTCTACGCCAGCTACAAGTTCTTCCTCTACACGCTGCTCGGCTCCGTGCTGATGCTGCTCGCCATCATGGCCATGTACTGGCAGGCCGGCACAACCGATATCTCGGCGCTGCTCGCCTACAAGTTCCCGCCGCAGATGCAGACCTGGCTATGGCTTGCCTTCTTCGCGTCCTTCGCGGTGAAGATGCCGATGTGGCCGGTTCACACCTGGCTTCCCGACGCCCACGTTCAGGCGCCGACGGCTGGCTCGGTCATCCTGGCGGGCGTGCTCCTGAAGCTCGGTGGCTACGGTCTCATCCGCTTCTCGCTCGGCATGTTCCCGGTCGCGTCCGATTTCTTCGCGCCGCTGGTCTTCGCGATGTCGGTCATCGCCATCATCTACACCTCGCTGGTGGCGCTGATGCAGGACGACATCAAGAAGCTGATCGCCTATTCGTCGGTCGCCCACATGGGTTACGTGACCATGGGTATCTTCGCGGCCAACGCGCAGGGTCTGCAGGGCTCGATCTTCCAGATGCTGTCGCACGGTATCGTCTCGGGCGCGCTCTTCCTCTGCGTCGGCGTTGTCTATGACCGCACCCACACCCGCGAGATCGCGGCCTATGGCGGTCTGGTCAACAACATGCCGAAATATGCTGTTGCGATGATGGTCTTCACCATGGCGAACGTCGGTCTTCCCGGTACGTCTGGCTTCATCGGCGAGTTCCTGACACTGATCGGTGTCTTCCGCGTCAACAGCTGGGTCGCGCTCTTCGCCGCTACTGGTGTCATCCTGTCGGCAGCCTATGCGCTCTGGCTCTACCGCCGCGTGATCTTCGGCGCGCTGGAAAAGGAAAAGCTCAAGGCTCTCCTCGACCTCTCGCCGCGTGAGCAGCTGATCCTGTATCCGCTGATCGCTCTGACAATCTTCTTCGGCGTCTATCCGGCTCCGGTATTCGACGTGACCGCCGCGTCCGTCGACCAGCTGGTGAATAGCTATTCGGCCGCGGTGCAGGCAGCGCATGATGTTGCGCTGTCGATGAAATGATGACGGGACTTTTGTGATATGACCTCTGAAACAATTCTCGCAAGCCTGCATCTTTCCATCCCGGAACTGATCCTCGCGGTCGGTTCCCTGGTGCTGCTGATGATCGGCGTCTTCGCCGGCGAACGCTCCGGCCGCATGGTGAGCATTCTCGCCATGCTCGTCCTGGCGGTGGCGGCTCTGTGGCTCGTCTTCGTGCCGAGCGAAGGCCTCGCTTACGGCGGCGTCTTCCTCTCGGACGGCTTCGGCCGCTTCATGAAGGTGACGGCGCTGGTCGGCTCCATCGTGGCGCTCTTCATGTCGCTTGGCCTCGCCAAGGAAAACCAGCTCGACAAGTTCGAGTTCCCGGTCCTGATCGTGCTCTGCACGCTCGGCATCATGCTGATGATTTCGGCCAACGACCTGATCTCGCTCTATCTCGGCCTCGAGCTGCAGTCGCTCGCGATCTATGTCATCGCGGCGATCAACCGTGATAGCGTCAAGTCCACGGAAGCCGGCCTGAAGTACTTCGTGCTCGGCGCGCTGTCCTCGGGCATGCTGCTCTACGGCATGTCGCTGGTCTATGGCTTCACCGGCCACACGCATTTCGCCGATATCGCCCAGGCGCTTTCGGTCGAAGGCACGCGTTCGCTCGGCCTGATCTTCGGCCTGGTCTTCATCCTCGCCGGCATCGCCTTCAAGATCTCGGCCGTTCCGTTCCACATGTGGACGCCTGATGTTTACGAAGGTGCGCCGACGCCGGTTACCGCCTTCCTCGCAAGCGCTCCGAAGGTTGCCGCCATGGCCATGATGACGCGTATCGTCATCAGCGCCTTCCAGCCGGTCATGGCCGACTGGCAGCAGGTCGTCGTCTTCATTTCGATCGCCTCGATGCTGCTCGGCTCGTTCGCGGCTATCGGCCAGAAGAACATCAAGCGACTGATGGCCTATTCGTCCATCGGTCACATGGGCTACGCGCTGGTTGGCCTCGCGGCAGGCAACCAGACCGGCGTTTCCGGCGTCATGCTCTACATGGTCATCTACATGACCATGACGCTCGGCGGCTTCGCGATCATCATGTCGATGCGCCGCAAGGACGGAACCGTCGTCGAAAACGTCAGCGATCTCGCCGGCCTTTCGACCACCAATCCGTTCATGGCGACCATCTTCACGATCCTGATGTTCTCGCTGGCCGGCATCCCGCCGCTCGCAGGCTTCTTCGCGAAGTACTTCGTCTTCGTGGCGGCGATCGAAGCCAAGCTCTATGCGCTTGCGATCATCGGTATCCTCTCTTCAGTCGTTGGCGCCTTCTACTATCTGCGCGTCATCAAGCTGATGTGGTTCGATGAAGCGACCGGCGAGTTTGCCCGCGTATCGGGTTCGATGCGTCTGGTCTTCGGCGTTTCCGGCCTGCTGGTTCTGGCCTATGCCTTCATCGGCGGCCCGATCGGTGGCGCGGCCGAGCTTGCTGCGGCGACACTGTTCTGATGAGCTCCGGCGCACGGCGCCTGCTGTCGCTCGACGATATCAGGCACGAGGCTCTGTCGGAGACATCGTCCACCAATAGCGAATGCCTTGCCCGGGCCCGGGCAGGGGACCGCGGGCTCCTCTGGATCACCGCGACGAGGCAGAGCGGCGGCCGCGGCCGTCGGGGACGCCCCTGGGTGTCGGAAGCCGGCAATCTCTACGCCTCGCTGCTGCTCATCGATCCTGCTCCCATGGAGCGACTTGGTTCTCTTCCCCTGGCGATCGCGGTCGCCGTTCATCAGGCGATCCGGCAGGTCCTGCCGGCAAGTGCCGAGACGCTCGAGGTGAAGTGGCCGAACGATATCCTGATTGGCCGCAAGAAGACCTGCGGCATACTGGTGGAAGGCGAGATGCTGCCGGACGGGCGCCATGCGCTCGTCATCGGCATTGGCGTCAACATCGGGTCGAAGCCCGACAATCCGCTCTACCCGGTCACTTGCCTCAGCGAGCAGGGCAGCGCGGCGTCGCCCGAGGAGCTGTTCGCGCATCTCTTCAAGGCAATGGCGGAAGCCTTGTCCGATTGGGATCGTGGTCGTGGCATTCGCGAGATCACCGCCCGCTGGCGCGCGGTCGCATGCGGCATCGGCGAAAAAATCACGGTCAATCTGCCCGACCGGTCGATTTCCGGCCACTTCGCCGGAATTGATGATAATGGCCTGTTGATGCTCGATACGGGGGCAGGCAGGATGATGACGATCGCCGCCGGCGACGTCTTCTTTGGATGATTGGAAAAACGAAGACTATGGCGAAGCAGGACGAACTGGTATTTCTGCCTTTGGGCGGCGTTGGCGAGATCGGTATGAACCTCGCCCTCTACGGCTATGGCCCGGCCGATCATCGCCAGTGGATCATGGTCGATTGCGGCGTTACCTTCCCGGGGCCTGACCTGCCGGGCGTCGATCTCGTGCTTCCCGATATCCGCTTCCTTGCCAAGCAGCGCAAGAACCTCAAGGCGATCATCATCACGCACGCACACGAGGATCACTACGGCGCGCTGGCCGATCTCTGGCCGGGTCTTAACGTGCCGATCTATGCATCGAAGTTCACCGCCGGTCTGCTTGAAGCCAAGCGCAACTACGAGAAGTCGTCGATCGGCGAGATTCCGGTGACGCCGTTTACGGCTGGCGATACCATCAATGTCGGTCCGTTCAGCATCGAGGGCGTCGGCGTCAACCACTCGATCCCCGAGCCGATGTCGCTGGTGATCCGTACGCCAGTCGGCAACGTCGTTCACACTGGCGACTGGAAGATCGATCACGAGCCCTCGCTCGGTCCGCTGACAGACGAGGCGCGCTTCCGCCAGCTCGGCGACGAGGGCGTGCTGGCGCTGATGTGCGATTCCACAAATGCGTTGCGCGATGGCGTGTCTCCGTCCGAAAAGGACGTCTCCGCCAGCCTGCGCAAGATCATCGAGAATGCCGAGGGACGCGTGGCGGTCACCACCTTCTCCTCGAACGTCGGCCGCATCAGGACCATTGCCGAAGCCGCGGAGGCCGCCGGCCGCGAAGTGCTGCTGCTTGGCAGTTCGCTGAAGCGTGTCGTCGACGTGTCGCGCGACATTGGCCTGATGGAAGGCGTCAAGCCGTTCATCACCGAAGAGGAATACGGCTATATCCCGCGTGACAAGGTCGTTGTCATCCTGACCGGCAGCCAGGGAGAGTCGCGCGCAGCGCTCGCGAAGCTCTCGCGTGACGAGATGCGCAACGTGGCGCTGGCGGCGGGCGACATCGTCGTCTTCTCCTCGCGCGCCATCCCCGGCAACGAAAAGGCGATCCAGGACATCAAGAACGGCCTGGTGGAGCAGGGCGTTCACTGCATCACCGACAACGAAGCACTCGTCCACGTGTCCGGCCATCCGCGCCGCAACGAGTTGCAGAAGATGTACGAATGGACGCGACCGAAGATTGTCGTGCCCGTCCACGGCGAAGCGACCCATCTGACCGCGCACAAGGAACTTGCCGAACAGTCCGGCATCGGCATCGTGCCGCGCGTCCGCAACGGTGACGTTCTGCGCCTTGCTCCAGGCCCGGTCGAGGTTATCGACGAAGCCCCGCATGGCCGGATCTACAAGGACGGCAGCCTGATCGGCGATTTCGACGAGATGGGCATCGGCGAGCGCAAGAAGCTCTCCTATGTCGGCCACGTCGCTCTGAACGTCGTCATCGATGGCCGCTTCGACATCGTCGGCGAACCCGACATGGTGGCGATCGGCCTTCCTGTTTACGACGACGAAGGCGAGGAGTTCGAGGACACGCTCTATGATGCAGCGCTCAGCGCCTTCGAGAGCATCCCGCGCGCCCGCCGCAAGGATCTGGATCTGCTGCAGGAATCCATGCGCCGCGCGGTTCGCTCCACGGCCAACCAGATCTGGGGCAAGAAGCCCGTTGTCACCGTCTTCGTGACGAAGGTCTGACCGGTGCTCGGGCGCGTCAATCATATTGCCATTGCCGTGCCCGATCTCGCAGCCGCCGTCGCGGCCTACCGCGACACGCTGGGCGCCAGCGTTTCCGCGCCGCAAGCTCTGCCGGAACATGGTGTTACCGTCGTCTTCGTCGAGCTGCCGAACACCAAGGTGGAACTTCTGGAGCCGCTCGGTGGAGACTCCCCGATTGCGGCTTTCCTGGAGAAGAACCCATCCGGCGGCATGCATCACATCTGCTATGAGGTTGCCGATATCATCGCGGCGCGGGATCGGCTGACGGCAACAGGCGCACGGGTGCTCGGCAACGGCGAGCCGAAGATCGGCGCGCACGGCAAGCCGGTCCTTTTTCTCCACCCCAAGGATTTCTTCGGCACGCTGATCGAACTCGAACAGGTCTGATCGGCTGCGGCAGAGTGACCCAATCGGGGACGATTTTGCGATTGCCTGCCCGACACGCTTTGAGTTGATCGCCGTTCCGCTTTATAAGCAGCTAACGGCGGTCGTGCCGAAGCATTCACCGGGACATCACATGCTGCAGTTATTTCTCCAGGGCTTTGCCGTCTACTTCATCATCTGGTGGATGACGCTCTTCGCCGTATTGCCCGTTGGCCTGCGGACCCAGGCCGAGGACAACGACGTCGTCCTCGGCACCGTTCCAAGCGCGCCCACGCGCTTTCGCGCCGTGTTCGTCTTCTCGATGACGACTTTGGTCTCTGGGCTGATCTATGGCGCCTGGTACATCTGTTCGACCTATCTCGGCTGGGGTTTCGACGCCTTGCCCAAGATCGGCCCAAGTTTCGCCAACTAGAAAGTGCTTTTGCTCAACCTTTGAGCATATGCATACCGGCGCCGTCATACGCCTGTTACATGCGTGGGGCATGAGCTCCCGTAAGGAAATGCAGGCGTGACGTTACGTCAACTCGATCAGTATTTCGAAGGGGCGGGATGTAGAAAAGCCAAAAAAAAACAAGGCTAAAAGCCTTGTTTTAAGTATCGCGTGATCCTTAACCGTTGCCGGGGCTGCGACTAGCGCGCCTAAGATCTGATCCTCCCAAGACTTGACCGCGAATTAGCAGGAATTTGAACTCCCTGCCTGTTTTGTGGGCTAAAGCTAGCCCAAAGAATGGGCTTTGTCATCAGATTTTTTTGCATTTTTGCTACACTCTAGCAATTTTTTTCTGTTGATAAGGATTCTACCCAAGCCGTTATAAATACGCGTTTTTCGCACTCCCGCCATTTTGCTGCCGAGAAGTTGGCTCTAGGGAAGGGTGGTTGCGCCGCGCGTGGGTTTCCTTCCTGCCGCGAAGCGGCTATGAACGCAAACCATTCAACGATAGCCTTCGATTCCGCTCAATGCGGCGTCTCAACTGCTGTGGAATCCGCCATGCGCCTGTCCCGCTACTTTCTGCCCATCCTGAAGGAAAATCCCAAGGAGGCTGAAATCGTCTCCCACCGGTTGATGCTGCGCGCCGGCATGATCCGCCAGCAGTCGCAGGGGATCTATTCCTGGCTGCCGCTGGGCAAGCGGGTGCTCGACAAGGTAAACAATATCATTCGCGAAGAGCAGAACCGCTCCGGTGCGATCGAGCTGTCGATGCCCACGCTGCAGTCGGCCGAGCTTTGGCAGGAAAGCGGTCGCTACGACGCCTATGGCAAGGAGATGCTGCGCATTAAGGACCGCCAGGACCGTCCCATGCTGTACGGCCCGACCAATGAGGAAATGGTCACGGATATCTTCCGCTCCTACGTGAAGTCCTACAAGGATCTTCCGCTCAACCTTTATCACATCCAGCTGAAGTTCCGTGACGAGATCCGTCCGCGCTTCGGCACCATGCGCTCGCGCGAATTCCTGATGAAGGATGCCTACTCCTTCGACCTGACCAAGGAAGACGCCGTCCATTCCTATAACAAGATGTTCGCTGCCTACCTGCGCACCTTCGATCGCCTTGGCCTGCGCGCCATTCCGATGCGCGCAGATACCGGCCCGATCGGCGGCAACCACAGCCACGAGTTCATCATCCTCGCCGACACTGGTGAATCGGAAGTGTTCTCGCACCGCGATTTCGTGAACTTCGATATCCCCGCCGCCGACATCGACTTCGACGACGTCGCCGGCATGCAGGCGATCTTCGACAAGTGGACGTCGGTCTATGCCGCGACCTCGGAGATGCACGACGAGGCTGCATTTGACGCCATTCCCGATAGCGACCGCCTTTCGGCTCGCGGCATCGAAGTCGGCCACATCTTCTATTTCGGCACAAAGTATTCGGAGCCAATGGGCGCGAAGGTGCAGGGACCCGATGGCAAGGAACACCATGTTCACATGGGTTCCTACGGTATCGGCCCCACCCGCCTTGTTCCCGCCATCATCGAAGCATCGCATGACGAGAACGGAATCATCTGGCCGGCATCCGTCGCGCCTTTCGATGCGATCGTGATCAACATGAAGGCTGGCGACGCGGCCTGCGACGCTGCCTGTGAGAAGATCTATGCGGCTCTGTCGAAGGCCGGCAAGGACGTTCTCTATGATGACACGGACGATCGCGCCGGAACCAAGTTCGCGACCGCCGATCTGATCGGCGTTCCCGTGCAGATCATCGCCGGCCCGCGCGCGGTCGCCAACGGCGAGGTGGAAGTCAAGGATCGCAAGACCGGCGCACGCGAAACGATGACCATCGACGCGGCGATCAACAAGCTCCTGGGTTGAGCGAAAAGGGAGGCCAAATGGCAGACGCAGCGGTGAGCCAGCGGGGTTCCAAATCCGGCTTGGCACCGGCCAGCCGGCCATTTTCCGCCTTCGAGCGACTTGTGGCGTGGCGCTATCTGCGCGCCCGCCGCAAGGAGGCGTTCATCTCGGTGATCGCCGGCTTCTCCTTCATCGGCATCATGCTCGGCGTCGCGACGCTGATCATCGTCATGGCCGTTATGAACGGCTTCCGCACGGAACTGATCTCCCGCATCCTCGGCATCAACGGTCACATGATCGTGCAGCCGATCGATGGTCCCTTTACAGACTATGCGGCGCTGACCGATCGCCTTGCCAAGGTGCAGGGCGTCAAGATCGCGCTGCCGCTGGTCGAGGGACAGACGCTTGCCTCGGGCCAGGGCGGCGCCGGAACCGGTGCGCTGGTGCGCGGCATCCGCGCCGAGGATCTCGACAAGGTCAAGACCGTCTCCGGCAACATCAAGTCCGGCGACCTCGTCGGCTTCGCGGCCGGGCAGGGCGTTCTCATCGGCTCGCGCATGGCGGAACAGCTCGGATTGCAGGCGGGCGACAACATCACCCTTATATCACCGGAAGGTGACGTGACGCCGATGGGCGTCAATCCGCGCGTCAAATCCTACAAGGTCTCGGGTATCTTCGAGATCGGCATGTCGGAATATGACGCGACCATCATCTATATGCCGCTTGAGGAAGCCCAGCTCTACTTCAACGCCGAAGGGCTGGTGCAGTCGATCGAGCTCTTCGTCGACAATCCAGACAATATCGACGAGCTGCGCCCCAAGGTGGAGGAGGCCGCGGGCCGCCAGATCGCCATCACCGACTGGCGCCAGCGCAACCAGACCTTCTTCTCTGCGCTGCAGGTCGAGCGCAACGTCATGTTCATGATCCTGACGCTGATCGTCCTTGTCGCCGCCCTCAACATCATCTCCGGCCTGATCATGCTGGTGAAGGACAAGGGCAGCGATATCGCCATCCTTAGAACCATGGGGGCGAGCTCCGGCGCGATCATGCGCATCTTCTTCATGACGGGTGCCGCGATCGGCATCGTCGGAACGCTCGCCGGCGTGCTCCTCGGCGTCATCGTCTGCATCAACATCGAGAAGATCCGCGCGTTCTTCTCCTGGCTGTCGGGCACGGTGCTGTTCGATCCGCAGCTCTATTTCCTCAGCCAGCTGCCGGCAAAGATGGAGCTCGGCGAAACCGTCTCCGTCGTCGTCATGGCGCTGACGCTCTCCTTCATCGCAACGATCTTCCCGGCATGGCGGGCTTCCAAGCTCGATCCCGTGCAGGCCCTGCGCTACGAATAAGGAATGCTCATTTCATGAAGCGGAATACCGTTCTCAAGCTTTCCGGCGTCGAGCGCCAGTACGGGCAGGGCGAGACCCTGCTCTCCATTCTCAAGGGCGCCGATTTCACGCTGAACAGCGGCGAGATCGTCGCGCTCGTCGCACCGTCGGGCACGGGCAAGTCGACGCTTCTGCACGTCGCCGGCCTTCTGGAACATCCCGATGGCGGCGAGGTGTCTATCAACGGAATGCCCTGCGACGGCCTCTCCGATGACAAGCGCACCGCCATCCGTCGCGGCGAGATCGGCTTCGTCTACCAGTTTCATCACCTGCTGCCCGAGTTCTCGGCGATCGAGAACATCATGATGCCGCAGATGATTTCAGGCCTGCCGAGCAAGGAAGCCAAGGAACGCGCCGGTCAGCTGCTCGACTACATGCGCATCGGCCACCGTGGTGCACACCGCCCCGGCGAACTCTCCGGCGGCGAGCAGCAGCGTGTGGCGATCGCCCGCGCCGTCGCCAATGCGCCGAGCCTGCTTCTGGCCGACGAGCCGACCGGCAACCTCGATCCGGAAACCGCGAGCTACGTCTTCGACGCGCTGGAAGCGCTGGTGCGCCAGTCAGGCCTCGCGGCGCTGATCGCCACCCACAACCACGACCTCGCCGCCCGCATGGACCGCCGTGTCACGATCGCCGACGGCAAGATCGTCGATTTCTGAGATTTCACGGTCGAATTGAGAACGCTTTAGCCGCCGCAGATCGACTGCCCGGTTTCGTCCTTCCAGTCGGCAATCGTAATCGTGCGCGCCTCGGCCTTCACGTCCTTGCCATCACGCTGCAGCTTGCCGGTGAGTGCGTTGTAGTCGCATGAGCCACCGGCATCCGGATCAAGCGTGTCGTAGTGGCTGTAGGTGTAGCCGGCAACGACGAACTGGTTGTTGCGGTAGGCAAGCGTCAGCGTCTGCTCCCAGCGGTCGCGGCCGATGGCGCTGTTCTGCGAATGGATGGCGATCGAGCTTTTGCCGACCGCCTTGATCGATGGTTCCTGCCCGTAGATCCCCTCAGCCACTGTTGTTCCCCAGATCTTGCCGGGCGCGCTGGTCGTAAGCCGCAGCAGGTCGTGATCATCCCGCAGATAGATATAGACGCCGAGCTGGTCGTCGGCGGCATCATCGGGAGCCTCGGCGAGCAGCGCCAGATCCGGTTTGCCGTCGCCGTTCCAGTCGCCGACTGCCACATCGACGATGCGCGCCGGATCAGGATCCGCGGCGAAGGCGGCGTTGGCAGACAGCAGGGCTGCCACAAAGATGAATCGACGCATGTTCGTCTCCCGTTCGCCGTTAACCAAACAGAAAACAACTCTGTTGACAACGGAACGAGAGAAGAACAAAATAAAAACATAACAGGAAAAGGAGAGCCAAATGACTGACATGATCCGTGACGTCGCAGCATTCACCTCCATCGCAATGTTCATTGCCAGCTTCTCGCTGATCTGCATGGCAATGTAAGAAATCAGGGGACCGCATGGCTGCCATGCGCTCCCTCCATAGGACTTCTTCTGGACATCCCCGCCCCCAAAGTCGACAATGCGCCCGATTCATTTGGGCGATCGGAAGGGAATGTCATGGCGGGTGCCGAAAAGGGTGAGACCGAAGGTTTCATTGGCGGAACGCCTGGCTTCGTTCATCTGCGCGTACACTCGGCCTATTCGCTGCTCGAGGGCGCTCTGCCTCTGAAGAAGATCCTTTACAAGGCATCGGGCGACAGCCAGCCGGCTGTCGCCATTACCGATACGAACAATCTCTTCGTCGCCCTCGAATTCGCCCAGAAAGCGATGGACGAGGGGCTGCAGCCGATCATCGGCTGCCAGGTTTCCATAGACATGGAAGACGGCCTGGAGACAGAAAGACGTGGCGGCCAGCAGGCCCTCGTGAAGTTTCCCTCGCTCGTGCTGCTCTCGGCCACCGATACCGGTTATGAGCGTCTGGTGGATCTCGTCAGCCGCGCCTATCTGGGCGGCGAGGGAAGCGGCCATGGCGTTCACATCAGGGCGTCTTGGCTCGACGAGATCGGCACCGAAGGTTTGATCGCACTGACCGGCGCCTCGACCGGCCCGATCGACATGGCCTTGCGGGATGGCAACCGGGCACAGGCCGAGGTGCGGCTTCTCGCGTTGAAGCAGCGCTTCGGAGATCGGCTCTATGTCGAACTTCAGCGCCAGGGCACCTACGACAAGCGTCATGAGCAGAAGGTCATCGGTCTTGCCTATGAGCACGACCTGCCGCTGGTGGCGACCAACGAAGCGTTCTTCCCGACCCGCGACGATTACGATGCGCACGATGCGCTGATGGCCGTGGCGCATAACGCCATCGTCTCCGACGACAGCCGCTTCCGCCTGACGCCGGATCACTACCTGAAGAGCCGCGCCGAGATGGTGAAGCTCTTCGCCGATCTACCGGAGGCGCTCGACAACACCGTCGAGATCGCTCGCCGCTGCTCGTTCGTGCTGAAGACCCGCAAGCCGATCCTGCCGCGCTTCACCGGCGCCACGGATGACCCCGAGGTGGCCGAACGCGAGGAAGCGCTGGAGCTTCGCCGCCAGGCCGAAGAGGGGCTCGACATGCGCCTCGCAACGCTGGGGATGTCGGCGGGCTACGAGGAGAAGGATTACCGCGAGCGCCTGGAGTTCGAGCTCAGCGTCATCGAGCGCATGAAATTCCCCGGCTACTTCCTGATCGTTGCCGACTTCATCAAGTGGGCGAAGCTGCAGGATATTCCCGTCGGTCCCGGCCGTGGCTCGGGTGCAGGCTCGCTGGTCGCCTATGCGCTGACGATCACCGACGTCGATCCGCTGCGCTTCTCTCTGCTCTTCGAACGCTTCCTAAACCCGGAACGCGTCTCGATGCCCGACTTCGATATCGACTTCTGCCAGGATCGCCGCGAAGAGGTGATCCGTTACGTGCAGCGCAAGTACGGCCGCGAGCAGGTTGCGCAGATCATCACGTTCGGTTCGCTGCAGGCGCGCGCGGCTCTCCGCGACGTCGGCCGCGTGCTGGAAATGCCCTACGGCCAGGTCGACAAGATCTGCAAGCTGGTGCCGAACAACCCGGCCAATCCGACGCCGCTATCGAAGGCGATCGAGGAAGAGCCGAAGCTGCAGGAGGAGGCCGACAAGGAGCCCGTCGTCGCCCGCCTGCTCGATATCGCCCAGAAGATCGAAGGGCTCTACCGCCACGCCTCGACGCACGCCGCCGGTATCGTCATCGGCGACCGCCCGCTGTCGAAACTGGTGCCGATGTACCGCGATCCTCGCTCAGACATGCCGGTCACCCAGTTCAACATGAAGTGGGTCGAGCAGGCAGGCCTCGTGAAGTTCGACTTTCTCGGCCTGAAGACACTGACGACGCTGAAGGTCGCCGTCGATTTCTGCAGGAAGCGCGGCATCGAGGTCGATCTGGCTTCCATCCCGCTTGACGACAAGCTGACCTACGAGATGCTGTCGCGCGGCGAAACCGTTGGCGTGTTCCAGGTGGAAAGTGCCGGCATGCGCAAGGCGCTGATCGGCATGCGGCCGGACTGCATCGAGGACATCATCGCGCTCGTGGCGCTTTATCGTCCGGGTCCGATGGAAAACATTCCGACCTACAATGCCCGCAAGCACGGCGACGAAGAGATCGAATCGATCCATCCGACCATCGATTATCTGCTGAAGGAAACCCAGGGCGTTATCGTCTACCAGGAGCAGGTCATGCAGATCGCCCAGGTGCTCTCGGGCTATTCGCTCGGTGAAGCCGACCTGCTGCGCCGAGCCATGGGTAAGAAGATCAAGGCGGAGATGGACCAGCAGCGCGAGCGCTTCGTGGTCGGCGCCGTCAAGAACGGCGTGTCGAAGCCGCAGGCCGACAACATCTTCGAACTGCTGGCGAAGTTCGCCAACTACGGCTTCAACAAGTCGCACGCCGCCGCCTACGCCATCGTCTCCTACCAGACCGCCTACATGAAGGCGCATTACCCGGTCGAGTTCCTCGCCGCCTCGATGACGCTCGATATGTCGAACACCGAAAAGGTCAACGACTTCCGCCAGGACGCCAAGCGCCTCGATATCGAGGTCATCGCGCCCTCGGTCCAGACCTCGTTCCGCCATTTCCAGACGGGCGAGAGCCGCATCTATTACGCATTGGCCGCGCTCAAGGGCGTTGGCGAATCGGCCGTCGATCACATCGTCGAGGTTCGCGGCGACACGCCATTCGCCAGCCTCGAGGATTTCTGCCTGCGCATCGATCCCAAGCAGGTGAACCGCCGCGTGCTGGAAAGCCTGATCTTCGCCGGCGCCTTCGATTGCTTCAACCTCGATCGCGCCCAGCTATCGGCCGGCCTCGACCGCGTTCTCGGCTATGCCCAGCGTGCTCAGGAAAACAAGCTGAGCGGCCAGTCCGATATCTTCGGCGGCGCGCTGTCGTCGGGGCCGGAAAAGATTTCACTGCCGACCTTTGCGCCATGGCTGCCCTCCGAGCGCCTGCTCAAGGAGTTCCAGGTCCTCGGCTTCTATCTGACGGCCCATCCGCTCGACAGTTATAGCAGCGTCTTGGAAAAGATGCGTGTCCAGACCTTTGGTGATTTCGCGGCGGCGGTGAAGCAGGGCGCCACCAATGCGCGTCTGGCCGGCACGGTGATTTCCAAGCAGGAGCGCAAGACCCGCACCGGCAACAAGATGGGCATCATCGTCTTCTCAGACTCATCAGGCCAGTTCGAAGCAGTGCTCTTCTCGGAGATGCTCAATCAGTATCGCGACATGCTGGAATCGGGAAAATCCTTCGTCATCACGGCCACCGGCGAAGAGCGACCGGAGGGCATCGGCCTGCGCATCCAGACGATCCAGTCACTGGAGGAGAAGTCGCTACAGATGCAGAAATCGCTGCGAATCTACGTTCGTGATTCCGGCCCTCTACGTTCTGTAGCCGCTCACCTGAATGCCAAGGGCGACGGCCTCGTTTCCTTCATCGTCATAAAGGAGGAAGGCAAGCGCACGATCGAGGTGGAGCTGGCGCAGAAATACAGGATCACGCCCGAGATCGCCGCCGCCATGCGCGCGGCGCCCGGCGTCGTGGATGTCGAGCTGGTCTGAGGATCAGTTGCGCGTCAGCGTGATGAAATCGGTGCCCTTGCCGGTTTCCGGGCCAACGCCGGTATCGGTAATCGTCAATGTCGAGCCCGGCGTCAGCATCGCGTCGATCCGCTGTCGAGTCTCCTCGGGAATGTTTATCCGGCTAAGTGCGTTGGTGATCGGCGTGCCTGATATGATCGAACTCTCCTGGCTGCCGATACCGAGCCGCTTCATTGCCTGGCGCGACAGGTTCTGCGCCAGCGTCACGCCCAGCCATTCGGCCGAGCCGTCGGCATAGTTGACGCTGTGGGCTGTAAAGAAATGCGTGCCGAGCGCTAGGCTCGGATTGTCGATGGTGACGGGCGCTTCGAACACCGGGTTGAAACCCTGCCGCACCATGATCACGCCATTCGGCGGCTCGCCCTTGCCGGCGGCTTCGTAGACGGCCTTGATCAGATTGTCACTGACGAGTGATGTCCCGCTGCCTGGCGGCAGCGGGTGCTGCGCCTTGAAGTCGTTAATCGCCTGAACCGTCGCCGGCCCCAGATAGCCATCGGCGTTGCCGGTATAGAAGCCGAGCTCGCTGAGGTAGCTCTGGATATCGATGATAGCCTCACGCTGTGTGCGGCGAGTGATCAGCATGCGCACCGGCTGGTCGTTGTCGGGCTCGACGATCGGCTGCGTCTGCAGCCGGGGTATCGAGGCCTCGTTCATCGCGACCTGCACCGGTTCCTGGCCGATCGCCGGACGAAGCTCGGCATCGGACAACAGCGGTGCGGAGACGGGCGCATGCGGGCTGAAAAGCGTCGGATGCTCGATCGGAGCAGGAACGAGTTCTGCGTCGGTGATGACGACGGGAACGCTTATCTCGGTCATCTTGTAGAGCTGCTTGGCGAATGCCGCGGGCATGCGCACGCAACCATGCGACGCCGGATAGCGCGGCACGGAGTTCGATTCATGAAGTGCGATGCCCGACCAGGTCAGCCGCTGCATGAACGGCATGGGGGCCGCCGAATAGAGATTGGATTCGTGATACTTCTGCTTCTCGATCACCGAGAAGATGCCGCTCGGCGTCGTATGGCCGGATTTTCCCGTCGACACCTTCGAGGTCGCAACCACCTCCGCGCCGTCATAGACGACCAGCGATTGCTTGTCCTTGGAGACGAAGATCTGCAGGGCGCGGGCATCCGCGGCGAGGGCAGGGTGCACGAGTGCGGTGGCCGACAGCAAGCCGAGGCCGAAGACGAGACGCGAGAACATTTTAGCCACCAGAAACGCAATACCAGAAGGCCAGCCTAGTGCGCGAAGTTTAAGGAAAACTTGAAATGCGGGGAGGAGCCAGGCTCACATATCAGTGATCGCGCTTGCCCCCGAAGGTATAGCCGGTCTGCACCGTGCCCTTGCCGAACTTGTCCCGCAGCTTGTCCATCGCCGCTTCCGCCGCCGCACGCCTTCCGGATTGCACGTCAATCAGATCTGGCGGATCGGCCCGCGCCGGATCGCAGAGATCCGTGACGCCGATGCCGATCAGCCGGAATTTCGTCCCGTCCGTCTCGCGCTCGAGCAGGTCGAGGCCGGTGCGGAAAATCCTGTCGGCGAGTTGCGTCGGATCCTCCAGCTTCCTGTTGCGGGTGCGGGTTTTGAAGTCCGCGCTTTTCATCTTCAGTACGACGGTATGCCCGGCAATCTCATCCTTCTTCAGCTTCCAGGAGACCTTTTCCGAGAGATTGCGAAGGATCGGCACGAGATCGTCATAGCGGCTGATATCGTCGAAGAAGGTGGTTTCCGCCGAGACGCTCTTCGCCGCTTCGTTCAGGTGCACTTCCCGGTCGTCGATCCCGCGCGACAGGCGCGCCAGCCGCTGGCCCATGCTGCCGTATCGGCGCATCAGGTCCGTTTCCTCCATCGTCTGGAGTTGCCCGATGGTGCGGATGCCGTCGGCTTCGAGCGTTGCCGCAAACGCCTTGCCCACGCCCCAGATCGTTGTCACCGGCCGGGGAGCAAGAAACGAAACCGCTTCCTCCTGCCCGATGACCGAGAAGCCGCGCGGCTTCTGGAGGTCCGAGGCGACCTTGGCGAGGAACTTGCAATAGGAAAGCCCGACGGAGACGGTGATCCCAAGTTCCTTCTCCACCCGTCGCGCGAACTTGGCGAGCGTCCGCGCCGGTGGATCGTTGTGCAGCCGGGTGGTCCCCTCGAGTTCGAGAAAGGCCTCGTCGATCGACAGCGGCTGGACCAGTGGCGTCAGCTCCTGCATCAGCGCCCGCACCTCGCGCCCGACCTTGGCGTATTTCTCCATGTTGGGACTGATCACCACCGCCTGCGGGCAGGCCTCCAGCGCCTTGAACATCGGCATCGCCGAGCGTACGCCGTGGATGCGGGCGATATAGCAGGCGGTCGAGACAACCCCGCGCTTGCCGCCGCCGATGATAACAGGCTTGTCAGCGAGCTCCGGGTTGTCACGTTTCTCCACCGAAGCATAGAAGGCGTCGCAATCGATATGCGCCAGCGTCAGCTCGTAGAGCTCCTTGTGTCTCACCAGGCGCGGGCTGCCGCAGGCGGCGCAGCGACGCGTCTCCGCCTTCTGCTCGGCAAGGCAGTCGCGACAGAAGCCGGGCGTCTTGTCAGGTGAGGCGATCATCGTGAGAACAAATATTGAACATCGCGACCATACGCCCTAAATTCGCGAGTCTCAAGGCTGGATGCGAATGGCCGAGACATATCCCCGGCGCAGTGTGCGTCAGGTCCGGAGCGTCACGGCAAAGTGCTCGCGCAACAATGCCTCGGCATGGGTCCAATCGGATGCCGGCTTTATGGCACCGGCCGGAGGCGGAGCAAAAGGCTTGAAGTCGGCATTGGCAATCAGGTTGAGCAACAGGCATTCCGGCACATGATCGGCCACCGAAAGGAGATTGCGTTGTATATCGTCGATAAACGCGACGGGCAGGCCTCTCCGGGCATGCAGCCTGGCGACGATCGGACCCTTGGGCTCTTCCGACGCGATCATGTCGAAGTGCAGGTCGAAACGGTCGAGAAGCTTGCGGCGCACGCCCTGATGGCGCGGCGGCATGGCCGTCAGGAACACGATATCGGCATCTGCAGACAGGGCGTGCAATGTCTCGACCGCACGCTCCGCCGGCTTCTGCCAGAGGTCCTGCGTCTCGAAGAACAGGTCATGAAAGACCTTGAACTGCTCCCTGTCCATCTCGGAGCCGTCGTGTCGGGACACGATGTTGCCGTGCAGGCGGAAGGAGCGAGGCAGCAGGTCGTATTCATGCGAGCGCAGGAAGTCGGTGAGCGGCGTCAGGAACTCCAGCACCACCTCGTCGATATCGCAGACGATCAGCGGCCGGTCGCCAAGACGAATCTGGCTGGGATCGGTCGCCACGTCCACGCTCAATACTCCCCGGAACCGAGGCCCGGCGGCGAAAAATGCAGCCAGGCGGCGTTCAGCGTCTCCGGCGGGGTGCCGGTCGCTTCGCAGAAGGCAAGCGCCGTCGGCTCATGGTTCATGAGGAAATCCATCATCCCGGAGAGAAAGCCCGGATCGTTGAAGGCGTTGCGCACCTGCGCGGGCTCGACACCCGTCAATGCCAGGAAACGTCCGAACAGGTCTGGATCGTTTGCGAGCCAGCCGAGAACGGCGATGGCTGTTTGCTGCGGGTCGGCAGCGTTCACCTTGGAGGTCTTGAAGTTGCTTTGCATTTCTCGGCGTAATTTACCTATTTTTCAACTAAATACCGATAGTTTGCCACGATCGGTTTCTTCGAGCCGTGCCTTCGCGTGCTTTCTTTCGGGCGGTGGAGCGGTTGCCAGAACGGACTTAGGACGCGTGTCATGCCCAAGCAGGTGATGATTGTAGAAGATAACGAGCTGAACATGAAGCTCTTTCGCGACCTGATCGAGGCGTCCGGCTACACCACGATCCAGACGCGCAACGGTATGGAAGCGCTTGACCTGGCGCGCAAGCATCGGCCGGATCTGATCCTCATGGACATTCAGCTCCCCGAGGTTTCCGGGCTCGAAGTGACCAAATGGCTCAAGGAAGACGACGAGTTGCACGTCATTCCCGTGATTGCCGTTACAGCCTTTGCAATGAAGGGCGACGAGGAGCGCATCCGCCAGGGTGGATGCGAGGCCTATGTCTCCAAGCCGATTTCGGTTCCGAAGTTCATCGAGACGATCAAGACCTATCTGGGCGATGCCTGACGCATCGGAAAGAAGCCAATGACCGCGCGAATTCTGGTGGTTGACGATATCCCGGCCAATGTGAAGCTGCTCGAAGCGCGGCTGGTGGCCGAGTATTTCGACGTTCTGACGGCCGCCGACGGCTATCAGGCGCTGGCGATTTGCGAAAAGAACCAGGTCGATCTCGTCCTGCTCGACATCATGATGCCCGGCATGGATGGCTTCGAGGTGTGCGAGCGCCTGAAGGCCAACCCGAAGACCGCGCATATTCCGGTGGTGATGGTCACCGCGCTCGACCAGCCCACCGATCGCGTCCACGGCCTCCGCGTCGGAGCCGACGATTTTCTCACCAAGCCGGTCAACGACCTGCAGCTGATCTCGCGGGTAAAGAGCCTGCTTCGCCTGAAGACGTTGAGCGACGAACTGCGCATCCGCGCCGAGACCGCCCAGACCATGGGCATCGACGAACTGTTGCGCACGAGCGAGGGCCGCGGAGAGGATGCCGGGCAGATCCTGCTGGTGGATGGGCGCGCCAACTCGCAGGAGCGTATCGTCAAGGCGCTGAAGCCGATTGCCGACGTGTCCGCCATCTCGGACCCGCAGGCGGCGATTTTCGAAGCCTCGGAGAATCCTTTCGAGCTGGTGATCGTCAATGCCAACTTCGAGGACTATGATCCGCTCCGGCTATGCTCGCAGCTTCGCTCGCTGGAGCGTACTCGCTTCCTGCCGATCCTGATCATTACGGAGCAGGGCGATGACAGCATGGTCATCCGTGCGCTCGAACTCGGCGTCAACGACTACATCGTCCGTCCGGTCGACCCCAACGAACTGGTGGCCCGCAGCCTCACCCAGATGCGCCGCAAGCGCTACAACGATCGCCTGCGCGCCAGCGTCAAGGAAACGATCGAGCTTGCGGTCACGGACCCGCTGACAGGCCTCAGCAACCGGCGTTATCTCGACAACCACCTGAGCACACTGTTCAACCGCTCCATGGCCCGCGGCCGGCCTCTCTCGGTGCTGATGACCGATATCGACCGCTTCAAGCAGGTGAACGACACCTACGGCCATGATGCGGGCGACGATGTGCTTCGCGAATTTGCAAGCCGTATCCGCTCGACGGTACGTGGCGCCGATCTCGCCTGCCGCTATGGCGGTGAAGAGTTCGTGGTGGTCATGCCCGATACCTCGCCGGAGGTGGCCGCCGCCGTTGCGGAGAGACTTCGGGCCGCCGTGGAAACGACGCCCTTCGTGCTCAAGCCCTCGGGCGAAGAGCTGCACGTGACCGCATCCTTCGGTATCTCCTCGCGGATCGCCTCGGTGATCACGCCAGGTCAGCTGATGAAGCAGGCCGATCTTGCGCTTTACGAAGCCAAGAATGGCGGCCGCAACCGGGTCGTCGCCGCCGCCTGAGCGGCAGAATCCGAGCCAATCCACAGGATTTCGGTTGCGACCTAGGGTTTCAATGGGGCGAGGGAAGTCGCATTCCCTCCAAGTAGCGGCAAATCAAATCCGGTTGGCTGCGCGCGCCCCACAGCGCGCACCAAAGCATTTCTCGCCGCAGCTACGATAAATCGTGAGATGCAATCATCTTTTCGCCGCCTGCAACGATGCGCGCGCTCCGCTAAAGCTTCGCCGGGTGCGGAGATGACGAAAATATTATTGAGGTTTATTTGATGCGGCTACGGCCGCGTGTGTACTATTCTTAGCCATATGGATGACATTGGCGCCAAAAAGGCGTGTCAAAATTGTACTTTTAACCATGAAATCAAGCTGATAATTCTCACCCTTAAGAATTTGTTGATTTTCTTTCTATTTTGCGCAAATTATCGGCTCAGACGAAAAGAATACTTCGTCGCGGAATTCCGATACCCCATGATGCTCAGGTCCGCCGCATCTCCTGGGTCGTGGGGTCGGTCGGCTGGTACGCAACATCAGCGGTTCCTCGTGCCGCGTTGCATGCTGGCCGACCCCCTTTAAAGAAACGCCGCCTGTCCGTTGATCCGGGCAGGCGGCGTTTTTGTTTGCGCTTGGTCACCCGGCATTCGGGCATAAAAAAAGCGCGCAGCCATATGGCGCGCGCTTTTGAAATCCAGAGATCAAGAATTACTTGATCTTGGTTTCCTTGAACTCGACGTGCTTGCGCGCGATCGGGTCATACTTGGTCTTCGTCATCTTGTCCGTCATCGTACGGCTGTTCTTCGTCGTGACGTAGAAAGAACCTGTGTCGGCTGTCGACAGCAGCTTGATCTTGATTGTTGTAGCCTTGGCCATGGTCGTCCTGCCTTTAATAAAATGAAAGCCGTTGGAATCCGTCTAGGCGCCTCGGCTAATTCTGGCGCGAAACTACGAATCTAGCTCGAAAAGTCAAGCCCGCTTTCGAATGAAAAGAAGTCTCACGGCCGAAAGCAGGGCATAAATGCCGAAGAACGCGGCAATCGCCCAGGCAAAACCATTGTTGCCGGCCACATCGATGGCGGCGCCGATGACCTGCGGACCGGCAACAGTGCCGACGGCGTAACAGAAGACGAAGGCCGCATTCGCCGCTGCAAGGTCCGAACCGGTCAGTCTCGAGCCCAGATGGCTGAGGCCGACCGTGTAAAGGCCGGCCACGCAGCCGCCCCAGAAAAGCAGCACGCCGGCCATCAGCACCCAGCTATGGACTAGGAACGGCAGCATCAGCGAGCCGATAAGGCCCATGAACGCCATGCCCGCCAGAAGCACGCGCTTGTCCTTTATGCGGTCCGACAGCAGCCCGACCGGGATCTGGAAGATCATGTTGCCGATACCCATCACCGTCAGCAGCAGCGCCGCCTGCGATTCGGAAAAGGAGGCGCGCACCGCGTAGATCGGAAACAGCGCAAGCCCACCCGCCTCGACGGCGCCGAAAATGAAGACGGCCGCCGTCGCGCTCGGCACGAGGAAGACGTAGCGCATGAAATGCAGCTCCGGCTTCTCTTCCAGCACCGGGCTCTCGTTGCGGGCGATGAAGATGGGGATGGCCGCGATCAGGATCGCGCATGCGCCGACTGCAAACGGCAGGATGCCGTCGCTGCCGAGAATGGAAAACAGCAGTGGTCCCGCCGCGAATCCCAGCGACAGCACGGTCGCGTAAATCCCCAGCACGAAGCCGCGCTTGGATGGAGGAGATGCAGCGTTGATCCAGAATTCCGACAGGATGAACAGTGTCGTCGTCGCGCCGTGGAAGGCGAAGCGCAACGGAAACCACATCCAGAAATCCATTGCGTAATAGAAGCCGATGGCGCTGAGCGCGGAGACCAGCACCGCCCACATCATCGTCGGCGCGACGCCGTAGGCATGCGCAAGCTTGGTGGTGATCGGCGCAGCCACCATGGCCGCGATGCCGGCCATCGCCGTATTGAGCCCGATCAGGGTCGATGGGATCCCGCGCTTCTCAAGGATGATGCTGAGGAGGGGAAGACCCAGGCCGATCGCGATCCCGACCGCCGAGATCGCCGAAACAGCTGCCACCAGTGAAGGCCAATGAATTTCTTCGACATCGCCCGGTGTGCCGTTTCGCGGCTGAGACATCTATCAATCCTTACAGAGCCAATGCGGAGAAACGCGCGCTGTCGAGCACATGGGAAGGCATGAGCGTGCCGAAGCCAAATGATGGAGTGTGCTTTACAAGATGAACGGCGCCGGCGGCAAGAACCTGAATGATCTCGGCTGTCTTCATTCGGCGATATGCTTACCGTGTACGAGAGACGACGCCGCGTAGCGCGGCGCCTGGGATGAGCGCCCCACTACACGTGAAATGTGTCGTGAAGGTGAATGGTCAAAAGCCGGTCAACGCCGACGACCGGGGATCTCGTATTCGTCATCGCTGTCGCCATGCCCGCCGAAGCCGTGCATCTTCAGAGCCCACTGCAGCCCGATGACGCCGCCCTTGATCGGCTGAAGGATAAGAAGCGTCACAAGCAGCGTGATCGGCGTCCAGATCAGAAAGGTCAGCCACAGCGGGATCGGCCAGACCATGTCGGTCATCATGTAGCCCGCGATGACGATATGGCCGACGATGACGACGGTCAGATAGGCCGGCAGGTCGTCGGCGCGGTGATGATACATCGCTTCGCCGCAGGCGGCGCAATTGTCTACCGGCTTCAGGAACGCCCGGAAAAGCTTGCCGCTTCCGCAATGCGGGCAGCGGTTGAGCATGCCGCGCTTGATGGAACGGCCCAGGGGACGTCCGCTCTCTTCGCTTCCACCGTAGTGAACCGTCTGGTCGCTTGCGGGCATCGTCATGGTCGTTTCCTTTTCCGGCGTCCCTACACGCCTATCGCCGCCCTCTTGGCGGCCTTGTTCCGGCCTTCTTGCGCGCCGCGCTGGCATCGCGCCGGCCCGCCTTGTGGAACGAACGTACGGCGGTGGGCATCTTGCGCCCCTCGCTGATCATCTCGAAGCGCAGCGCGCCTGCCAGCGGGATCGCCTCGGCGAGCCTTACCGTGACACTGTCCCCCAGGCGATAGCCGAGACCGGTCTTTTCGCCAGACAGTGCCTGGTGCGCCTCATCATAGATGAAGTAGTCCATTCCCAGCGTAGATATAGGAATGAAGCCGTCCGCTCCATAGTCCGGCAGGGCGACAAATAGTCCCGATTTCGTCACGCCTCCTATGCGCCCTTCGAATTCCTCGCCGACACGGCCGGCAAGATGGTGGGCGATCAGGCGGTCGACCGTCTCGCGTTCGGCAGCCATGGCGCGGCGCTCGAAGGTCGAGATCTCGGCGGCGATGTCGTCGAGCGAGGCTTCCTCGTCGGGCGTGATGCCGCCTTCGCCGAGGCCGAGCGAGCCGACCAGCGCGCGGTGCACGATGAGGTCGGCATAACGACGGATCGGCGAGGTGAAGTGCGCATACTTCATCAGGTTCAGGCCGAAGTGCCCGATATTCTCAGGGCTGTAGATCGCCTGGCTCTGGGAGCGCAGGACCATCTCGTTGACCATGGTCTGGTGCGGCGTATCCTTCGCCTTGTCGAGAATGACGTTGAAGTTGTTCGAGCGCATGTTGCCGCCTTTGGCGAGCGAAATGCCGAGCGTCGCCAAAAACTCGCGCAGCACTTCCTGCTTGGCGAGCGTCGGGCCGTCGTGGATGCGGTAGACGAGAACCTGCTTCTTCTTCTCGAGCGTCTCCGCGGCCGCGACATTGGCCTGGATCATCATCTCTTCGATCAGCTTGTGCGCGTCGAGACGCGGCGGCACCACGACGCGGTCCACGGTGCCGTCGGGCTTCAGCAGGATCTTGCGCTCCGGCATGTCGAGTTCCAGCGGCTGGCGCCGCTCGCGTCCGCGCGTCATCACCTTGTAGGCATGCCAGAGCGGCTTCAGGATCGGTTCCAGCAGCGGCCCGGTCTTGTCATCGGGCTGGCCGTCGATCGCCGCCTGCGCCTGCTGGTAGGAGAGCTTGGCAGCGCTGCGCATCATGATTCGGTGGAAGGTATGGCCGATCTTGCGGCCTTCTTTCGAAAACGTCATGCGCACGGCAAGAGCAGGGCGCTCCACGCCTTCGCGCAGCGAACAGAGGTCATTTGAAATCCGCTCCGGCAGCATCGGCACGACACGGTCGGGGAAGTAGACCGAATTGCCGCGCTTCAGCGCTTCGCGGTCGAGCGGCGAGTTGGGGCGGACATAATAGGAAACGTCGGCGATCGCGACCGTGACGATCACGCCATCGACGTTGTCGGGCGAGGGGTCCATCTCCGCATAGACGGCGTCGTCATGGTCCTTGGCGTCGGGCGGATCGATGGTGACCAGCGGCACGTCGCGCCAATCCTCGCGATGCGACATGGTCGCGGGCTTGGCGTCATCCGCTTCCGCGACGACGGCGGGCGGGAAGGCGTTCGGAATGCCGTGCGCATGGATGGCGATCATCGAGATCGCCTTCTCCGAGCCGACCGATCCGACGATCGACAACACCTTGGCCCGGGCAAGCCCGAACCGGCCGAGCCGCGCGACCTCGACTTCGACGAGATCGCCATCCTTGGCGCCGCCGGTGTAGTCGGGGTCGATCACCATTTCCTCGCCGCGCCGTTCGATCGGCAGCAGGCGTCCGGCACCACCCGGCGCTTCCTTGAACACGCCCATGCTGGCCGTGCGGCGCTTGTCGAGAACCTTGATGATACGGGCGCTGTAGGCCGGGCCGCCGCGATCGGCGGCCGGGAAGATCTTCGCAAGAACGCGGTCGCCCATGCCGGCGACAGGCGCCTTGCCCTTGCCGTTGCGGCCGGCGGGAGAGCTCGACTGCCGGATCGCCACGGCGGGCGCCACGCCCTGTTCGTCGGGCCATTCGGCCGGGCGGCCGATCAGCTCGCCGTCCTTGTCGCGGGTGGTGATATCGAGGACCGTGACCGGCGGCAGAGCGCCCGGACGGATCAGCGATTTCCGCGTCTTCTGCAGCATGCCTTCCTGCTCGAGTTCCTGCAGCAGGCGCTTGAGATCGACACGGCTGTCGCCCTTCAGACCGAAGGCCCGGGCGAGCTCGCGCTTGGACGCCTTCTGCGGATGATCCGCGATGAAGCGCAGGATAACTTCGCGAGAGGGCAGGGTTCCATGCTGAATGTTGAGCGGCTCGACGGCAGGCGATTTGCTTGCGTTTCCAGCCTTGTGAGGACGCTTGCCCTTGCCCTTGGAGTTCTCGCGCGGAATTCTGCTCACTCTTCGCTCTTTTTCTTCTTGGCCGGTGCCTTGGCTTTCGCCTTCGGCTTGGCCGCCGCCTTGGCGGGCTTTGCATCGTCGGCTGCCGCGGCCTTGGTCTTGGCCTTCGGCTTTGCCTTGCTCTTGGCCGCCGGCGCCTTGCCTGCCTTGGCCGTGATCAGCGCAACCGCTTCCTCGACCGTCAGTGCCTGCGGATCGGTGCCCTTGGGCAGTGTCGCATTGACCTTGCCCCAGTTGACATAGGGGCCGTACTTTCCGTCGCGCACGGTGATCGCGCCGCCGCCATCGGGATGCTCGCCGAGCTCCTTCAGCGCCGCCGCCGCCGTGCGGCCGCGTCCGCCGGGACCCTTCGCGGCCTTCTCGGCAATCACGGTCACGGCGCGGTTGAGGCCAATGCTGAAGACGTCCTCGACGGTCTCAAGATTGGCGTAGCCACCATCATGCAGCAGGAACGGTCCATAACGGCCGATGCCGGCCGAGATCATCTTGCCGGATTCCGGATGCTTGCCGATATCGCGCGGCAGCGAAATCAACGCCATCGCCTTCTCGTAGTCGATATCCTCTGGCTTCCAGCCTTTCGGCAACGACGAGCGCTTGGCCTCCTTGCCGTCGCCACGCTGGACGTAAGGCCCGAAACGGCCGGAGCGCAGTGTCAGTTCCTCGCCGGTCACAGGATCGGTGCCAAGCGCCTTCGGCTCGTTCAGCGCAGCACCCTCAGCCTCCGCGCCGCCTTCGGAAGAAAGCTGGCGCGTGTAGTTGCACTCGGGGTAGTTCGAGCAGCCGACGAAGGCGCCGTACTTACCGAGCTTCAGCGACAGGTTGCCCGTGCCGCAAACCTGGCAGATGCGCGGATCGCTGCCGTCCTCGCGCTTCGGAAACACCAGCGGAGCCAAGGATTCATTCAGCGAATCCAGCACGTTGGTAACGCGCAGCTCCTTGGTGTCCTCGATCTGCGCGAAGAAGTCCTGCCAGAAATCGCGCAGAACCTGCTTCCAGTTCAACTCGCCGGCGGAAATCCGGTCGAGCTTCTCTTCGAGATCGGCGGTGAAATCGTATTCGACATACTTGGTGAAGAAGCTTTCCAGGAAAGCCGTCACCAGTCGTCCCTTGGAATGCGGGATGAGCTTGCGCTTGTCGATGATCACGTATTCGCGGTCGCGCAGCGTCGCCAGCGTCGCGGCATAGGTGGAGGGGCGGCCGATGCCGAGTTCTTCCATCTTCTTGATCAGCGACGCTTCCGAATAACGCGGCGGCGGTTCGGTGAAGTGCTGGCTCGAATTGATCTTCTGCTTGGCGAGGTTCTCGCGTGCATTGATCTCCGGCAGGCGGCCATCCTCATCGCCGTCGTCGCTCTGCTCGCCATCTTCCTTCTGGTCCGTATAGGCGGCAATGAAGCCGTCGAAGCGGATGACGGAGCCGATGGCGCGCAGACCGGCCTTTTCGCCGTTGTTGTCGGCGGTGATTTCGGCGGTCGTGCGCTCGATCTCGGCAGACGCCATCTGGCTCGCGATGCCGCGCTTCCAGATCAGGTCGTAAAGCTTGAGCTGGTCGGCATCGAGAAACTGGCGAACCTTGTCCGGCGAGCGGTTGAAGTCGGTCGGACGGATGGCTTCGTGCGCTTCCTGGGCGTTCTTCGCCTTGGTCGAATAGAGGCGGGCCTTCTCCGGCAGGTAGCGCTGGCCGAACTGGTCGACGATGGCGCCGCGCGCCGCATCGATCGCCTCGGGCGCCATCTGCACGCCGTCGGTACGCATATAGGTGATCAGACCGACCGTCTCGCCGCCGATGTCGAAGCCTTCATAGAGCTTCTGCGCCACCTGCATGGTGCGCGATGCCGAGAATCCGAGCTTGGAGGAGGCGGCCTGCTGCAGCGTGGAGGTTGTGAAGGGTGGTCCCGGGTTGCGCTTGACCGGCTTTGCCTCGACGGTGTCGACGACATAGGAGGCGCCTTCGAGCAGAGCCTTAAGCTTGCCGGCCTCGTCGCCGTTGCCGATCGCGCGCGGCTGCAACCGCTTGCCATTCGCCGCAACCAGCTTGGCTTCGAACTCGTCACCGCGCGGTGTCTTCAGCAGCGCCGAGATGTTCCAGTATTCCTCGGAGACGAATCGCTCGATCTCGGATTCACGGTCGCAGACGAGGCGAAGCGCCACCGACTGGACACGACCTGCCGATCGAGCGCCGGGCAGCTTGCGCCACAGCACCGGAGACAGGTTGAAGCCGACGAGATAGTCGAGCGCGCGGCGCGCCAGGTAGGCGTCGACCAGCGGCACGTCGATATCGCGCGGCTCGGCCATCGCGTCGAGCACGGCCTTCTTGGTGATGGCGTTGAAGACGACGCGCTTGACGGTCTTGCCGCCGAGCACGCGCTTCTTGTTGAGCATGTCGAGCACATGCCAGGAAATCGCTTCACCTTCGCGATCAGGGTCGGTTGCGAGAAACAGGCCGTCGGAGGACTTCACCGCGTCGGCGATGTCCTTCATGCGCTTGGCCGATGCGCCATCGACCTCCCATAGCATCTCGAAGTCCTGATCGGGGAGAACCGAGCCGTCCTTGGCTGGCAAATCGCGCACATGGCCGAAGGAGGCGAGCACCTTGTATCCGGAGCCCAGATACTTGTTGATCGTCTTTGCCTTGGCAGGCGATTCTACCACTACAACATTCATCATGATTCTCTAAAAAGGGTGTCGGGCCGGCTGATAGGCATACAGAATCCCTGCCATGACATGGTCGCCGGTTCTCCGACATGGACAGGTAAATCGTTTCGGTCAAGTGGTTTGCATGTATTTTTGCCGATTACAACGCGCTGCAACCAAGGCGAGATATGCAGCATATTGCAATTAAAGATAAATGCGGTATCGTTTTCTGAGTGTGGTTTTGGCGGTGCCTTAAGGCAGCTCCTCTCTTTCGTCCGAGACTAATTCATGGTGGGCAAGTTCGCAAAGAAAGATAACGGGCGGTCCAACTCGCGCGACAATATTGCCTTCGTCAAGCAGATGCTGGCGGAGTTGCGTCAGGTAGCGGAAAAGGAACAGGCCGATATGCTCTGCTATCTTATCGAGATGGCCTATGTCGAAGCCGGTGATCTGCACGCCCGTATGTAGTTACTCAAATGTCCATCGCAAGTGAGACGAGCCCGCCGGGATGCCGGTGCAGCCGCCCGGCGATATCCAGTTCCAGCAGCACGAGATAGACCGACGATGCCGGCAGGCCGGTGTGGCGAATGATATCGTCGATCTCGACAGGTGTCGGACCGAGCGCGTCGGTTATGCGCGAGCGGTCGCTTTCATCCGGCGGCATCATCGATACGCCGCCGCGATCGGGCTCCTCGGCAACCGGTGCCGAAAAGAGGTCGAGTTGCGAGATCGGCGCCAGTGCTTCGATGATGTCGTCGGGCGCCGTAACGATCATCGCTCCATCCTTCAGCAGGCCGTTCGTGCCGTGGCAGCGCGGGTCGAGCGGCGAGCCCGGCACGGCGAACACCAGTCGTCCGAATTCGCCCGCGAGTCGCGCGGTGATCAGCGAACCCGAACGCGTCGCCGCCTCGACCACGACGACACCGAGCGAAATGCCGGCGATCAGCCGGTTGCGTCTTGGAAAATCCCGCGCCCTTGGCTCCCAGCCGAACGGCATTTCGCTGACAGCCAGCCCGTTGCCGTCCCATATCTCCTCCAGTAGGCCGGCATTCTCGGGCGGGTAGGGCTGGTCCAGCCCGCCGGCGATGGCAGCGATCGTTCCGGTCTCCAGGCTGGCGCGATGCGCGGCCGTGTCGATGCCGCGCGCCAGCCCGGAAATGATGGTGTAGCCGGCACGGCCGCAGTCGCGGGCGACCATGGCGGCAAACTTCGCGCCTGATATCGAGGCGTTGCGGGAGCCGACGATGCCGACCGAGGGCTGAGCGGCGGCCGCGAGGTTCCCTTTCACCGCCAGCAAGGGCGGGGCGCCGTCGATCTGTCTTAATGTCTGTGGGTATTCAGGTTCGCCGATGCCGACGAACCGCGCACCGAAACGGTGGGCGACTTCCAGCTCCCGCTGTACCTCGGCTTCCGTCGCGATGCGGATCGATCTGGTGCCGCCGCCGCGTGCGGAGAGTTCGGGAAGGGCGGCGAGCGCGGTTTCCGCGGAGCCGAAGTGGTTGATGAGGTCGCGAAAGGTGGCGGGCCCGACATTGTCGGATCGGATCAGCCGCAGCCACGCCAGCCGTTGCCGGTCCGTCAGCGCAATTCCCTTTGGCCTTGCGCTGCGTGCGTCCATCTATCCTATCCCTTTGCCCCGATCTTGCTTTCCGTGCCGCTCAGCAGGCGGCTGATATTGGCCCTGTGCTTCCAGTAGGAGATCACGGTCATGATCGCCATCACGGCTGCAACCTTCTCTGCACCCAGTATCCACAATGCAACCGGAATGACAAGCATCGCTACCAGCGCGGAAAGCGAAGAATAGCGGGTCACTAAGGCAACCCCGAGCCAGACCGCCGCGAAGGCGAGAACCATCAACGGCGCGACGCCGAGCAGCGTGCCGATATAGGTGGCGACGCCCTTGCCGCCCTTGAACCCGATCCAGACTGGGAAGAGGTGGCCGATGAAGGCGAAGAAGCCGGCGATGACCGCGGCTTCCGGGCCGAAGAAGTAGGAGACGATCCACGCCGCCGCCGATGCCTTCAGCGCATCGAGAAGCAGCGTCGCCGCCGCCAGCTTCTTGTTGCCGGTTCGAAGAACGTTCGTCGCGCCGATATTGCCCGAGCCGATGCTGCGCACGTCGCCGAGACCTGCAGCGCGCGTCAGGATAAGCCCGAACGGAATGGATCCCAGCAGGTAGCCGATGGCGGCGGCCGCCAGCGCGATTTGCCAGGTGATCTGCCACGTCATGAGATCAGCGCCCATGTTCCCCCACTTGTCTTCTTATAATGTATGCACGCAGTTTATGACGTATGCACGCACTGGCCGGCGACGTAGGTCGCGACCGCACGTCCGCTGAAGCGCGCGTCTTCGAACGGCGTGTTCTTCGAGCGCGAGAGAAGCATGTCCTTGGCGACAATCCAAGGCTCTTCGAGATCGATCAGCACGATATCCGCCTTGGCGCCGGGCTTCAGCGTACCGGCATCGAGGCCGAATATCTGCGCCGGCCGCGTCGACATGGCGTCGATCAGGCGCATCAGCGTCACGTGCCCGCTGTGGTGCAGACGAAGGGCCGCCGCCAGCATGGTCTCGAGCCCGACAGCACCATCGGCGGCCTCGCCGAAGGGCAGTCGCTTGGTGTCGACGTCCTGCGGGTCGTGCGAGGACACGATGATGTCGATCGCCCCGCGCGCCAGCGCATCCACCATCGCCACGCGATCGTCTTCCGAGCGTAGCGGCGGATAGAGCTTGAAGAAGGTGCGGTACTCGCCGATGTCGTTTTCGTTGAGCGCCAGATTGTTGATGGAGATGCCGCAGGTAACCGTCGCGCCACGGCTCTTCGCCAGCTCGATCGCCTCGACGGATTCGGGCACCGAGATCATAGCCGCGTGGTACTTGCCGCGCGTCAGCTTGGCGATGCGCAGGTCACGCTCCAGCGGGATCAGTTCGGTCTCGCGCGGAATGCCGCTGAGGCCGAGCCAGCTTGCGAACAGCCCCTCGTTCATCACGCCGCCGGCGGCCAGATGCTCGTCGCGCGTCTCGCAGGAGATCACCGCGCCGAATTCGCGGGCATAGGTCATCACCCGGCGCAGCACCTGAGCGTCGTGGATGCTGGAGCGGCCGTCGGTGAACGCCACCGCGCCGGCTTCCATCAGCATGCCGATCTCGCTCATTTCCTCGCCGGCAAGACCCTTGGTGATCGCCGCTGCCGGATAGACATTGACCAGCGCCTTGTCGCGAGCGGTCTTCTTCACGAACTCCACCAGCGCGATGTCGTCGATCACGGGGTCTGTATCGGGCATCATGATGATCGAGGTTACGCCGCCCGCGGCAGCGGCCCGGCTGGCGGACTCGATCGTCTCGCGATGCTCGGCCCCCGGCTCGCCGATATGGACGCGCGCATCCACGAGACCGGGCGCTGCGACCAGTCCGTTACAGTCGCGCACCGTGGCGCCTGCGGGTACTGGCTCGTTCAGAGCATCCTTGCCGGAGGCGATGATCACGCCGTCCTTGACGACAATCGCGCCGACCTCGTCGAGATCTCGGGAGGGGTCGATGATGCGAACGTTCTTGAAGACGATCGAGTTGCTCATGCGCCGGCTCCTTCGCTGCGGGGACCCTGGTTCTGCGAGATCAGCAGCGTTTCCATGACAGCCATGCGTACGGCGACACCCATTTCGACCTGTTCGGCGATCACGCTCTGCGGCCCGTCCGCGACCTCGGAGGCGATCTCCACCCCGCGGTTCATTGGCCCGGGGTGCATGACCAGCGCATCCTCCTTCGCCGCCTTCAGCGTTTCCGCGTCGAGGCCGTAGAAGTGGAAATACTCGCGCACCGATGGCACGAAGGCGCCGGACATCCGCTCGCGCTGCAGGCGGAGCATCATCACGACGTCGGCGTCCTTCAGCCCTTCCTTCATCGAATGGAAGACCTCGACGCCCATGTCGGCGATCCCCGCCGGGAGCAGCGTCGCCGGCGCCACGACGCGAACCCTGGCACCCATGGCGTTGAGAAGCAGAATGTTGGACCGCGCCACGCGTGAGTGCAGAACGTCACCGCAGATGGCGACGATGATACGCGACAGCTTGCCCTTGGCGCGGCGGATGGTCAGCGCGTCGAGCAGCGCCTGTGTTGGATGCTCATGCTGGCCGTCGCCGGCGTTGACCACCGCGCAGGAAACCTTCTGTGCCAGGAGTGCCGCGGCGCCGGCGCTGGAGTGGCGGATGACCAGTACGTCAGGGCGCATCGCGTTCAGCGTCATCGCCGTGTCGATCAGCGTTTCGCCCTTCTTCACCGAGGAATTGCCGACCGACATGTTCATCACGTCGGCGCCGAGGCGTTTGCCGGCGAGCTCGAAGGAGGCCTGCGTGCGGGTGGATGCCTCGAAAAACAGATTGATCTGCGTCAGTCCCCTGAGGGTCGACGTCTTTTTCTCTCGCTGTCGACTGATCTTGACGGCCTCGTCGGCCTTGTCGAGGAGAAAGGTGATATCCTGCTCAGTGAGCCCTTTGATACCGATGAGGTGGCGGTGGGGAAAGAAGACCATGAACCTGCCTCTATGCTGTCGTCAGCGGCTCTATAAAGAGTGCGTGCGGCGGCGGCAAGCATGCGCTGTGGGCAAACCGCGCTCTCCCCCTGCAATTTTCCGGGAATTCCGCTAAGGAGGAGCGACGGGAATCCGAACTTCCGGTTTCCCTTTGCCTGGCTCTTGCACTAGAAGCGATTCATGACCCCCGCCGAAGAAAAACTCGCCGAACTGAACCAGCCGAGCCTGTGGTCCGGAATCAACGCCTATCGTTCCGATCCTTTGATCGTCGATCTGACCGGCGCGCTGCCGCGCGGCATTCGCGACGATCTCGACAATATGGGCCGCTACGTGACGTCGCCGGAAGCGCAGGAACTGGCGCGCATGGCCAACCAGGGCGTGCCGCAGCTGCGCACCCATGGCCCGCGCGGCGAGCGGCTCGATGTCATCGAGTTTCACCCGGCCTGGCATGCGCTGATGCGCCGCTCGATGTCGGCTGGCCTCCATTCCTCGGTCTGGGATCCGCAGGCCGATGCCGAGGCGAAGGACCAGGCCCACAAGATCCGCGCCGCCCGCTTCTATCTGACGGCGCAGCTGGAGACTGGGCATCTGTGCCCGCTCACCATGACAAGCGCATCCGTCGCGGCTCTTTCGGCTTCCCCCGCTGTCCAGAAGGACTGGGCGCCGAAGATCCTGTCGCGCAAATACGACTCGACCAACAAACCCGCCATGCAGAAGTCCGCAGTGACGATCGGCATGGGCATGACCGAAAAGCAGGGCGGCACCGACGTTCGCTCCAACAAGACGGCGGGCGAAAAGGTCAGCGAAGGCATCTACCGCCTGTCGGGCCACAAGTGGTTCATGTCGGCGCCGATGAGCGACGCATTCATCATGCTGGCGCAGACCAAGGAGGGCATGGGCTGCTTCCTGGTGCCGCGCCTGCTGGAAGATGGCTCGGCGAACGGCCTGCAGTTCCAGCGCCTGAAGGACAAGGTCGGCAACCGTTCCAACGCGTCGGCCGAGGTCGAATTCAACGATACCTTCGGGTTCCTGCTCGGCGGCCCGGATGCTGGCGTGCGCACTATCCTCGACATGGTCACGCTGACGCGCCTCGATTGCGCGCTGGCGTCGGCTGGCATCATGCGCGCCTCGCTGGCCGAGGCCGTGCACCACACCCGTGGCCGCGGCGTCTTCGGCAAGATGCTGGTCAGCCAGCCGATCATGACCCGCGTCCTCGCGGATATGGCGCTCGACGTGGCCGCCGCGACAGCACTGTCCTTCCGTCTCGCCGACGCCTTCGACCGGGCGCGCGGCAGCGCCGAGGAGGCCGCCTACGCCCGCGTCATGACGCCGGTTGCCAAATACTGGTGCTGCAAGATCGCGCCCGCGCTCATTTACGAGGCGATGGAGTGCATCGGCGGCAGCGGCTACATCGAGGAACGCCCGATCGCCCGCCATTACCGCGAAGCGCCTGTAAACGCGATCTGGGAAGGCTCGGGCAACGTCATGGCGCTCGATGTCTTGCGTATCCTAAACCGCGGCAAGGATCTCTTCGAAACCGTCTTCGCGGGCCTTGCGAGGGATCTCGGCCCGGCCGGCAAGAAGACCATCGACGTGCTCCGCGCCGCCATGGCGCTTTGCGAGCGCGACGAAGGCGCCGCCCGTCTGCTCGTCGAGCAGCTGGCGCTCGCGGCGGGTGCTGCCGAACTCTATCGTCTGGGGGCAGGGCGCATCGCCGATGCCTTCATCGAAACCCGTCTCGCAGGCGGCTGGCGCTCCACCTACGGCATGCTCGATAGCCGCTTCGACGCCAGCTACATCGTCGATCTCCTCTATCCGCCGGCGTCCTGATGACAATCCTGCGCCCGGCTCGGCTCGACGATCTCGAACAGATTTACGGAATTTCACTGGTGACGGGCGACGCCGGGAAGGATGCGACGCCGCTCCATCGCGACGGCAAGCTGATCGGTCACATATACTCGGCACCCTATGTGAGCTTGAACCCCGAGGCAGCCTTTGTCGCCGAGGATGAGCAGGGCGTCGCCGGCTACATCGTCGGCGCTTACGATACGCTCGCCTTCCAGGCGCTGCTCGAACGCGAGTGGTGGCCGGCACTTCGTGCCGCCTATTCGGAGCCGCAGGGCGACCCCGCGTTGTGGGATGCGGACCAGAACCGCATAGCCGCGATCTATCATCCGTCTTTCGCACCCGCTGCCGTCATTGATGCCTTTCCCGCGCACATCCACATGAACCTGCTGCCGCGCCTGCAGGGGCAGGGGATCGGCACGCGACTTCTCGATCTCTGGTTCGCGACGGCGCGGGACGCCGGCGTCAAGGCTGTGCATCTCGGCGCGAACGCCAACAATGCAGGCGGAATCCGCTTCTGGAGTTCACGCGGCTTCGAACGTCTCGGGCCGCCTTTGGTCGCGCCGTCCGAGCGCAGCGTCTGGTTCGGCGAGAGGCTCTAGTATCCACGCGATTGTCTCTGCGTGGTGACGGGCTGGCTCATCACCGCCGAAGCGCAGCCTATCCACAGCATTTCAAGGGCTTGTCCGTTGCCGCTCCGAGGGTGCGTTGCTACTCACCGGGGAGTGACAAAACGGACCTGAGTCTCTCATGCTGAACGATCCCATGGTGCTGACGCCCATCGCCGCCGCTGCCGTCCCTGTCGAGCCGGAAAAGCGGATCCGCGACCGCGGCGCGACGGAGAAGGCGATCCTCAACGCCGCGAAGTCGCTGCTGGCCGAAGAAGGCTTCCAGAACTTCGGCATCAACGCCGTCGCCCGGCGCGCCGGCTGCGACAAGCAATTGATCTACCGCTACTACGGCGGCCTCAACGGTTTGGTGGAAGCAATCGGCGCCGATCTCGGCACCTGGGTGAAGGACCGCATCCCGGAAGATACCGGCGGCATGTTCCTGCTGACCTATGGCGACCTGATGGAGCGGCTGTCGCTGCTCTTCCTCGAGGCGCTGCGCGACGATCCGCTTGTTCTGCGCATCGTCGCCTGGGAAGTGTCCGAGAATACCGAGCAGGTGAGGAGGCTTTCCGAAGCCCGCTCGAAGGCGCTCGCCAACTGGCTCGAGCGCATGCGCGGATCGCTGACGCCGCCGAAGGGTGTCGATGCCGTCGCCGTCAACGCGATTCTCTTCGCGGCGATCCAACACATCGTGCTTTCTGCCTCCGCCGCCGAGCAATGCGCGGGTCTGGCGCTCAAGACGTCGAAGGATTGGGAGAAGGCGGCAACGGCGCTGAAGCGCATCGTGCGCGGCGTTTACGGCTGATTGGTCGCCTCCCTTTCCACAGGCAGTCCGCCGGCCGTTAACCTTAACAAATGGTTTACATTGCGTCGGAAGCGTTAAGGCGACAGGGTACCGGAAGTCCAAATTGTCTGGTGTCTGGAACCATGGGAACGAAAATCGCGAGAATTGCGTTTCTCGTCGCCGCGATCATGTTTTTCGCGGTCCTCGCGTTGGATATCGCCGTTCCGGCGGTCGTCCTCAGCCTCATGGCATTGTCGACTTGGGTCGTTTCATTTGAGCGGCCATCGCTACGAAGAGAAAGAAGGGCGACCGCATGAAGTGGTTCCTGATCTTCTGGGCCGGCCCGATCGTCTTTCTGTCGGGGTGGTACTGGCTTTCCTATTACGACATGAGCTTCGGCATCTTCATGCTGACGCGGCAGGCGCATGACCTCACATTCCAGGTCTACGCCAACATTCTTGGCATTCCGCCGGAAACCATTCCGCCGCTGGTCGTGCGTGCGGTTGTCGTCGACAGCCTTGTGGTCTTCGCCATCATGGCCTTCCGCCGGCGCCGCAAGATCATCGCCTGGTGGCAGGGACGTCAGGCATCCAAGTCGCGGGAAGCCTCTCTTGCCAGCGACGAGAGCCTGTCCAGGGCTCCCTGAAGAATGAAGCTTGCCGCCGCCGAATCGATGCGTTCGGCGCGCTTGGCCCGCGATACGTCCATCTCCAGCAATGCCCGCTCGGCGGCCACCGTCGATAGTCGCTCGTCCCAGTAGACGAAGGGCAACGCCGTCTTCTGCTCCATGTTGCGCACGAAGGCGCGCGTCGCCTGAACACGCGGTCCCGCCGACCCGTCCATATTCATGGGCAGACCGATGACGAAGGCCGCGACCTTTTCCTTCTCGGCGAAGCTCAGAAGCACCTCCGCATCGATGGTGAATTTCTCGCGCTTGATGACCGGGCGCGGTGTCGAGAATCGCCGGCCGAGATCCGACATGGAAAGCCCGATCGTCTTGGTGCCGAGGTCGAGACCGGCGATTGCCTGTCCCGGCTGAAGCGCCGCTGCCAGTTCCTCGATCGTCAGCACCGTCATCGTCGTTTCATCCCGTCAAAAGAAATTGAAGCCACAGCCGCTTTTCTTTGCGGCTGTATCGGTTATCTCCATACCCATCGAAACAGGCTTTTGCATCACTTAATAAAAGGACAGATTTCATGAAGATCACTTGGCTGGGCCATTCCGCCTTTCGCATCGAGACCGCGAAGGCAACCATCCTTCTCGACCCATTCCTGACGCATAACGGCTCCTTCGCCGGCCAGGACATCAAGGACGTCACCGCTGGCGTCACCCATATCCTGCTCACCCACGGCCACGGCGACCACGTCGGCGACACCGTCGCCATTGCCAAGGAAACCGGCGCCGTCGTCCTCGCCAACGCCGATCTCGCATCGTGGCTCGGCACCAAGGGCGTTTCGAAGATCGAGATGGGCAACACAGGCGGCACGGTTCCGCTCGGCGGCTTCTCCGCCACCTTCACCAACGCGCTGCACTCCTCCGCCCAGATCACCGAGGACGGCGTCTCCCACGCGCTCGGCAACGCCAACGGCCTGATGCTGCACTTCGACGATGAAGCCTCGATCTTCGCCATGGGCGATACCGACATCTTCTCCGACATGGCGCTGATCAACGAGTTGCACCAGCCCGATATCGGCCTCGTCCCGGTCGGCGACCGCTTCACTATGGGTGGTGCTGTGGCGGCACTTGCCTGCCAGCGCTACTTCAACTTCAAGACAGCGATCCCCTGCCACTACGGCACCTTCCCGATCATCGACCAGACGCCCGAAAAGTTCGTCTCCGGCATGGAAGGCGCAAAGACCGCGGTCAAGGCGATCAAGCCGAGCGAGAGCGTCGTTCTCTGACGCAATCGTACTTCGCCCCAACTTGAAAGGGCGGAAATCTGAATGAACGAAAGGCCATGCCCGTTGCACACAGCGGGCATGGCCTTTATAGCGGGTGGGAAAATCCCATCCGGAGAATATGATGTCCGTCGACCTAGCCACCGTTAAGCGCGTTGCGCGCCTTGCCCGTATTGCCGTCTCCGAAGATGAGGCAAACCGCATGGTCGGCGAGTTGAATGGGATCCTGGGCTTCGTCGAACAGCTCTCCGAAGTCAATGTCGAAGGCGTCGAAGCGATGACCTCGGTCACGCCGATGCTGATGAAGAAGCGCACCGACAACGTCACCGATGGCAACAAGGCCGCCGATATCGTTTCCAACGCGCCCGTTACCGATCAGAATTTCTTCCTGGTGCCCAAAGTCGTCGAATAAGGCCTTTCGCCGCTTTCCGACCTCGTTGCCATTCAAGATTTGAAGCGAACCATCATGAGCGAACTCACCAGCCTGACCATCGCCGAAGCCCGCACCAAGCTGCGCGCCAAGGAAATCAAAGCGACCGAACTTACCGAGGCCTATATTTCGGCAATCGAGGCGGCCAACGACAAGCTCAACGCCTATATCAAGGTGACGCCTGAAAAGGCGCTGCAGATGGCCGAAGCCTCCGACGCCCGTCTTGCCAGCGGCAAGGGCGGCGAGCTCGAAGGCATTCCGCTCGGAATCAAGGATCTCTTCGCCACCGAAGGCATCCACACCCAAGCCTGCAGCCATATCCTCGACGGCTTCAAGCCGCATTACGAATCGACCGTCACGCAGAACCTGTGGGACGACGGCGCCGTCATGCTCGGCAAGCTGAACATGGACGAGTTCGCCATGGGCTCCTCCAACGAGACCTCGCATTACGGCGCAGTCATCAACCCCTGGCGCGCCGAAGGCTCGAACCAGCAGCTGGTTCCGGGTGGCTCCTCGGGCGGCTCGGCCGCTGCGGTTGCAGCCCATCTTTGCGCAGGCGCGACGGCCACCGACACCGGCGGTTCGATCCGTCAGCCCGCCGCCTTCACCGGCACCGTCGGCATCAAGCCGACCTATGGCCGCTGCTCGCGCTGGGGCACGGTTGCCTTCGCCTCGTCGCTCGACCAAGCCGGCCCGATCGCCCGCGACGTCCGCGACGCCGCAATTCTTCTGAAATCGATGGCTTCGGTCGACGCCAAGGACACGACCTCGGTCGATCTGCCGGTTCCGGATTACGAAGCCGTGCTCGGCCAGTCGCTCAAGGGCATGAAGATCGGCATTCCCAACGAATACCGCGTCGCCGGCATGCCGGAAGAGATCGAAACGCTCTGGCAGCAGGGTATCGCATGGCTGAAGGATGCCGGCGCCGAGGTCGTCAACATCTCGCTGCCGCACACCAAGTACGCGCTGCCGGCCTATTACATCGTGGCGCCCGCCGAGGCGTCCTCGAACCTCGCCCGCTACGACGGCGTGCGCTACGGCCTGCGCGTCGACGGCAAGGATATCGCCGACATGTACGAGAAGACCCGCGCCGCCGGCTTCGGAAAGGAAGTCAAGCGCCGCATCATGATCGGCACCTACGTTCTCTCGGCCGGCTACTACGACGCCTACTACATCCAGGCGCAGAAGGTCCGCACGCTGATCAAGCGCGACTTCGACCTCGCCTTCCACGCCGGCGTCGACGCCATCCTGACCCCCGCCACCCCGTCGTCCGCCTTCGGCATCGCCGATGAGGACCTGGCGTCCGATCCGGTCAAGATGTACCTCAACGACATCTTCACCGTCACCGTCAACATGGCCGGCCTTCCCGGCATCGCGGTTCCCGCCGGCCTGGACCACAAGGGCCTGCCGCTTGGCCTGCAGCTGATCGGCAAGCCGTTCGAGGAAGAAACCCTCTTCAAGACGGCCCACGTGATCGAACAGGCCGCCGGCCGCTTCACCCCCGCCAAGTGGTGGTAAGCGGCTCGGAGATTTGAGATATGACTTCGCCGACCACACTCTGGTCGGCGAAGTCCGTTTTGCGCCCCGGTGAAGCCGCGGTTTCGGCTTTGGATGGATGATCTGAAGGAGGAATTCATGGCATCCGAGACTATGCCCCTCATCGAGGCTTTCAATCGTCTGGCTTCCGTGGATTTCGCCATGGGGCCTGAGTGGGAGGCGGTCCACGATCTCTGCCAGGCCCATGAGGGGGAACAGGCGTTCGATTGGGGTCATGCGCTTTGTCACCGCATTGAGGGCGATGAATGGAACGCCGGTTATTGGTACCGGCGCGCGGGCAAGCCGGTTGCCGAGGGTCCGTTCACCGATGAATGGACCGCGATGCGAACAGGATTGCTGGCATGAAATGAAAACGGCGCCGTCATGGCGCCGTTTCCTGTTCAGAGATTGTCGAGCTGCGACCTCACGAGCCTTAGTCCCCGCTCGGTGATACGGTAGGGCTGGCCGGTCTGCGATCTGATCGCCTTCAGCCGCTTGAGCCTCCGAAAAAGCTCGAGGTCGAAACCCGGATAGATCCACCCGTCGCGGGTGAAACAACTGACGGCCTCGACCTTTCGCCTGTCGTCGCGTTCGATTTCGATGCGGCCGCCTTGGGCGAGCAGGTGCAGGATGCGCTGCTCCATGCGTGAAATGTCCATTGGAATGTTGATCCGGTCTTGCGCCGTCACGGCGCGTAAAAACGATCTGGCGCCGGTCAGGCGTCAGGGCTTCGTTTTTGTTCGGGCCCGTGCGCGCAGCAAAACTGCGGGCAGGGCCTCTACCGGGTCTCTGATGACGAGCTCAACATTCGGATTTGATAAAATGCCGGGGGCTTGCCGTCAAGCTTCAGCCTTGAACGGCAGGTGTGGGAAAGGCCGGGTTTTCTCAACCGGTCCTTTGATAAAGCGCCGATTCGGTGATTTAATTTTCACGGAAACGCGGAGGTCTCTTTGATCCACATTCGCAACGGACGTGAAGGCGAAGGCGAGCTTTTGGGCGAAATTGGCGTAAGGGCCTGGCGAAAGGCCATGACGCCGATCGGCGAGGCGGACGCCATGGTCGATGCGGCTCGTAGCGCCTTTTTCAATTTCGCCCAGAGCAAGTGGCTGACAATCACCGTCATCGAATGGAACGGGCAGGCTGCCGGTTGGGCTGCACGCGAGGCATTGGACGAGAATATCTCTGATTTCTGGGTTGATCCGGACTTTACCGGCCACGGTCTTGGCTCCGCGCTGCTCGCGGCACTGGAAAAGGAAATGGCGGAGCAGGGGTTGGAGAAGGCACAGATGCAGACGCATTCCGGCAATGTCGACGCGATCGGTTTCTTTCAGAAACACGACTACATCATCCACTGGTTGTCGGTCGCCTACAACCCGAAGCTCGATCGCGACGTCCCTTCGGTCGGCCTGTCGAAATCGCTGATAAGCGAAGATCCCGGTCTCTACGGTTCCGTTTAGATAAACGTCGACAGACGCTCCGCTATCGCTGGTCCGAAGCCCAGGAGGATAGCGACAAGCCAGGCAAGCAGCAGTACTGATATCAGCACATGAAGCACGACAATCGTCTTCAATGTCGATCGGAACGGTTCTTTCACCGTCTTGTGTCGAAGCAACCGCTGCGCACTGACAGCACCGGGCGTGCCGCCGAGAAAAGCCAGCCACAGAAGCGTGCTCTCGCTGATGCGCCACCGGTCGTACCTGGCTGCCTGCTTGTCCACGAAATAGATGGAGAACACGACCGCGTTCCACGCGGCGAACAGGGCGACAAGTTTGATGATCGTGACGGCGGGCATGGGGTGATCCTAGCGACGCGCCGTTAACAACCGAAAAATCCGCCGCCGGAAGATGAACGGCAGGCCGCGCGATGCCGAAAGCCTTGCACCGGCAAGCCATTTCCTTTACCTCACCACTTGAAAAGAACAGCTTTAAAAAGAGCACCAAATGACCCTTGTCGACGTTCGCACGCCTGATCCGAAACGCTTCATTCCCGGCGCCACTGGCGATTGGGAAGTCATCATCGGCATGGAAGTCCATGCGCAGGTGCTGTCCAATTCGAAGCTGTTCTCCGGCGCCTCGACCGAGTTCGGCAAGCCGCAGAATTCCAACGTATCGCTCGTCGATGCGGCCATGCCCGGCATGCTGCCTGTCATCAACGAGGAATGCGTCGCTCAGGCGGTCCGCACCGGTCTCGGCCTGAAGGCGCAGATCAACAAGCGCTCGATCTTCGACCGCAAGAACTACTTCTATCCCGACCTGCCGCAGGGCTATCAGATCTCGCAGTTCAAGGATCCGATCGTCGGCGAGGGCCAGATCGTGATCTCGCTCGGCCCGGATCGTCAGGGCCAGTTCGAGGACATCGAGATCGGCATCGAGCGCCTGCATCTTGAGCAGGACGCCGGCAAGTCGCTGCACGACCAGCACGCCACCATGTCCTATGTAGACCTCAACCGTTCGGGCGTCGCCCTGATGGAAATCGTCTCTAAGCCGGACATGCGCTCGTCGGATGAAGCCAAGGCCTACATGACCAAGCTGCGTTCGATCGTGCGCTACCTCGGCACCTGCGACGGCAACATGGACGAAGGATCCATGCGCGCCGACGTCAACGTCTCCGTGCGCCGCCCGGGCGAAGGCTTCGGCACGCGTTGCGAGATCAAGAACGTCAACTCCATCCGCTTCATCGGCCAGGCGATCGAATACGAAGCCCGCCGCCAGATCGCCATCCTCGAGGATGGCGGCGTGATCGATCAGGAAACCCGCCTGTTCGACGCCGGCAAGGGCGAGACGCGCTCGATGCGCTCGAAGGAAGACGCGCACGATTATCGCTACTTCCCCGATCCAGACCTGCTGCCGCTCGAATTCGACGACGCCTATGTCACGGCACTCGCAGCCGACCTGCCGGAACTGCCCGACGACAAGAAGGAGCGCTTCGTGCGCGAACTCGGTCTCTCGATCTACGACGCCTCCGTGCTCGTGTCGGAAAAGGCGATCGCCGATTACTTCGAAGCCGTTGCTGAGGGCCGCGATGGCAAGATGGCTGCCAACTGGGTCATCAACGACCTCTTGGGCGCCTTGAACAAACTCGGCAAGGATATTGAATCGACTCCGGTTTCCGCCGCTCAGCTCGGCTCGATCATCGACCTCATCAAGGCCGAGACCATCTCGGGCAAGATCGCCAAGGACGTCTTTGAAATCGTGCTTACCGAAGGCGGCGACCCGGCCGAGATCGTGGAAAGCCGCGGCATGAAGCAGGTCACCGACACCGGCGCTATCGAAAAGGCCGTTGACGAGATCATCGCCGCCAACCCGGATCAGGTCGCCAAGGCGCAGGCCAAGCCCGCTCTCGCCGGCTGGTTCGTCGGCCAGGTGATGAAGTCGACCGGCGGCAAGGCCAACCCGCAGGCCGTCCAGGCGCTGGTCAAGGCCAAGCTCGGCATCGTCGAGGAATAGGTCATCCGGCATCGCCGAAAAGTGTGAAGCGGTTTTCGGATAGCCGATGCCGGAAGGAAGAAAATGGTCTACTTCGTCCGCACCGCCAGCGAGCGCGATCTCGACAAGGTTCGCGCTCTCCTGGTCGAAACATTCCATGCGACCTACGACGCGCTGCTCGGCGCGCCGAAGGTCGATGAGCTGGTCTCCACGCTCTTTTCGCCCGCAGCGTTGAAGACGCGGCTGGCGAACAAGAACGCGGAGTTCCTCGTTGCTGATGACGGCAAGGAGATCGGCGGTATCGGCTATGCGGCCATGTCCGCCGAGATGACTAAGACGGTCATGCTGCATCTTCTCTATGTCAGGCAGTCGCTGCAGCGCGAGGGCATCGGGCGCGATATCTTCGCGGAGCTTGAGACCTGCTTTCCCGACGCAGAGATCATGCGGCTCGAGGTGGAGCCGCGCAACGAAGCCGCGATCACCTTCTACCGTCGGCTCGGCTTTTCCGATGTCGGCCACATCGAAAACAACGGCGCGGGGCAGTCGGGTGTCGCGGCGCTGATCCTCGAAAAGCCGCTCCCCACCCACTGAGATCGCAGACATGACGGACAAGATCACCATTCGCGAAGCGCAGAGGGCCGATCTTGCCGCCCTGATCGCCATGTTCGCCGCCGACGATATCGGTGGCCACGGTGATACGACGGCGCCCGAGGCGCTGCCATCCTATGAGCGCGCTTTCGAGATCATCGCCGCTTCGCCAGACCAGACGCTGTATGTCGCCGAGCTGGCGGATGAGGTTGTCGGCACGTTCCAGACGGCGATCACCACGACGCTGGCCGGGCGCGGCACATCCTTCATGATCATCGAAGCGGTGCAGACGCGCGGCGACATGCGTGGCCGGGGCATCGGCGCACAGATGATCGAATTCTGCATTGCCGAGGCGCGGGCGCGCGATTTGCCGCGCGTGCAGCTCATCTCCAATGGCAAGCGCAAGGACGCGCATCGCTTCTATCAGCGGCTCGGACTCGAGCCCACGCATCTCGGTTTCAAGATGGCTTTGAAATAGCCGGTGTGGCATCGGAATCACTGGACAATGCGCGTCGCTGGCGGCATAAGCGAGGGATCGAATTCTGGTCCCGCTTGTTCCCAAGACAAGCTCAAGGAAAAGACATGAAAACTCTCCTCCTTCAAATCTTCACCTGGTGGAACGGTCAGACGATCGGTACACGTTTCGCGACCTGGCGTTTCGGCAAGCGCGTCGGCGAAGATGAACTGGGCAACATCTATTATGAAGGCGGCACGACCTCGTTCGGCCTGCCGCGTCGTTGGGTGATCTACAAGGGTTACGCCGACGCTTCCGCCATTCCTCCGGGCTGGCACGGCTGGATGCATCACCGCACCAACGTTCCGCCGTCCAAGGAAACCTACGTCGCCAAGGAATGGCAGAAGTCGCACCAGGCAAACCGTACCGGCTCGCCGCAGGCTTATCGCCCGCCGGGCTCGCTGGTCGTTCCGGGCGAGCGTCCGCGCGTCACCGGTGACTACGACGCTTGGACGCCAGGCAACTAAGCGGGCCTTCCGGCTCCGCTTTTGGCCACAATTGACCTTTACCCGCAGGTTGGCCGCAGAAACTGCGGCCTTCGATTTGATATGCGGTGGAGACGGCGAGACATGAAGCTTTTCAAGCGGAACCCCATCCTGCGTGCCGCTGGACTGGCGCTGGCGCTTGGATCCTCCTTCCTGCCGCAGGCCGCTTCGGCCGCCCGTATCGAGAATCCGGTAGCCGTCTTCTCCGGCCTCGACAAGATCACCGGCCGCATCACCACATTCGACGTCTATGTCAACGAGACTGTCCAGTTCGGCGCGCTTCAGGTGACGCCGAAGGCGTGTTACTCGCGCGACCAGACCGAGGCGCAGAAGATCGACGGCTTCGTCGAGGTTGATGAAATCACGCTCGACCGCAAGATCCGCCGCATCTTCACCGGCTGGATGTTCGCCGACAGCCCTGGCCTCAATGCTGTCGAGCACCCGATCTATGACGTCTGGCTGAAAGAGTGCAAGGCGACGTCGGACGTTCCGGCGCCCGACGCCAAGGCGCAGTAATTTTCCCGATGATCCGCGTGCCCTCGCTTACGCCGAGGGCTTCTTTCGCGTGAACAGGCTCTTGATCCCGCGCAGGATAGCCGCGCCGGCAATCAGAATAAGCACACCAGCCTTCTTGAAGAAGACCGCCGCCATCGCAAGAAGGCCGACCTTGGCCGCGACCTTCGCGCCGGCGCCGGCCGCGATCATGCCCGCCATGCCGTAGGCGGCGAGCTTGTCTCCGCTTGCATAGTCCTCATAGGCCTTGCCGCTGTCGAACTTGACCATGGTCAGCACGTTGGGGATCGCGGACTGGATTTCCTGCAACTGATCCATGCCGGACACGAAGTTGAACTGGAACACGCCCTCGCGTCCGAGCACGCGGATGGAATAGTTCAGCGTATGCGGCTGGCTCATGTCGTTGCCGAAAATCAGATCGCGCGCCCAATGCAGCGCATGCGTCGGCTGGTCGTAATGCGGGGCCGACGCCCAGCCGACCAGCGTAATCTTCTCGAAGCCCTGCTTCTCGCGTTCGGGATTGGCCTCGGCTATGGAATCCTTGATGCTGCGCAGCAGTTCGTCGTAATCGGTCGATGCGGCGTCCGCGTCGGAAACGTAGCCATCGGCGCTGTACTCCACGACCGAACCCCAGGACTCCGCCTCGACGGGAGCGTACTTGGCCGGGAAGACCATCCCAAGCGTGCCTTCGGCCGCCTGCGGCGGGTTGCCCCAGATATCGACCAGCACATGCCGCGTATCGGCTGCGTTGAGGTAGTAGAAGCCGTCGGGGATGTTGAGAGTGGCTTTCGCCTCCGGAATCTTGATCGCGCCCTGCTGGAAATCAAGCTTCTCGAGCAGCGCCTTGTCGGCGTCCTCGAAGCGGTCGGTACCGGGAAACATCTCCTGATACGGCTTCGCTTCGGCCAAGGTCGCAGCCAGAACGAGGAGGGATGTCAGCGCGGCAATCTTAAACTTCACAATAAATACTCCCGTTAAACGTTGTGACCATATGCGAGTCGGAAGTAAAATCAACGTGAAGATGTATTTTTAGTTAGTCAAATGGCAGGTGCAGTGAGTCCATCGCCGCCGACAGCATGTGCTCGTACTCGTCCTTGGGTACGTCGATTGCGCCGAATGTCTTCAAATGCTCGGTGGTGAATTGCGTGTCGAGCAGGGTGAAACCCTTGTCTCGCAGCCGTTCCACGAGATGCACGAGGCATATCTTCGAGGCGTCGGTACGCCGTGAGAACATACTTTCTCCAAAGAACGCCGACCCCAGCGAAACGCCATAAAGCCCGCCCACGAGATCGTCTCCATCCCAGGCCTCCACGCTGTGCGCGTGGCGCAGGCTGTGCAACGTCGAATAGAGCGAGCGGATGGTCTGGTTGATCCAGGTGCTCGGGCGCCCGTCGGTCTCTTCGGCGCAGGCGTCTATGACCGAACCGAAGTCGTAATTGAACCGGATTTCGAACGGCTTGCGCCGGATCGTTTTCGCCAGGCTTTTGGAAACGTGGAAATCATCGAGCGGCAGCACGCCGCGAAGATCGGGCTCGACCCAGAATATCTCCGGGTCAGTTGCCGATTCAGCCATCGGGAAAAGCCCGATGGAATAGGCGCGCAGGAGTATTTCCGGAGTGATACCTGGAGACTTCCTGCGCGATCCTGCCATCGGATGTTACGCGGGCTTGCTGTTGGCCAGGTAATTTTCCAGCCAGTGGATGTCATAATCGCCGTTGGCGATATCCTGGTTGTCGACCAGATCCTGGAACAGCGGCAGCGTCGTCTTGATGCCGTCGACGACGAATTCGTCGAGCGCACGGCGCAGGCGCATCATGCATTCGACGCGGGTGCGTCCGAACACGATGAGCTTGCCGATCAGGCTGTCGTAATAAGGCGGGATCTTGTAGCCCTGATAGGCTCCCGAATCGATGCGAACGCCAAGGCCGCCGGGCGCATGGAAGTGCGTGATCGTGCCGGGCGAGGGTACGAAGGTGCGCGCGTCTTCGGCATTGATGCGGCATTCGATGGCATGGCCATGGAAATGCACTTCATCCTGCGTCACGGAAAGGCCGCGGCCGGAGGCGACACGGATCTGTTCGTGCACGAGGTCAATGCCGGTGATCGCTTCGGTGATCGGATGCTCCACCTGCAGGCGGGTGTTCATTTCGATGAAATAGAACTCGCCGTTCTCGTAGAGGAACTCGATCGTGCCGGCGCCGCGATACTTCAGCTTGCGCATCGCGTCGGCGCAAACCTGGCCGATCTTCATACGCTGCTCGACGTTGAGGGCAGGGGAATTCGCTTCTTCCCAGACCTTCTGGTGGCGGCGCTGCAGCGAGCAGTCGCGTTCACCGAGATGGATCGCATTGCCTTCGCCGTCGCCGAACACCTGGATCTCGATATGGCGCGGCTTGCCGAGGTACTTTTCCATGTAGACGGCGTCATTGCCGAAAGCGGCTGCCGCTTCGGTACGGGCCGTCGACCAGGCTTCGACGAGATCGTCAGCGGTCTTGGCGACCTTCATGCCGCGTCCGCCACCGCCGGCCGTCGCCTTGATCAAGACCGGATAGCCGATTTCGGCCGCGGTCTTCAGCGCATCCTCTTCGGTCTTCACTTCGCCATCCGAACCTGGAACGACGGGAATGCCGAGTTCCTGGGCCGTCGTCTTGGCGGTGATCTTGTCGCCCATGATGCGGATGTGGTCCGCGGTCGGTCCGATGAAGGTGATGCCGTGCGCTTCCAGGATGTCGGCGAACTTGGCGTTCTCCGACAGGAAGCCGTAGCCGGGGTGAACCGCATCGGCGCCGGTGATTTCGCAGGCTGCAACGATCTGATGGATGTTCAGATAGCTGTCACGCGATGGCGGCGGGCCAATGCACACGCTTTCGTCCGCAAGGCGCACGTGCATCGCATCCGCATCCGCGGTCGAATGGACCGCAACGCAGGGAATGCCGAGCTCCTTGCAGGCGCGCAGCACGCGAAGCGCGATTTCGCCGCGGTTTGCTATGAGGATTTTCGAGACCATGACGTCCGCCTTATTCGACGACCACGAGAGCTTGGCCGTATTCGACGGGGCTTCCGTCCTCGACAAGAATTTCAACGACCTTGCCCGACTTGGGCGCGGGGATCTGGTTCATCGTCTTCATCGCTTCGATGATGAGCAGCGTCTGGCCTTCCTTGACCGTCGCGCCGACTTCGATGAACGCGCGAGCGCCGGGAGCCGGAGCCATGTAGGCCGTGCCGACCATCGGTGCGCTGACCGTGTTGGCCGGATTGCGTGCAGCCGCAGCCGGGGCAGCAGCGGCAGCTGGTGCCGCGATTGCGGCAGGTGCAGCGGCAACAGGCGCTGCCGCGTAAGCCGGAGCCTGGATGTACTGCGTGTTGCCGGCGCGCGATACGCGGATGCGCAGATCGTCCTGCTCGACTTCGATTTCCGTCAGATCCGTGTCGTTGAGGATGTTCGCGAGATCGCGGATCAGCGTCTGGTCGATACCGTTTTTCTTCTCAGCCATGAGTGTAGCCCTGTCTTCTTTTTATGCCGTGAGATTTTTCAGCGCCTGTAGCGCCAGAATGTAACTGTAGGGTCCGAAGCCGCAGATAACGCCCTTAACCGCTGGCGCAATCATCGACTTGTGACGAAATTCCTCGCGTGCATGCACGTTGGAGATATGGAGTTCAATCACAGGAATGGAAATGGCGCGGATTGCATCGTGAAGCGCAACCGACGTGTGCGTATAGGCACCGGCATTGATGGCAACGCCGACAGCCTTGTCTTGTGCTTCGTGAAACCAATCGACCAGGGTGCCCTCGTGATTGCTCTGCCGGAAGTCGACGTCGAAGCCGAGTTCACGCCCCGCTGCGATGCAATCCGTTTCGATGTCCTTCAGGGTCTTCGCACCGTAGATGCCCGGCTCTCTTTTGCCGAGCATGTTCAGGTTGGGCCCGTTCAGGACGAATATGGTTTGCGTCATCGACTGTTCCGTTTAGTGCAGGAGGCAACCTATAGACTCACCAAAGGCTTAATGAAAGCCCTTTGGAGAAGGCGGCCCGAATCGCGCCACATTTGTCCACATGGCTGAAACATCGGAATTGGGCGATTTGATGGGAGCGCGCCTCAGCAGCTGGTCTTGCCGCAGGCGCGCATGTTCTTGACGCGACTCTCGAGATCGTCGAAGCCGACCGCTCCCTGCACCAGTTCGTTGCCGATCACATAGGACGGCGTGCCGGTGATCCCCAGGCTCTGCGCCAGCCCGTAGGTCTCCTTGACGGAGTCGTCGCTGGAGCTCTTGCTCATCTCGTCGCGGATCTGCTTTTCGGAAACACCAAGAGATTCAGCCACTTCGATGGCGCTGCCTTCGTCGGCGCGGCCCTCGCTGCCGAGCAGCGCCACGTGGAACTGGCTGTACTTTTCCGGAGCAAGCTTGCGGAAGGCGTCCGATACTTTGTGCGCGGCCACGGATTCCGGTCCGAGGATCGGGAATTCCTTGAGCACGAAGCGGACGTTCTTGTCGTTCTTCAGCATCGCCTGCATGTCGGAAAGAGCATGGCGGCAGTAGCCGCAATTGTAGTCGAAGAACTCGACGATGGTGACATCGCCCTTGGGATTACCGATCGTCATGTCGTACTTGGAATCGAAGATCGTCGACTTGTTCTCGGTGATCGTCGCATTCGCCTTGGTCAGGCGCGCCTGTTCCTGCTTCTTCTGCAGGGCATCCTGGACGTCGAGCATGATCTCCGGGTTCTCGATCAAGTATTGCTTGATGAACTCGCCGAATTCCTTCTTCTGCGCGTTATCCAGCGCAAGTGCGGGAAAGGCCGTTGCAACCGAGGCGGTGAGCGCCAGCGCGGTAAAGATTTTCGGGAGAATGGCCATCATATCCTCGTTTTTGACAGATCACATGCGTCGTTCACGCACCGGATAACACCGTCAGACTACCAGCGGCAATGCGAAGCATCAAATTACGGCTCACCCGACTGTGAGCAAACCGGAATTTTCGCATCCACCGCGCAATCGCGGGATTGTGATGATCCCATCATTGCGGCATTTGTCCGGTCGCAATCGAAATTCGAAAGAGAAGAAGTCTTGTTTTCCATTTCCAAGCGCAGTGACGTCGAGCCCTTCCATGCCATGGATGTGCTGGCGGAAGCCACCCGCCGCAAGGCCGGCGGCCATCCGGTCATATCGATGGCCGTCGGCCAGCCATCGCATCCGGCTCCTCGTGCGGCATTGGACGCGACACGTAAGGCGCTGGAGGAAGGCAGGATCGGCTACACCGATGCGCTCGGCACCGCGCGGGTTAAGAGCGCGCTTGCCACGCACTACCGTGATCGCCACGGTCTCGACATCGATCCGGCACGCATCGCGGTCACCACGGGTTCGTCCGCCGGCTTCAACCTGGCCTTCCTGTCGCTGTTCGACGCCGGCGATGCGGTGGCCATCGCACGGCCGGGTTATCCCGCCTACCGCAATATTCTCGGCGCTCTTGGACTGAGGGTTGTCGAAGTGCCGGTAACAGCCGAGACGCACTTCACGCTGACGCCGGAAAGCCTCGCGGCGGCCGAAAAGGAGCACAATGTGCGTCTGAAGGGCGTATTGCTCGCGAGCCCCGCCAATCCGACCGGCACGGTAACCGGGCGCGCGGCGCTGAGGGCGCTTGCCGAACACTGTTCCGCCAATTCGATCGCCTTCATCTCGGATGAGATTTATCACGGCCTGACGTTTTCCGGCGAGGAGACCAGTGCGCTGGAACTGACCGACGAGGCGATCGTCATCAATTCCTTCTCGAAATACTATTGCATGACTGGCTGGCGTATCGGTTGGATGGTTCTGCCGGAGCGGCTCGTGCGCCCGATCGAGCGCGTGGCCCAAAGCCTCTACATCTCGCCGCCGGAACTGTCGCAGATCGCGGCGACCGCGGCGCTGACGGCATCCGACGAGCTCGACGTCTACAAGGCAAGTTACGCGGCCAACCGCGATTTTCTGATCCGCCGGCTGCCGGAGATCGGTCTGCCGATAGCCTCGCCCATGGATGGCGCCTTCTACGCCTATGTCGATGTGACCCGCTTCACAAATGACAGCATGGCATTCGCCAAGCGCATGTTGGCGGAAATCAACGTCGCGGCAACGCCAGGGCTCGATTTCGACCCGCTGGAAGGCCATCGGTCCCTGCGCATGTCCTACGCCGGCTCGCAGGCGGAGATCGCCGAGGCGATCGACCGCATGGCGACTTGGCTGAAATAGAAAGCGATCTGCCGGATGGTCATGCTGTCCGGCAGTTCTCACGGTCGAGCTGCGAGACCAGCGCGAAGATTGTCTCAGACACCGGCGTCGGCACCGCGGTGAGACGCCCGAGGGCCACGATCATCCCGACCAGCGGTACGATCTCCAACGGCTTGCCCGCGAGAAGGTCCTGCAGCATCGACGTCTTGATCGGCCCGACCTGCCGGGCCTGCTCCAGCCTTTCCTCCACGGAAATGCCGACATTCGCGCCAAGCGCCTCGCCGACGGCCTTCACTTCCTTCATCACCTTGCCGATCTGATCGCTCGTCGCGCCATCCGCCATCAGGTCGGACATTCGCGAGCGTGTCAGCGCGCTGATCGGGTTGAACGAAGCATTGCCCATCAGCTTGCTCCAGATGTCGTCGCGGATGCGCTCGGACAGCGTGATGCTGATCTCGGCCCTGTTGAACAGTGCCTCTATCTCCCGCAGGTCGGCGCTGATCTCGCCGGAGGGTTCGCCCAGAATGAAGCGGCCCTTGTTGCTGAGGCGGATCTGACCGGGATCGCTGACCTCGGCCCCCTGGATCGCGACGCAACCGATAACGCGCTCCGGTCCGACCAACCGCCACAGCTTGCCGCCGGGATCAAGCTCCTCGAATTGCAGTTCGGCATGCTGGCCGCCCGTGTCACGGTGAAAATACCACCATGGAATGCCGTTCAGGATCATCACGACCCGGGTCTAGGGCTTCAGTAGATGCGCCAGGCCTTCGGCGGCCGCGCCCAACTGGTGGCCTTTCAGCCCGGTTATGATGAGATCCTGCGGCGGCAGTTCCGTCGGGTCGTCCGTTGCCGTCACGTCGGCGACAAGCGGTATCTCCGCGTCCGCCTCGAAAAGCCTGATGCCGTCGCGCCTGATGGCATCGAGATGCGCGCCGCGCGCAACGACCGAGATCGTCGCATCGACGCTCTTGGACGCGGCAAGCTTCGCGGCGATGGTGCCGCCAAGGGCACCCGCGCCGAAGATACAGATATTTTTGAAGGACATACCATAGTCTCCGCGATCGGTTGGTCGCGGTGAACTTATGTCAAATCTGGCTCAAGGCGAGCACTTTCTGACCGAGTGCTAGTGCTCGCTGCCCGGAAAAAGCTCGTCCCTCCTGAGGCCATCAATCGCTGACATGGCATCCTCGGGAGACCAACCGGCGCGAATGGCAGCGGCGATCATCTTCACCTCGGCCTCTTCCTCGATCTTTAAAAACAGGGGCTCCAGAGCCTCGCGGGCTGTCAGAATATGGTCTTTCGGAGGGGCTACTTGCTGGTGGCTGGCTAAAATAGGCATCTGCGCGGTACTCCGCTCTCTGGCGCTATATGACTCGTGATAATGCGCGACATCTAAAAAAGGTTCCGGATAAAGTTTCGCGAAAGCTTCATCTTGTTCTTTCGCCCCGCCTCTGCCTTCTTGCGGCCCTAGGCTGGTGCTCGATTCGGTTCCCGATAAAGAGGCGGAGCCGGCAGCAAAAGCGCACGAAGGAGATTGCGATGACAGACGCCAAGAACGGGATTTCCGAAATGCGACCAAGAATTACAGTGATCGGCGTCGGCGGCGGCGGCGGTAATGCCATCAACAACATGATCTCGGAAAACCTCGAGGGCGTGGATTTCATCGCCGCAAATACCGACGCGCAGGTGCTCGCCACCTCGAAGGCTTCGCGCCGCATCCAGCTCGGCGCGCATGTGACCGAAGGCCTCGGCGCCGGTTCGCTGCCGGAGGTTGGCCGGGCGGCGGCCGAGGAATCGATCGATGAGATCATGGACCATCTCGCCGGCTCGCACATGTGTTTCGTCACCGCCGGCATGGGCGGCGGCACTGGCACCGGCGCCGCGCCGGTGATCGCGCAGGCTGCCCGCAACGCCGGCATCCTGACCGTCGGCGTCGTCACCAAGCCCTTCACCTTCGAAGGCAACCGCCGCATGAAGACGGCCGATGTCGGTATCGAGGCTCTGCGCCAGGCGGCCGATACCGTGATCGTCATCCCGAACCAGAATCTCTTCCGCATCGCTGACGCGAAGACCACCTTCGCCGACGCCTTCATGACGGCCGACCGCGTGCTTTACGCCGGCGTCGGCTGCATCACCGACCTGATCGTCAAGGAAGGTCTCATCAACCTCGACTTCGCCGACGTCAAATCCGTTATGCGCGGCATGGGTCGGGCGATGATGGGCACCGGCGAGGCATCGGGCGAGGAACGCGCGATGAAGGCGGCGGAAGCGGCAATCGCCAATCCGCTGCTCGACGACATCTCGATGAAGGGCGCCAAGGGCGTGCTGATCTCGATCTCCGGCGGCTCCGACATGACGCTGTTCGAAGTCGATGAAGCTGCAAGCCGCATCCGCGACGAAGTGCAGGACGATGCCGATATCGTCGTCGGCGCGATCTTCGACCGCAATCTCGACGGCAAGTTCCGCGTCGCCGTCGTGGCGACCGGCCTTGATGGCGGCGACGTTGCCGCCCAGCACCAGCCCGGCGCCGCCGCGCCTCAGGGCGTGCCGACCCGCACGCTGCAATAGCCGATAGAGATCGAGCGGCTTGCATCACGACCGCGACCGTGTCCTTCTTGACGAAGGCACGGTCGTCTGCGTTTTGGAATGAGGGTTGAATGATGGCAAAAGTTGCATATGGCCTTGGCGGCCTGCTGACCCTGATCGGTCTGGTGTGGATGGGGCAGGGCAGTGGTTATTTCCCATACCCCGCCGAAAGCTTCATGATCGACCAGACACCCTGGATTTACTGGGGCGGTCTCGCCTTCATTGTCGGCCTGGCCATCATCCTGCTGACGAGAGGCCGCTCGCGCCGCTAGACCGGATTGCAGGTCATTCCGTTGCGCTGCGCATTGGCGATGCAATTTTCCTTGGTTGTATAGGCTTCGGTGGACGCACCAACGATCTGGCCATTGCGTGCCGTCCGTCTCCAGCGCCAACCGTCATGGGCATGATAGATTTCCCACGTATCACCGTTCGATGCAACGCAGCTTACCATCGTTTCCTCCTTCTGGTGTTGAGGGGAAACAGCTAGGCGATTTCCGCGCAGGCTTCCACGAATTGGCTGCAATCCAGGATATGCGCGATGCGCGGGCTCGGTTGTGAGCTGCAGTCCATTATGCGTGATTTCAGTCCTCGCATGGTGACATTAAAAAAGAAGGGCGCTTTCGCACCCCTCCGATCTTGCAACGATGTGCTTCGGCAGTCCCCGCCAGTCACCCTGGAAACTAGAGAGCGCCCGCCATCAAGCCGACGCCCGCCGTTGCCGCGACGCCGCCTGCGATCCGGGTAACGAGGCCGCCATCCCGCACGCCAATCCTCCCAACGGCAGCACCAATGCCGAGGCCGGCAGCGTGAAGCGCGGCTGTTGCAATCATGAACCCGGCGGCATAGGCGATGCCACCGGCGTTTTCCGGCATTTCCGCTCCATGTGCATGTCCGTGAAAGATCGCGAACAGACCAACCAGGCCCATGGCCGCCGCCGCCGGCGCCTTGACGCCAAGCGCCACGATCGCGCCCAGGACAACGACGGAAAGCGCAATGCCGGTTTCGACGAACGGCACGGACACGCCCATCGCTCCAAGCGCGCCGCCAAGCGCCATCACCAGAACAAAGGTCGAAGGCACCAACCACAGGGAACGCCCGCCGAGCTGATAGGCGAAGGTGCCGACCATCACCATGGCCAGGATATGGTCGATCCCCGATATCGGGTGCGCGAAACCATGCGTGAAGCCGCTGGCATCGCCGACGCCGGGATGGGCAAATGCAAGTGTCGGCATGGCGAGAAGCGCCAGCGTGGCAATTCCGAGTTTTGTCTTTGAAATCATGGTTATTCCTTCCGCAATATGCGGCGAGCGTCGCACAGGATGCGGTGCGATAAAAGACCGAAAAGCCAAACCTGCGTCATTTGACGTAGATGGTTTTTCGAGGCGTCGAATGGTCGGAGCCGGCTTTTTTGCGGAGATGCCGTAATGCATGATTTTTTCGTGCATCTTTCCGGGGGCTGGCGCGTTGTCTGAAGGGTTGAACACAGGAGGCGAGCATGCCGAGCAAGACCATTCGCAAACCACGCACGAGCACCAAGCCGACGACGGAGGCTGACGTTACATCGAAAACGCCCGCGACTGCATCATCCGCCCGTGCCCGTAGCACCAGAAAGCCGAGGGCAATGGCGAACCGGGAAGGCGCCGAAAGAGAGACGATCAGGCAGGTGATCGACAAGGTGGCGCCGACAGACGACCCGGTCGCCAGCGATACGGAGAGGGATCTGCAGGACCACCTTGCCGAGATGGAAGCCTTGGCGCCGCTGGACTATGTCGCAACACCTGAGCCGACCGATACCGTTTCCGACGAAAGCCAGGCTGAAAGACTGCAGGCGCTGCGCGAGGAAATCGACAACCTGCGCTCCCGCCTTGTGATCATCAAGGAGCAGGCCACGACCGTGGTCAAGGCAAATGCCGAATGGGCGGATGCCAGCGCACATGCCCAGCTCGGCGCCTATCCCTGGGGAAAGCTCGCGGGCACGATGGCGGCCGTGTTCATAGCCGCGCGCCTGATCAAGCGCAGCCGTCTGCTCTAGCCGGGTTGGCTCGGCCGCGATGTCCTGATCTGATCTATGTGGAAAGTGGCGGTGCGAGGCGCCGCCATTGCTGTTCTACGGGAAATGCAACTTCGTCGTTACGAAGTTCGATCCTAGAATACCGTCGGCGATCAGCTTTCATCAGTGAAGCTGAAGTCGCCGTCGGCATTTTTGCGATGCCCGGAAGGGCAACCTGATTAGGCCCGGCGCGAACGCATCTCGGGCATATCGGGGCGCGTGCCATCAGGGGAACGCAGGCCGCGGTGCTTGCTGAGGAAAATCCATTCGACATTGCCCGGCTCGAAGGGGCGGCGCGGGTTGACCAGCGCCAGGCGGCGCTCGGCCAGGCTGCGCGGAAGCGTGTCGATCATGTCGTTGACGAAGGCGTCGAGGCCGTCCTTCCAGCGCGGGGAGACGGCGACATCAAGGCCGCCGTAGCGGTGAAAGTCAGGGTGTTTGCGGGAGTAGCACGCGCCGATCATCCACGCGTGCTGTTGTTTGAGGAAGCGTTCTTTAATGCTCATTCGTAGTCTTTTTCATTCCTTGGCGTCATCGACGACATCGGCCTCGGGGCGATCGCCTCCATTCGACCGTTCCGTTGTCCAGGTGCCGTCTGCACGCTGATATGTAATTTCAGCATCCTGGCCACCGAGCTGTTGACGCTCCGCGGCGTTCTTTGCCGCTGCCAGTGCTTTTTCGTGAGTTGGGAAAGTTTCCGACCAGACGTCGCCAAGGCGGTACGCCCAGGCGCCATCATGTTCGGCGACGTGGTAGGTAATCGACATTGAATTTTCCTTCAAGGATTTTTCGCAACAATTTGCACGACCGCTGCCGCGCATGCTGCCGAGAGGGAACGTGAAGCTTGCGTCCTTGTTCCCAAAGTCCCTGCCGGCCAGGCGATTAGCCTGTGCGAGGCTGGATCGACGGCATCGGATGAGCTTGCCACGTGGAGGAACGCTTCATAGTCTCGAAGGGTTGAAGGATTCGCCCAACGCATTCAGCAGGAACCCCATGCGCGCCCAATCGAAGCCGTTCGTCGTCGAAATCAAATCCTCCCGCCGCACCGACCGCAGCAAGCCGAAGTCCATCTGGGGCGATCTGGATTTGTCGGTCGTGGAGGAGGACGGAACAGCTGCCAACGCTTCACAACAGAGTTCTGTACCTAGGGATGTCAATGGCGGGGTCGTAGTTCGATAATTAGCAATTACATCAAACTGGCAGTGTTCTAGTTTGCTTGTTACGCTCTCATCAATCAGATCAGCGCCCATCGAGTGCAGGTGCACAGGAATGGGCGCTGAAGCAGTCAACTAGGTATTGATCGATCTGAAGATCGTGATCTTACCCGTGTCTACCAGTCGCGATTTAATTGGTATCCATCGATCTGAGATTTCCTGTGCGCATGCCTCAATTTGCCTTCGTCGGGCGATGTGCGCGCGAGGGGCCTCAAATACTTTCTGGGCGAATATGTCGATCGAGAAACAAAGCTTAGGAACGGCGTCACCGAGGTGGGACATAAACGTCTCACAATACCAGTGAAGTAGCGTGCCGTGGAGTGCGGCACGTTCATTCGGTGATGTGAGCGGCGATGTTTTCGAAAAGTACGGTTTTATAATGCCGACAGCTTTCGCCTTTCTCCCTGCTTGACTTTGTTGCACAATATTCGTCGGATTTACGCTAACGCTTACACCACCAATTTCGAGTTTTGGCTGCTTCTGATTAACTGATATTATTGAGGTTTTGCTGGGTGCCCTCCAATCCATCGTTCGCGCTAATTCGATCGCGTCGTGTGCGTTGAGCAAGCGGTTTTCTTCATGCTCGGAGTTCGGTTGCCGACGCTCAAAAACGTTATCTAGCTCCCGCAGCTTGGAGTCATCTGTTCCCATTGAGGAAATGTAGGCTGCGGTGGCCCGTTCGATCTCGTTGTATCCGGTATCTAAAAGATAGCCTTTCGGCTTCAGGATATCTTCGATAATCGCTGTGCGGCGCGCGGCACGCGCGCAGCAATACTCGACGAGTTTGTTGATCGAAATATGGGGATTATCACTCATGTTCATGCCTTTCTGTGCTGAACACATTGATGGCGCCAAAGCCCAACTCGACTCTTAGATCCGACTCCCCATATGATGGCCTTGCTACAGGTTGGAGAGTTTCTCTTCGCCCCACGAGGGCTTTGGCTTATTCGTGGTATCAAAAGCCGGATCCTGAAGGATCCGGCTTTTGTGTTTGTGGACTTGCTCATATCTGCAAGCCCGTATGCGCTGCGTCGCCTAAGACGACAAAAGCCCAGGGAGCGTTCCCTGGGCTTTTGAAAGTCAAACATCTGATCGCTTCAATCCTCAGCTGCAGCCGCTGGTCGCGCCGCAAGTGTCGCACTTTTCGCAGGTGCCGTTGCGCACCATCGTGAAGTTCTGGCACTCAGAGCACATGTTGCCGGTGTAGCCTTGCATGATCGACCGGGCGCGGCGCTCGGATTCGATCTTTTTGGCTTCCGTCTTGGCCGATGCGGCGTCAGCCGCGGCCTTGTCGGAGAACAGGGCCGTTGCCTGCTGGCTCTCGGTCGTAACTTCTTCCAGCACTTCCTCGGCGATCTCTTCGGCCAATTCCTTGGCGCGCTCTTCGTAATCGCGCTTGAAGGCGACGATTTCGGAGTTCGAGATGGCAACGGTCGGCTCGATCTTGCGGGCGGCAGCGCCTGCGAAGGACGTTACCGTTGCACCGGACGAGGCGCGGGCAGGGGCGGCTGTTGCCGAGCCCTTGGGCTCGCCGGCAGCCTGGCGTTCGCTGTTCGAAACGATCGTCGGCTTGTAGCCGCGGGTCCAGCCGGTCGAGACGAGGTTCGTCTTGCCTTCCTGGATGCCCTTGCCGAGAGCCGTGTTCGAGAAGTCCGACGTATCGACATGCGCGAGGTCGTGGCGGCCGAGGTAGGAGACGGCCAGTTCGCGGAATACGTAGTCGAGGATCGACGTGGCGTTCTTGATAGCGTCGTTGCCGATGACCATGCCTGCCGGTTCGAACTTGGTGAAGGTGAAGGCCTCCACATATTCCTCGAGCGGCACGCCGTACTGGAGACCCAGCGAGATGGCGATGGCGAAGTTGTTCATCATCGCACGGAAGGCGGCACCTTCCTTGTGCATGTCGATGAAGATTTCGCCGAGGCGACCGTCACCGAATTCGCCGGTGCGCAGGTACACCTTGTGTCCGCCGACGGCGGCCTTCTGGGTGTAGCCCTGGCGGCGGTTCGGCAGCTTCTCGCGTTCGCGGGTCACGCGCTCGACCACACGCTCGATGATCTTTTCGGTGATGGTGACGGCCTGGGCGGCGACCGGCTGCTGCAGCAGATCGTCCAGTGCGTCCTCATCGCTTTCGTCTTCGATCAGCGAGGCATTCAGCGGCTGCGACAGCTTGGAGCCGTCGCGATAGAGAGCGTTTGCCTTCAGGCCGAGCTTCCAGGAGAGCATGTAGGCGCTCTTGCAATCGTCGACCGTCGCGTCGTTCGGCATGTTGATCGTCTTGGAGATCGCACCCGAGATGAACGGCTGGGCAGCAGCCATCATGCGGATGTGGCTGTCGACCGAGAGGTAACGCTTGCCGATCTTGCCGCATGGGTTGGCGCAATCGAAGACGGCGAGGTGCTCGTTCTTCAGGAACGGTGCGCCTTCGAGCGTCATCGCGCCGCAGACGTGAACGTTGGCAGCCTCGATGTCCTTCTTCGAGAAGCCGATGTGCTCGAGAAGGTTGAAGCCCATGTCGCCGAGCTGTTCGTCGGAGACCTTCAGCGTCGTCTTCAGGAAGTCGGTGCCGAGCGTCCACTGGTTGAAGACGAACTTGATGTCGAAGGCGCTCTTCAGCGCGCCGTTCAGCGCTTCGATCTTCTCGTCGGTGAAGCCCTTGGCCTTCAGCGAGCCGGGGTTGATCGCCGGCGCCTGGTTCAGGTTGCCGTGGCCAACAGCGTAGGCTTCGATCTCGGCGATCTGGCTCTCGGGGTAGCCGAGCGTGCGGAGCGCCTCCGGAACGGCGCGGTTGATGATCTTGAAGTAGCCGCCGCCGGCGAGCTTCTTGAATTTCACCAGCGCGAAGTCAGGCTCGATACCGGTCGTGTCGCAATCCATGACGAGGCCGATCGTGCCGGTCGGCGCGATGACGGTTGCCTGGGCGTTGCGGTAGCCGTGCTTTTCGCCGAGTTCGAGAGCCTTGTCCCAGGCGCTCTTGGCGTGAGCCGCCAGATCCTGGTCCGGGTTTTCCGAGTGGATGAGCGCGACCGGGTTGATCGACAGGCCTTCATAGCCCGACGTCTCGCCGTAAGCGGCGCGGCGATGGTTGCGGATGACGCGCAGCATGTTCTCGCGGTTCGGCGCGAACATCGGGAACGGTCCGAGCTCGGAGGCGATCTCTGCCGAGGTGGCGTAGGAGATGCCGGTCATGATCGCGGTCAGCGAGCCTGCGATGGCGCGGGCTTCGTCGCTGTCATAGGGAATGCCCGACGACATCAGAAGGCCACCGATGTTGGCGTAGCCGAGACCGATCGTGCGGTATTCGTAGGAGAGCTCGGCGATCTGCTTCGACGGGAACTGCGCCATCATCACGGAGATTTCGAGAACGACGCTCCACAGGCGAACGGCATGCTCGTAGTCGCCGATGTTGATGCGCTTGGTGGCCGCATCCTTGAACTGCATGAGGTTCAGCGAGGCAAGGTTGCAGGCCGTGTCGTCGAGGAACATGTATTCCGAGCACGGGTTGGATGCGCGGATCGGGCCGGCAGCCGGGCTGGTGTGCCAGTCGTTCATCGTCGTATTGAAGTGCAGGCCCGGATCGGCCGAGGCCCATGCGGCGTAGGAGATCGATTCCCACAGGTCGCGTGCCTTCAGCGTCTTCATGACCTTGCCGTCCTTGCGGGCGGTCAGGTTCCAGTCGCCGTCGTTTTCAACAGCGCGCAGGAAGTCGTCCTTGATCGAGACCGAGTTGTTGGAGTTCTGGCCCGAAACCGTGAGGTAGGCTTCCGAATCCCAGTCGGTGTCGTAGGTCTTGAACTCGAGGTCCTTGTAGCCCTGGCGAGCGAACTGGATAACGCGGCCGATGTAGTTTTCCGGAACCTGATCCTTCTTGGCAGCGCGCACTTCGCGCTTCAGGGCAGGGTTCTTGTTCGGGTCGTAGCAATCGTCGTTGTCGCCGTCGCAGTTGACGCAGGCCTTCATGATCGCCTTCAGGTGGCGATTGACGATCTTGGAACCGGTGACGAGGGCAGCAACCTTCTGCTCCTCCTTGACCTTCCAGTTGATGTATTCCTCGATATCCGGATGGTCGATGTCGACCACGACCATCTTCGCCGCGCGACGCGTCGTGCCGCCAGACTTGATGGCGCCGGCAGCGCGGTCGCCGATCTTCAGGAAGCTCATCAGGCCGGAGGAACGGCCGCCACCGGAAAGTCGTTCGCCTTCGCCGCGGAGATACGAGAAGTTGGAGCCGGTGCCGGAGCCGTACTTGAAGAGGCGCGCTTCGCGAACCCACAGGTCCATGATGCCGCCTTCGTTGACGAGATCGTCTTCGACGGACTGGATGAAGCAGGCGTGCGGCTGCGGATGCTCATAGGCCGACTTCGACTTCGTCAGCTTGCCGGTGAAGGGGTCCACATAGAAGTGGCCCTGGCCGGGGCCGTCGATGCCGTAGGCCCAGTGCATGCCGGTGTTGAACCACTGCGGCGAGTTCGGGGCGACGCGCTGTGTCGCGAGCATGTAGGCAAGTTCGTCGCGGAAGGCGGCCGCGTCTTCTTCGGAAGAGAAATAGCCACCCTTCCAGCCCCAGTAGGTCCAGGTGCCGGCCAGACGATCGAAGACCTGGCGTGCATCGGTTTCAGAACCGTACTGCTGATCCTTCGGGAGTTCCTTCAGAGCGGCCTCATCGGCAACCGAGCGCCACAGGAAGGAAGGAACGTTGTTTTCCTCGACCTTCTTGAGGCGGGCAGGGACGCCGGCCTTGCGGAAATACTTCTGCGCCAAAATGTCGGCAGCAACCTGCGAAAACTGCGCGGGAACATCGATGTTCTCGAGGCGGAATACGATCGACCCGTCAGGGTTCTTGATCTCGCTGGTTGCCTTGCGGAATTCGATAGCCGCGTAAGCGCCCTGATCTGCCTTCGTAAATCGGCGTTCTATGCGCATTTGCCTTAACCTCTAGCTCGCGCGCCCCGTCCCCGTTGACCAAGGCGCAAGTTTCCACGTCCGGCCTCGCCGGAAGGGGCGCAGCCAGTTCTCGTTTCCGTATCGTCACAGGAGTGTCATCCGGAGATGGTCATCCTGTATCTTGTGGTGATGGTGGCTGCAATCACTAAATATAGTATTAACAGCCTTTTTCCGCCAGCCCCGGATGTCGCTTTTTCAGTCGGCGAAAATCGCGCAGGAACCCCTCAAGGCGCATCATCCATCATGGACGCAACACCCTGATTTCATGCTCGATTTCTGGAGAGAACCGGCCTCGTTACTCCCGGTTCAGTCGCCGCCGCAACATCGAAACTCATTAAGTTTGAAACAGGCGATTCCGTCAAGGGCTGGTTCTTAATGAAGTGTTCACCACAAGATATTGTGGAAGTGTCTGTGGAGAACGGGGAAAAGCGAGACGTGTAGAAGAATCAATGGCTTGTGGCGTCAAGTGGGTGCAAGGCTCAAAAAACGGAAGAATAACTTAAAATATCAGCCGATAGGGCTGGCTTTTACCCTGCAAATGCGCATGCCGATTCGTGTGCGCCGAAATCATCACAAGGCGTCGATCGCGATGGTCACCGTTGCCGTCCCGATCGGGCGCCCGGCCCGGTTCTTGATGACGAAGCTCGCCTGCGTTTCCAGCATCTGCGACTGGTCGTCACGCTCGGCACGGCTGATGAAGGTCTCGTTCGATCCGGCAGCGAACGTCCTGAGATACTTGTCCTCGTCGCCCTGCCAGTAGTCGGTGGTGGGCACGCTTTGGCCGACATTGAGACCGTTCCGGTCGGTCACGAAGAACTCGACGATCGTTCCCTGCGAATCACTTTGCTTCGATTTGAGGTAACGCGAGACCGGCTTGTCGAGCAGCCGGCGCACCATCTGCCAGTCGCCGGTCTTCATTTCTGAGCGGTAGGTATTGTCGAGGACGGCGATATCCATGGAGCTGACATTGCCGAACCTGATATTTTGCTCCTCGATCGCATGAATGACGATCGGCATGTCGACCATCGGTCGGATCAGCGTGTCCACATATTCGCGCACGACGGACACGTAGGCGGGTTCGGTCGAGCCGACCGATGGCACTAGGCAAAGACACAGTCCGAAGACCGCCATCGTGCCGACATACCCCCAACGCGTCATCATCACCCCAACACCGCGCGCCCAGGCGCCTCCTCAAACACAGCCGGCTGGCGCCTCTCGCTACCCTGACTGCACGCTCACGATATTCCGGAAGCGCGCAGCCCGACAGCGGATTTATAAGTGTTAGTTAAATAAAGATTGGCGCAATTACAAATTGCGAAGGCGAGAGCCTAGCCGCGCGCGCCCTTGGAGATCGGCTCCTGATAGGTGAAGCCCATGTCCCACGGGAAATAGATCCAGGTGTCCTGGCTCACTTCGGTCACGAAGGTATCGATTGTCGGTACACCCTGGGGTTTTGCGTAGACGCAGGCGAAATGCGCCTTGGGCAGCAGGGAGCGGACTTCCTGGGCCGTCTTGCCGGTATCGGTCAAATCGTCCACAACCAGAACGGACTCTCCGCCATCGACGAGAAGCTCCTGCGCGATGCCCTTCAGCAGTGTCATTTCCCCCTGGTTCACGTAGTCGTGGTAGGAGGCGACGCAGACGGTTTCGATGAGCCGGATGTTCAGCTCGCGCGAGATGATCGCCGCCGGTACGAGGCCGCCGCGGGTGATGCAGACGATCGCCTTGAACGGGCGGTTGAGGCCGGAAAGACGCCAGGCGAGTGCGCGCGCATCGCGGTGAAACTGGTCCCAGGAAACGGGAAAGGCTTTATCTGGAAGAGACATGATTGTTGCTCCGCGGCATGAAAGGATGACACGCCGTTTCTCCGGCGGCCGGACAGGCTATCCGCGATCGGTCAAACGCAAATCGCGCAGCCGGAACTGCGCGATAGGAGGACCGAAGCCGGAGCTCGTCATCGGTCGCTGCAATTAGCGGAATTCGGCCGCAAAACGCAAGCCCTTCGCGTTTGCTATCGCGAAAGCAGGGTCGGCGCTGTCATCGACTGAAGCAGGCTCTTGGTCGTTCCGCCGAAAATCATCTGCCATAGGCGCGAGTGGGTGTAGGCACCCATGACGAGCAGGTCGATGCTGCTGTCTGAGAGCCGGTTCTCGATGACGGCGGATGTATTCTTGTCGGCGGCACTATGCGCGGTCGCAAGCGTCACCTTGACGCCGTGCCGCGCCAGCATCGAGGCGATCTCGGCGCCGGCCGTGGCAGCCGATTGCAGCGCGTTTTCCACCGGATCGACCGAGAAGACCTCGACCTCGTCTGCAGCCTTCAGGAAGGGCAGAGCGTCGAATGTCGCGCGGGCTGCTTCCTTCGATCCGTTCCAGGCGACGAGCACCCGCTTGATCGGCTTCGGCTTCTTGAGCACGAAGGGAACCATCAGCACCGGCCGGCCGCTCTCGAAGAGGAAGTTGTCCACATCCACATGGCTGTCAGACGGCCGCTCCGGATCGGCCTGCGAGGCAATCAGGAGATCGGCGCTACGGGCGCTTTCGATCAGCGGCGCCGAACCATAGCCCGAGGAGGAGGCATAACTGCGCCACTCGAACGAGATCCCCGATGCCTGTGCCCTGGCGCGAAAAATCCGCTCGATCTCTATGGTTTCGGAATGCGCCATGTCCTGAAGCGCCTGCACGGCGACCGGGTCGGGAATCTCCATCGGCGCGACCAGCGGCACGACTGCCACGGTTTCCGCGTGCAGGCCGATCACATGGGCATTGTGCTCGGCCGCAAGTGCAAATGCGAAATCGGCAACCGCCGCGGCGTTATCGGCAGTATCGAGTATGGCGAGTATGGTTTTATAGGACATGATCAATTCTCCTTGCGCGGATGAAATCGGCTCGCGCGTGATTGAAAATGCTCCAACTGCGGCGCGGGTTCCTTGACGCGGATCAGGTGAAGCCCGTTTTTCTCGAAGACCTAGGCTTCCGCGGAACGATTGACGGCTGTCTCCTTTGCTTCCCTGATGGTCTCGATCATGGCGCGAACCTCCGCGCCGGCAGCATCCACCACATCCTGCGAGCGGCCGCGCACGACGATCTCCGTTGAGAACGACTGGCCGACATAGCGCGGATAGGAGCCGATGCTGGTTTGCGGATGCGCCTTCTGGATCGCTGCAAGCGGCGTCCCGATATCGCCTTCGCCATAAGGGCAAGCGATCGCCAGCGAGATCACCGCCTGGCCGGTGCGCAGCGTCGGGATAACGGCATCGACCATGGCCTGGAAAACCTGCGGCACGCCCGCCATCACGTGCACATTGCCGATGACGAAGCCCGGCGCTGTCGAAACCGGGTTCGGAATATGACGCGAGCCAACGGGCATCCGCGCCATCCGCTTGCGCGCATCGGTAAACTCCACCTCGCGCCGCGCATACATGTCACCGAGTAGTGTCATGGCTTCTGCGTTGTATTCGCAGGCAAGCCCGAATGCCTTGGAAACGGCATCGGCGGTAATATCGTCATGCGTCGGGCCGATGCCGCCGGAGGTGAACACGTAATCATACTTGGACCGCAACGCGTTCAGCGCCGCGACGATCTCGTCTTCCTCGTCGCCGACGATGCGGACCTCCTTGAGGTCGATCGCCGAGAGCGTCAGCATGTCGGCGAGGTGGCCGATGTTCTTGTCCTTGGTGCGGCCGGAGAGGAGTTCGTCACCAATGGCAAGCATGGCGGCGGTCACGATGGTTTCACTGGTCATTGAGAATTTCCGAATGTTTTCCTGCTACATAGGTAGCGCCGTTTGCCGCGGTTGCAAACCTCTTGCGCGATCAACACAACGTTCAAGCGACTGTCGTCTCCGACGATTGAACACTGCGTTCTGTCGGTCGGGGATGCGTTGAACGCGCCGCCCTGCTAAGACTGCACCCGTTGACGAATTCACTCACAATCCCCGGATGGAGATAGGTAATGGCTAAGGTACTCGTGCTTTACTACTCGGCTTACGGCCACATCGAAACCATGGCATATGCCGTCGCCGAAGGCGCGAAGTCGGCAGGCGCCGACGTGACCGTCAAGCGCGTTCCCGAACTGGTATCCGAAGAGGTCGCCAAGGCGTCGCACTACAAGCTCGATCAGGCGGCACCGATCGCCACCGTCGATGAGCTGGCCGATTACGACGCCATCATCGTCGGTGCCGGCACGCGCTTCGGCACGGTTGCCTCGCAGATGCGCAATTTCTGGGATCAGACGGGTGGCCTGTGGTTCACCGGCAAGCTGGTCGGCAAGGTCGGCTCGGCCTTCACCTCTTCCGCCACGCAGCATGGCGGCCAGGAATCCACCATCCTCGGTTTCATCCCCACCTTCCTGCACCAGGGCATGGTCGTGGCCGGTCTTCCCTATGCCTTCCAGGGCCAGATGGGCGTGGACGAGATCAAGGGCGGCTCGCCTTACGGCGCATCCACCATCACAGACGGCGACGGCTCGCGCCAGCCTTCGGCTGTCGAACTCGAAGCTGCGAAATTCCAGGGCGCCCACGTCGCCAAGATCGCCGCCAAGCTGGCTTGATATCGATAAAAATGATCCAATAAAGGCGCGGCCACAGCCGCGCCTTTTCCATGCCCTGCGCAAGGCGCCTGGTGTGGTCGAATACTGTTATCCGTAAATATCGCGGAACTTCGCCGCGAAGATCATCAGCGGTATGGCAAGAACCGCAAGCGCTACCAGAAACGCGGTGCCCGTCCGAAACAGCCTGAGACGCCGCGTGCGCGCCCCATCCCAATCGTAAACCATCGTCTTACTCCCACAAGACAAGCTTTACTCACAGCGCCACCCAACCAATTCCCCTTCGGCGCGCGCGCATAAAAGCACATTAATATGTGTTGATAAAGGGAGGGGGTGGATTTGCCTTGGTGCGGGCGGCGGGGATCGAACCCGCACAGCCAAGGCCGAGGGATTTTAAGTCCCTTGCGTCTACCAGTTTCGCCACGCCCGCGTAGCTCTGTCTTTCATTTAGATAGGCGATTCAGTCAAGCGGATGTTTGCCCATAAGGCTGGCTTGTGTAACTACGGCGCCGCCGCCAGTCGCTGGATGTGGCACGCAGTTGGAAGTCGTTCGTGGTGTGCATCGCATTCAATTTCAGCGTGTTGTAATAGTGCAACTCAGGGGAATTTTAGCCGCAGCGATATTCTAAACCACTAGGGCGGATGCAATAGTCGCCAAATTCGAGCAATTATTGTCGCGGTGCTGATGCCAAGTCTCAGATATCCCAATCCGAAGAAGGGTGCGTTCAAACGCTTGGCTGGTCGAGGTCTGTGGCGGCGTCTTAGAACACTTCTTGAAATGCGGTCGTTCTCGCGGCGACATGGGAAATCCAAGGCCATCGTTCAACTTGATTGTATCAGCGCGCACGGTCAGACGCGTCTTCAGGATAGCGATCTTCCGCTCGTCTTTGTGATCCGCAATGAGCGCCACTTGCTGCCAAGCTTCCTTCGGCACTATCGCAACCTCGGAGTCACGCGCTTCATCTGCACGGATGACCGATCGACGGACGGGACGACGGATTATCTGCTTGCGCAGGATGATGTCGATGTCTGGACGTCGCCGGTCCGTTACAAGGAGGCGCGGCGCGGCAGGGCTTGGCGGGAGAGGCTTTTCGATCTCTATGGTCACGACCGCTGGTACGTGAACGTCGATTCCGATGAATATCTCATCTACGAGGACCATGGGGTCACGCCGCTCCGAAACGCCATTCAGGCATTGGAGGGCTGTCGTCACACGAGGATGGCGGCGCCGATGCTGGATATGTATCCTCTTGATCTGAATGAGGCCAAGGTTGAAGACCTGGCGCATTTGGATCCGTGGGATATTGCAAGCCATTTCGATGCGGATGGCTATGAGTTGCGCGTCAAGAAGCGTGCATTGTCAATCAGGGGCGGACCGAGGCGGCGCGAGTTCAATGAAGATCTTGAGTTGATCAAATATCCGCTCATCTATTGGGATGGTGATTGCCAGCTCGGCACAAGTATCCATCAACCCGTGCCTTATGCGCGGAATTTTGTGCCGCCGATGGGGGTTTTGCTTCATTTTAAATTCTTCAGCGATGTCGAGGAAAAGGCGCGCCAAGCTATTCAGGGCGGACAGTACTACAACAATTCGTGCGCTTACCGAGCGGTAATGGATCGGCTGGGGGCGAATGGCGGCCTGCGCTTGGGCACAATCAGTTCGACGGAATTTACTGGTGTCGACCAATTGCTGGAGTTGGGCTTTTTCGCGCGGCTTCCTAAGCCCGAAAAGTCCGTGCAGTTCGTATCTGGTCCGAAACTCTGGCCAAGCCGCGCGCCGCTGCCGAGCACGTAACCTTCCGAAGCATCAGCCATCCTGCAGACCTTGTCGCTTCAGGACGGCGAACCCTCTGCCGGTCGAAGCCCCCGCAGTTTCATCGCTGCCAGTCCTGCAAGCACGCCGATCGACGCTCCCGCCGCCTTGACTGCGGCGTCATGCAGGCGGGCATGGCGCGTGGGCGAGAGGTATTGCAGGAATTCGATGGCGACAGCCCCGAAGACGAGCAGCACCGCAACCGCCATCCAGTGTCGGGGGTAGGCAAGCACGAAGGCAAATCCGACCGCCATGTATGCTAGAGCGCGGTCGAGATTGACCGAAGTTATGGTGTGCGGGCGTAGGCCGATCGGTGATACCGTCACGAAAATGATGCCGGCGAGAAGCAGCCAGGCAAGCGGTTTTGCGAATTTGAGTGCGATCATGCTTCCCTATTAGCTATTTCGCCGGCGATTGGCAGCGCACAACTTCGTTATCCCAGCGCTTTTGCCCATTAAGCTTAAAATCTGCCCAAAGCCGAACCGCTGATATCGAAATCGGACTTCATTCGCCGGTCCGGCTATGCCATAGCGGGGGCCAGAACAGGATTGGACGAACGATCGTGACCAGACAGGATGTCGAACGCGCCGAAGAAGCCTTGCGCGGCCTCTTTCCACCAACGTCGTTGCAGCTCAACGAGCATCTTTCGGCGCGCTATGGTGCCGATATCTGGCTGAAACGTGAAGATCTGTCCCCGGTCCGGTCCTACAAGATCCGTGGCGCCTTCAACTTCCTGCGCAAGGCGATTGCCGAGGGCGCCGGCGGCAAGACTTTCGTCTGCGCCTCGGCCGGCAATCATGCACAGGGCTTCGCCTTCGTCTGCCGCCACTTCGGCGTGCCGGGTGTCGTCTTCATGCCGGTGACAACGCCGCAGCAGAAGATCGACAAGACCCGCATGTTCGGCGCCGAGTTCATCACCATCAAGCTCACCGGCGACTTCTTCGACCAGTGCTATCAGGCGGCGCGCGATCACGTGCAGGCGATCGACGGCGTCATGGTTCCGCCGTTCGATCACGTCGATATCATCGAAGGGCAGGCGACCGTGGCTGCCGAGATCATGCAGCAGCTTCCTGAGGGCACCGTGCCCGACATGGTCGTCATGCCTGTCGGCGGTGGCGGTCTTGCGGCCGGTATCACCGGCTATCTCGATGGCATCGTGCCGAATACCGGCTTCGTCTTCACCGAGCCGGCCGGCGCGCCGAGCCTGAAGCGAAGCATCGAGGCGGGCGAGGTGGTCACGCTTTCCAAGGTCGACAATTTCGTCGACGGCGCCGCCGTCGCCCGCATAGGCGATCTGAATTTCGCAGCGCTCAGCAAGTTCTCGGCCGATCAGGTCCTGCTGCAGCCGGAGAACGCTATCTGCGTGACCATCGGCGAGATGCTCAATGTCGAGGGTGTCGTGCTGGAGCCGGCGGGCGCCCTGTCGCTGACGGCGATTGCGGCGATGGATCCGGAGACGATCCGCGGCAAGACGGTGATCGCGGTGGTCTCGGGCGGCAATTTCGATTTCGAGCGCCTTCCCGACGTCAAGGAGCGCGCCATGCGCTACGCCGGATTGAAGAAGTATTTCATCCTGCGCTTGCCGCAGCGCCCCGGCGCGCTGCGTGACTTCCTCAACCTGCTCGGTCCCGACGACGATATCGCGCGCTTCGAATATCTGAAGAAGACGGCGCGCAATTTCGGCTCGGTGCTGATCGGCATCGAGAGCAAAGCGCCTGACAGCTTCGCGGCCCTGACCGAAAAGCTGGAGAAATCAGGCATCGGTTTTGAGGACATCACCGAAAACGAGATCCTCGCGAACCTCATCATTTGACTTCTCCCGCCCCCGATGGCGTGCTAAAGGCGATCCATGGCTTCGATATTCTCCAGTATCTTCTCGATGTTTTCAGGCGGCGAAAAGGCCGCGTCGGCACCTGCTGGCGTCAAGTCCGAGCCGCAGGCCTATGGCGACTGCACGATTTTCGCTGAACCTCAGAAAGAGGGCGGCCAGTATCGGCTGGCCGGCCGCATCGAAAAGACTGTTGGCGACGAGGTCCTGGTGCGCAGCTTCATCCGTGCCGACATGTTCTCCTCCACCGACGACGCCGTCGAATGCACTGTGCGCAAGGCGCAGCAGATCATTGATCAGCACGGCCCATCGCTGTTTTCGGATGGTGCCAAGACCCGCCAGGTTTGATCCTCCACGGCAAGAGCGCCAGGCGTTATTGCCTCCTTGATACGGACCCAGACACGCAATCTTAAAGGGTTGCGGTGGATGCTACGGCCTCTGATTTGCGAGACCGCCCCAGTGTTGCAGCACAAGCGACGACCACGCCAAGCCGACCGAACCGCTACGCTCTTTGACAAGCTCATCGGGTTTCGCCGTCTGGCGCCTGATGTGCGGGAGCGCGGAAGGGTGGGGAGATACCGATGGAGATAACCAATCTCCTGCTCTTCGTGGTCGAGGCCGTCGGGTATTTCGCCTTGATGGTGTCGTTGCTGCATTTTCGCTATCGCCTCGGTCTCGGCATGTTCCTGACGGCGCTCGGCGTCATGCACTTCATGGAGACCTATCTCGCTGCGGTGTTCTACGTCGAATTGCCCTTCGGCTTAGCCTCGCCGGGATCCTCGATCTTCTTCACTGGCAAGCTGATGATGATCCTGATGCTTTATCTTCAGGAAGACGCGGCCACGGTTCGCCAGCCGATCTATGGCCTGTTCATCGGCAACCTGCTGACTGTCGGCGTGGCGTGGGTGCTGCAACTGCACTCGACCGTCGTGTTGCCCTCCGGTGATGCCGCCAATGTGGATTTTCTCAAGGAAATGGGCTGGCTGATGGTGTGGGGGACCACGCTCCTTTATCTGGATTCGATCGGCATCATTCTCCTTTACGAACGGCTCGGCCGTTATTTCAGACGCCGGATCGTGCTCCGTTTCATGATCTGCGGCGTCGTCCTTCTGTCGTTTGATCAGCTCGGCTTCTTCGGCGGCCTGCACTATTTCTTCGGAGTACCGGCCTCGGCCTTCTGGACCGGCTGGATCGCCAAGATGTTTGCGGTCGGCATCTATACCGTGCTCTTCGCGATCTACGAGATCTGGATTCGGCGAGCTGGCATCGCGGCTAATGCGCGGCCGATCGGCGACATCTTCGGCGACCTGACCTTCCGCGAACGCTACAACGATCTCTTGAACCGCACGGGCAGGGACGTTCTGACCGGGATTTACGATCGGACCCGCATGGAGATGGATGCGCCTGTCATGGTGCATGATGCGCTGCGTCAGGGACAATTTGCTACGGTCCTGATCCTCGATGCCGATCACTTCAAGGACGTCAACGATCGCTTCGGCCATCTTCAGGGCGATCAGGTGCTGAAGGCCATCGCTACGCGGTTGGGAATGATGCTGCGGGCAACTGACCGCGTGTTCCGTTTCGGCGGTGAAGAGTTCGTGGCGGTCTGCCCGGGCACGGATCATGAAGAGGGACTGTTGTTGGCCGAGCGCCTGCGCTGGGCGATCGCAACGAGCGTCAGCACGCCGGACGGCGCGCCTGTTACCGTCAGCGTTGGCGTCGCAACCGCGGATGAAGATGGCTTGAACTTCACCAATATTCTTTCCGCCGCCGACGACAGGCTCTACCAGGCCAAGAAGAGCGGCCGCAACTGCGTGGTCGGCCGCTCTGGTCTGGTCAAGCTGGCAACGGCCTAGGTCGTGCGAAACATCTTCGCTCCGGATGGTGCGCCCGTCGCGCCTCCATCGACCGTGATTTCGATGCCGGTCACGTTCAGCGAATCGTCGGACGCGAAGTAGAGCGCCGCCTTGGCGATCTCGTCCGCCTCGCTCATGCGCCCGAGCGGGCTCATGGCGCCGAAGCGCGCCTCGAGCGCATCGAGCGCCTCAGGTGTTTCCACGTGAGCATTCCAGATCGGCGTGCGCGTGGCACCCGGTGTCACCTGGTTCACACGAATACCGCGTGGCGCGAGTTCCGAGGCAAGGTTGCGCGTCATTGCGCGAACGGCACCCTTGGTGCCGGCATAGGCGGAGTAGCCGGGAATGCCGAGAACCGCGTGGACGGATCCGTTCAGGATCACCGATCCATTGTCGTTGAGATGCGGGAGTGCGGCCTGCACCGTGAAGAATGCGGCGGTGAAGTTCGTCCGCACCACCGCCTCGAACTGCTCGACCGTCGTCTTGCCGAGTGCTGTCTCGTTGGCGATCCCGGCATTGGCGAAGACGACGTCGAACCGGCCGAATTCTGCGGCCGCCTTGGCAAGCCCCGTCTCCATCGCCGCAAAATCGGTCACATCGGCCTGCAGCGGGTAGACGTTCTTGCCTAGCGTCTCGGCTGCTTCCGCCAAGGTCTTGGCATTGCGGCCGGTGATGATCACCTTGGCGCCTTCGTTCAGGAATACCCGCGCTGTTGCAAGTCCAATGCCGCTGTTGCCGCCGGTTATCACGGCCACTTTGTTTTCTAGACGCATGTCACATGCTCCTGTTGGAATTTCCGCCGATCTGGATTATGATCGTACTCCAGAAAGATTATGATCATAATCTAGATTGTCAAGAGATGACTAAGGGAGATTTTGATGGGCCACTCGCAGGTGGAAAAACAGAAGACCCATGACAGGATCGTCGCCATCGCTTCCGAGCGGTTGCGCGAAAAGGGCCTTGCCGGCGTCGGCGTCGCCGATCTGATGAAGGAGGCGGGGCTGACTGTCGGCGGCTTCTACAAGCATTTCGCCTCGCGCGACGAGCTCGTCGCCGAGGCGATGCAGTCGGCCTTCGGCGCATGGGATGAGAAGGTGCGGTCGGATGGCCGGGAGCCTTCCGAGATCCCGATCGGGGAGTATGCCGACGCTTATATGAGCGCCCGTCACCTCGAAAACACCGCCGGCGGCTGCCCGTTCGCGGCCCTGACGGCGGATATCGCGCGTGGCGAAGAGAAGACACGGGAAATCGCGACGGAGCGGATGAAGCTCAACTTCGACACGATGGCGAAGAGGCTGGGGGGTGATACAGACGACGCGCGCCGCAACGCAATCATCGCCTCATGCCTGATGACCGGCGCCATCGGTCTTGCCCGTATCTCGGACGACACAGCGCTTTCCGACGAAATCCTGGAGACCGTGAAGGCTTTCGTCGTCGGCCTCGAGGCCAAATGAAAACGGCCGGTGAAGCACCGGCCGTTCTCGAATAAGCGATCAGCGTGGATCAGGCAGCGAGCGCGATCTCTTCTGCGCGGGCCTTTGCGGCGCCGATTGCCTTCTCGGCAGCTTCGGGACCATAGGCCAGGCCTTCGACATAGATCGTTTCGACTTCGGTGATGCCGAGGAAACCGAGAACCGACTTGAGGTAGGGAACGGCATGGTTCATTGCAGCCGCCGGACCCTGCGAGTAGACACCACCCGAAGCGAGCACGACGTAGACCTTCTTGCCGGTGGCGAGGCCGACGGGGCCATTTTCCGTGTACTTGAAGGTGAGGCCGGCGCGGGCGACGTTGTCGATCCAGGTCTTCAGCGACGAGTAGATGTTGAAGTTGATCAGGCCGGTGCCGATGACGATGGTGTCTGCTGCGAGCAGTTCGTTGACCAGTTCGTCCGAGGTCTTCACGGCGGCGGCTTCTTCAGCAGAACGAGCGTCGGCCGGCTTGCGGATGGCGGCGGTGAAGAGATCGTCGATATGCGGCAGAACGGTCAGGTCGCGGCGGACGATGGCGCTGCCGGCCTTCTGTGCCTGGAGCTTGCCGGCCAGATCGGTGGCAATCGTGGTCGAAAGCGATTCAGCGCGCGGGCTGGAAGTCAGGAGCAGGATGGAAGACATGTTGAATTTCCTCTCGAATTGGGGCCAGCCGGTTTTTCCGGGAGCGACGAACCGGCTGCTTCGAGTGGAAAATAGGTCTGGCGTGCTATCGAAAAAACTGGGATAATGTCGATCGAAATCATCGATAGATTGGATGGAAGATGCTTCCGAACCCGACATTGGATCAGTTGCAGGTGTTCTTGACGGTGGCCGAGACCGGCAGCTTTTCAGCTGCCTCGCGCGCGCTCAACCGCGCTCAGTCCGTCATCAGCTACACCATTGCCAATCTCGAGTCCCAACTTGAAATGCCGCTGTTCGAGCGTTCCGGTGCCCGGCAGCCGAAGCTGACGGATGCCGGCAAGGCGATGCTGGAGGATGCGCGGCGTCTGCTGTCCGATCTCGAGGTCATGCGAGCCCGCGCCAAGGGCCTGAAGGAAGGGCTGGAGGCCGAAGTCAGCGTGGCGATAAGCGTCATGGTGCCGTCGAAGGCCGTGGTGCAGGTCTTGCGCGAGTTTCGCGACAAGTTTCCATCCGTGGCGCTTAACCTCGCCGTCGGCGAGCTCGGGACCGTCATGGACATGGTCTCCAGCGGCAAGGCGTCGATCGGTATCGGCGGCGCTGTCCTGAAGCAGCACGATTCCATTTCCGCCGAGCGGATCGGGCATTCCTTCATGATGCCGGTCGCTTCGCGCGATCATCCGCTCGCGAAAATCGACCGGCCCTTGACGCTCGCCGATGTGCGAGAGGAAACCCAGCTGGTGGTCACCGACGCGTCCGGGCTGACCAAGGGGCGCGATTTCAACGTTCTGTCCTACAAGACGTGGCGTGTCAGCGATATCGCCACCAAGCACTCGCTCATCCGAGGCGGCCTCGGCTGGGGCGGGCTGCCGGCATCGCTCATTCGCGATGACCTGAAACGCGGCAGCCTCGTGCATCTCGACCTGCAGGCTTACGAGCAGGGGGAATACCCCATCTATGCGATCCGCCGGATCGCCAGCCCGCCGGGTCCGGCTGCCACCTGGATGATCGAAGCCTTCAGCAAGCGGCTGCAGCTTTGCCCGAGCCACGCCGATTTCACCGCCGGCCTCGCGGAGCTCTCCGTCGAGGAGCTGCCGCTGGCAGCGGAATAGGCGGGCCGCTAAAGCATGTCGCGCAAAAGTGCGCCGCGGTTTTGCGGTATCGACATGCGATAAAACAAAGGCCTAAAGCGTGACAAGCGAATCCAAGGGATCGCGACACGCTTTAGGCCCGCCAATCCACATACTCGTCGCTAGAGAAGGAGCCGGAATTTCGCAAAACCATCGGCGCCTTCGCCGGCGTCCTCGATCTTGACGCTCTTGAGATCGGCGAGGAATTGCTTCGCTTTCGGACCGCTCTGGAACACGGCTGTCGTGCCCGACATGGGCTTGAAGGTCCAGTTGCCATCCGCCGAGGGATTGATGGTGCCCTGTTCGTGCACGAAGCGGACGATGACGTCGCGGTTGGTGTCCGGCGCCTGGAAGATAACCTTGTCCGAAGCGATCTCGGGGAACTTGCCGCCGCCGCCAGCCCGGTAATTGTTTGTCACCACCACGAACTTCTGCGCCGGGTCGATCGGCTTGCCACCGAACTGCAGGTTCTGGATGCGGTTGGCGTCGGCATTGGCCACCTTGCCGTCATCGTCGAACCGCCGCGGCTGCGACAGGTCGATCTGGTAGGTGACGCCATCGATCACGTCGAAATTGTAGGACGGGAAGCTTTCGTTGAGCAGCGGCGCGTCGCTTGTTCCCGGCTTCACCTGGTTGAACATCGCCGCCGACATTTCCAGCCAGTTCTTCACCTGGGCGCCGGTGATGGCAACGGCCTGCACGGTATTCGGATAGAGATAGAGATCGGCGACGTTCTTGATGGCGATGTCGCCGGCAGGCACGTCGGTATAGTAGTCCGCCCCGCCGCGGCCGCCCGCCTTGAACGGTGCTGCCGCCGAGAGCACCGGCAGGTCCCTGAACTCGGTGTCGGCGAGCATCTGCTTGATGTACCAGGTCTGCGCCTGGCTGACGATCTGCACCGAGGGGTCGTCGGCAACAAGCGCGAAATAGGAATAGAGCGGCGCCGAGGACTTGCCGACCGGCGTGCGCACATAGGCAAGCGTCGCCTCGTGCTCGGCCTTGGCCGCCTCCACCACTTCCTTCTTGTCGGCGACGTCGGCGATGACCTTCTTCTGGTCGTCGCGGTGGTAGATCGGACGTGCTTCGGAGGTGAAATCCACGATCTTCCAGCTCTTGCCGTCCTTCTCCAGCAGGAGGTCGATCAGGCCGAGATGCGAACCCCAGAAGCCCGCCATGACAGCCGGCTTGCCGTGCAGAGTGCCCTTGACCGGATCGGCATCCTTGATCCCGTCCCAGGTCTTCGGACCCGGGAAGACCAGATGCTGATGGCCGGTGAAGATGGCGTCGATGCCGTCGACGGCCGCGAGATGCAGGGAGGCGTTTTCCATCTTCTCGGATGGTGCGGCGCCGTCGATGCCTGAGTGGGAGAGTGCGATGACGATATCCGCGCCTTCTTCCTTCATGGCCGGCACCCAGGCCTTTGCAGCTTCTACGATATCGCGCGTCTGTGCCTTGCCCTCGAGGTTCTTGATATCCCACAGCATGATCTGCGGTGGCACGAAGCCGATGAAGCCGATCTTCACCGGGCTTTCATTGCCCGCGCCGTCCTTGATCGTCTTTTCGACGATGATGTAGGGCTTGAAGAAGAGCTCGTCCTTCTTCGGATCGGAGGCGAGCTGGCCCTTGGTCAGGTTGGCGCAGACGAACGGGAAGTTCGCGCCGCCGAGCACCTTGAACATGAAGTCGAGGCCGTAGTTGAACTCGTGATTGCCAAGCGTGCCTACCGTGTATCCGAGCGTATTCATCGCCTTGATGACGGGGTGAACGTCGCCGTCCTTCATGCCACGCTGATAGGCCATGTAGTCGCCCATCGGGTTGCCCTGCAGCACGTCACCGTTGTCGATCAGCAGCGAATTCGCGGCCTCGGCGCGAATGCTGTCGATGATGGTTGCCGTGCGCGCCAGTCCCATCGTGTCGTTCGGCTTGTCGGCATAATAGTCGTAGGGAAAGACGTTGACGTGAATGTCCGTCGTTTCCATGAGGCGCAGATGCGCCTGGTTCGGGGCGGCACGCGCGGTAAAGGGATGGAGCAGCACCAGCGCCGAGGTGGCAGCAATTCCGCCGAGCAGGGAACGTCTGTTAAGCGGCGGCAAATCAAGAATGGAAGACATAAAAAACTCCTTCGAAAATCACGCGTCGCCCGGCCCGCAGGCGAGACTAGGGTGATTTGCGAAGGAGTAAACCCCAAAAGTGACAAGCGCTTAGCGGGCGAGCACCGGCCGCACTTCCTTGTGGAAGAAGCGGAAGTAAGAGGACACCTGTGCCCGCGCATTGGAATTCGGATCGAACTGGATGCCCAGGCGGCCGTTATGCGTCCAGCGGATCACGCCATGAAGCGTTCCGAGATCGTCGGCCAGAATTTGCACGCGGCTGCCCGACGCCGCATGGATCGGCGAGCGGATTTCGACCGCCATGCCGCTTACGGACATGTCGATGATGCGGGCGTCCACTTCCTTGTTCAGATAGCGAACTTTCCCGAATACCCGGCACGACCGACGTTCAGCCTTTCGGGTAACGATATTGAGATTGCGCATCGCACTGCTCCTACGACAACAACGTAGGAAGACAGTACACTATAGAAGTTGAAAATCTTTCTACAGCGTTCGCTAAAATTGCTGCTTTGGACTTTACCGCCGATTTGCTTCTCGTCGACCCACGACATGCTCCCGCCAGATGGTGAAGATGCCGGCCGAGACGACGATCACGGAACCGATGATCGTGTAGAAGCTCAGCGTTTCCCCGTAAATGGTGACGCCGATGATCGAGGCGTAGACCAATTGCAGATAGGTGAGCGGCTGGATGGCTGCGGCGTCGAGCATGTCGTAGGCGCGGATGAGGCAGTAGTGGCTGCTGATGCTGGTCATGCACAAGAGCGCCATCCAGCCCCAGTCTCCCCAAGACATCCACGTCCAGTAGAAGGGGCCGATCGCGGTCATGACGACGGCGCCGACCACACCTGTGTAGAAGAAGCTGGTCATCGAGGAATCGTCGCGGCTGACGAGACGCGTGGCGATGACGTAGAATGCGAAAAGGAAGCAGGAGAAGACCGCAAGCAGCAGGTTCACGTCGAAGAACTCGCCCTCGGGCTTGAGGATCAGGAGAACGCCGACAAGGCCGATGCAGATCGCCGTCCAGCGCCGCCAGCCGACACGCTCGCCAAGCAGCGGCATGGACAGCAGCGCCACGACGATCGGCGTTGCGGAGAAGATGGCCTGCGAATGCGCAAGGCCGATGATGGCGAAGCAATTGATGACGACGACGATCTGCGCGGCGAGCAGCAGCCCTCGGATGATCTGCAGCAGCGGCCGCTTGGTCCGCGCCGTTGCTTTAAGTCCGCCTTTCATTTTCGTCGCAAGAAGAACACAGAAGAAGCCGAAGGCCCAATAGCGCAGCATCGTCACGAAAACCGGCGGATAAGCCGTCCCGAGGTGCTTGGAAATGGCGTCCTGAATGGAAAATATGGTGATCGCCAGGAGGACGAACACATAGCCCTGAGTCTTCGATGTCATGTGTCGGTCTTAGCGCGGTGCCATTGGCCCCGCTATCGAAACTTCCCCCGATGTCCATGAAAAATCAGGCATTGTGGGCGCCGTGTCACAGGCCGACATTGGGACGGTCGATGATTTCCCTGAGCGCGAAGCTGGAGTTGATCTTCACCACATGCGGCAGCGCCGACAGCCAGTCGCGGTGGATGCGTTCGTAGTCCTCGAGATCACGAGCAGCGACGCGTAGGATATAGTCATATTCTCCCGACATCAGATAGCAGACCAGAACGTTCGGACAGCGCTTCACGGCGGCCTCGAACTCCGACAGCGTTTTCGCGAACTGGCCGGACAGCGAGATATGCACGACGGCAGTCATCTTGTAGTCGAGCGCCTTCTGCGAGACGTGCGCATGATAGCCGCTGATGACGTCGCTCTTTTCCAGGATATCGAGCCGCCTGGAACAGGCGGACGCCGAAAGCCCAACCTTGGCGGCTAGGTCCGCATTGGTCATCCTCGCATTGGCCTGAAGCGCCTTCAGAATCGCATGATCGATTGCATCGAGTTCCGACATTCGAAGAACCTTCGATAATTGAGCCCAGTAAGTAGATAATCTTCGAAAAATCGCTGCTCGGCAAACTGTCTTTGCAAGGACATTTCGCGGCCACGGTGTTTGGATCGTGGAGGGAGGCGTCCGCAGTGGACGATCATAAGAAGGAGGAGCGCTCATGCGCGTCGGTTGCCCGAAGGAAATCAAGAATCATGAGTATCGTGTCGGCCTGACCCCGGCATCGGTCCGCGAATATGTCGCGCACGGCCACGAGGTCTGGATCGAGACGAAGGCCGGCGCAGGCATTGGCGCCGACGATGCCGCCTATATCGCCGCCGGCGCGAAGATCGCAGCCACGGCCAAGGACATCTTCGAGAAGTGCGACATGATCGTGAAGGTCAAAGAGCCGCAGCCCTCCGAATGGGCACAGCTCCGCGACGGCCAGCTTCTCTACACCTATCTTCATCTGGCGCCCGATCCGGAGCAGACCAAGGGCCTGCTCGCCTCAGGGGTTACAGCCATCGCCTATGAGACCGTCACCGACGAGCGCGGCGGTCTACCGTTGCTGGCGCCAATGTCCGAAGTGGCGGGCCGCCTGTCGATCCAGGCCGGCGCGACTGCTCTGCAGAAAGCCAATGGTGGCCTAGGCATTCTCCTCGGCGGCGTGCCCGGCGTTCTGCCGGCCAAGGTCACCGTCATCGGCGGCGGTGTCGTTGGTCTGCATGCGGCGCGCATGGCCGTGGGTCTCGGCGCCGATGTCAGCATCCTCGACCGCTCGCTGCCGCGTCTTCGCCAGCTCGATGATCTCTTCGCCGGCCGCGTCCACACCCGCTACTCCAGCATCCAGGCATTGGAAGATGAAGTCTTCTCAGCCGATCTAGTGATCGGCGCGGTGCTGATCCCGGGTGCCGCCGCTCCCAAGCTTGTCACCCGCGAGATGTTGTCGGGCATGAAGAAAGGCTCCGTGATCGTCGATGTCGCGATCGACCAGGGCGGCTGTTTCGAGACCTCGCATGCCACGACCCATTCCGATCCCACGTTCGTTGTCGATGGTGTCGTCCACTACTGCGTGGCCAATATGCCGGGCGCCGTGCCTGTCACCTCTGCTCATGCGCTGAACAACGCCACGCTGGTTCACGGACTGGCGCTTGCCGACCGCGGTCTGCGCGCCATTGCCGAGGACCGTCACCTCAGGAACGGTCTCAACATTCACAAGGGCCGCGTCACCAACAAGCCAGTCGCCGAAGCCCTTGGTTACGAGCCATTCGCGGCGGAAAGCGTGCTGAACGTAGCGTAAAGTAGCCAGGATTACGTTACGTGAATTAAGCCGGCCGGGGCCATTCCGGCCGGCTTCGTCATTTGTCGATCCGGCATTGATAGCAATTGTTGCGCGCCGACCGCACGTGCACGTAGGCGATATCGGCTCTGTCGAGCAGCGCGGCGGCATAAGCGGGAATGTCGTCCTTCAGCGTCACCGAGCCCGTGCCGTAGACGATCCTGTCGGTCTTGCCGTAACCCCGAACGATGAAATCCCGGCTCGTTTCGAGAACCGGCGGCAGGACTTCGCTCGCCGCGTAACGGTCGCAGTGTCGCTTGTGCAGGAAGACCGGTCCAGTCTCGGCATAGGGTTGCGGTTCGGGGAAGGGGCGGTAGGCGAACACCAGGACCTCGTCGCCGGCATCGATATTGCGCAGGCAGTGGCGGCAGGGGTGACCGGGGCCATCGGATATCATGGTCTCGGCCGGACTGCCGTAGGCATCGGCGCCACCAGCGCGGATATGCTCGGCGTCGGCGGTCGGCATGGCGGAAAAACGAATGGCTGACATGGCGGAGCTCCTTTTCGGGTTCCGCCAAGACATGCTCTCGGGCGGGTCAGGAAGCCACCCGATTCCCGCCGTCAGCTGTTCTTCGCGATTTCGAGCAGCTCTTTATCGCTGAGCGGCCTGACGATGCTCGAACCGGTCGAGACCGGCGAGAAGCCGAACATCTGGTAGAGCTGCAGCGCGCGGGGGTGGTCGAGATTGTTGGTTGTCGTCACCACCCGCGTCGGGTTCAGCGTCCAGATCGCGTAAAGCGCCTGCAGCAGGAACCACTTGCCGATCCCGAGCCCCAGCGCATGCTCGATCAGGCCGAAATGGCTGAGCTCGATCGTGTCCTCGTCCTCCACGAAATATTCGTAGAAGCCTGCCGGTGCGCCGTTGACGTAGAGAACGCTGATGTTGTTGCGCTTGTCATGCAGCGTGGCCGCCAGCTTCTCATCGTCCATGCGCAGCCGATCGACCCACTGCCAACGCGCGCCCACCTGGCGGTAGAGATAGCGGTAGAACGGCAGCGGCATGTCGGGCGCCCGCATGATCGCCGTCTGGATATTGACGGGCACCGGCAGGCTCGCCTTCGGCGCCGCCGTCATTTCGAGCCGCGTGATGTGAGCCTTGAGGGAAGAGGGCGCCTTCGACATGGTCATCCTTTGACAGGATCGGCGGGGCCGGTCACGACGGGCGTATCCAGGCGGCTGCCCCATTCACTCCATGATCCGTCATAGAGTGCGTTGTCGTCGTGACCGACGGATTCGAGCGCGAGCATGATGACCGCCGCGGTGACGCCCGAGCCGCAGCTCGTCACGACCGGCTGCGACAGGTCGATGCCGGCGTCCGCAATCATCGTCTTCAGCGTTGCGATGTCCTTGAAACGGCCATTGGCAGAAAGGCTGGTCGCCGGCAGACTGCGGGCGCCGGGCATATGGCCGGAGCGCATCCCGGCGCGGGGCTCGGCTTCCTCGCCGGTGAAACGGCCGGCGCCGCGCGCATCGGCGATCTGCGCCGAGCCGTCATCGACGACGTCACGCATGGTCTCGAACGGAATGACCTTGTCGGCGCGGAATTTCGGCGTGAACACGGCAGGAGCCGGGGTCGTATTGCCCACTTCGAGCGCGCGGCTCTCGGCCCTCCAGCCATCCAGCCCGCCGTCGAGCACGAAGACCTCCTTCGCGCCCATCGTCCGCAGCATCCACCAAACGCGTGGCGCGGAAAAGAAGCCGGGACCGTCATAGACGACGATTGTATCGGTCTCGGATATTCCGAGCTTGCCGACTTCGGCGGCGAAGAATTCAGGCGAAGGGAGCGAATGCGGCAAACCGGTGGAGTGGTTGGCGATCGCGTCCTGATCGAAGAACACGGCGCCCGGAACGTGTCCGGCGGCATATTCGGCCTTGGCGTCGCGCTTGTGCGCGGGGAGATACCAGGCGGCATCGACCACCTTGAACCCTGCGCTGCCAAGCTGCTTTTCGACCCAATCGGCCGAAACGACGAAGCGGCTCGTGGTGTCGCTCATGTCTGACTTCTCCATCCCTGCTTATGCGTTGTCGTCGGGAGCGCCGAAGCGGATCCGGAAGCGGCGGTTTTCCTTGCCCTTCTTCTCGATCTTGGCGATGTGAATCTGTCCGACTTCCTGCGTTTCGGAAACATGTGTGCCCCCGCAGGGCTGGCTGTCAATCGCCGAGTTCTCGCCGATGCAGACGAGGCTGACGCGCCCGAGCCCGATCGGCGGGCGCACGTTCTTGGATTTGACGATTCCGGGATTGGCCGCCAGTTCCTCGTCGGTAATCCACTGCAGGTAGACGGGATGGTTCTCCGAAACGAGCGCCATCAGCTTTGCCGTCACCTCGTCCTTGTCGATGGTGTCGGTCATGTCGAAATCGACGCGGCTCTCCTCCTCGCCGACCGCCGCACCCGTGATCGGGTAAGGACAGACGACGGAGAGCAGATGGCAGGCGGTGTGCATGCGCATCAGCTTGTAGCGCCGCGGCCAGTCGACATGCAGCACCAGTTTCTCGCCGATTGCGGGCAAAGCCTCGCCCTCGAGCGGAACATGGATGATGATGTCCTTGGCGGCGCCGTTCCTGGTCTGGCCGAGCGTTATCTTCGAGCCGTCGGTACGTTCCAGAAAGCCGGTATCGCCGGGCTGCCCGCCCGACGTTGCGTAGAAGCAGGTCTGATCGAGCTCTATGCCGCCGTCTTCGTGAACGGCGGTAACCACCGCCTCGCATGTCGAAAGATAGAAGTCGTCACGAAAGAGGGCATTGACGGGCATCGGGTCTCACGCAGGTTCGTAGGGAATCTTGATATCCGGCGACGAGACCAGCCACTGGGGCACGGGCAGACCCTTGGAGCGCAGGAAGTCGGGATTGAAGAGCTTGGACTGATAGCGGTTGCCGTAGTCGCAAAGAATGGTCACCACGGTGTGGCCGGGGCCAAGCTCCCTCGCGAGCTTCACCGCGCCGGCGATGTTGATCGCCGTCGATCCGCCAAGGCAAAGCCCCTCGTTCTCGACGAGATCGAACACGTAGGGCAGTGCTTCCGCGTCGGAGACGTTGTAAGCGAAGTCGGGCGTGAAGCCTTCGAGGTTGGCGGTGATGCGGCCCTGGCCGATGCCCTCGGTGATCGATGATCCCTCGGACTTCAGCTCGCCGTTCTTGTAGAATGCATAGAGCGCGGCGCCATCCGGATCGGCGATGCCGATCTTGATGTCCTTGCTGAACCCCTTGAGGCCGGCCGCGACGCCTGCCAGCGTTCCGCCGGAGCCGACCGAGCAGATGAAGCCGTCGACCTTGCCATTGGTGTCGTTCCAGATTTCTTTTGCTGTCGTCTCGATATGCGCCTGCCGGTTGGCGACGTTATCGAACTGGTTGGCCCAGATCGCGCCGTTGGGCTCGGTCTTAGCCAGCTGCTCGGCGAGACGGCCCGAGACCTTCACGTAGTTGTTCGGGTTCTTGTAGGGCACGGCCGGCACTTCGATGAGCTCGGCGCCAAGCAGCTTCAGCGCGTCCTTCTTTTCCTGGCTCTGCGTCTCGGGAATGACGATGACCGTCCGGTATCCGAGCGCCTTGGCAACGAGCGTCAGGCCAATGCCGGTGTTGCCCGCGGTCCCCTCGACGATGACGCCGCCCGGCTTCAGCAGTCCTTTTCGCTCCGCGTCGCGGATGATGTAGAGCGCCGCGCGGTCCTTGACGGACTGGCCGGGATTCAGAAACTCCGCCTTGCCGAGAATGGTGCAGCCGGTCGCCTCCGAAGCGCCCTTGAGCTTGATCAGGGGGGTGTTGCCGATGGCTTCGAGAACGGACGGATGGACGGTCATGGAATCTGCCTCTGTGGAACACATAGTTTAGGAACGGTCTTTTCCCTTCACAAGGCTAGGTTGGCAAGAAATGCTATTCCTTGGGTAGGGGTGCGGCGATAAAATTCCACTTCTGCCTCCGGAAAACCTGACTATGCCGAGTTGGAGCGCTTCCCGGTGATCCGAAGATTGACTTTTTTCGTATGGATGACGACAAAGCAACCTCTGACAGCGGAACGACGCCAACCATTATGGTTCACGAGCATATCGACACGGTCGATGCATTGATGGCGCATTATGTAGCCGGGTCTCTTCCAGAGCCGGCGCGCGTTCTCGTTGAAGCGCATCTCGTGATGAAGCCGGACCACCGCGCTCTCGTCAACGATCTGGAACTCCTGGCCGGCGAGGCGCTGGAACTGATGCCGGACGCCGCCATCCCGGATCGCGACGCCCGCCTCGGCGCCATCTTTTCATCAAAGCCGCTTTCTGAAAAAAGCGCCCCAATCATTCTGTCCCGTGACCAGGGCGCATTCCCTCGACCGATCCGCGACCTGATGGGCTTCGACGTCGATACGGTGCCGTGGAAGACCAAGCTTCCCGGTTTCAAGGAATACACGACCGACATCGACGGTTGCGAAGTCAGCCTCATGTGGATCAGGGCAGGGCGCGCGCTGCCGTCTCATACCCACAAGGGCATGGAACTCACTCTCATCCTCGACGGCGCTTTCAACGATAACAGGGGCCGCTTTGGTCCCGGCGATATCTCCGTCGCCGATGCGACCATCGACCACCGCCCGGTCGCTGAAAAGGAACGTCACTGTATCGCGTTCTCCGTGCTCGATGCGCCGATAAAGCTGACGGGTTCCTTCCGCCAGATCATTGGCGACCTCATCGGCTGAAAGCAGCCACAATGGCGTGATATCGAATGAATCCGGAAGGTTGCGAGGAACTTCCGGAGCAGTTCTGCCGTTGTTTGGTAAAGCCCGGAGGTCACACATCATGCAGGATTTCGTTGCCCGTCCCGAACATGGAATTGCGTGGATTTCAGGCGCGAGCTCCGGCATAGGGCGTGCGCTGGCGCTGAAGCTTGCGGGCGAGGGCTATAGTGTCGCGGTGACTGCCCGCGATCACCACAAGCTCGCGGAACTGCAGGTCGAGGCCGGCGGGCTCCCCGGCAGCATCATCGTCCTCGACGGCGATGTCACCAATCCCGAGGACATGGAACACGCGCTGGCGTCGATCGAATACGAGCACGGTCAGCTGGCGCTCGCCATCTTCAATGCCGGCGTCTATCTGCCCGTCCATGCCGAAGAGCTGCATCGCGAAGATTTCGAGAAAAGCTTTGCCGTCAACGTCCAGGGCGTCGTCAATTGCCTCGTCCCGGCAATCCGGCACATGAAGGCCAAAGGTCACGGCCAGATCGCCATCGTCTCGTCGGTAACCGGATATGGCGGCCTGCCGACGAGTGCGGCCTACGGCGCCACGAAAGCCGCGCTTATCAACATGGCCGAAAGCCTGAAGTTCGATCTCGACAGGATGGGCATCCGCATCCAGGTCATCAATCCAGGCTTTGTCGATACGCCGGCAACCAGCAAGAACGAATTCCCGATGCCTTCGTTGATCTCGGCGGAGGAAGCGGCTGAACAAATCTCGGCGGGGCTGAAGTCGCAGAGCTTCGAAATCACCTTCCCGAAGCGCTTCACCTATATGATGAAGCTCCTCAATCTCCTGCCGTACAGCCTCTATTTCAGGCTCGTCAATCGCTCGACAGGTTGGGAGAAGCGTCCGCAGCCTCGGCGTCGCCACCCAGTGACACCGAGCCCTGCTGAGTAGCGGGTTAGAGAATGTTCAAAGTCATAGACGAGGCGGGCGGCGGCCGGGACAGGAGGTCGTCTGTCTGGTCCCGCCACCCGCGCTCGTCAGCTCCGCGAAAAGACGACCTGACGGACATCTATGTTTCGGGCGCGGAAGCCTGCTTCGCAATAGAATAGATAGAACTCCCAAAGCCGCTTGAAACGATCGTCAAAGCCCATCGGGCGAACACGCTCCCATACGGACCAGAAACGCTCACGCCACTCAGCCAGGGTACGAGCGTAGTCTAACCCAAAACCAAAGTCCCTTACCAGTGACAAATTCACTTTTCGCCCAAGTTCGGCAAGGTGATCGCGGGTAGGTAGCATGCCTCCGGGGAAAACATACTTCTGTATGAAGTCAGGGTTGCTTCGATACTGGTCGAAGGATTCGTTGCGGATGGTGATGATCTGCAAACCGGCCTTGCCGCCTGGCTTCAGGCACTGCCGAAGCTTGGAGAAATAGGCGGGCCAATACTTCTCGCCCACGGCCTCGAACATTTCGATCGAGACGATACGGTCGTAAAGCCCGGTCTCGTCGCGATAGTCCTGGAAGCGGAACTGCACGCGATCGCCGAGCCCGGCCTTCTGGATGCGTTCCTGCGCGAAGGCCAGCTGCTCGCGGCTGATGGTGAGCCCCGTGACCCGGCAGTTGAGCTCGGTTGCCGCGAACTCCGCGAACCCGCCCCAGCCGCAGCCGATCTCCAGCACATGATCGCCGGGCCTGATGCCGGTAGCTTCGGCGAGCGCCCGATACTTCGCGTTCTGCGCCGATTGCAGGTCGTTGGCGCCGGTCGAATAGAGCGCCGACGAATAGGTCATCGTCGGATCGAGCCACTGCTTGTAGAAGTCGTTGCCGAGGTCGTAATGCGCCGAGATGTTACGCTTCGATCCGGTCTTGGTGTTCGAGTTCATCCAGTGCCGGATACGCTCGAGCACCCGCATGATTCCACCCTTGCCGTTCGAATAGTCGAGCGCGGTGTCGTCGTTGACGAGAAAGAGTTCCAGGAAGGCGGTCATGTCGGGACTGTCCCAGTCGCCATCCATGTAGGTCTCGGCCACGCCGATCGTGCCGCTCGCCAGCGCCCGGTAGACGAGGTTCCAGTTGTTGAGCCGCAGCCTTGCGTTCGGCCCCTCCGCGTTGCCCTTGACCAGTACGTTTCGACCGTCGGGAAAAGTGAGCATCAGCGAACCGTGGCGCATGTGCAGCACGGCGCGCAGGGCAAGCTTTGCCCTCAGCGGCAATCCCTTCGATATCTTGGCGATCGTGTCAGGCGACAGCACCTCCACCCGCTGCTGAAAATCGTCGAAATCCAATGCATCCGTCATAATGTTTCTCCTCCGGCAATTCTCCTCACCGGGTTAGGCTTTTGATGCGCTGAAACATTCTGCCCCCCGGCATTGTCTGAACGCTAATGTCATTCCGCCGCTTCTGCAATATGGGGCGGTGGCTTGATGCTGACAGGTGGCGGCGGGGCAGGGCGCGGGATGTAGCGGGCGCCCTTCAGCCACAGCTTCATCGCCTCCCAATGAATGCCGCCGACGATCTTGATCGTCAGAAACGGAATGCGCGCCGTAAGCCTGGCGAGCGCAGCCGTGGTCAACGGCACAAGGTGCCCGGAAAACGTTGCTGCCAGCAGCGGGCCTTCCCCGTCCGTTTCGAGGATGCGCCAGCGTATCTCCTTGCCCGGCGGCAGCATGCGGAAGTGATAGCGCATGTCCATGCCGATGAAGGGCGAGACATGAAAGAGCTTGTCGCAGCTCTGCCGCAAGCCGCTCTCTGACAACTCGCCAGCCTCGACGGGGCAGAGATAGGTGTGACGCTCGCCGAAGGTGTTCCGCACCTCGTAGATCATCGCGATCAAGGCGCCGTCGTCGTCATAGCAATGATAGACCGAGAGCGGGTTGAACACGTAGCCGAGGATTCGCGGATAGCAGACGAGCACGATGCGCGCCGCTTTCAGACCCGCCTGCGCCAGCAGATCATCCGCATAGCCGCGGAGATCCTGTCCGCCCGAATGATCGCGCTCGTGAAAGGACACCAGATTGCGGCGGTTCACGGAGAACAGCCGCGACAGACGGTCGGCCTCGGCAAGGCGGTCGAGGTCGATCGACAGCGAGAAGACGCTATAGCGGAAACGATGTCCGAAGGGCTTCATCCGCTGATGCATGACATTGCCGACATAGAGCGCGGCCGCGGCTTCCGGCACCGGCCCGTTGCCCACAAGGTTGCTTCCGCGTCTGTCGGACGTATTCGTCATGCGGCCTCGTCCAGTTGGGGCTGAGACGTCTTTGGCTGCCAGGGTATCGATGCCCCAAGTGCCTTTGCCGCTGAAAGGCCGGAGGAAAGCCCGTCCTCATGGAAGCCGTAGCCCGTCCAGGCGCCCGCGAAGTAGCAGTGGTTGCGCCCCTGGATATCGGCCAGCGACCGTTGCGCGGTAACGCTCCCGGCGGAAAATTGCGGATGCTCGTAGGTGAATTCGGCGAACACCTTGCTCGCATCCGGTTCGCGATCCGGATTGAGGGTGACGAAGAGCGGATGGCGCTGGTCGATCCCCTGCAGCCGGTTCATCCAGTAGCTGACGGCAACCGCAGCGCCGCCGCTGTCCCTGCTCGATCTGAGATAGTTCCAGGAGGCCCAGACCTTGCGCCGTACCGGCATCAGCTTTTCATCCCGATGCAGCACCACCCGGTTCGGCTGGTAGGGAACGGCGGCGAGCAGCGCGCTCTCCCGTTCGCTGGCGTCGATCAGCATGCGACGCGTCTGGTCGCTATGGGCGGCGAAGATCACCTTGTCGAACTGCGTCTCCGCCCCGCTATCGTCGATAACAGTCACGCCCGCCTGATGCCGCAGGACGCCCCGCACTCCAAGACCAAGCTTCAGCCTGTCGCCGAGCGGCGCGAGCAGCTTGTCGAGATAGTTGCGGCTGCCACCAGTGACTGTCCGCCACTGGTGCTGCCGGCTGTAAATGAGCCTGTGGTTGTCGAAGAAGTTGACGAAATGCTCGGCGGGAAACTGCAGCATCTGTGCCGCCGGCGTCGACCAGATCGCCGCCGCCATCGGGATCAGATAGTTGTTGGTGAAGCCCGGCGAGAACCCGCGCCAATCCAGATAGTCGCCGATCGACCGCGAGGTAAGGTGTCCGGCCGCCCGGTCGATCAGGCATGTGCGGTTGAAGCGCAGGATTTCGCGGATCATCAGAAGGAAGGACGGTCTGAGCAGGTTGCGCTTCTGCGCGAAGATCGAGGACAGCCCGCCACCGCTCCATTCGAGCTTGCCTTCGTCGAGCGACAGCGAAAAGCTCATGTCGCTCGCATGCGTGGCGACATCGAGCTCCTGGAAGAGCGCCGTGAGGTTCGGATAGTTGCCTTCGTTATAGACGATGAAGCCGGTGTCGACGGGAATACTGATACCGTCGTAGTCCACATCCACCGTTGCGGTGTGGCCGCCGGGGCGCGTGTCCCTTTCGAAGAGCGTCACGTCATGGATCGGATTGAGCGCCCAGGCGGCCGATGCGCCGGATACGCCGGAGCCGATCACCGCGATCTTAAGCCGTCGCTGCGGGTGAGGGAAGTGCGCGTTCATGCGGCGTCCTTTACAGCGCTATAGGCTTTCAGCGCCTTGTCCCGGGCGGCGGCGTGATCGACGATCGGTTCGGGATAGTTCTTTCCAAGCACGATGCCCGCTTTCTCAAGGACCGCTGCCGGTGCCGAGAACGGCTTGTGGATGTACTTGCTGTCGAGCTCCGCCAATTCTGGCACGAACTCGCGAACGTAGGACCCGTCGCGATCGAACTTCTCGCCCTGCAGTACCGGATTGAAGATGCGGAAGAAGGGCGACGCGTCCGCGCCGGAGCCGGCTACCCACTGCCAGTTCGCCGCGTTGCTTGCCGGATCCGCGTCAAGAAGCGTATCGCGGAACCAATCGGCACCGCGCCGCCAGTCGATCAGGAGATCCTTGATCAGGAAAGAGGCGACGATCATCCGTACGCGATTGTGCATGAAACCCTGCTGCCAGAGCTGCCGCATGCCGGCATCGACGATGGGATAGCCCGTCAGCCCGCGCGTCCAGGCCTTGAACAGCTTTTCGTTGTTGTGCCAGACGAAGTTGTCGAACCGGTCGTTCCAGTTCTCGTAGGGCAGCTTCGGGAAGTGATAGAGCAGGTGATAGCAGAACTCCCGCCAGGCCAGTTCCTTGCGGAAGTGAACGAGGTCTTCCGTCGGTGCGCGGCGGGAGAGGCCGCGTGTCTCTTCCCACATGCGGGCAGGGGAGATGAGGCCGAGCGCCAGATACGGCGATAGCAGCGACGTTCCGGCTTTCGAAGGCACGTCGCGGCTTTCCTTGTAGCCATCCAGCGCATCGTCGATGAAATCCGCCAGATGCTCGCGGGCGCCCTTCTCTCCCGGTGTCCATGTGTCGAGGAACCCCTTCGCCCAGTTGGGCGCGTGCGGTTCCAGCTTCCAGGACGAAAGCGTCTCGGAGTGCGGTTGCTTTTTGGCGAAGACGATCTTCGAAGGGCACTCCACCGGCGCGGGCGGCTCGCCTGCCTTCTCCAGCGCCCGCCAGAATGGCGTATAGACACGGTATGGCGTTCCGCCTCCAGTCAGCAGTCGTGACGGCTCGTGCAGCAGCTGCCCCGCGAAGCTCCGTGCTTCCACGGCCTGCTTTTCCAGATCCTGCTTGATGCGCGTGTCGACGGCGATCCCGGCCGGATCGTAGCGACGATTCCACAGGACCATCTCCGCTTCGGTGGATTTGATCATCTCGCGGAGAACGTCGAGCGCGTTCCCTGAGGTGAGGACAAGCTTGCCGCCGAAATCCCTGAGGGAAGTATCGAGCGCTTCCAGAGACTGATGCAGCCACCAGTCCTGTGCCGCCCCAAGCGAGCCGGCACCGCTGCTTTCCGGCTGGCGTATATATATGGCGATGATCGGCCGGCCTGACGCGCATGCGGCATTCAGCGCGTGATTGTCATCAAGGCGTAAATCCTTGCGAAACCAGAGAATAGCCGGTTTTTTTGTTTCGCCTGTCACGTGAGCCGTTCCCTCGCTTTATCCTGCTGATCTTTACGGAGTACGGAGGGATCTGGATCAAAGTTTCGGCGATGGGAAGAGTTTTTCCACGATGCTCTGCGGACATGCGAAAAGGCCGGGGTCACCGGCCTTCTCATGATCCATTTGCGTCCTTGCTAGTTGTCGTACTCGCGGCATGCATCGCTGATCGACGCGCCACTTTCGCCGCCGCGCGTATCGACGCCGGCGCGCTGTTGCGCCATGCCGGGGCAATCGAGTGTACGTGGCTGTGTCGCAATTCCCTGGGTCGTCATGGGATCGACGGGCGCGGCGGTGATCGGGTGCGTTCCGTTATCGGCGCTGGTGTAGTCCGAAGAGAAGGATCCCGAACTCGGGGTCGTCGAGCCGCCATTGGTGGGGCCGATCGGATCGGGGTTCGATTGGGCAAATGCCGATGTGGCGAGACCTGCCGCCAGAATGGACGCGGCGATAAGTGAATTGCGCATGGAGACATCCTCCTTTGTGTCTTTTCGCTTCAGCTTACAGTTACGTAACCCGCCTCCGGCGTCATTGTTCCGCGATTTCCGCGTGTGCACAGACCGGATTTTCCCTCCGGGCTTTCAAGCTTAGGTCGCGGTTTCTTTAGTCTAGTAAAATTATGGATAATACTTCCGTCAATCGGGCGGATGGCATGCATCGCGCTGTCGCCGTCATGAATGAGTTGATGCAGGAGAGTGACCATGAGCATCGTCCGCCACTTCGACCGCCTTTGCGCCATCAGGGATTCGCTGGAGGCGCGGCTGGAATTGCGCGAAGCCCGCTATTGCCTGGGCAGCGAAGATCTCGATGACGGCACCACCCGCGACCTGCGCGACCGTCTTGCCGAGATCGCCGAGGAAATCCATGCGCTCGGCCATCGCCCCCTAGAATTCGCGCTTTGATCGGGGGAGCGCGATGACGACGACATTGATCGTGCCGGGGTTGAACGGATCGGACGAGGGACATTGGCAGCGCCATTGGGTCGATGACGACAGGGAAAGCGTGCTGGTCGCACAGGACGATTGGGAGAGGCCTGATGTCGACCGATGGGCCGAGCGCCTGGAAGATGCTCTGGAGGCGCATGGCGAGGCCTACATCGTCGCCCACAGCCTTGGCTGCCTGCTGACCGCGAAGTTGGCGGACCGGCCATCTGCACACCGCATCAAGGGTGCTCTGCTGGTCGCCCCTTGCGATCTGCAGCCGACGGAAAGGCTTCATCCCGGTGCCATCCATTTCGGGCCGATGCCGACGCGCGCGCTGCCGTTTCCCAGCATCACCGTCGGTAGCCTCAACGACCACTACATGGAACTCGATCGTCTGACGCTCTATTCCCGCCTGTGGCGCACGGATCTGCGCAACATCGGCCTCGCGGGTCACATCAACATCGCCAGTGGATTCGGTCGCTGGACCGGAGGCTACACGCTTTTCGGCGCGCTGAAAGACAAGGCCAAGGCACCGCGCCGTTACGCCTAGGCGTATATCGACCGCCGCGCGGCTGCGGCTACTTCGGCTGGCAGTTGGCCGCGATCTGCTGATCCAGAATGATGGCGGTCATCTGATCGTAATAGCTCTCGCGAAGCGTATCCATGAACCGTGTCCTCTCGGATGGGGCATCGCCACGTTCCCGGACCAGATCCTCGAGCGTATTGCGCTGGTCGATGCATTTGCCGAACGCGCCGGGGATGATCTCCGACACATCCCGGCAGAGCTTCTCTCCATAATAGGCGGCATTCTTGGTCAGGCAGCTATGATAGGCCGACCGAACCTCGTCCATCCGTTTCGTCGTCGCGGCGAAGTCCGCCGCATAGCTGGCCGTTGGTATCAGGAAGAGCACCGAAAACATCAGCTTGTTAATCGCCACCTCGCATCGATCGCTGGAATGGATATGAACACGTTAGGTCGGGAAGACACCGATGCCCAGTGATACAAAATCGGTATCCCGGCCGTGACAATTCTGTCGTGCGTGCCAGCGAAGTCCCACGAGATGTGGGCCTGGTCCGCCTTCTGTTTCGGGCAAAAGAAAAGGCCTGCATTTTTCAATGCAGGCCTTTAGAAACTGGCTCCCCGGGCCGGATTCGAACCGGCGACCTGTCGATTAACAGTCGAATGCTCTACCGCTGAGCTACCAGGGATCACCGCTCGCCGCGGTGTGAGTGGGCTAATACAAATGCTTGCTCGATTTGCCAAGCGGTTTTTTCAAAAAAATGACATCTCCTTGCAATCACTGAGGTTATCCCCATCTCCTGTGGATGACTGAAACCCGTGACACCACTGGAAAACAAGGCGCCAGGCGCTTTGGGATCGATCACTCGACCGGCCATCTCGTTTTGGGCTCGATACGCATACGCTTACCGCAATCGCGGCTCGCCCGCATGGCGATCGGCTTTTTACTGATTGTTGGGGGCTGTTTGGGGTTCCTGCCGATTCTCGGCTTCTGGATGGTCCCGCTCGGCTTCATCGTGCTGTCGCACGATCTGGCCATCGCGCGGCGCATGCGCCGGCGCATATCGGTCTGGTGGCACAGGAGGCGGAGACCCGCCCCCTGATTTGATTGTCGCTTAGGCGAAGAGTCCGGCCGCGAAATAGAAGAAGGCAGAGATCAGCGCCGCCGCGGGCAGGGTGATCACCCAGGCAACCACGATGTTGCCTGCAAGCCCCCAGCGGACCGCCGAAACACGCCGCGCCGCGCCGACGCCGACGATGGCGCCGGTGATCGTGTGCGTGGTCGAAACCGGGATGCCGAGCCAGGTCGCGCCGAACAGCGTCAGCGCCCCGCCCGTTTCGGCGCAGAAGCCCTGCATCGGATTGAGGCGGGTGATCTTCGAACCCATCGTGTGGACGATGCGCCAGCCGCCGAACAGCGTGCCGAGCGCCATCGCCGTCTGGCAGGAGATCACCACCCAGAAGGGGATGTGGAAGCTGCCGCCGAGATAACCCTGCGAATAGAGCAGCACCGCGATGATCCCCATCGTCTTCTGCGCATCGTTGCCGCCATGCCCCAGCGAATAAAGCGAGGCAGAGACGAACTGCAGGATGCGGAAGGTACGATCGACGGCAAACGGCGTCTGCCGCACAAAGATCCAGGACACGGCAAGCACGAGGAACAGCGCCAGCAGGAAGCCGATCATCGGCGACATGACGATAGCGCCGGCCGTCTTCAGCAGGCCGCCCCAGACGATCGAGCTGAATCCGACCTTGGCAAGACCGGCGCCGACGAGCCCGCCGACCAGCGCATGTGACGAGCTGGAGGGGATGCCGAATATCCAGGTGACGATATTCCAGATGATCGCGCCCATCAGCGCGGCAAAGATCACCAGTGGCGATACGATGCCGGGATCGATGATGCCGGTGCCGAGCGTCTCGGCGACATGCAGCCCGAAGAACATGAAGGCGATGAAGTTGAAGAACGCGGCCCAGGCGACGGCATATTGCGGCCTGAGCACGCGGGTCGAGACGATCGTCGCGATCGAGTTCGCCGCATCGTGAAGCCCGTTCAGGAAATCGAAGAACAGCGCGACCGCGATCAGTCCGATGAGCAGCGGGAAGGCGAGGGATGCGTCCATCAGACGTTCTCGATCACGATGCCGCTGATTTCGTTGGCCACGTCCTCGAACCGGTCCATGACCTTCTCGAGTTCGCCGTAGATTTCGCTGCCGATGATATAAGCCATCGCGTTCGATTCCCGGTGGCGAAGTACGAGCGCCTTCAGCCCGCGGTCGTGCAGGTCGTCGGATCGTCCTTCAACGCGCGTGACTTCCTCGGCTATGGCGCTCAGCCGCGGCGCATTGGTGTTGATGCGCTCGAGCAGCGGGATGGCCTCGGCCACCAGATGCGCCGCTTGGACGATCGCCTCGCCCATCTCCTGCATGATCGGATCGAATTCCTTCTGCTCGAACAGCCGGATCGTCTTTACCGTCTTGTGCATCATGTCGATCGCATCATCCATCGACTGGATGAGATCCTTGATGTCGACACGGTCGAACGGCGTGATGAAGCTGCGCCGCACGGCAAGCATGACCTCGCGCGTGATATTATCAGCCTCGTCTTCGAGCGCGACGATGCGCTCGCAATGCCGTTCGGTATCCTTGCCCTTGAGCAATTCGTTCAGCGCTTCCGCTGCGCCGACGATGGTGCGCGAGTGCTGGGCGAAAAGGTCGAAGAAACGGTCCTCTCTCGGCAGAAGTTTACGAAACCAGCTGAGCATGCCATCCATCCCATATGAAATTTTTATGCGCTCCTCATAAAATAGCGCGCCTTGCAATAAAAGTGTCACAATTGGCGGGATGTCGATTCTTTTGCTGTTTTCCCCCGGCGCAGGCTGAATCAGCCGGCAAACGGAACACCGTGCAGTCAAATGCGTTTCTCCTTCAAGCGTTTGACACGCGAGCCCTATTTGACTGTTTACAGGTGTACGATGAGAAAGCTTGCAATCATGCTCGTGGCCTTGACGACCGCCATCAGCGGCGCAGGGCCTTCATTTGCCGAAAACTGGGGCGATTCCCATTCGGCGCAGAGCCGCGGAACGTTCGGTGACTCCGGCGTCAGAAACGGAAGTTTCGGCAACCGCTGCGCCTATTATCGGTGCGGCAACCGATATAGCTACAACAGGCGTTATTACGATCACGACTACTACCGCTATCGCCGTCACAATGATTCCGGTCTGATCATCGGCGGTCTCGCAGCGGGTGCCCTGATTGGCGGCCTCATCGCGTCGCAGCCACGCGCCCCGCGCTATGTCGGCGACGACCACGTCAGCTGGTGCTACAGCCGCTATCGCTCTTATCGCGCGTACGACAATACGTACCAGCCAAATTATGGTCCGCGCCGCCAGTGCCAGGGTCCGTAAGATTATCTCTCGAAAGATAAGCGCTCTGCCTGTTTAGGCGGGGCGCCGTTTTCGTAAGAGGACGCTTGGTTTCGCGTTCGCGAGATGGAGTCGGGTCAAAGGGTTCAATCGGGATCGAACGACGGGCGGCTGTCAGGCAATCTGCGTTGCAACAAGAACGTGTTGCGAACGCAAGATTGCCGGTTTCCGTGGCGAATGGGTTACTTGTTCTGCAACAGCCAGATCTTGCCGGCCATGGAAATCCCATAGGAATCAGTCAGGCCATTGTCGGTAAGATTGCGACGTTCAACAAAGCCGTGCCCGCACAGATCAGCCAAAGTCTTCGCCGTGACGGTTTTGATCTTCTGCGGGCGCTCCTTCCAGCGGTCGTTTTTTGCGTAGGTGACGGTCGCGTTCTCGTGCGTCCACTTGCCCTCGGACTGAGGACAAAGGTCGCCATCGCGAGCAAGCTTCAGACCAGCAACCTGAGACGGGCTTAGTTCCAACATTTCAAAACCTCTTGGTATGTCGCATCCATGTCGCGCGGACCTGAAACCTTCGGAAAACGCTGGAAAGGCGCCGAAAGTAAGGAAAGCCGGAAATGCGACATGAACAGCTTCAAAACAGAAACGCGGCCTCGTGAGCCGCGCTGACTTACTGATTTAACAGTATGAAATTTGGAGGCCTCGCCCGGAATTGAACCGGGGTACAAGGATTTGCAGTCCTCTGCGTCACCACTCCGCCACGAGGCCTCACGACGCTTGTTCGTTCAAGCGTTGGCGGGCATTTAGAATGAATGGAAACTGAGCGCAAGGGGGTTGTGAAAAAAGCTCTGGAATTTCGATTCTGAATTCGGGCGTACGACAGGCTCCCCCTCTGAATGTTCGCCTTGGCGTCTTTATTAGTTCAGATGCTGCAAGGACGGCATGGGGGACACGCCGCTGATCGCCACGCCTGGCGCACCCACGGTGACGAACGGTATCATCAGAATGATGGCAAGCAGCGCGCCGACAAAGAGGCTGCCCAGCAGAATCGATTTGTGAGCCATTGTCTGTCCATTGAAAACCCAGGGACAGTTATTGTCTGTCGTCAACCTGACAGGCACCTGAATGGCTTTCCAAGCCTGCTCGCCGCGTTATCCGATGTCGTCTAGCGGGTCGTTTCGTTGCCGAGCAGGCCGCAGCAGACAATGCCGACGAGCGTCACGACAATGAAAAAGTCGAACAGCGAAAAATATTCGAATACGGTGGACATGATTTCTCCTCCTCATCATTCCTCCGGTTGCAATAATATCACAGGATGTCGCTTTGTTCCATGTATGATTGTCACAAGCGCGCGATCGGCGGGGCTTCTGCCCCTAATTCTTGCGGGAGCCGTCCGCGATGGCTTGAAAGCCTGTTTTCCTGAGATTAAGAGACCAACAGACAAAAGCCGCTTTTCAACGGGCGAGAGGACATCATGAATTTCGAAGCCGCACGCGCAAATATGGTCGACAACCAGATTCGCACGACAGACGTCACCTCGCACTCCGTACTGACGGCGTTCCTCGCCGTTCCGCGCGAAACATTCGTCCCTGAGAAGTCCAAGGCTCTGGCCTATATCGACCGTGACGTCGAAATCTGTCCGGCAGCCGCCGGCAAAGCCGCGCGTTACCTCATGCAGCCGTCGCCGCTCGCCAAGCTCCTGCAGCTGGCCGCCGTCACCAAGGAAGATGCCGTGCTCGAGATCGGCACCGGCACAGGTTATGTCTCCGCGCTCCTGTCGCTTCTCGCGGGCTCCGTCGTTGCCGTCGAGGAGGATGAGGCGCTTGCCGCCGAAGCAAAGGCCAATCTCGCCGACTACGCCAATGTGTCGGTTGTCGCGGGCTCGTTCGCAGCTGGCAACACGGCTGGCGCGCCTTACGATCTGATCTTCGTATCCGGCGCCGTCGAGGAAGTGCCTGCCAGCCTGTTGTCGCAGCTTCGCGATGGTGGCCGCCTCGTCACGGTCCAGGGTTACGGCAATTCGGCTCGCGCCACGGTCTTTGTCGCCGAGCGCGGCGCAGTCTCGGAAAACGTCTTCTTCAATGCGTCGGTCAAGCCGATCGCCGGCTTCGCCAAGGCTCGCGAATTCGTATTCTGAGCCTATCGGTGGATTGTTTCTGGAGACGGGCGCCTCGGGCGCCCGTTTTCGTTTTCAACCGGAATTGACTGGTAGCTTTCGCGCCTCAGAAAATTGTGCATGGCGGCATTCATTTGATTCGCGATGATTTTTTTCCCCGTTCGGCTATTCTACAGTGAGGGTGATTCGGATGCCCACATCTACGTAGTCCGATCGTTGTCTAGACTAACGGGGATAAATATGGCTCAGCCAAGCGTAGCGCGTGAACCGTCCATGGAAGAAATTCTGGCGTCCATCCGCCAGATTATCGAGAGCAACGAGCCGGGTGCGGGCAGGGCGATTTCCGCTTCGCTGCCGCCCGTCTATGGCTCCGATGAGGACGAGCGCGACTCGAACATTCACCTGACCGTCGACGAGGCCTATGCCGGCGTGGAGTTCCCCGAGACCACGGCCCAGCCCGATCCCCGTTTCATAGCTGCCAACTCCGCCGGCTCCGCGCCGGAACCCGACGCGTCGGGCCGGGCCATGTCGCTCGCCGACGTTGCCGCCCGCGTTCGCGCCGCTTCCGAGCGCAACGCCGTGCCGCCGCAGCGTGAGGTTCCTGCAGCCTTCCGCCAGCCCGAGATGCGTGCGTCCGAAGCACCGGCGCCAATCATGCAAGCCGCACCTCCTGTTGCCGTCGTTCCGCAGTCGGTCGAGAGCGAACTCGCGCCGACAGCCGTCCAGGAGCAGGCTCCCGTCGAGACTGTCGCTGTGTCGCGCGCCCCGGTGGAAGAGCCGCGCATTGCTGAAACCGAGGCCGAGCAGCCGATCGCCTACGCTCCCGTCGATGCTCCGGCACCAGCACCGGCTATGATCGAGGCCTTCACCGAGCGCATGATGCCCGAGATCGTCGAAGACACGCAGCAGGCGCTGCTCTCCCAGGATGCCGGTCTGCAGATCGCCCGCTCGTTCGAAGAGCTCGCAGCCGCCATCGATGGCGCCGAGCGTCGTTCGCTGGACGAGATCGCGGAGGACATGCTGCGTCCGATGCTGCGTGACTGGCTGGACGACAATCTGCCGACGCTTGTCGAGCGTCTGGTGCGCGAGGAAATCGAACGTGTGGCGCGCGGCCCGCGCCGCTGATCGCACACGCCTTGTCCAAAGAGCCGCTCCGGTCTCCGGGGCGGCTTTTTTATTGACTTGCCCGCGGCCATCCTATTTACAACCCGCATCCAGAAAACCTCCAGATCCGGTTCCAAAATGCTCGAAAAGACCTACGATTCCACAGCCGTCGAACCGAAAATCGCTGCGAAATGGGACGAGGCGGACGCCTTCCGTGCCGGCGCCAACGCCAAGCCGGGCGCCGAGACCTTCACCATCGTCATCCCGCCGCCCAACGTGACCGGTTCGCTGCACATGGGCCATGCGCTGAACAACACGCTGCAGGACGTGCTCGTCCGCTTCGAGCGCATGCGCGGCAAGGATGTCTTGTGGCAGCCGGGCATGGACCATGCCGGCATCGCCACGCAGATGGTCGTCGAGCGCAAGCTGATGGAACAGCAGCTGCCCGGTCGTCGCGACATGGGCCGAGAAGCCTTCATCGAGAAGGTCTGGGAATGGAAGAACGAGTCGGGCGGTCTGATCTTCAACCAGTTGAAGCGCCTCGGCGCCTCCTGTGATTGGTCGCGCGAGCGCTTCACCATGGACGAGGGGCTGTCCGAAGCGGTTCTCGAAGTCTTCGTCAGCCTCTACAAGGAAGGCCTGATCTACAAGGACAAGCGTCTGGTCAACTGGGACCCGAAGCTCTTGACCGCGATTTCCGACATGGAAGTCGAGCAGATCGAGATGAAGGGCAACCTCTGGCACTTCCGCTATCCGCTGGAAGAGGGCGTCACCTACCAGTATCCCGTCGCTTTCGACGAGGAAGGCAAACCGACCGAGTTCGAGACCCGCGACTACATCGTTGTCGCAACGACCCGTCCGGAGACGATGCTCGGCGATACCGGCATCGCGGTAAACCCTGAGGACGAGCGCTACAAGTCGATCGTCGGCAAGCATGTCATCCTGCCGATTGTTGGCCGCAAGATCCCAATTGTCGCCGATGATTATGCCGATCCGACCGCCGGCACCGGCGCCGTCAAGATCACGCCCGCCCACGACTTCAACGACTTCGAGGTCGGAAAGCGCGCCGGTCTGCGCGCCATCAACGTCATGAACATCGATGCCTCGATCTCCATCAAGGAAAACGAGGACTTCCTCGAAGGTCTCGATCATCCGGCGGCACTGCACGGCGCCTGGGACCGCCTGGAGGGCCAGGACCGTTTCGCCGCCCGCAAGATCATCGTCGAAATCTTCGAGGAGGCCGGCCTGCTCGACAAGATCGAGCCGCACAAGCACGTCGTCCCGCATGGCGACCGCGGCGGCGTCCCGATCGAGCCGCGCCTGACCGACCAGTGGTGGGTCGACAACAAGACGCTGGCGAAACCGGCGATCGAATCGGTTCGTGAAGGCCGCACCAATTTCGTGCCGAAGAACTGGGAGAACACCTATTTCCAGTGGATGGAGAACATCCAGCCGTGGTGCATCTCGCGCCAGCTCTGGTGGGGTCACCAGATCCCCGCCTGGTATGGTCCCGATGGCCAGGTCTTCGTCGAGAAGACCGAGGAAGAGGCGCTGCAGGCTGCCATCCAGCACTACATCGCTCATGAAGGACCGTGGAAGGCCTGGGTCGAGGAGAAGCTCGAAAACTTCCAGCCCGGAGAAATCCTGACGCGCGACGAAGACGTGTTGGACACCTGGTTCTCGTCGGCTCTCTGGCCGTTCTCGACGCTCGGCTGGCCGGAAAAGACGCCCGAGCTCGATCGCTACTACCCGACCAACGTGCTGGTCACCGGCTTCGATATCATTCCGTTCTGGGTCGTTCGCATGATGCAGATGGGCCTGCACTTCATGAAGGACGAGGACGGCGTTCCCGTCGAGCCGTTCCACACGGTCTATATCCACGCTCTGGTTCGCGACAAGAACGGCCAGAAGATGTCGAAGTCCAAGGGCAATGTCATCGACCCGCTGGAGCTTATCGACGAATACGGCGCCGACGCACTGCGCTTCACGCTGGCGATCATGGCGGCCCAGGGCCGCGACGTGAAGCTCGATCCGGCCCGCATCGCCGGCTACCGTAACTTCGGCACCAAGCTGTGGAACGCCACGCGCTTCGCCGAGATGAACGGCGTCAAGAGCGATCCGCATTTTGTACCCGAGGCCGCCGGCCTGACGATCAACCGCTGGATCCTGACGGAACTCGCTCGCGCGGAACGTGACGTTACGGAAGCTCTCGAAGCCTATCGCTTCAATGACGCCGCCGGTGCGCTTTATCGCTTCGTCTGGAACCAGGTTTGCGACTGGTATCTCGAACTGCTGAAGCCCGTCTTCAGCGGCACGGACGAGGGCGCCAAGAAGGAGGCGCAGGCCTGCACGGCTTATATTCTCGAAGAGATCTACAAGCTGCTGCACCCCTTCATGCCGTTCATGACGGAAGAGCTCTGGGCGCATACGGCCGGCGAGGGCGTCGAGCGCGATCACCTGATCTGCCACGCCGATTGGCCGGCGCCGTCCTATGCCGATGATGCGGCCGCCGACGAGATCAACTGGCTGATCGATCTGGTCTCGGGCATCCGCTCGGTTCGCGCCGAGATGAACGTCCCGCCATCGGCCATCGCGCCGCTGGTCGTGGTCGGCGCCAACAGCCTGACCCGCGAACGCCTGTCGCGCCACGATGCGGCGATCAAGCGCCTTGCCCGTGTCGACAGCATCTCGCAGACGGACGAAGCGCCGAAGGGTGCTGCCCAGATCGTGGTGGCCGAAGCCACCGTCTGCCTGCCGCTCGGTTCGCTGATCGATCTCGGCGCGGAGAAGGCGCGGCTCGAAAAGGCGATCGACAAGGCCGAGGCTGAAATGGCCCGCATCAATGGCAAACTGTCGAACGAGAAGTTCGTCGCCAACGCCAATCCAGACGTCGTGGCCGCCGAACGTGATCGCCTTGAAGAGCTGCAAGGCCAGATCGCCAGCCTGCGCACTGCCCTTGCACGTGTAGCGGAAGCGATCTGAAATCAACTTCTAGGAGTATGATTTTCCAAGGCGCCCGATGTCGAATCGGGCGCCTTCATGTATCCGCTTGAGCGAAACGGCTCCAAAACACGCTGATTTTGCGACGATATCGGCGATTTGCCAGCTTTCCCCCGAGCTTTTCGCGAAAGATCGGACTGTTGTGCGATTGTTACATATGTCGCCTAGGTTGGAAATGATTCCCCTTGAAACTTGAAAATCAGGCGAATTCTGAAATTATTTTCTAAAATGGGGAAATATTGACGTGCTCGTCAATCGCTTACGTAAATCATCCGTTAGCTCACATTTCAATCGCATGGGTTCACGAAGTTGCCATTTTAACTTCTGGTCGTCACAGTCTCGCCATCGCAATTGCCGCAGTGGGGGAGACACCTTGGCATCTCGTAAGGCATCGGCGGGCATTTTGTCGCTCGTCCTAGTTTCGACCATGGCCCAGTCGTCCTTCGCGGGCGGTCTTGAGCGTGGCGGTTACAATATCGATCTGCTGTTCGATCAGTCGCGTTTCTCGGCTCAGTCGGCCTTGATTTACGTCATGCCGCAGCGCGAGTTGAAGAACGTAAAGGACAATACGGGAAGCCGGGGTGACCTGAGTTCGCGTCCAGATCACGCTGACGACACGGAGAATTATGTAATCCCTTATGCCGGCTTTAAGGGCGGCATGGGTGATGTCGATTGCTTGGTCGATTATTCCGAGCCGTTCGGCGCTCATACGAATCCGGGCCAGAACTGGGCCGGCGCCAACAGCAACGTCGAAACGAAGATCACGAGCCACAACTACGGTGCAACCTGTTCGTACAAGTTTGACGTCGGCCAAGGTCAAATGCGGTTGATCGGCGGCGCATTCTATCAGGAGATCGAAGGCTTCCAGGAAAAGCTTCTCACGACATTCGTTCCGAATGGAACGGGCCGGCTCGATATGAGTGATCGGTCGTGGGGTTGGCGCGTTGGCGTTGCCTATGAAATTCCGGAGTACGCGTTGCGTGCTAGCTTGGTCTACAACAGTAAGGTGAAGTATGATGACCTAACGGGAACGGTGAACCTCACCAATGTCGGCGGTACCATCATACCGGTTACCGGATCGGCGGAAGCGCCTGATTCCCTCGAGCTTAAATTGCAGAGCGGCATTGCGCCGGATTGGCTCGCGTTTGGTTCGGTCAAGTGGACCAACTGGAGCGTTCTGCAGTCGGTACCGTTTAGCAATGCGGGAGGTGTGGAAATAACCTCACTCGACCTCGCTTACCGGGACGGCTGGACGGTGACCGGCGGCATCGGGCACAAGTTCACCGACAAGTGGACCGGCGCGGTCAGCCTGACCTGGGATCGTGGCACGAGCGATGGATATGGCACACAGACTGATAGCTGGACGGTCGGTGTGGGCGCAGCCTACAATCCGACCGAAAATGTCGAGTGGCGACTTGCCGGCGCGATTGGCGTTCTGACGAGCGGCGAGTCTGGAACGTTCACACGCGATGGCGTAACCTACGGTGACGACGCCACGTACACCTTCGGCAATGATCTCGTGGCGGCTCTCTCCACCAGCATCAAGGTCAAGTTCTGATCCTTCAAGATCATCTGAGATCAAAGCCCGGCAAACCGCCGGGCTTTTCTGTATCTGGCCGGCGTTAATCATGCCGTTTCGCCATCTTCCTTTGTGACGATTCAGCAACAGTTTTTCTCCAGCATTTGCGTAAGATGATCTCAGGGACAATTTGTCCATTTCCCGCCACAAACTAGGCGCAGCGATAAAGTCGGGCGAGGGAATGACAGGCTCAGGGTGCGCGTAAAGAGTTCGATGGTTCGATTTTTGTTTGGTGCAGATAAGGTGGACGAAGGGTACGGCGAAAAGGCTGCCGTGATCGACGTTTCGCTTTTGCTGCAGGGCTTTTCGGCCGGAAAAATTCGCTCCGACGTTGCACTTTCTGATCTCCGTTTCCTCACAGGTTCAAGCCGTTCGGCAGCGCCGGAAGAGCGTTCCGGTAACGTTGACACAGGTTTGGTCACAATTGGTGATTACCTATGTCTCGAAGGCGGAAAGGCGCTTGGCGCAGCCGCCGGCTTGAGACGCAAGACGCCGCAAAACTGTCGCGCCGCATGGCGGGCGACGAAGCGCGGTGCGGTTGAAATTCAGGCTCTCGTTGGAGAGCGGGCTGGATGCGACGCGGGCAAGGGAGCCATCGAGCTCACCGCGGGATCGCTCGCCGGGAGGAGATACCTCCGCAGTGGATCGATGGACATTGCGTCCCGGTCGGTCGCGGCGGATGGAAGCGAAAGAAGCCGGGTGCAATGCTGACGTTCGAGTTCAGACCTTTGAGATTGATGCTGGCGGGCCTATCCGTCGCGTGCTGCGCGGCCATTGCCTGCCCGGCCGCCGCCTTCGACATCCAGTCCGGCGTCAGCAAGGAATCCGGTCCCTTCGATCTCTTCAAGTTCGGCTTCAAGGCCTACAAGAACGGCCAGAAGGAAGAGGCCGTCGAGGCTTATAAATACGCAGCCGAGAAGGGCCACACCGGCTCTCGTTGGGCGCTTGCCAACATGTATGCCGATGGCGACGGCGTCGCGCAGAACGATTTCGAAGCCTTCAAGATCTACAGCGAGATCGCCCAGCAGGGCGTCGAGCCCGGCTCCGAGGATACCGGCTTCTTCGTCAACGCGCTTCTGGCGCTGGCGAGCTATTACAAGAACGGCATCTCGGGCACGCCTGTTAAGGCCGATCTCAGCCAGGCGCGTCAGCTCTATTTTCAGGTCGCATCCACCTTCGGCGTTCCTGAGGCGCAGTTCCAGCTGGCGCAGATGATGCTGGCGGGCGAGGGCGGCCGGGCCAGTAATCAGCAGGCCAAGAAGTGGCTGAACCAGGCCCGCAAGGCCGGCCACCCGGGCGCCATGTCGGTCTTCGGCAATATCCTCTTCCAGGAAGGCCAGACCGCCAATGGCCTCGCCCTGATGACGGCCGCGCTCGACCGCTGCAAGCCCAAGGATTGCACCTGGATGGAATCGCTGCAGGAACAGGCGTTCTCCGTCGCCACCGAAAGCGACCGCCGCTCCGCGGTCGCCCTCTCTCAGAAGATATCCGTAACCGGCGCTGACTAGGGTTGTTGACGGCTAGCGCGCGACAAACCATCATTGGTAGCAACATAGCAGCGTTACCGGATCGGCAATGTCCCCAACTGACCAGAAGTCTTTTGACCTGGACGAAATCGTCCTCCGAGCCAAGAATCTGAAGCAGGGGACTGTGTCACCTGCTGAGCTGGAGTTTGCTCGTAAAGCGCTCCAGAGCCGCGAGGGAAGCCTAGTCGCAGCCATCTGGATTGTTGGCTTTGTGGAAGCGAGAAGGACGCGCCTATCCTGGAGCGGTATCTGCATGGGGAGCGCAACAGTCGCTACGTCGAAGATTCGCTGAAGGTTCTATGCCGCTACCTTCGGCTTACGGAGAATTATCGGCCCTTGCTGCGCAATTGGATGCGCATGAAGACTGACGAAGGCGTGCGTCGGTTTGCAGCCATCAGTCTTGCTCCAGAGTATTTCAGAGACTTCGACGATCCTGATTTGGGCCGCTATCTCGTCGATGTACTTTGCGATCTTCAGGACGATTGCCGAAGGGCGATTCGAGACGCTCTGGTGACCATGCTCGGCATGAGCAACGAAGTGAACCTTCTTCCAGGTTTGGCATTCGATGAATGGGATGAGGAAACGACCTCGATCGTCCAGGCAGCCTCGCTGAGGTTCGATTACGCTGGATGGAAGATATCTCACGGACGGACCGTAAATTAGTCGGTCCGGCATCTGGTCAATGCAGAGCTCCTCAGGCGGCGAAGTCGAAGTACGCCACGACAGGTACGTGGTCGGACGGCTTTTCCCAGGCGCGGACGTGCTTTTCGATCGCCGTCGATGTCATGCGGTCGACGGCTTCCGGCGAAAGCATCAGGTGGTCGATGCGGATGCCGTTGTTCTTCGGCCATGCGCCGGCCTGGTAATCCCAGAACGTATAGAGCGGAACGCCGTCGCTGGTCGCCCTGACCGCGTCCGTCAATCCCAGGCTTTCGAGTTTGCGGAAGGCTTCCCGGGTCTGCGGCAGGAACAGCGCGTCGTTCTCCCACACCTTCGGATCGAAGCAGTCGTGCGGCTCGGGAATGACGTTGTAGTCGCCGGCGAGAATCAGGATCTCTTCGTATGCGAGCCGCTCGGCGGCGAATGTCCGCAGCCGCTCCATCCACGCCAGCTTGTAGGTGTATTTCTCGGTCTCGACCGGATTGCCGTTCGGCAGGTAGAGGCAGCAGACCCGGGCGACACGGTTTCCCGGCAGCGAGAAGACGGCTTCGAGAAAACGCGCCTGCTCGTCCAGCGGATCGCCCGGCAGGCCTCGGTTCACCTCGTCGGGCTTTGTCTTCGACAGGATCGCAACGCCGTTGAAGCCCTTCTGGCCGTGCGTCTCGACATGATAGCCGAGCGCCTCGATCTCGAGCCTCGGAAAGCCCTCGTCGACGGTCTTGATTTCCTGCAGGCAGGCAATGTCGGGCTGCGAGTCGGTAAGCCACTGCGTCAGGTTGTCGATACGCGCCTTGACGCCGTTGATGTTCCAAGTCGCAATCTTCATGGCCTGATCCTGTTCCGGTTCACCGGCCTCTTTTATCGCGCTCTTTCGATTGCGGACAAGACGATAAACCGGCCGGAAGACGATCTTCGGCCGGTTCGGTGTGGATAGCCCTGTTTGAAAGCCGATCTGGAATCAGATCGAGAAGCTCGTGCCGCAGCCGCAGCTCGCAACCGCGTTCGGATTGCGGATCTGAAAGGACTGGCCGAGCAGGTTGTCGACGAAGTCGATCTCGGAGCCGGCCATATAGACCAGCGAGACGCTGTCGATCAGCACCTTGGCGTCGTTCTTCTCGACCACGACGTCGTCATCGAGCGTCGCGTCGGTCAGGTCGAACTTGTAGGAGAACCCGGAGCAGCCGCCGCCCTCGACGGATACGCGCAGCGCGCTCTTGCCGCTGTCCGCGCCGACGATCGCGGCGATTCGTTTTGCCGCCGCATCAGAAAGGGTTACACTCGTCTCAGTCATGTTTCCTCCTGCCGGGGTCAAGATCCGGAGAGAATTGAATTCAGCCGCATGATGCAAGCGACTGGTTTAAAAGAATTTACGCAAAACGCCCCAAGGACGCATGCTCCGCGCAAAACAACTCGTATCGAGTATTTTTGCCGTTTATTGAAGCTATAGGTATGAAGAGCGAACAGCGGCGTCAATGGGCTGCGGCCGCAAGATATCGGATGACGGTGAAGAATGACGATCGACAGGCATGCATTGGGCTTCGGAAACAGCGACAGGGCGGTATACGCGGCCGACCCGTGGACCTCTCGCGGTAGGCTCTATCCCGAAGGCGCCAGCCCGACGCGCTCCGACTTCCAGCGCGACCGCGACAGGATCGTTCACACCACGGCCTTTCGCCGGCTGAAGCACAAGACCCAGGTCTTCATCGCCCAGGATGGCGATCACTACCGCACGCGCCTGACGCATACGATCGAGGTGGCGCAGGTCGCCCGTGCTCTGGCGCGCGCCCTGAAGCTCGACGAGGATCTGGCCGAGGGTGTGGCGCTCGTCCATGATTTCGGCCATACGCCCTTCGGCCATACCGGCGAGGATGCGCTGCACGAGGTGCTGTTGCCTTATGGCGGCTTCGATCACAATGCCCAGTCCTTGCGCATCGTGACCAAGCTGGAGCGCCGCTACGCCGATTTCGACGGCATCAACCTGACCTGGGAGAGCCTCGAAGGTCTGGTCAAGCACAACGGACCGCTGCTTTCCAAGGACGGTACCGGCACGCGCGGCCCGGTTCCGCAGCCGATCCTCGACTATTGCGAAATTCACGACCTCGAACTCGACACCTTTGCCAGCCTCGAAGCCCAGGCGGCTGCGATCGCCGACGATATCGCCTACAACACCCACGATATCGACGATGGCCTGCGCTCGGGCTATCTCACCTTCGACATGCTGGAGGAAATCCCATTCCTCGCCGGATTGATGGCGGAGGTGAGGGAGCGTTATCCCAATCTCGAGGCCAGCCGCTTCACCCATGAAATCATGCGCCGCCAGATCACCCGCATGGTCGAGGACGTCATTTCCGTCTCGCAGCAGCGCCTAGAGGCGCTGAAGCCGCAAAGCGCCGACGATATCAGGCAGGCCGATCATGTGATCGCCACCTTCTCGCCGGAGATGGCCGAGACGGATCGGCAGATCAAGGCGATGCTCTTCAAGCGCATCTACCGGCATCCCGATATCATGCGCATCCGCGCCGGCGCGGCGCAGATCGTCACCGACCTCTTCGGCGCGTACATGGCCAACCCCAAGGAGATGCAGAGCCATTATTGGGTCGACCACATCGCCGGCCTTGCCGAAGCGGCGAGGGCGCGCCATGTCGGCGATTATCTGGCCGGGATGACCGATACCTATGCCGTGAGCGCCCACAGGCGATTGTTTGACCATACTCCGGATTTGCGATAGGCAGCGGTCGCTCGGGCGTGGCCCGCGCAAACGCCTTTTGGCACAGCCTATGCATGGAAGATTGCGATGAACCTTTTTACCGATTTCGAAGCCAGGATTAAAACCGCCCTTGAACAGATCGATCTGGTTAAGGAAAAGCGATCCGAGCTGGATTTCGGTCGCATCACGATCGAGCCCCCGCGCGACCCGAGCCATGGCGACGTGGCGACCAACGCGGCCATGGTGCTGTCCAAGCCGCTCGGCAGCAATCCCCGGGCATTGGCCGATGTTATCGCTGCCAAGCTCAAGGAAGACGCCGACGTCGCCGAAGTCTCGGTCGCCGGTCCCGGCTTCATCAACCTCAAGCTCTCCGTCGGCTACTGGCAGCGCCTGCTCGCCTCGATGATTGCGGCCGGCACGGATTACGGCCGCTCGACGCTCGGCGTCGGCAAGAAAGTCAACGTCGAATACGTCTCGGCCAATCCGACCGGCCCGATGCATGTCGGCCATTGCCGCGGCGCCGTCGTCGGCGACGCGCTGGCCAACCTCCTGTCCTTCGCCGGCTTCGACGTCGTCAAGGAATACTACATCAACGATGCTGGCTCGCAGATCGACGTGCTCGCGCGCTCGGTGTTCCTGCGCTACCGCGAGGCGCTCGGCGAGAACATCGGCGAAATCCCGGCAGGTCTCTATCCGGGCGATTATCTCGTGCCGGTCGGCCAGTCACTGGCAAGTGACTACGGCGTGCGGCTGCACAACATGCCGGAAGAAGAGTGGATGCCGATCGTCAAGGATCGCACTATTGACGCGATGATGGCGATGATCCGCGATGATCTGGAAGCGCTCAACGTCCATCACGACGTGTTCTTCTCGGAGCGGACGCTGCACGCCAATGGTGCCGCCGCCATCCGCACCGCGATCAATGACCTGACCTTCAAGGGTCACGTCTACAAGGGCACGCTGCCGCCGCCGAAGGGCCAGCTCCCCGAGGATTGGGAAGACCGTGAGCAGACGCTGTTCCGCTCGACCGAGGTCGGCGACGATATGGATCGTCCGCTGATCAAGTCTGACGGTTCCTATACTTACTTCGCGGCCGACGTTGCTTACTTCAAGAACAAGTATGATCGCGGCTTCAGCGAGATGATCTATGTGCTCGGCGCCGACCATGGCGGCTACGTCAAGCGCCTGGAGGCGGTTGCGCGCGGCGTGTCGGAAGGCAAGGCCAAGCTCACCGTGCTGCTCTGCCAGCTCGTCAAGCTGTTCCGCGATGGCGAGCCGGTCAAGATGTCGAAGCGTTCCGGCAACTTCGTGACGCTGCGTGACGTGGTCGATGAAGTCGGCCGCGATTCGGTTCGTTTCATGATGCTGTACCGGAAGAGCTCCGAGCCGTTGGACTTCGATTTCGCCAAAGTAACGGAACAATCGAAGGATAATCCGGTCTTCTACGTGCAGTATGCGCATGCCCGTTGCATGTCGGTTTTCCGGCAGGCAAAGGAGGCGTTTCCCGACCTCGACGTGTCGCCGGAAGTGCTCGCGAAAGCGGTCGCTGAAATCTCGGATCCCGCGGAATTACAACTGGTTGCGAAGGCTGCCGAGTTTCCGAGGCTGGTCGAGTCTGCGGCCCAGTCGCAGGAGCCGCATCGCATCGTATTTTACCTCTACGATCTCGCCAGTTCTTTCCATGCTCATTGGAGCAAAGGCAAAGAACAAATCGACTTACGATTTATTAACGATAAGAACCGAGAATCGAGTATAGCCAGACTAGGGCTGGTGTACGCCGTTGCGTCGGTTTTGAAGGCGGGACTTGCTATCGCAGGCACCGCAGCGCCGGACGAGATGCGATAGCGTCACCATTTACCCACAATGCTCTGGCATGAACCTTTGCAAGTGCGAGTGGATGAGTATGGCAGACAAACAGCGGGCGTATGACACGCGTAAGAATACGGACCTCTTTGCTGACGATGATCCATTGGCCGAGCTCGCTCGGATCGTCGGATTCGAACCGCGCGTAGCGGCAAACACGGTGGCTGACGTGCAGCCGCCGGAGCCAGCTTTCAATCTCGAAGATGAACTCCTGCGCGAGTTCGAGCAGTATGACGCGCCGCAGCAGGCCGCCTCGTATTCGCATCCGGCCGAGCCGGAATTCGAGCAGCCCATCGCCTATGAAGAGCCGGCTTACGAAGCCGCTTCTGCGCCCCAGGCCGCCTACGAGCAGTCCTACGAGGCCGCGCCTGAGGTTCAGGTCGCGCCGGAAGCGGATTTCGCTTCCGAAGAGGCGCTTGCCGCTGCGATCGCGCCCCAGTCTGGTACACATCACCTGCTGGCTTCTGCCGATTGGACATCCGGCGTCAGCCGCGCCGCCGAGCCTGTCTCCGGTGGTGCACGCGATCTCATCGAGGAACTCGAGCAGTCGATCGGCGCCACGCCGGCTCCGGTCGCTCCCGTCCAGCCTGCCAAGGCGCCGCAGTGGTCTGCCGCCAGCATCCGGCTGCCGCTCGCCAACTTCCATCCTGCTGGCCGCCAGGCTCCGGTATCGCCTGCGGTTGAGCCCGCTCCGGTGGTTGCCGCCGCCCCGCAGCCGGTCGCGGCACCCGAGCCTGTGAATTTCGCGCCTGAAGCGCCGGTGTACGAAGCGCCAGTCGCAGCCGGCTTCCCGGCCGAGATCGACCGCCACGAAGAGCCGGTTTCGCAGGAAGATCCTCTGGTCGAGGCGGAGCCTTTCGTATTCGACGATGCGCCAGTTGCTGAAGCATTCGTTGATCACAGCGCCTTCGATCTGGCTGCCGCCGCAAAGGATGGCGAAGTCCTGGCGGATGCCGCATTGACAGAAGCAGCGCCCGCCGATCTCGACGACATGGCTTTCGATCTCGACGATCTGCTCGCCGACGTCTCACAGTATCCGGTCCCGGATCGCCACTCCGCTCCGAAGGCCGAGCCCGTCTTGTCGCCCGAGCTTGTTCGCGAGATCGCGGCCGCGCCGGTTGCAGACGCACCAATTGCCGCTGCTCCGACGCCTGCGCCATACCAGCCTCCTGTCGCGGCACCCGTTGCCGCCAAGGTCGAGCCGGAAGCCGAAGATCCCTTCGCGGGCCACGACTTCGAACTCGATCTCGAAGGCATCGAGCTCGAGCTTGCCGATCTCGATTTCGCCGAACCCGTGAAGGTTCAGGCCGTCGAAACGCCTGTTCCGGCACCGCAGCCGGTCGCACCGGTCGCCAGCTACCGGCCCGAGCCGGCACCGCGCCCCGCGCCGGTCGTTGCCGCCGCTCCCGTCTACCAGCAGCCCGTGCAGACGCAGTTCTCGGCAGCGCCGGCCTACCAGCCGCAGCCGAAGGCGCCTGTTGCTCCCGCTTCCGCTTTCGCCTCGGATGCCGGCGACGAGCTGCCTTTCGATCCGTCGATGATCTCGGACGCCGAGTATCATCCCGAGACCGTCGAGGACATGCATGTTCCTGTTCTGCCGCCGGTAGAGCAGCCGGTCGTCCATGCGCCGACCTCCGATTTCGATTTCGACGTCGATGCCGAGATCGCCAACCTTCTCACGCCGACCAAGCCGGTCGTCGCCGCTGCCGCGGTCAAGCCTGCCGCTGACGAATGGCGTGCCCGCGCGCCTGTTACCGTCGCCTCGATGGCGCCCGCGCCGAAGCAGCCGCAGTCGCAGAGCTTCGACGAGTTCGAACGCGCGCTGGAGGAAGATTTCCGCCGCAGCGTCAACGAGCCGGTCCAGCCCCGCAGCGAAAGCGTCTCGCAGGTGCAGATCCAGTCCGCGAGCGACGCTGAGGACATGAGCCGCGCCCGCTCGATGAAGCGGATGCTGGCTGCTGCCGCCATGATCGTCGTCTTCGGCGGCGTTGCCTATGCCGGCTATTCCTTCCTGGCGCGCGACGGCGGCCTCGGCATTTCGTCCGGCGAGCCGCGCGTGATCGTGGCCGAAAAGGATCCGGTCAAGGTCGTGCCCGAGAACCCGGGCGGCAAGACCGTTCCGAACCAGGACAAGGCCGTCTATGACAGTGTCGGCGGTGCGGCAAGCGCTGCGCCGAAGCAGAAGGCGCTTGTATCGAGCGACGAGCAGCCCGTTGACGTCGTCCAGCGCACGCTGACGCCGGAAACCATGCCCGAGGACAACGACATGGCGATGCCGTCGATGGCAACACCGGTCGGCGATACCGAGGACCCGCGTCTGCTTCCGACCCAGGATACGGCCGATGCGGCTGATGATGGCGACGATGCGAACAAGCCGGCGGTCTCCGCCCGCAAGGTCCGCACGATGATCGTCAAGCCTGACGGCACGCTGGTCGCCCGCGACGACGTTGCGCCTGCTCAGGCCGACATGCCGGCGACGAAGACCGTCCAGACCCAGAAGATCACGCCGAACGGCTCCGCCGCCAGCTTCCCGGCCGCCAGCCAGGTTGCTTCCGCAGATATCCGCTCGACCCCCGTCGAAAAGACCGCTCCGAATGCGGCGCAGGCTCCGTCCGAGAACGTTCTCGCCAAGGCCGCCGCCGCGACGCCTGCCGATGTCGATCCGCCGGTCCGCAACGTCCAGAGCTCGACTGTCAGCGACACCGCCCCGGTTCCGGGTGCACGTCCGCTGAGCCAGCAGGCCAAGCCCGCCGAAGCCGCTCCGGCCGCAGCGGCGGCTGCCAAGCCGACGGAAGTCGCATCGGCTCCGCAGGCCGCAGCCCAGCCGCAGCCGACCACGGCCGCCGCCGGAAGCTACGGCGTGCAGATCGCCTCGCTGCCCTCCGAAGAGGAAGCGAAGAAGTCCTACGCAAGCCTGTCGAAGAAGTTCGCCGGCGTGCTTGGCGGCCGGGCCTACGAGATCCGCAAGGCTGATATCGCCGGCAAGGGCACTTTCTACCGCGTTCGCATCCCGGCCGGTTCGAAGGACGAAGCCGCGGCTCTTTGCGAAAAGTTCCGCAGCGCTGGCGGCTCCTGCCTGATCTCGAAGTAAGCTTCGACCAGATTGATTGAGGAGCGGCGGGCTTGGTCCCGCCGCTCCTTTTTTGTGAATGGCGGTTGACCTCACTCGCATTTCCGCAAAGCGCCTCTATGATTCGTATATGACCGAATCAAAAGCGATGATCCTGGGCTGTAGCGGCCTTTCCCTCACTGCCGAAGAAAAGGCCTTCTACAGGGCCGAGCGCCCCTGGGGCTTCATTCTCTTCGGGCGCAACATCTCCGAGCCCGCGCAGATAACCGATCTCGTCGCGGAGATGCGCGAGAGCGTCGGCTGGCATGCGCCCGTGCTGATCGACCAGGAAGGTGGCCGCGTCCAGCGTATCCGCCCGCCGATCTTTCAGCACTATCCCTCCGGCCAGCAGCTCGGCGATCTCTATCGCCAGGACAAGGAAAAGGGCAGGCGCGCCGCCTGGCTGATGTCGCGGCTGCATGCCTTCGATCTCTCCGGCCTCGGCATCAATGTGGATTGCCTGCCCGTGCTCGACGTTCCCGTCGAGGGCAGCAGCAACGTCATCGGCAATCGTGCCTATGGCGGCGATCCCGTGACCGTCACCGAGATGGGCATGGCGGCCGCCGAAGGTCTGAAGGCCGGCGGCCTTCTGCCGGTCATGAAGCACATGCCGGGACATGGCCGCGGCTTTGCCGATTCCCATCACGAGCTTCCCGTCGTGACTGTGTCGCGCCAGGAGCTCGAAGCCCACGACTTCCCGCCCTTCGTGGCGATGAAGGACGAACTGATGGCGATGACCTGCCACCTCGTCTTCACCGCGATCGACCCCGACAATCCGGCGACCACCTCGCGCAAGGTGATAGACGGCGTCATCCGCGATGAGATCGGCTTCGGCGGCCTGTTGCTGTCGGATGATACATCGATGAATGCTCTGGTGGGGACGATCGGCGAGCGAGCGGCGAATATCATTGCAGGCGGCTGCGATATCGTGTTGCATTGCAACGGGCATATGGACGAGATGCAGCAGGTGGTGGCCAATGTGCCGGCGCTGCAGGGCAAGTCGCTGGAGCGCGCGGTGCGCGTCGTCGAAGGTTTCCCGAAGGCGGACGCAGCCGACGAGGCCGCCGTACGGTCGGAATTCGACGCGATGTTCGCGACGGTCTGATCGCGAAAGGAAGAGAGCAGGGTGAGCAGTGTAAAGGGGATGGAAAGGTCGACGTCGGCGTCTACGCCGATGGACAAGCTGTGGCAGGAGAATGCCGCCGAGCGCGCGACCGGCGATCCCGCACTGCTGATCGACGTTGCCGGCTTCGAAGGGCCGCTCGACCTGCTGCTCTATCTCGCCCGCAACCAGAAAGTCGATCTCTCCCGGATCTCCGTTCTGGCGCTGGCCGAACAGTATCTGCAGTTCGTCGAAAGCGCGCGTCGCATCCGCATCGAGCTGGCGGCAGACTATCTGGTGATGGCGGCATGGCTGGCCTATCTGAAGTCGCGGCTGCTCATTCCGCAGCAGGTCAAGGACGACGGCCCCTCCGGCGAGGAGATGGCGGCAGCGCTCGCATTCCGCCTGAAGCGGCTGGAGGCGATGCGCGGCGCGGCGGAAGGTCTCATCAACCGCAACCGGCTCGGTCGCGACGTGCTGGCGCGTGGCGCGCCGGAGCACATTCCCGACCGGCAGAAATCCGCCTACGACGCCAGCCTCTACGATCTCCTGACGGCCTATGCCACGCTGCGACAGAGGCAATCCGTGACGCAGGTCACGATCGCCAAGCGCAACGTCTGGTCTCTGACCGACGCCCGCGAACTGCTGACGCGGCTGATCGGCGAGATCACCGATTGGACGGCGCTGGAGCAGCATCTTCTGCGCTACATGACAACGCCCGAGGATCGGGTGACGGCGATGGCCAGCGCCTTTGCCGCATCGCTGGAACTCGTCCGTGAGGGCAAGATCGAGATCCGCCAGGACGGCGCCTTTCAGCCGCTCTATATGCGGCGTGGACCGAACCACGCGACGCTGCAGGTCGTCGAACAGGAGCGCCCGGCGTGATGGAACTGGAAGAGCAGGATATCGGCCCCGAGGATGTCGGCAACGACGCGGCGGTCGAGACGGAAGCGGAGCGCATTGCCGAGGCGCTGGTCTTCGCATCCGCGCAGCCCGTGTCCGAGAGCTTCATCGCCGACCGCCTGCCGCGGGACTTCGACGTGCGCGCTATCATGCTGCGCCTGAAGGAACAATATGCCCACCGCGGCGTCAACCTCGTTCAGGTAGAGGATTCTTGGGCCTTCCGCACCGCCGCCGACCTCTCCTTCGTTATCCGTCGCGATGAAAACGAGGTGAAGAAGCTGTCGCGCGCTGCACTCGAAGTGCTGGCGATCATCGCCTATCACCAGCCGGTGACGCGCGCCGAGATCGAGGATATCCGAGGCGTGCAGACGTCGCGCGGTACGCTCGACGTGTTGATGGAGGCAGGCTGGGTGCGTTTTCGCGGTCGCCGCCGCACGCCCGGGCGGCCCGTCACGCTCGGCACCACGCGAGATTTCCTCGATCATTTCGGCCTCGAGGAGCTGCGCGATCTGCCCGGTATCGAGGAACTGAAGGGCGCCGGCCTGCTGTCTGGCCGCATCCCCGCCAATTTCAATATTCCGTCGCCGACGATGAACGACGAACTGACCGAGGATGAAGATCCGATCACGCAGCTGGATCTGGAGGAGCTCGGTCTTCTTGCCCCCTCCGGCGGCTCTGAAGAATAGTCGGTTTATGTCTTTGTTTCGCCACCGATGACGAAAACAATGCTGATCACAATTTTTCGAAGGCTGGATGACTTGTCACCAAGGGCGATCCCGTGACATTAACGACAATCCAAGGGGAATTTTGATGTTGGATTTGGTGTTGGAAATTCTTACATCAACAGACATCACAACAAGGAGTTAGCGTAATGGGTTCTTTTAGCATGTGGCACTGGCTGATCGTTCTTGCGATCGTCCTGCTGTTGTTCGGCCGCGGTAAGATTCCTGAGCTCATGGGCGACGTTGCCAAGGGCATCAAGAGCTTCAAGAAGGGCATGAACGACGATGACGCCCCGGAAGCCACGACCGGCAAGACCGTCGATCACAAGGCCGACGAAACGAAGTAATCACGTCCGGGCAAGCGCCGCCCCCGCGTTTCCCGTACAGGAGCCTTGAATGTTCGATATTGGCTGGACCGAGTTGCTTGTCATCGCGGTCGTTTTGATCGTGGTGGTTGGTCCGAAGGATCTTCCGCCGATGCTTCGTGCGTTTGGCAAGATGACGCAGCGCGCCCGCAAGGTCGCCGGCGAATTCCGTGCCCAGTTCGACGAAGCCCTGCGTGAAGCGGATATGGACGATGTCCGTCAGACGCTGAGCGATGCGCAGAAGCTCAATCCGGTGAACTCTCTTCGCGAAGCCATGAACCCGCTTCGCCAGATGGGCAACGAGATCAAGGCCGATCTGCAGAAGGCGACGGTGGTCGACAACAAGACCGAAGCGCCGCTCGGCCTGATGCCGGCTCCCGAGGTTGCACCAGCCGCCGCACCATCGGTCATGGCCGCACCGACGCCGGAACCGGCAGCTGCTGCGGTTCTGCCGGGCGATGAAAAGCCGAAGGCACCGCGCAAGCCGCGCGTCAAGGCCGCAGACAAGGCGGATGCAGTCGCTGCCGTCGCCGTCACGCCGGCCGAAAAGCCCAAGCGCGCCGCTGCCAAGACCGCTGCTGCCAAGCCCGCTGCTGCCAAGACTACCACGGCGAAGGCCGCGACCACTAAGGCCGCTCCAGCTGCTAAGCCTGTTGCCGCCGCGAGCAAAACTGCAGCCGTGAAGAAGCCGGCTGCCAAGAAAAAGAAAGATGAAGCATGAGCGGTGATATCGAAGACAAGCCGCAGCCGTTGATCGAGCACCTGATGGAGCTGCGTACGCGGCTCATGTGGTCGATCGGCGCCTTCTTCGTCGCTTTCATCGTCTGCTTCTTCTTCGCCAAGCATCTCTTCAACGCCCTGGTCCTGCCATACAAACGGGCGGTCGAGTGGGCGCATCTGGATGTGTCCAAGGCGGAACTGATCTACACCGCGCCGCAGGAATTCTTCTTTACGCAGGTCAAGGTCGCCATGTTCGGCGGCCTAGTGATCGCGTTTCCGATCATCGCCGCGCAGATCTACAAGTTCGTCGCCCCCGGTCTCTACAAGAACGAGCGCGCCGCCTTCCTGCCGTTCCTGATCGCCTCGCCGGTGCTCTTCCTGCTCGGTGCCTCGCTGGTCTACTTCTTTTTCACGCCGATGGTCATGTGGTTCTTCCTGACCATGCAGCAGAAGGCGGGCGAGGGCGATGTCGCCATTTCGCTGCTGCCGAAGGTCTCGGAATATCTCAGCCTCATCATGACGCTGGTCTTCTCCTTCGGTCTTGTCTTCCAGCTGCCCGTCATCACCACGCTGCTCGCCCGTGTCGGCCTGTTGACCTCGAACTGGCTGCGCGAGAAGCGCAAATTCGCGATCGTGCTTGCCTTCGTGGTCGCCGCAGTGCTGACGCCGCCCGATCCGATGTCCCAGATCGGCCTTGCGCTGCCGACCATCATTCTCTACGAGATTGCCATCTGGGCGGCACGACTCGTGGAACGCCAGCGTGCTCGCGATGCGGTCAACGAGGCGGACGGTTCGACGGACGTTGCCAAGACGGACAACGTCTGACGTTCGACGCGAACTCTCCTTGAGCGCTTCCGAATTTCCGGTCGAGGCCCGGTCAGGCTTTGGCCGGGTCATCCCTTTTGCAACGACCTGGAACGACGATGCTCGATATCAAATGGATCCGTGAGAATCCCGAAGCCCTCGATGCGGCACTTGCCAAGCGTGGTGCGGAGCCTTTGTCCGAAAGCCTGATCGCGCTCGACGAAAAGCGCCGCTCGGCCGTCCAGAAGGTCCAGGACATGCAGTCCCGCCGCAACGCCGCCTCCAAGGAGATCGGCGCGGCGATGGCGCAGAAAAACAGCGAACTCGCCGAGAAGCTGAAGGCTGAGGTCGCCGACCTGAAGGTCCTGCTTCCCGCCGCCGAGGAAGACGACCGCACCTTCTCCGAGGAACTGAACGACGCGCTGTCGCGCATCCCGAATATCCCGCACGACGACGTGCCCGTCGGCAAGGACGAGCATGATAACGTCGTGACGCGTATCACCGGCGAAAAGCCGCGCTGGAACCATACGCCGAAGGAGCACTTCGAGATCGGCGAATCCCTCGGCTACATGGATTTCGAAACGGCGACAAAGCTCTCCGGCTCGCGCTTCACCGTCCTGACCGGTCCGCTCGCCCGCCTCGAGCGTGCACTCGGCCAGTTCATGATCGACCTGCACACCAGCGAGCACGGCTACACGGAAGTGAGTTCGCCGCTGATGGTACGCGACGAGGCGGTCTTCGGCGTGGGGCAGCTGCCGAAGTTCGCCGAGGACATGTTTCGCACGACGGACGGCCGCTGGCTGATCCCCACCGCCGAAGTCACGCTCACCAATCTTGTACGCGAGCAGATCCTCGATCAGGAAAAGCTGCCGCTGCGCTTTACCGCGTTGACACCGTCCTTCCGCTCGGAAGCGGGTTCCGCCGGCCGCGACACCCGCGGCATGCTGCGTCAGCATCAGTTCTGGAAGTGCGAGCTGGTGTCGATCACCGACGCCGAAAGCTCGATCGCCGAGCACGAGCGCATGACGGCTTGCGCCGAGGAAGTCTTGAAGCGCCTCGGCCTGCATTTCCGTACGCTGACGCTCTGCACCGGCGACATGGGCTTCGGCTCGCGCAAGACCTACGATCTCGAGGTCTGGCTGCCGGGCCAGAACACCTACCGCGAAATCTCGTCCTGCTCCGTCTGTGGCGATTTCCAGGCGCGGCGCATGAACGCGCGCTATCGCGGCAAGGAAGACAAGACCAACCGCTTCGTGCACACGCTGAACGGCTCCGGCACCGCGGTCGGTCGCTGCCTGATCGCCGTCCTCGAAAACTACCTGAACGAGGACGGCTCCGTGACCGTTCCCGACGTTCTGGTCCCCTACATGGGCGGCCTGACGAAGATCGAACGGGCGGCCTGAGATCATGCGCATTCTGCTCACCAACGACGACGGCATTCACGCGGAAGGTCTGGCGGCGCTGGAGCGGATTGCGCGCACGCTGTCCGACGACGTCTGGATCGTCGCGCCCGAGACCGACCAGAGCGGTCTCGCGCACTCGCTGAGCCTGTCGGAGCCGCTGCGCCTGCGCAAGATCTCCGACAAGCACTACGCGCTGCGCGGCACGCCGACGGACTGCGTCATCATGGGCATCAAGCAGGTGATGGACATCAAGCCCGACCTCGTTCTGTCGGGCGTCAACGCCGGCTCCAACGTCGCCGACGACGTCACCTATTCCGGCACGATCGCCGGCGCCATCGAGGGTACCATGCAGGGCGTGCGCTCCTTCGCGCTCAGCCAGGCCTATATCCGCGAAGGTGACCAGCGCATCCTCCCCTGGGAGGTCTGCGAGGCACATGCACCGGCGCTGCTCGAAAAGCTCATGACGCTCGAGCTGCCGGAAGGCACGTTCCTCAATCTCAACTTCCCGAACTGCCGTCCCGAGGAAGTGGAAGGCACCGAGGTGACTGCGCAGGGCAAGCTCGCCTTCAATCTGGAGGTCGATGCCCGCGCCGACGGACGCGGCTTTCCCTACTACTGGCTGAAGTTCGGCGAGCGCGCCGGCGTCTTCCAGGAAGGCACCGATGTCAATGCGCTGAAGAATAGCAAGGTTTCGGTAACCCCTTTGAAACTGGATCTGACCGATTATTCCGTACAGGACCGCATTGCGCGGGCGCTTTCAGGTACGGAGTAAATCGCGTTGACGGCACGGCTGGTCGAGAAGGAAGAGTTTGCGGCGCTCGTTCTGAGGCTGCGGGCCGAAGGGGTCTCCGATATCGATCTCCTGACAGCGGTCGAGGCGACGCCACGCTCGCTGTTCGTGCCGCCTGAGTTTGCCGAGCACGCCTATTCCAGCCGCACGCTTCCGATCGAATGCGGCTCCTTCCTCGAAGGCGTCGATCTCGCGGTCCGTATCCTTCATCACCTGAGAATAAAGCCCGGCCAGCGCGTGCTCGAGGTCGGTACCGGCAGCGGCTTCATGTCCGCCGTCATGGCCCGCATGGCCGAGCGCGTCCTGACCGTGGATCGCTACAAGACGCTGACCAGCAACGCGCAGAAGCGCATGGAAACGCTCGGCATCCGCAACGTTATCATTCGTCAGGCCGATGGCAGCGCCGGCATGCAGGGCGAGGGCACCTTCGATCGCATCCTGGTGACCGCCGCCTTCAATTCCATGCCGCGCTTCTACGCCGACCAACTCGTCTCCGGCGGCTCGATGATCGCGCCGCTGATGATCACCGAGACCGAATGTCGTCTCGTCAGGCTGACCAAGACCGGCAGCCGCTTCGAGCGTGAAGAGCTCTTCGAAGCTCCCTATCTCCCCATCGTCCCGCGCCTCGCCTCGCTGCTCTGATCGGCACCGCCGCGCGCGGTCTCGGCCTATGGTTAGCAATTTCTCAAAAAAATCGCACGGAATCTCGCGTTTTAACGGCGTGGTAATACTAACGCGCTTTAATAAACCTACAAATGGTTGCGTTAATAGTGGGTCGAGTTCATGCGTTTCAGTCTTGCGCCGAAGTTCGGGAAATCTGCCGGAAAGGCCCTCTTTGCGGTTCTTCTGGCGAGTGCGGCAACGGGTTGTAGTTCCGATGTGACCCGGTTCGGGAGCCTGTTCCCGTCGTCGGGTCAGGATCAGATGTCCACCGGGTCGATCCCGAGAAGGGGTATGAATGATCCGGTTCCTCAGGCCGATATGACACAAGGCGGCTACGCCAATCAGGGTGGCTACGCCAATAACAATCAGGCGATGAACCAGCCTTACCCGGCATCGCAGCCGAACTACGGCGGATCGAGCGCGCGCATGGCCTCGGCTCCTGTTTCGGTTCAGCGCTCCGAACTTTCTGCCCCGTCGGCATCGCCCGCGCCGCAGCAGTCCCGCGAGCGGCAGGTCGCTCTCGCCCAGCCGTTCCCGTCGGCGGAACCCGCCAAGCAGGCGCCTCACGTTCTTGCTCCGCCGCGCACGCAGACCGACAACATCGTCACCGGCACCACGCCGAAGGTTCAGGGTTGGTCTGCGACCAACGCGCCGTCGGTCACCATGCGTCCGGGCGAAAGCGTCGCGGTCCTCGCCAAGCGCTACGGTGTTCCGGAAAAGGAAATCCTGCGCGCCAACGGCCTCAAGACGGCAGCCGCCGCCAAGCCGGGCCAGACCATCCTGATCCCGACCTACAACGGCGGCAACGTCGCGAAGGCATCGGCCCAGGCCGCCGACCTGTCGAAGCCGGGCCATGCGCCGCAGCCGAACAAGGAACAGGATCAGAACGTCGCCGTCATGCCGGGTGCGAACTCCGCCCGCGACAAGTCCATCGCCAATGCCGATCCGAGCAGCAAGCTGCCGGGCGCTGGCAAGGGTCCGAAGGGCGCCGGCGGCACCTATGTCGTCAAGCCTGGTGACTCGCTTGCCAAGATCGCCAAGGCAACGGGTAGCAGCGTCGACGACCTCAAGGCCGCCAACAACCTGCAGGCCGGCTCCATCCGCATCGGTCAGGAACTGAACCTGCCGGCCGGCGCCGGTTCGCCTGATGCCATGAAGACGGCGTCGATCCCGGCAAAGGCCGATCCGAAGCCGGCAGCGCAGCCCGCCGCCGCAACCTCGACCGCCGCTGCTCAGCCCGCCACCTACAAGGCGCCGGTTGCGACGGAAACCGTCGACGAAGCTGCCAAGAAGGAAGTCGCCTCGGCGGCTCCCGAGGCGACCGGTATCAGCAAGTACCGCTGGCCGGTCCGTGGCGCCGTCATCGCTGCCTATGGCGCCAACGTCAACGGCAGCCGCAACGACGGTATCGATATCTCGGTCCCGCAGGGCACGGCCATCAAGGCGGCTGAAAACGGTGTTGTCATCTACGCCGGCAACGGCCTCAAGGAACTCGGCAACACGGTTCTCGTCCGCCACGACGACGGCACTGTAACCGTCTACGGCAACGCCGATACGCTGAGCGTCACGCGCGGCCAGAAGATCCAGCGCGGCCAGACGGTCGCTATGTCCGGCATGAGCGGCAACGTCAAGCAGCCGCAGGTCCATTTCGAGGTCCGCAAGGATGCGACCCCGGTCAACCCTTTGACTTTCCTCGAATAGGTATTGCGTCTCGAGGACAGCGCAAAAGCCCGGCCGAACGCCGGGCTTTTGTTATTTCAGGGATAAGGAAACGCTACGTGTCTCAGGCGCGGGCAAGCGTGATCCGCATGCGACCGGCAAGATCCTGGATGTACTGCCAGGCGACGCGGCCGGACCGCGCGCCGCGCGTCGTCGCCCATTCCAACGCCTCGGCATGCAGCTTCTCGCGGTCGAGCGGCAGCTTGAAGTGATCGGCATAGCCGTCGATCATCGTCAGGTAATCGTCCTGGCTGCACTTGTGGAAGCCGAGCCAAAGGCCGAAGCGATCCGACAGCGACACCTTCTCCTCGACCGCTTCCGACGGATTGATCGCCGTCGACTGCTCGTTCTCCATCATGTGGCGTGGAAGCAGGTGGCGACGGTTCGATGTCGCATAGAACAGCACGTTGTCGGGACGCCCTTCGACGCCGCCGTCGAGCGCTGCCTTCAGCGACTTGTACGCGGTGTCGTCATGATCGAAGGAGAGGTCGTCGCAAAAGACGATGACGCGGTGCGGCGTGTCCTTGAGCAGGTCGAGCAGGGCGGGCAGGCTGGCGATATCCTCGCGGTGAACCTCGACCAGTTTCAGCGAAACCCCGCTTTCCCTTCTGACATCTTCGTGAACGGCTTTGACAAGCGAGGACTTGCCCATGCCGCGCGCCCCCCAGAGGAGCACGTTGTTGGCGGCAAAGCCTTCCGTGAAGCGCACGGTGTTTTCATGCAGGATGTCACGTACCCGATCGACGCCGCGAATGAGGGTCAGCGCCACGCGGTTGGGGCGCTGAACAGGCTGCAAATGCTGGCGAACGGGGGCCCAGACGAAGCAATCCGCCGCATTCCAATCGTTGATCGCGGGGGCAGGGCCGGCCAACCGGTCGACCGCGTCGGCAAGACGCTTGAGCTCGGCGAGAATGGCGATGTTGATCTCTTCTGCCATGGCGGATCCTCCTGAAGATCGGTTGCCGTGGGTACGGCTTATTTTCGCTGTGGGGTAGCATGGTGTTTTGGCGGCGGAAAGGTTAAGAGGCACTGGAATCGGTACGGTTTCCGGCTGTTTCTGTTGCATTCGCAATGCCCATAATTATAGTCCGGCCACCCGAGAAAAAGGCGACGTTCCGCCTCCGGAAAAGTTTGAGGAGATAAGCATGTTCATCACCCCGGCATTCGCCCAGGCCACCGACAGCGCGGCGTCGCCGTTCGGTTCGGGCTTTGAAATGATCATCCTGTTCGTGCCGCTGATGGTCGTCTGGTATTTCCTGCTGATCCGTCCGCAGCGCGCCCAGGCCAAGAAGCGCGAAGAGACGCTGAAGGCGATCCGTCGCGGCGACCAGGTCGTCACATCGGGCGGTCTCGTCGGCAAGGTCACGAAGGTTGTTGACGACAAGGAAGTCGAAGTGGAAATTGCAGACGGCGTCCGCGTTCGTCTCGTACGCACCGGCATCGTCGAAGTCCGCGTCAAGGGCGAGCCTGTAAAGGCCGACGCTGCATAATAAGCCACATTCCGCGAACCGGATCGTCCGGATCTGACATAGTCGAGATAAAATGCTTCATTTTTCCCGCTGGAAGACCGCTCTGATCTGGTTCGTGGTGCTGGTGGCCGCCCTGTTCGCGGCCCCCAATCTTCTGACGGACAAGCAGTTGCAGGCCTTGCCCGGCTGGCTGCCGCACCATCGCCTGGCGCTTGGTTCCGATCTCAGGGGCGGCTCGCACCTGCTCTTTGCCGTCGAACGCGCCGATATCGCCCAGCAGCGTCTCGAGAATACGGTTGCCAGCGTCCGCGCCAAGCTGCGCGAAGCAAAAATCCGCTACACCGGTCTTGTCGGCAACGACCGCACCGTCACCGTCAAGATCACCGATCCCGGTCAGGTCCAGCCGGCGATGGATGCGCTGAAGGATCTGGCTGCTAGCACCAAGACTGGCTGGTTCGGCGGAACGACGCAGGACGTCGTGCTCCAGAAGACCGACGACGGTCAGCTCACCCTGGATATTACGAACACCAGCATCGACGCCGGCATTGCGGCCGCGCAGACGCAGTCGCTCGATGTCATCCGCCGCAGGCTTTCCGACATCGCGCCCGAAAATCTCATCGTCAAGCCGGAGGGGGCCGACCGTATCGACCTCGTCATTCTCGGCGATGTGGATGTCGAGCAGGTCAAGACCGTTCTCAACGAGCCGGCCAAGCTCTCCGTCCGGCTGATCGATGACAGCATGACGGGGCAGGAGGCGCTCAACGGGCGCTGGCCGGCAACCTCGCAGGTGCTCTATTCGCTGGATGATCCGCCGGTCCCCTATCTGGTCGATCGCACCGATTACGTCATCGGCGGCAACATCATCGATGTCCAGCCGAGCGTGGACCAACAGACGCAGGGCGTATCGATTTCCTACCAGCTCGATGCCCCCGGCACGGAGCGGCTGGCGCAGTTGACGCGTGGCAATGTCGGCCGCCACCTGGCGATCATTTTCGACGATCAGGTGATGGCCTCGCCTGAAATCAGCGCCCCGATCCTTGACGGCAAGGGAAGCATCCCGGTGACCTTCACGCAGGATGGCGCCAGCAATCTGGCGCTGATGCTGCGCTCCGGCGCGCTGCCGGCGACGCTGACGACGGTCGAGGAACGCACCGTGAGCCCGGTTCTCGGCGCCGAATCCGCCCGCGCCGGCCTGGTCGCCGGCATCGTCGCCGCCATCCTCGTCATCGGCCTGATGCTTGGTTTCTACCGTGGCCTCGGCGTCATTGCCGCCATTTCGCTGGCTTTCAACCTGCTGCTGATCCTCGCCGTGCTGAGCCTTGTCGGCGCGACGCTCACTCTTCCAGGCATCGCCGGCATCGTCCTGATCATGGGCATGGCTGTCGATGCCAACGTGCTGATCTATGAGCGCATCCGCGAGGAGGCGAAGACCGGTCGGCCGTTCTCTGAGGCGATCGACAGCGGCTTTTCGCGGGCGCTGCGCACGATCCTCGACGCCAACGTCACGATCTTCATCGCCGCGGTCATCCTTTTCTATCTCGGCAACGAGGCGGTTCGCGGCTTTGCCGTGACGCTCGCCGCCGGCATTCTGACGACGGTGATCACGGCCGCGACGCTGACGCGCTGGATCGTCGTCACCTGGCTGCATCGCCGTCATCCGAAGCACCTGCCGAAGGATGTTCATACCGGCATCTTCGACCGCGCCAATATCCGTTTCATGGGCATCCGTCGCTACAGCTTCACGGTCTCCGCCGCGCTGTCGATCGTGGCGATGATCGCCTTCGCCGGTCTCGGTCTGAACCTCGGCGTCGATTTTTCCGGTGGTTCCTCGGTCGAGGTCACTGCCAAGCAGGGCGCGGCCAATGTCGACGATATTCGCTCGCGCCTCGGCGAACTCAACCTCGGCGAGTTCGACGTTCGTGGTTTGCGCAATGCTTCGCAGGCGCTGATCCGCATCCAGTCGCAGGGCGGCGGCGAGAATGCCGAGCAATCGGTGATGACGCTGGTTCGCGACGAACTCTCAAGCGATTATGACACCCGCCGTGTCGATATCGTAGGCCCCGCCGTATCGGGAGAATTGACGACGGCCGCGACGCTCGGCGTGCTCGCCTCGCTGGCCGTGATCCTGGTCTACATATGGCTGCGCTTCGAATGGCAGTTCGCCGTCGGCGCGATCGTTGCTACGCTGCATGACGTGATCCTGACGCTCGGCCTTTTCGTGCTGACGGGCATGGAGTTCAACCTGACGAGTGTCGCGGCGCTGCTCACCATCGTCGGCTACTCCCTGAACGACACGGTCGTCGTCTACGACCGCATGCGCGAGAACCTGAAGCGTTACCCCCGCATGCCGCTGCCGATCCTGATCGACGCCTCGATCAACCAGACGCTGTCGCGGACGGTGCTGACGGCGGCGACCACGCTTCTGGCATTGCTTGCGCTTTGCCTTTTCGGCGGCGATGCGCTTCGGTCCTTCGCCTTCGTGATGTTCTTCGGCGTTGCCGTCGGCACGTTTTCCTCCATCTACATAGCAGCGCCCGTGCTGATCGCCTTCAAGCTTCGGCCCGATACGCTCGACAACGATCCAGACAAGAAAGTGGCCGGACCGGATGCGCAATCCGGAAAGCCGGCAGTGTGAGAATATGGCTAGAGGCATAGAAATACGCGAGGCTCACTTCCCGGGCCGCGCGCCCATCGACACTTACGGCAACGGCGGCTTCCGCTTCGCCGACATGTCGCACCGCGGCTCGATCCTGTGCCTGCCGTCGGGCATTTACGGCTGGGACATGGATGCGTCGATGCCGCTCAACGTCGAGAACTTCCAGAAGGTGATCGATGAGGCCGCCGAGATCGAAGTGCTGCTCGTCGGTACCGGCAACGACATGCGCGTGCTGCCGCTGGAGCTCAAGGCCGCGCTGAAGGCTGGCGGCATCGCTTCCGACCCGATGAGCACCGGTGCCGCCGTGCGCACCTTCAACATCATGCTGATGGAATCCCGCGCCGTGGCCGCGGCGTTGATAGCAGTCTGAGCATGGCCGATCAGAATTTGACCAACCAGGATATCTGCCTGGCGATGCTGCGCGACAACGATCGCGACCGCTATCTCGCCTGCCTCCTGTCTCCCGAGGACAAACGCGGCGCGCTTGCCGGCCTTTACGCCTTCAACGCCGAGCTCGCCCGCATCCGCGACCTCGTGCACGAACCGCTGCCCGGCGAAGTGCGCATGCAATATTGGCGCGACCTGCTCGAAGGCAACGCCCACGGCTCGACCGAGGCGAACCCGGTCGCATCCGGCCTTCTCGCGGCCGTCGAGACCTACAGGCTTCCCCGGCAGACGCTGGTCAACGTGATCGACGCCCGCGTCTTCGATCTCTATGACGACCCGATGGAGACACGGACCTCGCTCGAAGGCTACGCCGGCGAGACAGCTTCCGCGCTGATCCAGCTCGCCAGCCTCGTGCTTGCGCCGGAGGAAGCCGCGCAGTCCGCCGAGGCGGCCGGCCATGCCGGTGTCGCCCAGGCGATTGCCGGGCTGCTGCTCCTGATGCCGCTGCATCGCCATCGCGGCCAGGTCTATATCCCGCAGGAAATCCTGTCGGCGACCGGGCTTGACCGCGACAGCTTCCTCGCCGGCGAGGACAAGGCGCGTATCTCCGCCGCGATCAGCGCCTTCGCGGGTCTGGGTCGCGATCATCTGGCGAAGGCGAGGGCGGTGAAGATACCGACCGCCGTCTTCCCAGCGTTTCTCCCCGCGACCATCGCCGGGCCGGTGCTCGATCGCGCCGGCAAGGCCGGTGCCGGGCTGTTCGATCGGCCGCTGCAGCCCTCGCAATGGCGACGCCAGTTGCAGATGACGCTTGCGTTGATGCGGCGCAAGGTCTGATACTGGTCACACTCGCGCAAGGCTTGGCGGCTATCAGGCGTCATGAAGCTCGGTTTGATTGGAGAATGACGTGAGCATGATCGTTTGGGGCGTTATCTTCGCCGTCGTCATCGCCGTCGCCTTTCTTGCCGTGCGCATGTCCGCGCGCAACGAGGAGGAGGGGCTGCAGGACACCGGCCTCGCCATCATAGAGTTCAACCGCGCCTTCCCCGCCGAGGCGATCCGCGCCCTGCAGGCGACAGCCAACGGCCAGGCCGTATTCGTGCGCCTGCACGACAACAAGGCTGGCTTCATGCGCAGCATGCAGCGCCACTACGCCTGCCACGTGATCGAGCCGGGCAGGGTGCGCGTGCGCGGCTCTGAAACCGGAAAGGGTCTCGTCATCGAGTTTCTCGACGTGCCGCACCACAACGGAACCTTCGAGTTCGCCTCCGCCAGGGAAGCGTCGGAAGTTTCGCTCTGGCTGCTCGGCAACTACGTCGCCGAGCCCGACAGGAGCCTGCCGGCCGGAGATCCCGCCGCCGCCAACAAGCGGTAATACGCCCAATGTTCGATGGCTTGCGCCGCACGAGGCTCAAGAATCGGCATTGTCAGCCGCCCCAATTCGGTGCATCTTTCGCGCATTCATAGCAGCGACAGATTAGACACAACACATTGGGAGGTGCGCCATGACGCTCGCGATCAACGATATTGCCCCGGATTTCGAAGCACAGACGACTGAAGGAACGATCAAGTTCCATGACTGGATCGGCAGCTCCTGGGCCGTCCTGTTCTCTCATCCGAAGGATTTCACGCCAGTTTGCACCACCGAGCTCGGCTACATGGCCCGCATCAAGCCGGAATTCGACAAGCGCGACGTCAAGATCATCGGCCTTTCCGTCGATCCGCTCGACCGCCACGACGGCTGGATGAACGATATCGAGGAAACCCAGGGCACCCGTCCGAACTATCCCATGATCGCCGACACCGATTTCAACGTGTCGAAGCTCTACCACATGCTGCCCGCCGCCGTGTCGGGTGACCCGACGGTGCGTTCGGCCGCCGACAACCAGACCGTCCGCAACGTCTTCGTCGTCGGTCCCGACAAGAAGATCAAGCTGATCCTGGTTTACCCCATGACCACGGGTCGCAACTTCGACGAAGTGCTGCGCGTCATCGATTCCCTGCAGCTCACGGCCAAGCACAAGGTCGCGACGCCGGCGAACTGGCAGAACGGAAACGACGTCATCATCGCCGGTTCCGTGTCCGACGAGGATGCGAAGAAGCAGTATCCGGACGGCTGGAAGGCGCCGAAGCCCTATATCCGCATCGTGCCGCAGCCGAAGTGATCACGCCTGATCGTGGCCGATATCGGCACGGAGTGAGGAAAAGAAGATGATCTTCCGTCAGCTTTTCGATCCAGTGTCCAGCACCTACTCCTACCTGCTGGCAAGCCGGCGGGGCGGGGAGGCGTTGATCATCGATCCCGTGCTCGACAAGGTCGATCGCTATCTCCAGCTTGTTCACGAGCTTGACCTCAAGCTCGTGAAGGCTGTCGATACCCACATGCACGCCGATCACATCACGGGTCTTGGAGCACTGCGCGACAAGACCCATTGCATCACGGTGATGGGCGAACAGACCAAGGCCGATGTCGTCTCGATGCGGCTTGCCGACAATGACAGGCTGACCATCGAGGGCCTGTCGCTCGACGTCATCTACACGCCGGGGCATACGGACGATTCCTACAGCTTCGTCTTGCCCGACAGGGTTTTCACCGGCGACACGCTGCTCATCCGCGGCACCGGCCGCACGGATTTCCAGAACGGCGATCCCAGGGCCCAGTTCGAATCCATCTTCGGCCGTTTGCTGAAACTGCCGGACACGACGCTCGTCTATCCGGCCCACGACTACAAGGGCGACACGGTCTCGACGATCGGCGAGGAGAAAGCCTTCAATCCCCGCCTTCAGGTGCGCTCCGCCGACGAATATGCCGACCTGATGAACAACCTGAAGCTCGCCAACCCGAAGATGATGGACGTGGCCGTGCCGGCCAACATGAAAATCGGCATGGATCATCATGATGTCGATGCCCACGGCTGGTCGCTGAGCGTCCGCCAGGTCTTCGACCTCTTGGGACGGCCAGACGTCGCGCTGATCGACCTGCGCGAAAACAGCGAGCGGCAGAAGCACGGCACGATCCCCGGCTCGCTGCATGTGCCCTATCCGACGCTGGATGAAAGCATCAGCGGAGGCGGCGTCCTGCACGAGTTGGCCACCTCGACCACCAAGCGGATCGTATTCTATTGCGCCTTCGGCGAGCGATCCGCCATGGCGGTCCAGGCTTCCCACGACGCAGGCATGGCATCCGCCTGCCACATCGAGGGTGGCATCGACGCCTGGAAGAAGGCGAACGGCCCGGTCACCCACTAGCGGCGCCGAGACGGCGCGGCCCTCATGGTGAAGCGAGCCCTCAGGCCTCCGGCGTCGTTCCACCCAGCCACGTGGCGCAATCGGCAAGCGCCCGCTTGGCGATCAACTGCCGCTTCATGATCGTCTTGTCCTTGCCGCGAAAGCGCTTCACGCCTTCCGGCTTGACGATCGAGCCGGGCTCCAGTTCCGGGAATAGCCCGAAATTGATGTTCATCGGCTGGAACGAACGTTTGCCCGGTTCCTCGTCGTTGCTGAGATGCCCGCCGGTGATATGGCCAAGCAGCGAGCCGAGCGCGGTCGTTGCCGGCGGCAGCGAAACGGTTTCGCCCTTGCGTTCGGCAGCGGCGAAGCGTCCGGCCAGCAGGCCGACGCTGGCGCTTTCCACATAGCCCTCGCAGCCGGTGATCTGGCCCGCGAAGCGGAGGCCCGGACGCGACTTCAGCGTCAGCGAACCGTCGAGCAGTGTCGGCGAATTGATATAGGTGTTGCGATGCAGGCCGCCGAGACGGGCGAACTCGGCATTCTGCAATCCCGGGATCATCTTAAGGATCTCGGTTTGCGCGCCGTATTTCAGCTTCGTCTGGAAGCCCACCATGTTGTAGAGCGTGCCGAGCGCATTGTCCTGGCGCAGCTGCACGACGGCGTAAGCCTTGACCGTCGGGTTATGCGCGTTGGTCAGCCCCATCGGCTTCATCGGGCCGTGGCGCAGCGTCTCGCGGCCGCGCTCGGCCATGATCTCGATCGGCAGGCAGCCATCGAAATAGGGGGTGCCTTCCCATTCCTTGAAACCGACAGTGTCGCCCGCGATCAACGCATCGACGAAGGCATTGTACTGCGCTTCGTCCATCGGGCAGTTGATGTAGTCCTTGCCCGTCCCGCCGGGGCCGACCTTGTCGTAGCGCGACTGATACCAGCAGATATCCATGTCGATGCTCTCGCGGTAGACGATCGGCGCGATGGCGTCGAAGAAGGCGAGCGCATCGGCGCCGGTTTCTGCCTGGATGGCGGTGGCGAGCGATGGCGCGGTCAAGGGACCGGTGGCGACGATCGCGAGATCCCACTCCTTGGGCGGCAGGCCGGTCACTTCCTCACGGACGACCGATATCAGCGGATGGTCGTGCACAGCCTGCGTCACCGCCGCCGAGAAGCCGTCGCGATCGACCGCCAGCGCGCCGCCGGCGGGCACCTGGTGCTTGTCGGCGCAGGCCATGATCAGCGATCCGGCCATCCGCATTTCCGCATGGATCACGCCGACCGCGTTCGCGGTCGCGTCGTCGGAGCGGAACGAGTTGGAACAGACGAGCTCGGCGAGGTCGTCCGTCTTGTGCGCATCGGTGCCGCGCACGCCACGCATTTCGTGCAGGATGACGGGAACGCCGGCGCTTGCGATCTGCCAGGCGGCTTCGGAACCGGCGAGGCCGCCACCGACGACGTGAATGGGGGAATGGGAAGAGGTCTTGTTCATGCGCGGCTGATTATCACGCCGCGCGGATGCAGGAAACAGAAAGAATGACCTGCCCGCCGCACAGGCGCGCCATTGTCATTGTCCATGGCACGCCGCGATCGTAACCTATCCGCTCAGGCAGTTTTCCGCGCCGATGTCTCGTAGCGTTTTGCCATGAAGCTCAGTCGGTCGAGATTATTGAGTATGTCGACCATGTCGCAGGCTTCCCGCCACGTCATGCGTGACATCTGCACATCGTCGAGCTCCGCGGGCTGTTGCGTGGTCGAGTCGATCACGGTCCAAAGCCCGTCTTCCATGCGAAGATTGTATCGGCACATCATGCGCGTCTCCGGTGGACCATGTCGCCATATGTTCACAATGGCTAATATGTGTCTACCTTAAAGACGAATCACGGCGATGCTGTCAACAGCTCATCGTGTGAATGTGTTTCGTACAGGGAAATAGGGGGGCGCCGCCGCGCCACGCTCAGCGCAGCGGAAAGCTACCCCAGTTCTGCAAGGCAGCGCGCGCCCGGATGATCTTGTACTCGCGTCCGGCAAGCAGTGCCGTGATAACAAGCGCGATCGTCAAAACATCCCAAAACACCGATAAGCTCCTTGATGTGTTCCTGTGGCCGCGGCGCCAGACTTGGGTCAGCCGCTTTTTCGAATCCTCTTATACATCTCTTTGGTAACAGAATATGCACATCGTCGATTTCCACACGATATCGTCAGCAAGCGTGATGACATCGGCTATCTGGAAAGCCACTATAGAAGCTTGCATGCAGGAGAATTCGCCATGAGCTATGATTTCCACGTCGGGCAGAAAGTCGTCTGCATCGATGACACGTTCAAGCACGTGAGCATCGATCAAGGCATTCGCAAGGGCGAAATCTACACGATCAGGTGGGTTGGCGAGTACACCCATTATATCGACGGAACGTTCTTTGGGATCAAGCTGCAGGAGATCGATCGCGGCAATGACGATGGTCCGGAGGGTTACGGCGCCGCCGACATGCCGTTTCGCGCCACCCGCTTCCGGCCGCTGGTCGAGGACAAGCTGAAATCGCTGCGCGGCCTGCTGACGCCGACACCGACGAAGAAGATCAAGGAAAAAGAGAAGGTGTAGGCGGCTTGCGCCCGCCCACACCGACGAGATCAGGCGTGCGCGGACGTTTGTGAAGTCTGCCCGGCGACGTACTCCTCGAGAATGGTTGCCGGCCTGACCCTGAGCACCCGGCAGAGCGTGAGGAAGGTCGGGACCGAAATCGTGTTCAGTCCGCTTTCGTATTTGCCGATCTGCTGAAAGCTCACCCCGAGCGCATCGCCGAGCTGCGTCTGGCTCATGCCGCGCGTCTTGCGGGCCGTCCTTATGCGCTTGCCTATGCGGGTATTGATCTGCGCCAGCGTATCGCTTCTCGTCTCGCTCATCATGACAAACCTCCTGTAACCCCGAATCTGCCTTTTAGTTGAAGAGAGCTTGCTCCTTTCAACCCGTGTGGGGCGAATTTGTTCCCGCGAGACGCGAGGTGGAGATTGGGAAAACGGCGGTCTCGGTAAATGGATTATGACAACGGGAAGGCGGGTCATATCGGGAGTGTCGGGCGGCAGTGAGGAGCGGCTCGCCCAAACGCAAAAACGGCGCCGTCATGGCGCCGTTTTTGAAGCGTCCTGCAGGTTCGCTATTAGCGGAACGAGCGGGAAGCGATGTTACGGATTTCGTAGCGGTTTACGCCGATGTCGGCGAGCGTCTGGGCAGAGAGGCTGCCGAGTTCGCTGAGGGTACGGCGGTAGCTGAGCCAGCTTCTTGCAATGCGGATCGGGTTCATGGTCGTGGTCCTTGGAACAAAGTCGCGAGCGGCATGATCGCCGCTTCAGCGTTGATGCTCATATAGGCGCTTCCTGTTCCTTTGTGCAGTGCAAAGAAAAGGCATCTGCCATGCATTTGTGCATATGATGCACAGTTTTACTGCACTATCCATTTTTTGAGCGGCTGCTTTTCGGCCGGATCAGTGTGCCGAAAACGGCTTCTGGCGTAACATGGACAAAGAAAACGCCCGTTGCCGGAGGCAGCGGGCGTCTTGGTAGGTGATCGGCCTGGGAGGAGGGCGGATCGCCTGGAATTAGCGGGCAACCGCGTCGCGAGCAACGCGATGGATGTCCGAGCGGTCGATGCCGAGGTCATGCAATTCGCGGTTCGTCATACGGCCGAGTTCCGAAACCGTCTGACGGTACTTGCGCCAGTTGTTGAAAGAGCGTGCTACGTTCATGGTGATCCCCTTTCCTAGGGCTCGCGTCTGCCAGCTGCCGCCTATCGGCGCTGACCTGTATTTGATGACCTCAATATATGCTGCGGTGCGAAGAGCGAACAGAGACAAGATTTCAAGCCACCCATGCGCAGCACGCATCTCTGGAGCCATGAATGACAGGATTTGGCCGCTTTGTGGTCAATGATTGGGCAGAATCGCCGATTTTACCGGCGGTCCGCCGCAGCTGCGTGCCGCGCGACGGTCGGGCTGTGTAATCGAACTTTCGGAGAGAAAACAAGAACGCCCGTCGGGGGAGGATCCGACGGGCGTCATTTGGGTGACTGACAACTGGGAGGAGGAGTGTTGGCAGTCTATCGGACTGCGCTGGGAGGAGGAGTGCGCAGGCCCGAATCTCGTTTTGCGAAAGTATCTTCGCAGGCTTTCCGGTAAACCGGCGCGGCTGCCAACCCGCGTTTCTTGGGTTGATATGTAGTCCGAGGCGTTACGATTGTGCAGTGCAATATTCTCATGGTCGATATGCGCGTTTCGCATGGCTTCGGCGTGAGCGAAGCGCTGATGGCATTGCAGCACGATCATGCGGAAATCGTGCGATTTTGAATCCGGCGATTTTCCCGCTATCAATCCACTATTGTAAGATGACGATAAGGCGCGGCGAGCTGCGTCGGATGTGGGGGATTGATGTACCGAGGTCGGCTGCAGCGAGATTTATCGCTCTGGGTGGAGAAGGGGCTGCTGCCGGGTGCCACGGCGGATTCGCTCCTGAATGAATATGATAGCCGTCCGGCGAGCTTCAGCCTCGGCAACGTCCTGATGATTCTGGCCGGTATCCTGCTTGCCGCCGCCATCCTCCTGGTCGTCGCCTCAAACTGGGAGGCGATCCCGCGTCTGGTCCGGGTCGGGGCGATCCTTGTCGTGATCTGGGCCGTGCATCTCGCCGCCGCCGCTTTGCTGTCGCGCGGTGCCACGACAGCAGCCAACGGACTGCTGGTGATCGGCACGCTGAGCTTCGGCGGCGCGATCTCGCTCGTCGGGCAGATGTACCACCTCTCCGGCGACGAGCAGACAGTCATGTATGTCTGGTTCGCCATGGCGGTGATATCGGCCATCCTCTTCCGTTCGGGCGTGGTCGCTGCGGTCGCCGGTTTTCTCGCCTGGGGTAGCTTCGGTGTCTATCTCAGCGATTTCGACACGCGCTGGATCGGCTTCGATCCCTGGATGCCGCCCATCATGGCGGCGATCGTCATCGGGCTCGTTCGCTACACCGGCGCCGCGCGCACCCGTCATCTGGCCTATCTGCTTTTGGTCGGCTGGCTCGCCTGGCTCTACGCCCTGCACGAGAACCTGTGGCTGGCGACCGTCTATGTGGTTTGCGGCATGGTGGCGCTGGTGCTGGCGAGCGTTCCGGTGACGCCGCTGGCGCGCCTCGCCAAGGAGGCAGGTGCGGCTCCGGCCTTCTATGCCTTCCTCATGGCGATCATCGGCCTCTTCCTCCTGCATTTCGATCTCGACAAGGGCGGGTGGATGGTACTGATCGGCGTCGTGACGCTCGCCGCCTGCGTGCTTGCCATCGCGCTGCAGGGTCGCGACAACGGTGGTGTGCGCTATCTCGCCTACACCGCCTTTGCGCTTGAGATGCTCTATCTCGCCTCCGTCACCGTCGGCTCCATCCTCGGCACGTCTAGCCTGTTCCTCTTCTCCGGCCTGTTCGTGGCCGCCGTCGCCTGGGTCGTCATCCGACTTGAACGCCGTTTTGCTGCCGCACATCGGGAGGCCGAGGTATGAGCCTGTTTTCCAACGCCGTCCCCTCCGCTCGCCGCTATCTCGTCGCCGCCATTCTCGTTGCGGCACTGCAGACGATTGTGCTCGGCTATGTCATCGAGAGCCGGGCCGCGATCCTGCGCAACGGCAGCGATGTCGTTCTTAAGACCGCGCCGGTCGATCCGCGCGATTTTCTGCGCGGCGATTATGTCGTCCTGAACTATGACATCTCGTCCGTGCCAGTCAGCTCGATCGTCGGCAGCATCCCCAAGGGCGCCGGCCTGCGCACGCTCTGGGTCCGGCTGAAGCCGGGTGAGGGCACATTCTGGACGATCGCGGAATCATCCTTCGAGCCGTTGCCGAAACAGGAAGGTTCCGTCGTCATCCGCAGCAGCCCGTTCTACAGCTACGACACTATCGAGAGCGAGGCGATCACCGTCCAGTACGGCATCGAGCGCTATTATGTGCCGGAGGGTGAGGGCAAGCCACTGGAACAGGCGCGGCAGAATGGTGATGTCTCCGTTGCCGTCCGTGTCGCCGCCGATGGCACGCCGCAGATTCGCAGTCTGCTGGTCGACGGCAAGCCCGCCTATGACGAGCCTCTCTATTGAGTTGACGGTTAATCGTGTGGAAGGCCGCCTATACGGGCGAAATCCCTGTCATTTGGCCTTCATTTTTCCTTTGCCTCTCCCAAATCGGGTGTTATAGAGACGCCGCGCTCCGGAAGGCCTCATGTGCAGGCATATGCATGCGGTTTTTGAGAACGCGGGTATGGTGAAATTGGTAGACACGCCAGATTTAGGTTCTGGTGCCGCAAGGCGTGGGAGTTCAAGTCTCTCTACCCGCACCAAAAGTTTGCAGGCGGGGGGACCTCTAGAAGTGTTCCTCATTACCCGGCAGCAAGCGCCGTTCCGCCCTGGGCTGGACGAATAAGAATTGACAACAAGCCACGCCCGTGCGGCGTCGTGCTCATCGAAACGAACGGCGTCTGGGCACGGCCGCCACGAAATGAAGGTAGGAAGACATGCAGGTTATCGAAACGCTCGCTGAAGGGCTGAAGCGCGAAATCAAGGTCGTGATCCCGGCCAAGGACATGGAAACCAAGATGAACGAGCGTCTTGCCGACGTGAAGGACAAGGTCCGGATCAACGGCTTCCGTCCGGGCAAGGTTCCGGCCGCTCACCTCAAGAAGGTTTACGGCAAGTCCATCATGGCCGACCTCGTCAACGAGATCGTCCGCGAACAGCCGACCTCCATTCTCGCCGAGCGCGGCGAAAAGTCCGCCACGCAGCCTGAAATCGCGATGACGGAAGACAAGGACGAAGCAGAACTGATCCTGTCGGCTCAGAAGGATTTCGAGTTCACGCTCTCCTACGAAGTTCTGCCCCCGATCGAACTGAAGTCCGTCAAGGGCGTCAAGATCACCCGCGAAGTCGTTGATATCTCCGACGAGGAAGTCAACGAGCAGGTTCTCAAGGTCGCTGAAAGCGCCCGTTCCTACGAGACCAAGAAGGGCAAGGCCGCAGACGGCGACCGCATCACCATGGACTACGTTGGCAAGGTCGACGGCGTTGCCTTCGAGGGCGGCACCGATCAGGGCGCCGAACTGGTTCTCGGTTCCGGCCGTTTCATCCCGGGCTTCGAAGAACAGCTCGTCGGCACCAAGGCTGGCGACGAAAAGACCATCAACGTCACGTTCCCGGCTGACTACCCGGCCAAGAACCTCGCTGGCGCTGAAGCTACCTTCGACGTCACTGTCAAGGACGTTGCTGCTCCTGCCGACGTTGAAATCAACGACGAACTGGCCAAGAAGCTCGGCCTGGAATCGGCTGACCGTCTGAAGGAAATCGTTCGCGGCCAGATCGAATCGCAGTACGGCTCGATGACCCGCCAGAAGGTCAAGCGTCAGATCCTCGACCAGCTCGACGAAATGTACAAGTTCGAGACCCCGGCATCGCTCGTCGAAGCCGAGTACAACGGCATCTGGAACCAGGTTGCCAACGACCTCGCACAGTCCGGCAAGACCTTCGAAGACGAAGACACGACGGAAGAGCAGGCTCGCGAAGAGTACAAGAAGCTCGCTGAGCGCCGCGTCCGCCTCGGCCTCGTTCTCTCCGAAATCGGCGAAAAGGCCGGCGTCGAAGTGAGCGAAGACGAAATGCAGCGCGCCATCTACGAGCAGCTGCGTCAGTATCCGGGCCAGGAAAAGCAGATCCTCGAATTCTTCCGCAGCCAGCCGGGTGCGGCCGCTTCGATCCGCGCGCCGATCTTCGAAGAGAAGGTCATCGACCATCTGCTGACCGAACTCGACGTCACCGACAAGAAGGTCACCAAGGAAGAGCTGCTCGCCGACGAAGAAGGCGAAGGCTCCGAGAAGGAAGCCAAGAAGGCCGCTCCGAAGAAGAAGGCTGCTGCCAAGGCTGAAGCCGCTGAAGGCGAAGAAGCTGCTCCGAAGAAGAAGGCCGCTCCGAAGAAGAAGGCTTCCGAGGAAGGCGCCGAGTAATCTCCGGCCAATCGATCCAACGAAAAACCCCGCCTTGTGCGGGGTTTTTTGTGTCCTGCGTCCGTCCGAAGATCGTGCCTACTGCGCTGCCCGATGCGCATGCGTGAGCTCGTTGACCTTCTTGATATGCGAGACCGCAGCCTGACCGCCCGCTGTCTTGGTGAAGAGCTCCAGCGTCTCGTCCTCGTGGTCACCAACAGGTGTCAAAGCCTGGTCCATGTAGGTCCTGGCATTCTTGTCGCGTGAAATCATGAAGGCGGTGACAGCCAGCCGCGCGATCGTGCCGCCGAGCTTCAGATGCTTGGCGATCGTCTCGCCGACGAAGCGCGGCCAGAAGACCAGGGCGCTCTCGCGCGGCAGATCGGGTCGACGCTCGGAGGGATGCTTCAAGCGCAGCAGCCCGCTCTGCAGCGGATGCACGTTTTCCAGCGGCACGGTGGTCGCGAACGACACCAGCACCTTGACCAGCCGCGCCAATGGCACGCCCGTCGCCACCGCCCGGCGCAGCAGCGTCTTCATATGCTCTGGCGAATAATAGAGCGACCAGGCTTCCTGATAGATGCTCTCCCACTCCTGCTTGCTCATCTTCGGATGATCGGTGCAGACATGCTCGACATCGTAGATGTTGAGATCGGGGTCCATCGCCACGCCCTTGCGGAACAGCGTTTGGTGATCCTCCGATCCCGGAAGAGGGGTCAGCACGAAGAACTCGATCACGTCGAGCGGCAGCTCGTGCTGGATGATCGCTATATCGCGACGGATCGATTCCGGCGTATCGGCCGGAAAGCCAAGGATGTAGCCGGCGAGTGTCATGATGCCCTGCGCCTTCCAGGCGAGCAGCATCTTGCGGTATTCGGTGATCTTGTTCTGGTTTTTCTTCGCCGCCGTCAGATTGTCGGGGTTGACGTTCTCCAGCCCGATGAACACGCGGGTGACACCGGCGCGCTTCGATTTCTCTATGAAGTTGGGGATCTTGTGGCAGAGCGTATCGACCTGAATCATCAGGCCGAGCGGAATACCATCCTGTTCGCGCAGCTGGATCAGCCGATCGAAGATCGCTTCCCAATCCTTGTTGCGGGCGAAGTTGTCGTCGGTGATGAAGAACTTGTGGATGCCCTGGGCCCAGTTCATCCGCACCAGCTTTTCGACATCGTCAGCCGTGCGGAAGCGCGACTTGCGGCCCTGCACGTTGATGATGGTGCAGAAGGAACACTGGTAGGGACAGCCGCGCCCGGCGTCGAAGCTGGTGCTCAATCCAAGCGTCTGCGCGACATTGGCTTTCGGCAGGAACGGAACCGCCGCGCCCTCGATGCTCGGAAGGTCGTTCATGAAGTTGTAGAGCGGTGCCAGCGTTCCCGATGCCGCGTCCTGCAGCACCTTGTCGAGCCGCCCCTCGACTTCGCCCGCGAACATCGAGATCCCCATCTCTCGGCATTCGTCGAGCCCCACGGCATGGCCGTCCAGCATGGAAAGACAGCCGGAGACATGAAAGCCGCCCATGGCCACCGGAATGCCGGCATCGCGGAACGGGCGGGCGATGTGGAGCGCACGCGGATACTGGTTCGATTGCACGCCGACCAACGCCACCATGCCGAAATTGTCGTTGGCCTTCAGCTGCCGCAGCAGCGCCGCGACATTGACGCGGGTATTGGTCTCGTCGATGACGGTGATGTTTATGCCGACATCAGCACCGAGCACCCGCCGCTCGGCGCAATCAGCGGCAATGCCGTAGAGCGCGGCAAGCGAGTTCGACGGGATCATCGCCCGCCACCAACGGATCACATAGCCGTCGTCATCGTAGTGAGACGGCTTGATGAGGATGAGCTGGAAATTCCGGTCAGTCTTCTCGGATAAATCTCGCACGGTCACTCGCTGGTAAGAGAGCCCCCCAATGACCGGAACGCTATCAGACACAGCCGATTATACAAGCAGAGCTTTATATGGGGATTTCAAACACGCCAACGCTGTCCCGGCGCCGAGGCGCCGAGATAAATATGTTCTTGATTTTGCGTGAGGAACGGCCGGGGCAGGAACGAGCTGGACTGCCCCGGTCATGCTCTCAGAGTTCCGACTTGATGTCGCCCATGCGGTTCCAGGCGTCGAGTCCCGCAATCTTGTAGGCCTCGGCGAGAGTCGGATAATTGAAGGTATTCTCGACGAAATACTCGACCGTGCCCTTGAGGTTGAGCACCGCCTGTCCGATGTGAACCAGTTCGGTCGCGCCTTCGCCCACGATGTGAACGCCGAGAAGCCGGCGCGTCTTGAGCGAGAAGATCAGCTTCAGGAGGCCGGTATCGAGGCCCATGATATGGCCGCGTGAGGTCTCGCGGAAACGGGCGATGCCGCATTCGTAGGGAATGCCGCGCTCTTTCATTTCCTCTTCGGTCAGGCCGCAGGTGGAAATCTCGGGAACGGCATAGATGCCGTAGGGGAAGTATTTCGGCGGCTCCTTGGCGACGGCGCCGACGGCGACGCGCGCTGCGATGCGGCCCTGTTCCATCGACGTCGAGGCGAGGCTCGGGAAGCCGACCACGTCGCCGGCGGCGAAGATGCCGGGCACGGAGGTCTCGAAGGTTTCCGGATTGACCTTCAGGCGGCCGCGGCTGTCGGCTTCCAGGCCGGCGGCAGGAAGGTTCAGCGTATCGGTGGCGCCCATGCGGCCGGCGGCGAAGAGCACCATCTCTGTCACCAGTCGGCGACCATTGTCGAGAATGAGCTCCACCTTGCCGTCGTCGAGCTTCGTCACCTTGTCGGCCTTGGTGCCGAGCATGATCTTCATGTTGCGGTCGCGCAGCTGGTAGGTGAAGTCCTCGACGATCTCCTTGTCGATGAAATCGAGCATCGTCGACTTTGGATCGATCAGCGTCACTGCGGTGTCGAGCGCGCTGAAGATCGTCGCATATTCGATGCCGATGACGCCGGCGCCGATGACCACCATGGATCGCGGCAGATCCTCGATATCGAGAAGCTCGTCGCTGTCGAGAACCGTCTTGTTGTCGAAGGGAATGTAATCAGGGCGGAACGGCTTGGTGCCGACGGCGAGCAGGATGCTCGATGCGCTGACACGCATGATCTCGCCGTCGTCCTTGACGACCTCGAGCGTCGAGGCATCGACGAAGCTCGCCTTGCCGCGCATGTGCTGGACGCGGTTGCGGGCGAACTGGTGCTCGAGGACCTCGACTTCGTGGTCGAGCGTGATCAGCAGGCGGCGGCGAAGATCTTCGGCGCTGATCTCGTCCTTGACGCGGTAGGCCTTGCCATAGAAGCCGCGCTCGCGCCAGCCGGAGAGGTTGAGCGCGGTTTCGCGCAGCGTCTTTGAGGGAATGGTGCCGGTATGGACGGAAACGCCGCCGACCCGTTTGCCCTGTTCGATGACGAGCACCTTCTTGCCGAGTTTTGCGGCCTGGATGGCACCGCGGCGGCCCGCCGGGCCGCTACCGACTACAACGAGATCGTACTGAAACATTAGGCTGGCCCCGATTGGAAAGCTGGAATCATTTTGCAATGCAAAATTTGATCCGTCCACGGTTACCGGGTCAATGTTACAGAATGTTTTACAAGCGGATCTGAGGATTGGCTAGGCCAAGTAGGGGCTCCATCTTCTCGAAGCTGCGGTCCATGGCGTAGGCCTTGATGATCGGCAGCGAGATATGGCCGTAGAGGATAGACATCTGTCCCTCGGCCGTACTTTCGGTGGCCCCGGAGATCGCGGCGAGATAGAGCGCCGAGGCAAGCCCGGTCCGGTCGGCGCCGGAAAGGCAATGGATGAGCAGCGGCTTGGGCGCGTCGCGCATGAGGGCGATCAGTTCTTCCGCGCGTGCCTGGTTCAGTTCCGAGCGGGCGGACATTCGGAAGTCGATATGCTGGATGCCGAGTGCCCGGGCTTGTGCGACTTCTTCCTGGTACCACTTCGAATTATCGCCTTCCCCGCGCAGGTTGATGATCGTCTTGATGCCGTAGGTCTTCTCGAAATTGGCGATCGCCTCGGCCGAGGGCTGCGACGAGCGGTAGACTTCGCCCGCAACCACCGTATGGAAATTGTTGGTCACGCGCAGGTGCATGCCGTAACCGCCGATCAGCAGCGCAGGCATTGCGAGCGAGTATAGCGCCATCTTCCTGATGCGGGGAAAATGCCGGAAGGCGTTCTTGATTGTCATGGCGTGCCCTGAGGGGATGGTTTCAAGCATCCCTGCTTTGCCAGCCAAAGCTGACGGGCACCTGAAAGGCCTCAGATCAGCCGCAGCCCCTTGAGGCTGACATGGCCATCCTTGCCGATGATGATGTGGTCGTGCACCGTAATGCCGAGTGGCTTTGCGGTGTCGATGATCATCTTGGTCATGTCGATATCGGCGCGGGAAGGGGTCGGGTCGCCCGATGGGTGGTTGTGGACCAACCGTACAATCTTCACAACGTGTTGATTTATATGGATGAATTCGGTTGTTACCGCAAATTGGTGCCGGGTATTGGGGGCGGTTCGCGATGACCGAGCGTGACAATCACGGCTGATCATGCGTGCGCTCTCCGAGACCCTTGGATGCACGGCACTGGACCTTATTCTTTTCGTCCCACGCATCAAGCTCATTGAGGGGGTAAAGCACGGCTTTGCCAATCTTCACGTAGGACGGCCCGAGGCGCATCGCGCGCCAATTTCGAAGGGTTCCTACTGAAATACCGCCGCGGTAGCGTTCAGCTACCTCATCAGGGGTAAGGAATTTGCTATCTGGCACTACCGCCTCCTTGGACTGCACAATCCAGGTCGTGCCGCCGCGTCTTGAGTTGATCGTAGCGGTAGTCTCTCGAGGCCGCGTTCGGGCTTATGTTTGAGCGCCCGGGATCGGTGCCTCACGCTTCCGCACGGACATACATGCTGCGACACTCACAAGCGTGGAAGGTGTTTCAGGCAGGTGTCGGGGAAACGGATAGCGTAGGTGACACATAGGTGGGTTCGGCCGCGATGCCTTCGCTAGCGCGAGGTGCCAGTCAGGGGCTGCGCCACGGATTTGTGGGCGATCTCGGTTACGACTTTGTATTGGTTGTGAGGGCCAGAAAGACACGACCTCCTTCAAAATCCGGCTGCGTAAGGAGTGTCGGTTCGACCCCGACCACCCGCACCACCTTCGTCGGTCAGAGCTTTCACGTCGCCAATGACCTGCGTTGAGCTGGCAGGAATCAGCATTCAACGCCGCGACGCTGGGTGGCGCCCATACCGCGGTTCTGACATAGGTTCGACGACTTCAAACCGCCGTGCGTCCGCCGGCGGCTGCCCCGACAATCTGCACGTTCCGGATCGAAAGCTGTACGACAATAGCGCTGTAGGACCTGATTATGGCGGGCAGCTATGACGATGAATGCCATAGGCAACGAGGCGCGGTGTCGGGACAGTCGAGCATAGCAATCGCTGATGTTCGGAGCGCAGTTTGGATGACGGCTGCGCCGAATTCTTTTTAGGTTTCGATTAATCTGGGTAGTTACGTTACGTCACGAGCCGCGCTAGAGGCCTCCGCCTACATCCCGGCCGCTCTCTTATTTAAGGCGCTCGGACATCTTGGGGCTCGCTATTTCAGCGCTCATTTTCAACAGTCGGTTCAGCGCTGGATTGGTGTTGTTCGTTGACCACACGATGCTCCACCTGGCGATCTCCGCCGGTGCGATCGGAATAAAGTGAACTCCCGGGTAGATGGCCCCCATGGCTGAACTCGTCACGAGCGTCAGTCCGTACCCTCTCCCGACCATGTTAAGGAGGTTCTCGCGGCCGACGTATTGCACGGTGATCTTTGGCCGGAAACCCGGGGACGACAGATGGCGGACTATGATGCCTTCGACCTCTGGCCCAGACCCATCGGCCCTCACTAGTAGTGTCTCGTGACGCAGATCTTCCCAAGTGAGCCTCGAACTTAACGCCAGGCTGTGGGAAATGGGAAGCGCGGCAAAGATGGCTTCGTCGTAAAAGTGTCGGGTTTCACAGGTAGGAAGCCGCGGCTCGCCCAGGAGGAATGCGGCATCGAGCCGACCGCTCAGCATGGCGGCCGCATGGGCTTGTGAGCTATCCTCGCTAATCCTGAGCTCGACGTTAGGGAACCGCTCGCGGTAAGCGGCGAGCAGGTCGCTAAGGGGGCCCTGCGCGAGAGAGGCTATGAGGCCGATCCTAAGTTCGCCGATGCGGGCTTGTCGAACCAACGCCATTTCGCCGACGGCCCGGCGCAGCTGCTCTGCGCCAAACTTCGCGTCGCGCATGAAGTGTTTACCGGCAAGGGTTGGTCGGGTCCCAGATCTGGTCCTCTCGAAAAGGACGACGCCCAATCGGCGTTCGAGTAACTGGATTCGGCGGCTGAGGGTGGACTGTGAGATATTCGCGGAGTCTGCCGCACGCCGAAGGCTGCCGTGCTGAACCACGAGGAGAGCGTCTCTGAGGTGCCTGAGATCAAGGGAAAGGTCGGACATAGGTGCTGGCTGACGGACCTCCTCGCTCGGTCTTGGGTTACATTGATCAGTGCCTGGTCGAAGCGTTAGGAAGCGCAGACGGATTTGATGATGTTAGGGATTGTCGGCCGCGCTTGATCAAACATAGCGCTAGTACCGTAGGAGCGAGGCGCCCCACGTGAGCCCCCCTCCCATTGCTTCGAGCAAAACGAGGTCGCCGCGGCTGATGCGCCCGTCCCTTATTGCAGTGTCGAAGGCGATCGGAACGGATGCCGCCGATGTGTTGGCATGCTGGTCAACCGTGATCACCACCTTGTCGAGTGGCAAGCCGAGCTTCCGCGCCGTTGCCTCAATAATGCGGAGATTAGCCTGATGCGGAACGAGCCAATCGACTTCGTCGATTTGCTGATTAGCAGCATCCAGCACTTCGGTGACGACCGAAGACAACTTGGAAACCGCATGACGGAACACCTCCTGACCCTTCATCCTCACCTTGCCGACGGTTCCGGTTGTCGAGGGTCCCCCGTCGACATAGAGGATTTGGTTTTCTCTGCCGTCAGCGTGCAGGCGGGTGGCGAGCACGCCACCGCATCGAGCGTCCCGTGCGGCAAGCACAACAGCGCCCGCGCCGTCTCCAAAAAGGACGGATGTGGTACGGTCTTCCCAGTCGAGAATTCGGCTGAATGTCTCCGAACCGATAACCAGCGCTGTGCGAGCGGACCCCGACCGGATCATATTGTCGGCGACCGACAGTGCGTAAAGGAAGCCGGAGCATACGGCCTGAATGTCAAATGCGATGCAGTCTGCAATTCCGAGTGATGCTTGAACGATCGTAGCCGTCGCCGGAAATGTCTGGTCAGGTGTTGTTGTCGCCAGGACGATCAGCTCAATCGATTGCACATCGACCTCGGCGGCTTGGATCGCCTTTCGAGCGGCATCAACAGCGAGCGAGGAGGTAGTCTCATCTTCTTGCGCGATATGTCGGAACCTGATTCCCGTGCGCTGTTTGATCCATTCGTCAGACGTGTCGAGCTTCTCGGCAAGGTCAAAATTTGAAACCCGACGTGCGGGCAAGGCTGAACCGGTTCCGAGGACAACAGATCGTTCGGTCTGCGATCGTTCAAGACTTTGATGCGAAAACCCACTCCTGCCCATAGTTCCCCGTCTTTCATCAACCAGCGACGGAGGGTATGCCTACGGGCGGTTGACAGCAATTGTTACCTGATGACAAAATCAGACAAAACGAGATATTTGACGGCCTTGAGGGAAAGACATGCGCATCTCAGTCCTAGCATTTCCGGGGTATCAGGCGCTCGATGTGATCGGGCCGTTAGAGGTTTTTGCGGAGGCAAACCGTCAGCTCGGTAGAGCGGTCTATCAGATGGAGGTTGTCTCGACGGTCCCCGGACCGCTTGTCGGGCTCCTCGGGGTTGGCATCGTGCCCAATCGGACCATTGCTGATCCGCCGATCGATGTGGACACCTTGCTTATCGCAGGCGGTGACAAGATGCAGACCCACACCATCACCGCGGATGAAAAAGGGTGGATCCTCGAGACGGCACGCGGAGCGCGCCGCTATGGCTCGATTTGTACGGGTACCTTCATCATGGCGCAGACTGGCCTGCTGGCGGGCAAGCGCGTCACGACGCACTGGGCGAGGGCTTCGGAATTAGCAGCGAAATATCCGGACATGATCCTCGATGCAGATGCGATCTTTATTTGTGATGGTCCAGTCTGCACATCGGCCGGCGTCACCGCCGGACTGGATCTCGCTCTAGCGCTGGTGGAGGAAGATTGTGGACGCAATGTCGCCTTGGACACTGCGCGTGAGCTCGTTCTTTACCTCAAGCGATCCGGCGGCCAGTCGCAATTTAGCGCGCATCTTTCAGCTCAGATGTCTTCTGTGCCGGCCATCGAAGCAGTTCAGGGATTTGTTGCCGACAACCTAAAGGCAGACCTCAGCGTGGAGGCGCTGGCGAAAAGGGCAGGCATGAGCCCGCGCAATTTCAGCCGGGTCTTTCGCAAGGAAAGTGGGATCACTCCGAAGGAGTTCGTCGAACGCGCGCGCGTGGATGCGGCGCGAAGGTTGATCGCGGACGATATGCCCCTGCAGCGTGTCGCAAGTGAAGCCGGCTTCGGCACGATTGCGAATCTTCGTAGAGCGTTCTCGCGAAAGCTCCTCACAACACCGAGTGTATATCGCGATAATTTCGGCTCCAGCGATTACGTTACACCAGCAACGTAGGGCGGTCCAAAGCGCTGTTTGGTTGGATTTGCTTCCGATGTGTCGGCTGGAGGAACCGTGCCACACTGGCTGTGGCGAATGTGTAAGGCGTCACCTGTCCGCAATTGCGCCTGACTTGTCCTCTTTTGTAGCTACGCGACAATTGCAGACAAGCCAGCAGGCCTTTACCCTTGACGCAAAACAGGTTTGAGCGGCGGTCCGCGGGATCGCTCGCTTTTGGCGCTTCGAGGGAAAGTAAATGGATCCAGATCCTATTGTTATCGTCAGCTACGCGCGCACACCAATGGGCGCCTTTCAAGGTTCGCTGTCACCAGCGACTGCGGTGGATCTCGGTGCAGTTGCGATAAGGGCGTCAATCAGTCGTGCTGGTCTCCCGCCGGAAGCCATCGATCGGGTCTACATGGGATGCGTCCTCGCAAGCGCACTCGGACAGGCTCCGGCTAGGCAAGCAGCGTTCGGCGCTGGACTGCCCCGATCGGTAGATACCACCACAGTCAATAAGGTATGCGGCTCGGCCATGCAGGCGGCGATCATGGCGTGCGAAGCGCTAGCGGCGAGGTCGATCGACATCGCCGTCGCAGGCGGGATGGAGAGCATGACAAATGCGCCGTACGCTCTCCCCAAGCACCGTTGGGGCAGCCGTATGGGGCATGACACCATTATCGACACGATGATGAGGGATGGACTGGAGGACGCCTATGAGAGCGGAAAAGCCATGGGGGTTTTCGCCGAGGAGGCAGCACGCGACTATCAGTTCTCCCGCGAGGAGCAGGATGAATATGCGCTACGCTCGCTCCATCGGGCGCGCGAAGCCATCGAGGACGGGGCATTCGAGAAGGAAACGGCTCCGGTTCTCATCGCAAGTCCGAAGGGAGACCTAACAGTTACGATCGATGAGCAACCTGGCAGGGCCAAGCCGGAAAAGATCAGTACGCTGAAGCCGGCTTTCGTCAAGGACGGGACTGTCACAGCGGCGAATTCGTCCTCCATTTCGGATGGTGCGGCCGCACTCGTCCTCATGCGAAAATCGACCGCTGAGAAGCTTGGCATGCGGATCGTAGCGCGCGTTGTAGCAACCGCGAGTCATTCGCAGGAGCCCGCCAAGTTCACCTCGGCACCGGTCCATGCAATCAAAAAGGTTCTTGAAAGGGCACACTGGCACGTTGACGACGTCGACTTGTTCGAGGTGAACGAAGCGTTTGCCGTTGTTGCGCTGATCGCGCAACGCGAGCTTGGCCTTCCCGACGACAAGTTGAACGTCAACGGCGGCGCCACGGCGCTCGGACACCCGATTGGCGCTTCTGGAGTCCGGATCGTCGCAACCCTGCTTGGCGCGCTCGAATGCCGTGGCCTGAAGCGCGGCATTGCCAGCATCTGTATCGGCGGAGGAGAAGCCACCGCCTTTGCGGTCGAGCTGCCGTGACTGCAGACGCGAAAGCAACCGAAAAGGACCAAAAGACGATGACGGCAAATCTGGAGGAGACTCAGTCCGCAGGAAGATCGCGGAGAGGTTTCTGGGGCAAGCTCAACGATACGCTGGAGGCCCTGGGAACCACCGAAGAGGAGCGAGAGCGGGCTCTCGTTCGCGACCTTCGCCAGCGAGTGGGAGAGTTGGAGCGGCGGATCGCCGAACTCGAAGGGCCCCCAAGGGTATCGTGAGGTTGGTGGTGGAGAAACATGTGAAGAGCCTTGGACGATGGGCATCAGCCAGTATTTGAAAAAGATCGGTCGGCGCGCGCGCGGAGCGCGACCACTGACCCGCGAAGAGGCAGAAGACCTGTTTGGGAAGGTTCTCGACGGAGACGTCACCGACCTGGAAGTCGGTGCGTTCTGTCTGGCCATGCGGATCAAAGGCGAAACCGCCGAGGAAATGGCCGGCTTTATCGAGGCCGCGCGCGCGCGCATGTCGTTGGTCGCGCCCTCGGTTGACGGACGCCCGTCGGTGATTTTGCCGAGTTATAATGGCGCCAGGCGGCTTCCCGTTCTCACACCGCTATTGGCGCTGTTGTTGGTGAACAGGGGCCTCCGCGTGATCGTTCACGGTATTACCGAAGATCCAGGTCGGACCACAACGGCCCAGGTCCTCCGTGAGCTTGGGCATTGCTCGCAAATTAACGTTACGGATGTCAAAGATGACGCGGTCAATCTTCTCCCAATTGAGGTGCTGTCACCAAAGCTATCGCGTTTATTGAACGTGCGTCACATTGTGGGATTGCGAAACTCGGCCCACAGCCTCGTTAAGATAATCAATCCCTGCACCACTCGCGCTCTCGTCATCGGAAGCTATACCCACACGGAATATGCCGTAGCCATGGCTCGGACATACGCACAGATCAACGCCGATGCACTACTACTTCGGGGGATTGAGGGCGAGGCTGTTGCCGACGCGAGACAGGTTCAACAAATCGACGCTTTCATTGCCGGGAGACAGAACATTCTACAGCATGCCGAAAATAAGCTTGTCGCTGACAGTCCAGATTGGCCCACAAATCTAGAGCCCACTAGCTTAGCACGTTACGTGAGGGATGTATTAAGTGGCTCCAAGCCAGTTCCAACGCCGATCGCCTTACAGGTCCAGCATATCGAGCATATAAGCAAGGCCGTGCAGGGGGGTAAGGCTATCCTCGATCATGTTGTCGAAACGACGTCAGAACGGTTCGATGATTTCAGGTGCGCCAACTATGTTTGAACCGATCGTCGTAACCGGTCTTGGCGCCGTATCCCCGCTCGGCATTGGAGTTGTTGCCAATTGGCAGAAACTGCTCTCGGGGCAAAGTGGCATACGCAGCAACACGCGTTTCGACACGCAAGATTGGAAGTGCCGGATCGCGGGACAGGTCCTCTTCCGCACCGAGGATCTCGAAGGCTTCGATCCAGAACAGGCGATGGATGCCAAGGATGTTCGCAGGACCGATCTGTTTATTCAATACGCCATGGCTGCCGCTACGGAAGCGTTGGAACAAGCCCGCTGGCACCCGACGACCCATCAGGAGCGGTCGCGTACTGCCACAGTAGTCGGCACGGGAGTGGGTGGGATTCCCAGCATCAGCGCCGCTTACGACGTAATTCGGTCGTCTGGCGCACGGCGGCTTTCGCCCTTCGTCGTGCCTTCCTTCCTGCCAAATCTGGCTGCGGGTCAAATCTCCATCCGATTTGGATTCAATGGACCGTCTTCAGCGCCAGTGACCGCATGTGCCGCATCGGCGCAGGCGATTGGTGACGCCATGCGCCTCATCCGGTCGGGTGAGGCTGACGTGGCGATTTGTGGGGGCGCAGAGGGCTGCGTCGATCCGATCGCGATCGGTGGCTTCACGGCCGCTAAGGCGCTCTCGTGCAAGTTCAATGACGAACCGGAGAAGGCTTCGCGTCCCTTTGATGCTGATCACGATGGGTTTGTTCTGTCGGAGGGAGCAGCGATGTTGGTGATCGAAGGTCTCAGTCATGCTGAGGCGCGCGGCGCTCGTCCCCTTGCCGTCCTGTCCGGCTATGGCACCACCACGGACGCACATCATGTCACGGCAGGCTGGCCGGATGGTCGCGAGGCCGCAAGAGCGATGCACCTTGCGCTAGCAATGTCTGGTTTGGAGCCGCACGAAATCAGCTACGTCAACGCTCACGCGACCTCGACACCTGTCGGCGATGCAGCAGAGTTGGCGGCGTTGGAGAAGATTTTTGGACCACGAGCGGGCGGGGTTCCTGTCGGATCAACCAAATCCGCAACGGGGCACATGCTCGGCGCGGCGGGCGCGATCGAAGCCATCTTCTCGGTTCTCGCGATTCAAGATCAAGTTCTCCCGCCGAGCTTGAACATCCACCAGCCCATGCAAGAGGCGGTTGGGTTCAACCTAATTAGCGATGGCTCGCGGCCGGCGACCGTCAGGCATGTGGTCTCCAATGCGTTCGGCTTCGGTGGCGTCAACGCCGCCTTGGTGTTCAGTCTGCCGGCAAGCTGGAAGGGGTGACCTGCTGTGCAACGGAGGCCATGTTGAAAGTGTCGGCATGCACATGACAGAGAACAAATAGGAAAAAGCTTCTGGAAGGGGGTTTGCACGGTGGTAGAAAACTAGGAGCGCGTCAGAATGACCGACCAACAAGATCAGAACGGCGCGGCTGGCCGCCACCTTCAAATCGGGACGTTCCTCTTCGATGATGTCGATCAGATCGACGTCACCGGACCATTTGAAGTTCTTTCGCGCCTACCCAACGCGACGCATCGATTTTTCGCCGTCGAGAATCGACCCATTCGCGACGTCATGGGAATGCGCCTCGTGCCCGACGCTGCGATTTCCGAGGCACCCCAGCTAGACATCCTGCATATGCCGGGCGGTCCCGGCAACGAACCCCTGATGGAAGATGAGGCAGTGCTGAACTGGCTTCGCCATCAGGCGGGTGGGGCAATGGCTGTCTTCTCGGTTTGCACTGGTGCACTGCTGCTCGGCGCGGCCGGTCTGATCGTCGGAAAGCGCGCTACGACGCATTGGACCACGCATCACTTGCTTCATTCCTTTGGAGCCACTGCGGTGGACGCGCGGGTCGTGCGTGACGGCAGCTACCTGTTTACTGCGGGCGTCACCGCCGGGATCGACGGCGCGCTGCAACTCGCGGCCGATCTCCGGGGTCAGTCCGCAGCCGAGCTAATCCAGCTCGAAATGGAATATGCGCCTGAGCCGCCTTTTAATAGCGGCACGCCCGAAGCCGCTCCCGCCGAAGTGCTGGCTGCTGTCAGGCTTGGCGACAGCGAGCTGGCGGGGCGTCGTGCCGCGACCGCACGCCGTATGGCCAAGCTTCTCGGCATATCGAGGACCTGACTTGGGATGGCGAGTACGGATTTTCTCGCTGCGATGTCACACGAACGGCCGGCTAAGCGCTGGCAATGGGAGTTGCTGCCGTGTCTATTTCTGCCACACCTGCGAGCGAAAATCGAAATGGGTCCGTACCACCTGTCGTGTACAGCGATCGACCTCGTCCGGGTCGGCACGAAGGGCGGCTGTCGATCGGTTGCCTGATCTTCCCGCGGCTCGATCAGATCGATTTCACGGGCCCATTCGAGGTCTTTTCGCGCGTTCCGGATGCTGACGTGCATATCGTCGCAAAGACGCGGGAGCCTGTAGCCGATGTGAAAGGCTTGCTTCTGACGCCGACGCTCGCAATCGCGGATGCACCGTTGTTCGATGTGCTGGCAGTAGCGGGTGGGCTGGGCCAGCAGGCGATCATGGATGATCCGACCATTATGACGCTGATCCAGCGTCACATGGAGGCCGAACGTCTTATCTACTCGGTTTGCACTGGCGCCCTTCTCTGCGGGGGAGCAGGCATCCTGAAGGGACGGGAGGCAACCACCCATTGGTCGACTTTCGACCTGCTGAAATATTACGGCGCTAAGCCGATTAACGCTCGTGTCGTTGTGGACGGAAATCTCGTCAGCGCTGCCGGCGTAACTGCCGGCATCGATGGAGCATTGGTCGTCGCGTATTTGTTGCGAGGCCAGAAGGCGGCAGAGGAGATCCAGCTCAGCATTCAATATGCTCCCGACCCGGTGTTTAACAGCGGTGACCCAACCACGGCAGCCTCCGACGTGATCGAGAGCTTCCTCTCCAAGTACGCTCCGGATAAGACAGCCCGCCAGGGCGAAGCAGAACGCTTCTCGGAGCAGCTAGGGGTGAGCGTCACCGATCACGAGATTTAGCAGGGCGCGGAAAAACCCTCCTTGAGGCCCGGCGATTGCCGGGCTCGAAGGGTTTTATCGGGCAACGGTTTGGGAAAGTCGGCATCAGGTGGCAGACGTTGGCTACCAGAACCCGCCGTGTGGCGGATTCGTCGCATAGCTACGCCCTCGCCATTAGTTTTCGCAGACGAACCAGATTGTACGCCGCAGCGGTCAGCGTGAAGTTCCATCCTACGCGGTCTTGCCCTCGTGCCGGGTCTTGCGCAGTTTTCCGCTGGTCTTGGCCCAGCCAAAGACCTCTTCGATCCGTTTCCTGATCCGCATCGATACGGCGTAGCCAGGGTGCCTGGTGGTGCGTCCGTAGGCGCGAATACATCGCATCGAAATCAGCGGACATCACCTCGAGAGCTTCGTCGACGATCGCGCGGATCGCCCGAGTGGATGGTTCGCCGGAGCCCGGGCTTCGCAGCTCACGTAGGGAAAACAGCCCTTCTCTACGGTAATCGCCGCCGCGCATCTCAAATCCTTCAACCTCAGCCGAAGGCGTATGAATCACCTCAAGGGGCTCAAGGAAAGCGCCTTTTTCCGCAGCCTGTTAGAGGCGTATGGCCACGGTCTCGATCTTCGCCGCCGCGCCGATGTTCCGCTCAGGGAGCGATATGCGAATGAGTCTGCGCCTCGGTCTTGGCGTGCTCTTCATCGGGCTGGTGGCGGCAAATGTCGGTCTCTGGGGCGTGCTAGCTCACGACATCGTTGCTATTGTATTGAACGTGATTTTCGCGATCGCCGGGTTGGCGTTGCTGATGCTCGCGTCCAGATCTTCCTTCTAGTGGCCTTAAGAATGCCGTTTAACGTCCGTCAACTTCGCTTTGCCATCGCAGCGGCGGATCATGGCATCTTTTACCGCACGGCCTGAGCGCTCGACATTGAGCAATCGACACTCAGCCGCACATCTTGAAGCTGGAGCGCTCGATCGGGATGCCGATCTTCGAACGCTCGCGCGCGGGCGTCACCCTGACGCTGGGCGGCAACCCGTTGATTCAGCGCCGAGCGAGGCGCGCGGCACGCAGTATTTCGTGGCGCATATCGTCGAGGCACGGCAGGTCGTAGCCGGATGCCGGGACGGCTCGGTGCGTGGCGGCGAATGCGCCCCCGCCGATGAAGCGATAATCAAAGTCGAGGCTCAGGAGCGCAGCAAGCGGTTCTTAGGTAACTAACGGCGACGCGCTGGTTCAGTCCTTCGCGCCGCCCCGACGCCGTGAAAACCCCCGGTCGCTTGCCATGAACTTTGCCAGCATGGGCGAGACCAGCTTCGCAGGGGAGACGGCTTCCCCGCCCGTCTCGGCCGTGAGCGCAGCGGCATAGGCAATAAGATCGCGGTGAACGGCAGCGGGCAATTCGACCGTCAGCTTGACGGGTCGGTCGTCGGCCAACGGCCCCAGCTTCAACTTGGTCATCGCGTTGCTCCGATCGGTTCGAGCACAAGGTCGCGGGTGACGATGACACGGACAGGAAAGCCGGGTCGGATCGTCAGCGTCGGCGCGACATTGAGTTGGCGCCGGACGATCTGCTGACCGGCATCGTTGATCGTGTCCTGGCCGCCGTTGCGGATCGCTCGAAGCAGCCGGTCTTGGTCATCGACCGCAAGTTCAGCGCCGACGTTGAGAAGCGTGGACAGACCTGCGGCCTTTGCGAGGTCCCACCAGTGGTAGTCCACGCCATCCTGAAGGCCGGCAAATCCCTGCGAATCTGCACCGGGTTGGCGCTCCAGCACGATCGACCGACCGTTCGGAAAGATCAGCCGGTTCCAGACCAGGAGTACGCGGCTCTGTCCAAATTGCACGCTGTTGTCATATTGGCCGACGACGCGTGTGCCCTGGGGCACGAGAAGAATGCGCCCGGTCGGGCTGTCGTAGATGTTTTCGGTGACCTGCGCGGTGATCTGGCCCGGGAGGTCCGACCGGATGCCGGTGATCAGTGCGGCGGATATCACGGCTCCCGCTTGAAGGATGTTCGGCGACGCCGGCGCAGCGACGCGATCGGGCGCAACCGTCCTGCGATCGGCCGCTGCGTTCAGAAATGCATTCTGCCGATCCTGCGCTGAGGGTGTGGCCGGAGGCGGCGCGAGGCCAAGGCTCGCCAAATCCGCCGCTGGCGGGGGTGCTGGGGCAGTTCCCGCCGGGACAGGTGCGCCCCGGCTTTCCGATCCGGAGAAGAGACGGCTGGTCCGCGCCGTCTCGATCTCCTGAAGGCGGCGCTGTTCTTCCGCGCTGATGCCGGGATTGGGCGTGGCGATGCCAGGAGTGGGCACTGGCTGCCCACGATCCTGGGTGCCGAGGATCGGTCGGCCGAGATCGCCGGGAAGCGGCGGACCGAGCTGCGGCACGCCACTGTAATCTCGCGGGAGCCCAGCAAGGCCGTCCGCTGTTGAGCGGTTCTCTGTCGAATAGAGTTCCTCGTTGGGCCGGCCGCCATCGCGGGTCTGAAGCGCGTAGATTAGGGCTCCGCCGAGACCGACGCTGGCGACTAGGCCGAGTCCTGCCAGAACCTTCCGAGACAGCCGCGTTACGCGCGGCGGCTCGGCTCGCAACCGCATCGGGGATGGACCGACGGGCTCGCCGGCCAGCGGATGCGCATCGTCGTCCGGCACTTCCTCATTCCGGGGCGGGTTCTCGCTCACGAGGCCGGACTCCCATCGGTGCGGGTGATGCGGACGCGCCGCTGCCGATCGCCGGAGCCGAAGCGCAGCTCGGCGGCGGCGAATAGGCGGTCGACGATCATGTGGTGGCCGCGGACGCGGTAGTTCACCAGCTCGGAGGTGTTGCCCTCGGGACCGACGACGAAGAGCGGCGGCATCTCGCCCTGACTGATGCCGCGCGGAAATTCGATGAAGACCTGGCGGCCGTCGTCGAAGGCGCGGAGAGGTCGCCAAGGCGCACGGTCGCCGTCGATCGCGTAGCGGAAATTGACGTTGGCGAGATCGACGCCGCTCGCGACCGGCAGGGAAGCCTGCGCCTCGGCGTTCTGCCGGCGCAGCGCGATGAGCTGGTCCTGCGGATACTGCCAGGAGACCGACGCCATATAGGTCCGCTCGGTCGAGCGAAGCTCCATATGATAGGTGCGCAGGTTGGTATTGATGACGAGGTTCGTCATCAGATCGGCGCGGGTCGGCTTCACGAGGATGTGGATCTGGCGGGTCGCGACCGAACCGCTCTCGGTATCACCGATGATCCAGCGTACCGTGTCGCCGGCGGCGACGGGGCCTGAGCCGACGAGTTGCTCGCCGGGCTGCAAAGCGATGTCCGTGATTTGCCCGACGGCGGTATAGACCTGATAGAGCGCCCCTTGCGTGAACGGATAGACCTGCATCGAGTTGATGAAGCCGTCACGCACCGGCTGGATACGCGCAGCGGCATTGGCCTGGTTGACCCTGGCGGTGGGATCGGTTGGCTCTGGCGCGCGCCGCGTCTCCGGCACACGCTGCAACTGGCCAGGCAGCGGTAACGGTCGGGGTAGCTCGACGACGGTGACTGGCGCAGGCGGGTCGACGGTCTGCACCGCCGGAGCGGCGTTGTCATAGGAGATCTCCGGCGGTGGATTGGTGGTGGCGCAGCCGGCGAGCGCGGTCGTCGCCAACAGGACCACGGGGAAAGCGGCTCTGCGGAAGGGCGAGAATACGAGTGTGTGTGAAGCCGGGTTTCCGGCTTTACGGAAATACGGCTTCATTGCCCAAGCTCCCGTGACCAGTTGATAGCGTTGACATAGATGCCGAGCGGATTCGCCCTGAGCCGGTCGGCGTTGCGCGGGATCTGCACCACGATCGTCAGGATTGCGGTCCAGCGCGTGGTCTCGGCGAGCTGGCCGTTCTCATAGCGGCGCTCGACCCAGGCGACGCGGAAGCTGTCGGGGGACGCGCGAATGACGCTGGAGACATCGATGGCGATCTGTTGGCGGCCGACCTTGGCAAAGGGATCATTCGCCCGGGCATAGTCATTGAGGGCCATGGCCCCACGATCGGTCGTGAAGTCATAGGCGCGCAGCCAATTCTGGCGCACGATGATCGCGTCGGCTGGAATCGAGCGGACCTGCTCGATGAACCGCGCGAGGTGGAAGGCGATTTGCGGATCGGTCGGCCGGTAGTCGGCGACGGCAGGCGCGACCGCCTGCGCCTGGCCGAGCCGATCGACCTGCACCACCCAGGGCACGATCGTTCCCCGCGCCGACTGCACAACGAGCGCGGTGGCAAAGCCGGCCGACAGGATCAGCGAACCGAAGGCCATCAGCCGCCAGTTCTTCGCCTGAACACGCGAGGCGCCGATACGCTCATCCCAGACTTGGGCGGCGCGTTGATAGGGTGTCTCCGGTTCGGAAACTTTGCCGTAATGGGTGGAGGGTCGTTTGAACATCAGCGATCGCCTTCGGAAAGATTGACGGAGGAGCCGCCGCCGTGGGCGTCGCCTGAACGGACGGCGTGAGCCGTGGCCTGGACGGCATGGGTCATGTGCTGGGATCGGCGCATCCGCTGCGCCCAGGCGGGGGGACCGCCGACGTTCGCGGAACCGGCGGCAGCGGCGCCGTCACCGGCCGCGTCACCGCCGATCGAGCCCGCGGTGGAAGTGCCGCCCGTCGCCTCGAAGCCGGCCTTGCCGCCAGCATTGAAGCTGGAACGCATGCTTTCGGCGGCGCGCGATGCGGCTCGGCGAAGCGGCGAGACGGCCGCGCTCCCGCCAGCGCGGGCAACGCCGCCGAGTCCGGATGCGACGCCAGCGGCGCCGGACTGGCCGGCTGCGCCGAGGCTGTAGGCGGTGGATGCGCCGCCAGCGATCGCAGCTCCGCCACGGGCGGCCGCGGCGGCGCCACCGGCCAGTGCCGCGCCACCGGATGCGGCGGCGCCGACGGCGCCCGCACCGAGCGCGACCATGCCGCCCGCGGCGAGGCCGGTCCCGACCGCGGCGCCGGCGCTGAGCTGCGGACCGCCAGAGACGAGGCCACTGGCGATACCGGGACCGAAAATGCCGAGGCCGAGCAGCGATAGCGCGGCGAGCACGATCGCCATCGCCTCGTCGATGGTGGGCGTTGCGCCGCCGAAACCGGATGTGAATTCGGAGAACAGCGTCGAGCCGATGCCGATGATCACGGCCAGCACCAGCACCTTGATGCCTGACGAGATGACGTTCCCCAGCACGCGTTCGGCCATGAAGGCGGATTTACCGAACAGGCCGAAGGGGATCAGCACGAAGCCGGCGAGCGTGGTCAGCTTGAATTCGATGAGCGTGACGAAGAGCTGGATGGCGAGGATGAAAAAGGCGAGCAACACCAGCGCCCAGGCCAAAAACATGCAGGCGATCTGGATGAAGTTCTCGAAGAACGACCAGTAGCCCATCAGGCCGGAGATCGACTCGAGAAGTGGGCGGCCGGCATCGAGGCCGGTCTGCGCCACCTTGCCGGGACGCAGAAGATCGGCGGTCGTGAAGCCCGTGCCGCTGGCTTTCAGGCCCAAGCCAGCAAAGCTCTCGAAGACGATCCGGGCGAGATTGTTCCAGTTGCCGATGATGTAGGCGAACACCCCGACGAACAGCGTCTTCTTCACCAGCCGGGCAAAGATGTCGTCGTCGGCGCCCCAGGACCAGAACAGCGCCGCCAGCGTCACGTCGATGACGATCAGCGTGGTTGCGATGAAGGCGACTTCGCCGCTGAGCAGGCCGAATCCGCTGTCGATGTAGCGGGTGAAGACCTCAAGAAAATGGTCGATGACGCCGGTGCCGCCCATGATGCTATCGAGCCTCGTCGGGCTTCGGCGGAGCCATCGGCGCGGATGGCCCCATAGCCGGCTGATCGGTGCGACCTGTCGGAACTGCGGGGTTGTCGCGCGGCGGTAGTGGCGACTCCGGTAGACGTTCGGCCGGGCGGGCGCCGGGAGCGAGGAAGCGGTTGCGGTTCTCGGTCCAGGCCCGCAGGCACGCAGGATCGCGCGGCCCGGCCTCGCCGAGCGCCTGGCAGCGGATCAGCTCGTCGCGGAGCGGATCGGCCTGAGCCTGGGTGGTTCGGCCGGACGCCCATGGCTCGGGCGCTTCCTCTTTCCGGCTCATCTCGATCGCGGTCGCGGTGATCGCAACCGCGACGAAGACGACGGCGCCAAGCCGGGCGAGCATCTTCCCGTCCATGGCCGCGCCCTCAGTTGCCGTTCGGGAACATGCGGGCGCTGCCGGGCTGATAGCCCGTACCCGGCGTCAGGAAGCGGCGACGTTGCTCACGGCCCTGTTCAGCCGCGGCGGCACGCTCCGCCTCCGACAGCGATTGGGCACGGCCGTTGGCAGCGACGACGGCGGTGAGATCGGCGAGCTGCTGCGCCTGAAGCGCGAGGAGCTGATTGCCGGCCTGCGTCGCCTGCAGTGCGCCCGTCGCCCCTTGGCTGCGGCCGATCAACGAGGACATCTCGGTCCGGTTGGTGTCGATATTTCCGACGACACCCGCCTGGACGCGCATGGCGTCCTGCAGGCCGCCGACTGTGTTCTGCCAGCGCTCACGCGCGCCCGCCACGAGCGCCTGGTCGGAGGCGGACATGGAGGCGTTTCCATAGGTCGAGGTGAAGGCCTGGTCGATGCGCTGAACGTCGTAGGCGATGCCCTGCGCCTGTTGGAGAAGCTGCTGGGTGCGCTGAACCGACTGCTGAAGCTGCTGGATCGAGGAGTATGGCAGGCTGGTGAGGTTGCGCGCCTGGTTGATAAGCATCGTCGCTTCGTTCTGAAGCTGGGTGATCTGCTGATTGACCTGCTGCAGGGTGCGCGCTGCCGTCAGGACATTCTGCGCGTAGTTGGTCGGATCGTAGACGATCCATTGCGCGGCGGCGGGGGTGCCGAGGATCGGCGAGAGCGCGATCGGCGCGGCAAGCAGCGCGACGGTCAGACGCAGCGCGCGCGAGCGGGATTGAACGGAACGGGTCATGAGCGTGCCTCCGGATCGGTTTGGGGGATGACGTTGGTGAGGTCGGCGATCAGGTCGGACGCCCAGCCGAGCCGGTTCTCCGCGAGCCACTCGGCGAGGAAGCCGTCGGTGCCGCTGCGGGCGTGTACCTCGGCGATGAGCGCCTGGTGCTGCTTCGATGAGGCGGCGCAGAGCGCCAGCGCCACGTCCGACAGGCCCAGTTCAAACAGCCGGTTGCCGCGCCGGGACTGGCAGTAGTAATCGCGCTTGGGCATGGCCCGCGCGAGGATCTCAATCTGGCGATCGTTGAGGCCGAAGCGCCGATAGATCGCCGTGATCTGCGGCTCGATGGCACGCTCGTTCGGCAACAGGATACGGGTCAGGCAGCTCTCGATGATGGCCGGGGCGATCGCCGAGCCGTCGATGTCGGAGAGCGACTGGGTGGCGAAAATGACGCTGGCGTTCTTCTTGCGCAGCGTCTTCAGCCACTCTCGGAGTTGGCCGGCGAAACCTTCGTCGTCGAGGGCGAGCCAGCCCTCATCGACGATCAGCAGTGTCGGCCGCCCGTCGAGGCGGTCCTCGATGCGGTGGAAGAGATAGGCGAGCACGGCGGCGGCGGCGCCGGTGCCGATCAGCCCTTCGGTCTCGAAGACCTGAACATTGGCTTCGCCCAGATGCTCGGCTTCGGCGTCGAGCAGCCGACCATAGGGACCGCCGACGCAATAGGGCCGCAGCGCCTGTTTCAGATCGTTGGACTGAAGGAGGACCGAGAGGCCCGTCAGGGTCCGCTCGTTTGGCGGGGCAGAGGCCAGCGAGGAGAGCGCCGACCAGAGATGCTCCTTCACCTCCGGCGTTACGGCCACGCTCTCGCGCATCAGGATCGCGACCAGCCAGTCGGATGCCCATGCACGCTCAGCGACATCGTCGATGCGCGCGAGCGGCTGAAGCGACACGCTGTCGTCTGCTCCCTCCGTGAGGCCGCCGCCGAGATCGTGCCAGTCGCCACGCATGGCAAGCGCTGCGGCCCTGATCGATCCGCCGAAGTCGAAGGCGAAGACTTGGCTTTGCGGATAGCGCCGGAACTGCAGCGCCATCAACGCCAGCAGCACGGATTTGCCGGCGCCGGTCGGCCCGACGATCAGCGTATGGCCGACATCGCCGACATGAATGGAAAGCCGGAACGGGGTCGAGCCTTCGGTCTTGCCGAACAGCAGGGGGGGTGCTGCGAAATGCTCGTCCCGTTCCGGTCCCGCCCACACCGCCGACAGCGGAATCATATGAGCGAGATTCAAGGTGTTGATCGGGGGTTGGCGGACATTGGCGTAGACATGGCCGGGCAGCGAGCCAAGCCAGGCGTCCACGGCGTTGATCGTCTCGGGCATGGACGTGAAGTCGCGGCCCTGGATGACCTTCTCGACCAGCCGCAGCTTCTCGGCGGCAATGCGGGGATCGTCGTCCCAGACGGTGATCGTCGCCGTCACATAGGCCTGGCCGGCATAGTCGGCGCCCAGCTCCTGCAGCGCCATATCGGCATCGGCGGCCTTGTTGGCGGCATCGGTGTCGACCAGCGCCGAGGCCTCGTTGGTCATTACCTCCTTGAGGATGGCGGCGATCGACTTGCGCTTGGCGAACCACTGGCGGCGGATCTTGGTCAGCAGCTTGGTGGCGTCGGTCTTGTCGAGCAGCACCGCGCGCGTCGACCAGCGGTACGGGAAGGCCAGCCGGTTCAGCTCGTCGAGGATGCCCGGCGTGGTCGCGGTCGGGAAGCCGACAATGGTGAGGATGCGGACGTGCGCATCGCCCAGGCGCGGCTCCAGCCCGCCGGTGAGCGGCTGATCGGCCAGCAGCGCATCGAGATACATCGGCGTTTCGGGCACGCGGACGCGATGTCGTTTCGTCGAGACGGTCGAATGCAAATAGGTCAACGTATCGCCGTCATCGAGCCAGGCGCATTCCGGCATGAAGGCATCAATGAGCTGGAGGATGCGATCGGTGCGATCGGCGAAGCCGCGCAGGATCTCGTGCGCATCGACGCCGGCGTGATCGCGGCCCTCGTAGAGCCAAGTCTCAGCACGGGCGGCATCCTCGGCCGGGGGCAGATAGAGGAAAGTCAGGAAGTAGCTGGACTCGAAATGCGCACCGGCCTCCTCGAAGTCGGCCTTGCGTTCGGCGTCGATCAAGGCGGAGGCGCTGTCGGCGAACATGCTGGCCGGATAGGTCGCGGCGCCATGGCGTTGCGCTTCGACGAAGATCGCCCAGCCGGAGCCGAGGCGACGAAAGGCGTTGTTGAGCCGGCCGGCGACGGCAACCAGCTCGGCCGGCACGGCGCTGTCGAGATCGGGGCCGCGGAAGCGCGCGGTACGCTGCAGGCTGCCGTCCTTGTTCAGCACGATCCCTTCGCCGACCAAAGCGACCCAGGGCAGGAAGTCGGCAAGCCGGGTGTTGCGGTTGCGATATTCGGCGAGGTTCATCATCGTCGTTCCTCCTCAGACCGACAGGTGGCCAGGGATGCGCAGATGCTTGCGCACGACGTCGACGAACTGCGGATCGCGCTTGGCGGCCCAGACCGCCGCGAAGTGGCCGAGCGCCCAGAGGCCGAGACCGACCAGCCAGAGGCGAAGGCCGAGGCCGAGCGCGGCCGCCAGCGTGCCGTTGAGGATGGCGAGCGAGCGCGGGGCGCCGCCGAGCAGGATGTGCTCGGTCAGCGCCCGATGGACCGGAACCGAGAAGCCCGGCAGCTCGCCGCCATGGTCGACGCCATCGGCCATCAGACGAGCGCCCCGCCGCCGAACGAGAAGAAGGACAGGAAGAAGCTGGACGCGGCGAAGGCGATCGACAGGCCGAAGACGATCTGGATCAGCTTACGCGCGCCGCCCGACGTGTCGCCGAAGGCCAGCGTCAGGCCGGTGATGATGATGATCATCACAGCGATGATCTTAGCGACTGGCCCCTCGATCGATTCGAGGATCGATTGCAGCGGCGCCTCCCACGGCATCGACGAGCCGGAGGCGTGGGCGGTCGGCGCGAGCGCCAGCGTGACGAAGGTGACGGACACCGCCGTAGCGATGTGGCGGCGGATGCGCAAAGCATGCTTGATCATGACGGGTCTCCTGTGAGGGGCTGGCTTGCGGGGGTGACGCGGTAGTCGCCGTCGGGGCCGAGGCCCTCGATGCGGGCGAGTTCGGTGAGGCGGCGCGACGCGCCGCGACCGGACAGCACGGCGACTAGGTCAATCGTCTCGGCGATCAGGGCGCGCGGGACGGTGACGACGGCTTCCTGGATGAGCTGCTCCATGCGCCGCAGAGCGCCGATGGCGGTGCCGGCGTGGATCGTTCCGACGCCGCCGGGGTGCCCGGTGCCCCAGGCCTTCAACAGATCGAGCGCCTCGGCCCCGCGCACCTCGCCGATCGGGATGCGGTCGGGGCGCAGGCGAAGCGAGGAACGGACGAGGTCGGAGAGCGAGGCGACGCCGTCTTTCGTTCGCATCGCGACCAGATTGGGCGCGGCGCATTGCAGTTCACGCGTGTCCTCGATGAGGACGACGCGGTCCGAGGTCTTCGAGACTTCCGCGAGCAGCGCGTTGGTGAGAGTTGTCTTGCCGGTGGATGTGCCGCCAGCGACGAGGATGTTGCGCCGGTCGGCGACGGCTTGGCGCAAGGTCTCGGCCTGAGCCGCAACCATGATGCCGGCGGCGACATAATCGTCGAGCGTGAAGACCGCGACGGCGGGCTTACGGATTGCAAAGGCCGGCGCGGACACCACGGGAGGCAACAGCCCCTCGAACCGCTCCCCCGTCTCGGGCAGCTCGGCCGAGACACGCGGGGCGCCGGGATGAACCTCGGCGCCAACATGATGGGCGACCAGACGGATGATCCGCTCGCCGTCCGAAGGCGACAGCACTTCACCCGTGTCGGAAAGCCCTTCGGAAAGCCGGTCGACCCAGAGCCGCCCATCGGGGTTGAGCATCACCTCGACGATCGCGGGGTCTTCCAGAAACCGGGCGATCGCCGGCCCGAGGGCCGTGCGCAGCATGCGCGCACCGCGAAGGATCGCCTCCGATTTCTGGTGAGTTGCCGCCACGTCGTCCCCGTTCTCTTGCGGGTCCGCGAAGTGCGGCCCTGGATCGGGGATGAGTAGAGGAGGCAGAAATCATGGCCTGACAACAACCACAATGTGGTCGTCGTACTGTGGCGTACAAATACAGGGAAACGGCGGAACGCCCGAATACTTGCGGTGGACGCGGAGGTGATTAATCCGCGTCGTGCGCGGGCGCGATGTCCTCCGAAATCTCTTGCCGAAGTTTCGGCCCGTGCGCGAGTCGTCGGCCGAGCGCGGTGACGAACGCCTCGTAGCGCTCGCCGGCTTTGACGCGCGCCGCTGCCTGGGCGGGCTCCGGTAGCGGCGGGTTCGTCGTCAGCCAGAATCGGATGAAGACGGCCAGCGTTTCGACGGCGATGCCAAGGTCTCGCTCCATACGCGCCATTCGCCGGTCGATCTGGTCGAGCCGTTTGGTCGTGGCCGCTTCCTGGCGCTCGGCGGCGTCAGGCGACAGAAACGAGGCGATCCCGGCTTCGGCGATCAGCGAGAGGGATTGATCGCGCCGGGCGGCGTGCGCCGCGAGCGCCTTCATGACGTCCGGTTCGAGATACACAGACAGCCGCTGCTTTTTGGGAGGCTTCGCCATGGTGCCTCCTAAAGCTCGATGCCGTCGCCGGGATCGAGCGACGCTTGGCGCGCGACCTGACGCATGGTCTGATTCATGCGCGAGAGACGTGCGGCGTCTTCATCGGAGTCGTCGCGGGGATCGATCTCGAACTCGTTTTCGATGGGCTCCTTCCGCTCCACGGGTTTTGAACGGCTCAGTTCCGGCTGGTGTCGGCGTTCGGAGTCGGTCGTATCCTCGTCCTCCGATCCCCCGCCGCTGGCCATCGCCACCGTCGGCGGCACCGGAAGGGGCAGCGTGCTCCAATCGTCCGTTCGGGCGGTCGTCGGCTTGACGAGGTTCGGCGGCGGCAAGATACGCTCCTGAAACCGGCGATCCTCATAGTATCGCGCCTTCTTCGCGCGGATGGGCGGGGTGCCCGCCACCATGACGATTTCGTCGGATGGCGGAAGCTGCATGATCTCGCCGGGCGTCATCAGTTGCCGGGCTGTTTCCGAGCGCGAGACCATCATGTGGCCGAGCCAGGGCGACAGGCGATGACCGGCATAGTTCTTCATCGCGCGCATCTCGGTCGCGGTGCCGAGCGCGTCCGAGACACGTTTGGCGGTCCGCTCGTCATTGGTCGCGAAGCTGACGCGGACATGGCAATTATCGAGGATCGAATTGTTGGGCCCATAGGCCTTCTCGATCTGGTTCAGCGACTGGGCGATAAGGAAGGCTTTCAGGCCATAACCCGCCATGAAGGCGAGCGCGCTCTCGAAGAAGTCGAGGCGGCCGAGGGCCGGGAATTCGTCGAGCATCAGGAGAAGGCGATGGCGGTTGCCGTTCGCCTTCAGATCTTCCGTGAGCCGCCGGCCGATCTGATTGAGGATCAGACGGATCAGCGGCTTGGTCCGGTTGATGTCCGACGGCGGCACCACGAGGTAAAGGGTTGTGGGATGCTTGCCGCCGGCGATATCGACGATGCGCCAGTCGCAGCGGCGTGTGACCTCGGCGACGACGGGATCGCGATAGAGCCCGAGGAACGACATCGCGGTCGATAGTACGCCCGACCGCTCGTTGTCGGATTTGTTCAGCAACTCGCGTGCGGCGCTGGCAATCACCGGATGCGGGCCGGCCTCGCCGAGATGGGCTGTCTTCATCATGGCGGCGAGCGTCGAATCGATCGGCCGCTTGGGATCGGAGAGGAAGGCAGCGACGCCGGCGAGCGTCTTATCGGCCTCGGCGTAGAGGACGTGCAGGATCGCGCCGACCAGCAACGCGTGGCTGGTCTTTTCCCAATGGTTCCGTTTCTCCAGCGAGCCTTCCGGATCGACCAGGATGTCGGCGATGTTCTGGACGTCGCGGACCTCCCATTCGCCGCGGCGGACTTCGAGCAGAGGATTGTAGGCGGCGGACTTCGCATTGGTCGGATCGAACAGAAGCACGCGACCATGCCGCGCGCGGAAGCCCGCCGTCAGCGTCCAGTTCTCGCCCTTGATGTCGTGGACGATAGCCGAGCCCGGCCAGGTCAGCAGCGATGGCACGACCAGGCCGACGCCCTTGCCAGATCGCGTGGGCGCAAAGCACAGCACATGCTCGGGACCATCGTGGCGGAGATAGTCGCGCTCGAATTTCCCCAGGATGACGCCATCCGCGCCCAGCAGGCCGGCGGCGCTCACTTCGGGGGCGACCGCCCATCGGGCGGAACCGAACGTCTCGGCGTTCTTGGCCTCACGCGCCCGCCAGACGGACATGCCGATCGCGACGGCGATGGAGATGAAGCCGCCTGATGCCGCGATATAGGCGCCCTCGATGAAGATCGGCGGCGCATAGGCATCATAGAAGTACCACCACCAGAAGAAGGCGGGCGGATAGTAGATCGGCCAGCCGCCCAGCTCGAACCAGGGGAGTCCGAGCTGCGGTTGGAAGCCGAGGCGATAGGCCGTCCACTGCGTCGCCGCCCAGGTTGTCATGACGACGATGAGGAAGACGGTGAGGATCTGGCCCCAGAGGATTTTGGTCGCCGACATGGCGGGCTCCTTTCTTGATTGGGCTACATGCCGAGGCCGCGGTTGCGGCCGAAGCTCCAGTCGACGCCGCCCGCGCCGCGCGACACGCCGGAGACGTGCTGACCGATCTGACGCTCAAGGGATGGCGACCAGGGCACGAGCTGGAAACCGAGGCCGTCGTCGATCATGGCGAAGCGGCCCGATGCGAGCGCGAAGCGCTGGCGATAGGTGCCCGCCACATATTCGCCCGTTGCGGCCTTGGAGAATTGTCGACCGGTCTCGGCCGCGAGCTTCTCGCCAAGGGTCTCCACCTCGCGCTGTCTCAGCGTGTCGATCAGTCCCGGCGAGAAGCTGATGCCGCGCGCTTGCCGCTCGGCGAGGCCCTGGCTGACGAGATGGTCGGCGCGTCGGTCCATCGCCTGGCGCACCTCCGCGCCGAAGCCGCCGCCGCCGAGCGCGACGGGATCGCGGGCGATCGCCTGCCGATCGAGCCAGGTCGCGCCGGTCGCGTTGACTTGGGCGGAGATGTCGAGATCGGAGCGGACGGCGAGTGCGACCCGCCTGCGTCCCTGTGCGTCGTCGAATTTGCGCAGCTCCACGATCGAGCCCGGCGCGCTGTCGCCGGCCGCATCGAGGTCGGGCAGCTTGATGTGATGGGTGCGTCCGTCCGTGCCATCGACCACGGCATAGGCCGTGCCCTTTAGCTCATCGTCGAGACCGCGATCGACCAATCGGCCGACGACGGGATCGTTGATGCTCTCGCCGGCGAGCACATAGCTCGCCGCGCCCCGTTCGATGCCGCGTTCGGTCAGGCCGCGATGAATGCGTTTGATGATGTCGCCACGCTCGCCCAGCTCGCGCAGCGTCGCCTCGGCATTCTCGGACACGACCCATTGGCCGGGGCCGACCTGATCCGCGAGGCCGAGCGTCTCCAGCTTCCGCAGACGGCCGACCTTCATCGCATGGAATTCGTCGGGCTGACGATCGGCGTGTGGGGCGAGGTCCACGATGCCGGTGCGATAGGCATCGCGCGAAAGCTGGCGGTCGAGGTTGGTCCAGCGCTCGGCCTCGATCTGCCGCTGCAGATTGCGGCGTATCTCGTGATCGGTGCGCGGCCCCAGCTCCTGGGTGACGAGATCCTGCGCGCGGGCGCGCATGCCTTCCTTGATGTAGTCGCGCGAGATGACGAGGTCCTGGCCGTCATCGGTGCGCCCGCGCAGGATGATATGGACGTGCGGATTATCGGTGTTCCAGTGATCGACGCCGACCCAGTCGAGCTTGGTGCCGAGGTCCTTCTCCATCTGCCCCATCAGGTCGCGGGCATAGGTCTTGAGGTCGGACATCTCGGTCGCGTCCTCCGGCGAGACGATGAACCGGAAGTGATGCCGGTCGTCTTGGGTCCGCTCGGCGAAGGCCTTGGGATCGGCGTCCTCGATCTCCGGCCCGAAGAGCCGGGCCTTCTCTCCATCCCGCGTGACGCCCTCACGCCGGAGATAGCTGAGGTGGGCGGAGAGCGGCGCGGCGCGAGCGCCGTGCCGGACAACGCGCGTCTTGATGACCGTGTTGCGCGATCGGCTGGTGAGCAGACGATTGGCCTGCACCGTCGCGCGCTGGCCGCGGCCGAACCGCGAGCGGTTGCCCGAGCTGATCTTGCCGGAGCGCGAGACGTTGCCGCCGGCGCGCTGGGCGGCCGCCAGCGCCTGGGCGATGAAGGGCCGCGCCTGTTGCGCGCGGGTCGATCGGATGCGGCCTGGCCGGATGCGGAAATCGTCCTCGCCGCTCATGGCCGCGGCCCCACACATCGCGCAATCGCGCGGAAATCTCTGGCAAAATGGCGGATGCGCAGCCTGCGCCGATCAAGCGCACCTCGCGTAAAGTCGCCATAAGCCTCTGAAAACACACGACCGCACCAAGCCGCACATCGCGCGCTTTTATCTCGCCATCGTGCGGTTGTGGTGACTGCTCTTCCCATTTCTGACGCCAATTCCACGCCAGAGCCCGAAAGTGCCGCCGGGAGTGCGAACCTCTTCATCGCGGCCCCTTACCGTCGGTTCGCGCCACGAAGAGGCCGTCCAATCGCAGTGCAGGCCGTGCCGAATCGGCTGCGGCCCCTGGCGCAGATGGGGCAGCGGAATCGCCGTCGAGCTGCAGCCGGTCTGCACGCGGCCTGCTATCGACCTGCACGATGAAGAGCGGTGCACGAGTCCAGGCTAGCGGATCGACGGTCGCCACCGTGACGGGGGCAGCACGGTCGCCGCCGCCGATGACCGGTGCGAGGGCGGCGACATAGGCGCGCGTTTCAGCCGGCAATGGGCGACCGGTGGCGCGATATTCCTCGTAGCGCCCGGGACCGGCATTGTAGGCCGCCAGAAAGCCGGGCGAACCGTAGCGATCGTGCATCTCGCGCAGATAGGCAGCGCCCGCCATGATGTTGTCGCGTGGGTCGTAGGGATCGCCGCCGAGACCATGTCGAGCGCGCAAATCGCCCCACGTCGCTGGCATGATCTGCATCAGCCCCATCGCGGCCTTGGGTGAGATCGCGCGCACATCACCGCGGCTTTCGACTCGCATGACGGCCCGAATCCACGCTTCCGGAATGCCGAACCGGCGCGCTGCGTCGGCGATATGACCGGCATAGGGATCGCTAGGTGATGCGCGCTCCACCGATGCCTCTTGTGCGGGGGCCGGGACGGTCGACGACAGGCCGGTAAACAGGCCGGAAAGGAGGAGGAAGGCTGTGTGCCGGACAGTGGGAAACCGTCCGACGACAGCGTGATGGCGGCGGGCCGACATCGCTCAGTCCCGCTCGCCGCGCTTCGGCGGGCGGTTCCAGTGCAGGCCCCAGGCCGATTTGTCGTCGGCCGACTGAAACAGGTTAGCGCGGATCGGCTGCGGAAAGCATGGATCGTCGAGCTGCAGCGCGACGTACTCTCCGGCCTTCTCGCCGGTGCGCTTCCAACCCGCGCCGAGTTCGGCTCGGGGTTCGTTGTTCATACTGTCGAAGGCGTGCACGCGGAAATCCGGCGCATTCTCGGCATCGGACGGCTCGGCCGGAATGATGATGATGTCCTGGTGCAGCAGGAGCGTCTCCAAGTGGCCGATGAAGCCACAGTCGTCGCGGGTGAATTGACCGATCAGGGACATGATTTCCTCTTTGGGATTGCGGTGAGGTTGGGCATGGGCTCGCCGTCACCGCGTCGGCGCGCGCCTGACGAAGCGGCCATCGCCGTCCTCGTCGGTGTAGAGAGGGATGGCCCGGCCGATCACGGCGGAGGCAGGCAGCGGTCCGAAGTAGCGGCCGTCGAGGCTGTCGCGGACTTTCCAGTTCATCAGGAACAGTTCGCCCTCGGCGATGACGCGGCAGCCCTGCCAGGTGGGCAGCGGATTGCCGCGACGATCCCGATCAAGCGCATCGCCCATCGGCACGGCGTCCACGGTGATCGCGAGGCCCATCCTGCAAACCCGCTGCCCAGGAAGCGCCACCACGCGCTTCATCAGGGGCACGCCACGCGGCAGATAACCGCCCTCGGCGAGGAAGCTCGCGAGCGGCTCGGGCGCGCGCACGGCGACCAGATCGGTCACGTCTGGGGACTGGTCCGGCTCAATGGCGTAAAGGCCGATCGGCGTGCTGGCCGACGCGTTCCAGATCAGCTTCGGTGCGAAGGAGACGAGCGACAGGACGCCGAGCAGTGACACAGCGGCGGTCGTGGTGACGGCGTAGCCGAACCGGGTCATGCACCGATCCTCCGCGCTAAGAGGAAGGCGCGATGGCGCTGCATCGTGTAGGCGCGCGGCGTCTCGCCGGCGGCAAAGCGATTGTGGACGTGCCGCCAATGATCGGGCGCGACCGCGACCGGATCGATGCTGGCCGCCTCGATCGCGTCGATGTGCTGGAGCATGCGCTCCACCTTCGGCCAGCCATCGACACGCAGCAGGATGTCGCCGCCCGGTCTTACGGTCGGGAGCGTTTGGCAGGCGTCGCCGGGAGCGACGGCGCGCAGAATGTCGAGCCGGGAGAGCACGGTGCCGTGCTCGTTCGCGGCCCAGCGCACCAGCGCGAAGGTCGCGCCGGGAGGGAAGAAGAGGATGCGGCGGCGGCGGTCGAGCACCTGTTCGCGAACCTCGCGGCCGAAGCGGATCCAGTGCTCGACCTGCTTCTCGATCCAGGTGAGTTCGACCTGGGTGATATCGTCGAGCGTCAACCCGGCGGCGCGGCCGGCGCGCGTGGATGCGGCGGCAAGGCCGGTCATTGGGCGTCTCCTGGGGCTGGTGGGAATTCGCGCTCGAACAGCGCGCGGAGCATGTCGGCCACCGTCTGGCCGCGCTGGAAGGCCGCGATCTTGATCCGACCGCGCATGTCGGCGGTGACGTCGATGGTCAGTCTGGCGGAGAAGTCCTCTGCGGGTTGAGGTCGCTGCGTCTGGCGATCGGGCGCCTTGATCCAGCTCTCGGGATCGCCGGGCCGGGATGCGAAGCCGCGCTTGGGGGATCGTTCGGTCATGCGCCGATCCTCGTCACCTCGGCCGCAAGCGCGGCGATCTCGCGCGCACCCGGACAATCCTCGTCCTGCTCGGCAGCGATTCGTCCGGTCTGCACGACATCGGCGAAGACGATGCGCTGACCGATGGTCGTCGCGAGCAACGGCGGGTCGTGATCGGCGAGCGTCTCGGCGGTTTCGCGGGCGAGCACGGTGCGCGCCGCGCAGCGGTTCAGCACGAAGCGCGCGGCAAGGTCGGGACGGTAGATGCGCGCCTCGCCCAGCAGCGCGAGCATCTCGGCCGAGGCCCAGCCGTCGAACGGCGACGGCTGCACGGGGATGAGCACGAGATCGGCGGCGAGCAGCGCCGAGCGCATGAGGCTAGCGACGCGTGGTGGCCCATCGATGACGACATGGTCGGCGTCCCGCGCCAGCTCCGGCGCCTCGCGATGCAGCGTGTCGCGGGCCAAGCCGACAACACCGAACAGCCGCTGCAACCCCTCCCGGCTACGTTGCTGCGACCAGTCCAGCGCTGACCCTTGTGGATCGGCGTCGATCAGGGTGACGCGCTTGCCGTCGCGGGCCCATTCGCCGGCGAGATGCAGCGCTAGCGTCGTCTTGCCGACGCCGCCCTTCTGGTTGAGGATCGCGACAATCATGACGGTCTCCCGGCGATCGGGGACTCGTCCACACGGCGCGAAACAGCGGGGTGCGTTAGAAAGATTCCGAAGGAATCTAGGTTAGATAAGTTACAGGGCTCGCAAGCGGCTGATTCAGCGCGCTGAATCGGCGATTCCGGTCCCCGATAGCACGAGAGTCCGGTCCCCGATGGCACGACAGTGCCGGTCCCTGATAGCACGAGACTATTCACAGCTTATCCCCAGGGCGAGTTGTCGAGCGGCGACGGCGGCGTGGGATGCCAAGCGCGTCCGGATCGGTGGGTGCGAAGGAGAGGATTTCAGGTCCGCCGAGGCATTGCTCGATGGTGAGCCGGTAGCCCGGCAGCGGCTGGCGGCGGACGATGTCGCGCAGGTCGTAGGCGAAGTGTTTGAGCGGGGAGAGGCTGCCGGACTTGGCGTGGAGGTGCGGGAAGTCGAAGCTCCAGCCGAATTCCTGCTTGCCGCCGTGCTTGCGCACCAGGCGGTAAAGCCAGCGCTCCAGCCCGCCGGTGAGATCGAAGTATTTGCGGTCGATCGTCAGCACGAGCGCGTCGTCCAGAACGGCGCCGTAAAACCAGTCGGGGACGATCAACTCGAGGCCGAGCGGACGGCCGCGGTGATCGGCGCGCTCTTTCCATTCATTGATCCAGGAGAAGCGGTGCATTCGCCGCTCGGTTGGCTGGCGGATCGAGGTCGCGACTGTGGTCGATTGCAGTCGGTCGAGTGCGGCCTTCAGGCGGTCGTAGTCGCGCAGCGACACGCCGCGGCCGATGAAGTTCAGAATTTCATAAGGGGTGGTCGCCATCAGGCGTGACGGCCGCAAGCCGACATCGCGCGCTTCAACGATCTGCGACGCGGCCCAGATGAGGACGTCGGCATCCCAGATCGTGGCCATGCCATGTTCTGGCACGGCTTCGACACGAATCTTCACCGAGCCCGCCTTGAAGTCGATCGGAGCCAGGCGCTTTGACTTGCCGAGCGAGAAGAACGGATAGGCCATGAGATCCTGCGCATCGCGCGGCGCAAGATCCCCGGGCAGCGCCCGGAACAGATCGAGCTGCGCGCGCTCCTCGCGATGGTGGGGGTGGGACGACATGGCCGGTCGTCTCAGCGCGGGAAGCGGCCGCCGGCGGTGGCGGAGGAGGGGCTGGTATGGCGCTTGGCTGGGAGCACGGTCCCGCCACGGGGATCGGAGGTCGAAGTCACGAGACCTCGATCAGCCCAACCTTGCAGGTCCTCGACGGAGTAGACGACGCGGCCGCCGAGCTTGCGATAGGTCGGTCCGGTTCCGTAGGTCCGGTGCTTCTCGAGGGTGCGCTCGGACAGGCCGAGGAGGCGCGCCGCCTCCTGGGTCCTCAGATAGCGCGGCGGAATATTGGCGGCTTTTTCGGCCATGATCGAACCTCCGTGGTCTCGCTGGCGGCCGCTTCGAACAAGCGGCGGGTTGCGAGCACGGTGGCGTGGCGACGGCGCTTCCGGCAGGAACGAAGTTAGGAAGTTATTTTCGACACCGAGCGCAGATCAGCGGGAGCGGCGCGGCCGGCGGAGCAGCGTTCGGTAGCCGCCGCGCACGTAAGACATGCCGTCGCGCGCAAGGCGGGCGATCGATACCCGTACTGGGTTTTCGTCCCACGTCGCGGCATCATGTTTGAGTTTGGGAAAGATCTGTTCGGCAATCTTGCGATAGCTCGCGCCGGCTACGCGAGCGTCGAAGACGCGAAGCATCAGGCGCGCCCTATGTCGGCGCTGAGGTGACAGGCGCGGATCGGGCGGCACACGCTTTCCGAACATCGCGTTCCAGAGGCGTTCGATGGCGATCAGTCGGTCTGGTGTCAGCTCGTCGAACATGACGAACGCGCCGAGGGGACGACTATCATCGGCGTCGGCGAGAGCGACGTCGTAGGGCTCGCCCCGTAGCGCAAGCCGGATCAAAGCGGCATCGTGTTCGACAACGGCATGGGCCTGCAGATCATAAATGCGGACGCTGAGATCTCCCGCTGGACTCGGCCCAGCCGTGAACGGAAGCGTCGCCGGATCGGCTTGTGGGGTCCAGAAGATCGGTTGGACGAGCCCGGAGTTGCGAGGGTCGGCAACGAAATCGCAACCCCCATTGCTCGGCGAATTCGCGCGCAATGTCCTCGGTCAGCCGGCCGATGGACACCAATTCCTGATAGGATTTTCTGTATTCTGGGTTACGACGCAGGAACTCCCAGGCAAGATCGCCGGGGGTCAATTTGTCGATATAGTCATAAGCGGCTTCGGACCGCCAACTTTCATCTTCAGACATCTCCACCGTCTCCGCGCAAGGTCTGCAACGCGAGTTATGCAGTGGATACGATTCCCGGTTGAATAACGTGCGGGAAGAACGAAGTGGCCGCAACGTGATGCGGTTTGCGCATCACCTCAGTGCAGGCGGCCCTGGAGCAGCTCGCAGAAGCCGCTGGTGGTCATCCATTTCGCGCGGTTGAGATGGCTGGTGTAGATGTGTTGAGCGCGCTCGGGTTCGGCCTTGGCGTCGAGACCGAAGAGGACTCCGACGACCTCACGCCAATCGGCGCCTTCCGCGTCTGCATCGAGCAGCCGAACATAGAGCTTCAGATGCGCCTCGTCGTAGGCGGTCAAAGCCGCGCCGGCCGGCGGTTGATCGAGAAAATCGACTTTGGTCACAACACCCCCCGATCGCGAGATGTATCCAAACTGGAGGGAATTGTTAACGATGATTTCATCGGAAAGATGACGCAAGGCCCTGATGCGGGAGGTTGAGCCAACGCCGCGACCTGTCGAACGTCAGGTTTCCTTCTTTGCATCGACGAGCAGCACTCCTTTGCCCTGATCGGAGTTCAGGAAGACAATGCCGGCGCGCTCGAAAGCCCTTCTCACCTCGTCGCGCGTACTCTCAAAGACCTCGAGGCCACTGGTGGATTCGAGGCGCTTGAGCGCGGTCAATGAGACCCGGGCCTTGTCAGCGAGCGTCTCCTGTGTCCAACCCAGCAACGCGCGTGCGGCCCGAAATTGTCGGGCGGTGATCATGCATGATCACCTCCCACACGGACCTACGCGTACGCCAAAACTACGACTATAATAGTCGCTCTTGGTGGGATTTTCTAGCCAGAAGTGGCTGCCGGGGCTCTGCGCGATCCATAAGGGCGGAAACTGATTCGGTCGCCGCGAAGACGAAGGCCCCGGCCTTCCGGCCGGGGCCTCGCGCGGGGCCTCAGTCGCCCCGCCGCCCGTTGGGGCGGGACCAGATAAGGGAGAAGGTGTCACCTTCCTCGTCGTCAAAGAGATTGGCGTAGATCGGTGCGTTGAAGCTCGGATCGTCCAGCTTGAGGCCCAGGTAGTCGCGGCCTTCGTTGGAGCGCTTGGACCAGGCGGCGCCGATCTCCGCGCGGCCGACCAGAACTCGGTGGCTGGGGGCGTTCTCGCCGGTGGCGCGCTGGTCGGGGACGATGCGCACGCCCTTGGCCTGGACGCTGAGGGTGACGATTTCGCCGGTGAACTCGTTCGAGCCGGTCTTCTTGAAGGTGCCGATGGTCGCCATTGTAAGTCTCCGTTTTCCGTTCCCGAACCCGCACCATTGCGGCCTCGATGGCGATCGGCAGGCCGGAGGAGATCGACGGCGCACCCCGCAGGGGCCTGACAGCTAAGGAGGGCTTTCTTGTCTCGCGAGGAATGGCGGCGCAGACGGCAGGGGATGAAAGTTTGACGCGGCTGTTGCGTCATAGGCGATCGAGGCGTCAGCCGGCGTTCGGCCAGATCAGGCCATTGAAGAGGCCGTTTGGAGCGGTTGAGGCACGGTCAGAGAACGGAGAAGATGGCGGCCGTCCCGCACCAGCAAACCGGCGTCGGAGCAATACTCACAGGCTTCGTTTCCTTCCCGCAGGGCATCGGTGCTGCATCCTGACCCGCACCGCCGACTAGGAGATCGCCACGCCGGATTTTCGGTGGTGCAGCAAGAGGTGCCCCGCCACGGCAACCGCTCCACCGAGGGCCCGCTTCTCCGGGCCCGCGCTGATCGCGCTCCATGCATCAATCGCAACGGCCTGAGACGGCATGGGCGGTCGCCCCCATCGCTGGTCGCCCTCGCAATGGCGATGCCGACGATCAAACGCGCGCGAGGTCCCGGCCGGACGGGGCTGGGGCCGCCGCCATTCCAGCGACCCGCACGAAAGCGGTGATACCAACCGCGATCGCACCAATGATGGAGAAGGTGATCTGCCATCCCTCGGACGGCATAAGGTGCTTCACAATGCCATGCGTGGCGTGGAAGCCAGCAACGGCCGCCGGCGCGACGAAGGCGGTGGCCACGATCAGCTTCAGCCACATCGGGCGGACGAAGGTGATCAGCAGGTGACCGGTCGCTAGCGTGAGGGCGACGGCGACCGTCCCGACGAGGACCGCGCCAGGGATACCGGCGCCGGTGCCGTGCGCCCAGGCGCCCGCGGTCACGCCAACGAACGCCGGCAGCGCGAAGACGGCCAGCGTGAACAGCAGCCAGCAAAGCAGGCCAATGGCTGCGAGGGATGCAAGTATTCCGAGGATGATCATGGTGGTGGCCTCCGTGAGAAAAAGTCTGACGGTCGCGCCTCCACCACCACCACGGCGCGCTCGAACTATAGCTGAAAATCGACTGCGCCGGGAGCAGAAATCGCGTGAGACTTCCGCGCGACGACGCCGGTTCGCCCCGGTTATGGGGCGAAGGGATCGATCTCATGGACGATCGCGGCCATGTCGCCGTCGTACTCGCTGGAGGGCGTCACCGAGAGGGTGCCGTCGCCGGCTTGGAAGATGATGGTAGCGGCCATCAGGGTGGTGGCGAGGCTGAAGGCGAAGGCGTGCGCGTCGTTGAGGGACATCGATCCGGCTCCTGTTTGAGCGGAGGACCATCCCCCGCTGACAGGCGCCCGAAGTGTTCGGCCGATGGCCGCGATCACCGCGCGGGCAAAGCCAGCGCCGCGGCACGCTATGCGTAGTCCGACCCCTTGCGGGTTGATGGCGTTAGGCCATCGGCTGGACCAAGGATCCGCGACATGAAGCGGGGTGGGCTTCACGCCAAACGACGGAGGGGGACGGTTGCCGTTCCGACGAACATCGACTGGAACCCTATCGCCTGCGGTCGTGCGATTGACTGCGCTCTTCTCCCGCCGATAGGTAACAGGGGGACAAATCGGAATCGTGCGCGAGGTAAGACCTAGAAAATGAATCGGAAGGTCGTTGACAGCAACGCGATGCAGACTGACTTGCTGCGATCCTATCTCAGCGCCTCAGAGCGCAACTATGCGGTACTTAACGACTATGCCGCTATGGAGGCATACAAGGGAAATACACTGACATCGATCTACTGCTCGATGGAGATTGCTTGCGAATTTCCCAGACAAATGATCGTGCTGAAGCCGACAGGCAGGATCTGCGCACTCCTTGGGCGTAATCAGGGTTTGCAGCGCCGGATGATTGACGAACGGCAAACGCGAGAGTTCCCGACATTCTGCAAGCGGCTCCAAGCCGCCCGCCATGGCCATGCCTATTTCCACGAGCAGCTCCTGGAGAGTGGTCGCGTGGCCAACGATCAGATGGATCGCATTCTCGCGAGCGCACCGATTCTGCCGGGCGCGATCAAGGAGCTTCGGAAAACTTTTAGTCCCGAAGAGCTGAAGGCTATTCGGCTGGATGAGCCGTTTCCGCAGGCGCTCATTGAGAAATCAATGAAATTTATTATCGACCTGACTTTCTACACGATATCAAATCACCCCAGTCCACCGGCTCGAATACGATCCGTTGATGAGCTTCAGAACACGTTCCTGTTTCGACACTCGGTCGCGACGTTCGTGTGGTCGCTTGATTGGATCGCTCGCGGCGGTGCCGACGGCGTGCGGCCGGATAGGATGAGGAATGATGTTGTCGACGTTATATTCGCGACCTATGCGACGTTCTTTGACGGCCTGATCTCGAATGACCAGAAGGCGCAGCGAATTTATCGCGATGCGCAGTTCATTCTGACGATGCTGAGCCATGCGAAAGTTAGGTCGCTTTCCGGGTAGAGTGCGACGTTGACCGGGTTACGGCGGCGCTTACGCGCCACCGAATTTCCAGACCGGGATACCGAGCTTCTTCGCCTTGTCGGCGAGGTTGTCGTTAATGCCGGTGCCCGGGAAGTGCATCACGCCCTTCGGCAGGATTTCCAGCATCTCGTCATTGCGCTTGAAGGGCGCTGCGCGGCCGTGCTTGGTCCAGTCTGGAGCGAAACCGATCTGCGGCACGTTCCGATTCGTCGCCCAAAGGGATGCGATCTTCTCTGCGCCCTTCGGAGACTTGCCGTGCATCAGCACCATGTCCGGGTGCTTTTCGTGCACCTGGTCGAGCTTGGCCCAGATCAGCCGGTGATCGTTGAAGTCGAGACCGCCGGTGACAAGGATCTTCGGCCCAGGCGGAAGGAGAACCGTCTGCTCGGCGCGCCGCTTTACCGCCAGGAAGTCGCGGCTGTCGATCATCGCCGAAGTCAGGTTGCGATGGTTGACCCTTGACCCGCTGCGCGGAAGCCAGGTTTTGCCGACGTGGCGTTCGTAATGTTCGGCCGCCTGGTCGCGCATCAGTTCGAAGGCGTTCTGACGTTCGATCAGAGTTTGGCCTTCGGCGATGTGGCGCTCGAGTTCGACGGCCTTTACCTCGCTGCCGTCCTGTTCACGCTGCCCGCGGCGTTGCGCCTGCTCGTTGTCGTCGAGGTCGCGCGCGATCCGGTCGGTGGCGCGGTGAAAGACGTTGACCGTCGACCAGAGGAGATCGTCGAGGTCGGGTTCGAGGCGAGTGTCCTCCAGCGTTCCGATCAGGGCATCGAAGATGTCGGCGATGGCGCCTGCGACAGCATTGCCGTCGGGGAGGAGCCGCTGGTCGGGTTCATCCTCGAAAGGACGGTAGCCGTGGAGTTGAAGTTCGGTGAGGACATGGTCGGTCGGTGATGAGGCGTGGTGCGGTTCGAAGTCGTCGTGCTCGCTCATGGGATGCTCCGTCGGTTGGACCGCGACCGTCGCGGCCTTCATGGCGACGAAAGCCGGCGGGCGGGCCGGCCCTGCACCCGGAGCAAGGCGCAGGGCCGGAGCGTCAGCGGAGGATGGCGGAGGCCGGCGATTTTGCCTCGCGATGGAAAGGCGCGGCACGCGCCGCCGGAAAATCGTCGGCCGCAGCCATTGTTGGGCAGGCCCGTTTGCCGGCCGATCGCCCTCTCGAAGGCCGAGGCGCGGTCCCCCTCCGACGGTTGGTGCATCTGCGAACGCGACGACGCACCGCCATTGTCGGTCTCCCGTGCCGGGCTATGCCGCCAGCGCCATGAACCTTGCGACATCCTGGGGTGCAATCTGCATCCGCGACTGCTGCCGGAGATGCTCGATGCCGAGGGTGCGGAGATCCTCGTTGAGGTCGCCGAGCGCCGGCGAGATGACGATCGCCTCGATCCCGACGGCGTTGGCCCGTTCGATCAGGCTGTCACGCGCACCGTCGCCGGCTGGATCATTGTCGCGCACGATGTAGAGCCGTCGCAGTGTGTCGGGGAACAGGATGGCGGTGAGATGTGCTGCCGAGAGCGCCGCCAGCATCGGCATGTCAGGAAGGACCTGTCGGAGCGACAGGACGGTCTCGATGCCTTCGCCAGCCGCCATGACCTCGCCGCCGAAGCCGAAGCGCACCGCGTTGCCGAGCAGGTCACCCATGGCTCGCCTCGGCGTGTCGATCGGCGCCTTGTCGCGCGATCGGGGATCGAGCCAGGTTCGGTGCGCGCCCGTAATCTTGCTGTCGAGATCGGTGACGGCAGCGATCATCGCCGGCCAGGTCTCAGTCGGCGCGTGCTCGTCGGGCCGATAGTAGCAGCGTGGGTGGAAGCGAAGGTTTCCGGTTCCGCGTAAATCCGTAATGCCGCGTTCCCGTAAATACGCTTGCACGATTGTGCCCGTGATCGGCTGCGACATGCCGATCAGACGCCGCGCTGCTTCCGGCGAGCCGCTCGGTGCAGGGCGTCGGCGCTCATTAAATCGCGGCACCGGCTCGGGTAGTGGCATGCTGAGGAAGGTTCTGGCTTCATAGGCGACGGCCTTGAAGTTGATCAGGCCACAGCTCTCGCGGATGACGTCGAGAAGGTCGCCATGTTCTCTGGTGGCGGCATCGGTCCATTTGCCGGCGGCGCCTTTGCCGCTGTCGCCGCCTTTCAGTCGCACGAACATCGATCGGCCCGGCGTGTTGCGTACATCGCCAACGAGCCAGTAGCGGCCTTCGCGGTGGCCGTTGGAGAGGTAGTGGCGACAAACGGCCTCGGCCTGAGCAGCCAGCCGTCGCGCAAGATCTTTGGCAGGTTGCATCGCGGACTCCGAGACGAAAAATGGGCCCGCCGTTGCCGGCGGGCCCGCGGGGGACGTGTTGCTCCTTCGGCTATTCAGCCGCGATCACATGCATGTCGATCTCGGCCGGCTCATCTTCGATGTGCGGCTCGAATTCCGCCATGGCCGTTTCACCGCCGTCTTCCGCCGTGTCTTCGATCTCACGATCGCCGGACTGGCCAGTCTCGGCAGACGAGGTGTCGTCGACTGCGGTGACTAGACGGCCGGGCGTGCGCAACGGCTCCGGCAGCCAGCCGGACCCGGCGAGCAGTTCCTGCGCCCTCTCGGCCATTTCGCCCTTCTTCAGGTGCTCGATGCGATCACCGGCGCGCGTACCCTTCGCCTCGCGCACCGACGCGAGGATGCGAGCCTTGGTGACACGGCCGAGATAGGTGTCGATCGTGGGCTCCCATCCGGCCGCCACCATGTCGAGATCGACCGCCTGGGCGAGCTGGTCGGCGTGGGCGAGCGCACGAGGCCGACGGTTGTAGGCCTCGTAGATCGCGTTGACCGACAGCGACACGCAATGCGCAAACAGGGAGTGGCGGCTATCGCCGTCAAACGCCTGCAGCGCCTCCCACAGATCGCCTGGCTCCTTCGGAAGCGCCGCCACCCACATCTGATGGCGGCCATCGAAAGCCGAGGCCAGGATGCTGTCATTCAGACCCGGCGCTTGCGCGCCGAAACTCACGTTCTTCAGGTCGAGTTCCAGGCAGGTGTCCGAGCCATAGTGATAGAAGGCCCGAAGGGTGAGCGCATGGAGCGCGGCGAGGAAGGCGACATCGGGCCGCTCGCCGAGCGCGTGGCGCAGAGCCAGCGTGCGGTGGGCGGTCAGTTCGGTCATCAAGCGGTCCGGGATCGGCTTCAGGCCGTCGTCTTCCTCGGGGTCCGCTGTCGTCTCGATGTCCGCAGCCAGGTGATCGTCCTCATGCTCCGCGCGCGCCGCGACGGCGCTCACGCCATCCTCGATCTCGGGATCGACTTCCGGCTCAATCGGCCGTTCGTCTTCTGGGCGGACATAGCCGCGCTCGACCCGCAGGTTGCCCGATCCGTCGACGCTGATGAAAGCGCCGGCCCGCGCGATCTCCTCGGGATCGAAGACGATCGGCCGATCGTCGAGCGCGCTGATCGCGGTCTCGATCTCCCCGAGCCGCTCGTCGACCTCGTCGGGCAGATCCTCGGCATCCGCATAGGTTTCCTCCAGTCCGTCCAACTCGGCCTGAAGCGCGTCGCGCGTGGCCTGTTCCTCCTCGGTGAGAGGGAGCTGCTCGCCACGGAGGTGGCGCAGGCCGTAGGTGTGGCCGTACGGGAAGTCCGGCGCGATATCGATCCACTTCCAGCCTTCGGCGGAGATCGCCTCGGACTCCTCACGCAGCTTCTCGGCCACCAACATGTCGAGAAGGCCGACATCCTGCAGCCAGCCGCCGTCGTCACCCTGGAACAGGTCGTGCATGATGACGCCGCCGGCTTCCCCGTAGGCTTCCAGCCCGACGAACTGTGCACGCTTGTCGGCGGCGCGGACCGCGCCCTCGGTGAGCATCCGGCGGATGAGATGCGGTTCCCTGCTGTAGCCCTGTGCGAGGCGCTCGAAAACCCGCTCCTGCCGCTCATGATCGCTGTTGACCGTGAACGCCATCAGCTGATCGAGGGTCATGCCGTCGGTGGCATAGACGTCGAGGAGCTTGGGCGAGACCGACGCCAGACGCAGACGCTGCTTCACGACCGAGACCGAGACGAACTGGTTGGCGGCAATCTCCTCTTCGGACATGCCCTTCTCGCGGAAGGTCAGGAAGGCTCGGAACTGGTCCAGCGGATGAAGCGGCGCCCGCTGGATGTTTTCGGCCAGGGAATCCTCCTCGGCCATGCCACCCTCACGCACGACGCAGGGGACTGGCGCGTTCTTCGCGAGCCGCTTCTGCTTCACCAGCAGTTCAAGCGCCCGATAGCGGCGCCCGCCGGCCGGGATCTCGAACATACCGGTCTCGTTGCCGTCCGTATCGCGCACCGGCCGCACGGTGATGCTCTGGAGGAGAGTTCGCCGGGCGATGTCCTCCGCCAGCTCCTCGATCGACACACCGGCCTTGATCCGCCGGACGTTCGTCTGGGAGATGACGAGCTGGTTGAAGGGGATGTCGCGCGACGACGACAGGGTGATTTTCTTCGCAGCAGTAGCCATCGGGATTTACTCCGCGACGGGCGGCCGAGAGCCTCTCTCTCGACCTCCGACCCGTCACGAAGCGAAGCGCCGCCCTCTTCCTCTAAAGGGGGCAGCGCCACGTACCGGTGGACCGAAGAGACACGGAAGCGCAAAGCCGGAGACACGGAAAACCGCATCCTCGGCTTCACGGAGATCAGATCGCTCGGTCGAGCAGCTTCTTGGCCTTGGCCTCCATGTCGAGGCGAGCGTCCTGATGGGGTTTGTCGCGGGCGACGGCGGTGATGCCCTGCACGAAATCGAAGATGCTCTCCGGCGGGCGGCCTTCCTCGGCCAACACCGCGTCGATGATCTTGCCGGTTTCGGCTTTGGAGAAGCCGCGGCGGCGCAGGAAGTCTGTGCGATCCTCGTCGCTGCGCGCCACGATCCGCTCGCGCGCCGCCCTGATGCCGTTGACGAAAGGCAGTGGCGAGGAATTGGCAAAGTTCGCCAGCGCTGGAGCCGCCTCATGCGCAAACCGATTCGCGGCGTATTTGCTGTGCCGGATGGTGATTTCTTCGAAATCCTCCACGCCCCACAAATTGCGATTCTGGCAGACCGCGCGCAGATAGAAGCTCGCCATACCAAGTGTCTTGGCGCCTACTTCGGAATTCCAGCAGTAAAATCCACGGAAATAGAGGTCGGGCGACCCATCCCGCAGACGGCCGGCCTCAATCGGGTTGAGGTCATCGACCAGGAAGAGGAAGACGTCGCGATCGGAGGCATAGAGCGTCGTCGTGTCCTTGGTGATGTCGACGCGCGGATTATAGATTCCGGTCGACCAGTCGAGCACGCCCGGCACCTTCCAGCGGGTCTCGCCTGTGCCGTTGCCGGCGATGCGCTGCACGGCTTCCACCAGTTCTGCGTCGAAGATCCTCCCATAATCCGGGCCGGTGACGGCGCGCAGTTCCGTGCGGCCGTCATCGGTTTCCAGCGTCTTGATCTGCTCGGCGCGATTGGAAGTCAGGCCATATTGCAGATTGATGGCGGCGAGCGCGGCCGGGAGCTGGCGTAGATAGGCGGCGGGTGCGCCGACCAGGCCGGCGAGTTGGCCGAAGGACCAGTGTGTCGGCGCAATGGCCGTATCGGTGCCGGGCAGGATCAGCGCCAACCGCTGCGGGTTGTTGCGGTTCGCCTCGACATGGATCAGGGCGCTTTCCACCACGCGGGTCCGGCTGCGATCGGCGCGGTCGCGTACCGATCGCGCCAGTTCTGAGAGCGAGAGGTAGCGTTCGTCAGCCGGCCGAGAGAACCACTCCGATGAGACGCGGCCGACGCGCTCGCCGCGGCTGACATCCACCTTGTAACCGCCGGTCGTGTCACGGCGCGCATCGAGGACCTGCTTGTTCATGGGATCAATCTCCACGACGGGCGCGGGAGCCTCTCTCCCAGCCATTCACCCGTCACGGAAACCGGTCCGCACTCTCACTCTCAGGGGGCGTTGCGGGGTCTCCCCGCAGAAGGGGTCGGTCGAGACCGCAGGGCTCGGACGCAGGGGAAGGCTTTCCCTCCAGGTCCAGTTTCGAAGGGCAGATTTCTAGAAGGCAAGCGCCGCTTGCGCTGTCGGCTCTCGCAGCAGCGATATTTTGAAGGCGCCCGCTGGCAGCGGCTGAAGCAGCTCCGCTTCCGTATTGGTCAAGTCCAGCCAAACCAAACGTTGATCGCGCCGTAAGACGGCCATCTGCCGATCGTGGTACGGCGCGACGTCATCGTTTGCCGCCGTCGTCAGGATCGCGTAGGCCTCCGGCCAATCTCGCGTCGCAGGACGCCAGATGCCCGCAAAGTAGAACCAATCGCCACTGGCCAGCGAGAAGCTGTAGCGCTTCCCTTGGCTTCGATGACGGAATTCGGAGGCGGGCACGAGGCACCGATGCGTCGGGAAGGTCCGATCCTCGGCGCGCACGACCGTGAAGGGTCGGCCGCCTGGCTCGCGGGGCTGAAGACCCCAGGGCAGCTCTACCATCTCAACATCGCCGCCGTCGCGCCGTATGATTACGCGGTGTTCGTCGAGCGATGCGTCGGAATCGAATACCTTCGCGCTCATGGTCTTCGAACATAACAAGAACATGGTCGCGAGGCAACGGAGAGAAGGAGGACCGATGTGCAATGACTATCGACTGAAGGTGGATGTCGCCTCGATCATGGAGGACTTCGCCGACCTAAAGATCAAGATCCGCTTCGGCGAAGGCATGCCAAACATCGAAGCGCGCGATGACATCAAGATCACCGATGTCGCGCCGATCATTCGCACCGTCGATGGCGTGCGCGGCGAGGGGGACTTGGTGCAGCGACGTTGGAGCTGGCCGGGACAGAACAAGCGGCCGGTCTACAATTTCCGTTCGGACGGGCGCGACTTTACATCGAACCGCTGCCTGATCGTGGCGGACGGCTTCTACGAGTTCACTGACCCCAGCGAGAAGGGCAAGAAGCGCAAGGACAAATGGCTTTTCACCAAGCGCGACGAGCCGATCTTCTGCATCGCCGGCATCTGGCGCGAGACGAAGGACGTCGGCGAAGCCTTTACAATGCTGACGATGGAGCCGGGGCCTGACATGGCGCCCTATCATGACCGGCAGATCGTCATCCTCGAACGCGCAGCGTGGGCTGACTGGCTCGATCCGGCTGTCTCGGCCAAATCCCTGATTAAGGCTCTACCAGAGGGTTCATTGCTGGTTGAACAGGTGGGGTGACGCCCTGTACTGATGAGAGTCTGTCGGGGTTCTTAATGTCGGACGAAAACGTAGAAGCCAGAATTGAGGAAATGCTGAAATTGGGGAGCGTAAGCTCGGCCGATTGGCAATCCTATACATGGAAGAATGAGCTTGCCGAGCAAAAGCGGAGAATCGACCAACACCTTAGCGAGGCGCTGACCGAAGCGGAGACGGAGCACAATCCCTATCATATGCTGGAGAGGGCTATCGGTGTCGCGTCAGTCTGTATGAGGCGGTTGATCGAGTGCCGGTTGGTAACCGATCGTTTCCGCGATACGCCGCTTGCAGTGCACGAGGTTGATGCAAAGGTGGGCGCGGAGTGGCGGGAGCCTTTCGTCAGCAGCACTACCGGCGCCATTTTCAACAACTACGATCTGCGGAGTCGCCGCTCGGTGGGACGAACCCCGAAGGTCATCTCTGACAAGATGCTTCATGCGCGTGTTGTAGGCGTGCTTGCGGGTAGTGCGTACTTGCCCGACGGACTGCTGATCGCTTCGGATACACAGAGTAAGAGCCAGCTCTTTCATTTTACGCCCGTAGAGATCACTGCCGTTTTTGACGCCTTTCTGGTCGACCACGTCCGATACGCGTCCGATGGTTATTTGGACAAGGATGGCCAGGTCCAAGGTACGCGCAAGGTATTCGCGGTTCGGGAATAGTGGATGTCCTCTGGCTTGTGAGCGCTCCGCCCTGGGAGCGAGTGGGATTTTCTCGATACTTGAGGATGGTTTAGCGAAAATCCCTCGTCTTCACCTTGATGCTATCGATCTGGACATCGGGAACGTTGATATCGCGCGTGTGCAAGCCCTTTGGCGGCAAGTCGCGCGGGTCGGGCCCCGAGCCGCCATTGCGGACTTGGTCGCCCCGCCCATGCGGTAGCGGGAATGCCGCCTCGCGGTCGCCGACACTGGCGAGGTCCGCGGAGAGGTCGGTGAGCCGCTGCGCGACGAGATGCACGACGTCGCCCTCGCGCTGAATCCGGCCGCGCACCGCGATCATGCCGGCCGACAGAACCACCCGCCGGTACTGCTCGAACACCTTGGCCCAGACCACCAGATTGGCGATGCCGCTTTCGTCCTCCAGCGTAATGAACATCACGCCTTTGGCGCTGCCGGGGCGCTGGCGGACGAGCACGATGCCGGCGGCCTCGATCCATCGGCCATCGCGGGCGTCCATGGCCTCCTGGCAGCTGACGATGCGCCGTCGGCGTAGGTCCTCGCGCAGGAAGGAGATCGGATGGGCGCGCAGCGTCAGCCCGACATGGCCGTAGTCCTCCACCACTTCGCCGCCGGTGGTCATCGGCCGCAGGGAGACGGCCGGCTCGTTGATCTCCGGCACGACTTCAGCTTCGCGGGCAGAGGCGGCCGCGAAGAGTGGAAGCGGTTCATCGCGAAGGGCCTTGATCGCCCAGAGCGCCTCGCGCCGCGCCAGCCCGAGCGATGGCCGGAAGGCATCGGCTTCGGCGAGTTGGACCAGGGCGGAAGACGGCACGCCGGCGCGACGCCACAGGTCATCGACCGAGACGAAGTCCTGATCGGCGCGCGCGCCGACGATGGACGCGCCATGCGCGTTGGCGAGACCCTTGACCATGCGCAGGCCGAGACGGACGGCGAAGCGGCTGTCATCGTCGGTCGGCTCCAGCGTGCAGTCCCAACGGGAGGCATTGGCGCAGACGGGTCGGACATCGACGTCATGCTGGATCGCGTCCCTGACGATCTGGGCGGGGGCGTAGAATCCCATTGGCTGGGCATTGAGCAAGGCGGCGCAGAACACATCGGGGTGCCAGCATTTCAACCAGGCGCTGGCATAGGCGACGAGCGCAAAAGAGGCTGCGTGCGATTCCGGAAATCCGTAACTTCCGAAGCCTTCGAGCTGCCGGAACGTCGCCTCGGCGAATTCCCGTTCATAGCCATGGTCGACCATGCCGGTGATGAGCTTTTCCTTGAATTTGCTCACCCCGCCGGTGTGTTTGAACGTCGCCATGGACTTCCGGAGCAGGTCGGCTTCGCCGGGCGTGAAGCCTGCGCATTCGATCGCAACCCTCATGGCCTGCTCTTGAAAAAGTGGGACGCCGAGGGTCTTGCCCAGCACCTTCTCCAACTCGGGCTTGGGATAGTGGACCGGCTCCAAACCCTCCCGTCGGCGGAGATAGGGATGGACCATGTCGCCTTGGATCGGGCCGGGCCGGACAATCGCCACCTGCACGACCAAGTCGTAGAAGGTGCGCGGTTTCAGGCGCGGCAGCATCGACATCTGCGCGCGGCTCTCGATCTGAAAGGTGCCAAGCGTGTCCGCCTTGCGGATCATCGCGTAGGTGCGCGGATCCTCGGCCGGGATGGTGGCGAGGTCGAGATTGATCCCCTTGTGGTCAGCTAGGAGGTCGAAGCCGCGTTTCATGCAGCTCAACATGCCCAGGGCCAGCACGTCGACCTTCATGAACTTGAGCGCTTCGATATCGTCCTTGTCCCACTCGATGACCTGGCGATCGTCCATGGCGGCCGGCTCGATCGGGACGAGTTCATCCAGCCTGTCGTGGGTCAGGACGAAGCCGCCGGGATGCTGTGAGAGGTGGCGTGGCGCACCCATGAGCTGGCGCGCGAGATCGAGCGCCAGACGCAGGCGCCGGTCGCCGAGATTGAGGTTCAGGCCCTCGACGTGCTTGTCCTGGACGCCTTCCTCGGACCAGCCCCAGACCTGGCTGGAGAGGGTCTTGATAAGGTCTTCGGTGAGGCCGAGCGCCTTGCCGACATCCCGCAGCGCGCCTTTGGTGCGGTAGCGGATGACGGTCGAGCAGAGCGCGGCATGGTCGCGGCCATAGGTCTCGAAGACCCACTGCATGACGATCTCGCGCCTTTCATGCTCGAAATCGACGTCGATATCGGGCGGTTCGCGGCGCTCCTCACTGACGAACCGTTCAAACAGCAGATCATTGCGGCCGGGATCGATCGATGTGACGCCGAGCACGTAGCAGACGGCCGAATTGGCCGCGGAACCGCGACCCTGGCAGAGGATATCCTTGGATCGGGCGAAACGGACGATGGAGTTCACCGTCAAGAAATACGGCGCGTATTGCAGCTTTTCGATCAGCCGCAGCTCATGCTCGAGCGACGTGCGCACGCTGTCGGGCACGCCCTCCGGATAGCGCTCGGCCACACCCTCCCAGGTCAGATTCTCCAAAGTCTGCTGCGGGGTGAGCGCTGGATCGTCACGCTCTTCCGGATATTGGTAGGAGAGTTCCTTCAGGTCGAAGCGGCAGCGATCGGCGATCTGCAGAGTCCTGGCCACGGCTTCGGGATTGCGCGGAAAGAGCCGGTACATCTCCTCCGGCGGCTTGAGATATCGGTCGCCATATTCACGACGATGGCCCAGTTCGTCGATCGTGATGCCGTGGCGAACCGCGGTTACGACGTCCTGCAGGATGCGCCGGTCTGGAGCGTGATAGAGGACGTCATTGGTGACGACGGTGGCCACGCGCATCTGCGTCGCCAGGTTTGCCAGCTCGTGGAGCCTGAGCTGGTCGTTCGGGCGACGTCGCAGGCTCAAAGCCATGTAGGCGCGTTCGCCGAAGGCGTCCCGTAGCCGGCGAAGCCGCAGACCGCAGGTTTCGTCGGCCTCATCCGGGACGAGCATGGCGAGCAAGCCTTCGCCATAGGCGACGAGATCGGGCAATTCGAGAATGCACTTCGCTTTGCCGCCACGCTTTTTGCCGAGCGACAGCAGGCGGCAGAGGCGCGCATAGGCGGGCCGATCGGTCGGATAGACCAGCACCGACATGCCGTCGGCGAGGTCGAGGCGACAGCCGACGATGAGGCGCACGCCGGTTGCCTTGGCGGCTTCGTGGGCGCGCACGATGCCGGCGAGCGAATTGCGGTCGACAACGGCCAGCGCCTCGATGCCCAGCATCGCAGCCTGGGCGAACAGCTCCTCGCAGGACGAAGCGCCCCGCAGGAAGCTGAAATGCGAGGTGACCTGCAGTTCGACGTAGCGCGGGCCGACTGTCATCCGAACACCCCATGCAGGAACCAGCGGTGGGATCCTGTTGCTGCGTTCTCGCCGTCGCCGGCGCGGTAGATCCAATAGCGTTCGCCGGCATCATCCTCGACGCGGAAATAGTCACGAACCGCTTCCAGCTCCGCATCCCGCAGCCACCATTCGCCGAACACGCGTTCAGGGCCATCGGCGCGGCGAACGCGGCGGCGAATGCCGCGCCAGGTGAACGACACGGGCGGATGGTCGGGCAAGAGCGCGACGGTCTCGATCAGTTCCGGCGACGAGAGGAGCCGCGAGGGACGTGGCCAGTGGCCCGGCCAGGTGGCCCCGGTCTCGGGCGCCATGGGCGGAATACGGCGCACCGATCGCTCCGGGACATCGGTCGCAACCGGCGTGGCGCGATAGAGGCAGCGCTCGCCGACGCGATTGATGAGGATGTCGACCAGATCGGAAACGTCTGGGACGTCGTCGTCGATCAGGGAGGTCACGGTCTGCTTTGCGGCCAGCGGCTCGGCCAGTGTCGCGGTCAGCGTCAGGATCTCGATTCCGAAGCCAGGTTCGATCGTCTCGATCTTGTCGGTCAGAAGCCGGGTCAGCCGCTTCACATCGCGCACGGGCAGCGCGGTTCCGACGCGCACGGCCTGGGCGCGATTGTCGACGCGATGGCAGATGAGGTCGAGACGCTTGGCGCCGAGCCCCTTGGTCTCCAGCTCTTCGCAGAGCATAACCACCAGCTTGCCGATATAGCGTGCGATGGTCTCTGGCGCGCCGATCGGCTCGGCAAAGGCGCGCCTGACTTCGATCAGTTCCTCGTCGCGGATCGGCTCGATCGGTTCGCTGAGCGTGCCGAGGGCTTGATCGATCCTGCGCCCGAGTTGGGGGCCGAACCGCAACGTCAGCGGCGCTCGGGGCTGCGTGAGAAGATCGCCGACGCGCTCGAAGCCGAGGACGCGGAGCCCGGCGACCATATCAGACGGAAGGCGCAGCGCGGCGAGGGGCAGCCGCGCGATCGGGGCTGCGTCATGGCCGGGCGGAACGATGATGGTCGGGTTGGCCGCGTAGCGCGCCAAGGCATGTGCTGCGCCCCAGGTGTCGGCGATCGCCCCATGGGCGCGCACGCCGGAGGCGGCCAGCCGGCCGATCAGACCAGTGAGCATCGCTTCCTCACCGCCGTGTAGATGATCCGCGCCGATGGAATCTATGACGATGCCGTCCGGTGCATCGGCCGCGACGATCGGCGTGTAGCGCTGAAGCATCCAGACCGCGAGGCGATCGAGAGCCCCGGCGTCGGCCGCCGCATCGTGATCCTGAACGATGAGGCCGGCCACAAGGACCCGTGCCTTGGTCGCCGCCATCCCGACGTGCACACCCGCGGCCTGGGCCGCCGCGTCCACCGCCAGCACGACCTGCTTTCTTCCGTCACGGCCAATAAGGGCGAGCGGCGCCTCAGCGGGAGGCGCCGCGTCGCCGGCCTTCCGCCGCACCCGGTCGGTCGACCAGGTGGGGAGGAAGAGCGAGACAACCCGAGTCATCACACGCCTCCAATTCAAAATCTGCACTTTCACCCGCGCGAGCGCGGATCAGTTCGACCAGCCAGCGGTGTCGGCCGACCCCCGGGACGGGCAATGGAGCCGAGGGCATCGTCGAGATGCGCCACCGAGTCATCGCGGCCGTGGGCTGGCCGAAGTCCGACGCCTCGGTCTGCCGTCGCCATCGGCGCAACGCGATGCCGATGGTGCCCGTGTCCTCCGCGCAAAGCTGGAGCCGCCGGGATGCCGTCATGTCGAGGCGTGCCACTTCGCCGACGACGGCGCCGAGCCCGCCGTGGCGCAGACCTTCCTCGATACAGGCGAGCACGGTCTTGTCGTTGCCAGCTTCGACATAGATGACGCGGTCGGGCGCAAGACCGGCCTGGGCCAGAGCCGGAGCGAACAGATCCGGTCGGGTGATGACCCAGAGGATCTTGCCCCGTGTGCGGGCGGCGATACCGGCCGCAAAAAGTGCAGCGGCCGCGCCGTCGATCGCGCCGTTACCGCCCCCGGCGATCTCGTGCAGCGCGCCGAGCGCCAGGCCCCCGCCGGGGAGTCGCGTGTCCACCTCGGTGATTCCGAACGGAAGTACCGATTTTACGCGCCGGCTTCGGCCTTCGATCTTCTCGATCTGCGCGCGCAAGGATTCGATGGCGGGCTCGGGCCGCAACTTCTTTGTTGACCTCCGGGGATGGGTTCAGCATCATGTTCTCTATTTGTTCTATTTTCCGACGTGAGGAGTCAAGTCAGATTCGACTCCTTCCGAATTTCTGGCGGCGTTCAGCGTGCCCGGCGGCCTGCGCTTGATGAATAGAGTCGGCTCAAGTTCCTAGCGGGGACACGCGAGAGTCAGCTGAAAGGTGACAGGCCTCGTCCGAAGCGGCGCAAGCCTGTTCGGCCTGGTTCGCAACGATGGAAGATCGGACCGACCTGACCATCTGCTTGTGTACTTGGGAATTGCCGCCGTTCGCCTCTGTCTCAGCAAAAGGCTCCCGGAGTCAGATGGCATGAAGGACGAACTTCATCTCGGGGAGGAAGAGGTACTTCTATGCCGCCGCCAGAAGAGCGGTCTCCTCCTTATAAGAATAGCGCCTCGAAACGCATACGCTATCGCGACGGGGACCTCTCGACAGTTCCAGGGTGAGCAGGCTGTCGTCACTGAACGCGGGGCTGAGTTCTAGCCTGAGGTACTCGAAGAGCTGCCGATCATGCACCGCGATCAAAATCTGTCGACCATGCTCTTTCGATAGGGTGCGAAGCAGGGCTGCAAAGTGTGCGATGTGAACGTCATCCATTGATTGAACGGGATCATCAAGGATCAGCCAGGGCAGTTCCTTCGGGACGGAGAGGTGGAGCCCGATGAACAACGTCAACGCCGCTGTGTTGAGGTTGCCTGCGCTCAGCATTGCCCCAGGTGCACCGCCGGCTTCGCCGCCGTCTCGGTGCTCGGTGATAAGCTTCGGCTGTAGTTTCTGGGTGGAAGACGCTGGAATCCGGAAGGCTGGTACGAACGGCTCGCCCGGTGCCAACCGAATGAAAAGATCCCGCCATAGGCGATTGAGCCGGTCATTGAATTCCCGCCTAATGATCGCTGATCGCACCCGATCAACGGCGGTGCGAACCGCTATGCCCTGGTCGCGAAGTAGCTGCGCACGCTCGAGAGAGGTGTCGGCTTCCTGCCATGCACTGAAGTCAATCGAGATCTGAGCGTCAGCGTCCCGCCGCTCCTGAATGTCTGAGCGGATGATCGTAATTTTGTTCAGACCGTCTCGTCGCTGGCTGACACGCTGCTGCAAGCGTGTGGTTTGCGCATCCAGGCGTTCGGAGATGCGCGCGACCGCAACGTCAAAGGATTCGCCTTCGGCAACACCCGCTTCTCCGGCTGACGTGGCAAAGGACGTCAGAGTTTCGCGGGCGGCTGCGAGTGAAACGTGGCGTGATTGCGCTTCGCTTACAACGCGTCTCGCGGCGATGTCGGCAGCCCTCAGCCTCGCGCCTTCGCTAAGCGCTTCGCTCATCGCATCAAGCTCGTTGATGACGGCGTCTATTCCTGCGCGACGGCGATCCAGTGCGGCTAGTGCTTCCTCGTCGAGCTGGCGCGCGGTGAGAGCCTCCAGTTCGCGATCGAGGCGTTCAAGCATTACCTGCACTTCGGTTCGTGTTCGGCCCAAGGTTAGGAGGCGCTCCGCGGAAGCGGATAGTGTGCGGACTTTGGTATGGACGTGGTCGCTGAGCGGCTCGTGACTGACTTCCGCAAAATCGCGATCACAGACGGGACAGACATTACTCTCGATGAACGAGGTGAGTTCCGCTAACGCCGATGCCAAGCTTCCAGAGGTGGCCGGCAATAGCCCAATCTCCTTGTCGATCGTCTCGCGCTGACGTAGCGCGACATCGCGCTCGTCTTGTGCGGCGACACGCCGCGCGATCGCGGCGCGAGCCTGGGTCGCCTGCTCGTCCAGATGCTTCCGTTCGGTCTGCAATCTTGTCAGCGCCTCGTCCGCAAATTGAACGGGATCGCTTGGCAGCGACATATCGGGGAGAAGCGACTCGACGCGCGTACGGGCGGCGGCGACTCTTGTGCCATTCGCAGCTTCCCAGCGTGAGAATTGCTCGCTGGCGCCACTGCTCGGCAATGGCGTATCGGTCGATGATGCGCTTTGCGCCTGGTCTATCTCGCGGCGTATAGAGCCGAACTTCCGCTGCTGGTCTGCGAGAGTGGCCAAGCGTTCATCGTCCTGACCGTCCGAGAGCGCGGCGGATACCGCATCAAGATTATCCTCGCGAACTTCGATGGACACCTGTAGCGCGGCACAAGAGTTCGCAAGGTCGGCCAGTGCGGCGACGATTCGATCGTGGATCGTGTTGCGGCTCTTTCGCTGATCGGTCAGCAGGCGGTCGAGGCGGGATTTCTCATTTTCGGCGGCAAGCCAGCCGTCAACGGTTTTTCGCACGTTGCGCACGTCAACGAGAGGCTTGAGGCCGGCTTCAAGCGCGTCCAATCGATCGAGCCCCAAGAGCTTCCCGACGAATTGGGCCAGCGGCGAGTCTGCATCGTTTCCGGCGTCTTGATAGATCTGGAGTAACTGGCCCAGCAACGACTGCGGCAGGAACGCACGTTCCCTGAAGAAGGCCGCGAGCGGCTCTGACAAAGCGTTGCCGGACTTGGCGCCGGTGGTATCAAGGGTCGCGCTGAACGTCTGTTCGGTGGCGTTCAGCGCGCGCAGCACGATACTGCCTTCAGCTGCAGATCGGTGGAGCAACTGGCGCTCATAATTTGGATCAGCGCGCAGTAAAGATTGCACCTTACCTGTCAGAGCCAACTCGATCCCGGAAAGTAGACTCGTCTTGCCCGCGCCGTTTTCGCCGTGGACAAGCACAACCTTCGCATCAAGCGGGGCGTGGATATGTCCGCGGATGCTACGGAAATTCGTGATATCGAGGCTTCTCAGGATAGAGTCGGTCATGACGGTTCTCCTTCGGGGGGGCCTCGTAAAGGTTCGCCTACAGCTTGGGCCGCAGCTTCGGTCACCGCCGCTTCTCCCGCGGCCGATGCGTCAATGACAGCATCGAGGAATGCCTTGTCCGTTTCCTGCTGGAGCGCGCGGATAAGCTGGTCCATCGCAGGCCCGCTCCCGTTTTCGGGGTCCGTAGGGGCGGGCGGGAGCGTCAAGGGCAGTAGAACGCGGATGCGGTCGTCCAGCTGCCGCTCGGCAGCTTCATCGGCCGGCTGATCAGTCTGATCAAGCACGATGTTTTCGACCTGCAAGACCCGGCAGGTTTCGGACAGAGCTTCGACCCCCTCAGCCAGCGCGGCGCCTGCCAGAATGAGAGTGACGACGTAGCGCGATGCGGTTACGTCGAGCGCGCGACTTAGGGCCTCGACGCGTTGACGAACGCGCGTGCCGTCGCGGTCGCCGAAATCCCCGGTTGTTGTGTCAACGAGAAGGACAAGATCAAGGGCGCGACCGTCGCGCCCCCGCATCGCTCCAGTGAAGGCGAATTCGACTCCCGCAACTTTGAGCGGTGTCGATAGGTCGGAGTAGCCGGCAAGGTGAAGCCGGGCCCTAATGGCGTTGATCAGGGGCGCGGTGCTCATAGCATCATCTCCGCGACGAAGGCGCTTTGCAGTCCGGCCGCGTCGGGCGAGCGCCCGAGCAAATCGGCAATGCTTACATGTGTATTGCCGACGCGACCCGTGCGACCCGGCGCGGACCGAACGCGGCGAGCGCTTACGCCACTTCCGACCATACGGTGCCACATGTCATCGGCATGCACGACAATCGCGTTCTCATTAGCGAAAGCGCCGTTGCTCTGAAGGGCGATCGCGTCCGCCGCGGACTTAACGAGGAATACGGGGCGGTCGGTCGCTCCTGGTCGGTTGGGCCGGGCTGTCATTGCGCCTGCGGGCAGCGTGTTGTCGGATGGGCGCGTCAGCTCCCAATGGCCGCCGGCGCGCCCTAGCTGTAGAAGCGCGAGTATGACGCCAAGGGTGCCGAGCCCCATCGCCAGGGCGTTTTGGTCGGCCGCGAGAAGCTTAGGGCTTGAACTGCTGAGGGTCTCGTAGGCGGCGGGATCGGTGGGGAGTGCGCCGCGTCGAAACAGGGACAGCATCCGCGACCACAGACCGATCGCTTCATTGGCGAAGGCGGTCCTGCTCCGCTCCCCCGGAGGGACGACGGCATGGACAGCCAAGTCGTCACGGAGCACCTTCAGAGCAGGCGCCAGCGCCGCCGCGATGGGCTGCTGGCCAGACGCCGTGAGGCTGAGCTCCATCAGTCGCGAGAGCTTGTCGCAGAGCAGTCTCATCACCAGCGCGATCAGGACTTGCTCGCCCCAAGCGCGGAGTAGCGTCGCATCGTGCAGCGCGGCGGGCGCATTGTTATAGGCGTCGCCGTAGACCAGCCGCAGGACGTCGCGTTGGCCGAGCTGGATCTTGTCTTCGCAGAAGATGTGGGCGGGAGCAGCCGGTGCGCAGGGCCAGGGCCAGCCATGGACCGCCTTGGCGCGGGTAAAGATGGTTTGGAGATTGTTGTCTTGGATCGAGAGGCCAAGGACGAGCGTCTTATGGGTTGTGGCGAGGCCCACGATTTCGTTTCGCATCGCGGCAAACGCGGCCGTTTCAGGCCAATCCATGATTTGGGTGTGGCTACCCGTAAGATACTGCCGGAATATGAGCGGCTCGCGAGTGGCGTGAACTATGCAGCCATGGAATTTGAGCAGCTTCGCTCTGCCGGCCGGCGCGCGCAGTTGGTTAGGGTCGACCACGACCTGCATCACGCCAGGCACCGCGCCGCTCAGCTGGGCGACTGCCGCCTCAATGAAGCCGTCCCAGTTGGCGGAGGCGACTTCCTGAACCGCTCCTTCGAGGATCAGAACCGCAATCGACAGGTGTTCGGCCGCGGGCGGCGCCGGGTGCTCGAAAGCCTCCCGGATGCCGATCGCCTCCCATAGGACGAAGTCGGCTTCCTTGCCCGGCACGCGAATGTCCAGAACCCGCGAATATTTGTTCCAGAGCCGATCGATGATCGCATCGTGCTCCGGCCAAGTCGCAAGCGGTTGCCCGGTGCGGGCGCGAACGGCGGCTGGGTCAATCTCAGCCAGCGTCAGCGCCTCCTCGAGCGCAGGGGTATAGTCTGCCGTTGTTGCAGGGTCGTTCGCGCGTTCGCGCAGATAGTCGACCGCCCGCTCGATCAGCGCGCCCAGGCTCGGGGCCTGCCGTGAAATGCCCGATCCGACCCAGAGCGCGAACTCGCCATTCTCGATAGCCTCTGCCACCAGAGCGAATTCTGCATCGAACTTATCCAGCACCTCGCGCACTGAAATCTGATTGGCTGTTGGAGCCAGCGCCACTTCGTTCTTTCCCCCCGCACGCCGCTCATGCGTCGGCTCTCATTACAAAACTATCTTCCGCGCGTTAATATCCAGCACGAGGAGAATCGGATTCAACGCGACAGGTCTATATTAACACATCAACTTCCCGTTGCTTAGCCAAGTCCCGCGTTTCCGCGCCGATTGTATTGAGATGCAGACCCGGAATGTATATGTCTCATTCGCGAAGTCCATGCGGCTGCTCATTTATTGCGAGCGGGAGTGTTCGGATCGCCGACTGCCTCTCTGCGAGGCGCCAATGTGATGTTCCTCGGATCGATGATGAGCTTCAGATCGTAGGCCGTCGCCTGGTCCATCCCGTATTCTTCAAGATCGTCGACCTTTGGGCGAACATCGAGAGCTTCGAAGCCCGTCGACCGATACCGCCATTCTGGATCGTCGGTCTGCTCGAAGAAGACCTTCGCGCTGAAGGTTATACTGGTGTCGGCAAACGACGTGCTGTTGAAATAAAGGCCTTCGGGCGGCGACGATGACTCTTCAATATTAAGGGTCTGGAACTCGAAGTGAGCTTCCGATTTCGGCTTGAGTAGGATGTCCACGGCCATCCGTGCTTCATTGGACTCCCAGAACGCATCGAACTTGAATCTGGCGGTAGAGCGAAGGCCTGCGTTCGTGAGCAGGCGCAGCCACCCGTCCACAAATTCCGAGATAAGCGGTAGCTCCTCAAGGCACGGTCCGGTGATGGGCTGATCGACCGGGAAGGTTATCGACGGGATACGGTCGTTCCCTGCGATAGTCAGCGTCGCTCGCCCGGTTGCCATGAGCGTGAGCGCGCGAAGCAGCTCCGCCCACTCCTCCAGGGTATGCTCCATGTCATCGATCAAGCCGACAGTTTCGAACTTGAGCGCCGGTGGTGTGAGCCGGACGATGAAATTTGGTGTGCGGACAAGTAGCTCTGGTCCATGAGGTTCCGCCATCAGCGGGCCGATGAACATTTCGCCGTCGAACCGCGCCGCTTGTCCGAAGCCGCATCCGCGGATCGAAATCTCGCAGTTGCCCAGTGTAGGCGGCGTAAGGCGCAACTCCTCGAGGTCGTCGAACAGCGTGCCTTGATAGGGAAGACGTATGCCGAACCGGCTGTCAAACACGCGAAGTCGGTGCGGCTTCAAGGGCGCGAGGCCTAGCAATAGATTACTGAAATGCTCGGGACCCTCGATCTGGATGAGCGCCTCGGCCTCGAATTGGCCGTTCTCATACCCAAGTTCGGCGAGTTGCCGTTGCTTTTCGATCGTGTAGGCGCCAGGGTTTTGCCCGCAGGAGGCACTCAGGGCTGCCAATAAGCCGGTGGGGGTGGGTTCGAAGCGCACCCCGACTTTCTCATAATCGTAGCTGATATCGGTGTGGTTGATGTCGTGAGCCTTGCGGGCCTCCGCCAGTCTCAATCGCCTGAGAACGCGCGCGAGCTCATTGCCGATAAGGTGGACCAGATAAGCGGATTGAAGTTCGCCGTCTGCTCGCAGTCGAAATACGACGATGAGCGCCGCCCGAGGGTCCTTGGCCAGGCGATCGATGGCGGACAGGCTGAGGCGGATACGATTGCCGGCGCGACCGAGCGTCGACTTCAATTGAACACGGGCGGCATTGGTCGGGCGTTGATCGAGAGGTAGAGCCTGTCCGGCCGGCACCATCGGGAACTCCACGATGAAATCCCAGCCCATGACGTCGACGGCGCTCTTGTTGCAATAGAGGCCCGCGCGCTCGCACAGCACTTCGAACTGCCGCTCGCCGATGCGACCTATGCGATCAGGATCCAACTCGCTTTCCATTCTGCTCCTTTAGCCTGAACCCTCGGTCTTCAAACGCGTGCCGGTGTTTGAGACGCATCGACCCACGTAATCTTACCGCTCGTAACGTATACGATAGCGCCACGAGCGGCATCGGTCGCCGACAGGTAATCACGCAGTTGTTGCGCGTGCGCCTTGCGAACGGCGAATGTGGGATTGACGTCAGATTTCCAGTCAATTGCGGCGACAACACCCTGGTCGCTGATGGCCAAGGCATCGGCACGACCGGCGACAAGAACGTCTCCATCCGTCCCCCAAACCGGAATCTCTGGTTTGAGAAGAGGCCGGAGCTCAGCAATTTCGGGCAAAGCAAGCGTCCGAATTGCGGCTGCCCCCATTTCGCTCGGATCGGGCCGCGTTCGATCATCTTCTGTGCCAGGCGTTAGCTGAGCGAGCAGGAAGTCGGCGCGTGCGATGCTCGCCGCCAGTTCATCCGCTAACTCGCCGGTCAGGAGTTCCTCCATAAGCTTATGCAGGATCACCCCACGCCGAGCGCCAGCGCCGGCAATTTCGAAACGTTCGGCTTGGCTCTCCAAGGTGATCACGCCATCAAGAGAGTCGCCAGGCCGATCACCGTCATGTTCGCTCGGTCTGCGCCAGACGAGAGGCGGCGCGCTGTCCTCGACGCTGCGCTGTTCTCTCGCAAAAATGTCAGCCGATTGGTCGTTCGGCTGAGAGGCGCCCGAACGATTTACCACTGGCGTGAATGAAGAAAGATCAAGCTCCGGGACATCCAGCTGACGAAGATTGACAGAGCTGAACCACGAATCCTTTGACGCTTGGGGGATATGGGGAAGGATCAGAAGGTTTCGCGCCCGTGTGCTCGCTACGTACCAAATTCGCTCGCGCTGATTGGCGTCTTCGAGGCTCTCGGCCGCGCGCGCCGCAGCGAGCTCCGGAGGCGCGACGCCACCGATCATCCAATGCAGGCTGTTGTCGGATTGCCTGTGAACGAACTGGTCCGGCCGATAGAGCTCGGTCGTCGAATTGACTGGAATGACGACGGGCCATTCCAAACCTTTTGCGCTGTGGATCGTGACAATCTCGACTGCATGCTCCGCGGCGTCGATGCGACCCTCTGGTGCTCTGGCCTTGCGCTCCCAGTCAGATTGGAGATCGCGGACGAAAGCGCGTAGGCCAGCAACTCCGTAGCTGCGCGCTTTCTCGATCAACGCATCCAGGTTGGCGAGGGCTCGCGCGTTCCGGTTGCCGTGGCGCGCTGCGATGATGACGCGGGCGTTCAGGCGCTCGATGGCCTCGGCGAGGAGCAGGCTTGGGGTGACAACGGCCGATTTGCGCCGCAGGCTCTGCAGCAGCATGAGAACGTCCTTTGCCAACGGATGCTGCACCAAGCCGGGGTCTGTGCGCACCGTGAAGAAGGTTTGACCCGTCCCATCCGCGGAGAGGGCGGCGGTAATGTCGAGCAGCTCCTGTTCGCTGAGCCCAACCAGCGGACCACGCATGAAGGCCCCGAAGGCGAACGTGTCCGAGGAATCTGCCAGCACCCTTACGAGTGCCAGCACATCCTGCGTTTCCTGCCGCCGCATCAAAGTCTGGCCGGCTTGCGATGAAACCGCGAGGCCTCGCTGTTCGAGGGCTCTTTCATAACGCCAGAGTTCCGTATGACCGGGTGATAGAAGCGCGATGTCGCCGGCCTTCAAGGGCGTGTGGGTGTTGTCGGCCCGCAGAATCGGCAGGTTTCCGACCAATGCTGCGCAGATATCGGCGACCCTTTCCGCTTCGGCCTCCCGAAACATCTCCGCGTAAATGCGCTCGGCGGTAGGGATTTCGATCGTGGAACGTGCCACGTTCGGCAGGGACTGCGACACGTCGGACAGTGTTGGGGCAAGAGCGACATATCGGGGCTGAGAGGGCTTCGCAAAAACCGGTTCGAAGCATGCATTTACGTGATGGATGATCGGGCTAAGCGATCGGAAATTCGCCGTGACCTCGAGAACTGCTCCGCCATCCTGGCCTTGGATCAGCCTGCTGCAAAGTTCGTAAGCTTCGATATCGGCACCGCGAAAGCGATAGATCGCCTGCTTCGGATCGCCGACCAGGAAAAGCGCTCCAGCGCGCAGCCGCGCGGTCTCCCAATGCGTTGGGCGCTCGGCGACTGCAGCAATCGAAAAGAGAATCTCACTTTGGATGCGGTCTGTGTCCTGGAACTCGTCGACCAGAATATACCGATAGCGCCGGCCAACTGCCTGTCGAACGTCCTCGTGTGAGCGCACAAGCGACTGAACGTGAACTATGAGATCGTCGAAATCCAAAATCGCCGCCGCGCGTTTGCGAGCGCGATAGCTCTCCAGAAGTTGGTCAAGTGAGCTTGATAGCGAACAGACGAGAGTGCTCGCGATGTGGCCAATGAGTTGGCTCCACGTGTCGTTGACCGCTTCGAACAGCGCCCGTCCTGAATCGTCCCCAACATCATTCTTGTGAGCGCCAAAACTGCGGGCGGCCTCGTCATACGTCTTGAGCTGCAATCCCTTCCGTCCAAACAACCCGCCCGATCCCGGATCGCAGAGTTGCCACAACGAGCGAAAATCCGGGTCGCCGGCGAAGCACCCTTGGTAGCGTGTCGCCAGCCTCCCTAGTTCCTGTGCGATTTCTCGCGCCCATGCCTCGTCCCCGACGCTTGTTCTCCATCGCTCGAAGTCGTCGACAGCCTGGACGAAGTCGATGTCAGGTCGCAGATCTCGGGGCGGAGCGATCGGCTCAGCACCGGGATGCTTGCGCCTCAGGAATGCAAGTTCACGGACGAGGTCGACCACCTGCAGCGGAATTTGCTCCGCCAAGACAACGATCGGATCGTCCTCTGAGGCGTCGGTTGCGAGCCGGCGTGAGAACCACGCCGATAATTCTGCCATGAACAAATTGTCGGCGACGATCGCGTCGGCGACGCGAGCGCCAGGATCAAGGCCTGCCTGGACGCCATGGCTGCGAATGATCGCCTGACAAAACCCGTGGATGGTTGTGGCAGTCAATTCGTCGAGTTGCGTGGATGCGGCAATGAGCGCGTTTCGCTGCTGGTCGGACAGCCCCAGCGGAATGACCGCCTTCAGGAACGCCGGAACCACGCCCATCAGCAGGAGGTCGATGGTCTCTCTAATTCGTGCGGCAAGTTGGCTTGCCGCTAACTCGGTAAAGGTGATTGCGGCGATCTCTTCGGGGCGGTGGCCTGCGGCGAGCATCATCGCCACGCGCCCGGCCATGAGCGACGTCTTCCCGGTTCCCGCAGCCGCTTCCACCAGCAGGATCGACGAGAAGTCTGTCATTGCCCGGCAACGGTTGTCCTGATCGACGAGCGTCATGTCGCGGCGCTCCAGAGCTTGTTGAGTTGCTGGTTGGCTGCGCGGAATTCCGAGGCCTTGCGACGAAGATAGCTTTCGCGATCCGCTGGGAGCGCAAGACGCATGTCGTCATAGAAGGCGTCTTTTTCCCAGCGTGGCGCAAGCCGTCCGCTGCGCAAGATTGTCGTTGCCGCCGACAGGTAGTCGATGGCGTGCGTGATTGCGTCGTCGAGTTCGTCTCCCTTGAGCTCGAACGTTGCCGGGTCATCCGCCAAATAAACCAGACGTGCGACGACTGTTCCCACCTCAGGCAGTAGGGCCCGCACGGCAATTGCGTAAAGCACGCGTTGCAGCTCGCGCCCTTGGCCAAGGGTTATGCGTTGCGCTTTCGGAGGCGGCTTGATGCTCTTGTAATCTGTGATCCTCGCGGCGTCGCCAGTCGCCCGAATATCTAATCGGTCCATCCGGCCACCGAAGATCAAGCCGGTCGGCTCGATCGGAACAGCCGACGTTGCGTTCCATGGCACTTGTTCCGAAATCAGATCGATTTGGCCGAATGGCACCTCGGTCCAGCTTCGCGTGTCGGATCGTACCAGATCGTCGGAGGCAAGGCCTTTCGCCGTCCTGCGCGCCGCTTCCTTCACCGTGTGACGCCAAAGGATCGGCGGCGGGACAGATCGTTGCAATGGCCATGAGGTAAGGACAGCCGCTGAAGCGCCTTCGATTGCTGCCTCGATTTCGTTGGCGCTTGCGCGCGCAAATCCCGGGGTGGGCTCAAGCGCTGAGATCGCACCGCTGATCAACTCGTGTACCAGTTCGCCAAACGACGTCGGATCGAGCTCTAACGGTTCGGGCTCTTGGCGAGCCGAGCGCCAACCCAATGCATATCGCCAAACGAATCCGAGCGGGTCACGCAGCAAACGCTGTAATGAGGTCGTCGACTGGACCCGCACAAGGGCGGCCTCGATCGCTGGATGATTGGCGTCCGACAATCCGTCATGTGCGGTGAGATCCGCACGCCGCTGCCAGTTTCGCCAGCAGAGCTGAGCCTGCCGCACATGGGCGAGCTGTCCGGCGTCGAGGGCGCGCGCCAACAACCGGTCGGCTTCGCTGAAGGCGTGTTCTGGCACGCGGTCTCGTTTGTGAACGACCGTGTCGCCGGGCCATAAGGTGCTTGGCGATAGCTGGCTGCCTCTGGCGTTTCGCTGAGCGCGAGACAAGACCAGTTGCTCGCTCGTTTGTGCCCTTATGATCTCGAAATGAAGGCGGTCTCGCTCGGCGGTGCTGACCGGATGCAGCTTGCGGCGCTCGAGCAGATGATGCGGGATGAGGGGATCGTCATGGTCCGAACGTGGCCAGGATCGGCTGGTGAAGCCAAGCAGACGTGTGAACGGTCTCGGACACGACACCAACTGCGATGCCGGACACCAGACAACGCTATTGGCAGGTTCGCGTTGATCCGCGACCCGCAATGATTGGAGTGACAGCGCAATTGCATGCGGCGGGGCGCTTCGCAGTGCCTCTTCCCACATCGTCAGGCTAGCGCCGCTCAACAGCCGCGTGCCGGCTTCGCCTCCAGCCTCTGGTCCGCGGGCGAGTAGAGCGAGGATAGGCAGAAGAGTTTGCTCGGCAGGCTCGGCCGTGGCCGGCTGTGGCTTGGCCGCGGTGAACGCTTCGCGCCATTGATCAAGTGTCCGTAACGCTGCCCCTCTCGGAATGCCGGCGAACCAATCTTCGGGAAGTGAGCTGGCGAACGGTCGCGACGGAAGGCGCCGGAGCAGCCGCCAGACGCGTTCCTGGCTAAGACCATTGCCTAGAATATCCGCGAGGGCAGCGCAGGTCTGACCGTCCGCTGTGCTCAACGCCGGCACGCCATGAGAAAAATGGACCGGCAGTGCCGCACTTCTCGCGTAGGCAAGAAAGTGATCGTCCCAGTCTTGCGTCGAGGTCGCGGCGATTGCGATGTCCTGTGCCTTGACCTGGCCCGTCGATAGCAGTCGCCTAGCCCATCTCAGCGCCTCCACGACCTCTGATTTCGGATCTGCGCTCGCTTCGGCGGAAATATGTGTAGGTCCATGGGCTGCGCTCTTACGGATCGCGCCGCCGAACCAAGGCTGCTCAACACCGTCCGGCATATCCCAGGACAGGTCGGTCACGCGTGTGATTGCATTGAGAAGGGGCCGCCAAACCGGATCAACCTCGACGATGCCGGCAAGTGTGACGGTGCCCAGAAGGGTGCGGGTGTAGTCAGCGCGTTTGACGGCGGCGTCGCGAAGGTCGCGGGGCAGCAAATGGGTGGCTGGCAGGCTCTCGCGGATTCGCGCCTCAATAAGAGCAAGGTCGTGGAACCGCACGGCCTCGTGGGCGAGTGAGGCTAAATCCAAGTCCGAGCGCCAGACCGAATCGAGCGATTGAAGGACCGCCCGTGGCATGCCTGGCAAGCCCGCAATGCCGGCAATATCTCGAAAACCGCCTGCAGCAAGTGCTGCCTGGATCGCCGGATAAAGAACATCGGTCCCCGCGGGCGTTGTAAACCCGCCGGCAAGGCGACCGGCGAGAAGGGGAAGCGTCAGGATTTCGCGGCCGATGGCACCGCTCATGGCCGCTGTAGCGCGAGCACTGCGTAAAGCGAGCAAACCGTCGACGATGTGGGCGGAGCGAGTGATCATTTGCCTACGTTACGCTATTGTCGATCGAGTCTCGACGATTGCTCAGACTTTCGGTCTACCGAAATGTTGGGATAATAAAGACATACAATCCTGGGGGGTGTAATGCGTCTAAGCAAGTTGAGCATAAGAAACTTCCGAAATTTTCAATCTGTCGATATTCCGCTAGCTGGCAATGTCGTGTTGCTCGGGCAGAATAGAGTCGGAAAAAGCAATCTGCTGTTTGCAATCCAGCTCATACTCGATCCGACCCTCCCTGACTCAGCCAGGCAGCTGAAGCTGACCGACTTCTGGGATGGAGGGCCGGCTGATTTCAGTGCGCCGATCGAGGTGCATCTGGAGCTTTCAGATTTCGCGACGGATATGGCCCTGACCGCGATTCTGACCGATTTCCGCGCGTCACATGATCCAACGATAGCGCAACTCAGCTACGTCTTCCGCAAGAAGCCCGAGGTTACCGGTGCTCCACAATCGAGTGCCGACTGTGAGTTTATCGTTTTCGGAGGCGGCGATGAAATCCGCTCGCTTCCCAGTAGGGTCCGGCGCCGCATCGCAATCGAATTGCTTGACGCTTTGCGAGACGCTGAAGGGCAGTTGGGGAACTGGCGTAGTTCGCCACTGCGCCCTCTGCTCGAGGATGCTGTTTCCGGGGTCAGCCGCACGGACATCGACGCCGTAGCCGCCGAGCTCGACAAGGCGACCAAGACGCTCGAAACGTTTCCGACGATCAAGACGCTGGAAGATGAGTTGCGATCTGGCATTCTCCTTCTTTCGGGGAAAGCGCATGACATAGATGCTCGCCTAAGGTTCGCGCCGGCCGACCCGCTGCGCCTGTTTAGGGCGATTGCGATGTTCATTGACAACGGGAAGCGTGGCATTGGCGATGCAAGCCTTGGGTCCGCCAACGTGGCGTTGCTCGCTCTGAAGCTCGCCGAATTCTCATGGCGTCGGAAGAAGAACGAACGAAATTTCTCGCTCCTGTGCATCGAGGAGCCCGAGGCGCATCTTCACCCGCAACTTCAGCGGTCTGTCTTTAAGAAGCTTCTGGGCAATATCGACGCCTCGCAGGCGATGATCGTCACCAGCCACTCGCCGACCTTGGCCGCCGTCACCCCGCTGCGATCAATCGTCCAGTTGAAGAAGCAGGCGGGCTCGACCCAGGCATACTCACTTGCGAACCTGCCGGTCACGTCCGATGAGATCGACGACCTTGAGAACTACCTCGATGCGACACGCGCCGAACTGCTATTCGCTCAGGGCGTTATTTTCGTTGAGGGCGATGCGGAGGAGGCGCTCTTGCCCACCTTTGCATCGTCACTCAGCCATTCGCTGGACGAGCTTGGAATCACGGTCTGCAACGTCGGCGGCGTCAACTTCCGCCCATATGTGAAACTCGCGGAAGCGTTGAAGCTACCTTATTGCGTGATCACCGACTGGGATCCACTCGACGGAAGCAAGCCTCCGCTCGGACGGAAGCGAACGCTGGACCTTTGGCAGGACATGCTCACGATTCGTGGTCAGCCGCTGCTGACACCACCGCAGCTGGCGAAGTGGGAAGCGATGGATCATGCCGCGTTCAGCGTAGACGCGGCGAAAACGCGCATTTTCCTCAACGACCAGACCTTCGAGGTATCCGTCGCCAACACGCCCGCCTTGCTGCATCCGCTCCTCGATATTTTGGGCCAACAGGACTTCGGCTCGGTGCGGACGGCCCGGATCGCGGCTTGGCGAGGCGGCGCGGCGGTCGATGCCGCACAGCTACTTGCCATGATCGCGAGCATCGGAAAGGGACGCCTCGGAGCCAGGCTGGCGAAGAAGGCGGTGGGTCTCAAGCCGCCAACCTATATCGAAAGTGCGATCACTTCAGTGGTTGCCGCGGTCCAGCATGCCTAACGATCGCGCCCTCACTCAGGCCCTTGCCGAACTCAAAGCGAATCCGGAACAGGCAGCAGCCGTCGTTGAGCCCGGCCATTGCGTCGTGCTGGCCGGCCCCGGAAGTGGGAAGACCAAAACCCTGACGGCGGCTATGGCGAGGGTCTTGGCACAGGAGGTGGTCGAACCGCGAGGCGTCGCCTGCATCACCTACAACAACGAGTGTGCGATCGAACTTGAAACACGTCTTGCCCGCCTCGGCGTTATTCCCGGCGAGCGCGCCTTCATCGGCACGGTGCACGGCTTCGCGCTCAGCCAAGTGATTGGTCCTTATCTCCGCTGCGTGCCGATGGGCCTTCCACCTAATTTCAGGGTCGCGACGCGATTGGAAGCGAGAGCTGCGGTGGAGGTGGCGTACCGGAACGTCATCAATGGCGGCGATGATCCGCACCGGCGGTGGGAGTTCGCGTCCGAGAAGCGCAAGCGCGACGTCGATCGATCGCGGCCCGAGTGGCGGGGGCGAAATCCGGAACTGGCGGCTTTCATCGAGGCTTATGAGGCAGAACTGCGCCGACAGGGATTGCTTGATTTTGACGATATGCCGCTTCTCGCCTATCGCATGATCAAAGAACATCTCTGGATTCGGGACGCTCTGCGCGCACGGTTTCCGGTGCTTTTTGTGGACGAGTACCAGGATCTCGGCCACGCGCTGCATGAGCTCGTCCTGCTCCTGTGTTTTGAGGGCGGAATCCGGCTCTTCGCCGTCGGCGATGCCGACCAGTCAATCTACGCCTTTACCGGCGCCAATCCTGAATTGCTCGAAAGCCTAACCCGGCGCGCTGATGTGCGGACCATCAGGCTTCGTTTCAATTACCGTTCGGGAGGCAAGATCATTCGCGCATCGCTGGGCGCGCTGGGCGAAGAGCGGGATTATCGCGGTGTCGATGGCGCCCCCGAAGGGGATCTGAGCTTTTGGCACGTCCCCTATGGTCACGACTCGCAGGCGGAAGCCCTTGCCGTCACGATAATCCCAAAGCTCGTCGAACAAGGGTTTGAGCTTGGGAAAATCGCGATCCTCTATCGAGCGGCGTGGCTTGGCGACAAGGTCGCGAATGCGCTGAAGGAAGCCGGCATTCCCTTTGTCCGAACAGACACGAACGCCCTCGTCAGACGAAACTCGCGCCTCGCACGGTTCATTGAAGATTGTGCCCGGTGGGTGACCGGGGGATGGAGAGACGCTGATCCACCTTATGCGCGGCTTCTGTCGCAGGCTATTGCGCTCGTATTCGGGCGTCATGCCGGCGAACGCGAGCATCAAGACTTATCCGCGCAGCTCATGACATTCCTCAATGCCTCGATCGGGAGCGAGGAGACGACGCATTTGTGGCTGGAGCGGTTCCAGCGAGAAATCGTCACGCCTTGGCGCGCCGTCGCCCGGAATTCTGAAGAAGAATGGCATATCTGCGCCGAGATGATCACTAACACTGATCCGGCACGAGACCTCGATCTTTCGCTGGCCCACTTCGCAGGGCGCGTCGAGGGAGCGGGCCGCGTAAATCTCAGCACGCTTCATAGCGCCAAGGGCAGAGAGTTCGAAGCCGTCGTCATGTATGGCGTCAACGCCAGCGACATTCCAAGCGAACGCGATAGGCGCACTCCGGCCGGGCTTCGCGAGGCAAGGAGGTTATTCTACGTCGGTGTGACGCGGCCGAAGAAGCATCTCAGCTTGGTGTATCAGGAGCACCACCATTCGCCATGGGTCGTTGAACTCTATCAGAGAAGCCAGCGTGAGTAGGAACGCCTCACTGAATGGGCCAAGCATCGAAAAGAGACGGAAAGTGAAGAAATATCATATTGATCTCAGCGAGGGCGAAGCCGAGTTTCTTCAAAGGATCGATCTTCGCGTTTCGCACCACGATCATGCTGAGGGGCATGCGGCCTATAACGCCAACAAAGAGCCCATCCTGGCGCTCTTGGGTTCTTTGAGCGAGCGCAAGGCGGTGCCGCTACAAAGGCTAAACTACTGGAATGATCCTCGGTACAATTTCGGCCGGATCAAAGCTTCTCGAAAAGGACTATTCGAGCGCAACGGGTGCACGGGAACGGAGATTTACACGCACCCTCATTTTATTCCGTACCTGAGATATTTCTTGTTCGGTCCTGAACTTCCCGATGACGTCATCGCCAAATTTGAGGCGAAGGTTGGTAATCCAGAATGGGTGACGTCGAGCGATGTCGTGCCAATCGGGAAATTTGCTAGGGATCTGACAAGGCAGCATCACCTCGATCTTTCCGACGCGCCGGAGGAGTTCTTCAAGCTATGCCTCGATATGGGCCTAAGCCTCCGTATCGCAGAGAGCGTCATGCGGTCGGTGCGACAGATTCGCTAAGAGCTGTGCTCCGCTTGGTGAGGTCTGCTTCTAGTATTCGGAACCTGGTAGCTCAGGTGTCAGTCGCCGGTTCCTATCTCCCTGAGCTCGGCCAAGAAGACTGTGCCGATAGCAACGGCCTGCTTTGCAGCGTCTGCGTCGACGTCAACTCCATGCGAGGCCTCGTTCATGACCCGAATGGCCCTGAGCATCTCCTGGGTGCTGGCCGGCGCGATCCCGTGCCTTTGTAGGTCTCGTAGCATATTCATGATGCCGACCGGTCGGTTCGCCGCGACGCCCTTTGCCACGGCGAGGTCGCGGAGCGCCCGTTCGATCTCGATGCGAAGCTTCACCACTGACATCAGCGGGAACTCGCGTGCAAACTCCTCGACCGTCGGAAGGTCCCCTGCAAGCTGAGGCGGAAGAGCATGCGAGAGCTGATATTGAGCCACGCCCATCGGCTTACTGGAATCCCGGAGCGCATATTCCACGATAACCTCGTTGCGCCCCTTACATAGGATGATGCCGATGGTCGGCTTGTCATCGGGATGGCGCAATTGATCGTCCACGGCCGATAGATAGAAGTTCATCTTGCCCGCAAACTCGGGTTTGAAATCCTCGATCTTCAGCTCGATCACCACGTAGCAGCGCAAGCGGAGATGATAGAATAGGAGGTCGAGGTAATAATCCTGGCCACCAACCTCGAGGTGATATTGGCTGCCGACGAAGGCGAAACCCTTACCAAGCTCCAGGATCAGCAGTCGCAGATGCTCGATCAGGCCACGCTCGAGATCGCGCTCCAGCATTTCCGGACCAAGCGCGAGGAAGTCAAATGTATAGGGGTCCTTGAGAATCTGTTGGGCGAGCTCGGATTGTTCAGCCGGAAGGGTGCGCGAGAAGTTGGTCAATGCGCTGCCTTGACGAGCGAACAGATTGCTGTCGATTTGATAAGCGAGAACGTTCCGGCTCCAGCCGTGCTCGATCGCCTGCCGGGCGTACCAGGCCCGTTCCTCGGGCGCCTTGATAGCGTCGAGAAGGCGCACGTTATGGCCCCAAGGCAATAGTGCAACAACCTGTTGCACAAAACCGCCGTCGGGCCAGGCCTCGGCGAAGGAGCGCATATATTTCAGGTTTCGGGAGGAAAGGCCGGTCATTTCCGGAAAGGCCTGGCGAAGGTCATCGGCGAGCCGGTCGATGACCTTCGTTCCCCAGCCCTCACGCTCCTGCCGGGCGAGAATGTCGCGGCCGATCGTCCAGTAGAGCAGGATCAGTTCGCGGTTGACGGACAGGCTGGCGCGATGCCGCGCCTCAACGATCTTCCGTTTTAGATCGCTGACGAAGGTCGCGTAGCTCTGTGGATCGATGCCTGCGGCGGGCTTGGCGCTGCCAGGTGTGCGTTTGGGCGGACAAGATGTCATGCGGCCTGCTTCAGGCGCTTCTTGGCGAGCATGGCACGGACGAACTTGTCCCATTTCGCCATGCCAGCGCGTTTCTCGACCATGTAGTGCCAGCGGTCGTAGTGCTTGGAGCTGACATCTTGTAGCGCGTGGTTCTGAAGGCGGTCGCGGATTTCCTTCGAGACGCCTGCCTTGCCGGCGAGCGTCTTGAATGTACGCCGGAGGTCCCGGTTTGTCGCATATGGAATCACGCCGCGATCTCGCTGCCGCCAGACGAAGCTATACAGAGTGCCGTGGCTGACAGGTTTGGATGGGTCCTTTGCAGAGGGGAAGAACCAGCCGTACTCGTTCGGCTTGATCGATTCGATCAGCTCGGCGGCGAGCAATGGCACAGGGACGGCGTGCGGCTGGAGGTTCTTGGTCTTTGACCAGTCGATGATCCGCTCCTTGGCGTCCCATTGATCGACATGAAACCGCGCTATCTCCTCGACGCGCTGGCCGGTCAGCATGATGAGTTGCACCGCGCGGGGATAGGAGGGGTGAACCGGCGTGTCGGGGTGGTCCAGCCAGAGATAGAGTTGCACAAACTCGTCTTCGTCGAGCCAGCGCGTGCCCTGGACCTTAGGCTCGGTAGGAATGCCGGTTGCCGGATTGAAGGGGAGGCGGAAGCGTCGAGAAGAATGCTGCCGATAGTCGTTGTCGGACTTCATGCCCCAGCTAAAAGCGGCATGGAGATAGGACCGCACATGGTCGGCCATTGATTTGGCACCGCGCTCGTAAATCGGACGGATCAGCTCTACGATTTCCTCGGCCTCGATTTCGCGGGCGAGGCGGTTGCGCCCGAGCGTATCGGCGATCTTGTTGAGGCCTTTTTCCGTTTCCTTCCAGGATGGCTTGCCCGCATCCTTTAGCGACGCGACATAACCCTCGAAAAGATCGGCCACTGTGCCAGGGCGGGTGTCGGTCGCGATCTTGATGCTTCGGCCCTTTTGGATCACGTCAGCAAAGTCGCGCTTGAAGATTTCTCGCGCCTGGGCGAGCGACATGGAGGGGTAAGCGCCGAGCTTCTTCTTGGTCCGCTTCCCGTCGCGCCACTGCTGCGCCATCCAGTCAGCGGTGACGCGTTTCGGCATAGGCTTGAGGACAAGCACGAGGCGACCGGTGCCGCGCCCTTCGCCGTCGGCAAGATTCTCCTGTTTCTGACTTAGCTCAACCCGCTTCAACGCATGTCGGATCGCGGTGTCGGTCAGGCTTGGCATAGCGTTTCCTCCTGTTCCGCAACTGGGATCGGTCGAGGAGAAACGGGGATCGTTTGCTGGGATCGGAAAGCCGCTTTCAACCCCTCTAACCGCTCCCAATTTGCCATAGCCGCCCCCTGTACGCAATGGGCAAAAATCTGCCATTCCATTGATGATTCAGCGGTATTCGGCGTGATCCAGCGTGATCATCGAGGGGGTAGTGGGGTGATTGTGCACGAGGATCAGCGCCGTGGCCGAAAGCTCGAGCGCCCGCTTGACCACCTCGCGGGTATAGACCGGCGTGTGGTCGACGGTACCGAGCCCCTGCACCTCGTCGGCGATCAGCGCGTTGCGCTTGTCGAGGAACAGGATGCGGAACTGCTCGCGCGTCTCATGCGCCATCGCCGCATGACAATATTCGATCACCGACGACCAGGAGGCGAGCACCTGCTTGCCGCGCAGTTCGCTCTTCAGCGTGCGGTGGGCGATGGTCGAGATCAGCTTGAGATCGAGTGCCACGGCCTCGCCGACACCCTTGACCTCCTGCAGCAGCGCCACCGGCGCGCCGAAGACGGCGCCGAGCGAGCCGAAGCGGTCGAGCAGCGCCTTGGCGATCGGCTTGGTGTCGCGCCGCGGAATGAGGCGAAAGAGCATCAGCTCCAGCAGTTCGTAATCCGCCAGCGCGGTGTCGCCATGGTCGCGGAAGCGGCTGCGCAACCGCTCGCGATGGCCATGATAGTGTTCTTCCTTGCCGGCGGCGCCCGAAATCGCCGTCGGTTTGGCAAGCGTGTTGGCCTTGGCTGGTTGCTCGGCGAAAAACGAGCGCTCGTCCATGGTATCGCCCGTTGGGAAGGGCAGTTCGGCATCATCATCGGATTGCGGAACAGGGCCCTTCGTCATCAGGTGCTCATGGGGTTAGCGGTGGAAGGCCGGGACGGTCGAGGCCGCCGGGGGACAGGGTGAAGATCTCGCAGCCGTTGGCGGTCACGCCGACCGTGTGCTCATACTGGGCCGAGAGCGAGCGGTCGCGGGTAACGGCCGTCCAGCCGTCGGCCAGGACCTTCACATGCGGACGCCCGAGATTGATCATCGGCTCGATCGTGAAGATCATGCCCTCGCGCAGCTCCGGGCCCTCGTTGGCGCGGCCGTAGTGCAGGATGTTGGGCGAATCATGAAACAGCGCGCCGACGCCATGGCCGCAGAAATCGCGCACGACCGAGCAGCGCTCGGCCTCCGCATAGGTCTGGATCGCTTCGCCGATGGCGCCCGTCCGGGCGCCGGGGTGAACCGCCTTGATGCCGCGCAACAGGGATTCGTAGGTTACCTCGAGCAGCCGTTCGGCGGCGCGCTTGATCGTGCCCACGGGATACATGCGGCTGGAATCGCCATGCCATCCATCGACGAAATAGGTGACGTCGATGTTGACGATATCACCCTCGCGCAGCGGCTTGGCATCGGGGATGCCGTGACAGACGACGTGGTTGATCGAGGTGCAGGTCGACTTGGTGTAGCCGCGATAGTTCAGAGTTGCCGGAACCGCGCCGTGATCCATGCCGAATTCGAAGACGAAGCGGTCGATCGCATCCGTGGCGATACCCGGCTTGACGACGTCAGCCAGCGCATCCAGGCAGCGCGCCGTCAACTGGCACGCCTTGCGCATCCCCTCGAACGCCTCGGGGCCGTAGAGCCTGATTGCGCCCGTATTTTTCGACGGCGCGGAGGAGGCTTCGATATAGTTCACCATTGCAGGGCCTTAGCAGAAATTGTCGTTCTGGTACATAATGCAGCTATGGCGGGTTCGTCCATCGCGATCAATGGGGTGGTTCGTTTTTGTGGGGTGTGGCAGCGGGCGATTGCTCGCGGTGAGGTGTCTGCAAACGTTCGATGTGAGCGCGTAGGATAAAGACCCCTCCCAACCCTCCCCACAAGGGGGAGGGCTTAACTCGTGGCGCTGTCGACGCCAGGACTGTGAGCGGGCCACGAGTCCTCTCCCCCACCTGTGGGGGG
>UCEU01000035.1 GCA_900471485.1 Hyphomicrobiales bacterium
ACGCTCGGAACAATCGAGGTCGGATCCGCCGAGCCGCCCCCGGCTGTGAGCGCCACAGAGTTCGGCGAAGCGAACGAAAACGTCCGCAGGATCGTTCACGGTCTGGAAGAGATCATGGGTATCCGCATTGTTGATCCCAACCAGTCCTTCGTCGATCTCGGCGGTGACTCGCTCTCCTTCATCCAGGCATCTTTACTGATAGAGACTATCATCGGCTGGCTGCCTGATAGCTGGGAGACCATGTCCCTGCTGCAAATCGCCCGTACCCCCAACAAGGCACGCCAGCGGACGAGCCTCGTCGGCATGCCGATCATACTGCGTGCGATCTCCATCGCGCTCGTAGTCGTCGAACACCTGTCGATCTTTCATACCATCGGGACGACCACGCTTTTCGTGATCGCCGGCATGAGCTTCGGCCGCTTCCAGATGCGCAACGTTCTGCAGACCAATCGAGTCGCCCCCATTTTCGCGACACTCTTCAAGATCGCGCTTCCGGCGATCGCCGTGATCGGCTTGAGGCAAGTGGTGCAGCACAGTTTCAACCCGTTCAACCTGCTGCTGATCGGCACCCTCTTTCCGCCTGAAGTGCACGAAGGCAAGAACTATTGGTTCATCGACGTATTGATGCAATCCTACGTCATGCTGGCCGTTTTGCTATGTATCCCGCGCGTCAGGGAACTGGCGAGACGGCACGCTTATGGCTTGGCGCTGGGCGCCATGTTGGTGAGCATGGCGCTGGCGGTCGGTCAGGTTCAGCTCAACATATTGAATACATACATGGTCGGAATTAGCCCCGTTAAATACTTCTGGCTGATCTTCCTCGGCATCGGCATCATCCATGCGCAAACGGCGCAACGGAAACTGGTGCTCTGGGGTTTCGCGATGGCATATCTCGCTATGGCCAAAGCGCTGTACTCCGACTCCGAGTACGAAGGTGCCTTCGACCTGTTTTTCATACTCGCCGTGCCGTTGCTGCTTTACGTCCACCAGGTTCGCTTGCCGAAACCGCTGGTCAGGCTGGTCACGACCCTCGCCAGTGCTTCCTTGTTCATCTACCTCACGAACATGACGATGGTGAAGGCGCTATCCGGCATATCGGCGCTTGATGGCCTTGGATTGGTGAAGGCTCTTATCATACTGACGGTCGGAACGATCGCCTGGTACGCGTGGAACCTCGCCGGCCATTGCCTGAACATGGCGCGTCGAAACGTCGCGAACTGGCGCGACACCAGGAGGCTGGCGAATCCAGGCGCTTGAACGTCACGGGATCAGAAGGCGACGGCCAATCCGTTCGCCTTCATATGCGCGCCGGCCTTTGTCAGTCCCTGCTCGATGGAAGCTGCGATATCCGCACGGTAGCGGTATGCCGACATTTTGTCGTGGAAGCTTGCCTCGAAACCGGGATCGGCCTTGCGGAATGCAGCGAGCCGTTCACCGGCGAGGCTCGATCCAATCTGTCCGAGCGATGCCGCCCTCACAGACCAGATGACGAAATCGCTGTCGCTGACCTGTTCGGACAGCAGCGACGCCGTTGACCAGTCGCCGCGGCGGTAAGCGTCCAGCGCAAGCACGACGCTGGCGTCGCGCGGCACGACATCGGCAGCACGCCCGGCATCTTCCGCAAGCGACGCGCCGGCGGCGAAATAGCCCGATGAGAACAAAACCATGGCAAGCTTCGCCATGACATCGGGATTGTTGGGATTAAGCGACAGTGCGCGATTGCCGGCCTTGATCGCAGCATCCGTGCGCCCGCTGTAGAATTGCGCGAGCATGACTGCGGTGCTGGCCCGATCGGAAAGCGGTGCAAGGTTCGCAGCGCGGTTTGCCAGCTGTAAAGCGCGGTCGAGGCTCTCGGCATTGACTGGTCCGGCACGTCCGCTGGCGGTCAGGCTGGCGAGCGCGGCCGCCGCATCGGCATCATGCGGATCGCTGGCAAGCGTCGCCTCCAGACAATCGGCAGCCTTTCCGACGCCGGTGGCGCCGCTGTCCAGTTCGTAGTCGGCTCTCAAAACACAGGCATTGCCCCGCGTCCCCTCGGCATAATCATGGGCCTCGGTCGTGTTGATGATGCTGCGCGTGGCAGCGAAGCGGCCCGACAACCGCGTCACAAGCGCGGCCTGCACCGCGGCCACGCTTCGACCGTCGGCATCCACTCGCTCTATGCCGGATTTCAGGATATCGCCGGAATTGGCATCGACAATCTGCCACCAGACAGTCCGTTGGTCTCCATCTCCGTAATACTTCATGTCGATATCATAGGAATTCGAGATCGGCGGCCGCAGCACTGCCGAAAGCGGCCGATTGCGTCCCGTGGACTGCGAAACCGTGAGCGTCTCGAACTGCGTGAGCGCCGTCAGCAACAGATCACGCGTCCTGTCCGCCTCGTCGCCAAGCTCCGTATCGGCGGCGGTCATGGTGAGTGTCACGGTCGGCTTTACCGTCGTAACCGGGCGCGCTCCATAGAACACGGCGCCGCCGGCCAGGCCGATGCCGATCAGCGCAATCATGCCGCCCTTCAACCACCGTCGTTCAAACGCCTCTCGCCATTTGGAGATGCCCGCTCGCGGCAGCGTAGGCTCTTCGAAGGGCAGCGGACGAATATCACGCAGCGCCGGAGCAGCAGAACTTTCGGGCGACCGCTGGCGGCAATCGCGACCGCGCACGAAGACCGCGACATAGCGACCGCGCGGCAGCTCTATCGAAATCCCGTCATCCCTCCCGAATGCCTCGTAATACTGGTTGAGGGAGGATCGCAGCCGGCTGAGTTCGATCCGTACGATCGGGTCGAGCGAGGGATCGAAATTGCTTTGACGGCCCAGCACGTCCAGCGCGATGGAATAGGCTTTGACGCCATCGGCGCGCCCTTCGAAGTGCCGGTCTGCTATATATCGGAGAATGGCGCGGCTGCGTTCCGTGGCGTGGAAGCGTTCGTCGGAGAAAAGACGTTCGAGTTCCGCCCGGGCCTCCTCGCAGGAAATATCGCTCTCCCTGGCCCTTTGCTGTTCTTCCGCCTTCATCGCCGCCCCCGCTACGCAATGCCAGATGCCAAGTAGAACACATAATTAATCGCTCATATAACAAATGGTTGCAATACAAAAAGACATGATGAAGAGATTCAACCACATCGCGAGAGCATCCTGACCTATTCCAGGCCAGTCGCGCCGCGCCGCATGCAATAGCGGATGACATCCGCTTCGATTTCCAGACAAACGGTCTCGTATTCCCGCACCATCATCTGGTCGGCTTCGCTCTCGCCGTTTCTCAGACGCTCCAGCGCGACACTCGCCTCCTCATACGCCTCGCAGAGATTGCCGAGCGATTCAGAATCGCCCGCCAGCGCCTGCAGCCTTGTTCGCAAAGCCGGAAGTTTCAGCATCAGCCGTGACAGCCCCCTCTTCTCGGCGGCTGCCGGCGGTCTTGGTCCGCTGCTGTCCCTGCCCATCAGACCACCCCCGACGGTCGTCCTCTCGATGGGGCATGATGCTACAGGGCGAGCGAGGTTCGGAAAGTACGTTACGGTAACACGCGAGCCCTTCCCCGGACCGCCGCAGCTATAGTTCAAAAACACTTATGGTAGCCATGAAATCTATTCGTTTGATTGATGTCGCGCATAGGCTCATACCACCAGTCATGAACAACGCCCGCGTCATACCGACGAGGAAAGGAAACGGACATGACGACGATCACCTTCCGGGACACCAAGATGTCCTCCGACCACGCCTCCCACCATCTCGCAAGTTATGCGCGCAAGATCATAGACGCCTGGCATCAGTGGCAGGCCGCGCGCGAAATAGAGTCCATGCCGATGGACATCCGCAAGGATATCGGCTGGCCGTCGGCCGACGCCGCCGATGACCGCAAGGTGATGTAACGAATGCGACATGCCCCAGCACAAAAAGACGGCATTCTGCCTCTCGGCGATGCCGTCTTTTTCGTCTCTTTGCGATCCCTAATTTAATCTTGAATTTCAGGCGCATATATTTCTCGAAGTCGGCCGGGCCCGACTTTCGATCGACCGTTTGGTCAATTGACCGGCGTCAAGATTGGATATGTCGCAACTTTGCTCTTTGCGGCCGCATTTATCCATAAGAATGTCGCTTTTGGAATATCGAAGTGACGTATTCCAAGCGACCAATATACGATCAGCCCTCGAGCACGGATCGATCTCATGACCAAGATGCCGCATAAGAAACGCTCCCTTGTCTTCTTCATGGTTCCGCAGTTCACCATGCTGCCTTTTTCGGCGGCGATCGATACCCTGCGCATCGCCAACCGTATGCTCGGCTACGAGGCCTATAGCTGGCGTCTGACCTCCGTCGATGGCCAGAAAGTCTATTCTTCCTGCGGCATCGGCGTCGAAGCCAATACCTCGCTCGCCGACGAAAGACGCAACCTAGGCGGTGAAAATCGTCCGAGCATGGTGCTCGTCTGTTCCGGCATAGATGTCGAGGACTTCAACAACAAGTCGGTCAGCGCCTGGCTGCGCGAATCCTACAATCGCGGCGTCGCCGTCGGCAGCCTCTGTACGGGCGCACATGTCCTTGCGCAGGCAGGGCTCCTGAATGGCAAGCGCTGTGCGATCCACTGGGAAAACCTGCCGGGCTTCTCCGAAGCCTTTCCGCAGGCCGAAGTCTATGCCGACCTCTACGAAGTGGATGGCAACCTCTACACCTGCGCCGGCGGCACTGCCTCGCTCGACATGATGCTGAACCTGATCGGCCAGGACTTCGGCGAGACGCTGGTCAACCGCGTCTGCGAGCAGCATCTGACCGACCGCGTCCGCAGCCCGCACGACCGGCAGCGCCTGCCGCTGCGCGCGCGCCTCGGCATCCAGAACGCCAAGGTCCTTTCGATCATCGAACTGATGGAAGGCAACCTAGCGGAACCGCTTTCGCTACTTGAGATCGCCGATGGCGCCGGCCTTTCGCGCCGCCAGATCGAGCGCCTGTTCCGCCAGGAAATGGGTCGGTCCCCTGCCCGCTACTATCTCGAGATTCGCCTGGACCGCGCCCGCCACTTGCTGGTCCAGTCGTCGATGCCGGTTGTCGAAGTGGCGGTCGCCTGCGGCTTCGTCTCCGCCTCGCACTTCTCGAAGTGTTATCGCGAACTCTACCACCGCTCGCCCCAGCAGGAGCGCGCCGAGCGCAAGATGACGATGGCTACGGCGCGCCACGCGATCGCTGCCTGACACGAATGGACGGGAGGCGGCTACTGCGCCGCTTCCTGCGTCATCTTTACGTCGGAATAGACGAGATTGCGGCCCTTGTGCTTGGCCATGTAGAGAAACTGGTCGGCGGCATTGAGATAGTTGTCGAACGTCTCGTAGCCGGAAATCTCAGCAACGCCGATCGAGCAGGTCACCGACAGCTCCTCGTCATCGGCAATCACCTTCAGGCGCGAAATCTCGGACCGTATCTCGTCGCAGAGTTCAGTCGCCGCATAGGAATCCATCATCGGAAACAGGACGGCGAACTCCTCCCCGCCCAATCGCGACAACAGGTTCTCGCTACCCTCGAAGATCGCCGCCAGCCTTTTGGCAACGGCGGCCAGCACCTTGTCGCCGATCTCGTGGCCGTAGGTATCGTTCAGCCGCTTGAAATGATCGATATCGAGGATCGCGATCGCTCCCATCGCGCGCCGGCGCAGGCAGTCGTTCACCAGCTTCGGGCCCTGATCGTAGAAATACCGCCTGTTGTAGAGGCCCGTCAGATAGTCGCGAGCCGCCGCGGCGCGCAGCTGCTTCATCTGCGCCAGCGTCTCGACATTGTTCGCGACGCGGCACTGCAACTCCTCGGTCACGAACGGTCGGTAGAGAAAATCCGAGGCACCCGCTTTCAGGAAGCTCGCGGAGAGCATGCGGTCGCTGGACGAGGAAATGCCGATGATCCGCAGCCTGTCGGAACCAAACCGGTGGCGGATGCGCCGTGTCAGCTCGTAGCCGCTCATGTCGGGCATGTGGTGGTCGGTGATCACCACTTCGATATCGTCGTGCACCTCCAGCGCCGCCAGCGCCTCCACACCCGAGCCGACATCGACCACCTTGTACTGCTGCGTCTTCAGCAGTCCGACAAGCACCTGTCGGGCGGATTCCATATCGTCGACGACGAGCACGCGCGTCTTGGCGTTGGAAATCGCCCTGCGCACCGCGGCCACAAGGTTGTCGAGCGCGAACTCATTGTCCTTGAGGACATAGTCGATGACATTGCGCTCCATGATCCGGTTGCGCGTCTGCAGGTCGAATGTGGCAGTGAAGACAATCGTCGGAAGGCCGTGCGCGATGGCACAGTCCAGCGCCTCCCCGTAAGGCGCGTCCGGCAGGTTCAGATCGACGACGGCCATGCTGTAGCCGTGACCTTCCTGCCCGAGAATTTGCTCAAGCTCTTTGCGCGACGGGCACGACTTTACGACCTGCCCCAGCTCATTCTGGAAGCGGTGGCAAAGCACCGCCGAAAACATGCGGGAATCTTCAACCAGGAGTATTTTCTGGCCGCCGAAGCGCGGCCCTAGAACGTCCCGTTGAACATCCGGCTGAAAAGCCATGAACAGCCACCCCTCCACAAGCCGCCGCAGCCGGAATCGGCTGTCTACTCGGCTTTTTGTGAAGATAGCTCACAGTTTCAGTAACGTGAAGGCTTCTACAAAAACCCGTACCGGAAATTGTATAAATCACACATCATGAAACAAAGATAAACGCTGCTTGTAACTTTTCAGGCGGATCTGGTCTTGCAGCGCCGTGTCATGCCACGGCGCGTTGCTTGTGCATCGTCTGGATCTGCAGCAGCGTATCGAGGTTCTGATTGACGCGGCAATAGAACTCTTCGTCGATGAAAGGCCGCAGCATGAAGTCGTTGCCGCCGGCCTTCAGGAACCGTGCCGAAAGCAGACGGTTTGACGAAGACGAGACGCCGATGATGCGCAACTCGTGCGAGCCGATATGCGCGCGGATGCGGCGGGTCAGTTCGAAGCCGTCGATATCGGGCATATTGTAGTCGGTGATCATCAGGCCGATGTCGCGGTTCGCCTTCAAAAGCTCCAGTGCCTTGGCGCCGCTGTCGGCAGTGCTGACACGGAAATTGTAGCGCTTCAGGCGGCTGGAAAGCAGCGCGCGCGCGGTCGGGCTGTCATCGACGATCAGCACGTGGTGACGCTGGTTTGTCAGGAACCGGCAAATCGATTCCGCGAGAAGATCGACGGCGAAGACGTTGTCCTTGAGGATGTAGTCGACGATGTCCTTGGCGAGCAGCTTGTCGCGCATGCCTTCATGGAAGGTTCCGGTGAAGACGATCGTCGGGATGCTGAGATCAACCAGATATTCAAGCGCTTCGCCATTCTCGGCGCCGGGTAGGTTGATGTTGGAAATGGCAAGTGTGATTGGGTCCGTCGACTTGTCGTAGCAAAGCTGCAGCTCTTCGAAATTGCGGCAAATCTCGACGTCGATATCGAGCAGTTCCTTTAGTCTTTTGCCGATCATCGATGTAAAGACATTGGAATCTTCAGCAAGAACGATACGAACATCTGAAAACATGCCGCCGGAATATTGCATCCCGGAAATACCCAAAAATGCCATTTCAAAACCTCTTATGAAACTTGGTCTGCCTGCTCCAAATCGGTACATATCGCTGTTTGAATAAGTATTAATCGGCGATCTATACTGCCACCCAAAACGCAAACGGCGCCGATGCCGGCGCCATTCTTCCAAACATGATTAAAGGACTGTGCGCGCGGCGCGATCTTCTCACTAGGCGCGCGACGCGGCGGTTGCCACAGCCATCCTGGACGGCAGGTTATCCCTTGCGCGCGGCATCCGGTTGCTTGCCACGCAATCGGCGCACGGTGCTGGCATCCTCTTCCTCGGCGGCCTCGTCGACCACCGGTTCCTCGACCTTCTGCTCCGGCTTGGCCGCGGCAATCGCCGGCGTCGCCGGGTGATGGTCGCGATGGAAAACCACGTCGCTCTGCGGCAGCGGGATCTCGATCCCTTCTTCACGGAAGCGCCGAAGGATCTCGATGCGCAGGTTGTTGCGGATCTTCATCCCGTCACCCATGTCGGCCAGCATGAAGCGGAGCTCGAAATCCAGCGAGTAGGTACCGAAGCGCAGGAACTCGACATGCGGTTCCGGATTGCGCAGCACCAGCGGAACGGCGTTGACCAGTTCGAGCAGGATATCCATCACCTTCTGCGGATCGGCGCTGTAGCTGACGGAAACCGGAATTTCCGAACGCCCCATTTTGTTGCGATGAGTCCAATTGCCGACGGAGCCGTTGATGAGTTCCGAGTTCGGCACGATGATCGATTGCTTGCGGAAGGTCTCGATCTCGGTGGCGCGCACCGAGATGCGCTTGACGATCCCTTCCGAGGTGCCGGACACGACATGGTCGCCGACCTTGAACGGACGCTCGACCAGTAGGATCAGGCCCGAGACGAAGTTCGAGACAATGTTCTGCAGGCCGAAACCGATACCGACGGACAAGGCGGATGCGACAAGCGCGAAGCTCGACAGATCGATACCCGCCGCCGACACGCCGACGATCGCCGCTATGCCGACGCCGAGATAGCCGATACCCGTCTTGACCGAGTTGCGCACGCCGAGATCGACGTGGCTGCGGGCCATGATGTTGCCGTCGAGCCAGCGCTGGATCCAGCGCGTCAGCAGATAGCCGCCAACGAACAGCAGAATACCGGTGAAGATACCGATCAGCGAAATGCTGATGCCACCGAGCCTGACTTCCGTGAACAGCCGGTAGGCGAGTTGCTGCAGGTCCTGGATGTGGAAGCCCCAAAGCAGCAGGATCAGCGGAATGCCTGTGAGCAGCGCCACGCCGGAGATGCACAGGCCGACGAGCAGCCCCGCCTGGTCGATGGCCACGGGGCCGAGCTTGAAACGGCGTTGCAGATAGCGGCCGACGAACGTCTCGCCGAAGCTTTCCGTCCTTGAGATCGCCTTGCCCGACAGCAGGCCGATATAGGTCGTGACGATGATCGCGCCGGTGATAATCAACTGTGTCGCAACGAAGCGCGCGAGGCCGACATAGCCGGTCAGCGCCGTCACCATCAGTGCCGCGCCGAGCACACGCAGGATGATCGCCATGCCGCGCGGCCAATGCCGCCCCGGTGCATCCGGATCGCCGCTGCGCGCCAGCATCGGCCGGCCGAAGGAGGCCGCGATCAGGATCAGGCCGATGATCATCGCGGCGATCAGGCTTCTGACAACGGTCAGAACCAGCGGCGACCCCATGGCCTCCCCGACACTGCTGAAGAGATAGTCGAGCGCATTGACGACAGCCATGGCGAGCAGGCAAGCACCGATCGAACTTGCGCCGCGATTGGAGAGCTTCACCAGGCGCCACTGCGCCTCGCGCGGCGCGAAGATGGCGTTGCTGAAGCGCCGGACGAAGTAGACAAGCCCGATCGAAGCAAACAGTGCCCGCACGATCGGCGCGATATCCGGCCGCAGCACGTTGAAGCTGTCGAGGAAGAAATAGGACAGGACGAGCAGTGTCGCCAGCGACGCTGTGCGGATCAGCGTCGACCAGAAGGCGATCGAAAGCCGACTGATATAGGAAGGATGCTCCTCCCTTTCGGTACGTTGCAGATAGGCCCCGAACAAACGATAACCGCCGGCAAGCAGGATCAGCGCCGTCGCCAGAGACAGGAAGATCGCGGCGAAGAAGGCGAAGCTCTTGAACTTCAGCACGAAGACCAGCCAACTGGACAAGGCTTGACCGAACTCGCGCGTTTCTTCGACGAAGGCTCCGCCCGCATCGACGAGCACCGAGCCCGAAATATCGGTCCGGCGCAGCAAGGTCGCCGCGAACAGCTTGCGGCGGGAATCCGCGACGCTATGGCCGAGCTTTCCGATCCCGGCCGACAGGCTCTCGATATCGGCTGTGACCGCATTGATCTGCGTCCGCTCTGCCGTCAAGGCATTGCGCTCGTTGGTTACTATCTCGGCTTCAGGCGGCTGGCCCTCCTTCGGCGGTTCACCGATCTCCGTCAGGCGGTTCTTGATCTGCTCGAGACGGGGTCCGAGCCCGGCCGACAGATCCTGAACAGAGCGATTAAGCTCCTCGGTTTTGCCGGCAAGCGCCAAAAGCGCGTCGTCGTCATCGGCGTTGTTGGCGAGCGCTGCCTGCAGGCTCGCCAAATCCTTCTTCGCCTTCTCGACAGCCTTGGAGGCCTGATCAATCGCACTATCGGCGACAACAGGCGCTGGCGCTGCAGCCTGCGGCGGCTGCGCGGGCTGCGTTTGTGTCTGGGTCTGAGGCGCGACCTGCGCAAGCGCGGTGGTTACACCGGCCGCCGAAAGCGCCAGAAGGAAGAATAGGCGAAGTAGAAACTGTGTCAGCCGCAAAGTGGCACCGCTTGGGTTTGCTGAATCTCAAATAGGGCTTCAGCTTCTCATAGGAAAGAAAGGCGACAGAAAGGCGAAAGGATCAGAAGCCCGCGCCCGGTTTCGCCAGATATTCCAGCTCAGCCGCCGACGATTGCCGCCCGATCAGCCGGTTGCGATGCGGGAAGCGACCATAGGCGGCGATCACCTCGCGATGCCGCTGGGCGTAATCGATGTACTCCTCGTCTCCGAGCGCCTTGAACAGCGCTACCGACCGGTCTTGCTCGGCAATATCTTCCGCATGCTCGAACGGCATGTAGAAGAAGATGCGGCAGATATCCGGCACCCGCTGGTCGTCGCCGGCCTCGATTGCCGCCTTTGCGGCCGCAAGCGCCAGCCCGTCCGTCGCGAAAGCGAGCGGCGTATCGCGGTAGATGTTGCGCGGAAACTGATCGAGCACGACGATCGCCGCCAAGAGGTTTTCCGGCGTCGCCCGCCAATTCTCCGTCAGGCCGGCCGCGAGCGCCAGATGCGTATCGCGAAAGCGTTCGGTGATTTCGCGGTCGAGCTCGCCGGCCTTGCCGAACCAGTCGTCACGACCGCACTCCTCGAACCAGAAATCATGGACCTCTTCAGGCGTGCAAATATGAGCCATCCGGCCCTCCCCAAGACTATCGGTTCGGCGGTATCTAGGACGTGCGCGGCTTGTAACCAGAGACCTCGGCACCGGCATCGGGCGCGAGCTTCAGGAATCGCAGCGACGACACCACACCGATGGCACCGATGACGATGAACGCCCAGCGAAAATCGACAAGCCCCGGATTGTCCAGCCCGCGCACGGACGAAGAGATGTTGAGTACCGCGGCAGCGATCGCCACGCCGAGCAGCATGGACACCTGCTGCAGCATGCTCGACAGCGTCGATGCCGAACTGCGCTGTGATGAGCTGATATCGGCGAAGGCGAGTGTGTTCAGCGCCGTGAACTCCATCGACCGAGACAGCCCCGCGATGAGGAGCAATGCATAGATTATGGCGCGCGGCGTCTCCGGCTCAAGGAAGCCGCAGGCCGCGATCGACAGCGCCGCGATCAGACCGTTGAAGACCAGCACCGTGCGAAAGCCCAATCCGGCAAGCAGCCGGGTGGTCACGACCTTCATGCCGAGATTGCCGAGGAAGTAGACCAGCAGATAGGCGCCTGCCTCGATCGAACTCAGGCCGAAGCCGAGCTGGAACAGCAATGGCAACAGGAAAGGCGTCGCATTGATCGCCACCCGGCTCGCCGTCCCTGCCGAAAGCGTCGCAATCGCAAAGGTCGGCACCCGGAAGGCCGAAAGGTTGAGCAAGGGATTGCTGACTTTAAGGAAATGCCGCGTCGCCATGACCGACAGTACCACGCCCGCCGCAAACATCAGGAGGACCGGCAGCAGACCGCCATGCCATTTGACCGAAAGCTCGAGCGCAGCAAGCAGGAAGGTCAGGCCGGCCGCACTCAGGACGAAGCCGCGAAAATCGAGCCCGCCGACATTCTCCTCGCGCTGCTCTGGAACGAAACGCAGCACCAGCGCCATGCCAAGAATGCCGATCGGCAGGTTGATGAGGAAATTCCAGTGCCAGCTGGCATAGGTGGTGATGACGCTGCCGAGCAGCGGACCAACGACGGGCGCCGTCAGTGCCGGCCAGGTGATCAGCGCGATGGCCTGCACCAGTTCGGATTTCCGGGCGTTCTTCAGGACGATAATACGCCCTACCGGCGTCATCAGCGCGCTGCCGGCGCCCTGCACCGCACGCGCCAGAACGAACGCCGTGAGGCTTCCAGACAGCGCACAGAACAGCGAGGCGATGGTGAACACGGCAATCGAGGTCATGAACACGCGCCTCGCGCCGAACCGGTCGCCCAGCCAACCGGACAGCGGGATGAAGGCCGCCATCGTCAGCATGTAGACGGTGATGCCGATGCTCATCGATACCGGCTGCACCCCGAAGCTCGCCGCCATTTGCGGCAGCGACGTCGTGACGATCGTTCCGTCGAGGATCTGCATGAAGAAGGAGACGGCAACGACAAGCGCCACGATCTTGGCACGACGCGCACTCAAGGCATCGTCAGTCTGTTCGGTATTGTTTATCGCGGTCATTCAACGGCCAATGTCATGTAGGAAGCATTCCGGCGGGACGCGGAGCGCGCGCGGCGGTAGAATCCGGGGCGGCGCGTCAGAGGGCATGTTTCGTAGATAGGCCGATCCGTGGATCGCGGAAAGGAAAATCGTGAAATCTCAAGCGATTTTGATAGGACCCTACATATCCATCAGCCAAGCACGTTTCTGATCGCCCGGACAAACACTCCGGCGCCGATACCAAGCAGGTCTTCCGGAAAATCATAATCGGGATTGTGCAATCGCGGATGATCCTCGCCCGCCCCGAGGAAGAACATCGCTGACGGCGCCACGGTGCGAAACAACCCGAAATCCTCGGAGCCCTTCATCGGCAGGAGATCGCTGCCCGCCTCGTGGCTGATCCCTTCCTCGTCGAGCGCCCGGCGCAGAACCTGCACAGCCTCGGCCGAGTTGAAACACTGGCGAAAAACATCCTCGTGGCTGATCGTGACATTGAGCCCACCTGCCCTTGCGTGACGATGCGCGAGCTCCTCGGCGCGCGCCACCAGTCCCTGCATCGCCTCGTCAGTGAGCGTCCTGAGGGTCGCCCATATTTCCGCCTGGCCGGGGCTGATCCCGAAGGCAGGCTCGCCGAGCCGCGCATGCGTGACCGTGACGAGCGAATAGTCCGGCGTCAGCGGGCCGTTGTTTCCCAGATCGGTCAATACGCCGAGCAGGCTCGCCATGGCGAAGGTCGGTGCTACGCCTTCTTCCGGCTGCGAGGCATGCGACGTCTTGCCGTCGAGCGTGATCTTCATCCCGCGCGAGGCGCAATTGACGGGCCCTTCGTTGAGCAGCACATGCCCGAGCGGGATCCCGGGGAAATTGTGCAGCGACAGCGAGAGATCGGGTTTCAGCACGTCGAACTTCGGATCGGCGAGAACGGCGGCGGCGCCGGCGCCATTCTCTTCAGCAGGCTGGAACATCAAAACCACGCGGCCCGTCGCCGGCCGCTTCGCGCCGAGCGCCTTGGCAACCGCGAGCAGGATGGCCATGTGGCCGTCGTGTCCGCAGAGATGCCCCTTGCCGGCCACTGTCGAGCGGTAGGGCGCCTCGGAGATTTCCGCGATCGGCAGCCCGTCCAACTCGGCCCGGACAAGCACCGTCTGTCCGGCGGAAGCGCCCTCGTAGACGGCAGCAATCCCGTGACCGCCAATTCGCGTCACGATACGGTCGGGCTTGGTCTGCAACAACGCCTGTTCAACCCGGCGAGCAGTACCTGCTTCCTCTCCAGAGATTTCAGGAAAGGCATGAAGTTCCCTGCGAAACGCTCTGATTTCGGAGAGATCCGCGTCGGTCAGAAACATGCTGTCGGCCTCGTGGAGTGCGTGTCGGATGCGTCCCACATCAGGGATTCGTCTCCGACACTAGCGTGTGGCATCTCGGCAGTCGACCTCGTGTCACCCCTTGAACGTATACTCGGCGATCGAGGTCGCCTTCATCTCGATAGAAAAACCGGGCGCCTGCGGCGGCATGTAGGCCGCATCCTTGATCACGCAGGGCTCGAGAAAATGCTCGTGCAGATGGTCGACATATTCGATCACCCGCCCCTCCTTCGTGCCCGACACCGCGACGAAGTCGATCATCGACAGATGCTGGACATATTCGCAAAGCCCGACACCGCCGGCATGCGGCCAAACAGGCAGGCCGAACTTCGCCGCCACCAGAAGCACCGCCAGCACCTCGTTCAGCCCGCCCATTCGGCAGGAATCGATCTGCACGATGTCGATGGCGCCCTCGGCGATGAACTGCTTGAACATGATGCGGTTCTGGCACATCTCGCCGGTCGCGACCTTCACGGGGCCGATTGCCTGACGGATCTTGCGATGACCGGCGACATCGTCGGGGCTTGTCGGCTCCTCGATGAAGAACGGCTTGGCGAAGGCAAGCTTGTTGACCCATTCGATCGCCTGACCGACTTCCCAGACCTGGTTGGCATCAATCATCAGGTAGCGATCGGGACCGATCACCTCGCGCGCGATGCGCAGCCGCCGGATATCGTCGTCGAGATCGCGCCCGACCTTCATCTTGACGTGGTTGAACCCGGCATCGATCGCCTCGCGGCAAAGGCGGCGCAGCTTGTCGTCGTCATAGCCGAGCCAGCCGGCCGACGTCGTGTAGCAGGCATAACCTTCCCGTTCGAGCGTCGCGATCCGCTCCGCCTTGCCGGCTTCGGCGCGGCGCAGGATCTCGATCGCATCGTCACGGTTCAGCACGTCGGTGAGGTAGCGGTAATCGACGATATCGGCGATCTCCTCCGGCGACATCTCCGACACCATCCGCCATACCGGCTTTCCCGCTTGCTTGGCGAGAAGATCCCAGACCGCGTTGACCACGGCGCCGGTCGCAAGGTGCATAGCGCCTTTCTCCGGACCGATCCAGCGAAGCTGGCTGTCGCTCGTCAGATGCCGCCAGAACTTGCCGGGATGGGCCAGCACCTCGGCGAGATCGGCACCGACCACGAGATGACGCATCGCCTCGATCGCCATGCAGCAGATATCGTTGCCGCGACCAATGGTGAACGTCAGCCCGTGGCCGTCGAGGCCGGGCTCGTCGGTATCCAGGATGACATAGGCCGCCGAATAATCCGGATCCGGGTTCATCGCATCGGAGCCGTCGAGGCTCTGCGATGTCGGAAAACGAAGATCGAAGACGCGAAGGTCGGTGATGCGGGTCATCATTATCTCATTTATGATTTTTCTTTTTATATACAAACAACAGTTCGACCTTATCATCAAGTCCAAGATTTGCTTTCGCGACCGTGTCCATTTGTATATGTAGCTGAACATTCACAGGAGAGATTGATGGAAGCTGACGACGCCGACCGGTACCGCGCGCCCGCGCTGGACAAGGGCCTCGACATCCTCGAGCTTCTGGCCGGCGTCGAGGAAGGGTTGACCCAGGCCGAGATCGCCAAGCGCCTCGACCGCAGCCCGAACGAGTTCTATCGCATGCTCGACCGGCTGGTTCGCCGCGGCTACGTAACGAAGCTCGAGGGCGACCGCTTCACCCTCACCCTCAAGCTCTTCGGCCTGTCGCAGCTGCACGCGCCAACCCGCCGCCTCGCCTCCTTCGCGACGCCACTGATGCGCGACCTTGCCCAGCGCACCAAGCAGGCCAATCATCTGGTTGTCTTCGATCGCGGCTCGGCCGTCGTCATCGCGCAGCACGAGGCACCCGACTACTGGGGCATCTCCATCCGCGTCGGCTCGCATATCAGCCTGCTCGACACAGGCTCCGGCCATGTTCTCCTGGCCTTCCGCAGCGAAGAGGAGCGCACGATGATGATAGCCGAGCACGCGCGCAGCCGCGACGACATCGAGCTCGGCAACGATTTCCATGAGCGCCTCGGACAAATCCGCGAGCGCGGCTACGAGATGATGGCAAGCGCGCAGACCGCTGGCGTCTATAATCTCTCGGCTCCGATCCTCGGGCCGGACGGACGCTGCATTGCCGCCCTCACCTGTCCCTACATCGCCCTGGTCAACGCGCCGAGCGCGCCTGACATCGGCCAGACGATCGTCATGCTCCAGAAAACCGCAAGCGAGCTTTCGCTGCTTGCCGGCTCCGACGTCAAACGCCCGGCTTGACGATAAAGCTCGCTGAGCGTGCTCGCTTCAGGTCACCGTCAGCAAGATGGCGCATTGAGAGAGCTTGCCCGATCGCGCTTATCGCCGGGCCCAATGGAGAATCAGGTGCAGGTATTGCTGGTCGAGGACAACGTGCTGCTGGGCGATGCGATCCGGGACCATGTCGCCGCCGACGGCCACTCTATCGACTGGTGCCTGAACCTCGCGGAGGCCGAGGACGCGGCGGAAAGCCGGCCCTATGGCGTCATCCTGCTGGATCTCCGGCTTCCCGATGGTAATGGCATGAGCCTGCTGAAGGCTCTGCGGCGCCAGCAACGCGCCGTCAACATCATCATCCTGACCGCACACGACCAGACCTCCGATCAGCTCGAAGGCATGCGCAACGGCGCCGATGACTTCCTGGTGAAGCCTTTCGGTCTATCCGAACTGTCAGCACGCATGCGCGCGCTCGGCCGCAGCCACCAATAAAAAGCCGGCTGTCGCATGGCGGGCGCTGCGACAGCCGGCAAAGAAGCACCGCATTGACGCGGCGCCTCTCAAGCTTCTCTCGATCAGTTCACCGCAGCACTTGCCAGCTTGTCCGTCACCTGCCGGCAGGCCGCGAACACGTCGAGCTTGGGATCGTAGACCTTGGTAGCGACATCCATCAGCCCGAGCACGCTGTGGAAGAAGTTGTCGTGCGAGCGCGGCTCGGCGGCATGCTTTGCCATGCAGCTCATGTCGTAGCCCGCCGACTTCGCCAGATCGTCGCCGATCCAGGTCAGGAACGGCACGTGCGTCTGCTCCGACGGCGCGATGATGTAGGGCGTGCCGTGCAGGTAGATGCCGTTTTCGCCGAGCGATTCCCCGTGGTCCGAAACATAGACGACGGCGCCGGCGACGCTTGAAGCATGCTGCTTCAGCTTATCGATCACCGTCGAGACGACATGATCGGTATAGAGGATCGTGTTGTCGTAGGCGTTGGTGATTTCCTCGGGCGTGCAGGATCCGAAATCGTTGGCCCGGCAATCGGGAACGAAACGGCGGTATGCGTCGGGATAGCGCGCATAATAGGCGGGCCCGTGGCTGCCGAGCTGATGCAGCACCAGCACGCTGTCGCCCTTCACGTTAGCAAGCCAGTTGTCGACCTTGTCGAGCAGGATCTCGTCAAGGCATTCGCCATCCTTGCAGAATCGCGGATCGGCCGACGTGGGAAGGTAGGTGTAGTTGACGCGATCCGTGACGTGATAACTGCCGGTATCGTTGTCGAGCCAGGTCACGTTCACCTTGGCGTGCGTCAGCACGTCGAGAAGATTCTGCGTCGCCAGGCCCTTGGTGTGGGTATAGGCGGTGCGCGGGTAGACGGAATACATGCACGGCACCGAAACGGCGGTCGCCGTCCCGCAGCTGGTCGTGTTGGGGAAATAGACGACGTTCTGCTTCTCGAGTTCCGGGTTCGTCTTTTTCTTGTAGCCGCCGAGCGAGAAGTCGTCGGCGCGCGCCGTTTCGCCGGTCACGATGATCGTCACCCGTGGCTTGTTGAGCCCGGCGGTATTGACGCGATGCGCATCGGTGCCGAGCGGCTCGGCAACGATCGCCGCCTCCTTGCCGGATGAAACGGCGAAGCGGATGGTGCTGGTGATCGGCACGAATGGATTGAGACGGTCCAGCAGATCCTTGTGTGCGCGGCCGATGCCGGCAAAAGCGCGGTAATCGCCGAAACCCACGGCTGCGAAGACCGCCACGCAGGCCAGGATGACACCGGTGTTATGCGCCAGCTTCTGGAAGAACGGGCGATGGCGAATGCGCACCCAGACGATGAAGAGCGACGGCAAAATGCCGGTCAGAAACATATGGGTGACGAAACGGACGGTGATCAGGTGGCCGGTTTCGGCCCCGGTCGAAACCGCCGCGTTGCGGATCATCTCCTTGTCGATGATCACCCCGAACTGGTCGGTGAACCAGGAACCGGCGGACGCCGACAGAACGAACAGGATGAGGAACGGCTTGGTGATGTATTTCGCCGAGAAGGCGGTGATGATCGCCATGGCGGCTACCGAGATGCCGATGACGAAGAGCACGAAGGAAAAGCGGTCGGCGGCGAAATAGCCGTATGCCGTTGCCCAGAAAGATCGATTTGTCACGAGAAGCAGATAGAGGGTGGTTACGAGGCAGAGCGTTACGCTGCCAATTTCCGGCCGCTTGGCAAGCAGGCCAGCTTTCATGCCGTTATCCTTCAATTGTCCGTCTCCAATGCTGACTTCCCTGCATCGCGCGCGCGAAAAGAATCACGCGGTTAGCGATGTTGCGGCAGCCATGCCGGGGTTTTCTGACAGCCACCTGAATGGCGGCACGGCCGTGATCGCCGGGACTAGCCCTTTATGCGGAAATGCTTCTCGAGCCCGGCCCAGCTGGTCTCCATTGCGTAGGTGCCGGAGAGATAGGGAATGGCGACATGGCCATAGAGAGGTGAGAGCTGCCACTCCGCGACATCATTGCGGATGCCGGCGATCTGCTGGCTGTAGAGCACCGATACGAGACCGGTTCTATCCGCCCCGGATTGGCAATGGATAAGGATCGGTTTCGGCGCCGCCTTCATGATTGCGAGCAGCTGCTCGGCACGCTCGGGGGTCAGGACACGCGACGACGACATCTCGAAATCGAAATGCTGGATTCCAAGGCTGCGGGACATGGCAACCTCGTCCGAATACCACTGCGCGCCGTCGCTTTCGCCACGCAGGTTGATGACCGTTTCGATCCCATGTTTGCGAACGTATGATGCCAGTTGCTCCGACGACGGCTGCGCGGATCGGTAGAGCTGGTGCTCCACCACCATGTGAAAATTCCCGCTCTTCTTGAGATAGACGAAATAGCCGCCAATAGTCACCGCAAGCAAAAGAACGGCGCTTGCCGGGACCACAAACAAGCGCCGTTGGAAAAAACCTGTACGCATAGGGCACGCCTCTCACTGCACGTTGGTGCAACGAAACGCTTATGGTCGCCCCTCCTGACAGCTACCTGAACGGCCTCGACATCAGCTATGTCGCGGCAAGGCCGCGGCCTGACAGAGTGCGCGAAACGGCATCCCTCCATCCGGCTATCCTGGCTTGCCGTTCCGCTTCCGGCATCGACGGTTGGAAACGACGGCTGCAACCCCATGCCTTGGCGAATTGCTTTCGGTCGGGCCACACCCCGACCTTCGATCCGGCAAGCCAGGCGGCACCCAACGCTGTCGTTTCCGCTACCTCCGAGCGATCCACCGGATTGGCCACCACATCGGCCAGCCGCTGCATCGTCCAGTCGGAACCGGCCATGCCGCCGTCCACCCGCAAAACCGTCTCGATATGATGGTCGCCCCAGTCCTTGCGCATGGCGACAAGCAGATCGAGGGTCTGGTAGGCGACGGATTCCAGCACAGCGCGCGCCAGTTCGGCCGGCCCGCTGTTCCGCGTCAACCCGAAGATCGCGCCCCGCGCCTCCGGATCCCAATAGGGAGCGCCGAGTCCTGTGAACGCCGGCACCACATAGACCTGCTGGCCCGCATCGGCCTTTACGGCCAGCGTTCCGCTTTCCGAAGCCTGCGAGATGATGCCGAGACCATCGCGCAGCCACTGCACCGCCGCGCCTGCAATGAAGATCGAACCCTCCAGCGCATAGGTCGTCTCGCCGTTCAGCCGGTATGCGATCGTCGTGATCATCCGGTTGTTGGAGGCGACCCTGTCCCTCCCCGTGTTGAGCAGCGCGAAGCACCCCGTACCGTAGGTGGATTTCATCATGCCGGGGTCGAAGCAGGCATTGCCGATGGTCGCCGCCTGCTGGTCGCCGGCAACACCGACGATCGGGATGGCAGCACCGAACAACGCCGTATCAGTCACCCCATAATCATCCGCGCAGTCCTTGACCTCGGGAAGCATCGCGGCAGGAATTTTCAGGAGCGCCAGCAACTCCTCGTCCCAGGCGCCATCGGCGATATTGTATAGCAGCGTCCGCGATGCATTCGTGGCATCGGTCGCGTGACAGCGCCCGCCGGTCAGGTTGAAGATCAGCCAGGCGTCGACCGTCCCGAAACAGATTTCCCCGGCCTCGGCACGTTTGCGCAGCCCTTCGACGTTATCGAGAAGCCAGCGCAGCTTGGTTCCCGAGAAATAGGGATCGAGCAGCAGCCCGGTCTTTGAACTGAACAGCCGCTCGTAGCCATCGACCTTGAGGCGGTCGCACATCTCCGCCGTGCGCCGGTCCTGCCAGACGATCGCCTGGTGAAGTGCCCTGCCCGTCTTGCGCTCCCAGACAACAGTGGTCTCGCGCTGGTTGGTGATGCCGAGTGCCGCCAGATCGGTCGGTGCAATGCCGGCGCTGGATATCGCCTTGCGCACGGTCGAAACCACCGTCTCCCATATCTCGACAGGATCATGCTCCACCCATCCCGGCCTGGGATAATATTGCCTGATCTCCTCCTGCGCCGAGCCGACCACCCGCATCGCGCCGTCGAAGATGATCGCGCGCGACGATGTCGTCCCCTGGTCGATCGCGAGAATGTGCCCGCTCATTGCAGTCCCCGGACAATGGATCACCCGCCCGCCGCAGGAGCGGCAGATTGAGCGATGTGTATTCATGAAGTGATGGCCGGCTTCCTAGCGTACGGCCCGGATGGAATTGGCCGGGGCTGGTACCCCGGCCAGGACAGCCCCGTTACTGGGACTGCCAGCTCTTGACCAGTTCGTCGTAGTTGACGGTAACAGGCTTTTCCTTCTCGTTCTCGATCTTCAGCTGGGGAGCGAGGTTGCCCTTGGCGACCGCGTCCTTGTTCCAGTATTCGAGGTCATGCTCCTCGGCGAGCTTCGGACCGATATCGCCCTGCACCTTGGCGCGCTCCAGGCGCTGCAGGACCTTTTCCTGCTCGGCGCAAAGCGAATCCATGGCTTCCTGAGCGGTCTTGGCGCCGGAGGACGCATCGCCGACGGCCTGCCACCAGAGCTGTGCCAGCTTCGGATAGTCAGGAACATTGGTGCCGGTCGGCGACCACTGCACGCGGGCCGGCGAGCGATAGAACTCGACCAGACCACCGAGCTTCGGAGCGCGCTCCGTGAAGCTCTTGTCGCGGATGGTGGATTCGCGGATGAAGGTGAGACCGACATGGCTCTTCTTCACGTCGACCGTCTTCGAGGTCACGAACTGCGCATAGAGCCATGCGGCCTTGGCGCGATCGTCAGGCGTCGACTTCATCAGCGTCCAGGAACCCACGTCCTGATAGCCGAGCTTCATGCCGTCCTTCCAGTAAACGCCGTGTGGGCTTGGTGCCATGCGCCACTTTGGCGTGCCATCCTCGTTGACGACAGGCAGACCCGGCTTGACGGCATCGGCCGTAAATGCGGTGTACCAGAAGATCTGCTGCGCCACTTCGCCCTGCGCCGGCACGGGGCCGGATTCGGAGAAGTTCATGCCCTGCGCTGCCGGCGGTGCATAGGCCTTCAACCAATCCAGATACTTCTGGATCGAGTAGACGGCGGCCGGACCGTTGGTATCGCCACCGCGCGCGACGCACGAACCGACAGGACGCGAGTTCTCGTCGACCTTGATGCCCCACTCGTCGACCGGAAGACCGTTCGGAAGGCCCTTGTCACCGTTGCCGGCCATCGACAGCCATGCGTCGGTGAAGCGCCATCCGAGCGACGGGTCCTTCTTGCCGTAGTCCATATGGCCGAAGACCTTCTTGCCATTCACTTCACGCCCGGTGAAGAACTCGGCGATATCCTCATAGGCAGACCAGTTGACCGGAACGCCGAGGTCGTAGCCGTACTTCGCCTTGAAGTCCGCCTTGTTCTTCTCGTCGTTGAACCAGTCGTAGCGGAACCAGTAGAGGTTCGCGAACTGCTGGTCGGGAAGCTGGTAGAGCTTCTTGTCCGGCGCGGTGGTGAACTTGGTGCCGATGAAGTCGTTGATGTCGAGTCCCGGATTGGTGACATCCTTGCCTTCGTTGGCCATCCAGTCGGTCAGCGAGCGGGCCTGCTGGTAGCGCCAATGGGTGCCGATCAGGTCACTATCGTTGACATAGGCGTCATAGATGTTTTCGCCCGACTGCATCTGTGTCTGCAGCTTTTCGACGACGTCACCTTCGCCGATCAGGTCATGCGTGATCTTGATGCCAGTGATGGCGGTGAACGCCGGCGCCAGCACCTTCGATTCATATTCATGGGTGGTCAGCGTTTCGGAAACGACCTTGATGTCCATGCCGGCGAAGGGTTTCGCGGCATCGATGAACCATTGCATTTCCTTTTCCTGGTCGGCGCGCGAAAGCGACGAGAGTTCGCCGACTTCCTTGTCCAGGAATGATTTCGCCTCGTCCATGCCGGCATAGGCGGAACCCGCCATGGCCAGCAAGATGCCTGCTGTTGTCGCTAGTAGATGCCGTCGCATGATATCCTCCCAAGGTTTGCGATTGCAGTCTTCACGTCAGGCGGCCAGTACCCCCGGCCATCTGTATCTCCCCGGCCTCACACGTAGCGGAACACGCCGATGGCGTAGACTACGGCAAGCCCAAGAGCCCACCACAGGTTGGGCCCGACGAGGCCCAGCCATGCGAGATGAATGAACGCTGCTCCGAGCAGCGATATGAAGAGACGGTCTCCCCGCGTGGTCTCGAACCTCAAGATCCCCACACGCGGGGAGCCGCCCGGCGCCAGATATTCCCAGACGCTCATGCCGATCAGGAGCACGAGGATCGTGAGAAAGAACAATGCGGTCGGCAGCGTCCACGCCATCCAGGAAAAATGCATGTCTGGTCTCCCCTTTAGACGCGGCCGAGCGCGAAGCCCTTGGCGATGTAGTTGCGGACGAAATAGATAACGAGCGCGCCGGGAATGATGGTGAGCACGCCGGCCGCCGCCAGCACGCCCCAGTCCATCCCCGAGGCCGAGACCGTGCGCGTCATGATCGCCGAGATCGGCTTGGCCGCGGTGGTCGTCAGCGTGCGGGCAAGAAGCAGTTCCACCCACGAGAACATGAAGCAGAAGAAGGCGGCCACACCGATCCCCGATGCCACCAGCGGCATGAAGATGCGGATGAAGAAACGCGGGAACGAGTAGCCGTCGATATAGGCCGTCTCGTCGATCTCCTTCGGCACGCCGGACATGAAGCCTTCGAGGATCCAGACCGCCAAGGGTACGTTGAACAGGCAATGCGCCAGTGCCACCGCGATATGGGTGTCGATCAGGCCGAATGCCGAATAGAGCTGGAAAAACGGCAGCGCGAAGACGGCCGGCGGCGCCATGCGGTTGGTCAAGAGCCAGAAGAACAGGTGCTTGTCGCCTAAAAACCGGTAGCGTGAGAACGCATAGGCCGCAGGCAGCGCCGCCAGCACAGAGATCACCGTGTTCATCACCACGTAGGTGATCGAGTTGATGTAGCCGTTGTACCACGACGGATCGGTGAAGATGATCGTGTAGTTCCTGAGCGTCGGGTTCTGCGGCCAGAGCGAGAAGGTGCCGGTGATCTCGGCATTCTCCTTGAAGCTCATGTTGACCAGCCAGTAGATCGGCAAGAGCAGGAAGATGATGTAGACGGTCGAAACGACCCAGGAGAAGTTGCCGGCCGGCTTGTATTTCATCGTCTGTGTTGTTGCTTGGGCCATGGTCCTCTCCTCCTCACGCGCTCTCGTCGCCGCTGGTCATCACGGTGTAGAAGATCCATGAGAGCAGCAGGATGATCAGGAAGTAGATGATCGACATTGCAGCCGCCGGACCAAGGTCGAACTGACCGACGGCCATCTTCACCAGATCTATCGACAGGAAGGTGGTCGAGTTGCCGGGGCCGCCGCCGGTGACGACGAAAGGTTCGGTGTAGATCATGAAGCTGTCCATGAAGCGCAGCAGCACGGCGATCAGCAACACGCGCTTCATCTTCGGCAGCTGGATGTAGCGGAAGACGGACCAGCGCGAGGCGCCATCGATCTTCGCCGCCTGATAATAGGCATCGGGGATCGACACGAGGCCGGCGTAGCACAGGAGCACCACAAGGCTCGTCCAGTGCCAGACGTCCATGACGATGACGGTGATCCAGGCATCGAGCGGATCGCGGACATAATTGTAGTCGAGCCCGATCGCCTCCAGCGTATGGCCGAGCAGGCCGATATCGACGCGACCGAACACCTGCCAAATCGTGCCGACGACGTTCCACGGGATCAACAGCGGCAGCGCCATCAGAACGAGGCAGACCGGCACGCCGATCCCCTTCTTCGGCATGTTGAGCGCGATGAAGATGCCGAGCGGAATTTCGAGCGCCAGGATGATCAGCGAGAAGGCAAGGTTGCGTTGCAACGCCGCCCAGAAGCGATCGGATTGCAGCGTCTGCACGAACCAATCCGTGCCCGCCCAGAAGAATTCGTTGTTCCCGAACGTATCCTGCACCGAGTAGTTGACGACGGTCATCAGCGGGATAACCGCCGAGAAGGCGACGAGCACCAGCACAGGCAGCACCAGAAACCAGGCCTTGTTGTTCCAGGTCTTGTTCATGGCTCAGCCCTCCCTGCCGACGCGCCAGGAATCGGCGTAGATGTTGATGGCCTTCGGATCGAAAGCGACCCGCGCCTCCGCGGGGATCTCGGCATCCTCGGTCAACACGATGGCGATCGGCTGGCCCGCGAAATCCGCCCGCACAATCTTCTGCCGGCCGATATCCTCGACCCGGTTGATGGTGACAGGCATGCCCTCGCGCCCGAGGCGGATGAACTCCGGCCGGATGCCAAGCTCCGTCTTGGCCCCCGCAGCAGCCTTCGGCGCGTAGTCGAGCGACAAGCTCTCGCTTCCCATCGTCACCCTGCTGCCATCGAGCTTTGCCGGCAGGACGTTCATGCCGGGCGAGCCGATGAAGTAACCGACGAAGGTGTGGCTGGGCTTCTCGAAGAGCTCGGCGGGCGTGCCGATCTGCACGATCTCGCCCTCATACATGACGACGACCTTGTCGGCGAAGGTCAGCGCTTCCGTCTGGTCGTGCGTGACATAGACCATGGTGAAGCCGAACTGCTTGTGCAGCCGCTTCAGCTGCGAGCGCAGCACCCATTTCATATGCGGATCGATCACCGTCAGTGGTTCGTCGAACAGGATGGCGTTGACGTCGCTGCGCACCAGCCCCCGGCCGAGCGAAATCTTCTGCTTCTGGTCGGCGGTGAGCCCTTGCGCCTTGCGCCGCGCCATCGGCGTCAGATCGATCATCTCGAGAATTTCGCGAACGCGACGGTCAACCTCGGGCTCCGATACGCCGCGATTGCGCAGCGGGAACGCGAGATTGTCGTAGACCGTCATCGTGTCGTAGATGACGGGGAACTGGAACACCTGCGCGATGTTGCGCGCCTGCGTCGCCAGATTGGTCACGTCCTTGCCGTCGAACAGGATGCGGCCATGCGAGGGCTGCAGCAGGCCGGAGATGATGTTGAGCAGCGTCGTCTTCCCACAGCCCGACGGCCCGAGCAGCGCATAGGCGCCGCCGTCGTTCCACTCATGGTCGACTTCGCGCAGCGCGTAGTCCTTGTCCGATGTCGGGTTCGGCCCGTAGGCGTGGCGGATGTGGTCGAGCGTGATGCGTGCCATGTCCCTACCCCTTCAAGCCGTTGCGCCGGACGAGATCGCCCGGCCGCTAGTGTCGAACGCCATCAGGTGGCGGCCATCAAGAAACACGTCGATATCGGTGTCCGGATCGATATCGTGAATGCCGTGCGCCAGCATCACCCAGCGCACTCCCTCGTAATCGAGATAAACGAAGCTCTCCGAACCGGTGATCTCCGATAGCTGCGTCCGCGCCTTGAGCCGCACTGCGCCCGGCGTCTGCGCCGCAAGCCCAAGGTGATGCGGATGAAATGCCACCGTCACCGGTCCATCGGCCATCCCGGCCAGATGCCCCGGCACGGAAAACACATCGCGCCCGTCGCGCTGGAACGTCGCGCCCGTTTTCACCACGTCGATGAAATTGAGCGGTGGATCGGCGAAGGTCTTGGCAGTGGTGAGGTCGCGAGGCGTCCGGTAGACCGAAATCGTCGGCCCGAACTGCGTCACCCGCCCTTCCGACAGCGTCGCGGTATTTCCGCCGAGCAGCAGCGCTTCGGATGGCTCAGTGGTGGCATAGACGAAGATGGCGCCCGATTGCGCGAAGATCCTGGGTAACTCGGCGCGCAGCTCCTCGCGCAGCTTGTAGTCGAGGTTGGCAAGCGGCTCGTCCATCAAGACGAGGCTGGCGTTCTTGACCAACGCGCGGGCAAGCGCCGTGCGCTGCTGCTGACCGCCGGAGAGATTGAGCGGCGTGCGGTCGAGATAGGGCGTCAGCCGCAGCAGGTCGGCAGCCTTGCGCACCTCCCGATCGATGGTGGCGGCATCCTTGCCGGATATGCGCATCGGCGAGGCTATGTTCTCGTAGACCGTGAAGGCGGGGTAGTTGATGAACTGCTGGTAGACCATCGCGACATTGCGCTTCTGCACCGGCATGCCGGTGACATCGACGCCATCGAAATGGATCGTCCCGCTGGTCGGCCGGTCGAGCCCGGCCATCAGCCGCATCAGCGACGTCTTGCCAGACAGGGTCGGCCCCAGGAGCACGTTCAGCGTGCCGCGTTCAAACGCGAGATCGGTCGCGTGGATGTGCGTATCCGCGCCCACCGTCTTTGCGATGTTTCGCAATTCCAGCATTCAGGTTCCCGTGCCTCCTCACAGCGGGGACCACATACCGCTCTTTTATCCGGCCATCTGAGCCGGTAGCGCGGCCATGTACTCCTCCAAAACCGCGGCTTGCTCCCTCGTCAGGCGCAAGCCCTCCTTCGTTCTCCTCCAGAGCACGTCATCGGCGTGTCTCGCCCATTCGTGCTCGATCAGGTAGCGAACCTCCACCTCATAGAGGTCGCTCCCGAAACAGCGCCCGAGATCCTCGGTCCCGCGCGCCTGTCCCAAAAGCACCGCAGCCTTCGTGCCGTAGCGGCGAACGAGGCGGCGGGCATGCGTATCGATGAGAAACGGATAGCTGCCCTTCAGCTTGCGCACTTCCGCATCGTATCCCTGCGCCGGAAAATCGCCGCCGGGCAGATGGCTCTTGGCCGTCCACGGGGCACCCTTGGCGCCGATCGCAGCACTGATCTTCTCCAGCGCGTGCTCCGACAGCCGGCGATAGGTCGTGAGCTTGCCGCCGAACACGTTGAGCAACGGCGCCGGCGCGCCCTCGCCTTGGAGCTTCAGCACGTAATCGCGCGTCGCTTCCTGCGCCTTGGACGCGCCGTCGTCGAACAGCGGGCGCACGGCCGAATAGGTCCAGACGATATCTTCCGGCCGCACCGGCTCGTTGAAATACTCGCTCGCGGCCTTGCAGAGATAGGTCGTCTCTTCGTCCGAAATCTTCACATCCTTCGGATCGGCCTTGTAGTCGCGATCGGTGGTGCCGATCAGCGTGAAGTCCTGCTCGTAGGGGATCGCGAAAATGATGCGGTTATCGGGGTTCTGGAAGAAGTAGGCCCTGTTATCGTTGAACTTCTTCTTCACGACGATATGGCTACCCTGGACAAGGCGGACATGCCGCGCCTCGTTCTGCCCGAAAGCAGCGCGAATGACGTGATCGACCCATGGACCCGCCGCGTTGACCAGCATCCGCGCCTGGAAGTACCGCTTCTCGCCGGTCACCGTATCCACGGTCTCGATCGCCCAGAGGCCGTTCTCGCGGTGCGCGGAGACCACCTTGGTCCGCGGCATGATCAGCGCACCCTTGTCGGCGGCGTCACGGGCGTTCAGCACCACCATCCGCGCGTCATCGACCCAGCCGTCGGAATATTCGAACGCCTTCGAGAACAGCGACTTCAAAGGCTTGCCCGCCGGATCGCGGCGCATGTCGAGCACCTTGGTCGGCGGCAAAAGCTTGCGGCCGCCGAGATGGTCGTAAAGAAACAACCCCAGCCGGATCAGCCATGCCGGCCGGATGCCGCCCTTGTGATAGGGCAGCACGAAGCGCATCGGCCAGATGATATGCGGCGCCATCGCCCACAGGATCTCGCGCTCCATCAGCGATTCGCGCACCAAACGAAACTCGTAATGTTCGAGATAGCGCAGACCGCCGTGAATGAGTTTGGTGGCGCCGGAAGACGTGCCGGAAGCGAAATCGTTCATCTCGGCCAGCGCCACCGAATAGCCGCGCCCGATCGCGTCACGCGCGATACCGCAGCCGTTGATGCCGCCACCGATAACGAAAAGATCGTGAATCTGACCGCTCACGCGTCCATGTCCCCAGAAATACCGCAACGCAAACAACACAACGCAATTGCGAAAGTGAAAACAGTTAAAGCGAAACAAAACCGAATGTCAAACGAATGTTTTGCACAGTTATGCCGTGCACCGATGTCGGCCGTATGACAACATCAGCCCTCGCATTGCGAAATTATCGAGCGATTTCAGACGGGATCGGCAACCCTGAAGTAGGTGCGCGGCGGCGCCCCTAGCATACGCTTAAACATGGTGGTGAAAGCGGCGACGCTTTCATATCCGAGATCGAGCGCCACCGACGTCACCGACTCGCCAGCCGCAAGCCGAGGCAGCGCGGTAAAAAGTGCCGCCTGCTGGCGCCAGGTGGAGAGGCTGATCCCGGTCTCGCGCCGGAACGCGCGGGTAAAGGCGCGGCGGCTCATGTTCAGCCGTTCGGCCCAATCGTCGATCAGGAGCCGCGCCGTCGGATTGGAAAGAAAGGCGCGGCAGAGCGCTGCCAGCTTCGCATCCCCAGGAATAGGCAATCCGAGTTGCCGGTCGGGAAGCCTTGCGATCTCCTCCAGAAGCAGCGCCACGATCAGGCGCTTGCGCCGTGAACTGCCGATGTCACCCGTCGGAGACACCGCCTCTATGATCAGCGCCCGCGCCAGATCCGTCAGCCCCACCACCCGGATCGCCTGCGGCAGAGCGACCAGCGCGTCGGAGCTGACATAAGCCGACAGCATGGTGACTTCGCCGAGCATGTCGACCGAGTGGTCGAGCTCGGCGGGTATCCAAAGCGCATGCTCCGGCGGCACCATCCATCGCCCCTGCCGCGACGACACCATCAGCACACCGGTGCGGGCATAGACGAACTGCGCCCGGCTGTGGTGATGCGCCGACACATGGTAACCCGATGGATATTGCGACGGGATCGTATGAACGGGATCAGCCGCCGCCTCGATCGCCGCCAGCCGCTCGACATGCAGCTTCGCCAGATCACCGGATCCCGAATTTTGCGGCTCAATCATTCGGCTTGGCCCAGTTGCGAAAACATTGGACCAAAACACGAAAGCGGGACTGTCACAAGAAGACTATTCGAATATTCAGGTTTGACGGAGAAATATCGTGACGACAGGTACAATGACGGCGGAGAAACACGCCGCGGAACAGACAGTTTTCAGCATCATCATGGCAGTCAGCTTCTGCCATCTCTTGAACGACACCATGCAGTCGCTGATCCCGGCGCTCTACCCGATGATCAAGGACGGCTATGGTCTGGACTTTACCCAGATCGGCCTGCTCGGCCTGGTCTTCCAGGTCACCGCCTCGCTGCTGCAGCCGCTGATCGGCATCTACACGGACAAGCGTCCGCTACCCTATTCGCTGTCGGCCGGTATGGGCTTCACCCTGATCGGCCTCGTGTTGCTTGCCTATGCACACGCCTACTGGGTGCTGCTGGTCGGCGCCGGTGTCGTCGGCCTGGGCTCGGCGGTCTTCCATCCGGAATCCTCGCGCGTCGCGCGCCTCGCTTCGGGCGGACGCCATGGCCTCGCGCAGTCGCTGTTTCAGGTCGGCGGTAACTTCGGCTCGGCCATCGGCCCTCTGGCCGCCGCCTTCATCGTCCTGCCCCGCGGCCAGACCAGCGTTGCATGGTTCTCGCTGGCGGCGCTGACCGGCATGATCATCCTGTGGCGCGTCGGCGCATGGTACTCCAACCACCGCCGCACCACGGCTGGCCGCAAGGCACCGACGCACGCCGTCGTCTTGCCCCGTGCCAAGGTCATCATGTCGATCGCCGTGCTCGCCATGCTGGTCTTCTCGAAATACGTCTACATGACCAGTCTCTCGAGCTACTACACCTTCTACATGATCGAGCGCTTCCAGGTCTCGGTGCAGATGGCGCAGATCCTGCTCTTCGTGTTCCTCGGCGCGGTCGCCATCGGCACCGTTGCCGGCGGCCCGATCGTCGATTGGTTCGGCACCAAGTTCGTGATCTGGTTCTCGATCCTCGGCGCCCTGCCCTTCACGCTGATCCTGCCTTATGCCGACTACACCTGGACGATCGTGCTGACCTTCGTAATCGGCGTGATCCTGGCCTCCGCCTTCTCGGCCATCGTCGTCTTCGCGCAGGAACTGGTGCCGGGCCGCGTCGGCATGATTGCCGGCCTGTTCTTCGGCTTCGCATTCGGCATCGGCGGCATCGGCGCCGCCGCCCTGGGCATGGTCGCCGACCACAAGGGCATCGTGTTCGTCTACCACGTCTGCTCCTACCTGCCGCTGCTCGGCCTGCTGACGATCTTCCTGCCCGATATCGGCAAGGGTCGCCGCCACGCCGCCAAGGCCTGACGGATCAGCACATCGCAAAACAGAAAGGCCGAGGCTCCCCGCCCCGGCCTTTTCATTTTCATGTGGTGCCGCTCAGATCGCGGTAAAACCGTTGTCGACGAACAGATGTGCACCATTGACGAAGTTCGATTCGTCGCTGGCGAGATAGAGCGCAGCCCGCGCCACATCCTCCGGCTCGCCGATCCGGCCCTGCTGGGCGGCAATCGCCGCATCCGAGACATCCACGCCCAGCGCCTGCAGATCCCTCACCTCGCGCAGCCCGTGCGGCGTGCGGATGAAACCGGGGCAGACCGCGTTGCAGCGGATGTTCCGATCGCGGAACTCGACACCGATCGCCCGCGCGAACATGTGCACGGCACCCTTTGTCGTATCGTAGAGCACTTCCATTGGCGTCGCCGCGACGGCCGATATCGACGAGGTGCAGACGATCGATCCACCGCCCGCGCCGATCATTCCCGGCAACACCGCCCGCGTCATCAGGAACATCGAGCGCACGTTGACCGCATGCAGCCACTCCCACTCAGCAAGCGTCGTCTCGAGAAACGGCTTGATGACGATCGTGCCGGCATGATTGAACAGCACGGTGACCGCGCCGAACTTCTCCTCGACGCCCTTGACCGCCGCAATCACCGCTGCCTCGTCGGACACATCGGCCACCCAGTAATCGGCAATGCCGCCGGCGTCGCGGATCGCCTGCACGGTTTCGCGCGATGCCTCCTCGTTGCGGTCGATGATCGCGACCTTCGCGCCCTCCGCGGCAAAAAGCTTCGAGGCGGCTCCGCCCATGCCTGTCGCGCCGCCGGAGATGATTGCAATCTTGCCCTTCAGTCTGTCGACCATTCCATTCCCCTTAAGACCATTGGTTCAACCCATGGCGGAGAATGGGCCTAGACACCAGCGAATGTCCAGACAGCCTACCGTAACGTCAAGAAAAGACGGAGAGCGGCGCAGCACGACACTCGCGCTGGTAACCTTACCGACTAACCACTTGAGAAGCTTTGAGTTGTGGCGACAGCCGTCCGCGGGCATTGATATCGTCAGCGGCTCAGCACCAGCCGCGATCCGCAGGGGTACGGATCGGTAAGGCCCGCCCCGAGGGGCTTGGGGCGGGCTTCCCCCGATCGATCCGCATTGGGATCGCCATCGCCGAAAACCTTCAAAGCATTGATCCTCCCGACACAGCGAAAACGCCGGAATCGAAAAAGCCCGCCGCGGGAGGAGGTGCGACGGGCTTTTCCAGAATAACCGAACAGCGACTGGGAGGAGGAGTGCCGCTGTTCCTGCGAGCGCCTCTGGGAGGAGGAGTGAGGCGCTTGCAATTCGAAGCTCTGCGGGAGGAGGTGCATCGCTTCGATGAAAATAACTATACTCGAAACTCGCTCAAATTCTAGGCAGGATATTGCAGGACAGCCATGCACTCAGCGCATGGAATAAAATTGCAGCTACATCACCATTTCGCACGGCAGATAACAAGAAAGGCGCCCGACCATTTCTGGTGAGCGCCTTGCAATTCATGTGGTCGGTGTCGGACCGATTTCCCGATTAGCGGGAAGCCGCGGCCCGTGCGACGCTGCGGATATCCGCGCGATCGATACCGAGATCGCTGAGTTCGCGAGCTGTCATACGGCCAAGTTCGGAGACCGTCTGACGGTACTTGCGCCAATTGTTGAAGGAGCGTGCTACGTTCATGATAATCCCCTTTCCTGGGCTTTCGAAGCTTAGCTGCCAGTCCTTGGCGCTTCGTTTGCTTCGATGACGCTCATATAAGTCCGCACCTCTTCCGATAACAGCGCCAAGACATCAGAGCACCCATGCACGAAACGCATGACGCAACCCGACGGCGAGCCGAAACTGGTATCACCACCTGACAACAGAACCTGAAACACAGGAAGATCAAGGAGTTGCCTATTCCAGGGCAAATCCGTGCCTGTACCGCTACGGGACCCGATCGGTGGATATTTACCGATCATTATCCCTACCAATTCATTGAAATGGCGCGACTCGGCGCGGCCGGGTCATCTGCAAACGCCGAAGCACACCCCTCTCCGGCACTGAAGGCCCGGCAGGCGGACCGCACGGGGACTATTTGCCGGGTCTTCAGGATGGAGCATTTCAAAGGGAGAGAAGATGTGGCGACTCCTGCAGGGATCGAACCTGCAACCCCCGACTTAGAAGGTCGGTGCTCTATCCAGTTGAGCTAAGGAGCCGCAAAGCCGAACCGCTATTGCGGCAACGGCAAAAATTTCATGCCCGGAGAAGGATCAGTGCGTCCAGGGCTGTGTCCGCGTATAGCGGAAATTGTCCGGATAGGCCACGGTCTGGCGCTGCGGATCTTTCGGCGCGATGACGCGGTATTCGATACCGTTGCGCTTGGCATAGGCTTCGGCCAGTTCCTGGCTTTCGAAAACCAGCTTCACCTGCTGGCGCATGTCGGCCGACGAGGTGTAACCCATGATCGGATCGATCGTCCGCGGAATTTCCTGGTCGAATTCCAGCACCCAGTTATGTGTCTTGGCCTTGCCGGACTGCATGGCGGTCTTGGCGGGACGGTAGATCTTGGCAGACATTGCTGCGACGCCTCCGAATGAGCGGACTTTCGAACTCAGGCTCGAGCTTCACCAACGAAGCCTGTTCGCCGCAAGTTCGCACGAAAAGATGAATTTTGCTTAGCCGCGAATGCCACGCATTTCAAGGAAAAAGGCGGCAGCCGGCAAACGACATCCGGGTCTGTCACATCGCCCGCACGACCGCGCTCTGCCCTGCCCGGCAGGGTGCGAAGATATCAAGCCTCGGATCATAGACGCTCGTCGCCACATCCATCAGCCCGAGCACGCTGTGGAAGAAATTGTCGTGGGAGATCGAATCGCCGGCGCGTTTGCCGAGGCACGCCATGTTGATACCCGCGGCAGCCCGAAAGTCCGGCGCGAACCAGGCGATGACAGGCACGTCGATCTGCTGCGGCGGTGCGATGAAATAGGGCGTTCCATGCAGGTAGAGCCCGTTTTCACCAAGCGACTCGCCATGATCGGAGACATAGAGCATCGTAGCCGAGACCCCTTCACCGTGCCGCTGCAGCGTGTCGATCACCTTCGCAAGCACATGATCGGTAAACAGGATGGAATTGTCATAGGCGTTGACGATCTCCTGCTGCGTGCAGGCTCCGAACTCCGCCGTCCGACAATCCGGCGTGAAGCGCCGAAAGTTGTCGGGATAACGCTGATAGTAGCCAGGCCCATGGCTGCCGAGTTGGTGCAGGACGAGCACACTGTCGCCGGTCACATTGGCGAGCCACTCATCGAGCTTGTCGGTGAGCACGGTGTCGAGGCACTCGCTGTCGCGACAGTAACGCGGATCGGCGGCATCCGGCAGGAACCGATAGGGAATACGGTTGGCAACGCCATAGCTGCCGGTATCATTGTCCCACCACTCCACCCTCACCTTCGCGTGGCCGAGGATATCGGTCAGATTGTCGGTCTCCAGCCCCTTGCTATGGCTGTAGTCGCGGCGCGAATAGGAAGAGAACATGCAGGGAAGCGATACGGCGGTCGCTGTCCCGCAGCTCGTCGCGTTAGAGAAATAGACGATGTCGCGCGCCTTCATCTCCGGGTTTGTCTCGCGCCCATAACCGCCCAGCGAGAAATTCTGCGCCCGGGCCGTCTCGCCGACGACGATGATGGCGACACGCGGCTTGCCGCTGGCGCTTGGGCCCCGCTGATGCGCATCGGTGCCGAGCGGGCGACGCACGATGTTACGGTCCTCCTCCGACACGAAGACATAACGCGCAGCGCTGCTGATAGGGATGAACGGGTTGAGCGTCAGCATGATGTCGCGATGTAGCCGACCGACCGCCGCGTAGGTCTTGGAAAAGGTGAGCCCCGCTGCGACAAAAATCGCAAGGCACGGCAGGATGACGGCCATGTTATAGAGAAACTTGGCCCCGAACGGCCGATGCACCACGCGCACCCATAAGATGAACAGCGCCGGGAGTACCCCGTTCAGGAAGACATGGAAGAGGAAACTGATGGTGATCAGATGCGCCGATTCGGCCTTTGTCGTCACCGCCGCATTGCGGATCATCTCCTTGTCGATGATGACGCCGTATTGATCCGTGAACCATGCGGCGATAACAGCGGCGAGAACGAAGAAGATTAGCGCCAGCTTGATCAGATACTTCACAGAGAAGGCCGTCATCGCGGCAATCGTCACGGCAACGATGCCGATTGCGAAAGCGACGAAGGCGAAGGGCTCCTCGGACAGATAGCCATAGGCCTTGCCCCAGAACGTCTGGTTGGCCACCGCCATGATATAGAGCGCCGTAAGCACCGAAAGGCTGACGCTACCCATACGCGGACGCAGACCCGCGTCCACCGCCTCTTCCTGCCGATCGTTCAACACACGTCCCCACGCTTGCCACGCCACGGCCACCCTTTGCCGCAGCGCTCAGCCGGCGCAGATGTCAGCCTTTCCTGACACGGACCTGAAAACCGACTGTGTCAGGATGTCTGGGGACAGACGATTTAGATATTGCAGCCAGGGAACGAACCGTGTATTGCCCTCCCCGTCGGCACGGAGTGTAGCGCAGTCTGGTAGCGCATCTGGTTTGGGACCAGAGGGTCGGGAGTTCGAATCTCTCCACTCCGACCATCGCCTTCCCCTAAGGGTAAAGGCATGCAAGCAAACGCTCGCTTCCCCCAAGTCTTTTCCAACCGTAACATTCTCCGCTATGCGGAAATTCGTTGGCGAACCACGTCCGAACGATCCGGCCCGCTGGCTTGCGGCATCTCTGCAGTCATCATGGAATCATTGATCCTCAAGAAGGGAAGATTGAGCTTCGCGGCCTTTTCCTCCTTGAGGCAGTCTATTGCGGCGAGGAATCGCGGAATATCGTTCCATCCGATATCGCAGAGAAATTTCGGATGGTAGGTCCACCATTCGCTCGCCAGTAACTTCGCGATCGTCTCCTCGTCGAAGCGGTAACGGATGATCTTCGCCGGATTGCCACCCACGATGGCAAATGGCGGCACATCCTTGGTTACCACGCTGTTGGCTGCGACAACGGCCCCGGTGCCGATGTGAATTCCCATCTGCAGGGTGCAGTCTCGTCCGATCCAGACGTCGTTGTCGAGCGTCGGATACGGCTTTCCGCCGTGAATGTCCCAGCCGTACTTGGCGACTTGTGCGGAGTTCGTGAAATCCCGACACAAGACACTGCTTCCACGGAAGGTGATGATCGACGTCGTCACAAGGTCGAGCGGATGATAGCTGTCGAGGAATGTCAAACCTGAAGAGATCGAGCAGTATCGACCGATCTTCATCGGTTCGGGCAAAGGCGAGTAGGAATAGGAGAGCAGGCCGATCGATGTCAGTCCGCAGTAATGGACACCACCGGTGCTCGGAACGTACGGGCCGCCGTAGAGGCCGCAGTGCGGCTCGATCATGACGTCGTTCTTCGGACTAAGGTGCTGCCCTGCGACGAGCCACCCATAGCCACCGGGTTTTGGTGGCCCCGAATTCACCTTGAAGAGTATCCGGAACTCCCACATCAAACCGAAAGCGGATGCCGTCAATTCCATGATTTTCGCCGCGCTCCATCCAATCCGCAAGTTCGATCAGCGGACACTGGGAGCAAGCAGTAGCACCATCATCTTAAGATTGTTGCAACTGGAAGGAGACGCAGCTCCAGTCGCTCGCCACTCGCTTTGGCCAGCAACGCATTATTAAGCATGCGTAACGTATCATTCACCATAATGAATCGCTTTTCGTTAACCCTGGGGATGTTTCGATGATGCCTGTTCGTGTCTCTGTCGTGCTTGCGGCGCTTGCGCTTGCGGCACCCGCTCTCGCCGCCGATCTCGCGCCGCCGGTGGAGCCGGTGCCGATCGAACAGTCCGTGCCCGTCTTCAGCTGGACCGGCCCCTATGCGGGTCTGCGCGGCGGCGTCGGCTTCCTGCAGGGCGACTTCAGCATTCCCGGCGCCAGTGCCTCGGAGAACATCAGCGGCGGCCTGCTCGGTGGCTTCGTCGGCGCCAACTATCAGATGGACAACATCGTCGTCGGCATCGAAGGCAATCTGAATTACAACTGGAACAAAACCGACATCGACGTGATCGGCACCGATACGGAAGTGAAGAGCGATGTTTCCGGCTCGGTGGTCGGTCGCCTCGGCTACGCCATGGATCAGACGCTGTTCTTCGCGACCGCCGGCTGGGCTGCGACGCGCGTAGGCATCGACACCGCCGCCGGCAGCGAAGACCGCACTTTCAACGGTTGGACCGTCGGCGCCGGCATCGACTACGCCTTCAGCGACACTCTCTTCGGCCGCGCCGAATACAGCTACAACAATTTCGGAACCGAGCAGATTCAGGGCACGGACGTCGATCTCGACGAGCACGTCGTCACCGCCGGCATCGGCATGAAGTTCTGAGAACGGATTTGAAAATCACCCGGGCGCAGCCGACGTTGCGCCCGTTTTTATTTGCGCTTGGTGATCGTGGCGCTCATCACCCGGTCGCCGATCTTGATGCCGAGCTTGGCGCTCGTACCGGCGTTCAGTTCGACGACATAGTTCACCTCGGTCATCGAATCGATGATGTCGCGCGAATAGGGAACCGCGTTCTGCTTGATGTTGCGGATGGTGCCGGCGGAATCGAGGAACAGCATGTCGAGCGGCAGAACCGTGTTCTCCATCCACATCTGCACCCGCCGTGACACCCCGAAATCGAAGATCATGCCGGCATCCGCCGCCATCTGCTTGCGATACATCAGCCCGCGCTCGCGCTGCGCATTGGTATCGGCGATCTCCACCATGAACTTCAGCTGCTTGCCCGAGGCCGTCTGGATCACCAGCGGCTCCTTGTCGAAATTCATCGGCTGCTGCGCGATAGCAGGAAAGGCGAGCATGAAAAAAAGCGCCACGAGGGCGCTTCTGATCTTATGGACAGCCATGGCGGACATCAGTGCGCGCGGCTCGCCGGAGCTGGAATGTCGGGATGGATCTCGGCGGCCATCAGGCCCTTGTCGCCATCGCCGAAGCGCACCAGCACCACCTGTCCCGGGCGCAGCTCGGTCAGGCCGAAGCGGCGCAGCGTTTCCATGTGCACGAAAATATCCTCGGTGCCCTCGCCGCGCGTCAGGAAGCCAAAGCCCTTGGTGCGGTTGAACCACTTGACCAATGCCCGTTCCAGCCCGCTCGTGGGCGTAACCTGCACATGTGTGCGCACCGGCGGCAGCTGCGACGGGTGAACCGCCGTCGACTGATCCATGGAGAGAATCTTGAAGGCCTGGTAGCCGCGGTCGCGTCGCTGGATCAGCGCCACGATGCGCGTACCCTCGAGAATGGTCTGGTAGCCATCGCGACGCAGGCAGGTCACGTGCAGCAGAACGTCCTGCATGCCGTTATCGGGAATGATGAAACCAAATCCCTTGGCGACATCGAACCATTTCACGACACCCGTGATCTCGATAAGGTCGACCGCGTCTCCCGCGAGTTGATCGAGGTCGGTGAATTCCTTCGATGAAATCCTGTCAGCCATTTCGCCAGCCCCTCAATACGCGTCACACTGTTACGGTTAACTGATTCTTGAGATCAAGATTAACATGTTGGTAACGGATTAGCGCAAGTCCTACTTTTCGATTATTCCCAGTTGCCGATCATACCCTTTTGTCTTGCCCGAAGCTGACGCTCCGCCACATAAGGGAGCGCCCCTGCATTAGAGAGGAAATAGAATGCGTTATCTCCACACCATGGTCCGCGTGAAGGATCTGGACGCCTCGCTGCACTTTTACACGAACCTGTTCGGTCTCGAGGAAGTCCGCCGCATCGAAAACGAGAAGGGTCACTTCACCCTCGTCTTCCTGGCAGCCCCCGGCGACAAGGACGACGCCACCTCGAAGAAGGCCCCTTGCCTCGAGCTCACCTACAACTGGGACACCGAGGATTACACCGGCGGCCGCAACTTCGGCCACCTGGCCTATGAGGTCGACGACATCTACGCAACCTGCCAGAAGCTGATGGACAACGGCATCACCATCAACCGCCCGCCCCGCGACGGCCACATGGCCTTCGTGCGCTCGCCGGATGGCATTTCCATCGAGATTCTTCAGAAGGACGGCAGCCTTCCGGCCGCCGAGCCCTGGGCTTCGATGGGCAATACCGGCGCCTGGTAAAGCGAGGCTTTTGCGAGGCTTGCGGCTTTTGCGATTTGCGGCACCCGTGCCCGGATCGCGCTTGCCGCAGGCTGATGCCGCGGGCACTCTCGCGATGACTCGAGGCAAGAGACGCGATTTCCGTGCGTCTTTTGCCGTCATCTGGAGACTGTTCGTTTGCTCGCTGTTGAAAAGCGGAGGCCGCTCGGCGCCGCCCTTCTGCCCACCCTGCTGATTGCCACATCCGTGTTGGCGCTTGCCGGTTGCGTATCGGACAAGACGTCTCCCGATGCCGCATCGGTCGCATCGCCGGCCGAACCCGCCGCAGCCGCCCAGGCCACGGCCGCCGCCGCGCAACCGCAGACGGGCTACCGCGACCCGATGGTCTCCGCTACGGGCGGCCAGGCTCCCCAGACCGCGCAGATGGCCGGCCAAATGCAGGGCCAGGCACAACAGGGCCAGATGCCCATGCAGGCCAACGCTCAGCCGATGGCCGCCGGTTCGGCGGGAAGCACTCCTGCAAATATCGGCGGCCTCGCCATGCAATCGACCGGCATCAACGCGCAGGCGATGAGCATCTTCTCCGTTCGCCCAAAGATGCAGAACAACCCGACCTCGACCCAATTCCAGCCGACCGACGGCAACGCCTATGCGCCCGGCGGCGTCAGCCCTGCCCGCTCCAGCGTCTACAGCAGCCAGTTTCCCGTCGATCAGCAGCAGGCGCCGCAAGGCGACATCCTTCCGCAGCAATCCTCACAGAATACGAGCACTCAGATCGCGCCGACGCAGACTGCCTATGTCGCGACCGGCGCGCTCGCCGGCCAGACCAGCAAGGCACTCTACAGCGCCCCGAAGCAGAACCTGCTCGGCAGCCTATCCGGCCTGCTGCAGAAAGCTTCGCTGCCGGGCATGACCCGCGTCGCACCAAATGGCCTGCATATCCAGAACGACAAGGTCGAGGTCGGCTGTTTCAAGCCCAACCTGCTGAATGTCATCAAGGCGGTGGAGACGCATTTCGGCAAGCCGGTGCTCGTTACATCGGGCTATCGCGATCCCGAGCATAACCGCATGGTCGGCGGCGCCGAGGAATCGATGCACAAGACCTGCGACGCAGCCGACATCCAGATTTCAGGCGTCTCGAAATGGGAAATCGCCGGCTTCATCCGCTCGCTTCCCGATCGCGGCGGCGTCGGCACCTATTGCCACACGGATTCGGTCCATCTCGATACCGGGCGCAACCGCGACTGGAACTGGGGCTGCGGCGGCAAGGCCCCGCCCGCCGCCATCGCCCGCGCGCTCTGACGGCCCATAGCCATCCCGTTTCGCAATACCGACGCGTCGCCCGCCATGCGAGCGCCCGCGCGCAGTCGTTTGATTCCCCTGCAAAATAAGGGATTTCCTGGCCTCAAAAAGTTTCTGCGATTTTTTCCATGAAAAATCGAAATTGCCGCTTGCGGGAATCCAGGTGCCTGATTATAAGGGCGCCACCACGAAGGAAGCGCCCTTCGTCTATCGGTTAGGACACCAGATTTTCATTCTGGGAAGAGGGGTTCGACTCCCCTAGGGCGTGCCACTTCCCTCGCTTATCGGCGAGTTACTTCCAAGAAAAATCAAAACATTGCCGACAAAGGTTCAAGCGACACTTGAGCACGTGCCTCTCGCGGCAAAGCCAACAGTCGCGAGCGCGGCCCACATCCTCCTAGCTCACCAAAAACGCCCTGAAATCATTCACATTGGTCCCCGTCGGGCCGGGCACGAACAGGTCGTCGATCAGGTCGAAGGCGGACCAGGCGTCGTGGCCGGCGAGAAGGGCGCGGGCGTCGCCGCCCCTCGCCCGAATTCGCGCCACCGTCGTTCCGTCGCAGAAGGCGCCGGCATTGTCTTCCGAGCCGTCGATACCATCCGTATCCGCCGCAAGCCCGACGATGCCGTCGGTGCCCTGCAGGTCGAGCGCCGAGGATAGGAGCAGTTCGGAGTTTCGCCCGCCCTTGCCATAGCTGCCGCCGCCTATCGTCACCGTCGTCTCGCCGCCGGATAGCAGCACGAAGGGTTTTCGGGCGATCCCCTGCGTCTGCGCGAATTCTTTGGCGAGCGCGGCGTGCATACGGCCGATGTCGCGCGCCTCGCCTTCGATACAGTCTGACAGGATGACCGGTTCCACGCCCTCGGCGCGCGCAAGCGCCGCAGCAGCGTCGAGCGAAACGCGGGCGGAAGCGATGACATGCACCTCGTTGCGCGCAAAGACCGAATCGTCGGGCCGCGGCACCCGCACAGTGCGGATATGGTCGATCATGCGCGCGTCGAGTTCGATGCGATAGTTGCGGATCAGCCTCAGCGCCTCCTCCGCATCCGAAAGGTCGGGCACGGTGGGGCCGGAGGCGACGAAGGCGGGGTTATCGCCGGGGACGTCGGAAACCACGAGGCTGACGACCCTTGCCGGATAGGCCTGCGCCGCCAGCCGGCCGCCCTTGATGCGTGAGAAATGCTTGCGGATGACGTTCATCGCCGAGATCGGCGCGCCCGATGCGAGCAGCGCTTCGTTGAGCGCGATCTCGTCGGCCAGCGTGAAGCCGAACGGCGGCGCCGGCAGCAGCGAGGAACCGCCACCCGAAATCAGCGCGACCACCAGATCGTCGCTGGTCAGCCCATGCAGATGATTGAGCAGCGCCTCGCCGGCGACCAGACCGGCCCGGTCGGGAACCGGATGGGCGGCCTGCAGGATACCTGTCTGGGCACAGCTCTCCACCGGTCCGTGCCGCGCGACGACCAGGCCATCAAGCGGTCCGTCCCATGCCCTCTCGAAGGCAGCCGCCATCTGGCTCGCGGCCTTGCCGGCGCCGACAACGATCGTACGTCCCTTCGGGCGCTGCGGCAGATGCCTGACGATCGCGTCATAGGGGTCCGCCGCTTCCACCGCCTTCTGGAACAGGGACGCCAGAAAGGCACGAGACCGAGCGATATCCAAACCTGATGCCCTCCATGTCAACGGCGTCGTAGACGCCGGCCATCTCCCCGATGGCGTAATATCGGCCGACATTGCTGCGGTTGTCGCCGCAGATCAACCCCTCGACCGGCCGCTTCGGTACGCCTCGCCGATCCAGAGCGATTCCAGGAAAAGCGCGAAGCGGTTTTCCGTCCGGAATTGCGTGAAAAAAGCGAATAGAGCTGTTCCGCGATTCGAAGAAAAGCGGAATTGCTCTATCGGATATCGGAGCGCGCGCGTGGCCTGATATCGTTGCGCTCATGGGCGAAGATCGCACCCGGCAGCGGCTCGAGCCCGCGGATGATGTCGGCGCCCTTCTCGCCCACCATGATGGTCGGCGCGTTGGTGTTGCACGACGGCACGCGCGGCATCACGGATGAATCGCAGACCCGGAGCCCCTCGAGCCCGCGCACCTTGAGATCGAGCCCGACGACCGCATCGGCACCTGTGCCCATCTTGCAAGTGCCGACGGGGTGATGATCCGTCTTGGCGTTGGCGCAGCCATAGTCGAAAAGTTCCTGCTCCGTGTTGACCTTCGGCCCCGGCAGGCGCTCGGCCATGACGAATGGCTTCAGCGCGTCCTGCTGCATGATCTCGCGCGCGATCCGCAGCCCTTCCAGCGACATCTTCAGGTCGTGCGGATCGGACCAGTAGTTCGGATCGATCAGCGGCGGCGCCGATGGATCGGCGGACCGCAACCGTACGGTCCCGCGCGAGCGTGGATGCAGATAGGCCGAATTCAGCGTCACGCCGGCATTCTTGAGCTTCTCGACACCGGCCTCGATGCCGGATCCAAGACCGAGGTGGAACTGGATATCCGGCGAGCGTGCATCGGGATCGGCGTACCAGAAGCCGCCGGTCTCGAACAGCGACGAGGCGACCGGGCCGGTGCGGAAGAGCACATATTCGAGCCCCGCCCAGACGGTGCGATGTAGCTTGGCGACGCCATCATAGGTGTGGTCGCCGGTGCATTCGGAAATGACGAAGAGATCGAGATGGTCCTGCAGGTTGCTGCCGACGCCCTGGAGGTCATGCTGTACCTTGACGCCGACGGCGCTCAGATGCTCGGCCGGACCGATACCCGATTGCAGAAGCAGCTTCGGCGAGCCGATCGCGCCGGACGTGACGAGAACCTCGCGCTCGGCGCGGATGATCTCGCTCCCCCGCTCCGTCACGACCTCGACACCAACAGCCCGCATCCCCTCGAGCACGATGCGGGTGACCCGCGCGCCGGTCCTGACGGTCAGGTTCTTCCGTCCCTTGATCGGTGAAAGATAGGCAAGCGATGCCGACGAGCGGCGCCGGTTACGCTGCGTCAGCTGATAGAAGCCGACACCTGCCTGTTGCTTGCCGTTGAAATCATGGTTGTAGGGAATACCGAGCTCCTGTCCCGCCTTGATATAGGCGTCGCAGATCGGCAGCGCCGAGACAGGCATCGAAACCCCGAGCGGACCACCATAGGAATGATAATCGTCGGCGAAACGCTGGTTGTCTTCCGCCCGTTTGAAATAGGGAAGGATCGACCGGTAGTCCCAGCCCTCGCAACCGTCCTCGCTGGCCCAGAGATCATAGTCGGCGGCATTGCCGCGCGTATAGAGCTGCGCATTGATCGAGGAGCCGCCGCCGATCACCTTGGCCTGCGTATAGCGCAGCACGCGACCGTTCATGTGCTTCTGCGGTACGGTCTCCCATCCCCAGCTCGCCACGCCCTTGGTCATCTTCGCGAAGCCGGCCGGCATATGGAACAGCGGGTTCCAATCACCGCCGCCGGCTTCGAGAAGAAGCACGCGGACCGTGGGATCTTCGCTGAGGCGGCTTGCGAGCACGCACCCGGCAGGTCCGGCACCGGTGATGATGTAGTCATAGGCCATGTCTGTCTATCCTGTCACAAGCGGGCGATGGAGAGACCGCCATCGGCATCGATGACGGACCCTGTCGCGAAAGCGAAACTTCCCGAGGCAAGCGCGGTGCATATGGAGCCAAGGTCGCTCGCCTCGCCCCACCGCTTCATCGGCACCAGCCCCGATGCGATGAGGCCGTCATATTTGGCGGTCACGCCCGCCGTCATGTCGGTGCGGATGATGCCCGGCCGCACCTCGAAGACCGCGATCCCGGTCTCCGCCAGCCGCAATGCCAGCCCTTGCGAGAAAGCGGCGAGCCCCGCCTTGCTGATGCAGTAGTCGAGCCGCTCGGGCGAGCTTGCGGCGGCCGATATCGAGGTGATGTTGATGATAGAGCGCGAATGCGTGACCTCGCCGGTCACCAGCATCGCCTTGATGACAGCCTGGGTGAAGAACACCGTCCCCCTCAGGTTCGTCGCCATGATCGTGTCGAAATTCTCCGGCATGAGGCCGAGGAAATCGCCACGCACCACCGCCGCCATGCCGGCATTGTTGACCAGGCAATCGATCCGCCCGAAGCGCTCCAGGATCGCGTGAACCGTGGCGTCGTGACGGCCGACATCGGAAACATCGGCCTGCAGATAGATGGCGTCACCGCCGAGCGCAGTCAGTTCGTCCACCGTGTCGCGCGCCGTGTCGGCTTCGCCGATGCCTGTGATGACGATGTTGTAGCCCGCCTTTGCCATGTCGACCGCGATGCCAAGTCCGATCCCGCGGCGCCCGCCGGTAATCACCGCCACCGGTCTTTCAGAACGTGCCGTCATCAGCGCAAATCCTTCGAAACGATGTGATCGGCAACGCGCAGCGCCTGGCTTGCCACCGTCAGCGCCGGATTGACCGCCGCCGAGGTCGGCAGGAAACTGGCATCGACCACGAACAGGTTCTGGTGGTCGAACGCCCGGCAATAGACATCGAGCGGCGCCAGCGCCGGATCGGTCCCGATCCTGATGGTGCCGCACTGATGCGACGGCGTGCGCTTGTCGAACGGTCGCGACAGCACAAGCGGGAAGCCGATCGCCTTCAGTATCTGCTTCAGCTTCGAAACCAGCGAGAGATGCGCGTCCCAGTTCGTGCGCTGCCATTGCAGCACGATCCGCTCGCCATCCACCCTCACCCGGCTCTCGGGGTTGGGAACGTCCTCGCTCATCGCGTAGAAATCGATTGCATGGCCGGTGATCCGGTCGAGCAGCCACTCCGGCACGCGCGGCATGGAACCCTTCAGCACCTTGCCGGAGATACGCCCGAGGAGCTGCACGTTGCCAAGCGGCGGACCGCCCACGCCATCGGAGAGATAGAAATCGTTGAATCCGAAGGTCTTCTGGTAGATCGACGTGTTTCGGTAGCGGGGCGATACGGCAATCACCGCCGAGGAATTGTGGTTCATGAAATTCCGGCCGACCTGATCGGAGGAATTGGCAAGGCCCGTCCGGTAGCGATCACTGGCCGAGCGCAGAAGCAGCGCTGACGATTGAACGGCGCCGGCCGACAGGATCACCAGCTTCGGCGAAACGCTGTACGTCTCGCCCGATCTCACATAGGTCACGCGCTCGATGCGCCCGCCCTCGCCCGCCTCCAGCCGCGTCACCCCCGAGCCCGTCTGTATCCTGACATTGTCGTGCTTCAGCGCCAGCGAAAGCGCCGCCGTCTCCGCATCCATCTTGCCGTCGTCGGAATTGGGGTGCGCATCCCAGGGCGTCTTTGCCTTGGCGAGCCAGCGATCGATATCGATTCCAAGCGGCAGCGAGAACGGATGCAGCCCCTTCATCTTCAGCCGATGCCTGACATCGGCGATATCGGGTTCGTCGGGAACCGGCGGAAAGGCGTAGCCGGAGGAGTGGGCAGGCTCGGTCGGGTCCTCCCCCAGCGCTCCGCGCACCTGATACATCTTTTCAGCGAGGCCGTACCAAGGCTCCAATTCCTCATAGGGAAACGGCCATGCCGGCGAGACGCCTTCCTGATGCCGGATTTCCTCGAAGTCCTCCTTGCGGTAGCGCGACAGCACCGCGCCGAAGAACTTCGAATTGCCGCCGACATTGTAGTAGTTGCCGGGATTGAAGCCGGTGCCGTTGGCCTCGTACCAGGTTTCCCTGGGGCGGAAGTGCCCGCGCTGGAAGATCGCGCGCGCGTCCCGGTTCTCGGGCCGGTCGGCAAGCCGCTCTCCTGCTTCGAGGATCAGGATCGAGGCGCCACTGGCGGCAAGGCCTGCGGCAACCGTCGAGCCGCCGATGCCGGAGCCGATGATGACGATATCTGGCGTCATGGTCATGTCGATCTACCTGCCGGGCCTCAAGCGATGCGCGCCTGTGTCTGGGGGTCGAAGAACACGACCTTGTCGAGGTTGAAGGCAAGTCGCGCATGCTGACCGGCGCTGATGCGCGCATCCGCCCTGAGCCGCGCGACGACCTCCTTGCCGCCGAGCTTGGTGACGGCGAAAGTGTCGGAGCCGGCGGGCTCCACCACCTCGATCAGGCAATCGCCTTCGGCCAGAGACTGCGCGTTGCGGTCCGCGCCGTCGGGGTCGGTCAGCGCTTCCGGCCGGATGCCGAAAACCACCTGCCGGCCGGCATGGGCTTCCAGCGAATTGCGCCCCGGCGCGATCGGCAGCAGCATCGGCTCGCCGCCGGCGCGCGCCAGCGAAACGGACAGCCCCGAAGCGCCCTTCTCGATGGTACCCGAAAGAAGGTTCATGGCCGGAGAGCCCATGAAGTCGGCGACGAACATGTTGGCGGGGTTGTTGTAGATTTCGGCCGGCGTGCCGAACTGCTGCACCTCGCCGTCCTTCATGACGGCGATCTTGGTGGCCAGCGTCATTGCCTCGATCTGGTCGTGCGTGACGTAGACGATCGTCTTGCCGGTCGCCTGGTGCAGGCGCTTGATCTCGATGCGCATGTCGACGCGCAGCTTGGCGTCCAGGTTGGAAAGCGGCTCGTCGAACAGGAAGAGCTTGGGATCGCGCACCAGCGCGCGGCCCATGGCGACACGCTGCCGCTGGCCGCCCGAAAGCTGGCTCGGCTTGCGGTCCAGCAGATGGCCGATCTGCAGCACTTTGGCGACCTTGTCGATCGCCGCCTTGCGCTCGTCGGCCGGCACGCCGCGCATCTCCATGCCGAAGGAGATGTTTCCCGCGACCGTCATGTTCGGATAGAGCGCGTAGCTCTGGAATACCATGGCGATATCGCGCTTGGATGGATGCAGATCCGAGATGCTGCGGCCATCGACGCTGATGTCGCCCTCGGTGATGGCCTCCAGCCCGGCGATGGTGTTGAGCAGCGTGGACTTGCCGCAGCCGGACGGGCCGACCAGCACCAGGAAGCCGCCCTTTTCCAGCTCAAGATCGATGCCCTTGAGGATTTCCAGTGCGCCGAAACGCTTTCTGAGGCCTGAGATTTCGAGAAAAGCCATGGGATTATCCTTTGACCGCGCCCGCCATCAGACCGCGAACGAAATAGCGGCCGGCGAGGATGTAGACGAGAAGCGTGGGCATGGCGGCGATCATCGCGGCGGCCATGTTGACATTGTATTCGACCACACCGGTCGAGGTGTTGACGACGTTGTTCAGCGCCACCGTCATCGGCATGGACTCGCCGGTTCCCGCATAGGCGGATGCGAACAGGAAGTCGTTCCAGATGTTGGTGAATTGGTAGATCACCGTCACGACGATGATCGGCAGCGAGTTCGGCAGCATGATGCGGCGGAAGATCTGGAAGAAGCTCGCGCCATCCACCTGCGCCGCACGAACCAGTTCCGTCGGAAACGCCTCGTAATAGTTGCGGAAGAACAGCGTCGTGAAGCCGAGACCGTAGACGACGTGGACGATGACGAGGTTGACCGTCGGATTGCCGAAGCCGAGCGACATGCCGATATCGTTGGTGAGCATGTTGCCGAAGCGGCCGAGGCTGCCGAGAATGGTCGCCATCGGCAGCAGCACCGACTGGAACGGAATGAAGCAGGCAAAGAGCATCAGCCCGAACACCAGCGTATGGCCGGGGAAGCGCCACTTGGTGAGCACGTAGCCGTTGAGCGCGCCGAGGATGGTCGAGATCGCGACGGCGGGGACAACCATCTTGATCGAGTTCCAGAAGTAGCCCTTGATGCCGGCACAGGTGAGACCGACGCAGGTCTCGCCCCAGGCCTTGACCCATGGCTCGAAGGTCGGCGCCGCCGGCAGCGACAGCATGTTGCCGCTCTGAATCTCGTCCATCGTCTTGAACGAGGTGACCAGCATGACGAAGAGCGGCATCAGGTAGATGATCGCGAAGATCGCCAGCAGGCCGTAGATGAAGATGCGGTTGAACATCCGCATGCGTGCCATGCTGGAGGCATCCGATGTGACCGTGCTCATCGCGATTTCTCCCGCAGTTCCGAATAGAGATAGGGAATGATGATCGCCGAGATGGTCATCAGCATGATCACGGCACTGGCCGAGCCGACGGCCATCTCGTTGCGCTTGAAGGTGTATTCATACATGAAGTTGGACGGCAGCCAGGCCGAGCCGCCGGGGCCGCCCGAGGTCAGCGCGACCACAAGGTCGTAGGACTTGATCGCCATGTGCGCGAGCACGATGAAGGCGGAGAGGAAGACGGGCCTCAGAAGCGGGATGATGATGCGGCGGTAGAGCTGCACCGTCGAGGCGCCATCGATCTGCGCAGCCTTCATGATCTCGCTGTCGATGCCACGCAGGCCCGCGAGGAACATCGCCATGACGAAGCCCGAGGCCTGCCAGACGCCGGCGATGACGACGGTGTAGATCACGAAGTCCTTGTTCTTGATCCAGTCGAAGTGAAAGCTCGTCCAGCCGAAGTGATGCAGTGTCTGTTCCAGGCCGAGACCCGGATCGAGGAACCATTTCCAGGCAACGCCGGTGACGATGAAGGAGAGCGCCATCGGATAGAGGAAGATCGGCCGCAGAATGCCTTCGCCGCGGATTTTCTGGTCGAGCAGGATCGCGAGCAGCAGCCCGAGGCCCAGGCAGATGGCAATATAAAGGAAGCCGAAGATCCCCATATTGGTGATCGACGTGTACCAGGACGACGGCGGATCGCTCTCGAAGGTCCAGCGCCAGAGCCGTTGATAGGCGCGAGGCCCGGTCAGCGCGTAGGACGGAAAGGTCTTTGAATTGGTGAAGGACAGATAGACCGTCCAGAGGATGAAGCCGTAGACGAAGACCAGCGTGATGGCGAAGCTCGGCGCGAGCACGATTTTCGGCAGCGCGTCCTGCAGCCAGCCGCGCAGGGAAAACGAGGTTCCGCGCTGCGCCGTGACTTCTGCTTTGGTGGTAGCGATAGTGCTCATAACATTCATCCCCCTCCCAAGGGTGACGTTGGCAGTCGATATCTTCCCCGCCATCCGAGGCGGGGAAGACCATGCTTGGAGCCGATTACTTGGCGTCGTCGATTGCCTTCACGAGCTCTTCGACGGCCTGGTCGGAGGTCTTGATCTGGCCGTGAACGAATTTCGAGACGACGTCCTTGTAGGCGTTGGCAACGGCCGGAGGCGCGCCATAGCCCTGTGCCAGCGAGCCGAACAGCGTGCCGCCTTCGTTGGCTGCCTTCAGGTCGGCGATGCCCTTCTTACCGCAGGCGTCGAAGTCGGTATCCGGCACGTCGGTACGAGCGGGAACCGAGCCCTTGACGACGTTGAAGGCCGACTGGAAGCTCTTCGACAGCGTTGCCGTCGCAAGCGCCACCTGGGCGGCCTTGCGATCGTCTGGAACGTTGAACATGCCGAACATGTCGGAGTTGTAGATCACGCTGCCGTCGGTGCCGGGGAAGCGGTAGCAAAGGAAGTCGGTGTCGGGCGTCTTCTTGGCGGCGACGAATTCGCCCTTGGCCCAGTCACCCATCACCTGCACCAGCGCATCACCCTTGATGACCATGGCGGTCGCAAGGTTCCAGTCGCGGCCGGAGAAGTTCGGATCGACATACTTGATCAGCGTGGCAAGGTTGTCGAACGACTTCTTCATCGTGTCGGACTTCAGCGACTCCTCGTCGAGTTCGTTGAAGGCCTTCTTGTAGAACTCCGGTCCGCCGGTCGACAGCACGACGCTGTCGAACATGGTGGCTTCCTGCCAGTTCTGGCCGCCGAGAGCGAGCGGCGTGACGCCCGCAGCCTTGGCCTTGTCGAGCAGGGCAACGAGGTCTTCGAAGGTCTTCGGCTGCGTGCCGCCGATCTTGTCCATCACGGCCTTGTTGATCCAAAGCCAATTGACGGAGTGAACGTTGACCGGAGCCGCGACCCATTTGCCGTCATAGACGGAGAACTTCTGCAGCGCTTCGGGAACCGACTTGTCCCAGCCTTCCTTCTTCGCCGTTTCGGTGAGATCGCCCATCACACCTGCTTGCGCGTAGTCGAGAACGGTGTAGCCGAGCATCTGTGAAGCCGTCGGATAGGTGCCAGCCGCAACCATCGCCTTCAGCGCGGTCATCGCAGCGTCACCACCACCACCAGCGACCGGCACGTCTTTCCACGCGTAGCCTTCCTTCGCCAGATCGCCCTTCAGCACGTTGAGCGCCGCAGCCTCGCCGCCGGACGTCCACCAATGCAGCATCTGCACTTCTTTTACATCATCAGCGCGCGCCAAACCGCCCGCGGCACCCATTGCCAAAGCGACCACGGCAGTCGCTGTTAGAAATCTGCGCATTTGAAAACCTCCCGTTTTCAAGTTCGCGAAACGAGACCCATTCCCGTTCCGTATTCCCCCGCCCTCCCGAGCGTGGTTTCTGCAGACCGACTCCCCGCCGGTCCTCAGCTTTTTGGCATCCACCAGTTGGTGCGGCTGCCGATATGCATGTTGAGCGTCTTCGTCTCGGTGTAATCCTCCACCGCATGGCGGCCGAGCTCGCGTCCGAGGCCGGACTGCTTGTATCCCCCGAACGGCAGCTCCGATGCGCCGTCCATGAATGTGTTCATCCAGACCGTTCCCGCCCGTACGCGGCGGCCGATCGTCAGGCAGGTGTCGAAGTCCCTGCTCCACACGCCCGCAGACAGGCCGTAATCGATAGCGTTGGCAATCTCGATCGCCTCCGCCGTCGTCTCGAAGGTCAGAACCGACAACACCGGCCCGAACACCTCCTCGCGCGCCACCGCCATGCCCGACGTGACCTGCGAGAGGATGGTGGGCGCCATGAACTGGCCCATGCCGAGATCGAGCGTCCCGCCGCCATGGGCGATCTCGGCGCCCGCGCGCGCAGCACCGCTGACGTAGCCGGCGATCTTGTCGAGATGCTGCGGCGTGATGATCGCGCCAACCTGCGTGGTCGGATCAAGCGGATCGCCGACCTTCACCTGTTTGGCGAGTTCAGCCACGCGGGCGACCACATCCTTGGCGATGCTCTTGTGCAGGATCAGCCGCGATCCGGCATTGCAGCATTCGCCGGCGTTGAAATAGGCGCCGAACACGGCCGCGTCGATGAAGGCGTCGAGGTCCGCATCCGGGAAGACGATCTGCGGGTTCTTGCCGCCCAGTTCCAACGATACCTTCTTCAGCGTCTGCGCCGCATTGCTCATGGTGAGTTTTCCGACGCCGGTCGATCCCGTGAACGAGACCATGTCGACGTCGGGATGCGCGGTCATCACCGCCCCGACCTCGGGTCCCGTCCCGGTAACGATGTTCACGACACCCTCGGGAACGCCCGCCTCCTGCAGGATTTCACCGAGAACCAGCGTAGAGCCCGATGTCATCTCCGACGGCTTCACGACCGTCGTGCAGCCTGCCGCAAGCGCGAACGGCAGCTTCTGGCCGACGATGAGGAACGGGAAATTCCAGGGCGTGATGATCGACACGACGCCGATCGCCTCGCGCAGCACGACGCCGAGCGTGCCGTCACCGAGCGTATTGTAGCTCTCGCCGTGCAGATCGCGCGCCAGCGCCGCCGCATAGCGCCAGATATCGACTGAACCGGCGATCTCGCCGCGCACCTGGCTGATCGGCTTGCCGGCCTCGATCGCGTCGAGATAAGCCAGCTCCTCCGATCGTGTCGCGATCAGGTCGGCGGCCTTGAGCAGGATCGCCGATCGCTCCGACGCCGTCATTCTCGGCCACGGACCGGTATCGAACGCCTTGCGCGCAGCGGCGATGGCACGTTCGGCATCCGCCTTCGAACCCGCCTGGTAGCGGCTGACGACCACGCCATGGCTTGGCGCCACGCGTTCGATCGGCTCGCCCCTGCCGGTGCCGGCAACCCATTCGCCACCGATCAGCATCTTGAAGTCGCGCACCGTGCTGTCGCTCAGCGGCTTCGGGTTCACCAATACGGTCATTACCATTCTCCCTTGAACTGCGCGGGGCGCTTCTCGCTGAACGCGGCGACGCCCTCTTTCAAATCGGCCGTCTTGGCGGCCAGGATCGAACCCAGCGCCTCGACCGCCGTGCCGTTGTCCTCGCCGTTGGCGGACGCGATCATCAGCTTGGCGATCTCCAGCGCCGCCGGCCCGCGCGACGCCACCCGCGCCGCATAGACCCTGGCCGCCTCGACCGAACCGCCGGTCTCGACCACGGCATCGACCAGCCCGAGCGCCCGCGCCTCCTCGGCCGTGAACATCTCCCCGCCCAGCACCATGCGCCGGACGATCTGCGCGCCGAAGCGCTTGACCAGCCGCTGCGTGCCCGACCAGCCGGGGATCATCCCGAGCCCGGTCTCGGGCAGCCCGATCTTGATATGCTCCTCTGCGATCCTGATGTCCGCGACGCCGGCAAGCTCGAGGCCACCGCCGAGCGCGTGGCCGTTGAGTGCAGCGATCAGCGGCACCCTCAGCGTCGCCAGCCGTTCGAACACGCGGTGGCCGAACCGCACCCAGGCATGCCCGAACTCGTTGGCCGACATCCCGCCCCAGGCCTTGATATCGCCGCCCGCAGAGAATGCCTTGCCCTCGCCCGTCAGGATCGCGACGCGCACGGCCGCGTTGGCCTCGACTTCGTCGCAGGCGGCCGACAATTCTTTCAGCATGTCGATGTCGAGCGCATTGAGCTTGCTCGGCCGCGCGACCGTGATGACCGCGACCGCCCCTTCGACCTCGACGCGAACGGTTCCGTCAGCCATTGAACGTGCCCTCCAGGACGCGCTGCTTCTTCTGCGGCAGCATCAGGCCGATCGGGTCCTCGGCAAACAGCTTGGCATCCATGACCTTCAGATTGTCGGCGACAACAAGCGGAAATTCGGACTGGTCCAGAATATGCGCCTGCAGATCCACGCCCGGCGCGATCTCCGTCAGCACGATGCCCTCCGGCGTCAGCTTCAGAACGCACCGCTCGGTGACATATAGGATATCCTGCCCCTGCTCGATCGCCCGGCGACCGGAGAAGGTTACATGCTCGACGTCGTTGACGAGCTTCTTCAGCTTGCCTTCCTTCTCGATTTCAAGCTTGCCATCGGCAATCGCCAGCTTGGCGCCCGCGTTGAACATGCCGGAAAAGACGATCTTCCTGGCACGCGCCGTGATATCGACGAAACCGCCGGCGCCCGCCGTGACATGCGGTCGGAAGGAAAGCTTCGAAACGTTGACCGATCCGTCGCGGCCGATCTCCAGGAAGGACAGGAGCGACGCATCGAACCCTCCTCCCTGGAAATAGGTGAACTGGTAGGGCGACGGCATGTAGGCATCGGCGTTGGATGCGCAGCCGAAAGCGAAGTCCAGCAGCGGCACGCCGCCGACCGCTCCCTGTTCGATCACCCAGGTGACCGACCCATGCAGGCCCTCTTCGAGCAGAATACGCGGAACGTTGGCGGAAATGCCGAAACCGAGGTTCACGCAACTGCCGCCCTGCAGTTCCTGGGCGACGCGGCGAGCGATCACCTTCTGGATGTTGAACTCCGGGACGCGGAACGTGTCCAGTGGCCGGAAGATCTCGCCCGAGATCGCCGGATCGTAGAGCGTCTGCGTCGTCTGCTTCTGGTCGGGATCGACGACGACATAATCGACCAGCATGCCGGGCACCCTGACATCGTGCGGCTTCAGCGACCCCTCCTTGGTGATCCGCTTCACCTGCGCGATGACGATGCCGCCATTGTTGCGGGCCGCCAGCGCCTGATCAAGCCCGCCGAGATAGGCGCCTTCGTGCTCATATGTCAGGTTGCCGCGCTCATCGGCGGTCGTCGCCCTGATGATCGTCACGTCGGGAATGATCGACGGGAAATACAGCCATTCCTCGCCCTCGAACGTCACGCGCTTCACGACGGCTGTCTCGGTGCCCTTCGCATTCATGGCACAGCCCTGCCGCGCCGGATCCACGAAAGTGCCGAGACCGACCTTGGTGAGCACGCCCGGCCGCATGGCGGCTGCCTCGCGATGCATGTCGAACATGATCCCCGAGGGGATGTTATAGGCCGGGATCTCGTTGTTGGTGATCATCTGCCAGATCAGCGGCGGCTCCGCGGTCGAGGGACCGGATGGGTAAGAGCCGCCGACGATCCGCTTCAGAAGCCCTCGTTTGGCGATGTAGTCGACACCCTTGATGCCACTCATGTCTCCGGCGGCGATCGGGTGCAGCGTGGTAATGTCGCGCGGATGGCCGGTCTCGTCGAAGCGCTCGCCGATCGCCTTCAGCATCAGATCCGGGCAACCGAGGCCGCTCGACGACGAGACCGAGACCACGGCCCCGTCGGGGATCAGTGCGGCTGCTTCTGATGCGGTGATATGCTTGCTCATCTCGGCCTCAAAGTCCTGTCTTCACGCTCACGGCGACACCGCTCTTGGCGGCCTCGACGACGGCAAGGCCGGTCGCGAGCGACCAGATCCCGTCCTCGCCCGTGGCGGATGGCCTGCCCTTGCCGGCAACGGCGTTGTGAAACGCCACGAGCGCGGTCTCATAGAGATTGCGGTCTTCGAGCGGCAGTTGCTCCTCACCGGAAGCTGTGCGAAGCGTCACTGACCCATCGGGCCGCTGCGTCATCACATTGCGGCCGATCAGCGAGCCCTCGGTGCCGTGCACCTCGAAGCCCGTTTCAGCGAATCTGGTCGTGAACCCATCGTGGAACTGGGCGATCAGCCCGTCCTCGAATGTCATGACGCCCATCACGGCATCCTCGAGCCCGGCCTTGCCCATGCCGCCGGACTGGCTCATCGCCACGACCTTGACCGGGTTCTGCCCAAGCACGAAGCGCAGCGTGTCCGTATCGTGAACTGTGATGTCGAGAATGACCCCGCCGCCGGCAGCAGGATTGTCGAGCCGCCAGCCCTGCAGGTGTGGCGGCAGGTAGACGGCGTGGAAGACACGCGCCGACAGCGGCTTGCCGATCCGCCCGGCCGCGATCGCATCGCGCATCGCACGATGCGAGGCGGCATTGCGCAGATGATGGTTGGTGGCGAGAACGACGCCTGCATCCCTCGCCGCCTTCACCATGGCCTGCGCATCGGCGACCGACATGGCGAGCGGCTTTTCGCAGAGAACATGCTTGCCGGCACGCGCCGCGGCGATTGCCTGATCGCGGTGCAATTCATTGGTGGTCGAGATATAGACGGCATCGATACCGGGATCGGAGACCAGTGCCTCGACGCTGGATACGGCTTTCGCGATGCCGTTCTCCTCCGCATAGGCGTGGCCACGCTCCGTATTGGAGCTCATCACCGAGACGACCTCTCCTCCCGTCGCCCTGATCGCACCGATCACCCATTCCCGGGCGATCGTGCTCGCGCCTATCAGACCCCAACGCACTGTCATGCCGTTTTCCTCCCCGGCTTGTTCTGTCCCGCGCCGCAGCTCTCGCGCACCACGAGACGCACCGATGTCGTGATCGCCTCGGCATCCGCCTTGCCTGCATTGATCTGCTTGAGCAGAAGCTGCGCTGCTCTCCGTCCCATTCCCTGCGGATCGACGGACACCGTCGTCAGCGCCGGCACAGCGGTCTTCGCCTCGATGACATCGTCGAAGCCGACCACCCCGAAATCCCGCCCCGGCTCCCTGCCCCGCGCCCGCAGGCCGTCGCAGACCCCGAAGGCCACCGCATCGTTGAAACAGACGGCCGCCGTCGGCGGATTGATGCCCTGCATGGCAAGCGCCACAGCATCCACACCTCCGGCGCGCGACGGCGCGGACGAGAAGATCAGGTCCTCGCCGAACGGCTGCCCCGCGGCGACGATCGCATCGCGAAACCCGTTGAAGCGCTCCTCGAAGACCGCCGTATCGGGGAAGCCGCCGAAGAAGCCGATGCGCTGATGGCCGAGCGATACGAGATGTTCGACCGCCGCATGCGTACCCGCATAATTGTCGGAGACGATCGACGACACCTTGGCGCCCGGCACGTTGCGCACCACGACGACCACGGGAATGCCGGCCGCCACGACCGGCTTCAGATCGACCGCTTCCGTAGCGCGCGCCGGCGACACGATCAGGCCGGAAATGCCATGCTCGCGCATCGAGGCGATGACTTCGCGCTGGCGATCGATGCTCTCGCTCGTATTCGACAGGAACTGGACGAAGCCGGCCGACTGCACGACCATGTCGACGCCCACGGCAAGCTCGGCGAAGAAGGTATTGGTCAGATCGTTGACGACCACACCGATGATCTTCGACTTCGCATTGGCACGCAGGTTGGCGGCGCCCCGGTTATAGACGTAGCCAAGCTCACGCATCGTGGCATTGACCTTCGTCCGCGTGCCTTCATTGACCAGCGGCGAGCCCTGCAGGACGAGCGACACCGTCGACTTCGAAACGCCGGCAGCCTTAGCGATATCAACGACCGTGACCCGCCCCTTGCTCATAAATTCCTCCCTGCCCTCAGGCAATCTCATCGCCTATTTGTTGGAACGTTCCAAAGATGTCAAGTGGATTTTCAAGCGTTCAACAGCGAACCACAGACACTAGGATTTCTGCTGCAACGCACAATAAATCGTCATTTAAGCGCACTAAATGGCATGTTACGAAAATATCCGGTCGTACATCGCTGGAGAAACATCGCTTGCCATTTGGAACGTTCTAAATTATTGGGTGCTCCACACCCTGAGGAGGACCGGCATGACCCTGACACTGAACCTTCCCACTTCCGACGGCTCCGTGGAGAGCTACCGACTGGTCGGCCAGCCGATCGAGCGACCTGCGACGACGCCGGTTTTCAACCGTATCGCCTACGCGGCCGCCCACGTCGTTTCCGATCCCCGGCGTGAAGTGGATCCGTGGAACCGTCCCGCGATCGACTGGGATGCGACCATTGCATTCCGCCATCATCTCTGGAGCCTGGGCTTCAAGATCGCCGAGGCGATGGACACCTCGCAACGCGGCATGGGGCTGGACTGGGCCGGCGCCCAGGAACTGATCCACCGCTCGATCAGGGCATCGAGAGAGGTCCCCGGAGCGGACCTCGCCTGCGGCGCCGGCACCGACCACCTCGCCCCTAGCGACGCGAAGTCGATCGACGATGTGATCAGGGCCTACGAGACCCAGCTTGAATTCGTGGAGAAGCACGGCGGCCGCGCCATCATGATGGCAAGCCGGGCGCTTGCCCGCGTCGCCACCTCGCCCGACGATTACGCCAAGGTCTATGGCCGCATCCTGTCGCAGGCGAAGGACAAGGTCGTGTTGCACTGGCTCGGTGACATGTTCGATCCGCAGCTCGCCGGCTACTGGGGCAGCCCCAAATTCGAGGGCGCGCTCGAAAGCGTTCTGAGGATCATCGGCGAAAACACCGACAAGGTCGAAGGCATCAAGATCTCGCTTCTCGACAACGCCAAGGAGATCGTGCTGCGCGACCGCCTGCCCGAAGGCGTCCTCTGCTTCACCGGCGACGATTTCAACTATGCCGAACTGATCGAAGGCGACGGCAAGCGCTACAGCCACGCTCTTCTCGGCATCTTCGATGCCGTGGCCCCCTCGGCCTCAAAGGCGCTGGCCTCGCTGGCGCGCGGCGACACCTCGACGTTCCGCTCGGTCATCGAGCCGACCGTGCCGCTGTCGCGCAAGATCTTCGAGGCTCCGACACAGTATTACAAGGCCGGCGTCGTCTTCCTCGCCTGGCTGAACGGCCACCAGAGCCACTTCAGCTTGCCGGCCGGCATGCAATCGGCGCGCGGCGTCAATCATTACGCTGAGATCTTCCGCCTCGCCGACCGGGCCGATGTCCTCGACAAGCCCGAACTTGCGCTTAAGCGGATGAAGAACTTCGTCGGCGTCTTTGGCGTCGAATAAAAGGCGTTGAATTTCAGACGCCGCGGACGATCTCGATCTTCGAGCCGTCACTGAACCGGGACAAGCGGAAAGCCGTCGGATCCACCACCGGCGGCTTTCCCGTGACAATATCCGCCATCAGACGCCCCGCTGCCGGGCCGATGCCAAAGCCATGGCCGGAAAAGCCGGTGGCGATATGAAATCCCGGAATGCTGTCGACGGCTGAAATGACAGGAATCACGTCGGGCGTTACGTCGATATAGCCGGCCCAACGCTGCGCGATCTCGGCCTTGGCGAAGACGGGAAAGGATGCGGCGAGTTTCGCCAGCGCCTTGTCGGCCATCGCCTTAGACGGCACCGGATCGAGTACGCGATTGTATTCGAACGGGCTTGCCTCGTCCATCTGCCAGTTGCGCGCCATGCGCATCTCGTCGAAGAAACGCCCACCCAGCCTGAACGACAGCGACCGCCACTCCGATTTCAGCGACGGAAGGAAAGCCTTGGCATAGCGGAACGAGGCCGGCACGATGTCGACGATGTTTTCATGGCCCGAGGCGACGGTATAGCCACCGTCCTGCCGCTTGAGGATGGCGAAGTCGTCTGCCCAGATCGTCTGCTCCGGCCCGCCCTCCAGCGGCTTCGTCCTCAGCACGCTGTTCATCACCTTGAACTGCGGCAGATCGATGCCGAAACGCCCAGAAAACAGGCTCGACCACGCACCGCCCGCCAGCACCACCGCGCCGCAGGAAATCGGTCCCCGCTCGGTGATTACACCGCTGATGGCTCCGCCGGATGTCTCGATACCACGAACGGCGCATTCCGTCAGGATGGTGGCCCCTTTCGCACGAGCCGCTTCAGCAATCGCGGGAGCGGCCTTCTGCGGCTCCGCTCGGCCATCGGCCGGCGTGTAGAGCGCGCCCGCCATGCCGAGGCTGGAACCGGGGAACATCTCCCCGAATTCTCCAGCGCTCAGCATCCGGCTTTCGATCTGGTGTGCCTGCAGATTGGACCGCCAGCTCTCGTGATCCGCGAGTTCCTTGTCGGTGGCGCAGGTGAAGATGATCCCGGACCGCTTGAAGCCGGTATCCCGGCCGGTCCGCTTGTCCAGGCCGTCCCAGATCCTGAGCGCTTCTGCCATCAGCGGCACCTCGCGCGGATCGCGCATGGCGATGCGCACCCAGCCCCAGTTACGGCTCGACTGTTCCTGGCCGATCCCGCCCTTCTCGCAAAGCGTCACTCGCAGCCCGCGCTCGGCAAGCTCCAGCGCCGTGGAGCAACCGATGATGCCGCCACCAATGACGACGACATCGCAGGCATCGGGAAGCGCCTCGTCACCGTGAACGGGAACGACATAGGGACCGGGCATGGGCAATCTCCGATAAAAAAAGCGAGGGTGCTGAAACACCCTCGTCTCTACATGCCGGTGGCATGGAAGAAAAGCCACGCGAAGAACATGGCTGCCCTGCGCTAGTCCGCTGAAAAAGCGTACACATCCACGGGCTCGCCCAGCCCCCTGAGCGGATAGGAACCGAGGCTTTCCATCGCCTTCTGGCATCCCGCCAGTTCGACGAAGGCACGCGACAGAAGTATCGGCCGCTTGATCTCCTTGGTCAGCGCTTCGAGCCGCGAGGCGATGTTGACGGCCGGACCGATGACCGTGAAATCGAGCCGCCGACGCGAGCCGATATTGCCGTACANNCCGTACATGACGTCGCCCACATGCACGCCGATGCCGTAGCGCAGCACCTGCCGGCCATTGCGCCTGTTCTCGTCGTTGAGCGCTTCCATGCCCACCTGCGCCTCGCGGATCGCCTGCAAGAGGTTGGCGCAGGCATTGGGGTCGGTGAGCGGGAAGATCGCCAGCATGCCGTCGCCCATGAATTTCAGGATTTCGCCGCCATGCTTTTCGATCGGCTCGGACATGGCGTCGAAATAGCCGTTGAGGAGATCGATGACGTCGTCGCGCGGCCAATGGTCGGAAATATTGGTGAAGTCGCGCAGGTCGCAGATGAGGATGGCCGCGCCGACGGTGGCGCCGCTGCCGCGCGTCGTGGCACCGGCCAGGATCTGCTCGCTCGCATGCGGCCCCACATAGGTCTGCAGCAGCGTGCGCGCCATGATGTTCTTGATACGGATTTCCGTGACCAGCGTCACGGCCGGCAGAAGATCCTTCAGGAAGGCAACATGCTCCGGCGTGAAGCCGCCCGGCCGATCGCTGCAGAAGGTCATGATGTGGCGCTTGCCGAGCGTGTGAAACATCGGCCATGCGATGTAGTCGGTCAGCCCGTCGCGCTGCAACTCGTCATAGAAGGGATAATGCCCGTCGCCCTCGCGCATCGTCTCCAGCCTTTGCCGCACCTCCGGGGCGCCGCTGAAGATATCGTTGACGGGACTGTTGAGAAACTGCGAGGTCGTCTCGACGCCGTAGTCGAAGGTGGTGATCTTGGCTTCCTTCAGACCGGTCGCCCAGAGAATGCGGGCGCCGAGCCACTGCGGATGATGCGTGCGAAAATGCAGCGTCGACCGCGCTACCGGAATGCCAGCCTCGCGCAGCCGCTCGCACATCTCCACCAGGATGTTGTCGATGAAACGCTGGTCGCGTGTTTCATTGATCAGCCAGTCGAGAATGCCGTTGCGCTCGGAAGGCCAGATACCTTCCCGCTCAGCCCGAGTGCTTCGAACTTCTTGTGAAACCGATGACATGGCGCCGCTCCAAAATCGATAAAATCGCCCACCGCCCAAGAAGGCGGTAAGGCTTTCATGATCACGTAAATGGGGTAGCCGGCTGCCAATTGGAATGGCCGCGACTGTGAAGAATAAGCGACGCCCGGCTCAGCCGAGCAGTCGGCGCGTCGCCGAAATCGTCTCGGCGCTTGACTTGAGCGGCCGATACTCCAGCCCCACCGCACCCTGATAGCCATTGGCAAACAGCCAGTCCACCCGTTGCCTGAGGTCGATTGCACCACTGCCCGGCTCGTTGCGACCGGGATGGTCGGCGATGTGGATATGAAGCACGCGGTCGATGTCGGAGCCGATGACTTCGGCCGTGTCCTCGCCCATCACCGCGGAATGATAGACATCGTAGATGATACCGATCTCGTCCCGTTCCGTCGCCCTTGCGATCTCAAGCCCCTCGCGCGTCGACGGCAGAAAATAGCCCACATGGTCGATCAGCGTATTGAGCGGCTCCACCCCGAGGCGAACGCCGCTGCCGGCAAGCACCGCGCCGGCCGCCGCCAGCGTCTCGGTCAGCGCGTCCCGCTGCTCCTGTCGCGACTTGCCCTCGAGGTCGTTCCCCGCCTGCGCGATCAGCGTGCGAGCGCCGAGACGCCGCGCCGTCTCGATCGACGCCTTCAGCCCCTCGAGAAACGCGGCCTTGTTGGCGATATCCGTCAGCGGGATCATCGGCTCGGCAACGAAGCTTGCCAGCGGCAGGCCGGTCTCCTTCAGCGCCCGCTCGATGCTGCCGATATCCTTGTTGGTCCATTTCCAGAATTCGACGGCATCGACTCCGTGCTCGTGCGCAAGCCGGATACGGTCGGCGACGTCATCCGCTTCGTCAGCGAACAGCCATTCGATACAGGCGGAAAGTCTCATGCCGATCTCACTCCCATCGTTTATCGCATTGGTGGTGAGTGGAAGACAGAAGCACATGAATTTGCAAGCCGTAACTCGGTTTTAACAGACCCGTAGACAAGCAAAAGCCGCCGCGGCGATCGGAGATCAACCACGGCGGCTCCTTCCTCCCTCAACCGACAGACAAGGCTCGCCAGTTTGGCGGCGAGCCTCGCATGTTATTGCGGGTTAGCCGGTGCCGGTGTAGCGGGTGCCGGAGACGCAGGCGGCGTTGCCGGAGCGGGCTCGGCGGCCGGTGGCGGCGTTGCTGCCGGAGGCGTAGCGGCCGGCGGTGTCGCTGCCGGCGGAGTTGCCGGTGCTGCAGGCGGCGTCGCTGGCTCCGATGCCGTTGGCGCGGTCGCCGGCGCAGTGCCGCTTTCCGATCTCGGCCAATAGCTTACAGCGAGAGCGACCACGACGACGATGACGGCCAGCGCAATCAACAGAGTTCTGGACGAACCACCGCTTCGGGTCGGTACAGGATCGGGACGGTTGAAATCGTTTGTCATATATACTCCTCCTCACATCGCAATAACGAATAAGTGAGCGATAGGTTCCAAACGATTTTCAATTAACGCAAGACTAACCATCTCGCGGCTCTTGCGCAGGTTGCTCAAACGAACCGATGAGGCCCGGCATTCCCGCGACAGGCGGAAAACATCAGTCGACAAGGAAGTCGGGACCGGTCCGCTGCGAGGTCAACTTCAACGTTCCATCCGGCTGGACGACATATTTCTCGAAGACGCGATAGCCGAACTTGCCGAGAAAGGTGTGCTTGACGACAGTCCCCGGACGATAGGGCGAGTGCATGACGCGACCGTAGGTCAGGCTCCCGGGTATCGGCTCCATCGGCGGCTCCGTCGTCGTGCAGCCGGCAAGAACCATCACCGTCAGGACCACCACAATCTTTTTCATCGCCGTTACTCCACCACCAGGCCGAACGCTATTCTTTGCCACATCGCCCAGCGCGATCAAGCGGCGAAATGATGCACCGGCAGTCATCGTCTGTGGTAATCTCAAGCACCGTCAAAACGGATGAAGGATGCCCGCGATGTTGGATGCCGACAAGCTGTTCGCCGGCTCGATCCCCGAGAACTACGACCGTCTCATGGTGCCTTTGATCTTTGAGCCCTTCGCGCTCGATCTCTCCGAACGCGTTGCCCGCCTCTCTCCCGGCGCTGTCCTCGAAATCGCCGCTGGCACCGGCGCGGTGACACGCGTTCTGGCACCGAAGCTGCAGGCCAACGCCCGCTACGTCGTGACCGACCTCAACCAGCCGATGCTCGACTACGCCGCCGCGCAACAAGGCCCCGATGAGCGAATTGAGTGGCTGCAGGCGGACGCGATGGCACTTCCCTTCGAAGACGCCACCTTCGACACCATATGCTGCCAGTTCGGCGCCATGTTCTTCCCCGACCATATCAAGGCCTACCGTGAGGCCAGGCGGGTCCTGAAGCCCGGTGGGCATTTCCTCTTCAGCGTCTGGGATCGCATAGAGGAGAACGTCCTCGCCGACGAGGTGACGAAAGCCCTCGCCGATATCTTCCCCGACGATCCGCCCAATTTCCTCGGCCGCACGCCGCACGGCTATCACGATACCAAGCTGATCCGCGCCGACCTGGAGAGCGCAGGCTTCACCCGCATCGTAATCGAAACCAGGACCGAGAAAAGCAACGCGCCCTCGCCTCGTATTCCTGCCGTCGCCTATTGCCGGGGAACATTGCTGCGCAACGAGATCGAAGCCAGGCGCGCGGGAAGCCTGGAAGCGGCGACCGACCATGTCACGACAGCGCTCGCCGTCATCCACGGCACGGGCGCGGTGTCCGCGAAAATCCAGGCGCACGTGATCACGGCAATGGCGTAGGCGCTTCCTGGAGCCCGAAACAAACAGGAGGAGCTATCGTCGACCAATAGGCTCCTCCTGCTCGTGTATCGTTCGTTCGTCAGCGGGAACGCCCGCGATTACCGGTGATGGCGGAAGCCGTGACCGCCGTGGCCATGATGGCCGGAAATGGCCACACCGCCGATGATCCCGGCAGCGAGCCCCATGACCCCCAGTGCGATAGCCGCATCGGCGGAATTGTCGCGTACCCGACCGACGAGTACCGGACCGCGAGAAACGTAACGGCGGGGTGCGGGCTTCGGGCGCGAGGCGAGCCAGTTCTGGTAGACCGGTTCGGAATCAGCACGCAACTTCGCCAGTTGATCATAGGCGAGATAGCCGGTCACGGGAGCCGAGACGGCAGCCTGCCATTGCGAGATCGCTGTTCGGCTGCGCGCGCCCATGACACCATCGGTACCCCCGGTATTGAAGCCCAGTGACGTCAGCCGCCCCTGCACTTCCCGGCGCGTCGATGGTGCGGTCAGCAACATCGCCTCATCGGCGGGTGTGCCGGCCATCAGTTTCGGCGCGTCTTCGGTCAGAGACGAAACCTTCGTTTCGTCTATGCCTTCGGACCGCGAGGCCTCGTCCTGCGTTGCCGTCAGCTTGACGATGCGGCTCTGGGCGATAGAGGCGAATTTGCCCGCTGGATAGGCGGCAAGATAGTTCTGGTACTCTTCGATCGAGTTACCTTCGGCCGCAGCTTGCCAGACGGCGAATTCCTGCTGCCACTCATCTCCCGTGGCTGCGGGTGCGGCAGGTGCCGCGGGCGCCGAGATGACGACAGGCTCCGGCTGCGCCGCAGCGACGGTAACCGCCTGCTGCGCGAAGACCTCCCCCGCGACCAGCGTGGTGCTCATGAGCCCGGCGATCAGGATTCTAAGATGGCTATGTCTTTTCATCGGAAATCTGCTCCTGCAATGATGAGTTTGAAAAGTCCGTGGTGAATTTGCTTGGGTGCGGCCTCCGGGGACGAACGGCCGATCAAGTGACGGGAATCAGGCTCAATCGCCGATTGCGCCGTAATAACCGTTGAGGTTCAGGCCGCAGGCCTTCTTGGGCAGGCCATTCAGGTAGATGCCGCCATCCGGCGTAGCGCTGACCGAGACCTTCCAGCCATTCTTGATGACACCCGCCAGGCCGTTCCCAGTCGCCTGCAAACGGCCGGAGACAAGGCATTTCTTGTCAGCGTAGTTGAAATGGTCGGCAACGATGACGGAGACCACCGCCTTGTCGGAAATCTCGACGGCGCATTGAATGGCACCGGTGCATTGGCCGGCATAGCTACCGGAGAGATCGGACGCATGGGCCTCTTGGACCATAAAGATGGATAGGCAGAGAAAAACACTAAGGCGATGCATTAACGGCTGTTCCTGACTGCTAAATCGAATGCCTTTCTTTTGCCGCATTCGCCTTAAAGCGGCCCTAATTGGCGCAGTAAACGCAACCGCAAATTTATAGGGTAGATTTCCCACGGGACCCTATCTTACAACAGCAAGAAACACATTCTCGCCGCAATACAACCATTTGGTAATACAGGCAGCGCATAGTCCAACGCGGTAATGTGTTGTTTCGAAATGAATTATTATGAGCCTGTTCAATTCCATTTCTCACGATCTCATCGATTCATGGTTGCAGACCGACGAAATGGATGGACCCGAAAGGCTCTACTCCAGCGTTCTTGGCGAACTAAGCATCAAGATGGCCGTATCGGTCATCACGACCGAGCCGGACAATCCCTACGACTGGCATTTCGAACGCATCAAGGACTTCGGCTTCAAGAGTTCCATGCTGGATCGATTGCGTGGCCAGCTGCCGAACGCGAAGCTGCGGGACCTCGATCGGACCTTCGTTGACGAGGCGGTTATCCCGACCTACTCGAAGGTCGTGGAATCCGGCCGCCCGGCCATCGATCTCGTGAAGACACGGCTCGTCGGCGTCAGGATCGGATACGAGCGCCTGATCCTCCCGCAAAGGCGCGCAGGCAAGCCGGGATGGTGCATCAGCCTTACCGAGGGACGTTATTTCATACCCCCGGCCCGACAGATGAAAGTCGACATGACCGACGAGGGCATCATTCAACTGTTGATAGAGGGCCAGACGGCGCGCGAGATCGCCGAATTCCTGAACCTTTCGCCTCGAACGATCGAACATCGCATCGACAAGATGAAGGTACAGCTCGAAGCGAAAAATCTCGTGCACCTCGTTGCAAAACTGGTCGCCACCCAATTGGATCGCAAAGCCCCGATAGATACCGGCTATTGAGCCACTACAGACACAGTTTCCCCGACCATGCCGAAAGATATCAGGCTTCGCCACGATGGCCGAAGCTCCAATCTGCGCGGCCGCAATACTGCACGATGACCCTATTGTCTTCATTTATGCTCCATTCATCATGAATAGGCATGAGGCAGGTTTCGACGCTGCTTAGGGTAAAACTACGATCTGGATTTCTCGATCGCTTAGAATTTTGACCGGAAATTGCCTCTCGCGAGCAACCGAGGGGTCTGGTCTCGCTGCCGGAGCCGATCGCGCGACGGCAATGTGGGGGTTGGCTAGCGCCATGAGAAACAAACCCGCCGATGATAGGCGCACCACGACGACCAATTGATCAAGCGTTTTTCAAAGGCAGGGCCATTCCATGACCGACATTCAATCCACCACCGCGACATCCACCGACAGCAAGACCCTCGGCTTCATCGCCGGCCTGCTGATGATCTTCTGCGCTCCGGCGGGCGTCATCCTCAGCTATATCGACCGCGGCAAGGCAACACCCTTGGTCGCCTCGCACTACAACTATCTGATCGGCACGTTCTGGAAAGGCTTTCTTTTCATGATGATCAGCCTCGTTTTGACCTTCGTCGTCATCGGCTTCTTTGCCTACATCGCGACATCGCTCTGGTACCTGTTCCGCTGCATCAAGAGCCTGGTTTATCTGCATCGTGGTGAGCCGATTGCCAACCCCTCGACTTGGCTTGCCTGATACGGCGTCTCCAGACTCTGGCGAAGGCTCCCGGTTCGCCGGGGGCCACAAGTACCTCCTGCTCCTCGCCATGGATGAGCCAGCCGCCCCCCTCGCCATTAGCAACACCCCTATGGCGTCGCATTATCACCACCAGCCCGCAGGTAGCGCAAATGTCCATTCTCCCCCTTCTTTTCCTGGCGGCGACCATCCCCGCCCTTCCCCCTGCTCCAATTGGAGATTCGCTTCCCGTTTACTCGAAATCGCCGGATGCGATCATTTTCGAGTTCACGGATTTCGGGGGAACGAAATCGACAGCCAAAGCAAGGGTGACGCCGGAGTCTGCCTTGGCGTGGTGCGAGAACTGGCGCGCGGGCACCGGCGAGAATATGCCCGCCTGCGCCAAGTCCGTACTCGAAGACCAGGCTGGGCGGATCTACGAAGCATCCGCCAATTGCCAGACGGGCGATCTCTGGGTCGATGGCAAGCATTACCTGTTCAATGGTCCCGACCAGGCCAGCGAGGTCTTCACGGGCTATCTGAGCGTCAAGGACGCGGAAACCCTCAAGCAGGTGGGCATGTCCAATGCGGAGGGCGGCCGCATGCTCGGCGCCGATTGGCTCACGCTTTGCCCGTTCGGACTGCCATACGACCAGCTTCCCGTTCAGAGCACCTTCAAGCTCGGCCCCGATGAAACGCTCTTCGGGGAGTATATGGGGCATAACCGCTCAACGGTGTTTCACCATGAAAAACACCATGTGATCGTCTACGCGGAACCGAAGCCGTCCATTGCCGCGACGATCAAGCCGGACACGGTTCTCTTCCGCGGCTGGCATGTACCGAACGAATGGCTTTCCGGGGTGGCCTACACGTTCAAGAAAGGCTGCGACCCGGCACCCTATCTCGTGAGCGGCCATTATCAGGGCGGACTGAAGCTGACGTTGACTGGCAAGGCGCCAGTCCGTGAAGGATGCAAGGTGATCGGCTACAGCGATAAATCGCCCAACGCCAGCCTCGTATTCGACCTCGCCGCACACTGAGAATCACATCGCGAGACACCAGCAACTCGGTGATATCGACACAACGCAAAAGCGCCCCATCCGGGGCGCTTTTCGCATCAATAGAAGGTTTCTTCATCTTGCGAAGAAACCAGCGAAACATATTGATATAATGAGAAAATGGTGGGTGATGTAGGGCTCGAACCTACGACCCGCTGATTAAGAGTCAGCTGCTCTACCAACTGAGCTAATCACCCGTCCGCCGCGCTTGTTTGCGTGGTGTGAGGGGGCGTATAAACAGGATCGTTCGGCTTGTCTAGCGCCCCTTCAAAAAAACTTCGAATAATTTCGAAGTTTTTTGTGCAATGCCGAAATCCAATGAAATCAAAGCTCCAAAGTGCCGCTTGCGACGCGCACGGCCTTGCCGCCGATCCGGGCATTGCTGATCGCCCCGCCCTCGATATCCATGTGCAGGTGAATGAAGGATGGCCGGCCCATCTCCACGCCCTGCTCCACCATGACGCCGTGGTGCCCATCGGTGAGCTTGTCGAAATGGTTGATCGCGCCTGACAGGGCCGCCACGGCCGAGCCCGTCGCCGGGTCCTCGACGATACCCATGCCGCTTGCAAACATCCGCGCATGGAACTTGGCGACGTGGTTCACGCCGCCGCGACAATAGACATAGGCCGAGGCCAGCGCGCCATCGACGAACGGCACTGTCTCCTCCCAGAGCTGCGGGTCGAAATCGAGGCGCTGCGCGGCGCCGACGTCATGCACCGGGATCATCAGGAACGGCACACCGGCGCTCCACAGCGACGGCACGTGATTCTCGAAACCGATCTCGGTCACCTTCAGCGATAGCGCATTGGCGATCCCAAGCCGGTCGAGCGGCATGTTGATCTGCTGCGATTTGCGCGGCAGATCGAATTCGGCGAAGCTCGCCTCGCCTTCGGCCAGTCTGACCGCGCAGCGTACCGGACCGACGTTTTCCTCGAGCACCGAGACCAGATCGAGCGTCGAGCCGCCATGTGCCTGCTCGGCCAGCGCGATCGCCGTGCCCACCGTCGGATGTCCGGCGAAAGGGAGCTCGCGGCCGGGCGTGAAAATCCTGATTCTCGCGACATAGGCGGGATTGCCGGGGCGCTGCACGAAGACGGTCTCGGAGAGGTTCATCTCCTTGGCGATGCACTGCATCGCTTCGTCGCTCAAGTCATCGGCATCGTAGATGATGGCGAGCGGGTTGCCGGCGAGCTTGCGGTCGGTGAATACGTCATAGACGCTGTAGCTGCGCGCCACATCTTCCTCCTGGTCTCGGTCCTCGTGACGCCAAACTGCCCGACCGGAGAACCGAGCGCAAGGCGTTAAGCGACGCCATTCTCCGCGAAATACCAGTCGATGACCGGAAGCATGGCGATGTTGTAGGGCTGCGCCGAGTGATCGGCAGAACGGATCACAACCGGCCCGGCAATCTCGTCATCCTCGGCAACCAGCATGTGTGCGTGGATCTGCTCGACGATCTCGTCGGCCGTAAGGTCGAAGCGAAACAGCCGCAGTACAGTCACCGTGCGCCGCACGCGGCTGGCATAATAGCTGTCGCCGGCCATCGCCTCCCTGAGATCGAGCCCCGTCTCCTCCAGCACCTCGCGACGCATGTTGGCCTCCACGTCGCAGCGCCCGTCCGTGACATCCATCGGTTCCAGCGAACCGGCGGCGAAATAGACCTGTCCGGGATTGGCCGTATGCGCGCCCATCCGGATCGCCACCAGCGCCCCGTCATTGGTGGCGATGACGGGATAGGCAAAGAGATGGATGCCGCCGCGGCGATCCGCCTGCCGGCGCCACCACATGAAGCAGGAAAACGGAATCACATGCGCTTCGCCAGATATCCCCTTTTCGCTCAGCGCCAGCCGCTTCTGGAAGATCATCTCGCCATCGAACAGCGCCGGATTGGCTGCCGTCTCCTTCGCCCAGTTCTCCCGGATCGCAGCCTCTTCCGAGACCTGAAAGGGATGCGGTCCCGGCAACACCTTGAGGTCGAGACCCGCGACCGGAAAAACGGTCTGCTCCGGCGGCCAGCCGGCGAATTCATCTGAAAAATCCATCTCAAATCCATTCATTTCAAATCGAGTTCCATGACGACGGGGCAATGGTCCGACGCCTTCGGCCGGTCCCAGCCGGTGCGGGGATAGCGCTCGACCTCCTGGCCCGGCGGAAACACCGTGCGAAAGGGCTGGCCGTTGCGAATGATCTCCGGCAGCCGCCCGGCATTGGTTTTAGCCAGCGCCGGCGACAGCCAGATGTAATCGAGCTGGCACAGCCACTGCTCTTCCGGCCCACGCGCGTGATAAAGCGTCCAGCGATCAAGAGAATCGCGGCGGCGCACGACGTTCTCCGCGAAGCCGTCACGACTGAGTTCGTCGAGCGCGCTCTCGCTCTCGTCTTCGTGTTTGAACGAATAGCCCGTCCGCCGCCGCCCGATCACGTCGACGCGCTCCTGGTAATCGTTCATGTCGCCGCAGATGACGAAGCGCTTACCGTCGGTGTTCCCGGCTCCGAATCGACCCTCGATAATCCTCCGCACCGCCTTCGCCTCCGCCCTGCGAACCGGCATCGTATAGCGCCGCCCATCCACGCCATCGCGCGGCCCGCCCATCGACTTGAAGTGCACGACATAGAGCGTCACCGGCACGCCGCCGATCCTGAGATCGAGCTCCAGGCAGTCACGCTTGAAGATCTTGTCGTCGAGATGCGCGTGCTCCGCGAGCTCGTCGTTGAAAAGATCAAGATCGCGATAGGTGGTCATCGCATGGCTCTTGATCTCGACAAGCTCGATCTTCTGACCGTCGCGGGTCTCCTCGCGCATCAGCACGGCGACGTCGATGCCGCGGCTGTCATTGCCCTCGACCAGATATTTCTGCCGGTAGCCGTTGCCGACCATGCGGAAGAGATAGCCGTACTCGAAGGCCTGCAGCGCCTCCATGTTGTCGATCTCCTGCAGGCAGAGGATATCGGCATCCGCGTCGGCAATCGCCAGCGCCGTCATCTGCCGGGTATCGTCGGTAGACGCGATCACCCGCGCCTGTTCCAGCTGCTGGTAGACACCCTCGCTTCTGACGTCGAAGAGCTTGATCACCCGATCCTGGCGCAGCTGGTTTCGAAATCCGGTGAAGTCGAACCGCGTCATGAGGTTTTCGACGTTGAAGGTGGCAATGCGTAGCGACATCAGGCACTTCCGGTTTGCTTTGCGCCAACACTAGGGACCAAATGCCGCTTCGCAAAGCCTGTTTCGGCAATCACAGCCGCCAGGCGCCGCGCACGATGGCCCGGACCTCATCGCCGACGGCAAGCTTCGACCGGCTGAACGCCCTGAGGATCTGCCCATCCGCAAGCCTGAGCCGGGCGGCATATCGCTCGCCCTCGTAGAGAACGGATTCGACCGTCGCCGCGATCCCCTCGCCGCCGAGAACGACATCCTCCTGCCGCACCAGAATATCCGACCGCGAGGCCGAACCATCCTCACCCGCAAACAGCGGCTCGATCGCCGCCCAATCCAGTTGCCTGACGTCACCATCGGGAGACTTCAGCGAAACGATCGCGCCACGCCCGATCAACCCGCCAACGACGCGCCCTTCAGGCCGCGCATAGATCTCATCCGGCGGCGCCACCTGCAGCAACTGCCCTTCCGACATCACCGCGACATCGGTCGCCAACGCCATCGCCTCGCTCTGGTCGTGCGTCACATAGACCATCGTCGCGCCGGAGCGTTGGTGGAACTCGCGAAACGTCTCCTCCATCTCCTGCTTCAGGTGCCGGTCGAGATTGGCGAGCGGCTCGTCGAGCAGCACCACGTCAGGCGACGTGACGAGGCAGCGCGCCAGCGCCACGCGCTGCCGCTGCCCGCCCGAGAGATCGGCAGGCCGCCTGTCCGCATAGGCTTCGAGCCGCACGGTCGCGAGCGCCTCGCCAACCTTTTTGCGATAGGCCTCCCCCGAGATCCCGCGCACCTTAAGGGGATAGCCGACATTGTCGGCGACGCTCACATGCGGCCACAGCGCATAGGACTGGAACACCATCGCCATGTTGCGCTTTTCCGGCGGCAGCGATTGCGATGCGTCGGCAAGCAGCCGTTCGCCGAGATGGATCGACCCGTCCGTCGGCGTCTCGAAACCGGCGATCATGCGAAGCACCGTCGTCTTGCCGCAACCGGACGGCCCGAGCAGCGCCAGGAAGCCGCCCTCACGCACGTCGAGCGAAAGGTTCGAGACAGCGGCCCGGCCGGTGCCGAAATCCTTGGCGACGCGATTGAGGATCAGTTTCGCCACGGCACAACTCCCTTCGGCAGCCGCTTTGCCATCAGTTCCAGAAGCAGCATCATGAAAACGACCATGAGAACGACGAGCACCGACAGCGCCGAAGCGAGATCGGAGCTGCCGCTGTCATCGAGATTGTAGATGGCGACGCCAAGCGTCTGCGTACCCGCCGACCAGAGCAGCGCCGAGATGGTGAGCTCGTTGCAGGCAATCAGGAAGACGAGGATCACCGAGGCCCCGGCGGCCGGCGCGATCAGCGGCACGATGATATCCTTCAGCCGCCGGAAGAATCCCGCCCCCGACAGCCGCGCCGCCTCTTCCAGCGCCGGATCGAGCTGGTGGAAGGCGCTGACCACGGGCTTGAGGCTGACGGCGAAGAAGCTTGAGAGATAGGCGATCAGGATGATCCAGACCGTACCGTAGATCGTCACGTTGATCAGCGGGATGGGTGCCGCGAAGACCAGAATGAACGACACCGCGACGACGATCCCCGGCAGCGAATACGGGATCTCGATGACGCTGGCGACGATGCGCCCAAGCAAATCCCTGCGCCGCGTCAGCGCGTAGGCCGCAAGCACAGTCACCACAAGGAGACATATCGCAGTACCCGCCGCCAGCGACAGCGAATTGACGAAGGCCGTCCGCGTCACCGCCTGCTTGAACAGGATCTCGGAGAAGGCATGGAAGGTCATCGTCTTGAAGGTCAAGGGCACGCCATAGGCCGGCACCAGCGCGCCTGCGAGCAGCGCGAAGAAGGGTGCGGCGAGCATGAAGAAGATGACGATCCAGAGCACCGGCGCGAACAGCAGCTTCCAGTATCCGAGCTCGAAGGTGGCAGTCGCGCCCGAAAGACCGAGCACGCGATAATCGCGCCCACGCAGCGCCCGGTCCTGGATGGCGAGACCGGCCACCGAGATGATCGCGATGATCGCAGAGAGCAGCGCGACGTCGCCGAAGGTACGGCTGGTGAAGGCCGAGAACTTGGTGAAGATCAGCGTCGGCAGCGTGTAGATCGAGGCCGGGATGCCGAGAATGGCGGGAATGCCGAAATTGCCGGTACAGGACACGAAGGAGATCGCCGCGCCCGCGATGATCCCTGGCAGCGACAGCGGCAGGATGATGTCGCGAAACACCCGGAAACTGGAAGCGCCAGATAGACGCGCCGCCTCGACCCCGTCGCGCGGCAGCGACATCAGGCTCGCCCTGAGCGCCAGATAGACCAGCGGCGCATGCTGCACGCCATAAAGCAGCGCAATGCCGCCGATCGAATAGAGCGGCTGCGGCGAGCCCAGCGGCGGCGCGATATGAAGCGCCTTCAATAGCGGGCTCGACGGCCCCGACATCTGCACCCAGGCAAGTGCCGTCACCTGCGGCGGGATCATCATCGGCAGCACGAAGAGGAAGCTGATCAGCCCCTTGGCCCTGATATCGGTGAGCGTCAGCAGGAAAGCGAAGGCGCAGCCGATCGCAAGCGAGATGATCGTGCCGAGGACGGCCGTGACGAGCGTGTAATAGGTCGCCGACCAGAGCGCCGGATCGGACAGAACCGCGATCGCGCCGCCATTGGCGAGTGCGGCAACACCCGTCATCGCCAGCCGCGCAAGCGGCAGCACGCTGAGGATAAGGACGATCAGAACGATAAAAGGAAACAGCCAGACGGGCTGGCTGTTTCCGGGACGCACATATCCGTACATCGAAATGAGATCAGTTCGAGCCGTAGATGCCCGAGAAGGTCTTCAGGTCGGCATCGGTGTTTTTGAGCGCGGCGGCAGCGTTGATCGGCAGCACCTTGATCGTGTCGCGTGCCGGGAAGCCTTCCGGAAGCTTCATGCCGTTACGAGCAGGGATATAGCCGAGCTTGACGAAGCCTTCCTGGCCCTTCTCCGAGAGCACGTAATCGACGAACTTCTTGGCGGCGTCGGCGTTCTTGGCGCTGGCGAGGATGCCAACCGGTTCGGTCACAGCCGATACACCTTCCGTCGGGAAGACGAACTCGACCGGCGCGCCCTTGGCCTTTTCGCGGATCGGCATGTAGTCGACGATCATCCCATAGGCCTTCTCACCCGAGGCGACGGCCTTGAGGATACCGCCGTTACCGCCGGCAGCGGTGGCGCCGTTTGCGGCCAGATCCTTGTAAAAATCCCAGCCTAGGCCATCGACGCCGGCAAGCGTCTGCGCGTGAATGAGTGCCGCACCCGAGGTCAGCGGGCTCGGCATGGTGACGAGGCCCTTGGCTTCCGGCTTCGTGAGGTCCTTCCAGCTCGTCGGCTTCAGCGAAGCGGACGTGTTGTAGATGATGCCTGTCGTGATCAGCTTGGTCGAATAGTAGTAGCCGTCGGCGTCATAAAGCGAGGCGTCGTAGTTGGCGGCTTCAGGCGACTTGTACGCCATCAGTTTGCCGGCTTCCTTGAGGCGCTCGAGCGTGACGGTGTCGGCGATCAGGAGAACGTCGGCAACCGGATTGCCGGCCTCGATCTCGGCCTGCAGCTTGGCCATGATCTTCGGCGTGCCGTCGCGTACCCAGTCGACCTTGATATCGGGGTTGGCGGCCATGAAGCCATCGACGGTTGCCTGCGCATCCTCGTTCGGCTGGCTGGTGTAGAGCACCAGGTTTTCGGCGGATGCGGGAATGGCGAACAGGCTTGCGGCGAGCAGAGCTGCGGCGGAAACGATGGTCTTCATGGATGGTGCCCTCGGTGATGGAAGGCTCGTTCCTTAGACATCTGGATTAACATGATTGTGACAGTTGCCATTCGCCGATCACAGTGCCGTGCACCCCTTGACCCCATCACCTCACCCCTATCTTCTAGCCCGCGTTTTGATTTTCGATTTCGGGACAGGAGGAAGTCTTATGGAATATCGTCAATTGGGCCGTTCGGGCCTCAGGGTGTCGACGCTCACCATGGGCACCATGACCTTCGGCGGCAAGGGCTGGGCAAAGACCGTGGGCGACCTCGGCGTTTCGGAAGCCCGCCGCCTGGTCGACATGTGCATCGACGCTGGCGTCAACTTGATCGATACGGCCGACGTCTATTCGGCCGGCGCCTCGGAGGAGATCATCGGCGAGATCCTCGGCGGCGTCAGGAAGAACGGCACGCTGATCGCCACCAAGGCCCGCTTCCCCATGGGCGAAGGCCCCAACGATGCCGGCAATTCGCGCTACCACCTGATCAGCGCCTGCGAAGCCAGTCTCAAGCGCATGAAGACCGATGTGATCGACCTCTACCAGGTTCACGAATGGGACGGCCAGACGCCGCTCGAGGAAACGCTGGAGGCGCTGGATACGCTCGTGAAGCAGGGCAAGGTCCGCTACGTCGGATGCTCCAACTTCTCCGGCTGGCACATCATGAAGGCGCTGGGGATCAGCGAGCGCGAGCACCGCGAACGCTTCGTCAGCCAGCAGATCCACTACACTCTGGAGGCCCGCGATGCCGAATTCGAGCTGCTGCCGATCAGCCTCGACCAGGGCCTGGGCGTGCTGGTCTGGAGCCCGCTCGCCGGCGGCCTTCTGTCGGGTAAGCATCGCCGCAACCAGGCAGCCCCCGAAGGCACCCGCCAGTTCGCCGGCTGGACCGAGCCGCCGATCCGCGACGAGGACCGGCTCTGGAACATCGTGGAAACGCTGGTGTCGGTCGCCGAAAGCCGCAACGTCTCGGCGGCCCAGGTGGCGCTCGCCTGGCTCCTTGGTCGCCAGGCGGTGACGTCGGTCATCATCGGCGGGCGCACGGAAGCGCAGTTCAAGGACAATCTGGCGGCAGCCGAATTGAAACTGTCGGCCGAAGAGCGCAAGCGGCTGGACGATGTCAGCCTGCCGCAGCTGCTCTATCCCTACTGGCACCAGCGCAACACCGCCAGCGACAGGCTTGGCGAGGCCGATCTATCCCTGCTCGGCCCGCACCTCAATCAATAACACCGAAACGATCGGCGGCTCAGTGGCCGCCGATCTCGCCAGCGATCAGCTTTCCAAGCCGCGCGATGCCTTCCTCGATCTTCTCCTCGTTGCTCGACGAGAAGCTCATGCGCAAGGTGTTCTCGCCCGAACCATCGGCAAAGAAGGCGCGGCCCGGCACGAAGGCGACCTTGACGGTCTCGATCGATTTCGCGAGCAGCTTGGCCCCATCCATCCCCTTGGGTAGCGTCACCCAAACGAACATTCCACCCTCGGGCTTCGTCCAACTCACACCCTCGGGCATATGCTTTTCGAGCGCAGCCAGCATCGCGTCGCGACGCTTGCTGTAGGCTGCCTTGATCTTGGCGACCTGGGCGTCGAAGCCCTTGCGCGCAACCTCGGCAATGGCGATCTGGTTGATCGTCGAGGAATGTAGGTCGGCTGCCTGCTTCATCAGCACCAACTTGCGGATGACAGGGGCATTGGCGACGATGAAACCGACGCGCAGGCCGGGCGCCAGCGTCTTCGAGAACGATCCGCAATAGATCGTCCTTGTCTTGTCGATATCGCCCTTCTCGGCGATCTCGAGCGACAGGATCGGCGCGATCGCCTCGCCGTCGTAGCGCAGCGACTGGTAGGCCGCGTCCTCGATGATGGCGATGTCCATCTCGTCGGCGAGCTTGATCAGTTTCTGGCGGCCCGCCAAGTCGACGGTCTCGCCGGTCGGGTTGGAGAAGTCGGCGGACAGATAGGCGAACTTCACCTTGCCACCGGCTTCCCTGGCCTGCGCCTGATAGGACGCCGGCGTGCGGTTGCCGTTGGGCGTCAGCTGGTCGTAGGCAGGCTCATAGGCGTTGAACGCCTGCAGCGCGCCGAGATAGGTCGGCCACGTCACCAGCGCCGTATCGTTGGGCGACAGGAACAGCTTGCCGAGATAATCGAGCCCCTGCTGCGAGCCGGAAACGATGAAGACGTTGTCGAGGCCGCAGGCGATCCCGAGCTTGCCCATCTCGCCCACCAGCCATTCGCGCAGCGGCTTGTAGCCTTCGCTCACGGAGTACTGCAGGGCAGAGTTGACGGCCGTGCTGTCGAAAATATCCGAATAGGCCTGCTTGAACTCCCTGTCCGGAAACAGCGCCGGATCGGGAATTCCGCCCGCGAACGAAATGATGTCGGGCTGATCGAGAAGCTTGAGAAGTTCGCGGATTTCCGATGCGCGCATGCGCGACGAGCGGGTTGCAAAGATGTTTTCCCAATTCAGCATGGGGTTTCCTCGTAATTTTTTGTCTTTACTGGACAAGACCACGCAATAAATGATAAGTCAACATTACTGACCTATTTGTTTGCTACCATGACAATTTTCGGGTCTTTTAATGCGAAAGTCGGCGAAATCGGCCTTTGCAAAGCACAGGCTGCGGCAGTAGTGTCGCCGCCGAAATCAAACAGGCTATGAAGGTGCCAGGAAATGACCGCGTCGTCGAATACTCCCGAAATCAAGATCGAATTCCATACCTCGCCGGTCTCCGACGCGGACCGCATCAAGGCCCTGGAAACTCCCGGCTTCGGCAAGGTCTTCACCGATCACATGGTGCTGGCGAAGTGGACCGCTGACAAGGGCTGGCACGATGCCAAGGTCACGCCGCGCCGCCCGCTGGAACTCGATCCGGCAAGCGCTGTCCTGCACTATGCCCAGGAAATCTTCGAAGGCATGAAGGCCTACAAGGCCGATGACGGGCGCATCCTGCTCTTCCGCCCGGAACAGAACGCCAGCCGCTTCAACCAGTCGGCCGAGCGTATGGCCATGCCGCCGGTGCCCGAAGACCTGTTCCTCAAGGCGGTCGAAGAGCTTGTTCGTATCGACAAGAACTGGATTCCATCAGGTGACGGCAGCCTCTATCTGCGTCCCTTCATGTTCGCCAACGAAGCCTTCCTCGGCGTTCGCCCGGCGCAGGAATATATCTTCTGCGTCATCGCCTCACCCGTCGGCGCCTATTTCAAGGGCGGCGCCAAGGCCGTATCGCTCTGGGTCGAGACCGAGTACACGCGCGCTGCCGCCGGCGGCACGGGTGCCGCCAAATGCGGGGGCAACTATGCGGCCAGCCTCGTCGCCCAGGCGCAAGCCGCCAAGAAGGAATGCGATCAGGTCGTGTTCCTCGATGCGGCCGAACATCGCTGGGTCGAAGAACTCGGCGGCATGAACGTCTTCTTCGTGATGAACGACGGCACCGTCGTCACCCCGCCGCTCGGCGGCACCATCCTGCCGGGCATCACCCGCGCCTCGGTCATCGTTCTCGCGGAAGAAAAGGGCCTCAAGGTCGAGCAGCGCCCCTACTCTTTCGCGGAGTGGCAGGCTGATGCGGCCAGCGGCAAGCTGGTCGAAGCATTCGCCTGCGGCACCGCCGCCGTCCTCGCCGGCATCGGCCTCGTCCGCCACGCGGGCGGCGAGTTCAAGGTCGGCAACGGTGAGACCGGCAAGCTGACGACAGACCTGCGCAACGAGCTGGTCGGCCTGCAGAAGGGCGTCACCAACGACCAGCGCGGCTGGACCCGCCGCATCATGGCGTAAGCCACCGGATAGATCCGATCACCAAGAAAGGCCGGCAAGGTTTCCACCTCCGCCGGCCTTTTCATTTTCTACGATCAAATGGCTTACTCAGGAGCGCAACAGCGCCGCGATCTGCGCCTGGCTTGGGATCTGCCCCTGCGGCGTCAGCTTGTCGACGACACCGGGGAGAACCTTGGAAAGCTGAGCCAGCAGCTCCTGCTCGCTGATCCCGGCCTGACGCGCCAGATCGCTGATCGTCTGCGAACCCAGCGCATTCTCCAGGTTACCCGGCGCGATCGGTTCGTTCTGTCCCGGCTTCACCCAGGAATCGGCGACCGAGCCCTGCCCCGCTTCGGCGAGCTTGCCGAGCAGCCCGCCCAGGCCGCCGAGGCCACCAAGCCCGCCCGCGAGCCCGCCGAGATCACCGAGCAAACCGCCGGAGTCGCCGCCGCCGGTGTTGGTCGGCTGGTTCGGCTGCGGTGTCTTCTCCGCTTCGCTGCCGCCGCCGCCGAGCAGCTTGCCGACAAGCAACGCACCGAGAGCGATCATGATCGGCTTGGATATATTTCCGCCCGGAACGGCGTCATCAAAGAGTCCCATGCCATTCTCCTTTTCGATTTTCTTGACGAGAAGAGTGAAACGACAGCGAGAGGCCCCGTCGGAGCCTTGAATTTCTTTTCCTTCCATTTAGCTTAAAATGGGAGATGGCCGAAATATTCGGCCAATCAAGGAGGGGAATATCAGATGTCTGTTATCGGCTGGATTATTCTTGGATTGATTGCAGGTTTTATTGGCAGCAAGATCGTCAACAAGACCGGCTCCGGAATGCTCATGGATATCGTGCTCGGTATCGTAGGCGCGATCGTCGGCGGCGTGATCTTCACCTTCTTCGGCGCCGCCGGGGTCACCGGCTTCAACATCTACAGCCTTGTGGTCGCTGTCGTCGGAGCCGTCGTCGTGCTGTGGCTCTACCACGCGATCAACGGCCGCCGCTCCATCTGACCACGGACGGCGCACCGAAACGCTTTATATATGTTTCGTGATATGCTTCGCCTCCCAGGCAGGCGAGGCAAAGCATCATGTCCGACGAACCGACTTCATCCTTCTACAGAGACAACGCCGCGACCTACGCCGCGCGTGACCGGATGTTGCCAGTCCGCCGCCTCGATGCCTTTCTCTCCAAACTGCGGCCCGGCGCCGCCATTCTGGAACTGGGCTGCGGCGCCGGCCAGGACAGCGCCTACATGCTCTCGAAGGGCTTCGACGTCACCCCGACGGACGGCTCCACCGAGCTCGCAAGCGAAGCCGAAACCCTGCTCGACCGCCCCGTCGAGATCATGCGCTTCGACGAACTGGACGCCGACGAGGCCTTTGACGGCGTCTGGGCCGAGGCAAGCCTCCTGCATGTTCCACGCGCCCAATTGCCCGATGTCTTCGCCCGCATCCTGCGCGCGCTGAAGCCCGGCGGCCTCATCCACGCCACCTTCAAGGCTGGCGACGCCGAAGGACACGACGGTCTCGGCCGCTATTACAACTACCTGTCCGCCGAACTTCTCTCCGACCTGTTGAGCACCGGCGGCTGGCACGGCATCGTCATCAGCGAGGGAGACGGCGGCGGCTACGACGGCAAGCCGACCCGCTGGCTGTCCATGCGCGCCCAAAAATAAAAGGCCGGCGCTTTCGCACCGGCCCTTCATTTTCAGCTAACGTGTCTGACCAAAGCGTCGGCCAGCCTGTCGCCATCGATTAGTTGACAGCCTTGTCGACGAGCTTGTTCTTGCCGATCCAAGGCATCATGCCGCGCAGCTTGGCGCCGACTTCTTCGATCGGATGCTCGTCGTTGACGCGGCGGATACCCTTGAAGCGGGCGGCGCCGGCGCGGTATTCCTGCATCCAGTCCGAGGTGAACTTGCCGGTCTGGATGTCCTTCAGGACACGCTTCATCTCGGCCTTGGTCTCTTCGGTGATGATGCGCGGGCCGGTGACGTATTCGCCCCACTCTGCCGTGTTCGAGATCGAGTAGTTCATGTTGGCGATACCGCCTTCATAGATCAGGTCGACGATGAGCTTCACTTCGTGCAGGCACTCGAAGTAGGCCATTTCAGGCGCGTAGCCAGCTTCCGTCAGCGTTTCGAAGCCGGCGCGGATCAGCTCGACGAGACCGCCGCACAGAACGACCTGTTCGCCGAAGAGGTCGGTTTCGCACTCTTCGCGGAAGTTGGTTTCGATGATGCCCGAACGGCCGCCGCCGACGCCGCAGGCGTAGGAGAGAGCGAGTTCAAGAGCATTGCCCGAAGCGTTCTGGTGAACGGCAACGAGGCAAGGAACGCCGCCGCCCTTCTGGTATTCGCCGCGAACCGTGTGGCCCGGGCCCTTCGGCGCGATCATGACGACGTCGAGCGAAGCCTTCGGCTCGATCAGGCCGAAGTGAACGTTGAGGCCGTGTGCGAATGCGATGGCGGCGCCGTCGCGGATGTTGCCGGCGATGTCGGCCTTGTAGATGTCGGCCTGCAGTTCGTCAGGCGTCGCCATCATGATCAGGTCGCCCCACTTGGCGGCATCGGCAACGGTCATGACCTTGAAGCCGTCGGCTTCTGCCTTCTTGATGGTCGGCGAACCGGCCTTCAGCGCGATGGCGACGTTGGCAGCACCGCTGTCCTTCAGGTTCAGCGCGTGGGCGCGACCCTGGGAGCCGTAGCCGACGATGACGACGTTCTTGGACTTGATGAGGTTGAGGTCTGCATCACGATCGTAATAGACGCGCATTTGAATTTTCCTTCCCTTTGCTTGTCTTGTGGACTGTCAGTATTCGGTAAAACTTTTCGTCAGACGACGGCCGGCATGTCGGCCAGCGCCTTCTCCGTCCCGTAAAGCCGGAGGAAGGCGGTCACCGCCTTTTCCGCCTGGCGCGCGGTATCCGTAACGCCCGTGGTGTCTCCAAGCAGCATGCGCACATGCAGGTCGGAGACGATCAGGCCGTAGAGTGTGTGATAGGCTTCGTCGGCATCGTTGAAGCGCAGCAGCCCTGCCCGCTTGCCGGAATCGATGAGCCCCATGGCGCGACGGTCGATCTGCCGGCGGCCGCGCTCGAGCAAAAGCTTGCCGAGCTTCGAGCCGTCGCGCGGCGACTGGCCGATCGCCAGCCGGTTCAGCGCCAGCGACACGTCGCCCGCCAGAACCTCAAGAAGATCACGCGAGAAAATAACGAGATGGTCGTGCAGGCTCGCCGATGTCAGGCGCTCGCCGTTGCGCTCGAAGGTGCGCACCTTGCTCGCCTGATAGGCGATCATCGCCGACAGCAGGCCGTCGCGGTCGCCAAACCACTTGTAGAGGCTTTCCTTGGAGCAGTTGGCCGCGCGCGCGACACCCGACGTCGTCAGCGCCTTTTCGCCGCCATCGACGAGCAACCGCAGCGCCTGCTCCAGAACGGCGTTCTGGCGCGGCGAGAATTCGCTGGGCTCCAAGTTTTCGACAGACACGGCATTCGCTCCCGATAAGTACCGTACGGTACGGTTCGTGAGTGCTTATCGCCTAGATGCTCCGATCGGTCAAGAGGTCGCAACGGTCGCCAGGATAATTTTTCGGCGCGGTGCCGGATTATTCGGCAGCGTTCAGCACCGCATCCACATCGCGCGCCGGCGACAGCCCGTATAGACGGCTATATTCGCGGCTGAACTGTGACGGGCTCTGATAACCGACGCGATGGCCGGCGGTGCCGGCGTCCAGCCGCTCGATCAGCATCAAACGCCGCGCTTCGTGCAGGCGGATCTGCTTCTGGTACTGCACCGGCGTCATCGCCGTGATCGACTTGAAGTGATGATGGAACGACGAGACGCTCATGTTGACGTGCTCGGCCAGCTCCTCGATGCGCAGTGTCCGCGCGAAATTTTCGCGCAGCCAGGCGATCGCGCGGGCGATCCGGTTGCCCTGCCGGTCGGCGATCGCGATATCGATCAGCTGGTCGCCGGCAGGTCCCGTCAGAATGCGATAGAGGATTTCCTGCTCGATCAGCGGCGCCATCGCCGCGATATCCGCTGGACTATCAAGCAAGCGCAGCAGCCTGACCGCCGCATCGAGAAGCTCCGGCGTCGCGACATTGACGACGATGCCGCGCTGGCCCGATGGCGGCGCCGCGCTACGCTGTATGGTCGAACGACTGAGCAGGTGGAGCAGCTTTTCGCTGTTGATCGCAAGCGTGATGCAAAGATGCGGAACCTCGGCGCTCGCCTCCACCACCCGCCACGCAACGGGCAGGTCGACCGACGTCAGAAGATAGTCACCCGCCCCGTAATTGATGGTATCGGTGCCGAGCTGCAGGCTTTTCGCCCCCTGGATGACCATGGCGAAACAGGGACGGTAGCTGCCGTGGCAAGGCGCGCTCGGCGTCGTGCGGCGGCTGATCCCGAGCCCTTCGATCCCCGTCTGCACTTCTCCGTCGCCAAGCGCGAAGCGGCCCGCGATCGACGCGATCTCCTGGTAGCGGTTAAAGAGCAATGTCATCAGGCGCACTTTCCGGTGAGAACGGCTTGCCTGCCGTTTGGACTGCTTATCTAGGATGGATTTGCATGACCGCAAATACCGCCCTCTCTCACTTTTACGGGTCTCCCGCACTTTTGCAGGATCGTGCAAGAACACGAGAGGATCGCTCTAACACTGCGTGCCGTCTCTGGCGCATAAAGGCACCATCCCTTTCCACCCCGCCAAAGAAGGATACTTCCCATGCCAATCGCAAGAGGCTACGCCGCTACCGATGCATCCAAGCCGCTGACGCCGTTCACCTTCGAACGTCGGGACCCGAACGCGGATGACGTCGTCATCGACATCAAGTACGCCGGCATCTGCCACTCCGACATTCACACCGTTCGCAACGAATGGAAGAATGCCGTCTACCCGATCGTTCCGGGCCACGAGATCGCCGGCATCGTTTCGGCCGTCGGCGCCAACGTCACCAAGTTCAAGGTCGGCGATCACGTCGGCGTCGGCTGCTTCGTCGATAGCTGCGTCGGCTGCGCAACCCGCGACCTCGACAACGAGCAGTACATGCCGGGCCTCGTCGGCACCTACAACAGCGTCGATCGCGACGGCAAGACAGCAACCCAGGGCGGCTACTCCGACTCGATCGTCGTCAGGGAAGACTACGTCCTGTCGATCCCCGGCAACCTGCCGCTCGACGCCTCCGCGCCGCTTCTGTGCGCCGGCATCACCCTCTACTCGCCGCTGAAGCACTGGAATGCCGGCCCCGGCAAGAAGGTCGCGATCGTCGGCATGGGCGGCCTCGGCCACATGGGCGTGAAGCTCGGCTCCGCGATGGGTGCTGATATCACCGTCCTCTCGCAGTCGCTGTCGAAGAAGGAAGACGGCCTGAAGCTCGGCGCCAAGGAATATTACGCCACGTCCGACGCCTCGACCTTCGAAAAGCTCGCCGGCACCTTCGATCTGATCCTGTGCACCGTTTCCGCCGAGATCGACTGGAATGCCTACCTGAACCTGCTGAAGGTCAACGGCACGATGGTCTTGCTCGGCGTTCCGGAAAACGCCGTCCCGGTCCACGCCTTCTCGGTGATCCCCGCCCGCCGCACGCTGGCCGGCTCGATGATCGGCTCGATCAAGGAAACCCAGGAAATGCTGGACTTCTGCGGCGAGCACAAAATCGTCTCGGAAATCGAGAAGATCAACATCCAGGACGTCAACGAAGCCTACGAGCGCGTACTGAAGAGCGACGTGCGCTATCGCTTCGTCATCGACATCGCCTCGCTGGCGGCCTGATCGACGACGCCACCGAATGAAGAACGAAAGCCCCGCCAGTCGTCCGGCGGGGCTTTTTCATGCCCGGATCTCGTACGTCGCGCGGATCGCCTATTTGGGATCGGCGATCGTCTCGCGCTGGGTGATCAGCCGCGCGCTGTGCTGGCCGCTGAGGAAGATCCACAGCCAGCTCCAAGCCACGGCAAAGCGCGAGCGGGTGCCGATCAGGAAGTAGATGTGGGCGATGCCCCAGATCCACCAGGCGAGCCCGCCCTTGAGCTTGATGCGGCCGAAATCGGCGATCGCGGCACTCCTGCCGATCGTCGCTAGGCTGCCCTGATGCCGATACTTGAAGACCGGCGGCGCCTTGCCCGTCAGGCGCGCGCGGATGACCTGGGCCACGTAGCCGCCCTGCTGCTTGGCCGCGGGCGCCACGCCCGGAACCGGCGAGCCGCTCTCCTGCATCACCGAGGCCGTGTCGCCTATGACGAAGACGTCAGGCAGACCCGGCGCGGTCAGATCCTTCTCGACGACGGCACGCCCTGCCCGGTCGGCCGGGATATCGAGCCATCGTGCAGCAGGCGAAGCCTGCACGCCCGCCGCCCAACTGATCGTCCGGCACGGAATGAACTCATCCCCGATCTGGACGCCATCAGCCGTGCATTGAGTAACGGGCTTTCCAAGCCGCACCTCGACGCCGAGATCGTTGAGAGCCTTAAGGGCATATTCCGAAAGCTCCGGCGCGAAGGTCGACAGCACGCGCGGTCCCGCTTCCACCAGCATGACCTTGGCCTTGCGGGTGTCGATGTTGCGGAACTCCTTCGGCAGCGTCTTGTGCGCGAGCTCTGCGATGATCCCCGCAAGCTCCACGCCGGTCGGACCTGCACCGATGATGACGAAGGTCAGCAACGCATCGCGAGCCGCCGGGTCGGTCGCGGTTTCCGCTTGTTCGAACGCAAGCAGCACGCGGCGGCGGATGGTGGTCGCGTCCTCGAGCGTCTTCAGCCCCGGCGCCACCGGTTCCCAATCGTCGCGGCCGAAATAGGCATGGGTCGCGCCCGTCGCCAGCACCAGCGTGTCATAGGAAATGGTCGGCCCGTCGCGAAGCGTGACGGTCTTGGCGACCTTGTCGACACCCATGACATCACCCAGCAGCGTCGTCACATCGGGACGGTCGCTGTAGAGATGGCGGATTGGCCAGGCGATCTCGGACGTCGCCAGGATCGTCGTCGCGACCTGATAGAGCAGCGGCTGGAACAGATGGTGGTTGCGCCGATCGATCAAAGTGATCTTCACCCCGGCGCCCTTGAGACCATTGACCAGTTGCAGCCCGCCGAAACCGCCGCCGACAACGACGACATGGTGATCACTCATGGAGAATCCTTTGCAATAAGACGCGACCTCCCGCCCCTTCATACGGTCACAGCTTGGCATTTCGCAATTTTTTCTTTCGCGCCGAAATGTCGCAACTGCGGCCCAGTAGCAAACCGACCAAGCACTCGCGCCGATAACCGAAGCCTATTAGTTGACTCAGTCTATCAAATAGAGGACAAGGTCCTCCATTAGGAGATCTCGTTCATGTTCGATCAGCAACTCGTAGAAGCCGCCCGCGACTTCAATCGCTTTTACACCAACTTTCTCGGCGTCCTGAACAAGGCCTATCTCGACACGCCTTTCACGCTTACCGATGCCCGAGTATTGTTCGAGGTGGGATCGCACGACGGTGTAAGCCCCGTTGCGCTCACCCGCGATCTCCAGCTCGACGCCGCCTATCTCAGCCGGATACTCAAGCGATTCCGAAATGACGGACTTATCGAAACACGGCCGGACCCTTCCGACGGACGCGGCCAGCTCGTCTTTGTCACTCAAAAGGGACAGGAAACATTTCGCGAGCTTGGCAGGCGCTCCAGCACCCAGATCGGGGCCCGCTTCAAGGAACTTGCCATCGGACAGCCGCAGAAGATCGTCGGCGCGATGCAGACGATCCGCGCCCTTCTCGATCCCGCTTCCACCACGTCGCCGGCCATTATCCGCGCCCACCGACCCGGCGATATCGGCTGGATCGTGCAGAGCCAGGCGAAAGCCTACACGGAGGAATACGGCTGGGACATGCGCTTCGAGGGTCTGATCGCCGAGGTGGCCGGTCGCTTCCTGACGCACTTCGATCCGGCCATGGAATATTGCTGGATCGCCGAGCGCGGTGGCCTCAACATCGGCTCCATCCTCGTAACCAACGGCGGCGACGGCGTCGCCAAGCTCCGCCTGCTCTATATCGACAAATCCGCGCGCGGGCTCGGGCTCGGCAAGACGCTGGTCGATGAATGCATCCGCTTCTCCAGGGACAAGGGATATCGGCAGGTTTCGCTCTGGACCAACGATATTTTGAATGCGGCCCGCGGCATCTACATCAAAGCCGGGTTCCGTCTGGTCTCGGAAGAAAAACACCACATGTTCGGCCCGGAACTCAACGGCCAGACCTGGGTGCTAGATCTCTAAATTGCGATATCGCAAATTTCCGCTTGATTTGGAAACGATCATTTCCTAATTAGGCGATCATGATCACGGCAACTCTCGACAACAAGACTTCGACACGCGGCCGCCCCCGCGCGTTCAACCTCGACGCGGCGCTCGACAAGGCGCTCGAGGTGTTTTCCGAGCGTGGATACCAGGCAACCTCGATCAGCGATCTGACCGAAGCCATGGGCCTGACATCGGGCAGTGTCTACAAGGCCTTCAAGGACAAGCGCGGCGTCTTCCTCTCCGCCTTCGAGCGCTATCGCGTGGTTCGCCGCGCCGTGCTGGAAACGCGGCTCGATAGCGTTGGCAGCGGTCGCGAGAAAGTCCGGCAGCTGTTGTCGTTCTACGCCGACTCGTCGCACGGGCTGTCCGGCAAACGCGGCTGTCTCGTGGTCAGCAGCGCCAACGATCTCGCCCTCTTCGACGAGGAAGCCGCGAACCAGATCAAGGCCGCTTCCGCCATCAATGAAGCCCGCATTCTAGACTTACTGCGCCTCGGCCAAGCCGACGGCTCGGTCTCGCCGTCGGTGGAGGCCGAAAGCTGCGCCCGCACGCTCTTCTGCCTGACGCAGGGCATGCGCATCGCCGGCAAGACCGGCCGGGGCCAGCAGGAAATGGCCGCCGTCGTGGACAGCGCAATGCAACTCGTCACCTGACAACATCCAACAAGAGGGGCAACGTTTGCCCCGCATAATCACCAAACCATAATCCGAAAAGCCCCCATCGGAGCGCATATGAGCATTTCCGCCACCACCCCCGAGACCGTTGCCCAACCGACGATCTCGCCCTTGATGACATTCCTCTTCGCCGCCGCCTGCGGGCTCGTGGCCGCCAATCTTTACTACGGCCAGCCGCTGGCCGGTCCGATCAGCGCGTCGCTCGGCTTCAGCCCGGCCGCCACCGGCCTGATCGTGACGTTGACGCAGATCGGCTATGGCCTCGGCCTGCTTCTGCTCGTGCCGCTCGGCGACCTTATGGAGAACCGCAAGCTGGTGCTCACCTTGGTGCTCATGTCGGCTGTGGCCCTGGTCGGCGCCGCGCTGTCCACCACGCCGACACTGTTCCTCACCGCCTCGCTCTGTATCGGCCTGGGCTCGGTCGCGGTCCAGGTCCTCGTGCCCTTCGCCGCCAACATGGCGCCCGATGCCTCGCGCGGCCGCGTCGTCGGCAATGTCATGAGCGGCCTTCTCTGCGGCATCATGCTCGCCCGCCCGGTCGCCAGCTTCCTCGCCGAGGCGACCTCCTGGCACGTCGTCTATTATGCGTCGGCCGTCGTCATGATCCTGCTCGCCGCCATCCTGCGCGTCCAGCTGCCGGTCCGCACGCCGCACACCCGTCTGAGCTATGGCGCGCTCTTGGCCTCCATGGCGCATCTCGCCTTGCACTCCCGAGTGCTGCAGCGCCGCGCGCTCTATCAGGCCGGCATGTTCGGCGCCTTCAGCTTGTTCTGGACGACGACGCCGCTTCTGCTCGCAAGCCCCGCCTTCGGCCTGACGCAGAACGGCATTGCCCTCTTCGCGCTTGCCGGTGCCGCCGGCGCCATCGCCTCGCCGATCGCCGGCCGCCTCGCCGACCGCGATCTCGGCAAGATTGCCTCCACCATGGCCATGCTTTGCGGCATCATCGCCTTCCTGATCAGCCACTTCGCGACAGACGGCTCGGCGCTCGCGCTGACGCTGCTGACGGCTGCCGCCATCATTCTCGATTTCGGGGTAACGACCAATCTCGTGGTCGGCCAGAGGGCGATCTACGCGATCAGCCCGGAGCACCGCAGCCGCCTCAACGGCCTGTTCATGGCAACCTTCTTCGCCGGCGGCGCCTTCGGCTCGGCCATCGGCGGCTGGGCGTTCGCCACCGGCGGCTGGACGCTGGCCGCCTGGATCGGCCTCTGCTTCCCCAGCCTCGCCTTCCTGCTTTTTCTCACCGAAGGGCTGCGGAAGCGCTGATCACGATCGGGAACGGCGTGACGCTTTACTTCGCGCCGAGAGGCACGCAAGCGTCACGCACCAGATGCGTCGAACTTGACCCGGGCGGCGCGAACGGCCTCATGGTTGTTCTCCGCCCAGTTCAACAGCAGTGCCAGCGTCTGATAGAGCGAGTTGCCGAGATCCGTCATCCGGTACTCGACGCTCGGCGGCTTGGTCGGAAACACCTCGCGCTCGATATAGCCGTCGCGCTGCAGGTCGCGCAGCGTCTGCGTCAGCATGCGCTGCGAAATATCCGGGATCATCCGGCGCAGTTCGCCAAAGCGATAGGGCTGCTGCGACAGGGCCTCCAGCATCAGCGTTGCCCACTTGCCGCCGATCTGCTGCATCATGTCCCGCACCGGGCAATTGTTGAAATCGAGCTTGGAGAGATCGACCTCGTTCCGCACGCACGGCGCGGCCTTGCTCTTCAGGTTGACGACGGTGCCGGCCATGCTGCTGGTTCCCTTTTGGTAACTTACGGCGCAAAAACTGCCTTCTTTACAGTTGTCAGTCAATCCCTATTTTAGCCCTAGTCTCTTTTCGAGACCAGCAATCGAACCTAGAGGTTTACAGACATGAGCGAAACGATCCTCATCACCGGTGCCGCCGGACAGCTTGGCCAGCGCGTCATCCATCACCTGCTCGATACCTACAAGGTTCCCGCGGCCAACCTGATCGCCGCCAGCCGCGACCCCTCCAAGTTGTCGGACCTCGCCGCCAAGGGCATCCAGACCCGCAAGGCCGATTTCGACGATGCCGCCTCGCTGGAAGCAGCCTTCAAGGGTGCCGACCGCGTGCTCATCATCAGCACCGACGCGCTCGCCGTTCCGGGCCAGCGCCTGAAGCAACACACAACGGCTGTCACCGCCGCCGTCAAGGCCGGCGTCAAGCACATCGCCTACACGTCGATGCCCTCGCCCGACAAATCGCTCGTCACCTTCGCGCCGGATCACCTCGGCACCGAGAACGCGGTCAAGGCCAGCGGTCTGCCCTACACGATCATCCGCAACGCCTGGTATCTCGATAACTACATGCATTCCATGCCGCATAATCTTCAGGGCGGTAGCTGGTACACGGCATCGGGCGACGGCAAGGTTCCGAACATCTCGCGTGACGATTGCGCCCTTGGCGCGGCCGCGGCACTTGCATCCGGCACCAACGACAGCGCCACCTATACGCTCACAGGCGCGCAGTCGCTTTCCGCCGATGAAATCGCCGCCGCCATTTCCGAAGCCGCCGGCAAGCCGCTCGCCGCCGTGAAGGTAACGGACGACCAGCTGCGCCAGGGCCTGCTCGGCGCCGGTCTTCCTGACTTTGTCGCTGACATGCTGGTTTCGGCCGACGCCAATATCCGCGCCGGCAATTTCGATCACGTGACCGAGGACTTCACCAAACTGACCGGCAAGCAGCCACAGTCGCTGAAGGATTATTTCGTGGCCAACAAGGCAGCGCTCGTCGGCTGACAGCGCGTTCCCTGAAGGCACAACCCGCTCCGCACCACCGGAGCGGGTTTTTGTTTGACCAAGCTGGACTTAGATCTTCTGGCCGCAGGCGCGGCAGAAGCGGCGCACGGTCTCCGCCATGCCGAACTCCAGCGCATCCGCCGTCAGCCCGTGGCCGATCGACACTTCCGCGAGCTTCGGGATGCGCTTGACCAGCGGCGGCAGGTTGGCGACGGTGAGGTCATGCCCGGCATTGACGCCAAGACCAATGGCTAGCGCCGCATCGGCCGTCTTGCCGAGCGCTTCGAGGATCGGCCCTACCCGCTCCGGCGCGTCGTAACAGCCGCCGTAGGGGCCGGTGTAGAGCTCGATGCGATCTGCACCGACCGCCTTGGCAATCGCCACCGCTTCCTCGTCCCCGTCCCCATCGGCAAACAGCGATACGCGGGTGCCCATCTTCTTCAACCGAGCGATCACATCCGTCAGCAATGCGCGATCCTTGCGGAAGTCCCAGCCGTGATCGGACGTCGCCTGCGAGGGATGGTCCGGCACCAACGTCACCTGCTCGGGCGCGGCCCTGGCGCAGAGCTCAAGGAACTCGTCCGTCGGATAGCCCTCGATGTTGAACTCCGCTTCCGGAAACTCGTCGTCGATCAGGTTGCGGATGACAGGCAGATCGGAAAACCGGATGTGACGCTCATCGGGTCGCGGATGCACCGTCAGCCCGCTGGCGCCGGCCTTGAGCGCGATGCGCCCCAGCGCCTCCACGCTTGGCCAGGGTAGATCGCGGCGATTGCGCAGCATGGCGATGGCGTTGAGATTGACGGAAAGCGTAGTCGGCATGATGAGGCATCCAATCAGGCAATGATCCCTTGCTTTTAAGCCAAACCTCCCGGCTTCGCCAACGAGATTCGCTCATGGGTTCATCTCATTTGCTGATGCGGCACTTACAACCAATGCATGCGGCGAAAGTGAGAGATACTTGGCCGTTTCGATCAAAATTAAGCCATTAATCGACACGGCTTCAATGCGTTAACGCCGGAGCGTGACGCGACGTCGTACAATCCCTCCGCAGCATTGCTCTCCAATTTAAAAGTGATTATTTTTAATACTAACAAAATGTGCCAATCCTGAATAACCTCAGCACAATATGTCGAAGGATTTGTGCTCGAAGTTGCTTTGGAAAATAAGAAAGTCACCGGAGGAAAACCGCACCAGCGCGCCCCGATATTGCGCAAGACTACACCTCATGCATGAACAGGAGGGTTCATGACAGAGAACAACAAGCCCAGCTCTTCTGCGGCTGTGCCGTCGCAGGCGCAATCACGACATCGGTTTCTTCCGTTTGCTCCGCTTCCAGCCGACCTGCCGTCAGGCAAGGTCCCCATCGCCGAAATGGCCAATGCCTTCGGCGTCACGCACCGCACCCTGCATTTCTACGAGGAAAAAGGCCTGATATCGGCAAGCCGCATGGGTCTGATGCGCGTCTACGACCGCGGCGACATCATGCGGATGGCGATCATCAATCTCTGCCGCGATGCCGGAATGGCCGTTGCCGTCATCCAGGAACTGATGAACGAACTGGCGGATGCCGATTCGCAGGAGAGCGCCGAGAGCATTTTCCGCACCGCGCTGCTCACCCGCAAACGCGAACTGACCGCCGAGATGTCGACGCTTCATCGGCAGTTGCGCAAGGTGACCGATCTACTGGATCAGGATATCGAGGATGACGATGCGCCGCTCAACGACAATCTGAACGCCGCGGCACTCACCGAGCAGGAATCACGCTGCCTCGTGCTCATGGCCGAAGGCCAATCCACCCAGCGCATAGCCCGAACGCTCGACCTGCAGCAGGAGGACGCGGAATTCCTGGAAGCCGGCATCATTCGCAAGCTGCACGCCAACAACCGCTTCCAGGCCATCGCCAAGGCCGTCCTGCTCGGCATCGTCCAGGTCTGAGAAAGCGTTCAGCGAACGATGGTCAGCGTTTCCGCCGCGCGTGTGATGGCCGTGTAGAGCCAGCGTTCCCGGGTGTCGCGAAACGCCCAGCTTTCGTCGAACAGCACGACGTTGTTCCACTGCGAGCCCTGCGCCTTGTGCACCGTCAGCGCATAGCCGAAATCGAACTCGTCATAGCGCTTGCGGGTGTTCCACGGGATCTCGCCCTCGACATTCTCGAAGGCCTGCTTCAAGAGCTTGATCTTCGCCGCACCGCGATCCATGTCGTCGTCCTCTGGCCGGATCAAAAGGTTGATCCCCGGCTTGGTCGTCTCCTTGGAAGACGTCATCACCTGCCAGAGCGACCCGTTGAGCAACCCCTTGGCCGGATCGTTGCGCAGGCAAACGAGCTTGTCGCCGGTCTGCGGATAATCCGTGGTGAAGCCCTTGAGTTCGCGCAGGCGCTGATTGTAGCGACGGCGCGTGCGGTTGGTGCCGACAAGCACCTGATCGGCATCGAGCACCAGCGACTGGTTGACCTCGTTCTTCGAGATCACCTGCGCCGATCCGTAATCGCCGTACATGATCTCCTTGCCCTCGCGCACCTGCATGGCGAGCCCGATGATCGGGTTGTCGCGCGCCTGCCGGTGGATATCGGTCAGAAGGTAGTCCGGCTCCTGGTTGGTGAAATAGCCGCCGCCGGAAACAGGCGGAAGCTGGCCGGGATCGCCGAGAACAAGGATCGGCGTGCCGAAACTCATAAGGTCCTTGCCCAGCGCCTCGTCCACCATCGAGCATTCATCGACGATGATCAGCGCCGCCTTCGCGACCGGGCTCTGGCGGTTGATCGAAAACATCGGCGCGATAGACGTCTTGCCGGTTTCCTCGTCCTCGACCGCCTCTTCGCCGCGCGGCCGATAGATCAGCGAATGCAGCGTGCGCGCATTGCTGGCGCCGCGTGACCGCAACACCTGCGCCGCCTTGCCGGTGAAGGCCGCAAACAGCACCTCGCCATCCACATGCTCGGCGAAATGCCGAGCAAGCGTGGTCTTGCCCGTGCCGGCATAGCCGAACAGGCGAAAAATCGGGGCCTTGCCCTCCTTCAGCCATTTGGCAACGGCTTTCAGGGCTTCGTCTTGTTGCGGAGCAAATTGCATGATCCATCGACTTGGCAGGATTCGTCAACGATAGGCAACCGCAAAATGCCGCGAGGCGGCCGACCTTCCCGCCCGATCGAAAAATCTGACGACACCATGGAATAAAATCGCCCCTCGCCTTGTCTCATGTCAGGCAACGCAAACCGCGTGCGCCCAACCCGAGGAGACACCCGATGAAATCCGCGAAATTCCTGATCGCTCTTGCCGTCGCATCCGCAGCCGCCACCGCCGCCTTCGCCGCCCCGCCCGTCAAGACGGTGGATTCCGCCAAGGGCAAGGTGCTCGCCGGCGAAAACGGCATGTCGCTCTACACCTTCAAGAAGGACACGAAGGACGTTTCCAATTGCTACGACGATTGCGCCAAGAACTGGCCGCCGCTGATGGCCGATAGCAATGCCAAGCCGGAAGGGGCATACTCGATCGTGGACCGCAAGGACGGCATGAAGCAATGGGCGAAGGACGGCATGCCACTCTACTTCTGGGTCAAGGACAAGAAGATGGGCGACATCACCGGTGACGGCGTCAAGGATGTATGGGATGTCGCAAAGCCATAAGGACAGGGCGGGCTTGATCGCATGAAGCCACCCGCACCCGAAACATTCGAGGGCCAGATCCTGGCCCTCCTACCATCGCTCAGGCGCTATTCCCGCAGCCTGACGCGCTCCGACAGCGATGGCGAGGACCTGCTGCAGGACTGCGTCGAGAAGGTGCTTGCCCGCCGCACGCAGTGGCGCGGCCTGAACCTGCGCGGCTGGGTGCTGACGATCATGACCAATCTCTATCGCAACCAGCGCCGCACCATCGTGCGCGGCAACACGGTCGATATCGACGGCGCGATCGACGTGGCAGCACCCGAGACATCCGCCGATCCGCTCGAGCGCTCCCGCCTCGAAGACGCGCTCAACGGCCTGTCGGAAGATCACCGCGCCGTGCTGATGCTCGTGGTCATCGAGGGCTACACCTACCAGGAAGTGGCCGACATGCTTGACATACCCTTGGGCACCGTCATGTCGCGCCTTTCGCGCGCCCGCCAGCAACTGGCCGAACACATGAAATCAGACAACGTCATTACGCTTCGGAGACCGAAATGAACGCCGCCGACCGACCCGTGACCGAAGCGGACCTCCACGCCTACACCGACGGCTTGCTCGCCGATGCAGACCGCCCGCGCATCGAAGCCTGGCTGCGCGACAATCCCGACGATGCAGTAAGAATAGCCGAGTGGCAGGCCCAGAACGCCGGCATCAAGGCGATGTTCTCAGGCTACGAAAAGAGCAGGCCCGGCGATACCGACATCATCGGCAAGCCACCCGTGCTCTCCCCCTGGCCGAAGCGCCTCGCCGCCGTCGCGGCAACATTCGCCGTCTTCGCCGCCGGCACGCTTGCCGGCCACTACGGCCCCGCTCTCTTCGAACGCCCCCAACTGCAGCTGACAGCCCAGGAAACCTTCCCGAAGGAAGCCCAAAGCGCCTTCCTCATATACGCCAGCGAAGTCCGCCACCCCGTCGAGGTCTTCGCAAACGAGGAAGCCCACCTCGCCACCTGGCTCGGCAAGCGTCTCGCTATATCCAACCTCAAGGTCCCCGATCTCACGAGCCTGAACTACCACCTCGTCGGCGGCCGCCTGCTGCCTGTCGACGGCAAGCCGGGCGCGATGTTCATGTACGAGAACCGGACCGGCGAACGCCTCACCGTCCTCGTCGGCCGCAACGCGGCGAACAAGACAACCAGCTTCCGCTTCGCCTCTTCAGACAACATCGAGACCTTCTACTGGATCGACGGCGAACTCGGCTATGCCGTCACCGGCGAGATTTCACGCGAGGAGCTGAGAAAGGTCGCCGAGGAGTGCTACCGGCAGTTTCCATCGTGATGTCACGGGAAAGAGACCGCGGAGCCACTAGCGCTGCGGATCATTGTGGAGCGTAATCGGCCTGCCATGCGGCGTCGCCTCGGCAGCCCGCTGCCAGCTCTGCTGCAGGGCCGTGATCGTCTCGGCATCAGCCACGCCGCGATCGACGAGAATCGAAGACAACGCCGCCACCCAGCAATCGAAATAATCGCTGCCATCCTCGGCGCGACCCGGCTTGTGCAACTCGCCGGACAACGCCTCGGCCCATTCGGTCCACGTAAACAGCCCGCGCTCATGCAGATGCACTGTCATCGCAAACGCCTCGGCCGCCCAAGGCTCCGGAAACACCGGCTCGCCATCCAGGGAGCGTGGCAGTTGCGGCGATTGAGCAAGCGGCGAGCGCGTGTCACATTGGCTCAAGATAGCTCTCCCACGCATCGATCGACACCGTCAGCGATGGATCAGCCCCCTCGCCCCAGATCTCGCCGCCATCGAACACGACGGTATAGACCCATTGCGGGTTCTCGCCCTTGCCATGGGCGTTATCGTCAGGAAACACGAAGGAGCCCTGCACCGCCTCGACGACGCCGACCTTGGCGCGCGCGTAGCGCGGCAGCCGCGTATGCGTCGTTGGATTGAAATTGCGCGTCTTCACCTTGTCGCCGACCGCAAACCGCGCCGGCTGATCGAGCGGCCGATCGCAAGGGCCACCCTTGGCGAGAACACCTGAAACCATATCGGCCTTCAGCACCCGCTTCGGGGCAGCACCTTCGAACTGCCGGTGGCCGCTTTCGATCTCCTCGGCGCTGGTAAAGCCGTGGCGCTCGAGCAGCACCTCCAGCGCCCGCGTCCAGATCTCGTAATAGCTGGCGGAGAGATAGCTGGCCGGCGGAATGCTTTCGCGCGCATGCCGGCTTTCGTCGATGTTCCACGCACCGAAGGCGCCGCAGGAGAGCGTCAGCCCCAGCGCCCGCTTCTCCCACTCCGCGTGGAAATAGGGCTCGTCCTTCTCGGGCGCGATCGCGCCGAAGCCCATCTGCCCGCCGAGATCGTGCGGCCCGTTCATGACGACGCCCCAGGTGCTGCGGCAAGGCCAGCGCCGATCATCGCGTCGCGGCTGACGAGATCGGCTAGCTGCTCCTCGCTAAAGCCTTGAGTGCCCTCGGGCCGTTGCGGGATGACGAGATAGCGCAACTCCGCCGTCGAATCCCAGACGCGGATCTTCTGCCCCTCCGGCAGGCTCACGCCGAATTCGCTGAGCACTCCACGCGGATCGATCACCGCCCGCGAACGATAGGCCGGCGCCTTGTACCATGTGGGCGGCAGCCCCAGCACCGACCACGGATAGCAGGAGCATAGCGTACAGACGACGAGATTGTGCGTCTCCTCGGTGTTGAACACCGCGCGCATGTGCTCGCCCTGTCGCCCGGTGTAGCCGAGGCTGGCGATCGCAGCCGTCGCGTCGCGCTTCAGCCATTCCGCGAAATCGGGATCGCTCCACGCCTTGGCGACCACCCGCGCGCCGTTCCGGGGCCCGACCTTTGTCTGATAGGTATCGACGATCGCATCGATCGCCGCGGGATCGATCAGCCCCTTCTCCGTCAGCACCGTTTCCAGCGCCTTCACGCGAGCCTGCATGTCGGAATAATGATTGTCGTGGTGATGATCATGATGATGATCGTGATCATGGCGGTCGTCGTGTTCGTGGTTGTCGTGCAAGAGACTATCCTCCACCATTGTCGACCTATCCTTAGGCACTGGCGAAGTGGACGCCAAGCCCCGACCGATGCGATCGGCCTATTTCAGCATCGGCCACAGGCTGAGCACCAGAAGCACCGCCATCGTAATGTTGAACCACTTCAGCCGCACAGGATCGGACAGCCAGTCGCGCAGGGCCGAGCCGAACCCGGCCCAAGTGGACACGCTCGGCACGTTGACGGCGGCAAACGCCAGCCCGACGATCATGACGCTGACGAAGTAGATATCCTGGATCGTATAGGTCGCCATCGCCGTCACCGCCATGACCCATGCCTTCGGATTGACCCACTGGAACGCCGCCGCCGACAGGAAGGACATCGGTTTCACCGCGCCCTTCCCTTCGCTGAGAGACCGCGACGTCGCGATCTTCCAGGCGATCCACACCAGATAGGCACCGCCCATAAACTTCAGCGCCGTATAGACCACCGGCATCGTATGCAGCACCGCACCAAGCCCAAACCCGACGCCGATCAGCAGCGAGAAGAACCCGGCGCCGATGCCGATCATGTGCGGGATCGTCCGGCGAAAGCCGAAATTCACGCCTGAGGTGAACAGCATCATGTTGTTCGGGCCCGGCGTGATCGATGTGGTGAAGGCAAAGAGAAGCAGGGCCAGAAACGTATCCAGCGGCATGGGTAACCTCCGCGGCCCGCGATCATCGCCCCGAGCCTTGTTAATTTAGGTCAGCATAATTGACCTAAATCCGAGTTTCCATCTGCCTATTGTCATGGTGACAGGATTGTCAGCCGGAAGCACCGGCCACGTCTAGATCGAGTAGCCTGCCAACGTAACTTCTGACCAGTGTGATGAAATTTGCGGGTGTCGGCTCGATGAAGCGCAAGAGCCGTGCAGCCTTGTCGATCGACCGAATCTGGTCTGCCAACACCATCCCCCGCGTTTTCAACCCGTCTGGCAAGGCGATCTTCGTCATCCATGGCTGCATGTTGCTCGTGATCGGACAGACGATCACCCGGCGCGACCGCAAGTTCATCATATCGACAGACAGGATGATGACAGGTCGAATTCCAGCTTGTTCGCTGCCAAGGATTGGATCGAGATTGGCCATATACAGAGCGCCGGCAAAAGGCGATGCATCACTCATCGTCGTAGAAGCGCTCGGAACCGACATCACGACCCCAATCCACGGTTTCCGGCTCGTTCTCCCACCCCAGCCTGTCCATCTCCGCCACCATCTCCGCAAGTGGAGGCGCCAGCTGCTGCTTCGGCTTTTCCAACGTCGCCTTGCCGTCGCGAACGTCGAGGTTGACGACATCGCCGGCGCGCAGGTGCAGTTCGTCCGTCACCGCCTTGGGCAGGCGGATCGCGATGCTGTTACCCCACTTGGAAATCGTCACCTTGGTCATATCTAGCCCCTGATATCCAATGTATATCACTTGCCGGAGACACCGACAACACGAGGCCGACCATGCAAGACGATCCGATCCCAACGCTGACCATGCGCGACGGCACGGAGGTGCCCGTGCTTGGCCAGGGCACCTGGAACATGGGCGAAAAGGCTTCCGAAGCCAACCGCGAGATCGAGAGCCTGCGCGCCGGCCTTGACCTCGGCATGACGCTGATCGACACCGCCGAGATGTATGCCGAGGGCGGCGCCGAGAAGATTGTCGGCGAAGCGATCCGTGGCCGCCGCGACGAGGTCTATCTGGTCAGCAAGGTCTATCCCTGGAACGCCAGCCGCAAGGGCACGATCGAGGCCTGCGAAAACAGCCTGTCGCGCATGGGCACCGACCGCATCGAGCTCTACCTCCTTCACTGGCGCGGCAACCACCCGCTGGCGGAGAGCGTCGAGGCATTCGAGACGCTAAAGGCTCAAGGCAAGATCGGCCAATGGGGCGTCTCCAATTTCGATACCGACGACATGGAAGAACTGCTCAGCGTTCCCGCAGGCAAAAATGTCGCCGCCAATCAGGTGCTCTACAATCTCGGCCGCCGCGGCATCGAGTTCGATCTCCTGCCCTGGTGCCAGGAGCGCAATATTCCGGTCATGGCCTATTCGCCGATCGAGCAGGGCCGCATCATCCACCACCCCGAAATCATCCGCATCGCCAAGGCCAACCAGGCGACCCCGGCGCAGCTCGCGCTGGCCTTCCTTCTGGAGCGCGAAGGCGTCATCGCTATCCCCAAGACGTCGAATGCCGCCCGCGCCACGGAAAACCGCGATGCCGTCTCGCTCGACCTCAGCGATGAAGACCTTGCCGCCCTCGACGCCGCCTTCCCGCCGCCATCAAGAAAAATGCCGCTGGAGATGCTCTGACCTCCAGCGGCTTCCTGTTCAACGGATTTCGGCAGCAGCCTTACATGCCCTGCGGACCACGGTTCATCGCCGCGATCCCGGTGCGGCAGACCTCGATCAGGCCGAGCGGCTTCACGATCGCCACGAACTGGTCGATCTTCGAGGACTTGCCGGTCAGTTCGAGAATGAAATGCTCGACGGTCGCATCGACGACCTTGGCATGGAAGGCATCTGCCAGGCGCAGCGTCTCGGCGCGCGTCTCGCCATCGCCGGCCACCTTGATCAGCGCCACTTCACGCTCGATCGGCCGCTCCTGCCCAAGCTCGCGGGCCCGAACCGTGAGATCGACAACGCGATGCACGGGAATGATGCGCTCAAGCTGCGCCTTGATCTGCTCCAGCACCTGCGGCGTCCCGCGCGTCACGATGGTGATGCGCGACAGATGCGCCTGATGCTCGGTCTCGGACACCGTCAAGCTTTCGATATTGTAACCGCGGCCGGAAAACAGACCGATGACGCGGGCAAGAACGCCCGGCTCGTTATCGACGAGAACCGAAAGCGTGTGGTTCTCGATCGCCGCCGTTTCCGGCGAAATGAAGTAGGCGGAGCCCGTCGGCTGTAGGTGTGCGTTCATGTCTTGGTCCGTTTCCTCAGATTATGTCAGGACGCCAGCTCGACGCTGACGGAATTCATGTGTTTTTGAGCAAGCTTGACGAGGTTGCGATCGAAGGTGATGAAGGTTTCTGCAGACGAAAGTGCGGAAATGTGGAAAGCGTCGGCAAAATCGATGCCGTTTGAAAATGCTTCCAGCGTCCGCATGACTCTTTCCCGCTCGGCAAAGATGAAGTTTTCGGAAAGAAGCATCGCCTGGAACAGTGCGATGATCCTTGGACGACCGAAGCTGTAGCGGCTACGCAGGACCCACTCCGTCTCCAGAAGAACGGTCGACAACACCACAAGTCGATATCTGGTGATGATATCAGATGCCGTTGCCCACTGCTCGTCATCGTCCTGGGCAAAGAGTCGGACGAGGATGTTGGTATCAACCGTCCTTGTCGTCTTCATCCGCGTCCCCACCTGCCCATTGTCGCTCCAGCCGTTCCCAGTCCTCGATTGCGGCCTGATTGATCGCCTCGTGCATCATCTCATCCGTGATAGGTGGACCTTCGTACTTCGGAAAGCTTCTAATAAACGCCAGAAACTCGTCTGCGCTGAGCTTGTGGTCCTCATCCGTTGGATGAAGCGGCGCTACCAGTTCCAAAAATATCCTCTGGCCGTCATCGATCACCTCGAATTCGGCACCGGCCTTGAAGCCATGCGCATCTCGCATCGCCTTCGGCAGCTCTACAGTACCGGCATCCGACATCTTCACTCTGGCCATGGCACCTGCTCCTCAAGGAAGGGACGCGATCAATCTAGCGCGTCCCCTCGCTTCGATCAAACCAGCGCACGGCCCTTGGCGTCGATGGCGTTGGCGACGGCCTCGTCGGTGGCTTCATCCGGCAAAAGCATCTCGTTATGTGCCTTGCCCGACGGGATCATCGGGAAGCAGTTGGCGAGATTGGCGACGCGGCAATCGAAGATCACGGGTTTCTTGACGTCGATCATCTCCTGGATGGTCGCGTCGAGATCAGCAGGCTTTTCGCAGCGCAGGCCGACGGCGCCATAGGCTTCCGCCAGCTTGACGAAATCGGGCATCGCCTCGGTGTAGGAATTCGACAGGCGGTTGCCGTGCAACAGCTGCTGCCACTGGCGCACCATGCCCATGTACTGGTTGTTCATGATGAAGATCTTGATCGGCGCTTCATACTGGATCGCCGCCGACATTTCCTGGATGCACATCTGGATCGAGGCATCGCCGGCGATGTCGATGACGAGGCTCTCCGGATGCGAGATCTGCACGCCGAGTGCGGCCGGCAGGCCGTAGCCCATCGTTCCCAGGCCACCCGATGTCATCCAGCGGTTCGGCTTCTCGAAGCCGTAGAACTGCGCCGCCCACATCTGGTGCTGGCCGACTTCGGTCGTGATGAAGGTGTCGCGATCCTTGGTCAGCGCATAGAGGCGCTCCAGCGCATATTGCGGCATGATCACATCGTTGCTGTGCGTATAGGCAAACGAGTTGCGCGCGCGCCAACGGGTGATATCGGCCCACCAATCGGCGATCTGGCTCTTCTCCGGCTTCTTCGGCAGAGCACGCCACAGGCGGACCATGTCCTCCAGAACGCTGCCGACATCGCCGCGAACAGGAACATCGACGCGAACATTCTTGTTGATCGAAGACGGATCGATGTCGATGTGGATCTTCTTCGAGTTCGGCGAGAACGCGTTGAGGCGGCCGGTGATACGGTCGTCGAAACGGGCGCCGATGCAGACCATGACGTCGCAATCATGCATTGCCATGTTCGCCTCGTAGGAGCCGTGCATGCCGAGCATCTTCAGCCAGTTCTTGCCGGATGCCGGATAGGCGCCGAGACCCATCAGCGTCGAGGTGATCGGGAAGTCGGTGAGTTCGACCAGCTCGCGCAGCAGCTTGGAAGCCTCGGGCCCGGAGTTGATGACGCCGCCGCCGGAATAGATGATCGGGCGACGCGCCTTCGACATCAGCTCGATCGCCGCCTGGATCTGGTTCAGATCGCCCTGAACCTTCGGCTGGTAGCTCTTCTGGATCGCGTGGGCTGCCGGCGGCGTGTAGGTGCCGGTGGCGAACTGAACGTCCTTCGGAATGTCGACGAGAACAGGACCCGGACGGCCCGACTGCGCGATGCGGAAGGCTTCATGGATGATCGCCGCCAGATCGTTGACGTCCTTGACCAACCAGTTGTGCTTGGTGCAGGGGCGCGTGATGCCGACCGTATCGGCCTCCTGGAAGGCGTCGGAGCCGATCAGCGACGTCGGAACCTGGCCGGAGAGGCAGACGAGCGGAACCGAATCCATCAGCGCGTCCTGCAACGGCGTGACGGCGTTCGTGGCGCCGGGACCTGATGTAACGAGCATGACGCCGACCTTGCCGGTGGAGCGGGCATAACCTTCGGCCGCGTGGCCGGCGCCCTGCTCGTGGCGAACGAGGATGTGCTTGATCTCGTCCTGCTGGAAGATCTCGTCATAGATCGGAAGCACGGCGCCGCCGGGATAGCCGAACAGGTGTTCGACACCATTGTCCTTGAGCGCGCGGATAACGATTTCCGCGCCTGTCATCCGATTTTCGTCCGTCTGCTTGTCCGTGCCCGTCATGTTCTTGTTCCGTTTTGACTGCTGGGATTTGAAGGTTTGTAGCGGAAGAGCCTGAATTTCAGGCATAAAAAAAGGCCCCTTCGGGAGCCTGTTGTCTAGCGCATGGGTGGCTGTCGCCGGATGGTTACACCATCCTGCCCATGCGCTTTCCCACCACAATAAGAGCTGCTGCTATCTTCATGGCGGGAAGTGATAGACAGAAAATTGCGTATCGTCAACGCTGCCAGCAACAAAAAATCGGCTGTGTCTCCTGGCGTGCCGCCGAGCCAGCGAAAGCCAGAAGAGTTTATTAAGCGTTGCTCCCTATACTTGTGCGCTACCGCAGGGAGTAGCCCTTTGCTGAACAACGACTTGCAGACACCAGGCAAGCCAGGCGAGCATGACCGCCGAGATGGAGATGCAGCGGGCAACCGCCTGCTCGGCCGCGTCGTCGCTTGCAGCGGCGCCCGCGCGACCATTGCCGCAGTCGCCGAGGCGGGCGGCACCGATCTTTCCGAACTCTGGTCCGTCGGCAAGCTGATCTCCATCAGCGTCGGGCTGAACCGCGTCGTCGCCCTCGTTTACTCCATGAACACCAGCACCCACGCATGGGGCGAAGGCGAGGACAACGGCTTCAGGATCGAGACCGAACTGCTCGGCGAGGTCCGCGTCGATGAGAACGGCCGCGAGGAGTTCTCCACCGGCATCTCGCGCTACCCCTATCTCGGCGCCGTCGCCCACCGCATTCGCGCCGCCGACCTCATGCGCATCTACGATGCCGGTGCCGGCACGACCGCCGTCATCGGCAAGCTCACGCAGGACGAAAGCATCGACGCCTCGATCCATGTCCCGTCGATGCTGTCCAAGCACTTCGCCATCGTCGGCTCCACCGGCGTCGGCAAGTCCACCGCCGTATCGCTGCTGCTGCACAAGGCGATCGAATCGGACCCCAAGCTGCGCGTCCTGATCCTCGACCCGCACAACGAATTCGCCGCCGCCTTCCCCAAGCACTCGGTCGTCATCGATACAGATACGCTCGACCTTCCCTTCTGGCTGATGCGCCTGGAAGAGTTCGCCGAGGTGGTCTTCCGCGGCCGCACGCCGGTGCCCGAGGAAGTCGACATCCTCCGCGACATCCTGCCCGAAGCCAAGCGCGCCTTCCGCGGCAGCGACAGCTCGCTCGTGCGTCGCACGACGGAAAAGAGCTCGATCACCGCCGATACGCCGGTCCCCTATCGCATGGCGGACGTGCTGGCGCTGATCGACGAGCGCATCGGCCGCCTCGAAGGCCGCAGCGAAAAGCCGCTGCTGCGCTCGCTGAAGATGCGCGTTCTCGCCGCCATCAACGATCCGCGCTACCACTTCATGTTCTCCAACAACACGATCAGCGATACGATCATGGAGACTGTGGCCGAAATCTTCCGTATCCCCGGCGATAACAGGCCGATCTGTACTTTCCAGCTCTCGGGCATCCCCTCCGAAGTGGTGAACTCGGTCGCCTCGGTGCTCTGCCGCATGGCATTCGAAATCGCGCTGTGGAGCGATGGCGCGATCCACATGCTCGTCGTCTGCGAGGAAGCGCACCGCTACATTCCGTCCGATCCCAATCTCGGCTTCTTCCCGACCCGTCAAGCGATTGCCCGCATTGCCAAGGAAGGCCGCAAATACGGCGTTTCACTGGGGATCATCACCCAGCGTCCCGGCGAGCTCGACCAGACCATCCTCTCGCAGTGCTCGACGCTGTTTGCCATGCGCTTGTCGAACGACCGCGACCAGGAAATCATCCGCTCGGCGATCCCGAACTCGTCGATATCGACCACCAGCTTCATCTCGTCGATCGGCAACGGCGAAGCCATCGCCTTCGGCGAGGCCATCAGCGTTCCCATGCGCATGCGCTTCTCGCGCGTCGATCAGAACCTGTTGCCGAAGGCGAACGGCGCCAACGTCAAGGTATCCGAGGAAGATCCCGACAACGTCGACCTGCGCAAGATCGTTACCCGCATGCGCTCGACCAGCGGGCCCGACATCTCCGCCTTCCAGCAGAGCTTCAGCACCGCCAATCTTCCCTACATGGATGAAGAGGACGACGAGGACGGTTTCGCCGAACTGCCGTCGACCACCGCAAGCTTCTCCGTCGCCCCGCCCCTGGCACCCATCGAGCCTTACCGGCGAGACATGCTGCCCCGCGCGCCTGTCACACCCGCAGCACCTGCAGCTCCGCCCGAGACATCGATCGACAGCCGCCTCGAAGCGTTGCGACGCGAGATGCGCGCCGAAGCGCAGCCGAAGCCCGCTGAGCCGCAGGCCGGCACACCAGGCATTCGCCGCGAGCCGAACATGTCGCTGCGCGAAAGCATCCTCAAGAAGCCGTTGAGCAGTCTCTACAACAAGGACTGAACGCCTCGGACTAAGGTGTCAGGCGCTCCCAACTGTCGTCCATCTGGTTGCGGAACCACGTCATCTGACGCTTCGCATATTGGCGGGTCGCGGCCGCGCCCTTTTCGAGCACCTCGTCCCGCGTCATCTCGCCCTTGAGCATCGCCGCGATCTGCGAGACACCGATGGCCTTCATCACGGGCATCTCCGCCGGCAGCGACAGCGCCAGCAGTGCCTCGACTTCCTGCTGCGCGCCCTGTTCCAGCATCACGGCGAAGCGGCCGTTGATTCTCCGGTGCAGAACCTCCCGCTCGGGCAGCACGACGATCTTGCGCGCCCTCTCGGGATCGACGATCACAGGCCCCGTCTGACCCTGAAACTCGGCGATCGACCGGCCGGTCGCGCCGAGAACTTCAAGCGCCCGCACGATCCGCTGCCCGTCCTGCGCACGCAAGCTGTCGGCCACGACAGGATCGCGCAGAGCGAGCTCCGCATGAAGCGCCTCCGCGCCCTCCTCCAGCAACCGGGCGCGCAACGGATTCCTGATGTCTTCGGGGATCGCAGGCATGTCAGACAGCCCACCTGTCAGCGCCTTGAAATAGAGCCCGGTGCCGCCGACGAAGACAGGAAGCAGTCCATCGGCGCGCAGGCGCGGCAGAAGTTCACCCACGTCGCGAAGCCAGGCGCCTGTCGAATAGGCGGCGCCGGCGGGCACGTGGCCGTAGAGATAATGCGGCACGCCCTGCATGTCCTCGTCGGACGGGCGCGCCGTCAGCACCCTGAGCGTGTCGTAGACCTGCATGCTGTCGGCGTTGATCACGACGCCGCCATGGCGTTTCGCCAGGTCTACGGCCAGTGCGGACTTGCCGCTGGCGGTCGGCCCGGTTATCAGGATCGCGTCCATTGCGTTCAGAAGGTTTTCCATCATGGCCCTCGTTGCCACGCTTGTTGCCAATCCGTCAAATCCCGTTCTCACGCCCGAGATCGCCGAACAGGCCGCCAAGGCGGTAAATGCCTCCGGTCTCTACTGGCTGGCAGACGGCGTTGCCTGCGATATCGCGCTCCGGGACGGCACGAACGCGGATGAGGCGGAGGCCGCGATTCTCGAGGTGATCGGAACCGCAGCCATCGATCTGGTAGTCCAGCAAGCGGAAACCCGCCGCAAGAAAATCCTCATCGCCGACATGGATTCGACCATGATCGGCCAGGAATGCATCGATGAACTCGCAGCCGAAGTCGGCCTCAAGGATCTGGTCGCGGCCATCACCGCGCGCGCCATGAACGGCGAGATCGCCTTCGAACCAGCGCTTCGCGAGCGCGTCGCGCTCCTCAAGGGCCTGCCGATCTCGGTGGTGGACGAGGTCATCGCCAAGCGTATCACGCTGACATCAGGCGGCCCCGAACTGATCGCAACGATGAAGGCCAAGGGCCATTACACGGCGCTGGTCTCGGGCGGATTCACCGTCTTCACCAGCCGCATCGCCGCGACCCTCGGCTTCGACGAGAACCGTGCCAACATCCTGATCGAGGAAGAAGGTGTGCTCTCCGGCTTCGTCGCCGAACCGATCCTCGGCAAGCAGGCGAAAGTCGATGCGCTGAACGATATCGCCAGCAAGCTCGGCATTTCGCCGGAAAACGCGATCGCCGTCGGTGACGGCGCCAACGATCTCGGCATGCTGCACCTTGCCGGCTCCGGCGTGGCGCTTCACGCCAAGCCCGCCGTTGCCGCCGAAGCGCGCATGCGCATCAACCACGGCGACCTGACGGCGCTGCTCTACATCCAGGGTTATCGGAAGACGGATTTCGTCACGGTCTGATCATCGCGAGCGACCGGGCCGCAAGGCCCGGTCCCGCCGACCGGCCGCCGATTATTCGAGCGGCACGGCCACGAAGCGTAGGTCGCCATTGGCGGCGGCGATCATCATCTGGGCATTACGCCGCCCGTCCTGCTTCAGTGCCTGAACCTTCGTGGCGACCGCTTCCGGCGTGCGCATGAACTCCTGCGCTACCTCGACGATCACGTCGCCCGCCTTCAGTCCCTTCTCGGCCGCCAGCGAACCCGGCGCCACCTCGGCGACGAGCACGCCGTCCACGCTCTCGGCAATGCCGAACGTCTTGCGGGTCTCCGCGCTCAGCGCCGAAAGCGAAAGGCCGAGCACCGGCTTCTGGGCGGCATCCGGCGCTGATTGGTCCGGCTTCGCCGCACCCGACTTGTCCTCGCCCGTAGCACCCTGATCGGACTTGCCCTGATCCGATTTACCCTTGGCGTCAGGCATCGGCTGGCTCTGATCCGGCTCATCCATATCCTGGTTTTCATCTGGATCGGGATTGATCACGCCATCAGGCTCATTGTCGTTCGATGCGGCTTCGTCGCTATCCTCGAGACGACCGAGCTTCACCTTCACGGTCTGCTCCTTGCCATCTCGCAGCACGAGAACATCGACTTCCTTGCCGACAGGGCTTTCCGCCACGACACGCGGCAGGTCGCGCATTTCGTTGACCAGCTTGCCGTCGAATTTCAGGATGACGTCGCCGGCCTTGATCGAACCGTCGTCAACAGGTCCGCCCTTGATGACGCCGGCGACAAGCGCGCCCTTGGCGCTCGTAAGGCCGAGGCTGTCGGCGATGTCGTCGGTGACCGGCTGGATGCGCACGCCGAGCCAGCCGCGCCGGGTCTCGCCGAATTCGCGCAGCTGATCGACCACGCCGGATGCAAGCTCCGACGGCACCGAGAAGCCGATGCCGATCGAGCCGCCGCTCGGCGAGATGATGGCGGTGTTGATGCCGATCACCTCACCCTTCATGTTGAACAGCGGACCGCCGGAATTGCCCTTGTTGATCGCCGCATCCGTCTGGATGAAGTTGTCGTAGGGACCGGCGTTGATGTTGCGGCCGCGCCCGGAAATGATGCCGACCGTCACCGATCCGCCGAAGCCGAAAGGGTTGCCGATCGCCATGACCCAGTCGCCGATGCGCATGACGCTCGAATCGCCGAACTTGACCGATTTCAGCGGCGTCTTCGGCTCGACCTTGAGCACGGAAAGGTCGGTCTTGGTATCGGTGCCGATCAGCTTCGCCTTCAGCTTGCTGCCGTCGGCGAAATTGATCTCGATATCGTCGGCACCCTCGATCACGTGGTTGTTGGTGACGATGTAGCCGGTCGGATCGATGACGAAGCCGGAACCAAGCGAGCTGACATTGTGGTTGCCGCCCTTGTTGTCCTTCTGCTTGTTGAAGAAGTCGTTGAAGAACTCCTGGAAGGGCGATCCGTCGGGCGCGCGCGGCGCGGGTCCCGCCCCTTCGTCATCCTTGACCTTCTGCGACGTCGAGATGTTCACCACCGCGTCGAGGAGCCCGCCTGCGAGGTCGGCGACCGAGGCCGGTCCATTGGTCGGCGGCGTGCCTTGCGCATGCGACACACCGGCGAGCTCGACATTGGCCAGAAGCGCAACGCCCGTCAAAAGAGCAAGCGATCGTCTGTAGGTCGGGCGTGTCAGGGGGGCCATAAAGCGTCCTCATTTCGAGCAAAAGCGCAGTTTGACCACCACCATAAGGCGGAATGATGGAGGGTGAAATCACCTTTTCGCGAAATCCCGTGCAATCTGCCGGGGCCATCTTTCCCGCACAAAAAAGGCCGACGAAACCGCCGGCCTTTTCATGAAGTTCAGAGCTGGAATGCTCAGTTGGCGGGGGCCGACGGCGCCAGCGGCGCGCCTGCTGCCGGTGCCGGCTTCGTGCCGGCGGCGCTGTTGAAGAACCGGAAGAACTCCGAGTTCGGAGACAGAACCAGCGTCGTGTCCTGCGAAGGCAGCGCCGCGCTGTAGGCAGCCATCGAGCGGTAGAACTCGAAGAAGGACGGGTCCTTGTTGAACGCTTCCGCGAAGATGCGGTTACGGTCGGCATCGCCTTCACCGCGCAGGATTTCGGCGTCGCGCTGGGCGCCGGCGGTGATCTCCACCACCTGCCTGTCGGCAACCGCCCGGCGGCGCTGGCTTTCTTCGCCACCCTGCGCGCGCAGGAGCTCGGCTTCCGCCAGACGCTCCGCCCGCATGCGGTCGTAGGTCTTCGGCGCCACTTCGCGCGTCAGATCCGTACGGCGGATGCGCACGTCCTGGATGTTGAGGCCGAGATCTTCGGCATCGCGATGCAGGTCGTCGCGAACCTCGAGCATCATCGCCACGCGCTCTTCCGACAGCGCGGCATCGAAGTCGCGCAGACCGTAAACACGGCGAAGCGACGAATCGAGCTGCGTGCGAAGGCGTGCCTCGGCGGCCTCGCGGTCGCCCGAAACCGTTTCGCGGAACTTGCGCACGTCACGGATGTCGTAGACCACGAAGGCATCGACGTCGAAGGTCGCGCCGCCGCGAACCTGGACGCGGATATTGTCGAGGTCGAAGCGCAGCGCCTGCCGCTCGACGATCTGGACGCGATCGGCGTCCATGAAGCTGAACGGCAGCTTGAAGTAGAGCCCTGGCTCGGTCTTCACCGACTGGATCTGACCGAAGCGGACGACGATCGCCTGCTCGCGGGCATTGACCACGAAGACCGAGGAATAGAGGCCGACCAGCACGATGGCGAGGATGATGAGAATGACGGGAAGTCTGTTCGAAGTCATGGATCAGCCTCCCTGCTGCGACGGCTTGCCGATCTCGTTGAGCGGCAGGTAGGGCACGACCCCCTGCTTCTCGTCGATCACGACCTTCTTGGAATTCTTCAGGACCTGCTCCATCGTTTCAAGGAAGAGACGCGTGCGCGTCACTTCAGGCGCCTTGGCATACTGATCGTTGATCAGCGAGAAGCGCTGCGCCTCACCTTCGGCTTCCTTCACGACGCGGTCCTTGTAGGCCGCGGCCGCTTCACGGATCTGCGCCGCGTCACCGCGCGCCTGCCCGAGCTTCTGGTTGGAGTATTGGTTCGCTTCCTCGACGAGACGCTGCTTGTCCTGGTCGGCGCGCTGCACTTCTTCGAAGGCATCGGCGACTTCACGCGGCGGCGCCACGTCCTGGATCGTCACGGCGCCAATGGAGACACCCGCCTTGTAGCGGTCCATGGTACCCTGCACGATGTTGGCGACTTCGGTCTCGATCGGCTGACGATTGTCGCGGAACGCGTCCTGTGCCGGACGGCGACCGACGACTTCGCGCATGGCGCTTTCGGCGACCTGCTGCAGCGTTTCGGCCGGGTTCTCGACGTTGAAGAGATAGGCCTTCGGATCGCTGACCGTGAAGAACACCGAGAACTGCACGTTCAGGATATTCTGGTCGCCCGAAAGCATAAGGCCGCTCGACGACGAGGACGAGGTGGAGGCAGCGCCGATGTTCTGCTGCTGCATCGTCACCTTGACGATCTCAACCGTTTCCATCGGCCACAGGTGGAAATGCAGGCCAGGCGTCGAGATTTCGGGCTTCGGGTTACCGAAGCGCAGTTCCACGCCGCGCTCGTCCGGCTGCACGATATAGATCGACTGGAAAAGCCAGAAGACGACGAGCACCAGGCCGAGAATGGCCACGACGCCGCCGTTGAATCCGCCCGGCACGATATTGCGAAGCTGGTCCTGGCCGCGCCGGATGATATCCTCCAGGTCAGGAGGACCACCCTTGCCGCCGCCGCCACCGCCGCGCGGGCGATTGGGTCCCTGCCCCCATGGTCCCTGATTGTTATTTCCGCCGCCGCCGCCCCAAGGGCCGCCGCCGCCATTCTGATTGCTCCAGGGCATCAAAACCTCGTTGTTCGTTAAACTCCCGATCGCTGAAACCACGGGGGCGACGGATATCTGCGACCGAGATGGTTATAGGTGTCGCCGCACACGCTTTCAACGCAGCATGAGAAACTTGGCGATGTTTATTGGAAAATAGTTGGTTTTACGTGCTCAGCGCCTGTCATAAACGACATAGCGCGTTGGAAAGCTGTCCCTTTCGCCGGCCGGAACATCGAGCGCCTCACCGGCGCTCCAAACGGCGGGATCGATGGCGGGAAACGCCGTATCGCCCTCGACGACGGTCTCCACATGCGTGATGCAGAGCCTGTCGGCGAAGTCGAGCGCCTGCGCATAGATCTGACCACCGCCGATGATGCAAATTTCCTCCACGCCGGCCTTAGCGGCCAGCGACGCGCCTATCGCGACAGCCTCCTGCAGCGACCCCGCCATGGTCACATCTGGGTGATCGATGGCGGCCGAGCGGGAAATCACCACGTTCGGACGGCCCGGGAGCGGCCTGCCGATCGAATCATAGGTCTTGCGTCCCATGATCACGGGCTTGCCCGTCGTCAGCGCCTTGAACCGCTTGAGATCGGTAGACAGTCGCCACGGCATGTCGCCATCACGACCGATGATCCCGTTTTCGGCAACGGCGACGACGATGGTCTTGCGGATGTCCGACATGCTCTTCCCTGATCAGACGGCGATCGGCGCCTTGATGCTGGCATCGGCCTCGTAGCCGACCAGTTCGAAATCCTCGAAGGTGAAGCCGAAGATGTCCTTCACATCGGGGTTGATGCGCATGAAAGGCAAAGGCTTCGGCTTGCGCGTCAGCTGCAGCTCCGCCTGCTCGAAGTGATTGTGGTAGAGATGCGCGTCGCCCAGCGTGTGCACGAAATCGCCGAGCTTCAGCCCGGCCACCTGCGCCACCATCATCGTCAGCAGCGCGTAGGACGCGATATTGAAGGGGACGCCCAGGAAGATATCGGCCGACCGCTGGTAGAGCTGGCAGGAGAGCTTGCCGTCGGCGACATAGAACTGGAACAGGCAGTGGCAGGGCGGCAGCGCCATGTTGTCCACTTCCGCCGGGTTCCAGGCGGAAACGATATGGCGTCGCGAATTCGGGTTCTTGACGATCCCCTCGACCAGCTTGGCGATCTGGTCGATGTGTCCGCCGTCCGGCGCCGGCCAGGAACGCCACTGCGCGCCATAGACCGGGCCGAGATCGCCGTTCTCGTCGGCCCACTCGTCCCAGATCGAGACGCCGTGCTCCTTGAGATAGCCGATATTGGTCTCGCCCTTCAGGAACCACAGGAGCTCGTGGATGATCGAGCGCAGGTGCAGCTTCTTCGTCGTCAGGACGGGAAAGCCCTCCTGCAGGTCGAAGCGCATCTGGTATCCGAACACCGAGCGCGTGCCGGTGCCGGTCCGGTCACCGCGATCGGTTCCGTGTTCCATCACGTGCTTCAGGAGGTCATGATACTGCTTCATCGTCCGCCGCCGATTCCATTTTTCCCATATTTAAGCGCATCGAGCCTCAAAACCAACTCGCCGCACTTTCTTTTCCCGGCAAATCTCTAAGCCATCGCGATGGATTTGTGACGGGGCTCTTCCCATGCGCTTCGGAAAACACTATATCAGCCTTGCCGGTCCTCGGATCGGCTATGGCGATAAATGAGCGGTGTAATAAACCCATTGGACCCGGGGGCGGTACCCGGCGCCTCCACCAAAAACCGGCGGCCTCGAAGTTAAGAAGGCCGGCTTTTGATGGGGGCGAAACAGGATCGACAAGGGTGTAAAGATCGTCTTTTTGCTCGGCATTGTACCGCCGTTATCGGGCTAAAATTGTAGTTGCAAACGACAACTATGCGGAAGCTCGTCTCGCTGCTTAATCGCGGTGTGACACTTCAAATAAAGCCCTAGTGGTTCGCACCTCTAGGCGGGGTCCGAAGGCACCTGGCAACAGAAGCCTTCACCTTCTCCCTGACGTCCAAATCATGTATGGTCTGAGAAACTATGACTCGGCTGCGGACTTTCCAAACCGCCTCGGCATGACATATACCTTTGGAAAAACACGTCCGAACCACAGAAAGACAGGAAAAGCATGGGGCAGGATCACATCCGTTACGACATTCTGGCACAGGACGCGCTCCGTGGCGTCATCCGCAAGGTATTGTCCGAAGTCGCCGCGACGGGCCGCCTGCCGGGCGAGCATCACTTCTTCATCACCTTCCTGACCGGCGCGCCGGGCGTGCGCATCTCGCAGCATCTGAAGTCGAAGTATCCCGAGCAGATGACCATCGTCATCCAGCACCAGTTCTGGGAAATGAAGATCACCGAGACCTCGTTCGAGATCGGCCTCTCCTTCTCCGACGTGCCTGAAAAGCTGCACATCCCGTTCAACGCCATCCGCGGCTTCTACGATCCGTCGGTCAACTTCGAGCTCGAGTTCGACGTGCCGCTGGCCGATAGCGACGAACTGCCGGAAGCCGAGATCACCGCCTATCCCACGACGTCGGAAAAGACCGAGGATGCGGCGGCGGCCAAGCCCGCCGATGGCGAGGAGAAGAAAGCCGGTTCCGTCGTTTCGCTCGACGCCTTCCGCAAGAAGCAGTAAAATCCAAAGGGAAGCTTTCGCTTCCCTTTTTCATATTCGGGATGAAGCCGCTTGAGCGCCGAAATCGTCAACCTCCGCCAGTTCAAGAAGAAGCAGGTCCGCTCCGAAAAGGAAAAGCAGGCCGAGCAGAACCGCATCTCCTTCGGCCGCACCAAGGCCGAGAAGCAACTGACGAAGGCGCTGAACGACAAGGCCGAGCAGAGCCACGCCCAGGGCCGCATCGACAAGTCCGACGACGACAAATGACCCTGCCCGGCACCGGAAAAGACTCCGCGATCAATCGCTTCCGGCCGTTTCCCGAATCATTTTCTGAGCACACGGCGACCGTGCCCGGCGCCCGCTGCCGATGATCCGCAAGCACTCCGCCACCCTGCACGGCCATCGCACCAGCTTCTCGCTGGAAGACGAATTCTGGAGCGAGCTCAACGCCATCGCTGCCAGCCGCGCCATCTCGCTCGCCGCCCTGATCTCAGAGATCGATGACGCCAGAAGCCCGGAAAGCAATCTCTCATCGGCCCTTCGCGTCCACGTCCTGCAATGGCTGAAGACCGAAAAGACCCAGGATTCGTTGTAACGCCCCACCCATCTTGCCATCCTGTCGGGACATTGCGATTCTCGTGAACTTCCGGAGGGGAATGGGATCATGGCCGAGCGCGTGGAAATCGTTGCCTATGACGACAGCTGGCCCGATGCATTCCGTGCCATCGCGGCGCAACTTGCGACGCTGCTCGGCAACCGTGTGCTCTCCATCGACCACATCGGCAGCACCTCCGTCCCCGGCCTTTCGGCCAAGCCGCTGATCGATATCGATGTCACCGTGAGAGACGCCACCGCTGTCGCCGAGGGCTGCGCCATCATGACCGAGGCCGGCTATGAACCACGAGGCAACCGCTACGACAGGGAGGTCTTCGCCTTCATGGATCGCAAGACGAGCCCGAAGCAGCGCATCTATCTCTGCCCCGAAGGCAGCGACACCCACCGCCGCCGCATCCTCTTTCGCGACTATCTGCGCGCCAATCCCGACAAGGCCCAGGCCTACGAAGCGCTGAAGCGCCGCCTCGCCGCCGAGTTCACGCATGACGGCGACGCCTATACCGCAGCCAAGGCCGGCTTCGTCGACGATGTCGTCGATCTCGCCTGCGCGACGACGGCATCGGTCAGCGCCGGCTGACCGTCTCTTATTGCGGGATCTGCACGCCCGGCAGCCCCGGGACGTTGTTGAAATTCAGCGAGTTCTCCGGCGGCTTGGCGAGTTCCTGTGCCCGCTTCGCTTCGGCTTCGGCCGCGATCCGCGCGCGCTCCTCCGCATCGGCCTTCGCCTTCGCATCCGCCTGCGCCTTGGCCTTTGCCTCGGCGTCCGCCTTTGCCTTGGCGTCGGCATCCGCCTTCTCTTGCGCGGCCTGTGCTGCCAGCGCCCTCAGCCGTTCCTCTTCAGCCCGCCGCTCTGTCTCGATCGCTGCCGCCTTCTCGCGTTCGGCGTCGTTGAACTTGTAGAGCGATGCCTCGCGCCGCAGACGCTGCTTCTCGAGCACGTTGGACTGCAGTCGCTCCACCCGCCGCCGCTCGCGCTCATAAGCCCGCAGCGTCAGATAGCCGGTGATATCGGTCACATCCATCTTGCGTCCCGGCGATGCCAGCATGCCGGAGAAGTCGAGCCGGATCGCCGGTTCCGCGCCCGGCAGCACGTCGCCGGAGGGATTGAGCCCGATATCGAGCGAGGCGCTGATCCGCTCCTGCGGCAGGTCGATCTGCGCATTGCCGTTCAGCCGCGCCTGGTCTGTCGTGACATTGACGTTCTGGATACGGAGCACCCCATCGGTGACGTTGAACGGCACAGACGTCGGCGGCAGCTTTGCCTCGCCGTTGTTGAGCAGCGTTTCCACGATCGGGTGAACCTTGCCGGCGTTCAACTGGTCCTGCATCGGATCGGTCGCCGAAAGCAGCGGCGCCAGCATGCCGAGATTGAGGCCGCGCACGCTGGTATCGCCGAGCTTCATCTCGCCGGACCCGTTGAGAGCCGCGACGATATCCTTCATCGACTTGCCGGATGATTCCATCGCCAGCGAAAGCCCGAACTTGCCGTTGGCCAACGGCGACCCGTCGCGCTGCCACACCACGCCCGCCAGGTCGGCGTCGCTGAGCGAAAGCTTGGTCTGGAAGAAGCCGGTGCCGCCGGCGTTCGTGAACAGCACGTTGCCGTCGATCTTGCCGCCATCCCAGCCGCCCTTGATGGCGTTGAGCTGCAGCTCGTCGCCCTTGTAGACGACATCGGAGGTGAAATCGGTGATCGCGCCCGACCAGCCCGGCCAGAACTCCTTGGCCGAGAGCTTGAGGTTGACGTCCACATCCTTGAAGACGGGGATGCCGAGCGCAGCGCCCGAGAGATCGCCGGTCGCCGCATCCGTCATCGGCCCGTAAACCGCCTCGCCGAGCCAGGCTCCGTCCGCCTTGCTCAGCGCCATGTTGCCGCTCACCGCGGTCTTCTCCGCCTTGCGGTCGACAGTCAGCGCGCCGGAGAACTCGTTGTCTGCGGCGTGGCCGGCAATGTTGGCGAAAGCGATCTTGTCGGCATCCACGGTGGCCGTGGTGCTCAGCTTGAACGGCAGGCCGGTGCCGGTCTGCGGCAGCCCGATCCCGTTCATGACCAGATAGGGATCGAGGTCCGCGCTCTCCATAGACACAGCCAGCTGGCCGTTCATGAATGTCTCAGGCCGCACGTCGACCTTGCCGCTCGCGGTAAACGAGGTGCGGTCGGTCGCGAATGTCAGCGCCGCATCGGCCGGATCGGTTCCCTCCGCCTGCACCTTCAGCGTCAGGCGGCCATTGGCGCCGGCATCGACGGGAAGCGGATCGAGCCCGGCCTGTCCGAAGAGGATGGAGGTCACACCGTTCTCCAGCGTCGCCTCGAGACTGGTGGTCCCCTTCCCCGTCAGAGCCAGAAGATCGGACATGCGGTAATCGAGATTGACGCGGCTGCCGTTGGTGACGCCGGCCAGCGTCACGACAAGCCCGTCGCCCTGGTCGCCGCCGAGCGTCAGCGCGCCGCGCAGCGCGGTGTTGGTGTACCAGGCGGCGTTGCGCACCAGCCGATCCATGACGGGATGCTGCGGCAGCTTGTCCTTCAGCATGGTGAAGAACGGCCCCGGATCGGCCGACTTGAAGGTGATTTCGCCCGAGCCCTTGTAGTCGAGCAGCGATCCCTCGACCCGGCCGGTCGCCGTCAGCTCCGCGCCCGCAAGATTCTTGACCGCCAGCTTGTCGATGCCAAGCGCCCCGTCGGCAATGGTGAAGCTGGTTTCGACGTCACCCGCCTCGACGCCGAAGGCCGAAAACTTGTCCGCCTTCAGCACGGCCTTGATCTTGTGGTCGAGCACGTTCTCGCCGGCGTCCTGGCCGGTGAACAGCCCGGTCAGCGCCCTGAGCGCATCGAGATCGATCGAATCGCCGGCGAGGTTCACGTCGAGCGTCGGCGCCTGGTTCGCCGGCGCCTGCCGGTCGAGCCTGCCCTTCAGCGTGGCCGGACCAACGGCAATTTCGAGATTGTCGAACACCTGCCGGTCATGCGTGAGGTTCACGTTCGCCGAAAAACCCGCCTGTCGAAGCTGGCGGATGGCCGGATCGACCGAGCCTGCGAGCCACGAGGCAAGCCCCGTCGGCTGGTTGGACGCGACCGTGATCTGCCCCTGGAAGGACGGCTGGCCCAGAAGGTTGAGCTTGCCCTGCCCCTCGACCTGCGTGCGGCCGGGCAACGTGCCGACGGCATTGTCGATCATCCAGCCGGTCCCGGCCGGCTCCAGATCGAGCTGTACGTCGCGAATGGTCGTATCGCCGGCAACGATCGCCGGCAGCCGGACGGTCGCCTTGCCGGGAACCTGCGGCACCGGTACCTGCGAGACGATCTGGATCAGCGTGTTCAGCCGCTGGCGCGCCGAAAGCGCCGGGTCACGGGTGGTCTTGCCGCCGGCGCCCTGGTTGCCGATGCGATTGACGTCGATCTGCTGCCCGTCGGCGGTCAGAAGAAACTGCGGCTTGCTGCCGGTATCGAGCGTCGCCTCGCCGGTGACGACATAAGGATCGTCAACCGGCCCGACTTCGAGCCGGTATTCGGGGATCCGCACGCTCTCGTTGGTGAGCTCGAACTTGCCCTTGAGACGCGGCGGCAGCTTGTTCTTGTCGTTGTTCTTGCCGTCACGGTTCTCGATCGCCGCCGAGACGGTACCCTGGTAGTTCGGCTTGCTGTCGACCAGCTTCAATTCGCCGTCGAGATCGACGGTGACGGGGCGCTTATCCGGCTGCAGCCGCGTGCGCATCCTAAGCGTGCCGGTCTCGTCGGGTTGGTTGCTCGATATCGTGAAGCTGCCATGCTCGCCGTCGAGCGATGCGTCGCCCTCGATCCGCCAGGGCCCGGCCAATGACTTGGCGGACATCTCGGCATTCAGCCCGCTCACATGGCGCGAGCGACCTGACTGGTCGTCGATGAACTGCACGTCGCCGCCGGTGACATGGACGTTTTCGAGCACGACCGTTTTCGCCGGGATTTCCGGCTGGCTGCCGCGCGTCCAGTCAAGCGTGCCATCCTTGAGGAGCCTCAGCTTCACCTTCGGATTGACGACGCGCATGTCGAAGATCAGCGCCTCGCCGGAGAGGAAGGGAGCAAGCTCGGCGTCCATCGAGAACTGCTCGACCTGCACGATCGGCGAACCGTCCGTTTCCTGGCCGACGCGCACGTCATGCATGGTGACGGAGGGGAAAGGCAGGAGGCGGGCGTCGACGGACCCGTGGACGGTGACCTTCTTGCCGATGATGCGGCTGGCCTGGTCCTCGAAGTTCTTGCGGAAGTCGGTCCAGTCGATGAAAAGCGGCGCCAACAGCGCCACGAACAGCGCCACCACAACCACTCCGCCCAAGACCACCAGGAACCGGCCTACCAACTCAACTGTTCTCCATCAGAATCCCATTGCGGACACTAGAGCATGCTACGGAAAGGTGAAGCGGTTTTCGGGCAACATCTTGCTCTAATTGCTTCTTTTGCCGATGGCCTGCCGTCTCCCGCGTTTCGTCGGACATCAACGCCGCGGGAGTAAAGCACCAGACCCCACCCAGAAAGCAACAGAGTGTTGATTTTCAGGCGAGATGGAAAATCTTTCCAGGATTGAAGATGTCGTCGGGATCGAGCGCCAGCTTCACCTGGCGCATCAGATCCACGGCACCGCCGAGCTCCTCTTCCAGGAAAGCCATCTTGCCCTGCCCGATGCCATGTTCCCCGGTGCAGGTCCCATCCATCTCGAGTGCACGATTGTTCAACCGCCGGACGAAGGCCTCGGCAACGCCGATTCCCTCTTCGCTCTTGTCGTCGAACAGCAGCAGCACGTGAAAGTTCCCGTCACCCGCGTGGCCGACGGTCGTCGCCAAAAGCCCGTTCGTTTCGATATCCTCCTGCGTCTCGCTGATGCAGTCGGCAAGGCGCGAGATCGGCACGCAGACATCCGTCGAAAGCGCTGCAAGCTCGGGCGCCAGCGCGCGCGACGCCCAATAGGCGTCGTGCCGGGCCTTCCAGAGCTTGTTGCGTTCCTCGGCATTGACGGTCCAGACAAACTCGCCGCCGCCGCAGTCCGTCGCGATCTCCCCGAACTGCGCCGATTGCAGCGCCACCGTTTCATCGGTGCCGTGGAATTCGACGAACAAAGTCGGCTTTTCCTCGTAGCTCAGCTTCGAATAGGCATTGCAGGCGCGTATCTGCATGGCGTCGAGCAATTCGATGCGCGCAACGGGAATGCCCATTTGGATGGTCATGATCACGGCGTCGCAGGCAGCGCGAACGGTCGGGAAGACGCAGACGCCGCCGCCGATCTTCTGCGGAATGCCCTGCAGCCGCAGCGTCACCGATGTCAGGATACCGAGCGTACCCTCGGCGCCGACGAAGAGCCGCGTCAGGTCGTAGCCGGCGGAAGACTTGCGGGCGCGGCGCGCCGTTCGGATTTCCTCGCCATTGGCGGTCACCGCCGTCACGGCAAGCACATTGTCCTTCATCGTGCCGTAACGCACCGCATTGGTGCCGGAAGCACGCGTCGAGGCCATGCCGCCGATCGAGGCATTGGCGCCCGGATCGATCGGGAAGAACAGGCCGGTATCGCGCAGATACGTGTTCAAATCCTCGCGCGTCACACCTGGCTCCACCGTGCAGTCGAGATCCTCGGCATTGACGGCCAGAACGCGGTTCATGCGGCTGAAATCAATCGAAATGCCGCCGTTCGGCGCATTGACCTGCCCCTCCAGCGATGACCCCGTACCGAAGCCGATGACCGGAACCTTGTGCTCGGCGCAGAGCTTCACGGTCGCCCTCACATCATCGGCGCTCTCGGCAAACAGCACGCCATCCGGCATCTGCAGGGGAATGTAGGTCGTCGTATGCGCATGCTGCTCGCGGAAGGACTGGCCGGTCTGGAAGCGCTCGCCAAAACTCTGTTTCAGAATGCCGACAACGGCGGAAATACCAGCCTCGTTGCGTCTTCCGGCCTTTGCATCCTTGAGCGCCATCTCTTTGATCTCCTTACCGTCGTTGCCCCCGGGGCAAGGTTGGTATGAGACATGAGACGGCGCCTGTCTAGTGCAACATTGGACGCGTCCGGCCCGACGCTCTCTTTCAGGTCAGCGGTGGATTGAGCCGCGCGAAACCGGCCTGGCGCCGGTACGGAAAATAGGGATACGGCGCGGCGATGGCGCTGACCCTGTCGAGCCTCTCGACCTGGTTCACGTTCAACGACCATCCGACCGCGCCGAGGTTCTGCCGCAACTGCTCCTCGTTTCGCGCCCCGATGATGACGCTCGCCACCGTTGGCCGCCCGATCAGCCAGTTCAGCGCGATCTGCGGCACCGTCCTGCCGGTCTCGGCGGCGATTTCGTCGAGCACATCGACGATGTCGTAGAGTTTCTCATCATCCACCGGTGGCCCGTATTCCGCCGTCTGGTGAAGACGGCTTCCTTCAGGAAGCGGCTGGCCCCGGCGGATCTTGCCGGTCAGCCGACCCCACGCAAGCGGGCTCCATACCAGCGCCCCGACGCCCTGATCGGCGGCAAGCGGCATCAGCTCCCACTCGTAATCGCGACCGGCCAGCGAATAGTAGACCTGGTGCGCCACGTAGCGCGGGTAGCCGTTGCGCTCGGAAATGCCGAGCGACTTCATCAGCTCCCAGCCGGCGAAGTTGGAGACGCCGATATAGCGGATCTTGCCCGCCCGGATCAGCCCGTCCAGCGCCGAAAGAACCTCCTCGATCGGTGTGTGCGCATCGAAGGCGTGCAGTTGCAGCAGGTCGATGTAGTCGGTCCCAAGGCGCTTCAGAGCCGCATCGGTGGCCGCGATCAGCCGCGACCGCGACGTGCCCCAATCCGCCGGACCGTCACCGGTCGGCAGGGCGGTCTTCGTCGAGATCAGCACCGCGTCGCGGCGTCCCTTGATCGCATGCCCCAACACCTCCTCCGAAGCGCCCTCCGAATAGACGTCGGCCGTATCGAAAAGGTTGACCCCGGCTTCCAGCGCGACATCCACCATCCGCCGCGCCTCGTTGGCATCGGTATTGCCCCAGGCGCCGAACAGCGGACCGGACCCGCCGAAGGTGCCCGCACCGAAACTCAATACCGGCACGCGAAGGCCGGATGCGCCAAGCTGTCTGTATTCCATGATCGTCTCCTGTTGTTTCGACAGAGATAGACACCACACGCACGGTGAAATAGATTGCCTGAAGGAACATAATTCATGAATTGAAGTCACGATGAGCAGGCAGGATATCAATCGCTCCGGAGAAATGGACGTCTTCGTCCGCGCCGTCGAGCTCGGCGGATTTACCGCCGCCGCCCGTGCCTGCCACATGACGCCCTCGGCTGTGAGCAAGCTCGTCACCCGCCTCGAAGCGCGGCTCGGCGCCCGCCTCATCAACCGCTCCACCCGAAAACTGCAACTGACGCCGGAAGGCTGCGCCTTTTACGAGCGCAGCGTCAAGATCCTCGCCGATATCGCCGAGGCCGAACGCTACGCATCGGCGGGCGAAAAGGCGTCAGGGCCGATCCGCATCAACACCAGCGCCTCCTTCGGCAACCATGTGCTGGCGCCGCTCGTCGCGGATTTCCTGGCGCGACACCCCGCCGTCACCCTCGACATCTCGCATACGGACAAGGTCGTCGACCTGCTCGACGACCGCGCCGACGTCGCCATCCGAACCGGGCCGCTGAAGAATTCCAGCCTCATCGCCCGCAAACTCGGCACCACCGGCACGACCATCGTCGCCTCACCCGCCTACCTTGCTCGCCACGGCGAGCCGAGATCGGCAGCCGAACTGCTCGCCCACCGTCTCATCGGCTTTTCCTACATCAGGAGCACCGAAGGCTGGCTTTTGCGCCAGGATGGCGAGACGATTACCGTGCCGGTAACGCCGGGCATCCAGGTCGGCGACGGCGAGGCGATGCGCCATATGGCGCTATCGGGCGCGGGCCTCGCGCGTCTCGCGACTTTCACCGTCCGCGCAGATATCGAGGCAGGCCGCCTCGTCCCTCTCCTCGAAGCCGAGAACCCCGGCGACACCGAGGATTTCTACGCGGTGTATATCGGCCAGGGCGGCCCGCTGCCCGCACGCATCAGGGCGCTGCTCGACTTCCTGGCGGAGCGCGTTCGGCTATAATTCGGCACGCCCGCCTAGATTTGACAATTGACCAGCGCCGGACCTCGGCCCTATATCCCCGGCATAGCCAGCCGGCCCCTTGCCGGTTTCATTGCCAGCCCTTGCCGCCTCTTCCCATCCGCACCCTGCGGCTACGGCATCGGCAAGACTTGCATCGGATCACGCCTTTGACGGACGCCCGCCGCCAGCCCCGCAAGACCAGCCTCCTTCTCCGCTGGCTGTTCCTCCTCGGACTGTCGACGCTCCTCGTCGTCGGCCTCGAGCTGCTCGGCCTGCCCGCATCGCTGTTGATCGGCCCGATGGTGGCAGCCATCATGCTCGCCGTCTCGGTCGGCCAGGGCCCCTTGAAGGTTCCGCGCTGGCCGCTGCTCCTCGGCCAGGCGCTCGTCGGCTTCATGATGGCGCGGGCAATCACCGTCGACATCCTGAGGACGATGGCGAGCGATGCGCCGCTGTTCCTGTCGATGATCCTCTCCGTCATCGTCGCCGCCGGCCTGCTCGGCTGGCTGCTCACCCGCTGGCAGGTGCTGCCGGGCACGACCGCCGTCTGGGGCTCCTCTCCGGGCGCGGCGTCGGCCATGGTCATCATGTCGGAAGCCTATGGCGCCGATGCCCGCCTCGTCGCCTTCATGCAATATCTGCGCGTCGTCTTCGTGGCTGTCGCCGCCTCGGTCGTCTCGCGCCTGTGGGTGGCCGCCGATGGTGGCGAGCCGCCGCCCATCATTCTCTTCCCGCCGGTCGACTGGCCGGCCTTCACGGCCACCGTCGCGCTCACCTGTCTTAGTGTCTACGCAGCCGTTCGCTTCCGCATCCCCGGCGGCACCATCATCGTGCCTCTCGTCGTCGGATCGCTGTTGCAGGGCTTCGGCCTGCTCAAGATCGAGCTGCCGATGTGGTTGCTCGCCATCAGCTATGCGCTGATCGGCTGGAGTATCGGCCTGCGCTTCACCCGAGGGATCATCGCCCACGCCGCCCGCGCGCTGCCGCGCGTTGCCGGATCGATCCTGCTCCTGATGTCGCTCTGCGGCTGCATGGCCTATGCGCTGCATGTCTTCGCCGGCGTCGATCCGCTGACGGCCTATCTCGCGACCAGTCCCGGCGGTGCCGATTCCGTTGCCATCATCGCCGCATCGAGCGATGTCGACGTACCCTTCGTCATGGCGATGCAGACCGGTCGCTTCCTGATCATCCTGTTTACCGGCCCGATGCTCGCCCGCTTCATCGCCCGGCGGTCGGGCCTCGCCGAGAACCCCGCCTGAGCCCGTCGACCCTGAGCGTCGCCCATTGGCCTGGCGTCATGCCATAGGCCTTCTTGAAATGCCGCGTCAGGTGGCTCTGGTCGGCGAAGCCGGTCACCGCCGCCACATCGGACAACCCCTCGCCCGCCCCGATCATCGCCCGCGCCTGCTGCAGCCGCCGCATCAGCAGATAGCGGTGCGGACTGGTCGCAAACGCCGCGCGAAAATGCCGGGCCAGCGAAAACCGGTCGAGCCCGGTAACCTTCTCCAGCGCCTCCGAGCGCACGGGCTCCGTCGCGTGCGCCTCGAGATAATCCCGCGCCAACCGCGCCCGCTGCCAGGCGATCGCGCCGAGCCCTCGCCGCGGCGCGCGTGCATGCCGGCCGAGCCCGCCCGCCACCTGCGAGACGAAATCGTCGACGAAAAGCTCGTCCAGCTCGCGATCGAGCTCGCCAAGCGCCTCCAGCAACGTCGCCGCCAGATGCGCGTCGCCGATAACTGGCTGATCGACGAACGGCAGGCCGATCCCCGCCCCTTCGAGGCAATCGAACAGCAGCGCGGGCTCCAGATAGAGCATCCGGTATTGCAGCCCGTCGTCGGTCCCCGCCCCGCCATCATGTTCCTCGTCGGGATGCAGGACAATCACCTGCCCCGGCATGCTGAAGCGGCGCTCGCCGCGATAGGAGAAGGTCTGCACGCCCTTCAGCGTCACCCCGAGCGCATAGGTATCGTGCCGGTGCGGCTCGAACGCGTTGCCGGCGAATTGCGCCTCGATGCGCTCTATGCCCGGAAAGGCCGGCGCGGTCGTGATCCCGTCCGTGCCCGACGTCGCGCACAAACGTTCAAGACCCGCAAGGGCGTCGTGGCTTAGATCCTGGTCCAACGCGACTTCAAATCCCGCATGAAAAGAGACTGGAATGTTTGATACCAAAATTGCGATCGTGCTGCGAAACAATCTTCAATCCTGGCAGACGCTGAACGTCACCGCTTTCCTGATGAGCGGCATCACCGGCAGCAATCCCGAGATCCTCGGCGAACCCTACAGGGACCGCTCCGGCAACCTCTACAATCCGCTGTCCGTCCAGCCGATCATCGTGCTGTCGGCCGCCGAGGAGACCATGTCGGCGATCCAGCGCCGCGCGCTCGAACGCGGCGTTCCGGCATCGCTGTTCATCGAGGAGATGTTCTCGACCGGCCACGATGTCGCGAACCGCGCGGTCTTTTCCGAATACGCCCCGGAGGACGCCAAGGTCGTCGGCATCGCGATGCGCGCCGACAGGAAGATCGTCGACAAGATCACCAAGGGCGCCACGATGCACCGCTGAACGAAAAACGGCCGGGAATGACCCGGCCGTTTCTCTTTGCCTTGAAGGCGATATCAGCCCTGGGTGACCGGGGCGATCTGGATTTCGACGCGGCGGTTCTGCGCGCGGCCGGCTTCCGTGGCGTTGGAGGCAACCGGCTGCGACGGACCGAAGCCCACGGCCGAGACACGGCGGCCGTCGATGCCCTGCGTGCCGAGGTAGGAGGCGACCGAGACGGCGCGACGCTGCGACAGGTCCTGGTTATGCTGCAGGCTGCCGGTCGAGTCCGTATGGCCGTTGACGTCGATCAGCGTGCGGTTGAACTTGCGAAGCACGATCGCGACCGAGTTCAGCGTCGGATAGAAGCCGGACTTCACGGCATCCTGGTCGACGTCGAAGGTGATGTTCGACGGCATGTTGAGGATGATGTTGTCGCCGTTGCGGGTGACCGAAATGCCGGTGCCCTGAAGCTGCGCGCGCAGCTCGGCTTCCTGCTGGTCCATGTAGTTGCCGATCGCACCGCCGGCGAGCGCGCCGACACCGGCACCGATCAGCGCGGCATTGCGGCGTCCGTGCGCCGAACCACCGACGGCCAGACCCGCCAGCGCGCCGACACCGGCGCCGAGCAGCGCGCCGCCCGAGGTGTTCGACATCTTCTGCTCGCCTGTATAGGGGTCGGTCGTGGTGCAGGCGCTGAGATAGGTCGCGGCAACGGCCAGAAGTATGAATTTCTTGATCATGGACAGGCGAGTCTCCGGTTCTTTAGCTGATGCGACCAGTATTAAGGAATGCGGCAACAAAATGAAGGCTTTGCTCGCGGCAGCCTAAAAACGAAAAAATGCTGAGGCCGTGCGGAACATCGGACACAGACTGGCAGCGGTCGGCCGCCTCCCGGATCGCTAGTAGCAACGCCGACCGCGCGCCGCCTTCAAAGCAATCGCATACAAGCAACGTCTCATTTCTTCTCGTGCGACCGGTCTCCATATCCAAGTCCCGAGTATCACTCGACAGGAGACACGATCCGCGTCTTCGGCGCGATCTCATATACTTGCGAATGTCTGTTCTCGCTCGTGCCGTAAAATACGAAGACACTGATCGCGATTGCCGCCACGACAAGCAAAGCAAGCCAGCCGACCCGAAACACGGCACCGCCCCGAAGATGTATATCCGACAAATCAAGGCCCTCAACAAAACCGGAGACGGAGCGAGCACAATCGCGAATCGTCACGTCGGGAGTATTTAACGCACAGGTTCAACACATAAGGAATGCTTGCGCCGCCGCCACCGCTGAAGTGTAGCGAGGCGACGTTACATCCAGACAGCTTCGCCAGCCAAAAACGCCATTTGTGGGGCTCGATCGGGGTCTTCCCGGTTCTTTTCACACTGCTCCGGGATATCGCACCAGACGCGAAGTTTGATCACAAATCATGGACTTTCCGCTTTGCTGTTTCATATGTCGGCTCTGAGGGCACTGACCGAGGGAACCACTGACAAAGGGAAACCATCCGTCTTGCGAATAGTAGGCATTGATTTAACGCGATCTTTCGCGATTTGCGCCGCCATGCTCAGCCACGTCTGGGTCGTCGCGGAAATGGACCAGTTCTTTTCGGGCCCCCTTGTCGACGTTCTCGGCGTCGTCATGGCGCTCGCCACCCCCACCTTCATCCTCCTGTTCGGTACGATGCTCGAAATCGTCTACCTGCCCCGTTTCGCCGCCGGCGAACAAGGCAAGGTCTCCGCGCGGCTGATTTCCCGCGCGGTGCAATGCTGGCTGCTCTACTGTCTTTCGATCGCGGTGCTCTATGTCACGGCCGAGAACTACTCCCTGAAATTCTCCATCGCCACGATGATGCTCCTGGGCGTCACGCCCTTCACCGACATCCTGAAGTTCTACGCCGTGGCGCTCGCCATCGCCCCGCTGCTCCTGTGGCTGAGGAACCGCTTCGGGCTGATGCCGCTGGTCGCGGCTGCCCTTCTCGTTCACGCCTGCTATCCCTTGATCCGCGCCATCATCAGCCCCGTCGATGCGGGGCTTGGGGCGGAAGCGGACAGGCTCGCCATGTTCCTCTTCGGCATCGGCCACGCCAAGCTCGGCGGTCCCTCCATCCTCCATGGCGCCAGCCTCGTCATTGCAGGCATGTGCTTCGGCGCGGTCATGACGCGCGTGCTTGGCCGCAAGGCCGAGACCAACTCGCGGCGGCCCCTCTGGCTGCTGGCATCCGCGGCGCTTGTCGTCACCCTAACCGCCCCCTTCTCCGTCACCGACGGCATCAGGCAGCTCGGCGACATGTCCATGCGCATGGACAGCCACCCGCTCTATTTCGCCGAGGGCATGGCGGGCGCCGTCGCCGTCACGACCTTCGCCGTGCTTGCAACGCAATCGCTGCCGGAGGAGAAGAGAAAATCGATCGAGGCCTTCGCCTTCCTCGGGCGCACCAGCCTCTTCACCTTCAGCTTCGGCAACATGATCCTCTATTGCGTCACTGCCAAACCGACCACGGCCTCGTCGGCATTGACGCTGACAGCGGGCCTGCTGCTGCTGATCGTGGCGCTGAGCTACTGGTTCGACCGCTCCGCCCGCCGCGACGGCCACATCAAGGCGCTCGTCAAGTCGATACAGGGCGCGGTCTCGTCGACGGTCGAGACCGCCATGCGCATCGGCACGCGGCGTACCCAGTCCTGAACCCGTCAAACGAAAACGCCGGCTCCCTGAGCCGGCGTCCGTGACATCACTGCGATGCGCGTCAGATGTTCTGGAAGAGCTGCCGGACCGTATCGTAGCTCGCATTGGCGATGTTGAGCGACTGGATGCCGAGCTGCTCCTGCGTCTGCAGCGCCTTCAGCCGGCTCGATTGCTCCTCCATGTCGGCATCGATCATGCGGCTGATCCCGCGCGCATATGAATCGTCAAGCGCCTGCGCGAAATCGCTCTGCAGGCTGATCCGCTTCTCCAGCGCGCCGAACGCCGAGCCGACGGTGGTCATCTGCCCCAGCATCCTGTCGACCACCGCGACCATCTCGTTGACCTGGTCGTTGGTCGTATCCTTGGAAACCCCGATCTCCACCTGCCCGCTGGAATCCCCCGCGGTCGCCAGCATGACGTAGTCCTGCGACGCCCCCGCCTCCGTCGCGAAATAGGACGAGGTGAGCACGCCGTATTCGCCCGAGCCATCACTGCGATCGTCGACCAGATAGCGCGCGTCCTTCGACGAGGTCGCGCCGACGGGCGCGAGATCGACCTCATAGCTCAGAGTACCGATTTTCACGGTTCCGTCGGAGTAGCGCGTGAACGAAGCCGGGATCTCGCGCGGGTTGGCCGGATCATCGCCATCGCTGATGGTAACCCAGTTATCCCCGTTGAAGCTCGCCGATTGGGTGACAGAGCGCAGCTGATCCTTCAATTGCGTAATGTCGTTGTTGATCTTGTCCTTGTCGACGCCGGATTCCGTGGCTGCGACGAGCTTGGCCTTGATCTGGCTGACGATGTCGATGGCGCTGTCGACGGCCTCGTAGGCCGTGCCCATGGTAGCTGCCGCCAGTCCGAGCGCATCACGGATGGCGGATTGTGCCTTCTGGTCCGTCTTCAGCGTCGAGCTGATGGCCCAGTAGGCGCCATTATCGGATGCCTTCTGCACCCTGAGGCCGGATGAGACCTGCCTCTGGGTTTGATACATGTCACGACCGATGTCGCGCAATACATACAGCGCGGCATCCACCGAGGTGCGCCGATAAATACTCACGGATACTAAACTCCGAACACAACAATACGCAACTGATACAAATCAACCAGTACCGCGAACATTCATGTTTGCGAGCGCCAACCGCGGCGCGGAATGGCCTTCCGAAACGCTGAAAGGCCTATTGGTTACTGACCGCAATCATTACTTGTCATGCTTAAAAAACAGCTAAAGTTCAGAGGCTATTTATCTTGTTTCGCAACTTCGCGGAAACTATACGCGCAGCCGCATTTTCGCGGCATGCGCGCATGTCTTGTTACTCGGCCGCTTCCAGGCGCCGAGGCTGCGGCTGCGAGGCGTTCGCCATCTCCTCATGCAGGCGCGCTTCTTCATGCGCGTGCGGATTGGCGAAGCGGGCGATCAGCAGGTAGGCCACCGGCGTGATGAACAGCGTCACCAGCGTCGCGAAGCCGAGCCCGCCGACGATGACCCAGCCGAGCGCCACGCGGGCTTCCGCGCCCGCGCCGTGCGCGAAGACCAGCGGCACGCCGCCGAGAATGGTGGCGATCATCGTCATCATGACCGGCCGCAGGCGCAGCTCGCAGGCCTTCTCGATCGCCGTGCGCACGTCCTCGCCGTGATCGCGAAGCTGGTTTGCGAACTCGACGATCAGGATGCCGTTCTTGGCCATGACGCCGACCAGCAGCACCAGGCCGATCTGGCTGTAGATGTTGAGGCTGGATCCGGTGATCACGAGGGCGAAGACCGCGCAGGCAAGACCCAGCGGTACCGTCGACATGATGATGACAGACGACAGCACGCTCTCGAACTGCGCCGCCAGAACCAGGAAGATGATGACGATGGCGAAGCCGAAGGTCAGCACCATGCCGTTGGAGTTCTCCTCCAGCGTCGCGGCTTCGGCGAGCGGCATCAGCCGCGTTCCCGCAGACAAGAGCGGCCCGGCGATCTCGGTCACTTCCTTCACCGCATTGCCAAGCGGCATGCCGTCCTTGAGACCCGCCGTGATCGCGACGGATGCCAGCTGCTGCTCGCGGTTCAGCTGCGGGGCGACTGCCCCCTCTTCCAGCGAAGCGATGACCGACATCGGCACGATCTTGCCGTCGCCCGTCTTCAGGAAGACATTTTCGAGATCGGTCGGATCATCAAGCGGCCGCGTATTCGAGGTCAGGAGCACAGGATAGGCCTCGCCCTTGACGAAGACGTCGACCACCGAGCGTCCTTCCAGCAGCGACTGGATGGCGGTCGAAAGACCGGTGATGTCGATGCCGAGATCGGAGGCCCGCTCGCGGTCGATCGAGACCGAGACCTGCGCCTGCGTCGGCTCGTTGGCGAGCCGCGGCGTATCATACCGGCCGGTCGCGTCGAGCGCCTGCACCAGCTTGATCGCCGACGCCGTCAGCGCATCGTAGTCGCTGCCGATCAGTGCCATCTGCACGCCGTTGCCGGCGCCGCGGATACGTAGGCTGTTCGACTGGAACACGTTCCCTCGCAGCGCCGGCACCTTGAACGCCGCCCGGTTGATATCGCCGACGATCTCCGCCTGCGTGCGGTGGCGCTCGTCCCACGGCGCCAGCGTCAGCACCATGAAGCCGCTGTTTGCCTGGCCGCCCTGGCCGGAGATCGAGAAGACGTTGCGGATATCGCCGCTGTCGACTAGCGGCTGCAGGTATTCCTCGACCAGCTGCATCTTGTCGCGGGTATATTCCAGGCTGGAGCCCTGCGGCGTCGTCAGCCGCATCATCACCATCGCCCGGTCCTCATCCGGCGTCAGCTCGCTCTTGACCATCGAGAACGCCATGACGGCCGCGCCCGAGAAGATCACCGAGAACACGATCACGACGAGCGGCGCGTTGAGGCAGCGCTGCAGGCCCCATTTGTAGGCGTCGGCGAAAGCATCGCCGAAGCGTCCGAGCGCCCCGTGGTCGTCATGGGACATGTCGCGCGTCAGCATGCGCGACGCCAGCACCGGGCAGAGCGTCAGTGCCACGATCGACGACAACCCGACCGAGAATGCCAGCACGAAACCGAATTCGCGAAACAGTCCTCCCACCTGCCCCGGCAGGAAGGACAGCGGGATGAACACCGCCGCCAGCGTCGCCGTTGTCGCGATGACGGCGAAGAACACCTCGCGGGTTCCGAGCACCGCGGCCGCGCGCGGCCCCATGCCCTCGGAGCGGCGGCGCACGATGTTTTCCAGCACCACGATCGCGTCGTCGACGACGAGGCCCGTCGCCAGCACGATCGCCAGGAGCGTCAGGATGTTGATGGAAAAGCCGACGAGATAGATCGCCGCCAGCGTCCCGATCAGCGCCACCGGCATGCTCACCGCCGGGATGATCGTCGCCCGCCAGTCGCGCAGGAACAGATAGATCACGGCCGTGACGATGACAGCCGCCAGGATCAGCGCCAGCACCACTTCGTGGATGGCACCCTGGATGAACACGGCGTCGTCGCTGGTGATGGCGATCTTCGTCCCCTCGGGCAGCGTCTTCGACAGCTGCTCGACGGCGGCCTTGATGCCGTTCGAGATGTTGAGCGTGTTCGACTGCGCCTGGCGGATCACGCCGAGGCCGATGCCGGGCACGCCGCTCGATCGCAGCGCCGTCTGGCCGTCGCGCGGCCCGAGCGTCACCGTCGCCACGTCGCCGAGCCGCACGCGGTCCTGCAGCATCACATTGGCGAAATCCTCGGGCTTCTGCAGGCTCGCGGTGGCGCGCACCACGATGTTCTGCGTCGGGCTCTTCAGCGATCCGGCCGGCACGTCGAGCGCGGCGCTCGATAGCGCCTTGGTGAGATCGGCCACCGTCAGACCACGGCTGGCAAGCTCGCTCTGGTCGACGTCGACCCTGAAAACCTTCTCCTGGTCGCCATAGGTCTCGACGTCGGCGACGCCGTCGACCGAGGCAAGCCTGTCGATCACCTCGTTTTCGACGAGCAGCGTCAGGTCGTCCATGCTGAGCGTGGTGGAGGTGACGGCGAGCCGCATGATCGGCTGCGAGTCCGAATCCGCCTTGACGATCTGCGGTGCGTCCGCATCGTCGGGCAGCCGGTCGGTGATGCGCCCGATCGCGTCGCGAACGTCGTTGGCGGCCACCGCCAGATCGACGCTGTCGGAGAATTCCAGCGTCACGCGGCTTTGGCCGAACTGCGAGCTGGAGGAGATGGATTTCAGGCCGCTGACACGCGCTGCGGCCCCCTCGATCACCTTGGTGACTTCCTGGTCGATCGTCTGCGGCGAAGCGCCGTCGAAGGTGGTTCGAACGGTGACCACCGGCCGGTCGACATCGGGCAGTTCGCGCACTTCGATGCCGACATAGGCGGCGAGACCCGCCACGATCATCAGCGTGTTGAACACCAGCGCCAGGATCGGCCGGCGCACGAACAGCGCCGTGAAGGTCTGTTTGCCGCGCGGCGTATCGTGCGAGGTGGGGTCGTGGATTTCGGTGACGTTGTTGCTCATGTCGCCGGCTCCGCGCTTGCCACGCGTTCGCCGTCGGAGCGAACCGCGCCGCCTTCGCGGACGCGCTGCAGCCCCTGCGTCACGATCAGGTCGCCATCGTTGAGGTTGCCCTTGACGAGCACGAAGTCGGGATTGCGCTGCACGATGCTGACCCGGACCTTGTGCGACTTCTTGTCTTCCACGCGCCAGACGAAGGAACCCTGCGAATCCCACTGCACCGATTGCGGATCGACCGCCGGATACTGGTTGCCCTCGAAGCGCATGCCGACGCTGAACGACATCCCCGCCCTCAGCTCGTCCGATGCGTTGTTGATGCGCGCACGCATCCTGAGCGTACGGCTGGCCGGATCGATGCGGTTGTCGATGGATTCCACCGCGCCCGAGAACACCTGCCCGGGCCGCGCCACGGAGGTCGCCTCGACCGCCTGGCCAACCTTGACCGAATTGGCGAAGCGTTCCGGCACCCAGTAATCGACCAGGATTTCCGTCCGGTCGTCGAGCGTCACGATCGGCGTGGACGTCGAGACGTTGTCGCCGATGTTGATCGGCATGATCCCGACGATCCCGTCGATCGGCGCCACGATGTTACGGCGCTCGAGATTGAGGTCGGCGGCCTGCAGCTGCAGCCGCGCCCCCTGCTCGGCGATCTCGGAATCGAACACGTCCATGCGCGACACGCTGGACTTGATGTTGTGGTAGAGGCTGGATTTCTCGACGGCTGACTTCAGCGCCACTTTCGCCTGCCCCTTGGCGATCACCTGCTCCTCGCTGTCGAGCTTGGCGAGAACCTGGCCCTTCTTGACCATCTCGCCCGACTTGATGAGGATTTCACGCACGATGCCGCTCGCCTGCGGCGTGACCACGACGGAGCGGATGGCATCGCCCGTGCCGATGGCGTTCAGCCGGTCGTTGACGACACCGGGAATGACCGCCTGCGTCACGACCAGGACGGAATTGTTGCGGCCGCCGCCGTTACCGGCGTGAGCTCCCTGTGACTGACCGCCGCCGGCCTGCCCCTCGGACCGCGCCGCGGTTTCCGTGGGCTGAACGGCCTTGCCGACGAGACTTTCGGGAACACCCGCATTGCGCAGCGTATCGGCTGCTCCGGGCGCAAGAAAAAACCAACCGGCGAAGCCGGCTGCAATAAGAACTAGACAAAGAGTGAACTGTTTCCAAAATGGCATGCACGTCTCCGGGAGAAACACGAGGGTGTCCAGGGTCAATCGAAAGAGGCGTTACGGGCAAATCGCCGCATATCCGCATTAATATCCCCTCTTTACAGATTTGCGGCAAGGGAATTGCCTGCGCATTACAGAATTGTAATATCATTTCGACATCACGAAATTGTAATCGGCGCCGTTGATATTTGCCCGAAACACGCCCACTGCCGTTGTTTCGAACTCGACTGGAAAATTCCGCTCAACGCGGCACATAGCTTCTTTTGAATTTTTCATCGTCTCGCCTGCCGCAATTCCCGCCTGCCACAGCATTCCCTACCCCGTGCAGCGCCGCTTCGGCTCCATTCATCGTTAGCAAAAGGATGACCAGAATGCCTGAGATCACGACCAAGGACGGAACGACGATTTTCTACAACGATTGGGGCACCGGCCAGCCGATCCTGTTTTCCCACGGCTGGCCGCTGGCCGGCGATGCCTGGGAAGCGCAGATGCTGTTCTTCGGCCAGAACGGCTACCGCGTCATCGCTCATGACCGCCGCAGCCACGGCAAGTCCGCCCAGACATGGGACGGCAACGACATGGACCAGTATGCCGACGATCTGGCCGAACTGATCGAAAAGCTCGACCTCAAGAACCTGATCATGATCGGCCACTCCACCGGCGGCGGCGAAGTCGCCCACTATCTCGGCCGCCACGGCACCACCCGCGTCGCCAAGGTGGTGCTGGTCGGCGCCGTCCCGCCGCTGATGCTGAAAACCGACGCCAACCCGGAAGGCCTGCCGCGAGACGTCTTCGACGGCATTCGCAAGGGCACCGCGCTCGACCGCTCGCAATATTTCCGCGACCTCTCGATGCCCTTCTACGGCTTCAACCGCAACAACGCCAAGATCAACGAAGGCCTGCGCGAGACCTTCTGGCTGATGGGCATGGCCGGCGGGATCAAGGGCGCATATGACTGCATCCGCGAATTCTCCGAGGTCGACTACACCGACGACCTGCGCAAGATCGACAAGCCGACGCTGTTCATCCACGGCGACGACGACCAGATCGTCCCCATCGTCGCCGCCGCCTACAAGTCCTCCAAGATCGTAAAGGGCGCGATCCTCAAGGTCTACGAAGGCAGCGCCCACGGCCTCGCCCAGCTGGAGCCGGAACGCTTCAACGCGGATGTGCTTGCGTTCATCAAGGGGTGACTCCACACTTCACCGTCGTCCTCGGGCTTGTCCCGAGGACCTGCCAAGCCCTCGCCTTGCTCGACGTGAATGGACACGTGGGGTCGCCGACCGCCACCAGCCCGCGCCCCGCAACACCCAACATCCCGTGGACCGGGACCAAAACCAGAACATCTTTTCTGGTCTTTCCGATCCGAATCACTACATTACGCGGCATGAGCAATAGTTTCGACGATATGCCCTTCTTCGACGAGGAGCCGGGCGAAGCGCCGCGCAAGCCGCAAGCCCCCGCAGCTCCCGCACGAGGAGCCCCGACAGGTGGAGGTCTCGCCGCCCGCGCCATGGCCGCCCGTGGCGGCGCTCGGGAGCGGCCGGATTATCTCGATGGCCTCAATCCCGAGCAGACGGAAGCCGTCGAAACGCTGGAAGGCCCGGTCCTCGTGCTCGCCGGCGCCGGCACCGGCAAGACGCGCGTGCTGACCACCCGCATCGCCCATATATTGAACACCAACCGCGCCTTCCCCTCGCAGATCCTCGCCGTGACCTTCACTAACAAGGCCGCCCGCGAGATGAAGGAGCGTATCGCCCATCTGGTCGGCGGCGCGGTCGAGGGCATGCCATGGCTCGGCACCTTCCACTCGATCGGCGTCAAGCTGCTGCGCCGCCACGCCGAGCTCGTCAACCTGCGTTCCGATTTCACCATTCTCGACACCGACGACGTCGTGCGCCTCGTCAAGCAGCTGATCCAGGCCGAAGGCCTCGACGACAAGCGCTGGCCGGCCAAGCAGTTCGCCGGCATGATCGACACCTGGAAGAACAAGGGGCTGGGCCCCGCCGACATCCCCGAGGGCGACGCGCGTGCGTTCGCCAACGGCAAGGGTCGCGAACTCTACTTCGCCTACCAGCAGCGCCTCTCGACGCTGAACGCCTGCGATTTCGGCGACCTGTTGATGCATCCGATCGCGATCTTCCGGAAGACGCCCGATCTGCTCAAGGAATACCACCAGCGATTCCGCTATATCCTTGTCGACGAGTATCAGGACACCAACACCGCGCAGTACATGTGGCTGCGCCTGCTTGCCCAGCGCCCCAAGGGCGAACCGCAGAATGTCTGCTGCGTCGGCGACGACGACCAGTCGATCTATGGCTGGCGCGGCGCCGAAGTGGACAACATCCTGCGCTTCGAGAAGGATTTCCCCGGCGCCAAGGTGATCAAGCTCGAGCGCAATTACCGCTCGACCGCCCATATCCTGGGCGCCGCAGCGCACCTGATCACGCATAATGAAGGTCGCCTCGGCAAGACGCTGTTCACCGACCGCCGTGACCCTGATGATATCAAGGTGCAGGTCCACGCTTCCTGGGATTCGGAAGAAGAAGCCCGCGCCATCGGCGACGAGATCGAGCAGCTGCAGCGCAACCAGCACAAGCTGAACGATATCGCGATCCTCGTGCGCGCCTCCTTCCAGATGCGCGAGTTCGAAGACCGCTTCGTGACGCTCGGCCTCAACTACCGCGTCATCGGCGGCCCGCGCTTCTACGAGCGCCTCGAAATCCGCGATGCCATGGCCTATTTCCGCCTCGTCGCCCAGCCGGCCGACGACCTCGCCTTCGAGCGCATCATCAACACCCCCAAGCGCGGCCTCGGCGACACGACCGTACGCGCGCTGCACGATTATGCGCGTGCCCGCGACATCCCGATGCTGGCGGCAGCCGCCGACATGATCGAGACCGACGAGCTGAAGCCGAAGGCCCGCAAGGCGTTGTTCGACGTGATTCAATCTTTTCGCAGATGGCAGGAAAGGCTTGAAAACACATCACATACCGAGCTCGCCGAGCAGATCCTCGAAGAGTCCGGCTATACCGACATGTGGAAGGCCGACAAGACCGCCGACGCCCCCGCCCGCCTCGACAACCTGAAGGAACTCATCCGCTCGATGGAGAGCTTCGAGTCCATGCGCGGGTTCCTCGAGCACGTCTCGCTGGTCATGGACGCCGAGCAGAACGAGAATCTCGACGCCGTCTCGATCATGACACTGCACTCGGCCAAGGGCCTCGAATTCGAGACCGTCTTCCTGCCCGGCTGGGAAGAAGGCCTCTTCCCGCATCAGCGCTCGCTCGACGAGACCGGCCGTGCCGGCCTCGAGGAAGAACGTCGCCTCGCCTATGTGGGGCTGACCCGCGCCAAGCGCCGCTGCCACATCTGGTTCGTCTCCAACCGCCGCATCCACGGCCTGTGGCAATCGACCATCCCCTCGCGCTTCCTCGACGAACTGCCCGACACCCATGTCGAGGTCGCCGAAGTCGAGCAGAGCTACGGCGGTTACGGCCGCGGCGGCTACGGCCAGTCGCGCTTCGACAAGGCCGAGCCCTTCGCCAACAGCTATTCCACCCCCGGCTGGAAGCGCGCCCAGCAGAACCGCAACGACGCCACCCGCGACAACTGGGGCTCCCGCTCCGGCCATTCGGTCGAGCGCATCGGCTACGGCGAGGCCGGCCCCAAGGGCCGCACCATCGAAGGCGAACTTGTCGCCAAATCGACCGCCGCCCAACCCTCGAAATTCACCATCGGCGACCGCGTCTTCCACATGAAGTTCGGCAACGGCAACATCACCGCCATCGAAGGCAACAAACTGACGATCGCCTTCGACCGCGCCGGTGAGAAGCGGGTGCTTGACGGGTTTGTCGAGGCGGTTTGAACAACAGCATCAACTCATCGCGCCACCGAACGCGGATTTTATGGCTTGAAATGTAGCGTCGAAATTAGACTTTAGCTTCTCGTCTTGTTTGATTGCAGCGGTAAACGCTTCGCAGAACTGCCGCTTCCTCTCCATCTTCACATCGTAGAGATGGGGGAGAAGAGCGAGATCATCTCGATCGAACAATGACTTAATTCCGTCATCGATTATCGAACGCTTAAGATTTGCTACGGCATTTTCTAACACGACCTCTGGGGATTTTTGCTCTAACCAGCCTTTAGACTGAGCGACTTTCCACACTTCAATTGGCGCAAAGCTCTCAAGACTGGGGTGAGGCTTAAAGCCGATAGCCACACTTTCCTTGGCCATCGCCGCCGTTGGTTGAAAGAACACCAAACGAGAATTTAGGGACTTTTCGGAGCTCATCTTGTTGGCAAATGCTGCCTTAGCGACTTCTCCAGCTCGATCGCGATCGACAATTCCGACACCGATAACCTTCTGCGATGAATCGCGGCTTTTCTGAAGGTGATGCCATGCCACAACATTATCTGCTACGGCATTCGCAGATGAATATCCATCGGCGATACTTGATACAAAACGTACATCCTCGAACGAGGAAAATTTGTCTTTAGCTAAGGTCAAAATCTGTACGTCTGTGTCACCTTCAACAAACACAACCTTCTGCGATGGATCGATCACATCCCTATCGAGCTTTTTATTTAACTCTTCAATTTTCGCTTTAAGCTCTGACACATACGACAGACTTTCCTCCACGTATGGCGAAACCACACGGAGAACGCCCATCTCATCGGAAATGTCGCCTTCCACATTCGAGAGCGTCGTGGCCCCCTCTCGTTTCTGAAAGAAAAAAGTTGCCGCTTTCTCATGTTCCTCCAGCTTAAAAAACACGGGAGAGTGGGTCGACATGAATATTTGAAAATCGCGTTTCTTGGCTATCGTCAGAATTTGCTCGCGAAGTTCAAAGGCAGATATGAAATCAACGCTATTCTCCGGCTCCTCAAATCCCCAGACATGGAAAGTCTGATAATGACCAGAGCGGGTGGATTTTAGATCGCAAAGGAACTTCATCAGGCTAGGAACGTGCCTCACCCGAATACCGTCTCCGCGTCGGTCAAGATCAATACCCTCCGACTCAAATTGAATGAGCCGGAATATTGAACGAAGGTTTTGTGGGAGCTTAGGAATGCTATTGCTCTGGAGCACTTCTCTGAGTTCTGCGGCGACGTCGCCAAGAATAAGCTCAACCTGATCCTGAAGCGACTTGGACGCAGACACCAAGTCTTCCTCGGAAACGTCAGAGAGAACATCATAGATATCAGAAAGCAATTCTGAAAAATACTCCTTACCCTTCAGGGCTGGAATATAATGATAATCTATGTTGTTCAGGTACGTCCAAAGCTTGGATCTTCCACTAAGATTCTCCTTCTTGTTTCCTTTAAGTATAAATACAGGATCCTCAGTTATTACCTAATTCGACCTCCAACGACGCGTCCATTCTATTGCGCGAGCATTTTCAGGAAACTGATAGTTACTTGGGATTGCAAGCTGAAGATCGATGCGTATCTCAGGCGCCTTACCTTGCCCGGTTTTGGCTTGCGTAGAGAAATCTCTGCTGAAGTCGAATGCCTGGCGGAAGTCTGTTTGGTCATTAAAGAACAGATTCAAAGCACGAAGAATGTTACTTTTCCCCGTATCATTTTTGCCGATGAGAATACTGAGATCAGCGGGATCAATAGAGAGATCCGAAATCGATCTAAAGTTGCGTATGCGAATTTTTCCAATCATTCCAATAGCCCGCGCAGAGAATCACAATTCTGGGTAGACACAATTCACCATATCGAAGCGCGCGTATCCATAAAGTTTTGGATCACAACAGACTTTTCAGAAGATTCACTTTGGAATCCGCTATCGAAAGACTAACAAGCAAAGAAAATCATCCAGATGATTGACAGAACGTTGAGTTAACTTCCTCCGCTTTGGCGATGGCAATGCGGCACGGCTGGGCACCAAGCAACACGACCCCTCACCCCAAGATCGGCATCGACCCCAGCCCCAATATATCGTTGAGCAGCGCCAGCCCGATCCCCGCCGCCACGATCGTGAGCCCGATCAGAAACAGCCGCCGCGAGCGGTCGTATTTGGCGGCGATCAGCGAATCCCGCGCGAGCAGATCGGCGAAGACCTTCACCTGCAGGCCGATGCCGACGACGAGCAGCAGCATCGGCACGATGTCGATCCGGCTCCAGTCGTTCGGGTTGGAGACCCAGCGGCTGATGAAGGTGAGGCAGAAGCCGAGGATGATGCCGGCGGCGGTCAGCGAGCCGTTGCGGAAGGTGGCGTCGATCTTCTCTTCCGGATCCGGCTCGGGCATGGCTCTGGCTTTCGGTTGAACCTCTCCCGTCAAGCAAGGCAGAAATCGCGCGAAACGGCAAGAGCGGCCGAAGATTACAAAAGCTTCACTAAAATATCATGTTTTCGTCTTGCCAGTCCCGCCGGCCCCGGCTAGGAAAGGGCACATCTGCCGCATCCGCTCCGTGAGAGCGGCGCCGCACGTAAGCGTTAACGTCAACCAACGCGCTGATCGAACCCGAACCCGGGGTGCGAGCGGCGCGGCGTGCCTGCGTCATGAGCGTCCCGGTTCTCTACAAGGAACCAAGTATGACGGCAAACACCACGCCATCCCCCACCGAAAAGCGCCACCTGATCGAACGCGTCCGCCATGAACTGAAGCGCCGCGTGCTCACCGTACGCCGCGCCGAATACGTCACGCCGCAAATGCTGCGCGTCACGCTCGAGGGCGCCGATCTCGAAGGCTTCGTCAGCCTCGGCCATGACGATCACGTCAAGATCCTCGTGCCACGCCCCGGCGAGGAGCCGGCTTTCCCGGAGATGGGCCCTGAGGGCAAGCTGCTGATCGACCCGGAAAACCGCCCGTCGCTGCGCGACTACACGCCCCGCCGCTATGACCCCGTGGCCGGAGAACTCGATATCGACTTCGCGCTGCACGAGGCAGGCCCAGCGACCGAATGGGCGCTCAATGCCAGACCCGGCGACAAGCTCGGCCTCGGCGGCCCGCGCGGCTCCTTCGTCGTCTCCACCGATTTCGACTGGTATGTGCTCGTCGGCGACGAAACCGCCCTTCCCGCCATCGGCCGCCGCCTCGAGGAACTGCCTGAAGGCGCCAAGGCGATCGTCGTCGCCGAAGTCGCCGGCCCCGAGGAGGAACAGGCTCTTGCCAGCAAGGCCGATCTCGCCGTCACCTGGCTGCATCGCGGCGCGGAGCCATCAGGCACCACCGACAACCTCGACAAGGCGTTGCGCGACCTCTCGCTCCCCGCCGGCGACGGCTACGTCTGGATCGCCTGCGAAACGGTCACCGCCAAGCGCCTGCGCGCCATCATCGTCGACGAGCACCAGCACCCCAAGGCCTGGATCAAGGCCGCCGGCTACTGGAAGCGCGGCCAGGCCGATTTCCACGAAACCCACGGGGATTGAGAGGCGATGGCGGCTGCGGCACTCCACCTTCGACGTCGCGGTCGCGGCTTACTACCTAGCGGCATGGCCACCCCACTCTAGGCGTCATAGTCGGGCTTGTCCCGGCTATCTACCAAGCCGGCCGCTTGCTGGACGTGAGTGGACACTGGGCAACACGGCGCTGCGGGTGTCCGCTGCCCCTGAACCGCCCACAGCACCGTTGAATTCCCGGCAACGTGCTTAGATCCTCGGCACGATGGCCGAGGATGACGTCGCGCGTGGAGATTTCGTCGCGGAAACAAATACTTGGCGGCTGCGGACTGGATGCTTGGCGGCGTGACCTGATGCTTGGCGCCGCCGCAACCCCGCTCTCGGCGTCATAGTCGGGCTTGTCCCGACTATCTGCCAAGCCCGCCGCGTGCTGGACATGAGTGGACACCAGGAAAGGCGTTGCCACGGGTTTTCCCGCTATAGCGCCCGGCCGATCAGACACGCCTACCGCACTCCGGCCGACGACGACGCCCACAGGCATCCAGCGCGAATCGACACACGCGACAACGGTAAACGAAACCCTAATCCCGCTCCCGTACCCCGGTCAATCGGCTGAAATTCATCACAACATTGCCCTTTTGACGCCGCCCGCAAATCATCTTAGCCCCTTTGCGTCCGCCCATGAAAGGCGGCTTTCACGATGAACTCGCAAAGGAGATTCAAGTGACCAGTGTTTCCTCCCTGGGCAGCAGCAGCTCGTCCGCCTATATTTCCAGCCTCGACAAGAACGGCGACGGCATCATTTCCGCCGACGAACTGGCCGCCGCCAACACCACCTCCACCACGACGAAGTCCTCGACCAGCACCGCGTCCGGCTCCGACAGCGCCAGCGTCACCCAGAAGATCGCCGCCGATATCCTGTCGATGATGCTGCAGATCCAGCAGTCCGACAGCAGCGACGACACAAGTGACGACGGTTCCGACGACGACAAGGGCCTGCTCGCCACGCTCGACACCAATGGCGACGGCAAGCTGACATCGGATGAAGTTCTCTCCGCCGATCCGTCCAAGATCGCAGCGAGCGCCGATGGCGGCGACGAAGAGATCATCGCCGAAGTCCTCACCGACATGCAGACGGCACTGCGCGCCTACCAGAACACCTACGGCACCTCGCCGGCCGCAGATAGCGGCAGCGAAGACATCCAGACCGCCTGATACGATCGCCTGGCACGCGTCTGACACGGCTCCGCCGGGGGAGCCGGAACAGCCGCCGATTTTATGTGATCAGGCCCAGTCGCGACCGCCGCATCCAGACTTCTCAATGACTTGACGCTGGATACGCGTAGGTTCCAAATCGTCGCGCACCGACGAAAGATCGTCCGCCAAGGTTGCCTCGCCGCGCAAAACACCGCAAAACCGAATCCATCCGCGACAAAGAGGAAGGGATCGGCCACACCATGGAAAGCATCAGCGTCTCGTTGCTCCTGCTCAGCGCCGTGGTCGTCAGCGGAACCCTCACGCGGCTGTCGCCCATTCCCGTCCCGCAGCCGATCGTGCAGATCGCGCTCGGCGCCGCCGTTGCCTCCGTCGCCGATCTCGGCGTCAATCTCGATCCGGATCTCTTCTTCCTGCTTTTCCTGCCGCCGCTTCTGTTCCTCGATGGCTGGCGCATTCCCAAGGAGGGCCTGCTGCGCGACAAGGGCGTCATCCTCGAGCTGGCGCTCGGCCTCGTCGTCTTCACCGTGCTCGGCGTCGGCCTCCTGGTGCATCTCCTCATCCCCTCCATGCCGCTCGCCGTCGCCTTCGCGCTCGCCGCCGTCGTCTCGCCCACCGATCCGATCGCGGTCTCGGCGATCGCCGCCCGCGTGCCGATCCCGCACCGGCTGATGCACATTCTCGAAGGGGAATCGCTGCTCAACGACGCCTCCGGCCTCGTCTGCATGCGCTTCGCCGTCGCCGCCGCGCTGACCGGCACCTTCTCGCTCGTCGACGCCGTCGGCACCTTCTTCTGGGTCGCGATCGGCGGCATCGTCATCGGCGTCGCCCTCACCTGGGCCGTCATGCAGCTGCAGCGCATCCTCACGCGCCGGCTCGGCGAGGAAACCGGCTCGCAGATCCTGATCAGCCTGCTCATCCCCTTCGCCGCCTATCTGGTCGCCGAACATCTGCATTGCTCGGGCATCCTCGCCGCCGTTGCCGCCGGCGTCACCATGAGCTTCGGCGAGCGCAGCGGCCGCGCTTCCGGCATGACGCGCGTGCGCCGTAACGCCGTATGGGACACGGTGCAGTTCGCCATGAACGGCATCATCTTCGTGCTGCTCGGCGAGCAGTTGCCGCAGATCGCTGCCAGCGCCATCCATATCGTCCGCGAGACAGGCCATTACGACCCGCTCTGGCTGATCGTCTACGTCGTCGCCATCAATCTGGCGCTCGCCGTCCTTCGCTTCGTCTGGGTCTGGATATCGCTGCGCTTCACGCTCTATCGCGCGGCCCGCAGCGGCATCGCGTTCAAGCGGCCGAGCTGGCGCCTGGTGGCTGCCACCTCGCTTGCCGGCGCGCGCGGCGCCATCACCCTTGCCGGTGTCCTGACGCTCCCTCTGACCATGGGCGATGGCTCGCCCTTCCCGGGCCGCGACCTCGCCATCTTCCTCGCCGCCGGCGTTATCATCGTCTCGCTTGTGGCCGCCAGCATCGGCCTGCCCTTCCTGTTGAAGAACCTGGAAATCCCGCCCGAACCCTCCTCGCAGCGCCAGGAAGACGAGGCCCGCATCAAGGGTGCGGAGGCCGCGATCCGCGCCATCGAGGCCATGCAGCACGACATGGGCGAAGGCCGCGCCGATGCCGACATCTATGCCGACGCCGGCGCCCGCCTGATGGACTTCTACCGCCAGCGCATCGACGGCCGCTCGAAGACCGGCGACGACGCCGAGCTCGCCCGCCGCATCGACGAGATCGAACGCAGGCTCCGCCTCGCCGGCGTCCAGGCCGAACGCGCCGAATTCTTCCGCCTCGCCAAGGGCCGCAAGCTCTCCGAGGACCTGATGAAGAAGCTGGTGCGCGAGACCGACCTCGCCGAGGCGCGTTTTTCGGTCACCTGAGCCCGCCCGTCACGCCGGACGCGAGGACGCTGTGCCGACCTCTATCGAAGACAATCAACGGCTTGGCCGAAATATCCCGCCCGATTGTCCCCGCTCTGCATTGCCGGCCTTAGACTTGCCTCGTCCCGTCATCGGATACACCGGCAGGCGTGCCGGCGAGGCGGGATCGGCGCCGGGTGTTTGAGGAGGACGCAAGCTCTCTCATTCGGGGTTCGCAGAAAATGGTCTCCCTCCGGGGCTGGCGGACTATCGCGCTTGCGCGCGCTGTCCGTTGAAGTGCCCTGGACGTGCCTGTGAGGCACACAACGCCGTCGCGAAGTTTGAAAGACGGCTGCAGAGAGACCGGAGTTGCGTTCATAAACCGCCGAACGGGGTGCTGGAAGGCACCATAATCTACTTACTCAATCGCGGTGGTTTCCAGCGCCCCGTCCGAGTTGAAGTGCAGTGCATGGTGGAACCACGGGTCCTTGGGCGGCGTGGGGTTTTGGTGTGTTTGTGGGGATGGGACGAGACTGGGGAAGTTAATAATCGCGAGGTCTTGCCGTGGAAT
>UCEU01000005.1 GCA_900471485.1 Hyphomicrobiales bacterium
GGCACCGACGGCACGGTTTCGATCAAGACCACCGACTACAAGCTGACCGGCACCAACGTTCTGTTCAACGAAACCACCAGCGGTGGTATCCTCGGCAGCGCCGGCACAGCTTCCAGCAAGTCGATCTACGGCTTCACGATCGGCGCCAACACGACGCAGGGCGACATCGACAACCTGCTCACGGACGTTGAATCGGCTCTGAAGTCGATGACGACCCTCGGTTCGCAGCTCGGTTCGCTGCAGAAGCGCGTCGACATCCAGACGGACTTCGTTTCGTCGCTGAGCGACTCGATCGACTCCGGCATCGGCCGTCTGGTTGACGCTGACATGGAAGAAGAATCTTCCAAGCTCAGCGCCCTGCAGACGCAGCAGCAGCTGGCAGTTCAGTCGCTGTCGATCGCCAACTCCTCTTCGCAGAACATCCTCACGCTGTTCCGCAGCTAACAATCGAAGCGCCCCACGGCGCTCGAAAAGACCTGCGCCGCCGGGATTTCCGGCGGCTTCGATCCAAGGCCGCGCTCTCGGGAGCGCGGCTTTTTTCGTTCGTTAACTTTTCATTAACCAAACTGGTGTCTTTTGCGGTCAACGCAATGTTAACCAAGCTTAAGAATCGGTTAGCAGGCATGACGCTGATTGCCGTTCCCGGTGGCGAACCGGAATGTCCCTTTCAAATATTTGCCATCAAGGGGCGATCTTTTCATGACGAGCATTTTGACCAACGTCGCGGCTATGTCCGCATTGCAGACATTGCGCGGTATCAACAGCAACCTCGAATCCACCCAGGGCCGCGTTTCCTCTGGATACCGCGTCGCCGAAGCCAAGGACAACGCCGCATACTGGTCGATCGCGACGACCATGCGCTCGGACAACAAGGCTCTTTCCGCTGTTTCTGACGCCCTCGGTCTCGGCGCCGCCAAGGTTGATACCGCCTATTCCGCGCTGGACAGTGCGATCGACATCGTCACCGAAATCAAGGCGAAGATCGTAGCAGCCACGGAAAAGGGCGTCGACAAAACGAAGATTCAGGACGAGATTTCGCAGCTCCAGCAGCAGCTTCTGAGTGTCGCTCAGTCCGCGTCGTTCTCCGGCGAGAACTGGGTCGCCGGCAACACGACCAAGAGCGTCGTTTCCTCCTTCGTGCGTGATGCGAATGGCGAAGTATCGGTCAAGACGACGGAGTATGTCCTCAACGATGCATCGAACGGCAACGTGCTGTTCGGCATGACTACGTCCGGCGCTATCGACACTTCCACCGGCATCATCGGCACCTCCTATGCCAGCGTTGGCTCGATCTTCGCCATGGATATCACGTCGTTCAGCGTTGACGATATCAACCTCGCATTGACCTCGGTCGAGTCGGGTCTCAGCTCGCTCACCAAGGCCGCCTCGCAGCTTGGTTCGATCTCCACCCGCATCGACCTGCAGGAGAGTTTCGTTTCCAACCTGAGCGACTCGATCGACTCCGGCATCGGACGTCTCGTCGATGCAGACATGGAAGAGGAATCGAGCAAGCTGACGGCGTTGCAGACGCAGCAGCAACTGGCGATCCAGTCGCTGTCGATCGCCAATTCCAGCGCGCAGAACGTCCTTACGCTGTTCCAGAACTAAGGCTGCGCGCCGCCGGCAAGCTCGAAAGACGCAACCATTTCGAACATCGAAAGCCGCATTCGATAAGTGCGGCTTTCTCTTTGTTTTTCAAGCAATATTCAAAGATTGCGCGAAGCTTGCGGCACAGGTTTCGCGGCCCTTGCGAACCTGATGCAGCTTGTTTACCTTCGCTTAACAGTTGATTTGTTTTCAGCGACAAGCCGACCTGGGACACCGGTCGGCAGGCATGACGCCAGGTCCGTCGCTGCCGGTAGCCCGGTCTTTCCTCGCATCTCATTAAGAGCTTAACGATGACCTATAGAATCTCCAGCGCCGGGCAGGTCAATGCCCTGGCAGCATTGCGCATCATCAACAGGGATACAGCGGCCGTACAGCAGCAGACCTCCTCTGGAGCTCGCGTGGAGACCGCCGCCGATGATGCGACCTACTGGTCCTATGCCAGCGTCATGAAGTCGGACAGCAGCTCGCTGAACAACATTCACGATGCGCTCGGTGTCGGCGCCTCAAAGGTCGATACCGCCTACACCTCGATGAACAGCCTGATCGACCAGCTCGGCGATATCCGCTCCTTGCTCGTCAGCGCGCAGGAGGCCGGCGTCGACAAGACCAAGCTCAACACGACGCTCACCGAGCTCAAGAGCCAGATGCAGACGACGGTCCAGACGACCAACTTCGCCGGCGAGAACTGGCTGTTGAATCGCGATACGAACCTGCCGACCTCGCGTTCCGTCATCGGCGGTTTCGTGCGCGGTCCGAACGGCGACTACCAGATGCAGAACATCTCGTTTCCCGCCAGCGATACCGTCATGATCGACATGAGCGATGCGAGCCGTGGACTTCTCACCAAGGCTGTGAACGCCAACACCGACAGCAGCACGCCCGACCGCAACTACTACCTGCTCAACGCCGGCTCCTCGACCGGAGCGGCCGGAACCGAGATCGCGCTTGATGACAATACGACTGACCAACAGTTGCAGGACATGCTCGGCGTAGTCGATCAGTTGCTTGGCACCTTGACGACGACCGCGGCCGGCCTGGGCATCATGAGCGCGCGCATCGACGACCGCGTCACCTATACCAAGAACATGGCCGATCTCACGGACAAGGGCCTTCATTCGCTGATCGATACCGACATGGACGAGGCCTCCGTCCGTCTGAAGTCTTTGCTGACGCAGCAGCAGATGGGGACCGAAGCTGTCTCCATCCTGAACACGGCGGCAAGCAAGGTTCTGATCCTTCTGCAGTAATTGGAAACGCCATCAGCGCCCGGCGCTGGTGGCCTTCATCCTCGCGCAAGTTTGACCTCCTAGTTTCGAGCCGTAATGGCGCCGTTTGAGAACCGTGCCTGAGCGTTGTCTGATTGAAGTGAGGCGCGGCATGTCGCAGTTGTCTGTTGGTACGAGGTGGTTTCGGTGAGCGCACAGCTTTCTCGCTACCTGAAGGATTTCGGCGAGCCGGTGGTTGTCATACCAGCCGTGGAGCCGGATGATTTCCCCGTCGACTTCGGCGTTATCCCTGATCTGCAACCGGACGTGCCGGAAGTCGATGTCGCGGCCGAAAAAGAGGTCGCCCACGCGGCCGGCCACGCGGAAGCAACGGCAGCGCTGACCGAGAAGTACGAGGCTGAGGCTGAAACCATCGCGGCTGTGCACGAGCGCCAGATCGAAGAGATCCGCAATCAGTACGAGGTGGAAGCCGCGGAGCTGATCGCGACGCGGCTTGACGCCATCGCGGCTGAAGTTGCCGAACTCGTCAGCGCGAGCGTTGCGAAGATGCTGGCCCCTGTCATGACCGATGTCATGATCGACAAGGCTGTTGCCGATCTTGCGGTCGCGTTGCGCGCCGCGATCATCGAAGGCGATATCGGGTCCGTCGTCGTCGCAGGACCAACGACGCTTTTCGAAGCATTGAAAAAACAAATGGGCGAGAAGGCCGGCCTTCTTCGTCACCATGAAACGGGCGATGTCGATCTGACTGCTGAACTCGGCGACGCTGTGCTTGTGACTCGCATGTCCGCTTGGGCGACGAGCTTGAAGAAAGTTCTGGAATGAGTGATAGCGAGAACCACCACCACGGCAAGAACGAGATCATCATCGTCAAGCGGCATGGCGGCGGCGATCACGATGGCGCGCACGGCGGCGCCTGGAAGATCGCCTATGCCGACTTCATGACCGCGATGATGGCCTTCTTCCTGGTCATGTGGCTGGTCAACGCCGCCAACGAAGAGACCAAGGCCTCCGTCGCGACCTACTTCAACCCGATCAAGCTTGCCGATGAAAAGCCGACCGAGAAGGGCTTGAAAAAGCCCGTCGACCAGGCCGACGGCGAAGAGAAGCAGGACAAGTCGAAGGAAAAGGAAGATCAGCCTACCCAGGGCGCTTCTGCCGCCAACGGCGACGACCAGACCTCGACATCAGGCGACCAGACCAACTATTCCGAAGCCGACTTCTTTGAGAATCCATACTCCGTGCTTGCCGAGATCGCCCAGGAAGTCGGTCAGCAGGCGAACGTCAGCGCCAAGGGCGAGGGCGGTGCGGCCGATTCCGGCCCGGCAACCGGCGCGGATGGCGGTGAAGCCTATCGCGACCCGTTCGATCCCGATTTCTGGACCAAGCAGGTCGAGGTGACGCATGCCGACAAGCGCGATCCGAACGCGGCGGATTCCGTCGAGCTCGCCAAGGCCGAGGCGCAGAAAGCCGAGGAACTGACCAAGGCCGCCGACGCCGAGAAGTCGGATCCCGACAAGACGGCCAAGGCTTCCGACGGCATCGCCACGCAAGAACAGTTGGCGGCTGCGCAAAGCGAAGCGGCCAAGGCCGGCGAGCAGAGCCCCCAGGCGAAGGCCGAGGAGAAGAAGCAGGCCGATGAGCTTCAGAAGGAAATCGCCCAGCAGATCGGCGGCGTCGCCGGCAAGCTCGCGGAAGGCCTGACGGTCACGCCCGCGGAGGGTGGTCTTCTCGTCAGCCTCTCCGACCAGAGCGACGATTCCATGTTCAATGTCGGCTCGGCCGTTCCCCGCAAGGAAATGGTTCTGGCGATGGAGAAGATCGGCGAGGTCCTGAAGGACAAGCCCGGCGCCATCGTCATCCGGGGCCATACCGACGGGCGCCAGTACAAGGGCGAAAACGAGAACTGGCGTCTGTCCATGGACCGCGCCCAGGCGGCCTATTACATGATCGTGCGTGGCGGCATGGATGAGAAGCGCATCTCCCAGGTCTCGGGCTTTGCCGACCGCAAGCTCAAGGATGCGGCCGATCCGTTCAGCGCCTCCAACCGCCGTATCGAAATCCTGGTGCAGGCGGATCAGAGCTGACCATGGCCCGTCTTCACCGCCATCTGCTGTTTCTTCTTGCCGGCATCGCTCTCGCCGTGCCCGCGGCGGGCAGGGCGGAGGACCAGGAGAACATCGAGCCCTACAAGATGCTGCGGTCGCTGCAATTCGTGCAGGATTCGGTCGTGCAGGGCGATCATTCGGCCGGCGAGATGCAGCGCTTCATGCTGAATACCATCGACCAGCGCCTGCGCACGGTCGATTCTTCCGTGTTCGAGGATGACCGCAACGTCGATGCCGCGCTGATCTACGCAATGAGCGGCGGCAATCCGCAGACCCTGGAATATCTCGTCTCGCGCGACGTCAATGGCTACTTCGACAATCGCGTCACGGATGTCCTGCGCAAATATCTGAGCGGCAAGGGCCTGCTCGTCGCCAAGAGTCTTGTCGAGACGGCCAACGAGTACAAGGACAAGAAGATCGGTCCGTACCTTGCGCTGGTCGGCGGCAATGTCACCATCGCCAAGAGTCCGCAGGAAGCGTTGAAGCTATACGATCAGGCACGTCTCAATGAGCCGGGCACCATCGTCGAGGAGGCCGCGTTGCGCCGCTCGCTGGCGATCTGCGTCGATAGCGGCATGGTGGACAAGGGGCTCGACTACTCGCAGCGCTACGTGCGCCGTTTCCTGCATTCGCCTTATGCCAGCCAGTTCGCCGATCTCTTCGTCAAGCTGCTCGTCGATCATGACCATCAGGTGAAGCCGGACGACGTCATCGGTATTCTCGGTTTCATGGATGAGGCGCGTCAGCGCGAGGTCTATTTGCGCATCGCCCGTGCGGCCGCCATCGCCGGCAAGGGCGAACTGGCGCGCATGTCGGCGGAGCGCGCGCAGGCATTGTCGGGTGATTCCGGCAATGCTTTCGGAGCGCTGGCCGATTTCTATGGCGGCATGGCAGGCATCTCGACCGATAACGTCGATGCCGCCGCCAAGAACATCAACACCATCTCCGACAATGAATTGTCACCCCGGGACAAGGCGCTTCGCGCTGCCGCGCGGGCTGTTGCCGAGCAGGTTCTGCGTGCACCGGATCCCGCAAGTTTGACGCAAGTATCCGCCCCTAAATCTAGCGGGCAAGAAATCACTTCTGACCAGGAAAGCGCCTCGCCGACGGCCGAGCCGGGAGACGATCCTGGTGCAGTGGAAGCGGCATCCGTGCCTGCTTCCGATGTGGAGGGGTTGCAGAATGCAGACCCTGCCTTCAGCTCATTTGTAACGTCAAGTCGGTCCCGGTTGGATGAGATCGACGGTCTGTTGAACAAAGAAAGCAATTGATATGATGGACATCAGCGTTTCGGGGGGAGCGTCTGGAGCGGAAGCCGCGGCGGCTGCCAAGGGCGGCCGTCAGGCGGTGAAAGGCAACGATGCCAACGGCGGCGGATTTTCCGATGTTCTCGACAAGACCAATGGTGGCAGCGCGGGCGGCAAGAATGCCAATGCTTCCGCGAACGGCCAGGCCGATGGGGCAGCCGAAAACCCGCAGCCGGGTGCCGAGCACGCGTCGCAAAGGCCTGCTGCAAAGCCGATCATCGATCTCAACGACAGTTCTCTGAAAGCACAGGCCGAAGCCGCCGCCAATGCGGGCAAGGCCACCGAGAAGGCACCCGCTGAGCAGATCAAGGCGAAGCCCGGCAAGGGCGCCAAGGTGGACGATGCCGAGACAGTCGATGACGAGCTTACAGCGCACGGCGCAAAGAGCGGAAAGCCGACAAGGAACGCTTCGTCCGAAACGGACAACGTCGCGGCCGCCGATGATGACGCCGCAAGCGATGTGCTGAGCCTGCTGGTCCAGACCCCGGCAGACACCTCGGCGGGCGCGGCATTGGCCGCCGCCATGAACGGACAGAAGTTCGACGGCAAGGCGACCTCCGAGATCAAGGAGAAGACGTCGGCCGATGGTAACTCGAAGAGCAGACTCGTGTCCGACGTCGCCAGTTCGCTGTCGACGTCCGCTGATTCCGCGGATGATGTCGCCATGCCTGGCACGGAGGAGACCGATAGCGTCAGCGGTTCGATCTTCCGGTTGAGCCGCGCGGATGGCCGTGGCCAGTCCATGGACGTCCATCTCGGTATAGACCGTGATGCTGCCAAGGAAAGCGGCGGCCGCGCGAGTGTGGAGAACGTCTCCATCCTCGATTCCCGTCGTTACATCGGTCTCGCCGGTGGCACGAATTCTGCTGCGGTCACCGCGGCGATCTCGGGTGATGCCGAATGGGCGCATGCACTGCAGGCGAGCTCAGCACTTTCCAACGCGGCTGAATGGACGAGCACCGGCAAGGTGGTCAACACGCTGAAGATCCAGATGAACCCTATTGAACTGGGGCTGGTAACGGCGACAATGCGTCTGCAGGGCGATGCGCTCAACATCGATCTGAAGGTCGAGACCGGGGCGGCCTATCGGCAGCTGAAGGAAGACCACAGCAAGATCGTCGAGGTGCTTCGTGCACAGGGCTACGCGATCGACAACGTATCGATCAGCATGGCCCCCGTCGATCGCTCCGACGCGGGCAACCAGGCCGGCGGGCAGGGGCAGTCGGCCCAGCAGCAGGCCTTCGCGCAGCAGGGCCAGGGCGGCCAGGCGCGCGAGCGGCAGTATCAATCCGGACAGAGCACCGGTGGAGGCTTCGATGGCGCAGGTGAAACGGGTATGGAAGGCGTTGCTGCTGGCACCGCTGGCGGCCGCGGCACTGGCGACGTTTACCTCTAGCGCCGAGGCTTCCAGCAGCGCCTGCGAGCAGGAAATCCAGTCTGCTGCGTTGAAGTACGGTATCCCTGAAGGCATCCTCTATTCCGTCGGCTTGACGGAGACGGGCCGCAAGGGTTCGCTATACCCCTATGCGCTGAATATCGAGGGAAAGGCTTTCTTTCCGCCGTCGGAACAGGCGGCCCTGCGTCAGGTTGATGTTGCCAAACGCTCCGGCGCGAAGCTGATCGACATCGGCTGCATGCAGATCAACCAGTATTACCACGGCGAGAATTTTCGCTCGATGGAGGAGATGTTCGATCCTCGGCGGAATGTCGAATACGCTGCGAAGTTCCTGAGCAACCTCCACGACCGCCATGAGACCTGGACCATGGCGGTAGCCAGATACCACGCTGGACCGAACAACGACCCCGCGCAAAAGCAATATGTCTGCAGGGTCATTGCCAATCTCGTCGCTACCGGCTACGGCAAGTGGACTCCTAACGCGAGCAATTTCTGCCAGAACTGATTCAATCAAAGATTGCAAAAATGGAACAAACCAGAAATGTGTCACAATGTGGCCGAAAGCTGGATCAATGTGGCAAGGCAAGTCACATTTTAGGACTCGTTAACTTTTCCACGAAAAAATAGTGCGCATATGGTTAACGACCTACTACATATAGAGCAAATCGGGACCCAATAGTTAATCAACTATTAATTTCTGCCAGTTAGTTCCTACAGCTTGTCCCAGAATCCCGCGATTCGTACCCATAGATCATCGATGTGCCACAAGTGATTCGGAGGCGGACGAATGATCGTAGTGGTTGATGAGCGTGAGCTCGTGAAGGATGGTTACACTTCCCTTTTTGGTCGAGAAGGCATTCCTTCGACCGGTTTTGATCCCAGCGAATTTGGCGAATGGGTGCAGACGGCTGCTGATTCTGATATCGCGGCAGTCGAGGCATTCCTGCTCGGCCAAGGGCAGCAGACGTCTGATCTGCCGCGCGCAATTCGCGATAGAACGCAGGCTCCTGTCATCGCGGTCAGCGACCAGCACTCGCTGGAAAACACGCTGGCCCTGTTTGACTGCGGCGTCGACGATGTCGTGCGCAAGCCGGTTCATCCTCGCGAGATTCTAGCGCGAGCAGCGGCGATCCGCCGCCGCCTCAAGGCAATCTCCAGCCACACCGATATCGGCGGCATCCGCGTTTTCTCGGATGGTCGCGATCCGGAAATCCACGGAGAGGTCTTCCCGCTTCCCCGTCGCGAACGCCGCATCCTGGAATTCCTCATTGCGAACCGCGGTCGGCGCGTGACGAAGACCCAGATCTTCAACGCCATCTACGGCATCTTCGACGAAGAGGTCGAGGAGAACGTGGTCGAAAGCCACATCTCCAAGCTGCGCAAGAAGCTGCGCAAGAAGCTCGGTGTCGATCCCGTCGATTCCAAGCGTTTCCTCGGTTACTGCATTGATTGGAATTGATTTTTCAGCGGGTCGCGTGGCCGGATAATTTGCCCTTAGAATTCTTTCCAGGGCATCCGGCACAGACAGCTTCACGCAAGGCCCACCAAATACTCTCAGGTCTACTACAGGAAAACGGGGTTTTCAGATGAGCATTTTCGGCAGCATGAAGACGGCTGTATCGGGCATGAACGCACAGGCGAACCGCCTCAGCACCGTGGCCGACAACATCGCCAACGTAAACACATCGGGCTACAAGTCGGTCTCCACTGCCTTCTCATCTCTCGTGCTGCCGTCGAGCTCCGGCAACTACAATTCCGGTGGCGTTCAGACAAGCGTACGCCAGGCTGTTTCGGCCCAGGGTGATATCTCCTACACGACCTCGAGCTACGATCTGGCGATTTCGGGCGACGGTTTCTTCATCGTTCAGAGCCCTGATGGCGTGCCGGTCCTGACGCGTGCCGGCGACTTCAGCCCGGATGACGAAGGCAACCTCGTCAATTCCGCCGGCTTCAAGCTGATGGGTTATTCCTATGACAGCGGCTCTCCCGCAGTTGTCGTCAACGGCTTCTCCGGCCTTGTTCCGATCAATGTCGCCCAGCAGGGCCTGACCGCGATCGCATCGACCACGGGCACCTTCTCCGGCAACCTGAACTCGAACGCGGCTGTCGCCACCGGCAACCTGCCGAGCGACAACGTCACGCCGATGACGGCCGACACCAAGCAGATCTCGATGGTCGGCTACGACAAGCTCGGCAACACGGTTCAGTACGACTTCTACTTCACCAAGACCGCGGTTACGTCGCCGACGCCGACCGACGGTTCGGCCGCCAGCACCTGGGAAGTGACGGTCTTCCGCCACGCCGATGCGGCCACCGGCGGCACCACCTCGTTCCCCTACACTGCTGTAGCGCCCGCGACGACCGCGGTTGTCGGCAGCGGCACGATGACGTTCGACTCTAGCGGCAAGCTGCTCACCGGCGACTCGCTGACGATCGACGATCCGGTCACCACGGGTTCGATCCAGATGGACCTCTCCGGCTTCACGCAGCTCGCGTCCGAATTCGCCGGCAAGGGTACGCCGAACGGCCAGGCTGCGAGCCCCGTCGACAGCGTCACGATCGACAAGGATGGCACGGTCTACGCTAAGTACAGCGACGGCACCTCCAAGGCGCTATACCGCGTGCCGCTGGCAACCGTCGCGAGCCCGGACAACCTGACGCTCATGAGCGGCAACGTCTACAGCGCCAACGGCGCATCGGGTGTGACCGTTACCGGCTTCCCGCAGACGAACGGCTTTGGCACCATCCAGTCGGGCGCCATCGAAAGCTCCAACGTCGATCTCGCCGGCGAATTGACCGAGATGATCGAAGCGCAGCGCAGCTACACCGCCAATTCCAAGGTGTTCCAGACGGGGTCCGACATCATGGACGTCCTCGTCAACCTCAAGAGATAAGTAGGGTAACGGCCTAGCCATGTCGCTCACGTCCGCACTGAACACCGCCCAGAGCATATTCAACAATACCGGCACTCAAAGCAGTGTGGTATCGAACAATATCGCGAACTCCAGCAACAGTGACTACAATCGCCGTCAGGCGATGGTCACGACGTCGCTGAACGGCTCGCAAGTGGTCAAGATCAGCCGCGCTCAGGAAGACGCACTGCTGAAGCAGTGGCTCAAGGCCAGTGCCCAGGACGCCGGTCAGCAGACCTTGCTGGGCGGCCTCACCGACCTGAAGTCGATCATGGGCGGCAACGACTACGAGACGTCGCCGGCCACTTATCTCTCGACGTTCCAGCAGAAGCTCCAGGCATTCCAGACTTCGCCGAGCAGCACGATCGCGGCGCAGAGCGCGATCACGGCGGCGCAGGACGTGGCCAACTCGCTCAACACGGCCTCCAAGGCCGTGCAGGCGGAGCGCCAGGCCGCCGACAAGGAAATCGCGACCCAGGTCTCGACCCTGAACACGCTGCTATCGCAGTTCAAGACCGCCAACGACGCGGTCAAGAGCGCAACGGCAAACGGTGGCAACACGGCTGACGCGCTCGATCAGCGCGAGAAGCTCCTCAAGCAGATTTCGTCGATCGTCGGCGTCAACGCGGTTGATCGCGACAACGGCGACATGGCGCTCTACACGACCGACGGCACGGTCGTTTTCGACACCATTCCGCGCACGGTGACATTCGTCGCGCAGAGCACCTATACCGCCGCCGTCAAGGGCAACGCGATCTACATTGATGGCGTTGCGCTGCAGTCCGGACAGGGTGCAACGACGAATGCCCAGGGCAGCCTGCAGGCGCTCGTGCAGATCCGCGACGAGATCGCACCGAAGCTGCAGTCGCAGCTCGATGAGATCGCCAAGACGTTGGTCAAGACCTTCTCGGAAACCGACGGCACAACGACACAGCCCGGCCTGTTCACCTGGAACACGCTCGGCGGCCTCACCGGCGACACGCCGACGACGGGTGATGTGATCGACGGCATTTCCACCACGATCACCGTGAACCCGGCGGTCATCACCAGCCAGGGCGGCGATCCGATGAAGTTGCGGGACGGTACGATCACCGGCCTCACCAACCTCAATCCGGACAATAACAGCGGCTTCTCCGGCAATCTCGATGCGCTCTACACTGCGCTCGGCACCGCCCAGACCTTCTCGTCGGATGCCGGCATTTCGTCGAACGTCACGCTGCTGGATTACGCGTCGAACTCGATCGGCTGGCTCGAACAGTATCGTAGCGATGCCACCACCGCGTCGGAGAATACCTCCGCGGCGCTCTCGCGCTCGACCGAAGCATATTCGAATGAAACTGGCGTCAACCTCGACGAAGAACTGACACTGCTTCTTGATATTGAACAATCCTATAAGGCCGCGACCAAGATCCTCAATTCGATCGACGAAATGATGAAGGCGCTGCTGGACATAGCGAGCTAAGCCATGAAAAGTTCATTTATTTCTAGTTCAGCCATTCAGAACGCGATGCGGTTGACGATCCGTCAGTCGCAGAAGCAGATGGTCAATTCCGCTCTCGAAGCGACGACGGGTGTTTACGCTGATATCGGCGTATCGCTGGGCTCAGGTGCGGCCAAGAGCGTCAACTTTACCGCCGAACTCAACCGCATCACCGCATTGAAGGGCAGCAACTCTGTCGTCAGCGGGCGGATGGCAGCTTCGCAGCTGGGCCTCGACAGCATGAAGACGGCTGGCGACGCGCTGGTTTCGAAACTGACCGCGCTGCAGGGCAGCCAGGACAAGACCAGCATCACCGTTGCGCTGCAATCGGCCGGCGACGCTCTGTCATCGCTGATGGATACGGCGAACTCGCGCTACAACGGCGAGTATCTGTTCTCCGGCATCAATACCGACGTGCAGCCGCTGCAGAACCAGTCGGCGACGGTGACGGCCAACATCCAGTCCGCGCTGACCACCTACGCCACCGGGCTTGGCAAGAACGTCAGTGATCTGACTGGCGACGAGATGGAAACCTTCATCACCGGGACCGTCGAGCCGATGTTCTCCGAGGCAAGCTGGACCGATCCGACGACGGGTTGGTCGAGCGCTTCCGATCAGAACATGACGAGCCGCATCAGCAATTCGGAAGTCATCACCTCTTCCACCAATGCCAATTCGGAAGGCATGCGCTATTTTGCTCTCGCCGCCGTAACGGTTTCGGCCCTGGCGGGCCAGGATCTGAGCGCCGACGCGCTGGGCAAGGTCACCTCGATGGCCATTGGCTACTCAGCCCAGGCAACGTCGGGAATCGTGACGCAGGCAAGCCAGCTCGGCCTCTCGCAGGAGCGGCTCGAAAAGGCCAACGACGCACTCGATGCGCAGACGGGCATCATCCAGAACAAGCTCGTCGACCTGCAGGGCGTCGATCAGTCTGAAGCATCGACACTGGTCAACGCGCTGCAGACGCAGTTGGAAACCGCCTACACGATCGTATCGAAGATCCAGCAGCTGAGCCTCGTGAATTACCTTTGATGATCAAAGGTGCGAAATACAAAGAAGGATGCATGAATGTATCAGTTCTCTTACGCCGAGGTCATGCAGGACTCGGTGGCCGATGCGAAGGAGCGGGAGCGTCAAGTTCTCGACCGTTCCATCGAGCTGCTGTCCATCGCACGGGACAAAGAGAAATATAGCCGGGAAGCCATCGATGCATTGTTCTACACCCGGCGTGTTTGGGTAAGTTTCATCGAAGATCTCAAGCATCCGGATAATCAGCTTGAAATACAGCTGCGGGCCAATCTCATCTCCATCGCAATCTGGATATTGAAGGAATGCGATCGGATCAGGCGCCGGCAGTCAACGAACTACCAGGGCGTTATCGATATTACCACCATCATCAGGGATGGACTGAAATGAAAAGCACACTACGCATCTCGCTCAAGGCCGGGGAAAAAATCTTCATTAATGGTGCGGTTTTGCGCGTCGACCGCAAGGTCGCGCTGGAATTCCTGAATGATGTGACCTTCCTTCTTGAAAACCACGTCCTCCAGCCGGAAGACGCGACGACGCCGCTGCGTCAGCTCTACTTCATCGCGCAGATGATCCTGATTAACCCTGAGGGCAAGGATCAGTCGACGGCGATGTTCCGCAAGTCGGTTGCCATGCTTCTCACCTGCTTCAAGAAGGAAGAGGTCCTGGCGGAGCTCAAGCGCATCGATGGCCTGGTTTCCACCGGTCGCGCTTTCGACGCCCTAAAGGCCATTCGCGGCCTCTATGCAATCGAGGACAGCATCCTGAACAATCAGGAAATGCATCCGACGATGGTCGAGCAGATTCGCAAGGAGATCGCACCGTGGCGGTAGATGGCGTTTCGAACGTAACCAGCAACACCAGCACGTCGAGCACCAAGAAATCGACGCTGCAGTACGATCAGTTTCTTCAGCTGTTGATCGCGCAGATGAAGAACCAGGATCCGACCGATCCGATGGACGCCAGCGAACAGGTTGCCCAGCTGGCGACCTTCTCGCAGGTCGAACAGACGGTTCAGACCAACACGAAGCTCGACACGCTGCTCGCCAGCTCCAGCCTTACGCAGGCAAGCGCGTATATCGGCAAGTACATGACGAGCGCTGACGGCAGCGTCGCCGGCACGATTTCGTCGGTGAAGGTGTATTCCGACGGAATTATCGCGACGACGAGCGATGGTAAGAGTATCCTCGTTCAGGCGGGAATCACTCTCGCCGATCAGGCCCCGGCCTCGACGACCACGACTGACTCGTCGAGCTGAGCCGCGAAACAATGAAACACGGTCCGGCCGTTTCGGACGGACCGCAAGGCGATATGAGGTTGCCTGACGATGAATGAAGCTGATGCGCTCGATATCTTCCAGGCTGCGATCTGGACAGTCCTTGTTTCCGCCGGTCCGGCCGTCGGTGCGGCCATGGTGGTCGGCCTCGTCATTGCGCTGCTTCAGGCGCTGACGCAGGTACAGGAAGCGACGCTGACGTTCGTTCCGAAGATTGTCACGGTTCTCATCACCATCGGCATCTCCGCACCCTTTGTCGGTTCGCAGATTTCCATTTTCACCAATATGGTGTTTTCGCGCATCCAGACCGGCTTCTGAGCCACCTTCGCGCAAGCTTCGCCATCTAGTTCTCGATCCGAATAGGTGGGCATCATGCCCACTCCTCTCATGAAGAGACGGAATCGAAATGGCGCAACCTCCTGCACTTCCCCTTCCGAAACCCGGCCTGAGCGTTCGCGATATCGGTTTTGCCATGGGCATTATCGTTATCATCTGCGTGCTGTTCCTGCCGATCCCGCCGTTCTTGATCGACATGGGCCTGGCGTTCTCGATCGCCTTCTCGGTCCTGATCCTGATGGTGGCGCTGTGGATCAAGCGTCCGCTCGATTTCTCGTCCTTCCCGACCATCCTGCTGATCGCGACGATGACGCGACTGTCGCTCAACATCGCGACGACGCGCGTCATCCTTTCTCACGGCAATGAAGGTCATGGCGCGGCCGGCGGCGTCATCGCCGGCTTCGCGAACCTCGTCATGTCCGGCGACTTCGTGATCGGTCTGATCGTCTTCCTGATCCTGATCACCATCAACTTCATCGTCATCACCAAGGGTGCCACGCGTATCGCGGAAGTCGGCGCGCGCTTCACCCTCGACGCTATCCCCGGCAAGCAGATGTCGATCGACGCCGACCTCTCGGCCGGCATCATCGACGAGAAGGAAGCGCAGCGCCGTCGTAAGGAACTCGAGGAAGAAAGCTCTTTCTTCGGTGCTATGGACGGTGCGTCCAAGTTCGTGCGCGGCGACGCCATCGCCGGCCTGCTGATCACCGGCATCAACGTCTTCGGCGGCATCATCATCGGATACTTCCGCCACGGCATGCCGATCGGCGAAGCCGCCGACGTTTTCGTCAAGCTCTCGGTCGGCGACGGCCTGGTCTCCCAGATGCCGGCGCTTATCGTATCGCTGGCAGCCGGCCTTCTGGTCTCGCGCGGCGGCACGGTCGGCTCGACCGAAGAAGCCGTCGTCAATCAGCTGAGCGGCTATCCCCGCGCGCTCTCGGTATCGGCTGTTCTCATGGCCATTCTCGGCCTCATGCCCGGTCTGCCCTTCATCCCCTTCATGTTCCTCGCCGGCCTTCTGGCCTTCGGCGCCTGGTTCATCCCGCGTCAGGTCGAGGCGGAAGCCCAATTGCGCCGCGAGCAGGAGGAGAAGACGGTCGTTCAGAACAAGGAACTGGAGAAAGACTCCGTCAAGTCGGTGCTGCGGAGCTCGGAAATCGAGCTCGCGCTTGGCAAGATGGTGTCTACCCGCCTGCTCGGTGCCCACCAGGAACTTGCCTTCCGTGTCAGCAAGATGCGCAAGAAGTTCGCGACCCAGTACGGCTTCGTGGTTCCCGAGATCAAGGTTACGGACGACATCGGTATCTCCGAGAAGTCCTATCAGATCCGCATCCACGGTACGACGGTCGCCTCCAATCAGCTACGCGTCGGCGAAGTTCTGGTCGTCACCGGCTCCGGCCGTCGGCCGAGCGTTCCCGGCGACGAGATCCGCGAACCCGCGTTCGGCATGCCGGCGGTTTCCATTCTCGAAGCCTTCAGCGACGACCTCAAGCGCGAAGGCTTCCAGCCGATCGACAACGTTTCCGTCGTGCTGACGCACATGAGCGAGGTCATCCGCAACAACCTGCCTGCGCTCCTGTCCTACAAGGACGTCAAGGTGCTGATCGATCGTCTCGACCCGGAATACAAGAAGCTCGCCGACGAGATTTGCTCGTCGCACATGTCCTATTCGGGCCTGCAGGCCGTCCTGAAGCTGCTGCTCGCAGAGCGAGTCTCGATCCGCAACCTGCATCTCATCCTGGAAGCGGTCGCCGAACTCGCACCGCACGTCCGCAAGACCGAGCAGATCGTCGAACACGTGCGCGTGCGCATGGCCCAGCAGCTTTGCGGCGATCTTGCCGACAACGGTGTACTGCGCGTCCTGCGACTTGGTAGCAAGTGGGATCTGGCCTTCCATCAGGCGCTAAAGCGCGACAACAAGGGCGAAGTCATCGAATTCGACATCGACCCGCGCATGCTCGAGGAGTTCAGCGAGGAGGCGACGGAAGTTATCCGTGAATTCATGGACCGCGGCCTGCCTTTCGCCCTTGTCACCTCGCCGGAAACACGCTCCTATGTGCGCATGATCATCGAACGCTTGTTCGCAACGCTCCCCGTCCTGTCGCATGTCGAACTGGCAAAGGGCATCGAGATAAAGATTCTGGGCTCCATTTCATGATAACTGACCCGCAAGGGACCGTGCTGGCGCTCTTCCTGATTTTCTGCAGGATCGGCGGCTGCGTCATGGCGATGCCCGGCTTTTCGTCTGCGCGCATCCCGATGCAGATCAGGCTCTTCATGGCCGCTGCCCTGTCCCTTGCGATCCTGCCCGTTCTTTGGGATACCGTCTATCCAACAGTCCATACGTCCAGCGCGACCTATATCGGCTTCATCTTCAGCGAATTGCTGATCGGCCTGATGTACGGAATGCTGGCGCGCCTCTACACGCTGGGTCTCCAGTTCGCCGCCAGCATTATCGGCATGATGATCGGCTATTCGCAGCCCGGTGCCGGCGATATCTTCGAAGATGCGCCGGAGAGCAGCCTTTCGGGCTTCATCACCTTCGCCGGCATGATGATTCTCTTCATGATGGACTTTCATCACATCGTCTTTCGGGCGTTGGTCGATTCCTACACGGCCATGCCCTTCGGTGGCGTCATGCAGATGCGCGCCACGCTGATATCGTTTACCGACACGCTCTCGTCCACGACCTACATCATGCTGCGGCTGTGCAGCCCGTTCCTCATCTACGGCCTGATGTTCAACGTTGCCATCGGCTTCATCAATAAGCTCGCGCCGCAGATGCCGGTCTACTTCATTTCCGCGCCTTACCTGCTGCTCGGCGGCCTGTTCCTCTTCTACTTCTCCGTGGCCGCGCTGGTCAGCCAGTTCGGTCAGTCCTTCGCCACCGTTTTCATTGGCAGGTAGCGAGATGGCGGAGCAGACAAGGTCACAGAAACTCAAGCGCCTCGTGGCCGTGCAGCGTCACCTCGAGCAGATGGCCGAGTACGATCTCGCAGAAACCACCCGCCAGAGAAGCGAGGTGAGCGAACAGATGGACAACGTCATTCTGGGGCTGGGATCCATGGACCCCGTCCATCACGCCTTCTCGCAGGGCTATGCCGACCGCTTCAACCGCCTCGGCATCAAGGACAAGCAGCTGACCGGCATGCAGCAGATCCACGAAGGTCGCGTCACGCAGGAGCGCGCCAAGGCCGATCGTCTGGAAGAGAACATGCGCGAGGCGCGCGATGCCGAGCGGCGCGAGGCCGACGACAACGCTGTCTACGATATCATCGATCAGAAATACGGTACGCCAGCCTCCAGCAAGCTTCAGAAGCCATAATCGTCGCGATCTTAGATAAGAGGATTGTGACTTGGCTATTTCACCTCCGAGTGATCTGGTTCTCGATGTTGTCAGAGCTGCCGACCCGACCGAGGTCGAGGCGGCACAGGCGAAACTGAAGGCAAACCAGGCAGCTTTCGCGGCCAACAGTCTGGCGGAAGCCGGCAATGGCTTCACCTCGGCGGTCGATGTTCTCGACCGCGCGAGCCAGAAGGCCGGTCTTGCCGACGTCAAGAACCGCGGCACGAAGACCGAAGAGGTGCCGGAAACCTATCGCAAGTTCGAAGCGATGGTTCTGCAGAACTTCATCAAGAACATGCTTCCGAGCGACAGCGAGGAAGTCTACGGCAAGGGCGCCACGGGCGACATCTGGAAGGGCATGATGGCCGAGCAGCTCGGCAACACCATTGCCCAGGGTGACGGCATCGGCGTCGCCAAGCAGCTCTATCACGACGCGCTGAAGAAGCAGCAGGGCGTGGTCAACGCTTCGGTCGACAACCATGACCGCAACATGGCGCTGAGCATGATCGACGAGTTTCAGCGCAAGACCTTCGGCACGCCCACTGCCGAGAGCAAATCTAGCAACGACGCCTAAGGGGATCGAGGAAAACAATGGAAATAATCTCGAACGACTACCGTATCAAATCGGTTCTTGGACGCCTTGAAATGATCATCGACAACGAGAACACGCGCATCGGCAGCGATCCGCAGTTCGATCTCAAGGTTTCGAACGCCCATAAGAGCCGTTGCCTCTATGAGCTCTCCATGCTGTTCCGTGACACCGATCCGAAGGAACTGGCGGCATCGCACCTCGATCAGCTGCACGGCCTTAAGTCCAAGCTCGTTCTCAACGCACGCCGTGTCGAGGCGCATCTGGAAGCGGTTCGCACCGTGGCCGATCTCCTGAAGAACGCCGTGCAGGATGCGGATGCCGATGGCACCTATTCGCAAGAGCAGTTCGCTGCGCGTGATGCCTGATGATCAAGCTCGTTATCACAGGCGTCTGGGTTTGCGCGATCACACTGGCATCGGTCTATTTCTCGGTGCAGATGGCGACGGCCCCCGCGCCGGCGCCGGTTGATTCCAAGCAAAGCCAGCTCGAGCTTGTGAAGGGCGAGACGATCACGGTGCCGATCGTGAAAGACGGCGCCGTCAGCGGCTATTTCATCGCGAAGATGTCCTTCATGATGAACAAGGACGTCGTGAAGGGCGCGACGCTGCCCTTGACCGAGATGACCAGCGACGAGCTGTTCACGCTGTTGATCGGCAACAAGATGATCGATATCGCCAAGGTGAAGTCGTTCGATCCCAACGCCTTCCGCGAGACGGTCAAAAAGAACATCAATCAGCACCTGGGCGGCGAGTATATCGATCAGGTGATGCTGGAGCAGATGGACTATCTCTCCAAGGAAGAGGTCAAGGCGAACTCCTCCGGGCAGCCGCCGAAGATGGGAAAGCCGGTTCATATCGTCGAGCCGGCGGCCGCAAGCGGCGAGGCGGCTCCGGCCGGTCACTGATCCTCGTTCAATCCTGTCGAACGGCGCCGCGAGGCGCCGTTTCGCGTTGGGCGTCTTTGGCTTGGTTAACGAACTGCTGATTTCTCGCTGCGGATTCGACGGGTTTTCCTAAGGGTTGCTTGAACTCGTTCTGTTAGAAGCATCCTCGATGGGCTCGACCACGCATTTGCATTCCATATTGCGGAATCCTCATGCGATCGCCCCAGGCAAGCGCGTCCGGTCGAATGGCCTTCCGGTGCGGGAGTAAGTCCTTTGTTTTCCGGGTGCGGCACGCATGAAGCATTATCGTCAGGAAGTCGGAATGGATCTGATCGCGAATTTCGCGGTGCTTGCGTCACGCCGTACCATCTTTGATCTGCCGGTTTGCGATCTCGGCTGGGACGATGCGCTCGTTTTCATAAACGAACTCATCAACATGCCCGTCGGCCAGACGTCGATCTCCTTCGTCAATGCGCACAACATCCTGATGACGCTGCGCGACGAGGAATATCGCGATATCCTGATGCAGAACCTTGTTCTGCCTGACGGCATCGGCTTGAACATCGCGTCGAAGATTTCGCACGGCTCGCCGTTCCCGGCGAACCTCAATGGCACGGATTTCGTGCCGGCACTGCTGACCTTCATGGAGCAGCCCCGCCGCATCGGCCTGATCGGCGGCAAGCCCGAAGTCGTTGAGAAAGCCGCCGCCAATTTCCGCCGTCACGCGCCTTGGCATCAGTTCATCGTCATATCCGACGGCTACTTCGACAAGGAGGATCCTTCCGAAGTGACCGCCGAGATCGAGCGTCAGAAACTCGATATCCTGATCATCGGCATGGGAACGCCGCTGCAGGAGAAGTGGGCGCACAGGAATGTCCGCGCACACCATGCCCGGCTGGTCCTGACCGTCGGCGCGCTCTTCGATTTCGTTTCCGGCACCGTCCCGCGCGCACCGAAAACCGTGCGAATGATGCGGATGGAATGGGCCTATCGGCTGATGCAGGAGCCGAGCCGGCTCTGGCGCCGCTACATGATCGGCATTCCGGTCTTTCTCTATTACGTCCTGCAATACCGCATGCACCGTCATGAGCGGATATTGACGCGTGTCGAAAGCCAGCAGCCCGCGCCGCCACCGCAAAAGCGCCTCGGCCGGATGGGCTGATCGGCTGCCGTTAACGATTTCTTTGCTATGAAACTTTAGGATCGGTTAATCATCCTCGCCGGATGAGCGATCGACCTTTCATATGCATGAGAAGCGGCGATGCATCAGAATTACACGAGAAGCCAGTCCGCCCGACGGTCCGCGACCGCGCACCGCCATCCCGTTGATAGCGACGAGACATCAGGCATTGCCGGCCCGGAGCTGGAACTGCTTCGCATTCTCCAGCGCGCACTTGACGAACAGAGAACGCCGGAGCCTGTCGAGGAGCCCGCATCCGCCCTGGTCAGCCGCATCGAGACCATTCTCGGCAAGAGGCTCGAGGCTGCAAACGATACGGCTATGGCCCAGTCGGTCGAACCGCCCCCTGCGTTCGTTGCGCCGATTGAGCTTGTCGAACCGGTTCGCGAAGCCGCTCCGTCCACCGATCCTTCCGAACCTGAACCGCATCATGACGCGCACGCGCGCTCCCTCGCAAAGCTGCTGCCCGCTGTTGCTCTTCTCTGCACGCTCGGCGCCGCGGCGGGTGCGCTCGCGCCCACAGGGCCGGTCAGGCACACGGCTTCCGGAACCCTCGCTGTCCAGGGTGCTGCCGAAACCCGGGCTGCCATGGCAAAAGCTGTCGAGAAGATGCTGGTCTCGCCGCGTATCGTCGCTGCCGCCGTATCAACCTTGAAGCTCGACCACGATCCGGAATTCTCAGGTGCCGCGACCGGCGCCCTGAACGTCGCGGCGGATCTGTTGTCCGTCCGCGGATCGGCAATCGACCCGGTCTCGCGCGCCGAAGCCTCCCTGACCTCCGCCATTCATTCCTCCACGAATGATCGCACCGGCGCCATCGATTTCAGCGTCACGACGGGTAGCGTCGACAAGTCGGCGCGGATCGCCGGCTATCTTGCCTCGGCCGTCACCCGCTCAGCCCAGCCGAGCTCGGCGGATGGTGATGCGTTGAAGAAGGAAAGCGATGCGGCGCAAGCGACATTCGATGCGTTCGTCAAGCAAAGCGGCGAGGGGAACGTCAAGGTCGCAACCGGTCTGCAGCGTCAGATCGCCGATGTCGATGCAGAGCTGAAGGCCGCCGGCGACAAGATCGTGGCGACCAAGGAAAACGCCGACCGGATCAGGGTTGCGAAGGTCGGAGACATCCTTGCCGGTGCGCTGCCGCCGCAAGCGCTCTCGCCCGCACTCGAGGACAAGCGCGAGCACTATGTTACAGCCAAGGCTTCGCTTGCGCAGCTCTCTGCGAGCCTTGGTCCGCGTCATCCGCGACTGTTGGCGCAGCAGGCCGAAACAGACAGCCTGCGCAACGCCGTCGCCGACGAACTCGTTCACCTGCAGCGGCAATCGGCCGACGACGCGAAGGCCGCTGCCGTCGAAAAACGACAGCTCGACAGTCGCCGCAACTCTCTGATCGCCCAAAGCCGCGACACCGGTGTCGATCTTGCGAAGCTGACGGAACTGCATGACAAGGCCGCGGCGGCGCAGACGCGGCTGGAGGATGCCATATCGACCGGGTCGCTGCCATCCGATGCCGCCCACGTGACGGTGCTGAAGGCGCCTCAGGCAACGACCACATCCTCCGCGACAGCGTGGTGGTCCATGTCCCTTTTCGGCGGCCTTATCGGTCTCGGTCTTGGAACCGTCTTTGCGGCGACGCGCCTATTTCGCTCCCGAGGGCAGCCAGGAACAAGGATCGAGCCTTCGATGCCGTCCACCGTTATCGCGGATCAGTCGTAGCGGGCCTGCGGTCGCATGTCGCGCTTGCCGGGCTGCAGGCGTCATCCGGATATTTGCACTTGCATTTGTCGTTTTAGGCAGGCTACGGCGTGCACAGGCAAGTGACGCGTGCCGGCCTCGGCTAGGATGCGCGAAAGCAACGGCAGGAGACAGTCTTGGTGACAGTAATCGACGGCAAACAGGTTGCAGCTTCAGTCATTGAAACCGTGAAGGCGGCAAGCTCGGCTCTGGCAAAGCAGAACGGCGTGCAGACCGGTCTGGCGGTCATCATCGTCGGCGATGATCCGGCAAGCCACGCCTATGTCGGCTCCAAGAGCCGCATGGCAAAAGAATGCGGCTTCAAGTCCGTCCAGCACACGCTGCCGGTCGAGACCACGCAGGAAGAGCTGGCGGGCCTCGTGGCCTCCCTCAACGCCGATGCCTCCATTCACGGCATTCTCGTGCAGCTGCCGCTGCCCAAGCATCTGAACTCCGAGCCGATCATCCAGTCGATCCTGCCCGAGAAGGATGTCGACGGTCTTCACGTCGTCAACGCCGGCAAGCTTGCGATTGGCGACCTCGAGACCGGCCTCGTTTCCTGCACGCCGGCCGGCGCCATGGTCTTCGTGCGCCGCACCCATGGCGAGGATCTCTCCGGCCTGAACGCCGTCGTCATCGGCCGTTCCAATCTCTTCGGCAAGCCGATGGCGCAGCTGCTTCTCAACGCCAACGCCACGGTGACGATCGCCCATTCGCGCACCAAGGATCTTCCGGCCGTCTGCCGCAATGCCGATATCCTGGTCGCGGCCGTTGGTCGGCCCGAGATGGTCAAGGCGGATTGGGTCAAGCCGGGCGCGACTGTTATCGATGTCGGCATCAACCGTATTGCCGCGCCCGAAAAGGGTGAGGGTAAGACCCGCCTCGTCGGCGATGTCGCCTTCGCGGAAGCCTCCACGGTTGCCGATGTCATCACCCCCGTTCCCGGCGGTGTCGGTCCCATGACGATTGCCATGCTGATGGCGAACACCGTCATCGCCGCGCATCGCGCCGCTGGCAAGACGCCGCCGAAGTTCTAATCCGTGCGCGGCGCTGGACCGGTGGAAGCCCGCACGATGAGTTCGGTCTTCCATAGCTCCTGTTCGGGGTAGGGCGTTTCCTGCTTCACGGTTGCGATCAGCCGCTGCGCGATCCTGGCGCCGGCCGCGCGCAGCGACGATCGCGTCGTCGTCAGCGGCACGGAGAAGTTTTCCGGCTTCAGATGCGGCAGCACGTCGTCGTGCGCGATCAGCGATATATCCTCGCCGAGTTTCAGTCCCGCCTGGTTGACGGCGCGGATCGCGCCCAGCGCCAGCACCGTGCTTGAACAGAGGATCGCCGTCGGTCGCTCCGGCATCTGCAGGAAGCGCTCCATGGCGAACTGGCCGGGCTCGTCGGTCATCGCCGTGTGGCTCATGCACTCCTCGGAAATCTGAAGCCCGCGCTCGGCCAGCGCGTTGATCAGGCCATTCTTGCGGCGGATCGCGAAATCCAGATGCGCGGGACCGTTGAGTAGCGCGAAACGGGTATGCCCGAGCTGCAGCAGCAGCTTGGCCGCATCGTAGAAGGCGCCTTCATTGTCGATGTCCAGATAGGGATAGTCCGGCTCAGAACCGAAGGACCGGCCATGCACCAAAAATGGCATGGATAGCGATTGCAGCATCGCCAGCCGAGGGTCGTGCCCACGCATGTAGGCGATAAAGAGCGCATCGACATTGCCGCTGATCGCCAGCCGCCTGAGCGCGCCGACCTCGTCGTTCGGATCGGCCGGCATGATCACGAAATGAAAATCGTGACGCACCGCCTCCTCGCCGAGTCCGGTGAGGAATTCGCCGAAGTGAACGTCGGAATAGTGGTCCGGAGCCGTCGGCATGACGAGGCCGATGGAACCTGCCTTGCCGGTCGCGAGCCTTTGCGCCGCCTTGTTCGGCCGGTAGCCTGTTTCCCTCACGGCCTGCAATACGCGCTCGCGCGTCGCCTCGTTGACCTCGGGGTAGCCGTTCAGTGCGCGGCTCACAGTCGTCTGCGAAAGACCCAGCAATTCGGATAGCTGTTTCAGATTCACGTGCTATGTTTCCTCCGCCCGCATCGGAGGTCCATTCTCCCAATGGCTTCCAAAGCGCTTTTAATTATGCAGCACTTCTGCCGGTTGACTCAAGAAAAATCGCTCCATATTCGACTGGGAGCTTTGCTGCAGCGCGATAATCGCTCGTGTTTGGGCGGCTTTTGCGAATTGGCTTGACTCTTTTCCGTCTTGAATGAGATGAGTGATTTGTCAAAGCGCTTTGGAATTCGTTTGAATGGCCATAAGGCGTGGTTGGGATTGTGATGGGAGGTTGTCACATGAGGAAGACATTTTTGTTGGGCGTTGCCGTTGCCGCGCTGTTTGCCGGCTCGGCGTCCGCCGCAGATCTTAAGTTCGCCCCTGGCGAAGATGCTAAGTTCAACTGGAAGAGCTACGACGAGTTCAAGGCCGCTCACGCCGATCTGAAGGGTGAGCAGCTGACGATCTTCGGCCCGTGGCGCGGCGAGGACGAAGCCTTCTTCCGCAGCATTCTTGCCTACTTCACCGAAGCGACCGGCATCGATGCCAAGTATTCCTCTTCGGAAAACTACGAGCAGCAGATCGTCATCGACACGCAGGCCGGCTCGCCGCCGAATGTCGCGATCCTGCCGCAGCCCGGCCTCCTGGCCGATCTCGCCAGCAAGGGTTTCCTGACGCCGCTCGGCGACGATACGTCGAAGTGGGTCAAGGACAACTACGGTGCCGGCGACAGCTGGGTCGGTTACGGCACCTACAAGGGCAAGGACGGCAAGGATGCCTTCTACGCCTTCCCGTACAAGGCCGACGTGAAGTCGCTGGTCTGGTATGTCCCCGAGAATTTCAAGGAAGCCGGCTACAAGATCCCGACGACCATGGAAGAGCTGCATGCCCTGACCGACCAGATCGTCAAGGACGGCGGCGTTCCGTGGTGCATCGGTCTCGGCTCCGGCGGTGCCACCGGCTGGCCGGCCACCGACTGGATCGAGGACCTGATGCTGCGCATGCAGCCGCCGGAAGCCTACGACAAGTGGACCACCAACGAACTGAAGTTCGATGACCCCTCTGTCGTTTCCGTCATCGAGGAATTCGGCAAGTTCGCCAAGAACGAGAAGTATGTCGATGGCGGCGTCGCGGCCGTGGCTTCGACCGACTTCCGCGATAGCCCCAAGGGTCTCTTCGCCGTTCCGCCGAAGTGCTACATGCACCACCAGGCGTCCTTCATCCCGTCCTTCTTCCCTGAAGGCACGAAGCTCGGTCAGGATGCGGACTTCTTCTACATGCCGACCTACGCCTCGCATCCGGAACTCGGCAAGCCGGTTCTCGGTGCCGGTACGCTGGTGACCATCACCAAGGACTCCAAGGCTTCCCGTGCCTTCGTCGACTTCCTGAAGACGCCGATCGCCCATGAAGTCTGGATGGCGCAGTCGAGCTTCCTCACGCCCTACAAGGGTGTCAGCACCGCGGCCTATGCCAACGAGCAGATGAAGCGCGAAGGCGAGATCCTGACGACCGCGACCACCTTCCGCTTCGACGGCTCCGACTTGATGCCCGGCAAGATCGGCGCTGGCGCCTTCTGGACCGGCATGGTCGATTTCGTCGGTGGCAAGTCCGCCGAGGATACCGCCAAGGAAATCCAGAGTGCCTGGGATGGCATCAAGTAACATCGCCTGAACGCGTGCCGCCGGTTTCGGCGGCATGGCTGCAATGCCTTGGCCGGATGCTTTGATGAAGCGTTCGGCCATCGCCGCCTTCGTGCCGTGCGCCGGGAGCGCATAGGCCGAGCCGGCGCAAACCCTTCAACATAGACAGGGGTAGCAGGGGAGGGACGAATGCTTTCACAGATAGTTTCCGCATTGGGGGTCGTGGTCGTCGCCGTTTTCGCGTGCTCGGCCTACTTCTATTTCTCGAACAAGATCCTGGATCTGGCTTTGCCGGTGAAGGATGGAGACATCATCTCCGCCTCCCGCAACCTGAACCGCCGATCGGTGATCCGGCCCTGGCTGTTCCTGTTCCCGGCGCTGTTCCTTCTGATCGTCTATCTGGTCTATCCCGTGATCGCGACACTCATCCTGTCGTTCTATGATCGCTCGGGCGCCACCTTCGTCGGCATCGCCAATTACAAATGGGCGCTCGGCGACCGCGAATTCCGCCAGTCGATCTTCAACAATATCCTGTGGCTCGCCGTCGTGCCGGCCGCCTGCACCTTCTTCGGCCTGGTCATTGCCGTCATGACCGACCGTATCTGGTGGGGCAACATCGCCAAGAGCATCGTCTTCATGCCGATGGCGATCTCCTTCGTCGGCGCCTCCGTCATCTGGAAGTTCATCTACGAATATCGCGGCGGCAACGACACGCAGATCGGCCTGCTGAACGCCATCGTTCAGCTTTTCGGCGGCACCCCGCAGGTGTGGATTTCGGTTCCCTTCTGGAACAGCTTCTTCCTCATGGTCATCCTGATCTGGATCCAGACCGGCTTTGCCATGGTCATCCTCTCCGCCGCCCTTCGTGGCATTCCCGAGGAAACCATCGAGGCGGCCGTCATCGATGGCGCCAATGGCTGGCAGATCTTCTGGCGTATCATGGTGCCGCAGGTCTGGGGCACCATCGCCGTCGTCTGGACGACGATCACCATTCTCGTCCTCAAGGTCTTCGACATCGTGCTCACCATGACCAATGGTCAATGGGATACGATGGTCCTCGCCAACCTGATGTTCAACTGGATGTTCCGCGGTGGCGGCGACAGCGGCCGAAGCGCCGTGATCGCGATCATCATCATGCTCGCCGTCACGCCGATCATGGTCTGGAACGTGCGCCGTGCGAACCGCGAACTGAAGGGGCATTGAGATGACGCTCACAGGCAATTTCTTCAAGATCGGCCCGGCCCGTCTCTTCGTTCACTTCGCCGTCCTCGTCGTGGTCATCCTCTGGCTGATCCCGACGCTCGGCATCTTCGTCAGCGCCCTGCGCGACAAGGACCAGATCGTCGTCTCCGGCTGGTGGACGGCGTTCTCCGGCTCCTCACGCACCGTTGCCACCCGTCTCGGCCAGCCCGACCAGCAGAAGCAGGAAGGTGCGGTCTACGTCATTTCAGGCAATGTGCTGGAGGGACAGGAAGGTCGCGCCATCAGGGCTTTCGGCACGCGCGTCGCGCAGCCCTCGGCCTACAAGGCGGGCGAAACCGCGGATCTCGGAGACGGGCTCTCGCTGCAGGTCAACGAAGACGGCGGCTACCGCTACACCAAGAACGCCGCCTTCGGTCCCGATGACGGTGGGCGCCGCGTCTACATCTCGGTGGCCACGCCGCCGGAGTTCACGCTGCAGAACTATAGGACGGTGCTCACCGGCGAGGGGATCGGGCAGTCCTTCATAAACTCGCTGACCGTCACCATCCCGGCCACGATCATCCCGATCCTGATCGCCGCCTTCGCAGCCTACGCGCTGAGCTGGATGGAATTCCCCGGACGCGCGCTGCTGATTGCTCTCGTGGTCGGCCTCATCGTCGTGCCGCTGCAGATGTCGCTGATCCCGTTGCTCAGGCTCTACAATCAGGTCGGCATGCTGCTGGACGCGCCGTCCAAGACCTATCCCGGCATCTGGCTGGCACACACGGCATTCGGCATGCCGCTCGCCATCTATCTGCTGCGCGCCTATATCGCCGGACTGCCCAAGGAGATCATCGAATCCGCGCGCGTCGACGGCGCCAGCGAGTTCGATATCTTCACCCGTATCGTGCTGCCCCTGTCATTCCCCGCGCTCGCCTCGTTCGCGATCTTCCAGTTCCTGTGGGTATGGAACGACCTGCTCGTCGCCATGGTCTTCCTCGGCACCGACAGGGACCACCTCGTTCTGACGGGAGCGCTGAACGCGCTGCTCGGCTCACGCGGCGGCAACTGGGAAATCCTGACCGCATCGGCCTTCATCACCATCATCGTACCGTTGCTCGTCTTCTTCGGCTTGCAGCGCTATCTGGTGCGTGGTCTGCTCGCGGGGTCGGTGAAGGGCGGCTGAGCAATTCATAACGCATCGAAACAGGACCAGACATGAGCATGGCATCTCAATCCAACCTGACGGCTGACAAGGACTGGTGGCGCGGCGCGGTGATCTATCAGATCTATCCGCGCTCCTTCCAGGACAGCAACGGCGACGGCATCGGCGACCTCAAGGGCATCACCGCCCGGTTGCCGCATGTGGCAGCCCTTGGAGCCGACGCGATCTGGATTTCGCCCTTCTTCACCTCGCCGATGCGCGACTTCGGCTACGACGTGTCGGACTACGAGAATGTCGATACCATCTTCGGCACGCTCGTCGATTTCGACTCGTTGATCTCGGAAGCCCATCGCCTCGGCATCCGCGTGATGATCGATCTGGTGATCTCGCACTCGTCGGACCAGCACCCATGGTTCGTCGAGAGCCGGTCCAGCCGGACGAACGCCAAGGCGGATTGGTATGTCTGGTCCGAATCCAAGCCCGACGGCACGCCGCCGAATAACTGGCTGTCGATCTTCGGCGGCTCCGCATGGGCGTGGGATCCGACGCGCATGCAGTATTACATGCACAACTTCCTCACCTCGCAGCCCGATCTCAATCTGCATAACCCGGAGGTGCAGGATCGCCTGCTCGAGGTCGTTCGCTTCTGGCTGAAGCGCGGTGTCGATGGCTTCCGCCTGGACACCATCAACTTCTATTTCCACGACAAGGAACTGCGCGACAACCCGGCGCTGGCGCCAGAGCGCCGCAACGCCTCCACGGCGCCTGCCGTGAACCCCTATAATTTCCAGGAACACATCTACGACAAGAACCGCCCCGAGAACATCGCCTTCCTGAAGCGGTTCCGCGCGGTGCTCGAGGAGTTCCCCGCCATCGCAGCAGTCGGCGAAGTCGGCGACAGCCAGCGCGGCCTCGAGATCGTCGGCGAGTATACCGCCGGCAACGACAAGATGCATATGTGCTACGCCTTCGAGTTCCTGGCGCCGGACCCGTTGACGCCGGAACGTGTCGAGGAAGTGATGGAGGACTTTTCCGCCGCAGCACCGGATGGCTGGGCCTGCTGGGCATTCTCGAACCACGACGTCATGCGCCATGTCAGCCGCTGGGGCTCGCTGGTCGCCGACCGTGACGCCTTTGCCAAACAGTATGCCTCGCTGCTGCTGACGCTGCGTGGCTCCGTCTGCCTCTACCAGGGCGAAGAGCTTGGCCTGACGGAGGCTGACCTTGCCTATGAGGATCTGCAGGACCCCTACGGCATCCAGTTCTGGCCGGAGTTCAAGGGCCGCGACGGCTGCCGCACGCCGATGGTCTGGGACAGCCAGGTCGCGCAGGGCGGGTTCTCGACGGTTCGGCCCTGGCTTCCGGTACCGGTGGAGCACATCCTGCGCTCCGTCAGCGTTCAGCAGGGCGACGAGACTTCGGTGCTCGAGCACTACCGCCGCTTCCTCGCCTTCCGCAAGCAGTTCCCGGCCTTCGCCAAGGGCGAGATCGAGTTCGAGGAACCGCAGGGCGATATGCTGATCTTCGTGCGTGAATACGGCAACGAGAAGCTTCTGTGCGTTTTCAACATGAGTGCGACCGAAGCCATGGCCGTCCTGCCGGCGGGAGACTGGCAGGCGTTGACGGGCCACGGCTTCGTCAGCAATAACTACGGTGACAAAATCGACATACCAGCATGGGGAGCGTATTTCGCGCGCCTCGCATAGGCTTCTTGGAGGAGGAACTGATGACTGGACTAAGCCTGAAGGACATTCGCAAATCCTATGGTGCCGTGGACGTGCTCCACGGTATCGATCTGGAGATCAAGGAAGGCGAGTTCGTCGTTTTCGTCGGCCCCTCCGGCTGCGGCAAGTCCACGCTGCTGCGCATGATCGCCGGCCTTGAGAACATCACGGGGGGCGACATGTACATCGATGGCCAGCTGGTCAACGATGTGCCGCCGTCCAAGCGCGGCATCGCCATGGTCTTCCAGTCCTACGCGCTCTACCCGCATATGACGGTTTACGACAACATGGCTTTCGGCATGAAGATCGCCGGTGAGAGCAAGCAGGAGATCGACCGCCGCGTGCGCGCCGCCGCCGATAGCCTGCAGCTCGGAAAGTATCTCGACCGCCTGCCGAAGGCGCTCTCCGGCGGCCAGCGCCAGCGTGTGGCCATCGGCCGCGCCATCTGCCGCAATCCCAAGGTCTTCCTCTTCGACGAGCCGCTGTCGAACCTCGATGCAGCCCTTCGCGTCGCCACGCGCATCGAGATCGCCCGTCTCAACGAGCAGATGGCCGATACGACGATGATCTACGTCACCCACGACCAGGTCGAGGCCATGACGCTCGCCGACCGCATCGTGGTTCTCTCGGCCGGCAACATCGAGCAGGTGGGCGCGCCGCTGGAGCTCTACGAGCGCCCGGCCAATCTCTTCGTGGCGAAGTTCATCGGCTCGCCGGCCATGAACGTCATCCCCGCCGATATCACCGAAGCCGGCAGCACCACCACCGTGCGACTGACCGGCGGCAAATCGGTCGCGCTCGATATTCCGACGCCTGCGGGCGACAAGGGCAAGACCGCGAGCTTCGGCGTTCGTCCGGAAGATCTGCGCATCGCCAACAGCGGCGAGGATTATCTCTTCGAAGGCGAAGTCTCGATCGTCGAAGCGCTGGGCGAAGTCACGCTGCTCTATATCGAGGGCCTGGTTCAGGGCGAGCCGATCATCGTCAAGCTGCCAGGCACCTTCGATATCAAGAAGGGCCAGAAGATGCAGTTCGCCGCCGACCGCTCGAAGCTTCACCTCTTCGACGCCGAAGGTCGCACCTACCGGAAATAATAGCCGAACAACCCTGGGCCGCTTCAAAAAGGCGGCGCAAACCGGGACGGTTCTCACCTTCTGTTAAAGATCACTTGCTAGCATTCCCCTATTGCATATCTAGGGGACCACCGGCTGTGGCTGCATCCAATTCTCTATCGTCTGGCCATTTTTTGAATAAGGAAGAATCCTTCATGTACGACCGCGAATCGCGGTTCAAGATGGAGGACACCATGAACGCCGCTCGGATCGAATATACCGAGAAGGGCGTCATGAACATGGCGTCCCGGCGCTGTGATATTATCCGCATTTCCAAGAGCGGCGCCGTTTTGGCGCTCCTCACCCAGTACAATCTGCCGAAGCAGTTCTATCTCGACATTCCCGATGCGCGCATCACCAAGGTCGGCTGCATGCTGATGCGGGTGAACGCCAACAACACCATCGAAGTCCGCTTCCTGCGTTTGGTGTCGGAGAAGGAGCTGAACAAGATCTTCGTCTACAGCACGCACCCCGCCCACCGCGACCGCGTACTCGATATCAGGGGCTGAGATCGCCGCCTCTTGAATGCAAAAACCCGCGAGATGTCTCGCGGGTTTCTTGTTCTGTACGATAGCGGACCGTTCTAGTGGAACAGCACGCTGGCGCCCTTGTCGGAGGCGCCGACGGCGCGGCGGAATGGCGCGAAGAGTTCGCGGCCCATGCCGAACTCGTTGTCCGAGAGATCGGCGACAACGGTTTCGCGCTCGGCAAGCGTGGCCGCGTCAACGAGCACTTCGAGCGTTCCGGCGATCGCATCGAGACGGATGATGTCGCCATCCTGGATGCGGGCGATCGGACCACCGTCGACGGCTTCAGGCGTCACATGGATTGCCGCCGGAACCTTGCCGGACGCGCCCGACATGCGCCCGTCGGTCAACAGTGCCACCCGGAAACCGCGGTCCTGCAGCACGCCCAGCGGCGGCGTCAGCTTGTGCAGCTCCGGCATGCCGTTGGCCTTCGGACCCTGGAAGCGCACGACGGCGATGAAATCGCGGTTGAGCTTGCCTTCCTTGAAGGCGTCCTGCAGTTCCTGCTGGCTGTGAAAGACGATTGCCGGCGCCTCGATCACGTGCCGGTCCTGCTTCACCGCCGAGATCTTGATGACGGCGCGGCCGAGATTGCCGCGCAGCATCTTCAGGCCGCCATTCGCCTGGAACGGCGTCTCGATGCTGGCGAGAACCTTGGGGTCGACGCTCTTTTCGGGCGCGGCCTCGCGCACCACCGAGCCATCCGCGCCGAGGCGGGGCTCGATCGTGTAAGCCTGCAGGCCATGGCCGAATACGGTGCGCACGTCGTCATGCAGCAGGCCGTGCTTCAGCAGTTCCTTGATCAGGAAACCCATGCCGCCGGCGGCATGGAAGTGGTTCACGTCGGCAAGACCGTTCGGGTAGACGCGGGCCAAGAGCGGCACCACCTCGGAGAGCTCGGCGATGTCCTGCCACGTCAGCTGTATGCCGCCGGCGCGCGCCATGGCGACGAGGTGAAGCGTATGGTTGGTCGATCCGCCCGTGGCGTGCAGGCCGACCACGCCGTTGACGATGGAGCGTTCGTCGATCATTTCGCCGGCCGGCGTGTATTCGTTGCCCTGCGCGGTGATCTCCAGTGCCCGCTTGGTCGCCTCGCGGGTGAATGCGTCGCGCAGCGGCGTGCCGGGATTGACGAAGGACGAGCCGGGCATATGAAAGCCCATGATCTCCATCAGCATCTGGTTGGAGTTGGCCGTGCCGTAGAAGGTGCAGGTGCCCGGGCCGTGGTAGGACTTCGATTCAGCCTCGAGCAGCTCGGCGCGACCGACCTTGCCCTCGGCGAAGAGCTGCCGCACGCGCGACTTCTCGTCATTCGGCAGTCCCGATGTCATCGGCCCGGCCGGAACGAAGATCGCCGGCATGTGTCCGAAGGAGAGGGCGGCAATCACGAGGCCGGGAACGATCTTGTCGCAGACGCCGAGATAGAGCGCCGCGTCGAACATGTTGTGCGACAGGCCGACACCCGCCGCCATGGCGATCAGGTCACGCGAAAACAGCGAGAGCTCCATGCCCGGCTGACCCTGGGTCACGCCGTCGCACATCGCCGGAACGGCACCCGCCACCTGCGCGATGCCGCCGGCCTGTGCCGCGGCCTCGCGGATGATCGCCGGATAGGTCTCGAACGGCTGATGTGCCGAGAGCATATCGTTGTAGGAGGTGATGATGCCGAGGTTGGAAACACGGTCGCCCGCCAGTGCTTCCTTCTCGGCGGTGGAACAGACCGCGAAGCCGTGCGCCAGGTTCGCGCAGCCGAGCACCGATCGTGCCGGTCCGCGCGATGCGGCGTTCTTCAATCGGTCCAGATAGGGCTCGCGCGTCGGCTTCGAGCGTTCGACAATGCGGGAAGTGATGGCAGCAATACGTGAGTGAGCGGACATGGGTTATCCTCCCTTGGTCAGGTCTTCGATTGTCTGTTCGTATGAGCTCTGGCGCCGTGGCGCTTAGGGAGCCCAGTAGATGTCGACGGGCGAGGCGGCCCGGCGCAGAATGGCGCGGATCGGCATGTCTGCCTCCTCGCCGTCGCCTTCGGCCTTGTCCAGCACATCCTTCTTGCCCTGGCCTTCGATGTGCACGACCAGAAGCCGGGCGTCCTGAAGGCTGGAAAAGGTGAATGTCAGGCGGGGTTCACCCGCGCCTTCCGCTTCCATGGTGATGACGCCGCGCGGCGTCTTCGGGTCGAGCGCAACCGCAAGATTGCTGCCGTTGGGGAAGAAGGAAGCGGTATGGCCGTCGCCGCCCATGCCGAGAATGACGATGTCGAACGGGTTGCCGATCGTGCACGTCGCATCGGTGGCAAGCTTGGCGGCGTCCTCGACCGAGGGCGCGGCCTGGTAAAGCGGCTGGAACTTCGCCGCCTTCGCCTTGCCCTGCAGAAGGTTGGCGGCGACCAGCAGATGGTTCGAACGATCGCTATCGGCCGGCACGAAACGCTCGTCGACCAGCGTGATCGTCACCTTGCTCCAGTCGAGATCGCGCGTCGAGAGTTCCTGGAAGAACTGCTTCGGTGTCGAGCCTCCCGAAACGGCAAAGCTTGCCGTTCCGCGAGACGCAATTGCGGATGAAAGCGACGCAACAACCTTGTCTGCAAGGTTGCGAGCCAGTTCGGCGGCGTCGGCAAAGGCGTGCATGGTTGTTGCCATCGCTGTCGATCCTTAGAGGTTATCGTGCCAGGTGCGGCCGTCACGCTCGATGAGCGCGATCGACTGGCTCGGGCCCCAGGTGCCGGCGGTGTAGCCCTGAACCTTCTGGCCGGTGGATTCCCAGCCCTTGAGGATCGGGTCGACCCACTGCCACGCCGCTTCCACTTCGTCGCGGCGCATGAACAGCGTCTGGTTCGAACGGATGACGTCCATCAGCAGGCGCTCGTAGGCATCGGGATTACGAACCTGGAAGGAATCGGCGAAGCTCATGTCGAGCGAAACGTTGCGCAGGCGCATACCACCAGGACCCGGATCCTTGATCATCAGCGACTGCTTGACGCCTTCGTCAGGCTGCAGGCGAATGATCAGCTGGTTCTGGTTGATGCGGCCGGCCGACTGGTCGAAGACCGAGTGCGGGATCGACTTGAAGGTGATGACGATCTCCGACATGCGGCCGGCAAGACGCTTGCCGGTGCGGATGTAGAAGGGAACGCCGGCCCAACGCCAGTTGTTGATCTCGGCCTTGATGGCGACGAAGGTTTCGGTGTTCGATACGCCGCCTTCGAGCTCTTCGAGGTAACCCTTGACAGGGCCGCCCGCCGAAGCGCCGGCGCGGTACTGGCCGCGAACGGTGTTCTGCTCGACATTCGAGGCGTCGATCGGCTTCAGGGCGCGCAGCACCTTGAGCTTCTCGTCGCGAACGGCTTCCGAGTCCATCGAGGACGGGACTTCCATGGCAACTAGGCAGACGAGCTGCATGATGTGGTTCTGCACCATGTCGCGCAGCGCGCCGGCGGTGTCGTAGTAACCGGCACGACCTTCGAGGCCGACGGATTCGGCAACGGTGATCTGCACGTGGTCGATATGCTGGGCGTTCCAGAGCGGCTCGTAGAGCGCGTTGGCGAAACGCAGAGCCATCAGGTTCTGTACGGTTTCCTTGCCGAGATAGTGGTCGATGCGGAAGATCTGCTCTTCCTTGAAGACCTTGCCGATCGTGTCGTTCAGCTGCAGCGCGGAGTCCAGATCGCGGCCGATCGGCTTCTCGACGACAATGCGGGTCGTCTTGGTGATCAGCTTGTGGTCATGGATCTTCTGCGAGATGTCGCCGAAAATGCCCGGGGCAACGGCGAGGTAGAAGGCGCGAACGCGCTCCTTGCCCTCGTCGAGCAGCTTCTTCAGCTGGTCCCAGCCGGCATCCGAACGGGCGTCGACAGGCACGTAGAACAGGCGCTTGCAGAACTTTTCGACTTCGGCCTCGTTGTACTCGCCCTTCTTCAGGTGCTCCTTGAGAGCGTCTTGGGCGAACTTGCGGTATTCTTCGTTCGTGAGCGGGCTTCTGGAGGCGCCGATGATGCGTGTCGGCTCGGAGAACTGACCCTCGATCTGGCGATGGTAGAGCGCCGGCAGGAGCTTGCGCTCCGCAAGGTCGCCACTGCCGCCGAAGACGACATAGTCAAAGGGTTCCACGGGGATGATTTGGCTGCTCATGAGCATATCTCTCAATCAGACTGGTTGTTGGCTGTTTAATCTAATCGATTTAAAAAAGCCAGTGTGCAATGCAATGAATCTGTCGAGACGTCGTTTTAGATCGAATTGCCCTCTGAGGAAATCCGCAAACTGACTAAAATTTGTCGCGCAGCGCAAACCAAGTCAATGCGAGAAACAAGAGCGGCGACCGCATGGCTGCACCGCCGGGAAATGCCGGGATGTCGAGCGATTTGAACTGGTCGAGATCGGCGGATTTCCCGATCACACTTTCGGCATAGAGCTTGCCGCAGTAGTTCGAAAGCATGACGCCATGCCCGGAATAGCCGCCGATCGAGGTCACGCCCGGCATTACCTCGCGCACGAACGGCTCGCGCGGCATGGTGATCCCGACGGAGCCGCCCCAGGCATGGGTGATCTCGATATCCTTGAGCGCGGGATAGATCTCGGCGATCTGCCGGCGGATGTGCTGGCTTATGTCGCGCGGGTTGTCGGCGGTATAGGCCTCGCGCCCGCCGAACAGCAGGCGCCCGTCCTTCGACTTTCGGAAATAGCGCACCACGAAGCGCGAATCCGCGACGGCCTCGCCGCCGCTGAGGATATCGGGGTGATCGTCAAGCGGTGCCGTGGCGCCGATGAAGGAGCGGATCGGCATGATATGGCTGGCGGTGACAGGCTCGAGATTGCCGATATAGGCGTCGCAGGCGATCAGCGCCCTGTCGGCGGTGATCTGGCCGCCCGTCGTGTCGATGGTGATCTTGCCGCCGCTCTGTCGAATGGCGGTCGCCTTGGTCATCTCGAAGATCTGGGCGCCCGCGTCGGCGGCAACGCGGGCAAGGCCGACCATAAGCTTCAGCGGATGGATATGGCCGGTGCCGGTATCGAGCACGCCGCAATAATAGCGCTTGGAGCCCAGCCGCTGCTGCGTCTCCTCCTCGTCCATGAAGCGGGCGTGCCGGTAGCCGTAACGGAATGCGGCGATCTCGGCGTTCTCGTAATAGGAACGCTTGTATCCCCGCTTGTGCGCCACGTTCATCTGACCGGGCATGTAGTCCATGTCGATCTGGTGATCCGTGGCGAAGTCGAGCAGGTAGTGCTTGGCGCCTTCCGCAAGATCGAACAGCGCCTTCGAGCGCTCGTAGCCGATCTTCTCCTCGATCTCCTCCGGCCACCAGCGCTGGCCGGTGCCGAGTTGGCCGCCATTGCGCCCGGAAGCACCGTCGCCGAAGCGGCAGGCCTCGATGAGGACCACGGAGACGCCGGCCTTGGCGAGCGTGTAGGCTGCCTGCAGCCCGGTGTAACCGCCGCCGACAATGGCGACGTCACAGCTCTTCGATCCGTCGAGCGCGGGGTAGGTCGGACGTTCGCCTGATGTTGCCTGGTACCAGGAAATGCCGGGCGCGATAGGGCTCTGCCATGCTGCTTGCAACGTCATGACCGCGCCCTCCTTAAACGTTGAGCAGAAGGAACTCACGCTCCCAGGGGCTGATCACCTGCATGAAGGTCTCGAATTCCCCTCGCTTCACGCCGGCATAGATGCCGAGGAATTCCTTGCCGAACACCTCCTCGAAGGCTTCCTCGTCTTCCATCAGCGCTACGGCTTCCAGCAGGCCGCGCGGCAGGTCGATCGAGCCTTCGTTGGCCGTATCTTCCGTCGGCGCGGTCGGCTCGATTCCCTTCATGATGCCGAGCAGGCCGGAGGCGAGCGAGGCGGCAAGCGCGAGATAGGGGTTGGCATCCGAGCTCGGCAGCCGGTTCTCCACGCGCCTTGCCTGCGGATCGGAGACCGGCACGCGGAACGCCGTCGTGCGGTTGTCGTAGCCCCAGGCATTGTTGACCGGCGCCGACATGTCGGGCGTCAGCCGGCGGTATGAATTCACGTAGGGCGCCAGCATCACCATCGAGCTCGGCACGTATTTCTGCAGGCCGCCGATGAAGTGGAAGAACTCGCGGGAAGGGGAGCCATCGGGGTTGGAGAAGATGTTCTTGCCCGTCTCGGCGTTGACCACCGATTGATGGATGTGCATGGCCGAACCCGGCTGTCCCTGCATCGGCTTGGCCATGAAGGTCGCGTAAATGCCATGCTTCATCGCCGCTTCGCGGATCGTGCGCTTGAACAGGAACACCTGGTCGGCAAGCTCGATCGGGTTGCCGTGGCGCAGGTTGATTTCGAGCTGCGCGGGACCTTCCTCGTGGATCAGAGTGTCGATCTCGAGACCCTGCTTTTCCGAGAAGTGGTAGATGTCGTCGATCAGTTCGTCGAACTCGTTGATCCCGGCGATCGAATAACCCTGGCCGCCGAGGATCGAACGGCCGGAGCGGCCCTTCGGCGGGTGCAGCGGATAGTCGGGGTCGTCGTTCTTGGCGACGAGATAGAACTCGATCTCCGGTGCCACGATCGGCTTCCAGCCACGGTCGGCATAGAGCTTGAGCACGCGCTTCAGCACGTTGCGCGGCGTATAGGGCACTTCTTCGCCGTCGACACTGACGATATCGCAGATAACCTGCGCTGTCGGATCGGTTTCCCAGGGAACGACGGAGAGGGTCGAAAGGTCGGGCACCAGCTTCAGGTCGCTGTCGCGCGGCTCGTAGCGGAAGCTTTCCGTTTCGTCGGGATACTCGCCGGAGATGGTGTGGCGGTAAATCGCCGAGGGAAGCGCGAGCGAGGTGTTGGAGGTGAACTTGGAGCTCGGCATCATCTTGCCGCGCGGTACGCCAGCAAGGTCGGGCGTGATGCATTCGATGTCTTCGATGCCGCGTGCCCGCAGGAACTGCGCTGCTTCCTTCCAGTTTTCAACGCCGCGCTGATGTCCGGGGTCCGGGGGTGTTTTCTTCGATGCGGGTACGTTTCTGGCAGGCTTCAGCGTCGTCTTTTTTGAAGGCATGACACACCGGTTACGTTGATCTTGCAGCCATAATAACCGGAGTTTGGCAATTGGCGAGGGGTAGACGACGTTGACTTTCGCCCTTTGATGGAAAAAGAAGGCGCTTTCGGCGAAGGAACAGGTTTTGCAGCGAAAAAGCGATGTGATCATTATCGGCGCTGGTGCCGCCGGCATGATGTGCGCCGCGCGCGCCGCCGCGAAGGGACGCTCCGTGCTCGTCCTCGATCATGCGAAGTCGCCGGGCGACAAGATCCGCATCTCGGGCGGCGGCCGCTGCAACTTCACCAACATCCACACCACGCCGAAGAGCTTCCTCTCCGTCAATCCGCATTTCTGCAAGTCGGCTCTCGCCCGCTTCACGCCTGCTGACTTCGTCGCCATGGTCGACCGCTACAAGATAGCCTGGCACGAGAAGACGCTTGGGCAGCTGTTTTGCGACGACAGCGCCAAGGACATCATCCGCATGCTCCTGGAGGAGATGCGTAAGGTCGGCGCATCGCTGCAGCTGACCACCGAAATCTCGGGCGTCGAAAAAAGCGCCGACGGCTTCCGCGTATCGACCTCCGAGGGTGTCTATGAATGCGGCTCGCTAGTCATCGCCACCGGCGGCAAGTCGATCCCGAAGATGGGTGCGACGGGCTTTGCCTACAGGATCGCCGAGCAGTTCGGCCTGCCAATGGTCGAGACGCGCCCCGGCCTCGTGCCGCTGACGCTCGATCCGGCGCTGCTCGAAAGCATCGCGCCGCTGTCGGGCATATCGGCGCCCGCCGAGATCCGCCACGGCAAGACGGGTTTTCGCGAGGCGCTGCTCTTCACCCATCGCGGCCTCAGTGGCCCGGCCATCCTGCAGATCTCGTCCTATTGGCGCGAGGGCGACGATATCACCGTCGATATCGAGCCCGATGTCGACATCCTCGCGCACCTGAAGAAGGCCAAGCAGTCCAACGGCCGGCAATCGGCGCAGACGGCGCTGGCCGAGGTCCTGCCGAAACGCCTTGCTCAGTTCCTGACGGAACGGGCAGCGGTGACGGGCAACATGGCCGACCTCTCCGACAAGGTTCTCACCCGTCTGGCCGATGCCGCGCAGAACTGGAGCCTGCGGCCATCAGGCTCGGAAGGCTATCGCACCGCGGAGGTCACCCTCGGCGGCATCGACACCACGGCGCTCGATTCCCGCACCATGGCCTCAAAGGCCGTGCCGGGTCTCTATTTCATCGGCGAATGCGTGGATGTGACCGGCTGGCTGGGCGGCTATAACTTCCAGTGGGCCTGGGCATCGGGCGTTGCGGCCGGTGAATCTTTGCAGGCATGAAACTCGCGAGGCGATTCAAGAGTTCTTAACAGGGGTGCGCCATCCTGCCTCAATGACGGGGCGAATGGGGCTTCCTAAATAGAGCTTTACCAGCAAACCGTTTTGTTGGATTGTATGCCAGACAAGAAGTGAGGTTCTGCCAATGCACAGGAACACTCGACGCGCACGCGCCATCGCAATCGCCCAGGTCAAGCAGGACGAAAGGCTCGTTGCCTTGCGCTATATCGTCCTCGCCGCAAGCGCGGCCGCAGCCGTCGCTGCACTTCTTCTTACGCGAGCGTTCTGACAAATCCATGAACTGATTTCAAATCGTCGGTTCAACGGCGATTTGGGTTGCCGAGAAAGGCGTCCCGCGGATATCACAGCTGTATGACAGTGCGGATTCCGGCTATTTCCGCTTATCCGAAAATTAATACATGCTCTGCAAGAATTGACCCATAAGTATTGGGCGCCTCCGTGTTGAACGGGTGGCGAGCTGGCAATGAATGCCGCCCCGGTCGATGCCGGGAATCCAGATTGTTCCAAAAAGCAGATCGATGCACTCAGCTGGCGCCATAGGGCTGCCGGTGGGAGGAGTGGTGTATGGAAGGCCGGAACCGCCATGATTGACAAGATTCTTTCCCGATTCAGGATCAAGACCAAGGTCCTGATTTTCGTGCTCCCCTTCGTGGTGAGCATCTCGGCGGTAGGCCTCACCGGCCTTTATGCATCGGGCATGTTGCAGGGACGCATGGAAATCTCCAACAGCGTGCTGCAATCCCTGAGCGGCTTCAAGGATCTCTACGGTTCGATGAGCGACTTCCTGCAGACCAGCAGCGAGGAAGCGCGCGACAAGCTCTACAAGGACGTCGATGCCCAGCAGACGACGCTTGAGGCGACGCTGAAGCAGATCGGCGAAAACGCCGGGCGCGAGCACCTGAAGGCGGCCGAGGAAGGCACATCGGGCATCTCCGATACGGTCGGAAAGCTCTGGACGCTGCATGAAGGCGAAGTGGCGCTGCGGAAGTCCATCGACGAAGCCCAGAAGGTGATGATCAGCAGCCGCTTCAACGTCAATTACGACGCCCAGCAGCTCGCCGAAAACATCCGCAGCGACGAAGGCAACGCGACCGCGACCCTGCGCGCCGCCGATCGCCTGCTCAAGGGCGGCGATACGCTGGCCGGTGTCATGGCCGCCTTCGCCAAGGCGCAGACCCCTGCCGACAAGCTGAAAGTCGTTACCGACGCTCTCCCCGAGATCGCCAAGGCGCAGCGCCTGATCGAGATTTCCGTTCCGCAGAACCAGAAGAGCATGACGCAGTCGCTGTCGCAGACGATCAGCGACGTGAAGGCGCAGGCAACTGCACCCGACGCCGTCGCCGACGAGCCGATCGCCAATCTCGGCCGCCTGGTGTCGCGCTTCCGCCAGATGTCCACCTATACCCAGCTGACGGCCACGCAGATGATGCGCGAGGCGACGACGACCTTCGTCGAGCTCGACAGCCGCATCGCCCAGACCAACTCGGTTCTGGAGGATACGCGCCGGCTCGAAAGCGCCATCTACTCGCTGCAGCTCGTCCTCGGCGAATTCGTCGCCAAGCCGACCAAGGACAACCGCGTACGCCTGCATCAGGAAATCGCCACTCTCGGTACGAACCTCAACACGCTGCTTGCCAGCGCCAAGGGCATGAACTTCGCCGAGGATATCGTCGCCGCCATGTCGCCGGCCCTGGCCTCGATGGACAAGGACGCGCAGAGCCTGGTCGACACGATCAACCAGCGTGTCACGGATTACGCCTCTGCCCGCCAGCAGCTCGATGCCGTCTGGGGCCAGCTGACCACCTTCGCGGAAATGCAGAAGCAGACGGCCGGCGCCGAGCGCACGCAGGCGAACGGCATCTCCGTCTTCACGACAGGTCTCGGCATCCTGCTCTCCATCGTCGGCGGCATCGCGCTTGTGCTGACGCTGCAGCGCCCGATCGGACAGATCACCTCTGCCATGCGCCGCATCGCCGATGGCGCGCTCGACACCAATATCTCCGGTGAACAGCGACACGACGAAATCGGCGATATCGCTCGCGCGCTCGGCATCTTCAAGGAGAACGCCATCTCCAAGATTCGCATCGAGGAGCAGAGCGAGGAAGAACGTACCGCCGCCGAGCACGAGCGCCAGCGCAACGACGCCGAAAAGCGCGACATGGACCGCCAGATCGAGTTTGCCGTCAGCGCCCTTGCCGCCGGCCTTGAGCGCATGTCGCAGGGCGACATCTCGACGACCATCGACACGCCCTTCATCGGCCGTCTCGAACAGCTGCGTCAGGATTTCAACGGCTCGATGACCCGCCTGCAGGCGACCATGAGCCAGATCCGTGACAACGTCGAGATGATCCAGGGCAACGGCAACCAGATGGCCCAGTCCGCTGAGGATCTGTCGAAGCGCACCGAACAGCAGGCCTCTTCGCTGGAAGAGACTGCCGCCGCCGTCGAAGAGATCACCGTCACGGTCCGCTCCTCGGCCGAACGCGCCAAGGATGCCGACCAGATCGTTCGCGAAGCCAAGCGCAGCGCCGATGATTCCGCCACCGTCGTCGGCAACGCGATCGACGCGATGGGCCGCATCGAGGATGCATCCCGCCAGATCGAACAGATCATCGGCGTCATCGACGAGATTGCCTTCCAGACCAACCTCCTGGCGCTGAACGCCGGCATCGAAGCCGCCCGCGCCGGCGAGGCCGGCAAGGGCTTTGCCGTCGTCGCCATGGAAGTGCGCGAGCTCGCCCAGCGCTCGGCCGCCGCTGCCAAGGAGATCAAGGGGCTGATCAACAAGTCGACCAACGAGGTCAGCTCGGGATCGCAGTTCGTGCAGGAGACCGGCACGGTTCTCGCCCAGATCAGCGCCCAGATCGTGACCATCAGCCAGCATGTCGAAATGATCGCCCGCGCAAGCCACGATCAGTCCGGCGCCCTGCAGGAAGTCAACGCCACCGTCAACCAGATGGACCAGATGACCCAGCAGAACGCTGCCATGGTCGAGGAAACCACCGCATCAAGCCGCGAACTGGCAAACGAGGCCGACGCATTGCTGCGCCTCATCCAGCAGTTCAAGATCGACGGCGACGCACAGCCGCAGGTTTATCACGCCGCCTGACGGCAACGAGCGAGGCGGCTTCCGCGAGAGGCTGCCGGCCCGGCGAGCAACCACACGAAATCGAGACAGCGGCGGCGCAAGCCACCGCTGTCTTTGACGATCGTCAATTCCACGAAGACATTTCTTAAGTGTTTTACCTTAACGTCAACGGCGTTCTACGTTTTGGGGATACTTATGCTTCGTCTCTTCTCTGCCTCTATCGTTCGCCAGATTGTGGCGATCACGCTGGGCCTGCTTGTCTTCAGCACTGCCGCGATCGTCTGCGCGACCTATTACAATCTGAGCTCCTACGTGATGACGAGCGCCGTCTCCGACGCCAGGGATGCTAGCCGCACCATGGCTGTTCTCTACGCCGCGGCTGATGCCGAGGTGAAGGTGAACGTCAGCAACGATGAGCTCACCAGCGTAACCGAAGAGAAGCTTCCCGCGCTTGGCGATCACAAGCTCGTCGATCGCACCGCGCAGTCGATCGCCGGCGTCGCCACCGTGTTCGAGCGCCAGGGCAGCGACTATGTCCGCGTCTCCACCAATGTGAAGAAGGAAAACGGTGATCGCGCCGTCGGCACCAAGCTTGCCGCCGATCACCCCGCCCAGGCCGTGCTCGCCAAGGGCGAAGCCTATTACGGCCCCGCCGATCTCTTCGGCCGCAAGTTCATGACCGGGTATTTCCCGGTAAAGAACGCCAGCGGCGCCAATGTCGGCATCCTTTTCATCGGCATCCCGATGGAAGTCTATTTCAGCAGTCTGCATGAACTGCTGGTCCTGGTCGTCGGCGTCGGTGTCGCCGTCTTCGCACTGGTCGCCATCCTCGCCTATTTCGCCATCCGTGCCTCGGTGAAGCCGCTCGAAGCGCTGACCAACACCATTCACACCATTTCCGCCGGCAATCTCGATTGTCCCGTGCCTTGCGTCGACAAGGAAAACGAGTTCGGCGCTATCGGCCGCGCGCTGGCGCTCTTTCAGGACGGCGCCCGCGAACGCCTGAGGCTCGAGACGCAGGCTGCCGAGCAGCGTGCGCTCAGCGATTCCGAACGCGTCCGCAACGACGAGGAAAAGCGCACACTGGACGGACAGATCGACTTTGCCGTCAATCAGCTGGCAGCCGGCCTCGGCCGCCTCTCGCAGGGTGACGTCTCGCAGACGATCGAAACGCCGTTCGTCGGCCGTCTCGAGCAGCTTCGCGTCGATTTCAACGCCTCGCTCGAGCGCCTGCAGACCACGCTGTCGCGCATCCGCGACAATGCCGCGTCGATCCATCACAATTCGGGCTCGATGCTGACGTCTGCCGATCAGCTCTCCAAGCGCACCGAGGCGCAGGCCGCGAGCCTTGAGGAGACGGCTGCCGCCGTCGAGGAAATCACCGTCACCGTCCGCTCGTCCGCCGAGCGCGCCCGCGAGGCGAATAGCGCCGTGATCGTCACCAAGAAGACGGCCGATAGCTCCGGCGCCGTCGTCAGCGACACGGTGGCGGCCATGGGACGCATCGAGGATGCCTCCAAGCAGATCGAGCAGATCATCGAGGTTATCGACGATATCGCTTTCCAGACCAACCTTCTGGCTCTCAACGCTGGCATCGAGGCCGCGCGCGCGGGCGAAGCTGGCAAGGGTTTTGCCGTCGTTGCCATGGAAGTACGCGAACTCGCCCAGCGCTCGGCCGATGCGGCCCGCGAGATCAAGGGGCTGATCGAGAAGTCCACCCGCGAAGTGGCTGCCGGCTCCGGCCTGGTCCAGAAGACCGGATCGGTGCTCGCCTCGATCAGCAACGAGATCATCGCCATCAGCAAGCATGTCGAGACCATCGCCACGGCGAGCCAGGACCAGTCCGCCGCCCTTCAGGAGGTCAACAGCTCGGTCAATGCCATGGACCAGATGACGCAGCAGAATGCCGCCATGGTCGAGGAAACCACCGAGCAGAGCCGCCAGCTCGCCAGCGAGGCGGATGCCCTCATGTCGCTGATCCAGCAATTCCGGATCGAGGCGACGCCTGGACAGGCCGGCATGCGACGCGCTGCCTGATCTGGCGTTCGGTTACGCAGGAAGACGAGGGGTCGCGCATGTCGCGGCCCTTTTTCGTTGCGCGGAGTGCGAGCAGCCAGGCCAGTATCCGTTCGGGGCGCGATTGTCCCGCGGTCCGGTAGAATTCGTCCTCGGCACGCGCTGCGGATCTCCGCCCGATGTCGCCGACCTTGAGATCCTGAAGAAGGGTGAATGCGATCAGTTCCAACATGGCGATGTCCTTTCCAGGAAGATGAAGACATCGTTTTTCTATGCCTCAAAATCTGCTTTATAAACGCAAGAAAACTGACTATGTTTTTCATTCATGAAAAGCACGCAATGGGATTCCTTCCAGCTCTTTCTGCAAGTCGCCCGCCTGGGCGGGCTGACCGGCGCCAGTGCGGCCAGCGGCCTCAGCCCCGCCACCATCGGCCGGCGGATGCTCGATCTTGAGCAGGAGATCGGCCGCGCACTGTTCTCACGCAGCCAGACCGGCTACCGGCTCACTGCCGATGGCCAGATCTTTCTCGATCATCTGCGGGAAATGGAAGCGGCGGCGCGCAAGGTCGATCTTTGGCGCCAGGCCGGCGGCACCGGTCTTACCGTGCGCATTGCCGCCGGCACCTGGGTCGCCTGGCTGATGGCCGAAAACTTCGGCGCCATCCGCATGCCCGGCGATGACTTCGCGATCTCACTGACCATTGGCGAGGCGCGCGCCAACCTGAACTATCGCGAAATCGATATAGGCATTCGCGCCTTCCAGCCGGAGGAAAGCAATCTCGCCGCACGGCTGCTGGGGGAGGTGGCCTACGCGGTCTATGTCAGACGCAACTCAGGCGAACAGGAAGAGCGTTGGCTGGCTGTTGGCGAGGAGGACGCGATCTCCAACTATCTGAAATGGCCCCACCTGAATGCCGCGGGTTCGATCGTCGCCACCGTCAACCGCCCGCGCTCGCTGCCGGATCTCGTGCGCGCTGGCGCCGGCAAGGCGGTGCTGCCCTGTTTCGTCGGCGATCTCGATCCCGAACTGCAAAGGCTCGGGCCGGAGCTGCCGGAACTGCGCCATCAACAATGGATCGTCATGAACAACGAGGATCGGCACCGCACGGAAATCCGCCGCGTTGCCGATCGCATGACCAAGCTCTTGAAAAGCTACGCCGATCTCTTCGCGGGAAAGCGCCCCAGCCGAAGCTGAGGCGCCGCGCTGCGGGCTCGGATCGGGGGCGTTCAGCTCCGGCCGGCAACGATGACAGGAATCAGCAGGTCTCCCCAGTTCCCGTCGCCGCCGTGATGGCGTGCCGAGCGGACGATCTCTACCGAGACACCGGCATCGACGGCCTTCATGACCGACTGGTTCAGCCGGTGCAGGTCGTTGGCGAGCATGCGGATCATGCTCTGCTGGTCGGCGGTCATGCTGCTGGACTGTTCTTCCGCGCGTTCCTTGACGCGTGCGAGCGTAGGCATGGCATTTCTCCTCCTGTATTTGCGTCTACTCGGCTGCTGGCTTGAATTGGGCATGCTCGGTGGATTCACCCATCGCCGTTGTCGACGAGCGCCCGCCTGATATCGCCATCGACACGGCGTCGAAATAGCCGGTGCCGACCTCACGCTGGTGCTTGGTGGCGGTGTATCCGTTGGCCTCCGCCGCGAATTCCGCCTGCTGCAGCTCCGAATAGGCGGCCATCTGACGGTCCTTGTAACCGCGGGCGAGCTCGTACATTCCGAAGTTCAACTGGTGGAAGCCCGCCAGCGTGATGAACTGAAACTTGTAGCCCATCGCCCCCAGCTCGCGCTGGAACCTGGCGATCGTCGCGTCGTCGAGGTTCTTCTTCCAGTTGAACGACGGTGAGCAGTTGTAGGCGAGCAGCTTGCCCGGATGGGCTTTGTGCACGCCCTCGGCAAAGCGGCGCGCCTGCTCCAGGTCGGGCTTCGAGGTCTCGCACCAGATCAGGTCGCAATGCGGCGCATAGGCGACGGCGCGCGCGATGCAGGGCTCCAGCCCATTGCGCACTTGGTAGAACCCCTCGACCGTGCGGCCCGCGTCGTAGTCGACGAAAGGCTGGTCGCGCTCGTCGATGTCTGACGTCAAAAGCTTGGCCGCCTCCGCGTCCGTGCGGGCAATGACGAGCGTTGGAACCCCCATGACATCGGCCGCAAGCCGCGCCGCGTCGAGGTTGCGGATGTGCGCCGCCGTCGGGATCAGCACCTTGCCACCGAGGTGGCCGCACTTCTTTTCGGACGCCAGCTGGTCTTCGAAATGCACGCCGGCGACGCCCGCCTCGATATAGGCCTTCATGATCTCGAACGCGTTCAGCGGCCCGCCGAAGCCGGCTTCCGCATCGGCCACGATTGGCGCGAACCAGCTGTCGACCGATAGACCCTTGTCTTCGGAGGTCTCGATCTGGTCGGCGCGCTGCAGTGTTCGGTTGATCCGCTTTGCCAGTTCCGGCCCCGCATTGGCGGGATAGAGCGACTGGTCGGGATACATCGCCGACGCGGTATTGGCATCGGCCGCGACCTGCCAGCCGGAGAGATAGATCGCCTTCAGCCCGGCGCGGACCATCTGCATCGCCTGGTTGCCCGAGAGCGCGCCGAGCGCGTTGACGAAGTCGTCCTGGTGCAGCAGTTGCCAGAGCCGGTTCGCGCCCATTTCGGCGAGCGAATAGCGAAGCTCCACGGATCCGCGCAACCGCCGGACATCATCCGCCGAATAGGGCCGCTCGATCCCGTCGAAGCGTCCTGCGGGAATGGTGCGGTGAAGCTTGTCAAACTCTGTCATTTTTTCCTCCTTGCAGATCCCAGTGCCGAATTCGGCTGTTTGACAGGATTTACAAAACGGGAAGAAATGGCCAGGATTATATAGCTAAAGGCGTTGTGAAACGAGTTTCGATGCAAAGAACTTGACAGTTTAGGGCAGTAAAATTGTCAAGTTTTGTAAAGTTGGTGGGTGGCTTCTTCTGTAAAGGATTGTCAAATGGCTGAGCGCAAGATCTTTGCCGGCCCCAAGGTTCGCCGCATCAGGAATGGTCTTGGCGTCACCCAGGCCGCTATGGCCGAGGCGTTGGACATATCGCCCTCCTACCTCAACCTCATAGAGCGCAACCAGCGCCCGCTGACCGTCCAGCTGCTTCTGAAGCTCGCCGCGGTCTACAAGGTCGACCTGGAGGAACTGCGCAGCGAAAGCAGCGGCAGTCTCAATCAGCTGAAGGAAGTCTTCGCCGATCCCCTGCTTTCCGGCGAGTTGCCCGGTGATCAGGAATTGGTCGAGGTCGCCGAAGCCGCCCCCAATGCCGCAAGCGGCGTGATCAAGCTCTATCAGGCCTATCGCGAACAGGCGGCTCGCCTTTCGGGTCTGACACGGCTGACTGCCACGGAAGGGCAAGTCCCCCTGATGGGCGCCCGCCTGCCGGCCGACGAGGTCGCCGATATCCTGGAGCGCCGCTCCACCTATTTCCCCCGCATCGAGGAGGCGGCAGAACCGCTGGCGACACGCTTTGCCGAAACGCGCAGCGTCGCCGATGCACTCAAGGAATGGTTGCGCGCCGAGCGCGGCATCAGCGTCCGCATCCTGCCTGTTCATGTCATGCCGGACCTGCGCCGCCGCTTCGATCGCCATTCGATGCGCCTGTTCATTTCCGAGCGTCTGTCGGCCGCCGACCAGATGCACGAGATGGCCATGGAAGTCGCCAGCCTCGCGCTGCGTGACGAGATCGCCGCTGAACTGGAGGGATTGCCGCTCTCCAGCCCGGAGGCACGGCGCGTGGCCCGCTTCGAACTCGCCCGTTACGGCGCGTTGGCGCTCGTCATGCCCTACGGTGCCTTCCTCGCGGCCGCGCAGAGCACGCGCTACGATCTTGATATCCTGGCTTCGCGCTTCGCCGTGTCGTACCAGCAGGCGGCAACGCGGTTGATCATGCTGCAGCGTCCCGGATCGTCGGCTATCCCGCTCTTCCTCATGGAGATCGATGCTGCAGGCCATCGGCTGCGGCGGGCAGGGGCGCAGGCCTTTCCGCAGGTCCGTTTCGGCGGCGGCTGTCCCAAGCTCAATGTTCACGCGGCCTTCCTGCAGCCCGGCCAGATCCTTGCCGAGCGCGTCGAGATGCCCGACGGCGCTATCTACCTCACCATATCGAGAACGCTCGAAGGTCCGAGCGCGCCATTCGGCGAGCGCGTAAGGCGCACCGCGCTCCTCCTCGGCTGCGATGCCGCCGCCGGTGCGGCGATGGTCTATGGCGCGCCGGCGGCAGCCCAGCCTGCGGTTGCGGCGGGACCCGCCTGCCGGCTTTGCGAACGGCGCGGCTGTCTCTGTCGCGCCGAGCCGCCGGTGACCCGCCCCCTCGGTCTCGACGAGATGGTCGGCGGTCTGAGCAGCTTTGAATTTCAATAGGATGAAATCATTGAGAGGGCAGGATTTTGCGCTTGTCGGCTCCGAAAATCCTTTCTACTCTGCCGCCAAAACCAGAGGGACCGACATCAAAGGGTGCCGGAACATAAAGCAGGAGATAGAATGAGGTCAGTAATCGCTAGGCTTGCAGCAACGGCTGTCGTTGCTGCGTTTTCATCCGCACCTTCTTTCGCACAGGAACGCGTCGTCAACGTCTACAACTGGTCGGACTATATCGACGCTTCGATCCTCGAAGATTTCACCAAGGAAACCGGCATCAAGGTTGTCTACGACACCTTCGACAGCAACGAGACGGTCGAGACCAAGCTGCTCGCCGGCGGCACCGGCTATGACGTCGTCGTCCCGACGGCCGACTTCCTTCAGCGCCAGATCCAGGCGGGCGTCTTCCAGAAGCTCGACAAGTCGAAGCTGCCCAACATCACCAACATGTGGGACGTGATCCAGCAGCGCACCGCAAGCTACGATCCCGGCAACGAATATGCCGTCGACTACATGTGGGGCACCGATGGTATCGGCTACAACGTCAAGAAGGTCGCCGAAATCCTCGGTCCCGACGTCAAGCCGGGCCTCGAAGTGATCTTCGACCCGAAGGTCGCCGCCAAGTTCAAGGATTGCGGCATCTACGTTCTCGACACGCCGAAGGATGTGCTGTCCACCGCGCTGCACTATCTCGGCCTCGATCCGAACTCCAAGAATCCGGAGGACTTCAAGAAGGTCGAGGAACTGATGACGTCGGTTCGCCCCTACATCCGCAAGTTCCATTCGTCCGAATACATCAACGCGCTCGCCAACGGCGACATCTGCATCGCCTTCGGCTACTCCGGCGACGTCCTGCAGGCGCGCGACCGTGCCGAGGAAGCCAAGAACGGCGTAGAGGTCAACTACTCGATCCCTTCGCAGGGAGCGCAGATGTGGTTCGACATGATGGCGATCCCCGCCGATGCTCCGCATGTCGCCGAAGCGCATGAATTCATCAACTACATGATGAAGCCGGAAGTCATCGCCAAGGCGAGTGACTACGTCTTCTACGCCAACGGCAACAAGACCTCGCAGCAGTTCGTCAGCAAGGATGTCCTGGAAGATCCGGCGATCTATCCGACCGAGGATATCATGGGCAAGCTCTTCACGATCTCCCCGTGGGATCCGAAAACGCAGCGTACGGCGACGCGGCTCTGGACGAAGATCGTCACCGGCCAGTAAAAGACCATCAGGCCCGGGCGGCAACGACCGGGCCTTTTTTGTATGCCGATCGTGGGGACGGCGGCCTTTTCAGAATGATTTTCGGGGAACACTATGAAGTCACTTGGCAATATCCGCCGATCCTTCGCGCCGTGGACGGACCCGGCCGCTAAGCCGTTCATCTCGTTCAGGAGCGTGACCAAGCAGTTTGGCGACTTCACCGCGGTCGACGACCTCTCGCTCGATATCTATCACCGCGAGTTCTTCGCCCTTCTCGGTGCCTCCGGCTGCGGCAAGTCCACCTTGCTGCGTATGCTGGCCGGCTTCGAGCAGCCGACGGCGGGCGAGATCGTGCTTGACGGTACCGATCTGGCCGGTACGCCGCCCTACAAGCGGCCGGTCAACATGATGTTCCAGTCCTACGCGCTCTTCCCGCACATGACGGTCGAGAAGAACATCGCCTTCGGCCTTCGCCAGGACGGCATGGCCAAGGACGAAATCGCCGAGCGCGTCTCGCAGATGCTGAAGATGGTCAAGCTCGAGAAGTTCGCGTCCCGCAAGCCCAACCAGCTCTCCGGCGGCCAGCGCCAGCGCGTCGCGCTCGCCCGTTCGCTTGCCAAGCGTCCGAAGGTGCTGCTGCTCGACGAGCCGCTCGGCGCGCTCGACAAGAAGCTGCGCGAGGAAACCCAGTTCGAACTGATGGACCTGCAGCAGAGCCTCGGCCTGACCTTCGTCGTCGTCACGCACGACCAGGAAGAAGCGATGACCATGGCCGATCGCATTGCGGTCATGAGCCACGGCAAGGTCGTTCAAGTGGCGACGCCGGCCGAAATCTACGAGGCGCCCAACTCGCGCTTCGTTGCCGACTTCATCGGCGACGTGAACATCTTTGACGGCAAGGTCGTCGGTGCCAACGACAGCACCGTCGAGATCGCCGTCGATGGCGATTTCTCCATCAAGGTCGTCACGCCGGAAAAGCCCGCGATGGGCTCCGCGGCCGGCTTCGCGATCCGCCCGGAAAAGCTGAAGGTCGGCCGCAAGCCGCCGGCCCATCCCGGCGTCAACGCCGTGTCCGGCGAACTCTGGGACATCGCCTATCTCGGCGACATGACCGTCTTCCATGTGAAGCTGAAGAGCGGCAAGGTCGTGAAGGCCTCGCTGCTCAATGCGCAGCGTGCCGTAGACGACCCCTTCACCTACGACCAGGAAGTCTGGATCACCTTCGCCGAAGACGCCGGCGTGCTGCTGAAGGATTGAACCATGGGCAAACTCGGTTCCGCCGTCTACAGCCGCCTGGTCATCATCGTTCCCTATGTCTGGCTGCTGCTTTTCTTCCTGGCGCCATTCTTCATCGTGTTCCGTATCTCGCTGTCGACGACCGCGATCGCCATGCCGCCTTACGAGCCGGTCTTCGCACTGTCGGACGGCTGGGCCGGAATATGGGAGAAGATCGGTACATTCTCCTTCGATAATTACAGCTACCTGATCGACGATCCGCTCTATTTCAACGCCTACCTGTCGAGCGTCATCATCGCCGGCGTCTCCACCTTCCTGACGCTGCTGATTGCCTATCCGATCGCCTACGGCATGGCGCAGGCGCCGCGGAGCATCCGACCGACACTGCTGATGCTGGTCATCCTGCCGTTCTGGACGAGCTTCCTGATCCGCGTCTACGCCTGGATCGCGATCCTCAAGCCCGAGGGTCTGCTCAACCAGCTACTGCAGTCCCTGCACATCATCGACAGCCCGCTGATCATCCTGAACACCAATGTCGCCGTCTATATCGGCATCGTCTATTCCTACCTGCCGTTCATGGTGCTACCGCTCTATTCCGCCTTGGAGAAGATGGACGGCACGCTGATCGAAGCGGCGCAGGATCTCGGCTGCCCGCCGATCACGGCCTTCTGGCGTGTCACCTTCCCGCTGTCGCTGCCGGGCGTCGTCGCCGGCTGCATGCTGGTCTTCATTCCCGCTGTCGGCGAGTTCGTCATCCCCGATCTGCTCGGTGGATCGCAGACGCTGATGATCGGCAAGACGCTGTGGAACGAGTTCAACGCCAATCGCGACTGGCCGGTCTCTTCGGCGGTGGCGACGATCCTGCTGCTGATCCTGGTGATCCCGATCGTGTTCTTCCAGAACGCGCAAGCCAAAGCCGACGAGCAGGGGAAGTAAGCCATGCTGAGATGGAACCGTTTCAACATTGCCTCCGTTGCCCTCGGCTTCGCCTTCCTCTACCTGCCCATCGTTCTGCTCGTGGTGTTTTCCTTCAACGAGTCGAAACTGGTCACGGTCTGGGGTGGCTTCTCGACCAAGTGGTACATCTCGCTGTTCCACAATCAGGCCCTGCTTGACGCCGCCTGGGTGACCGTGCGCGTCGGCGTTCTGTCGGCCACCGCCGCGACCATCCTCGGCACCTTCGCCGCGATTGCCCTGGTCCGCTACACGCGCTTCCGTGGCCGCATGCTGTTCTCGGGCATGGTCTATGCGCCGCTCGTCATGCCTGAAGTCATTACCGGCCTGTCGCTGCTGCTGCTCTTCGTGGCGATTGGTTTCGATCGCGGCTTCTGGACCATCACGCTGGCGCACACGACGCTCACCATGTGCTTCGTCGCCGTCGTCGTGCAGTCGCGGCTCTTGACCTTCGATCGCTCGATCGAGGAAGCAGCGATGGATCTCGGCGCGCCGCCGGTGCGCACCTTCTTCGAGGTGACGCTGCCGATCATCGCCCCGGCGGTTCTCTCCGGCTGGATCCTGGCCTTCACGCTCTCGCTTGACGACCTCGTCATCGCGAGCTTCACCTCCGGTCCGGGCGCAACCACGCTGCCGATGAAGATCTACAGCCAGGTGCGTCTCGGCGTGACGCCTGAGATCAACGCGGTCTGCACGCTGCTGATCGGCGTGGTCACGATCGGCGTCATCTGCGCATCCGTCATCACCAAACGGCGCGAAGTGCAGCGCGAGCGAGATGAGCGGGCCGCAGCCAACGCGCCCTGATTATTGAGGAGGTGCAGGCTGTAGCGGCCCGGCAGGAGCGTGCGCTGCGGAAAGCAGCGGATCGGGCCATGACCCGCCGATGAAGAAAGGCAGAGGCGGAAATTCAGCCGCCTTCGCCGGATCGGTGGCCTCGATCGATCCCGAGAGCGCCAGCCCGCTCGATTGATAAGGGATGACGCCTGACAATGTCAGCGTTTCCTGTGGCCCCTCGATCCGCGCATCGCGCAGCACGGCGGCACCATTCTCGATATCGGCACTGATATCGAAACCGTTGAACGCCAGCGCACGGTGCGAAACAGCGGCCAACGGGAAGAAATCCGACCTGGCCGCTTCGGCGCGCACGGCCTGTGTATCAAAGCCCGGCAGTGAGCCGGAGCCGGCGCGAAATGCGATCGTTCCCGTCAGGTCACCGGCACCGGCTTTCCAAAGCGGCAGTGCGGTGCGGACAGTGACATCGAGCGAGCCCGAAGCACGCGGCAGCGGCCCGCTCAATTGAAGGCGCTCGATCAGCCCGCCGAAATCCGCGCCGCGGATCGACATCTGCAGCTTGCCGCCGCCATCGAAATCGCCGCGCGTGGCTTCCAGATGGGCGGTCAGCGAACCACCCTCGAACTGGCTGTCTCCGATGTCGAGCTTGGCCTCGTTGCTGGAGACGATGATGCTGGCGCCCATGTCCGTCAGGTTGAAGGGAACGATTTGCGCCTGCTTGGCGGAAAGCCTGAGGTCGAGATCGAGCCGCTGTAGCGGCCCGCCATCCGGTGGCCCGCCCGCTTCGCCGGCGGCAAGCCTCAAAACGAAGGCATCGAACAGCGACTTGAAATTGATCTGGTCGAAGGCAAGCGTCCCGCCGAGCTTGGCCCGCTCGTTAGCGACATAGGAGAAATCCATTACGCCAGTGGCGTTCGCGCCGTTGATGCCGAGGTTGACGCTGTTGAAGCGGAAGCCGTTGGCGGCCGAGATCACATCGGTCTCGACCGAGAAGGCCCTGAGCGTTGCAATCCCCGGCAGCGACCTGCCGGACCAATCGAGCAACGCCGGCAGATCGGGCACGTTGAGCGCCATGTTGCCGGAAACCCCGACGAGATTGGAGATATTGGCAAGCCCGTCGAAGCGGGCCGTCAGAAGCTTGGAGGTCAGCGCCGTGCTGAGCTGCGCGCTTTTGCCGGCGAAGATCAGCAACGGGCTGCGCGAGGAGAAGTCGATCTTCAGGTCCTGGCCGCTGGTGCGCGCGATCAGCACCGCCGAGATCGGGCTCGACAGCTTGCGCCAGTCGACATCGGCGGTCACGCCCTCGAAGCGGTATGTCTTGCCGCTGGCCACGTCGGCGATATCGAGTGTCCCGTCCTCGACGGTAATGGTGCCGATCTCGGCATCCAAGCCCCTGTCGAGCGTCTGGCGGCCGCCATCCTCGCGCGCGCTGTCGATCGCCTTGGCAAGCAGCCCCTCGTTCGTCCAGTCGATCATGCCGCTCGCCTCGCGGGTTAGCTTCAGGCTGGGGCGCAGCAAATGGAACTCATGGAATTTCGCGCGGCCCCGGAAGGCGTCGATCAGGTTGAATTCGGCCGAAAGGCTTTCGATCGTCCCGAGCAGCTTGTGGTCGCCGGTCGTCTTTCGAATGGACATCTGGTTGAGCGTGATGCGTGGCGTCGGCCAGAACTCCACCACCGGCCTGCCGGAAATCTCCGCCCGGTAGCCCGTCCATTTCGATACCGCGTCCTCGATGCCGGAGCGAACGAGATTGGTTGAGACGAGATACGGCCCCGCCACGCGCAACGCCACGAATACGGACAGGGCAACAAGCAGGACTATGGTCGCGAGCCGCGCGAAGGCGGGCAGCCAGCGTGAAACGGGTCTGATTTTCTTCCGCCAGCGCGGCTGTCGAGACATGCTCATGATCGTCGCCAGTATTTCCGGCTGTCTGCCCGTTAATCCACTGAAATGCCGGATATATCAAATGCCCGACGCATGCAAATCCATACCGGCCGCGTCCACTCGTCACTGGCTTTATACGCCGATTTGGCATCTTATATAGGCAGCCGAACAGGAGGTATGTGCATGCGTGACAACAAGCCGCTCTGGATACCCTCGCGTGCATCGGTCGAGGCAAGTCCGATGCATGCCTTCATGCAGAGGTGCAACGGCGATTTCGGCTTGTCGCTCAAGACCTACGAAGACCTGCACACATGGTCGGTGTCTGAACGCGAGCGCTTCTGGGCGGCGGTCTGGGATTTCAGCGATGTGAAGGGCGAGAGAGGAGAGACAGCGCTCCTCAACGGAGACATCATGCTCAATGCTCGCTTCTTTCCGGATGCAAAGCTGAACTTCGCCGAGAATCTCTTGGTCGGAGAAGGAGAGGGTACCGCGATCCTCTTTCGCGGTGAGGACAAGGTCAGTGACGCCTGGAACTGGGACCGACTTCGCGCGCTCGTCTCGCGGCTGCAGCAGGCCATGGTTTCCCAAGGCATTGGCCCGGGTGACCGCGTCGCCGCCATGATGTCCAACGTGCCCGAAACCGTCGCCTTCATGCTGGCCGCTGCCTCGATCGGTGCGATATGGTCCTCGTGTTCGCCGGATTTCGGCGAGCAGGGCGTGCTCGACCGTTTCGGCCAGATCGAGCCGAAGCTGTTCGTCACTTGCGACGCCTATTGGTATGGCGGCAAGCTCCAGGATGTGACGGCAAAGGTGGCCGCGGTTGCCAAGCGTCTCGGAACCGCTACCGTCGTCGTCCACTATGCCGGCGATGCCGAAGCCACGGCGCGGGCGGTCTCCGGCGCCAGGACCATGGACGATTTCATCGCTCCCTTCGAGGTTGCGCAACTGGAGTTCCGGCGCCTGCCGTTTTCGCATCCGCTCTACATCCTGTTTTCGTCAGGCACGACGGGCGTTCCCAAATGCATCGTCCACTCCGCCGGCGGCACGCTGCTGCAGCACCTGAAGGAACATCGCCTGCATTGCGGGCTACAGCCCGGCGAGCGCCTGTTCTACTTTACCACCTGCGGCTGGATGATGTGGAACTGGCTGGTGAGCGGTCTTGCCGTCGGCGCCACGCTCTGCCTTTTCGACGGCTCCCCCTTCGCGCCCGACGGCAATGTGCTGTTCGACTACGCCGAAGCCGAAAGGTTTGCCGTCTTCGGCACATCGGCCAAGTATATCGATGCCGTGCGCAAGAGCGGCCTTACGCCCGCCACCTCGCACGATCTGTACGGCCTGCGCCTCATTACCTCCACCGGCTCGCCTCTGTCGCCTGAGGGATTCAGCTTCGTCTATGAAGGGATCAAGCCCGATGTCCAGCTGGCCTCCATCTCGGGCGGCACGGACATCGTCTCATGCTTCGTGCTCGGCAATCCGCTGCAGCCGGTCTGGCGCGGCGAGATCCAGGGGCCGGGGCTCGGTCTCGCGATGGATGTCTGGAACGACGACGGCAGGCCGGTGCGCGAAGAGAAGGGCGAGCTCGTCTGCACCAAGGCCTTCCCCTCGATGCCGATCATGTTCTGGAACGACCCTGATGGTGCCAAGTACAAGGCGGCCTATTTCGAGCGCTTCGACAACGTCTGGTGCCACGGCGATTTCGCCGAATGGACGGAGCATCACGGCATTGTGATCCATGGCCGCTCCGATGCCACCCTCAATCCTGGTGGCGTGCGCATCGGCACCGCGGAGATCTATAACCAGGTCGAGCAGATGGAAGAGGTGGCCGAAGCGCTGTGCATCGGCCAGGACTGGGATGACGACGTCCGCGTCGTGCTTTTCGTTCGCCTCGCCTTCGGCGTGGCTCTGACCGAGGAACTCACGAAAGCCATGAAAGCCCGCATTCGCAGCGGTGCCTCGCCGCGCCATGTACCCGCGAAGATCATCGCCGTCAGCGATATCCCGCGCACCAAGTCGGGCAAGATCGTCGAACTGGCCGTCCGCGAAATCGTCCACGGCCGCCCGGTCAAGAACAAGGAAGCGCTGGCAAACCCGGAGGCGCTCGAGCTTTTCGCCGGCCTCGAGGAACTGCGGGCCTAGCCATGACCGCCGGTTCGCTAAAGTCTTAACGAAACTACGATCTTTCACCGGGCAGAGCTGTCGTCTCCCGGCAACCTTTTGTTAAGAAACCTTTGTCAAAGGTTGACGTAACTTGGGGCTGCATATGAACGAAGCAGCTTGGAGCCTCGCTCCCGATACATGACGTTGAACGACTGAGCCCTTGTTGAACAGCACCCAAACTCTTTAGGCAGCCAACGTGGCTGCCTTTTTTCGTTCAGCCCGCCAGCACGCGCTGTGACGGGAAGGTGATCTCGACCAGCGTTCCCTCATTCGGCGTCGAACTGATCGCGAAGGTCGCCCGGTTGGCATCGACCATTGCCTTGGTGAGCGGCAGACCGAGGCCCGTGCCGTCGCCGCGGCTGCGCGTCTGCGTCGAGACCTGACGGAACGGCTTCATCGCCTGATCGAGCTCACTGCGCGTCATGCCGATGCCGGTATCGCGGACCCGTAGAACCACGCTGCCATTCGCCTCGTAGGACGTGGAAACGACGATCTGTCCGCCCGATGGCGTAAACCGGATCGAGTTCGACAGGATGTTGAGCGCGATCTGCTTGATAGAGCGCAGGTCGGCCACGACTTCAGGCACGGCCTGGGAAAGCGCGGTACGGATGATCACCCGCTGGCTGTTCGCCTGCGGCTGCAGCAGCGCCACCGCTTCGGACACCGCGTCGTTAAGGCCGATGGCGACGAAGTCCAGCTCCATCTCGCCGGCTTCGATCTTCGAGATATCCAGCAGGTCGTTGACGATATCGAGAACATGGCGGCCGGACCGGCCGATGTCGTTGGCGTATTCGATGTAGCGCGGATGGCCGATCGGGCCGAAGCGCTCGCTCGCCATCATGTCGGAAAAGCCGATGATGGCGTTGAGCGGCGTGCGGATCTCGTGGCTGACGCGGGCGAGAAAGTCGGTCTTGTGATCATTGGCGATCTCTGCGGCACTCTTGGCACTGCGCAACTCGTCTTCCGTGCGCTTCCACTGCGTGATGTCGCGAATGACCGCGCAGTAGCCGCTCGAAGACGTCAGCTGCCCCATGGTCATGAACAGCGGCACGAAGCCGCCCGACGCCTCGCGGCCGATCACTTCGCGACCGTCGTTGAGCACGCTGGCGACGCCGTGGCCGGAAAGGCCGTTGAGATAGTCGAGCACTGCCTTCTGGCTCTCATGCGCAAACAGCATGACGAACGGCTTGCCGCGCGTTTCTTCCTCGTCGTAGTTGAATAGCGCACTTGCCGAACGGTTCATCGAACGGATATCGCCGTCAAGCCCGATGACGACGACGCCGTCGGTCGCGGTTTCCAGGATCGAGCGCAGTTCCTCGACTTCCACCTGCAGCTTGGCGACCTTCTCGATCATCCTGTCGGCCGGGCGGGTATCGACGGGAGCGACCGGCCGCGACGGAACGGCAATCTCATTGGCAACCGGCATCAGCGCCAGCATCAGCGCGCTGGACTCTTCCCAGCGGATCGACTGCAGCTTTGCCGTGACCGGCACCAGATCGTCCTCGACGGTGACGAGCATCATCGCGCCGGAGCGTCCGGCCTTTTCTTCCAGGTCATGGCGCTGCAGCAGCGCGTCGATGCCGCCGACATCGGTCAGATCCTGCAGCGATTGATAGCCCGTCAGTCGCGAAAATTCCGGATTGGCATGAAGCAGCTGGTCACCGGCATGGATCAGGATGGCGACCGGCAGCTGGTCGATCAGTTCCGTCGAAAGCCCGTCCGTCATCTTCACCCGCGGCGGGATGAAGTTGGCGAGCATGTCCATCTGGCTCACGGTCTCTTCGAGACCTTCGGTCACGTCATCGTCGTTATCGGCTTCGGGATGCGTGGCGGCCGGCTCGTCGAGCGGCGTTTGCTCGTCATCGATGAAAGCGGCTGCCTCCACCGATTCGACGCCATCCTCAGCGATGTCCTCATCCGGCGTTTCCACCTGGTCGGTTGCATCGTCCTCAATAGCCGAATCGTCTCGGGCGTCGCGCGCATCAACCGTCTGACGCTCGGCCGGAGCCTCAACGTCCTCTTCCGCATCGCGCACGCCAAAGGCCTCGAGGCGCTTGGCGATCTCGCGGAAATTGGCCTGCTCGGCGGTGCTCAGCGTTGGTCCGGCGCCATGCAGCTGCACGATCTTGTCGGTCAGCCGGCGGCTCGGCGTTTCCACGATGCGCAGTGCCGGCGGCTCGTGCTGCGGCGGTACAGGTGCAGGTGTTTCGGCGGCAGTCTCGCTGTCCGGCTGCTCGTCCGAAACTTCGGGCGTATCCGGAGTCACGTTTTCTTCCGCGGTCGGCTCAGTGCCTTCCACGTCTGCGACGTCAGTGCTTTCCGCTGTCACGTCGGCAGTTTCCGGCGCTGTCGCGGCGGTCATCTCTTCGGTAGCTTCTGCTTCGGCCAGTTCCTCGAGCACGTCGATCGGCAGGCCGAGCTCGGTGCTGTCATGCACGACGCCGTCAGGCCCGAGGCTGAGGCCGAGCGCGAGCGGATCTTCCGCCGCGTCCGAAAGGCGCACCACGCCAAAGCCGCGGAAGCCGTCGAATTCACGGCTGCGGGTGTAGGTCGGCAATGCCGCGAGATCGACCGGAACGGCAAGGCTGGTGCCTTCGATAGGCCAATGGATTGTCTTGCCCGACCAGGTGTCGCGTCGCGCCAGTGCTTCGGAGATTTTTCCATCCGGGTCGAGATTGAAGAGGGCGGCGATATCGCCGAAGCTGACGCCGATGATATTGGACGCATGCGGACCAACGGCCTCGGCGAACTCGCCCGAGACTTCGCTGAACCGTCCCTCGGCATCGATCTTCCACACGAAGCGCGTTGCCCGGCTATTCGGATGGAAGACGAAGGGGGCAGGGTGATCCGTCGCCGGGGCTTCCGATGCTTCAGTCATCGCGACGATCGTCTCCTCAGCTTCAGCTTCGGCAACAGGCAGTTCTTCGACAGCGGCGTCGTCAGATGCTTCGTGGTCGTCCCCAAGCTGTTCATCCGTCTCCGCCTGGAGCGCAGCCAGTTCCTCGGCTTCACTCGCCGCAAGATCCTCGACCTCGTCCTGCGTCTCTTCCTCGACCGCAGGCTCCTCGACAGGGTCGATCACATCGGTCTCGGCGACGGCTTCATCCTGAGCGAGATGTTCCGGTTCGGCCGGTTCGGGTGCGGGCTCGTCGAAGTCGGCCGCCGTGTCGACGACGACTTCAGGTTCCGCCAGCGCGGCTTCCTCGGCGACGAGGGCTGCTTCTTCCTCGCTGATGATCTCGTGGACGTCGGCGTCATCCTCCGGTGCGTCTTCCAGGTCCTCGATATCGGCTACGGCATCGATCGCTTCGATGAAGCTCGGGGCGGCACTTGGCTCGTTATGGTTAATAGCGGCTGTGGATAATACCGGCGCAGGCGGCTCGATCGGGTCGAGGTGGCCGAGCACGGTCTCAACCGCGAAGAGAAGATTGAGCGGCGGCTCGTCACTGAGTCGGCCGACGGCCGCGGGGAGGTAACCCTTGCCTGTCGCGACCGGGCGCTTCACCAGCCGGTCCGCATGCTCCCCGGCCAGAACGGTCATCGCCCTGGCGGTCTGCTGCGTCACGCCAAGCGCGGCATAGCCCGGCGAGGCGGCAATGATCTCACCATCGGCGCCGATCACGGCCATGTGGGTGTCGGGATCATCGAGCCCCTGCAGCATCTGCTCGGCGGATGCCTTGATCGAAAGCTTTTCCGTCGAGACGGGCAGGGAAACCAGAACGGCGCGCTCACCCGAGGAAAGGCGCACCAGTTCCACCGTCGCCTGCACCATGACGCGCCGGAAGCCCCGGGCGATGCGAATCATGAAGTTGCGGCTCGCGCCGGTATCGGCGAGCTGCCGGGCCGTCGCTTCGAGCTGCCGGAACGTGATGTCGGTGGCGCTCACGCCCTGATCGATCAGATCATAGACGGCCGTATGGCCGAAAAGCTCCGCGCCGGCGCCGTTTGCCCACAGCGCGCGCCCGAGATCGGCAGAAAACAGCACCATCGCCTCGCCACGCGAAAAGCGTTCCCGCACGCGCGGGTGAACAGCGATGTCGATGAATGGGTATTGCACTGCCGGCATGATCGAACCTTTGGTTTCGGTCACATTCAAATTAACGGTCTATTAATAACGACAGGCCCGAAACTGGTCCAGCAATCGCCCCGCATTTCGGACGAAAAGGTTAACGCGTTGTGCGTCGCACAATTATGTTGCAATGCACAATGGAATGCCCTATATGAAGATTACCTAACCTACAGGCCATCACGCAGGTCCAGACTAGAGGAGCGCATACCAATGGCTACAGTAAAGATGGACGACATTTTTTCAATGTCCGCCTTCGACCCGTCCAAGTACAATGAATCCTTCCGCGATTTCGCTGAAAAGAGTGCCCAGCAGTCGCGCGAGGCATTTGCCAAGATGAAGTCTGCCGGCGAGGAAGCCACCAAGACCATCGAGACCACGGTTCACACCGCCCAGGCCGGCGCTGTCGAGATCGGCCATCAGGCGATCGACGCTCTGCGCACCAACGCCACCAACTCGCTTAGCCATCTCGATGCGCTGCTGTCGGTCAAGTCGGTTGCCGAACTGATCGAGCTGCAGACCGCTTTCGTGCGCAAGCAGGCAGAACTGACCGTCGAGCAGGCGAAGTCGCTGCAGGAAACCTCCAAGCAGGTTGCCGAAAAGCTGGCAAAGCCTTCCAAGGAAGCCGCTGAAAAGGTCATGGCGTCCTTCAAGGCCGCCTGATCTTACCGGATGTGGTGACAAGGGTCGGACGATTTGTCCGGCCTTTTTGTACATTGAGTGGAGATAGGACTTGAATTAATTTTCGAGTCCTCGTATGTGACCCCCGTCGCGGTCGACGCGACATATGCGGTTGTAGCTCAGTTGGTTAGAGCGCAGGTTTGTGGCACCTGAGGTCGGAGGTTCGAGACCCCCCAACCGTACCACCTTCTCCCACAATGGTATCACCATCGACTGATTCGACGCTGGCGTCGGATTTCTCATGGCTAGGCCTATTTCGCTCGGGCCGTGGGATCCTGCCTCATTTGGCGGGTTAACGAAGGGCAGGCTGCGCTCAGGGGCGCTTTTTGCCTGTAAAGACAATGGGTGAGGGGCGTTGCCCTTGCCTTGGAAACTCCGCAGCCTAATTCCCCCGCTGCGCCACCGATGATCACGATTAACCATACTGCATTGCAAAATGTGAATGGGAGTGCCATTTTCCGCCCGGGGGCTAATTCAGAGTGATTTCAGAAGGAGACTTAAATGTCCATTTCGCTCAACAATCTGGATGAATCCAACGCGACTGCCGTATCCGCATTTGACGTGGCTTCGGCCGTGAAGGCAGCGCGCGAGGGTGTTGGATACAGTGTCGACGATCTTGCCGTTACATGTGGCCTGGTCGCCGGTGAAATCGAGGATATCGAAAGCGGCGAAGACGCCGATCCTGCAAAGCTCAAGCGTATTGCCGCAGCACTTCAGGTGCCGGTTTCCTCGTTCGTCACGATGTGACAATGATTTTCTGGCCACGCGGGCGGTATTTTTGCCCGGGTGGCCTGCTACGGATGATGCGGTCGCCGCCCGATTGCGGTATCTACCCTCCCTGCGTTAAGCACTTCTTCACCACATCGGTTAAACTGCATGAACGGTTGCCACCTCAGGGTAGTTTTACCGTGATGGGTGGTATGTTGCGTTAGCAACTTCTGGGCGAATGTCCTTCCAGAGACGCCGAGGCACGTGCCCGGTGGCATTCCTGGGCAGAGGGCAACATGAACCGTGTTCGTCGTTTCGACGATAAGCAGATCGACATGGGCACGCTGGCGCTGCGAAGCGCGCTCGCTTTCTTGTCGGTTCTCGCCATTGTCCTGCCGATTCTCAACGTCGTCTTCGCCGATGGCCCGCAAGCGTTGCGGCTGGGTGATTTCCGCCTGCTCGCCATGGCCGCCTATCTTCTGCCTCTTGCCTATTTCGCCGGAGTGGCCGCGATCTTCGTCGATCGCATGCGCTCGCACGCGCTTTTCATCGATCTCACGGGCGTGATCGTCGCGGCGGTAGCAGTTTTGCGCACGAGCTATGTTCTCTTTTCCGATAAGGCCACCGGCTCGGAGCTCATCGGCGAATTCGTCTCGGTGTCGCTTGGCAGCGGCGGCGTGCCGCTTCTGCTCCTGCTTCTCGGCGGCTCCTGGCTGCTGCAGAAGACCTGGCTCGACTGAAACTCCTACATCGCGACGGAACCTCGTGTGTGTCCAGAACGTTCCTGGAGACACAGGAGAAAACGTGCATGTCCAAGTCTCTGTTATATGGCGCGACCAAGGTCGATGAAACCAACAGCGCATATTCCGCGATTGCGAGCCTCGAGCAGTTCCAGTGGAAGAACCGCGTGATCGTGATCTTCGCCGATCGCGACAATGCCCGTGCTGCACGCCAGGAAAACCAGCTTCTTGCCGATCGACCCGGTCTCGAAGAGCGCGATATCGTCATGCTGAAGATCGGTGGCGGCGCCGTTCGCCTGTTGTTCGGGGCCGGGCAGGGGCTGGATGCAGACGCCATCGCTCGCGAACTTGATGCGCCGGAAGCGGGCGAGTTCGCAGCACTTCTCGTCGGCAAGGATGGCACGGTGAAGCTGAAGGTAAGCGAGCCCGTCAGCAACGGCGAGCTCTTCGCGATCATCGACAGCATGCCCGTCCGCGCCGCCGAAGCGTTCGCCGACCAGAAGAAGGCTGAAAGCTCCTGACGTAACAGTCAGAGAAAGATCTCACGTTCGGCCGCGATCAGTTCCTGCAGGAAATCGACGACGGTACGCACCCGAACGAGATCGCGTGCGCTCTCGTGATAGGTCGTCCAATAGGCGCGCTTGATCGAGACGTCGGGAAGAATGCGCGCGAGTTCCGGATACTGGCGCGCAATATAGTCGTGCAGGATGCCGATACCGGCGCCGGAGCGGACTGCCTCGGTCTGGCCGATGGCGGTGGAAATTTCGAATGCGGCATCCCAGCTGCGCATCACCGCCGACGAAAAATTGAGCGACGCGGTAAAAAGCAAATCCTCCACGTAGCCGATACGCGGATGGTTCTTCAGTGCGTCGATATCGCCGGGCGCCCCACGCTTGGCGAGGTAATCCCGCGAGGCATAGAGACCGAGCGTATAATCCGTCAGCTTCGATGAGACGAGGCGGCCCTGCTCCGGGCGCTCGAGGGTGATCGCGATATCCGCCTCGCGCTGCGAAAGCGAGAAGGAACGCGGCACTGGCACGAGCTGGATCTTCAACTCCGGATGTCGCTCGATCAGCCGGCCCATGCGTGGCGCCAGGAAAGAAACGCCGAAGCCGTCGGGCGCTCCAACACGCACCGTTCCGGCAATTGCCGTATCCGTGCGGCCGAGATTGGCCTGCGCGGCAAGCATCTCCGTTTCCATGCGCTCGGCGGATGCCAGGAACACCTCGCCTTCGGTCGTCAGTTCGCAGCCGTTCGTTCGCCGAACGAACAGCCGCGTCTTCAGCGCTTCCTCCAGCGAGGTCAGGCGCCGCGACAGCGTGGCATGGTTGAGCGCCAGCCGTTTGGAGGCAGCGAGGATTTGTCCGGTGCGGGCAACGGCAAGGAAGATGCGAACGTCGTCCCAGTTCATGGCTTTGCCGCCATCGCGATCGGCTCGACATCGACGAGCGTCAGCGATTTCACCATCCCTGCCGTTCCATTCTTGTATTTGAGAAAATGTGGCGTCAGCAGATGCGCTTCGTAGGCCGCGCGGTCCGCATAGACCTCGAGGATGCGGATCTTGTGAGGACTGTCCTTGATGGCGACGGCGCTCAGCGACAGAACGCCCTCTTCAAGCGCAACGGCCGCTTCGATCTCTTCGGAAAGCAGCGCGCGGTAGGCGTCGAGCTGCGCCGGATTGATCTCGATCTCAGCCATCCTGACGATATGGGTGCCGTTCACAGCAATCATCCTCCTAAATTCGGCCGGTGCTCTATATGTCCCGTTGAAGCGTAAAGCGATGCCAGGACTTCAATTTTCGCACAACGGTTCCTTATATCAGTTCATTGATTTGTGTAAATTGAAGTGCGATTGTGCGGCATCCAATAAATCTAGAGGAGGCACATCCATGCGTGAGATCGGTCATTTCATCGGCGGCAAGCATGTCGCTGGCACCAGCGGACGCACCAGCAACGTCTACAACCCGGCCACGGGCGAAGTGCAGGCAACCGTTGCTCTTGCAAGCAACGAGGAAATGCGCGCGGCTGTCGAGAACGCCAAGGCGGCGCAGCCGAAATGGGCTGCCACCAACCCGCAGCGCCGCGCCCGCGTGTTCTTCAAGTTCGTCGAGCTCCTGAACAAGCACATGGACGAACTCGCTGTTCTCCTGTCCAGCGAACACGGCAAGACGGTCGAGGATTCCAAGGGCGATATCGTTCGCGGCCTCGAAGTCTGTGAATTCGTCTGCGGCATCCCGCACCTGCAGAAGGGTGAGTTCACGGAAGGCGCTGGTCCGGCAATCGACATGTACTCGATGCGCCAGGCTGTCGGTGTTGGCGCCGGCATCACGCCGTTCAATTTCCCGGCCATGATCCCAATGTGGATGTTTGCTCCGGCAATTGCCTGCGGCAACGCCTTCATCCTGAAGCCGTCCGAACGTGACCCTTCCGTTCCGCTCCGTCTGGCCGAACTGATGATCGAAGCCGGCCTTCCGGCTGGCATCCTCAACGTCGTCAACGGCGACAAGGCTGCCGTCGATGCGATCCTCACGGACCCGGATATCGGTGCTGTTTCCTTCGTCGGCTCGACCCCGATCGCCCGTTACGTCTATGGCACCGCTGCCATGAACGGCAAGCGCGCCCAGTGCTTCGGCGGCGCCAAGAACCACATGATCATCATGCCGGATGCCGACATGGACCAGGCCGTCAATGCGCTGATGGGCGCCGGCTATGGTTCCGCCGGCGAGCGCTGCATGGCGATCTCCGTCGCCGTCCCGGTCGGTGAGGAAACCGCCAACCGCCTCGTCGAGAAGCTGACGCCGAAGATCGAGGCGCTGCGGATCGGTCCTTACACGGATGACAAGGCCGATCTCGGCCCGCTCGTCACCAAGGAAGCCCAGGCCCGCGTCACCGGCCTGATCGACAAGGGCGTCGAGGAAGGCGCCAAGCTCGTGGTCGATGGCCGCGGCTTCAAGCTGCAGGGCTATGAGGATGGCTACTTCGTCGGCGGCACGCTGTTCGACAACGTCACGCCCGACATGGAGATCTACAAGACCGAAATCTTCGGACCGGTTCTCTCGGTCGTCCGCGCCAAAAACTACGAGGAAGCCCTCGAATTGCCGATGAAGCATGAATACGGCAACGGTGTCGCGATCTACACCCGCGACGGCGACGCCGCCCGCGACTTCGCTTCGCGCATCAACATCGGCATGATCGGTATCAACGTCCCGATCCCGGTTCCGCTGGCCTACCACTCCTTCGGCGGCTGGAAGGCTTCGAGCTTCGGCGACCTCAACCAGCACGGCACGGACTCGATCAAGTTCTGGACCAAGACCAAGACGATCACGGCTCGCTGGCCGTCGGGCATCAAGGACGGCGCCGAATTCGTTATGCCGACGATGAAGTAAGCATCGCGGTAACAGCTACAGGAAGCGGGCTCCATCAGGGGCCTGTTTTCATATGAGGCGAGCCGTCGGAAAACGTGATTTAATTTTTCACCTTTTCGCCTTTTTGGAATTGTTCAAAACTACTATTGCCTCTATATAAGGTTTTCAAAGAGAACGATTCTGGAGATCGGCATGCGTTTGACGAAACAGACCAACTATGCGGTTCGCATGTTGATGTATTGCGCGGCCAACGACGGCAACCTCAGCCGCATCCCGGAAATTGCCAAGGCTTACGGCGTTTCCGAGCTTTTCCTTTTCAAGATCCTGCAGCCGCTCAACAAGGCGGGTCTGGTCGAAACCGTGCGCGGCCGCAATGGCGGTGTCCGCCTCGGCAAGCCGGCCGACAAGATCAGCCTGTTCGACGTGGTACGCGTCACCGAAGACAGCTTCGCCATGGCCGAATGCTTCGAGGATGACGGCGAGATCGATTGCCCGCTGGTCGACAGCTGCGGTCTGAACTCGGCGCTGCGCAAGGCACTCAATGCCTTCTTCGATGTCCTGACGCAGTATTCGATTGACGATCTCGTCAAGGCCCGGCCGCAGATCAACTTCCTGCTCGGCATCGACGGTGAACATCACCATCGCAAGCCGCAGGCCGTCGCACCGGCCGCCTAAAGTAGCAACAGCTTTCGCTTCGCAACCGCAGTCATCCATGGTGGCTGCGGTTGTTTCGTTTCCGGATTCCGGTCGACAAAGTCGTCGTATATGAGCTGTTTTGCGTCTTCAGCGGCGCGAAATTATACCAAATGCGACGAAAACAAGCGTTATCCAGCGCGAATCTTTCTAAATGCGGCCTATTTTCGGCGGAAAATTACTAAAGTTGTCCTTCTGGAAAAATTTTCCAGCACGGTCGTTGATTTCAGCAAATAAATATCGTTCCATCTGCGCTCGATGCGGAAGCCTAATCCGGCATCAGAAAAACTTATAAAAGAACAAACCTGGGAAACGAATCATGAAAAAGATCTCTGTCCTCTTGGCAGCGACTGTCTTGGCTTCCGCCATGGCGTCGACGGCTTGGTCGAAGACGCTCGTCTACTGCTCGGAAGGATCGCCGGAAGGCTTCGATCCGGCCATCTACACCGCGGGCACGACCTTCGATGCCTCTTCGCGTACCGTCTACAGCCGCCTGGTCGAGTTCAAGCATGGCAAGACCGAAGTCGAGCCGGGCCTCGCCGACAGCTGGACCGTTTCCGATGATGGCTTGACCTATACGTTCAAGCTGCATCCGGGCGTCAAGTTCCAGACCACCGAGTTCTTCACGCCGACCCGCGACCTGAATGCCGACGACGTCGTCTTCTCGTTCGACCGTCAGCTGAAGGCCGACAGCCCCTGGGCCAAGTACGTCGCCGGCGTTTCCTACGAATACGCTGCCGGCATGGGCTTCCCCGAGCTGATCAAGTCGGTCGAAAAGGTCGATGACCTGACCGTCAAGTTCACGCTGAACCACCCGGAAGCACCGTTCCTCGCCGACCTCGCGATGGACTTCGCATCGGTCGTTTCCAAGGAATATGCCGACAAGCTGCAGGCCGATGGCAAGATGGAGCAGATGAACCAGATGCCGCTCGGCACCGGTCCGTTCACCTTCGTCGCCTACCAGCCGGATGCCGTCATCCGCTACAAGGCCAACGAAAGCTACTTCAAGGGCAAGGAAAAGATCGACGATCTCGTCTTCGCGATCACCCCTGACGCTTCGGTTCGCGCGCAGAAGCTCAAGGCCGGCGAATGCCACATCATGCCTTACCCGAACGCTGCCGACGTCAAGGATCTGAAGGCTGATAGCAGCCTCAAGGTTCTGGAACAGCCGGGCCTGAACGTTGCCTACCTCGCCTACAACACGCAGCAGGCGCCTTTCGACAAGCCTGAAGTGCGCAAGGCGCTCAACATGGCGATCAACAAGCAGGCGATCGTCGATGCCGTCTTCCAGGGTGCCGGCCAGGTTGCCAAGAACCCGATCCCGCCGACGATGTGGTCCTACAACGACGCCGTCAAGGATGATGCCTACAGCCCCGACGAAGCCAAGAAGGCTCTCGAAGCCGCTGGCGTCAAGGATCTCTCGATGAAGATCTGGGCGATGCCGGTTTCGCGTCCGTACATGCTGAACGCACGTCGCGCCGCCGAACTGATGCAGGCTGACCTCGCCAAGGTCGGCGTCAAGGTCGACATCGTCACCCACGAATGGGCCGAATACCTGAAGCTCTCCAAGGACGTGAAGCGCGATGGCGCTGCCATCCTCGGCTGGACGGGTGACAATGGTGATCCGGACAACTTCCTCGACACGCTGCTCGGCTGCGAAGCCGTCGGCGGCAACAACCGCGCGCAGTGGTGCAACCAGGAATTCGACGCCCTCGTGAAGAAGGCCAAGAAGACCGCCGACGTTGCCGAGCGCACGAAGCTCTACGAAGAAGCACAGGTTGTCTTCAAGAAGGAAGCGCCCTGGGCAACCATCGACCATTCGACGGAATTCGTTCCGATGAGCGCCAAGGTTTCCGGCTACGTGCAGGATCCGGTCGGTGTTCACCGCTTCGACGGCGTTGATATCGCCGAATAACCAAAACTATGCAAAGATGCCCGGCAAGATCGGGCTTGGCCGGCGGTCAGGTTTGATACCTGACCGCCGGACTAATATGGACATATGATATGTTTCGTTTCTTCATCGGGCGCCTAGCGGTCCTGATCCCCACCTTCCTCGGTGTTTCCATCATCGCCTTCGCGTTCATCCGCCTGCTGCCCGGAGACCCGGTCATGTTGATGTCGGGCGAGCGCGTCATGGCGCCGGAACGTCATGCCGAAATCATGCACGACCTCGGCCTCGATCGGCCCGTCTACGTCCAGTACATCGATTATCTCGGTAATCTCGTGCAGGGCGATCTCGGTTCGTCGATCGTCACCAAGCGCCCGGTCCTGCAGGAATTCATGTCGCTGTTTCCGGCAACGCTGGAGCTGTCGCTCTGTGCCATCCTGTTCGCCATCATCCTCGGCATTCCCGCCGGCATCTTCGCCGCAGTGAAGAGGGGGACGTGGTTCGACCAGGGGGTCATGGGCGTGGCCCTTGTCGGCTACTCGATGCCGATCTTCTGGTGGGGCCTGCTCCTCATCGTTCTCTTCTCGAATACGCTGCACTGGACACCCGTTTCCGGCCGTATCTCGCTGATGTACTTCTTCAAGCCGGTCACCGGCTTCATGCTGATCGACAGTCTGCTGTCCGGTCAGGCCGGCGCCTTCAAGTCGGCCTTCCAGTCGCTGATCCTGCCGACCATCGTTCTTGGCACCATCCCGCTGGCCGTCATCGCCCGCCAGACCCGCTCGGCCATGCTCGAGGTTCTTGGCGAGGATTACGTCCGCACCGCCCGCTCCAAGGGCCTCGCGCCCCTGCGCGTCGTCGGCGTGCATGCGCTGCGCAACGCCATGATCCCTGTTGTCACCTCGATCGGCCTGCAGGTCGGCGTTCTGCTTGGCGGCGCCATTCTGACGGAAACCATCTTCTCTTGGCCGGGTATCGGCAAGTGGATGGTTGATGCCGTGTTCAAGCGTGATTACACCGTCGTGCAGGGCGGTCTGCTCCTGATCGCGGCCATCATCATGCTCGTCAATCTGATCGTCGATCTCATGTACGGTCTCATCAACCCACGCATCAGACACTAGGAGCGGCCCATGAGCACGACAAACACAACGTCTGCCCAGCCCTCCGGCCTATCGGAGTTCTGGTACTACTTCTCTCGCAACAAGGGCGCGGTCATCGGCCTCGTCATCTTCGTCTTCGTTCTGCTGCTGGCGATCTTCGCATCCGTCGTCGCCCCGCATGATCCGAACGTACCGTCGGGCTTCCAGCGCCTTCCGCCGGCATGGTCGGAAGGCGGCAACAGCGCCTATCTGCTCGGCACCGATGCCGTCGGCCGCGACATGCTTTCGCGCCTGATCTTCGGCACGCGCTTCTCGCTGTTCATCGGCCTCGTCGTCGCTTCGTTGTCGGCTGTCGCCGGCGTCCTGCTCGGCCTTATCGCCGGTTACTTCCGCGGCCGCACCGATACGATCATCATGCGCGTCATGGATATCATCCTGGCCTTCCCGTCGCTGCTTCTGGCCCTCGTGCTGGTCGCCGTTCTCGGCCCCGGCCTGCTGAACGCCATGATTGCGATCTCGATCGTCAACCAGCCGCACTTCGTTCGCCTGACCCGCGCCGCCGTCATCAGCGAGCGTGAGAAGGAATATGTCGTGGCATCCCGCGTCGCCGGCGCCGGCACGCTTCGCCTGATGTTCAAGACGATCCTGCCGAACTGCCTGGCACCCTTGATCGTTCAGGCAACGCTCGCCTTCTCGGCGGCGATCCTCGACGCGGCGGCCCTCGGCTTCCTCGGCATGGGCGCCCAGCCGCCGACATCCGAGTGGGGCACGATGCTCGCCGACGCCCGCGAGTTCTTCCAGAGCTCGCCGTCGCTCGTCACTTTCCCGGGCCTGTGCATCCTCATCACCGTTCTCGCCATCAACCTGATGGGCGACGGGCTGCGCGATGCGCTCGATCCCAAACTGAAGAGGTCCTGATATGGCACTTCTCGAAATCGAAAATCTCGTCGTCGAGTTCCAGACCTCGACCGGCACCTTCCGCGCCGTCGATGGCGTGTCGATGAAGGTCTCGGCCGGCGAAGTTCTGGCCATCGTCGGCGAATCCGGCTCCGGCAAGTCCGTCTCCATGCTGGCCGCCATGGGCCTTCTGCCCTGGACCGCAAAGGTCACGGCCGACAAGTTGGTCTTCGACGGCCGCAACCTGCTCGGCATGTCGGGCAGCGAACGCCGCAAGATCATCGGCAAGGACATGTCGATGATCTTCCAGGAGCCGATCGCCAGCCTCAACCCGTGCTTCACGGTCGGCTTCCAGATCGAGGAAGTGCTGCGCATTCACCTCGGCCTCGGCAAGGCGGAGCGCCGCAAGCGCGCCATCGAGCTCTTCGAAGCCGTCGGTATTCCAAACCCCGCCGAGCGCCTCGGCCACTTCCCGCACCAGATGTCGGGTGGCCAGTGCCAGCGCGTGATGATCGCGATTGCGATCGCCTGCAACCCGAAGCTCCTGATCGCCGACGAGCCGACCACCGCGCTCGACGTCACGATCCAGAAGCAGATCCTCGATCTCCTGATGCGCCTGCAGACGGAACACGGCATGGGTCTCATCATGATCACCCACAACATGGGCGTGGTCGCCGAGACCGCCGATCGCGTGATCGTGCAGTACAAGGGCCGCAAGATGGAAGAGGCCGACGTGCTGTCGCTGTTCGAAGCGCCGAAGAGCGATTACACCCGCGCGCTGCTCGCGGCTCTGCCCGACAACGCCACCGGCGACCGCCTGCCGACCATCGGCGAGATCTTCAAACAGACGAGTGAGGGAGCGGCCCAATGACGCCAGTCCTCGAAGGCAAGAACATCGTCCGCAACTACTTTCTGCCGGGCGGCCTGTTCAAGAAGGAAAAGACCGTGCACGCCGTCAAGGGCGTGAACTTCAAGGTCGAGGAGGGCAAGACGCTCGCCATCGTCGGTGAAAGCGGCTGCGGCAAGTCCACGCTCGCCCGCATCATCACCATGATCGATCCGGCAAGCGACGGCGAACTGTTCATCGACGGCAAGAAGGTGGATATCGCAGCCGGCGATCTGACGCCCGAGATGCGCCGCAAGGTGCAGATCGTGTTCCAGAACCCCTATGGTTCGCTGAACCCGCGCAAGAAGATCGGCGATATCCTGATGGAGCCGCTGATCATCAACACCAACACGCCCGCTGCCGAACGCCGCGAACTGGCGATGTCGATGTTGAAGAAGGTCGGCCTGCAGGACGTCCACTTCAATCGCTATCCGCACATGTTCTCCGGCGGTCAGCGCCAGCGTATCGCCATTGCCCGCGCGCTGATGCTGAAGCCACGGCTTCTGGTCTTGGACGAGCCTGTCTCGGCGCTCGACTTGTCAGTCCAGGCACAGGTGCTGAACCTGCTTGCCGATCTGCAGGACGAGCTGAACCTGACTTACGTCTTCATCAGCCACGACCTCTCGGTCGTGCGCTACATGGCCGATGACGTCATGGTCATGTATTACGGCGAAGCTGTCGAATACGGATCGCGGGATCAGGTTTTCAACGACCCGCAGCACAGCTATACCAAGACATTGTTCGCGGCGACGCCGCGCGCCGATGTCGACACCATCAGGGCACGTCTCGCCCGCAAGAATGCGGCCATCGCGTCGTAAGCTTGGGTCTCCTGACACGGCGGATCATGCCGAGGTGAGGAGAGTTTCTGGAATGTCAGCACAAAACACGCGCCCCCATGCCATCATCGTCATGGGGGTCAGCGGCTGCGGCAAGTCGTCCGTGGGCGAGGCCATAGCGCAAGCCCTTACCGTCGAATTTGCCGAAGGCGACGCGCTACACCCGGCTTCGAATGTCGAGAAGATGTCGAAGGGCATCCCGCTCACCGACGAGGATCGCTTCCCTTGGCTCGATATCATCGGCCGGACCATGAAGGCAGCACTCGACCGTAACGAAGGCATCGTCGTTTCCTGCTCGGCGTTGAAGAAAAGCTACCGCGACCGCCTGCGCGCCGCCGTCGATGGCAACCTGTTCTTCGTCTACCTGCACGGCTCCAGGGAGCTTTTGACCGCACGCATGGGCGCCCGCAAGGGCCACTTCATGCCGCTTTCCCTGCTGGAAAACCAGCTGGCAACGCTCGAGATCCCGACCGGCGAAACGGGCGTCGTCACCGTCGATATCGATGCCACGATAGAAGAGATCGCGAAGAAGGCGCTCCGCGATCTCGCTGCTTTGGGCGTATCCTAGCCGTCGCTACGAAGCAGGATCTTCTTCTCGAGGAAGAAGTATGGCCTCAGCTTCACGCCGATGACATTGCCCGCGAAGGCTGCCACCGCCCAGAGATAGCCATGCAGGCTGCCCGATGCGATACCGGAGAAATAGGCGCCGATGTTGCAGCCATAGGCAATGCGCGCGCCGTAGCCGAGCAGCAATCCGCCGATAACGGCCGCCAGAACCGAGCGCAGCGGAATATCCCAGCTCGGCGCGAAGCGGCCGGCCAGCGACGAAGCAAGCATGGCGCCGGCGATGATGCCGAAGTCCATCACCGAGGTGATGTCGGCGAAGACGCTGTCGGAGAGCGCCTTGGCATTGGCAGGCGACTGCCAGTAGGCCCAGGCAGTCGGATCAATGCCGATCAGCTGCGCGCCCTTGGCGCCCCAAAGCGCGAACGCCGAGGTGATGCCCCAGGGGCGTCCGGCGATCGAAAGCGTGACGAAGTTGAGCAGCGCCAGTGCGACAGCGCCAAGCACCAGTGGCCAGGGGCCGCGAAGGAAACGTGCAAAGCCGCGGCGCGGCGAGGGAGCGGGTGCCTCCAGCGATCCATGCCAGCGCTTTTCGACCAGAACGCTCAGGCCGGCGATGGCTGCGAAGATGATCAGAGACACCGCAATGCCGCCCGCAGCGCCAAAGCTCGTCACCAGTGATGTCGGCGGCAGCGACGGCAGGCTCACCCACCAGTCGAAGTTGATGGTGCCCAGCACCGAGCCGACGATGAAGAAGAACAGCGTCACCAGCATGCGCGCATTGCCGCCGCCGGCGGTGAACAGCGTGCCGGAGGCGCAACCACCACCGAGCTGCATGCCGATGCCGAACATGAAGGCGCCGACGATAACGCCGATTCCAGCCGGCGACACCGAGCCCTTCACCTCATGTCCGAACAGCGTGCCGCTGGCGAGAAACGGGAAGAACAGCACGACGGCGATGGCAAGCAGGATCATCTGCACGCGCAATCCGCGTCCACGCCCATCCATGATGAAGACGCGCCAGGCCGAGGTGAAGCCGAAGGCGGCATGATAGAGCGCGATCCCGAGCGCGCCGCCGACGAGGAACAGCGCACCTTGCGCCGGGCCGTAGTAATAGCCGAGCAGCAACGTGCCGAGAACAAGAACGAGAAGCGAGCCGAGACCCGGCGTGCCGAGCGAGGGCTCGCGGGTGTCGAGAGCGGAGGAGGAGGCGATGGACATGGGAGATTTCCTAGTTTCCCACCCGTTTTAAGGATTATCCCGTCACTCGTGTAGGAATCACGTTTCGTCATCCGCCGCAGGGGCGGATTCCTGTCCTCTTCGCGACCTTAAATACGGAAAGCGACAGTGTTCAAGGGTCGAAGCGGTGCGGCGAGTAGGGCGAGAGATCGACGAAAGGCTGTTCGCCGGTCATCTGTTCCGCCAGCGCCCTGCCGGTCACCGGCCCGAGCGTCAGCCCGTGATGCGCGTGACCGAAGGCGAACCACAGGCCCTCGTGACGCGGCGCCTTGCCGATGATGGGCATCATGTCCGGCGTGCAGGGGCGGGAACCCATCCAGGGTTCCGGGTCCAGTCGCTCGCCGAGCGGGAACACCCCGCGCGCCACCTTCTCGGCGCGCTCGAGCTGCACCGGTGTCTTCGGCGCGTCCATCGCCGCGAACTCGGCGCCCGTCGTCAGGCGAATGCCGTTCTCCATCGGCGCCAGGAGATAGCCGAGCTCGGTGTCGGCGACGGTGTTATTCAGCACCGCGTTGCCCTTCGCCGAATAATGCATGTGGTAGCCGCGCTTGACCCCGAGCGGAAAGGCGTATCCGAGCCGCTTCGTCGCGATCGCTGCCCACGGCCCGAGCGCCATCACCGCTTCATCGGCCTCGACGGGACCCTCGTCGGTCGCGATCTTCCAGCCGGAGCCGAACTTCCCGAAGGAGTTCGCATCTCCAGTGACGAAGCGGCCGCCGATGCTTTCGAAATAGCGCAGATAGCTTGTCGTCAGCGCCTGCGGATTGGTGACAGACCAGGGATCGCGCCACTTGAGGGCGCCGACGAAGCCGAGATTGAGGTCCGGCTCCAGCCGCGCAAGATCGCCGGTATCGAGCCGATCGAAGCCGACGCCATACTCCTTCTGCAGCCTTTCGGCTTCCGCGAATTCCGAGTCGCGCTTCCCGCCGGTGCGAAACACCTCGATCCAGCCGTTCTTGCGGATCAGGTGCTCGGCGCCAGCGGCCCGGATCAGGTCATCGTGCTCGGAGATCGAGTGCTCGATCAGCGGCGCATACGCCTTGGAGATCATCTGGTGCCGCTTGGTGTCGGAGTGCCACCAATAGCGCGCCAGGAACGAGAGCTGCCTCGGCAGCGCCTTCAGGTGGTAATGCGCGTCGATCCGGTTGTTCAGCGCATAGCGAAAGAGAACTCCGAGCTGCTGCGGAAAACCGTAGGGCACGACGCCCTCGCGCTGGATCAGCCCGGCATTGCCGAACGAAGTGCCGTTGCCGGGCGCCTTGCGATCGACCAGCACCACCTGGCGGCCGCGCCGCTGCAGGTGAATGGCGGTCGATACGCCGACGATGCCGGCGCCAAGCACGATTGTGGTCTTCGTCATGATGGTCGCGTCCAAACTGTTTCAGCACGAAAATGCCGTCCCGGCTGGCGTCACGCAATTGAAAAATTCCATTTCATTTCAAAAACATTGCCGTTCGCAAGGCGCCGCTCTCGGCGCGGATGCGGACGGCAAGCACGGCCGCGTTCAGGATGGAAAACACCAGCGCGTAGACGGGCATGGCAAAGACCAGCGGCAGCACGGCCATCTCTCCGGCCACCACGGCATAGTTCGGATGCGCCATGAACCGGTATGGCCCGTTTCGCACGAGCGGCATGCCGGGAAGCACGATGATCCGCGTTGTCCAGCGCGGCCCGAGCGTCGCGATCACCCACAAGCGGCAGGCCTGCAGCGCAATGAAGATAACCAGCCACACCGGCTCCACCGGCCGACCGACGGCGATCAGCCACAAACCGGCGATCCAGCTCGCATGCAGCGCGATCATCAGCGGGTAGTGCTCCGCCGCCACCTCCACGCCGCCTCTCGCAAGCAACGCCCGCGTGTTGTGGCGGGCAAGCACCAGCTCCGCCAGCCGCTGCAGCGTCACGAAACCGAGAACCGCGATCGATGGCCACCACATCAGCTGACCCTCCGCAGCGTCACGCAGCTGGCGCTGAAGCCCGGGCCCATGGCGATCATGGCGCTCCGTTCCGGCAGCCCGGACCGCAACACCCGCTCCAGCACGAAGAGAACCGTTGGCGAGGACATGTTGCCGTATTCGGCGAGCACCGCGCGTTCATGATCCAGCGTCTCGGGTGCAATAGACAGCGCGCTTTCCAGCGCGGTCAGCACCTTGGCGCCGCCTGGATGGCAGATGAACCGGTCGATATCCCCGCGCGAGAGACCGTTGCGCGCCAGGATGCCATCCACCGCCGGGCCAAGCTCGGCCTCGGCAAAGGGTGGCAGCGATTGCGCCAGCACGATGCCGAAGCCGCTGTCGTCGATCCGCCAGCCCATGATGTCGAGCGTATCGGGAAACAGGTGCTCGCCGGTCGACTCCACTTCGGCCACGCCCTCCGCGCCGGCGCGAAGCACGCAGGCAGCCGCGCCATCGCCGAACAGCGCCGTGGCGATGATGTTGGCCCGCGTCAGCTCGTCCAGCCGGAACGCCAGCGTGCAAAGCTCGAGCGAGACGAAGAGGACGACAGCTCCCGGCTGGCTTCTCGCCAGCCGCTCGGCGATGGCGAAGCCGGAAACGCCGGCCGCGCAGCCGAGCCCGAACACCGGCACCCGCTCGATATCGGAGCGAAACCCCATGCGCCGGGCAAGCTGCGCATCGAAGCTCGGCGTCGCGATCCCGGTCGAGGATACGGTGACGATGCAATCGACGTCCTGCCCCTTCAATCCGGCGCGCTCGAGCGCTTGGGTGGCGGCATCGACGAAGAGGCTGCGGGATGTCTCGGCATAAGCCTCCATCCGGTCCTGCCAGCCATGCGGGGTGACGAACCATTCAAGCGGCCGCGCGGCATGACGCTTGATGATGCCGGCATTCTCGAACACGCCTGAAAGCCGCGAGAAATCCTTGAGGCGATGGGAGAACAGCCGTGCGCAGGTCTCCGCCGCCTTGGTTTGCGTGATGATGTGTTCGGGCACGGCGGTCGCCACGCTCAGCAGTTTCACGGTATCGGTCACTGGAAGCTCCTTTGCACCATGCGCGGCAAACACCCTGGACGCGGCTTTATTCGCTCAGAGCTCTCACAAAGGGGTGATCGGAAAAAATCGTGCGGCGGCGAATAAAGCGGCGCTCAGTGGTGTTCACTCGCCGCAACGTCATTCCAGCAGGAGATATCTCATGATGACCGCACCCGTTCGCATCGCCTCGCTCCTCCTCAGCGGCTGCATCGCCGCCTTCGCCATTGCCGGCCCCGTCTATGCGATCGGCGGCGGTGGCAGCGGCGAGGACAATCAGACGATGCCCACCTGCAAGAAAGGCCAGGTCTACGACAAGAAGACCAAGAAGTGCGTCAAGCAGTCGAGCGCCAACATCACCGAAGAGGATCGCACCGACTACGCCTATGCGCTCGCCAAGGACGGCCGTTACGACGAGGCGCTGGCGATTCTCGATACGCTGAAGAACCCGAACACACCGGAAGCGCTGAACTATCGCGGCTACGCCACCCGCAAGCTCGGCAGGACGGACGAAGGCATTTCCTACTATCTGAAGTCGGTGGCGATGGATCCGCACTACGCGCAGGTGCGCGAATATCTGGGTGAGGCCTATGTCGTCAAAGGCCGGATCGACCTGGCGCGCGACCAGCTGAACGCCATCAAGGCGATCTGCGGCAATACCGAATGCGAGGAATACGAAGACCTCGATCAGGCGATCGTCGATCCGAGCAAGATCTGATCGCTTCATCAGGCAAACGCAGGTTCAACTGTTGCCAGGAAATCTACAAATGCCGGTCGCGGATACCACATTTGCTGTCTACAGTCGTACCGCCGCAAGGCCGCAGGCATCCCCTGCGGTCTTCAATGGTGCATCTGCGGGAGGGTCGGTCATCGCAAGCAAAGCCGATATCAGAAGCGGCCTGACGGAACACCTGGCGCGCCTGTGGCGCTACGGCCTGGTGCTGTCGCGCCGCCGCGACATCGCCGACGATCTCGTCCAGCAGACCTGCCTGCGGGCGCTGGAGCGGGCCGAGCAGTTTGCCGCCGGAACAAGGCTCGATCGCTGGCTGTTCTCCATCCTCCATTCCATCTGGCTGAACGAGATCCGCTCGCGCCGCGTGCGCCAGGGGCAGGGCTTCGTCGAGGCGGAGGAAGCGCTCGTCGTCGATGGCGCCCATGAAACGGAAACCCATGTCATGGCGGGCCAGGTGCTGCGGCTGGTCGACGCCCTGCCGGAAGCCCAGCGCGTGGCGGTTTTCCTCGCCTATGTCGAGGGCCTGTCCTACAAGGAGGTTGCGAGCCTGTTGAACATTCCGATCGGAACCGTGATGAGCCGTCTTGCCGCCGCGCGCGCCAGGCTGTCGGACAATCTGTCCGGGGAGGACGCAGGATGACCGAGAACAACGCCATCCCCCGCGACGAGGAACTGACCGCCTATCTCGACGGCGAACTGTCGCCTGAAGACGCCGCACGCCTGGAAGCGATCCTCGAGGTGAACGCCTCCGCCGCCGAACGGCTGGAGTTCCTGTCCCGCAGCAGTCTCCCCTTTAACACGGCCTTCGAACCGCTGCTAGCGGAAGCGCCCACCGAGAAGCTCGAAGCCATGCTTGGCGCGCTGCCGCGTGACGAGACCGCGCCCGCCAAAACAGGCATAGGCCGCCGCGGCCTCCTCGGCGCCATGGCCGCCTGCCTTGTCGCCGGCATCGCCATCGACCGCCTGGCCGTCGGCTGGCCCGGTGAACGCGAGACCGCCGACGAAAGCGCCGAATGGCGCGCCGTCGTCGCCGAATACATCGCCCTCTACACGCGTGATACCCTGGCCGGCGCAATCCCCTCGGCCGCCGAACAGGCCGCGCAGCTCGCCCGCATCGACGAAAAGCTCGGCCTCTCGCTCTCCGCAGACGCCGTCTCCCTGTCCGGAATGGACTTCAAGCGCGCCCAGATCCTGCAATACGACGACCAGCCACTCGCCCAGATCGCCTACCTGGACCCCGAAACCGGCCCGCTCGCGCTCTGCATCATCCGCTCGCAGACAGGACGCAAGGACCCGGAGATCGAAGGCCGCAAGGGCATGAACGTGGTCTACTGGTCAAGCGACCGCCATGCTTTCATGCTGATCGGAAGGGTGCCGGCGGACCGGATGCAGGTGATTGCGGAGGGGGTGAGGGGGAGGGGCTTGGCGTGAGGCGATTGCAGCGCTCGTGGCGCTGCATATACATCAGGCGGCGGACAACGATGATGCCACGTCAATGATTATATTTCAGGGGAAATGTAGATTGGCTGGGGAACCTGGACTCGAACCAAGATTAACGGAGTCAGAGTCCGTCGTTCTACCATTGAACTATTCCCCAGCAGTCGCTGCCGAAGCATGGCTTGGCTGCTGTGCGGCGCTTATAACCAAAAGCTTCGCGATTGCAAATAGGTGTTTTGAAAAAAATCCACAGTCGTTTTTCGGTCGCTTTAACAAGGCGTCCGAAGTGTATTCGGAAAGCTGAACAAAAAGAATTTGGTGATTCCGCTTCGCGCTGATATCTTCGCCGCAACGCAAAAATCGAATGAGCGCCTGCTGCATACCGTCCTGGACTTGCGCGGCGCGATGGAAAACGAACGTGGAAGACCCCGAAGGCGGCGCCAAGCCGCAATTTGACGGGGCGTCGGCGGCAGGTCGCAAGGATGGTAAGAAATCCAGGCGGCGCAAGGGCAAGCGAGGCGGGCAATCCCGCACCGTGAGCCAATCCGCTCAGCATGTCGCCTCCGGTGATGCCGGAGAGGCAGCGCGCCCAACTGATGATGCAGCCGGGAATCCGGCACGCAAGCGCAAGCGGCGTCGCCGCGGGTCGGGCGAAGGCGCGCAACAGCACAAAAATCATGCGGAACGGCACGCTTCGGCGGAGCAGGTGGCGCGCGTCGAAAGCGAATCGGCCTCAAGCCGGCGCAATCGCCGCAAGCATCGAGGCAAGCGCGGTCTGCAGGGCCGCCCGCTCACCCATGAAAAGAGCCCGGGCCAGCATCCCCATGCGACCCCGACCCAGCAGCAGCCCTCGGCGCGCGGCGAAGCACTGAGGCCGCGCGGCGCCGGCGAGGGCGACAGCCGCCCCGCGCGCCAGAACGAGCGCGAGCAGCGTCCGCATTTCGAGCATCCGTGGCCGGATGAGCTCTACGCCGCGCTCGATCTGGGCACCAACAATTGCCGCCTGCTGATCGCGCAGCCGACGCGCCCCGGCCAGTTTCGCGTCGTCGATGCCTTCTCGCGCATCGTTCGTCTCGGCGAGGGGCTCGCCGCCAGCGGTCGCCTGTCGGAAGAGGCGATGGATCGCGCCGTCGATGCGCTGCGCGTCTGCGCCGCCAAGCTGAAGAACCGCGAAATCCGACGCATGCGGCTGATCGCCACCGAGGCCTGCCGCCAGGCCAGCAATGGCGAACAGTTCCTGCAGCGCGTCGTCGCCGAAACCGGCCTCGAGCTCGAGATCATCGACCGCGAGACGGAAGCGCGGCTCGCCGTCTCCGGCTGCTCCTCGCTGGTCGGCCGCGAAACGCGCTCGGTGGTGCTGTTCGATATCGGTGGCGGCTCGTCGGAAATCGCCGTCATCCGCATCGGCGACAGCAGGCTCAACCGGCTCGCCAATCACATAACCCATTGGACCTCGCTGCCCGTCGGCGTTGTCACTCTTTCGGAGCGTCATGGTGGCCGCGATGTGACGCCCGACGTCTTCGAAGGCATGGTGCTGGAGGTCGAGGGCATGCTGGCCGGTTTCGATTGCCCCGCGATCGAGGTCGACCAGTCCGGTGATTTCCATCTTATCGGCACCTCGGGAACGGTGACGACGCTCGCCGGCGTCCATCTCGACCTGCCGCGCTATGATCGCCGCAAGGTCGATGGTATCTGGCTGTCCGATGACGAGGTCTCGGCCATGCAGGCAAAGCTCCTCTCCTGGGATTTTGCCAGCCGCGCCGCCAATCCCTGCATCGGGCCCGATCGCGCCGATCTGGTGCTCGCCGGTTGCGCCATCCTGGAGGCCATCCGCCGTCGCTGGCCGAGCCCGCGCATGCGCGTCGCCGATCGCGGCTTGAGGGAGGGCCTTTTGACAGACATGATGGCGGATGACGGCGTCTGGCGGCGCCATCGCCAGCGCCGCGGCCAGCGTGGCAGATAGGAAACGGGATGACCAAGCCAACGATCGCGGGAAACCGTACCGGCCGCAAGCTCGGCCAGCGCGTCAAGAACAAGAAGATGAAGGCCTCGTCGCGGCAGTGGCTGCAGCGCCATATCAACGATCCATATGTGCAGCGCGCCCAGCTCGAGGGTTACCGCGCCCGCGCCGCCTTCAAGCTTTTGGAGATCGACGAGAAGCACGGCATTTTGAAGGGTGCGCGCCGCATCATCGACCTGGGTGCTGCGCCCGGCAGCTGGTCGCAGATCGCCGCCAAGGTCACCGGCTCCACGGATACTGACGTGCGCGTCGCCGCGATCGATTTCCTCGAGATGGCGCAGCTTCCCGGCGTCAAGATCCTGCAGCTCGACTTTCTCGATCCGACGGCGCCCGACCAGCTGATGGAAGCCGTCGGCGGCACGCCGGATCTGGTTATCTCGGACATGGCGGCGCCGACCACGGGCCACCACCGCACCGATCACCTGCGCACCATGCATCTGTGCGAAGTGGCGGCCCATTTCGCCATCGAGGTTCTGGGCGAGGGCGGTCACTTCCTGGCCAAGACGTTCCAGGGTGGCACCGAAAAGGAGCTGCTCAACATGCTGAAGCAGCATTTCAAGCAGGTCGTCCATGTCAAGCCGGCCTCGTCTCGCGCCGAATCGGTCGAGATGTTCCTGCTCGCCAAGGGCTTCAAGGGACGCAAGGCGCAGCCGGAAGACGCAGAGGCTTGATCTTGGGGCCATTCCGGGTGGAGTATACATCCTCCCAGGAATGACCGCTGAGATCGATGCTGCTCTACATCACGCTTGGAACCAACGATATCGAAAGCGCCGGCCGTTTCTACGATGCCGTGCTGCCACCACTCGGCTACCGCCGCCAGCGATACTCCGAGGAGGAGATCGGCTACGCGGCCGATGGCGATATCCGCTGCCGGCTGTGGGTCGTCACCCCCTTCAACCGCCGCAGGGCGTCGAACGGCAACGGCACGATGGTGGCGCTGGCGGCCGCAACACGCGCCGATGTCGATGCCTTTCATGCCGCCGCGCTCGCCGCCGGCGGTTTCGACGAAGGCGGTCCGGGCCTGCGTCCCTTTCACGAGAGCTTTTACGCCGCCTATGTCCGTGATCCCGATGGCAACAAGCTGAGCGCCGTCTGCGAGGAACCGGAATAGGGCTCTATTTGACCGCTTGCGGCGCCTCGTCGGCGCTCGCGGGAATGATCCGCTGCGCCCCATGGCCAGAGACATGCGCGCCGGCGTTCCGGTCCATGCGGATGAAAGGGATGGTGGCGATCACGGTCAGCACCGCGAGGGCGAAGAAGGCATTGTGGAAGTCGGCGACCTGCAGTGCCTCGCCGCTTATATAGATCGATGTCTCCAGGATCGCCGCCGCGAAGGCAACACCGAGCGCCAGGCTCACCTGCTGGATCGCCGAGGTCATGGATGTCGCCTGGCTGGCATCGGCGTCGTCGATATCTGCATAGGCGAGCGCATTGACGCCGGTAAAGAAGAACGAGCGCGAGAAGCCGCCAATCAGAAGAATGGTGATGATGACAAGGTGCGGCGTCATCGGCGTGAAGAAGCCGGTGGCTACGGTCACGATGGTCGTCACCGCAGCGGCCGAAAGCAGCGTGGTTCGGAAGCCGGCGGCCGCGAAGGCCCGCCGCGCGATGAATTTGGTGGTGATCGCCCCGATCGCGCCGGCAAAAGTGATGAGGCCGGATTGAAACGGCGTCAGTCCGAAGCCGAGCTGCAGCATCAGCGGCATCAGGAACGGCATGGCGCCGATGCAGATGCGGAAGGTAGTCCCACCGACGATCGAGGCGCGGAACGTCGTGTTACGGAAGAGGTCGAGCCTTAGGATTGGCGCCGGATGCCGCCGCGCGTGTGGCACGTAGAGGAAGCAGCAAAGCAACCCGATCGCGGTCGCCCCGATACCGATGATGGGCGGCAATGCCGGCAGGCTAACCACGGAAAGGCCGAATACGATGCCCGCAGCGGCCAATGATGTCAGCACGAAGCCGACGACATCCAACTTGGGTGGCGCCGTGGACTCCACCTCTGGCAGGAAGATCGTCGCCAGCCAGACGCCAATGATGCCGACAGGCACGTTTATCAGGAATATCCAGTGCCAGCTGAAATAGGTGGTGATGAAGCCGCCGAGCGGTGGTCCGGCCAGCGGCCCCACCAGCGCGGGGATGGAGAGGAGAGCCATGGCCGAGACGAGATCGCTGCGCTTAGTGGTCCTCAGCAGCACCAGGCGCCCCACCGGCGTCATCATCGCGCCGCCCACGCCCTGCAGGAAGCGCGCGCAGACGAATTCGATAAGGCCGGAAGACGCGGCGCAGAAGATCGAGCCGATGACGAAAACACCGATCGCCAGCCGGAAAATGCGCTTGGCGCCGAACCTGTCCGCCATCCATCCACTAACCGGAATGAAAACGGCCAGCGACACCATATAGGACGTCAGCGCCAGCTTCAGCGTGATCGGCCCGACACCGAGGTCGTTGGCGATGGCTGGCAAGGCCGTGGAGATGACGGTGGAATCCATCTGCTCCATGAAGAGCGCGACGGCGAGGATAAGGGGAACGATGCGGTTCATGCGCGAATGCCTTGGGGGCTGCGAAGGCGGCTCGGAAAACCACTGCTCTGTAGTCCTCTCGCGCCGCTCTGCCAACCCTTCAGTTTACACTGCAAACACAATCGCTTCACGTCTGCGTGAGATCGCTTGCCCGGTAATTTCAGGAAGCAAATTTGACATATGCTAATCCGCGACTGTCCTCGCACGAGGCGGTGGACGTGTCGGCAAAGGGGCTGTGCGGCGGTCGCGCCGCGCTTTAGAGAAGGGACGGGACATGGAAATGTCGAAGGGGATTGGGCGGCGTACGTTTTTTGCTGCGGGCGTTGGCCTGCTGGCGGCGCCGGTGATTTTAAGACAGACGGCCGCGATGGCCGCAAATGGAGACGATAGAAAGATGGATGCGACAACGCAGCCCCAGTTAAACCAGTTCAAGCTCGGCTCCTTCAAATTCACTGTCGTGAAAGATGGCGGCACGGTGGGCGAAAAGCCGAATGAAACCTTCGGCACCAACCAGCCGCCGGAGACCGTTCAGGCGCTGCTGGCCAAGAATTTCCTGCCGACGGATAAGTTCGTCAACACTTACGCACCCTTCGTGGTCGATACCGGCTCCGATGTCATTCTGGTCGACACCGGTTTCGGTGAGGCCGGCCGACCCAAAGGCACCGGCCAGCTCGCCGCCGGCCTCAAGGCCGCGGGCTATTCCCTAGACGACATTACTGTCGTCGCACTCACCCATCTGCATGGCGACCATATCGGCGGCCTGATGGAAGGCGGCAAGCCGGCTTTTGCAAAGGCGCGCTACGTCGCCGGCAAGACCGAGTACGATTTCTGGACGGACAAGGCCCGCGAGGGAACGCCTGCCGAGGGCGGTCACAAGGCGGTGCTCGCCAATGTCGCTCCGCTGGCCGAGAAGATGACCTTCATCGGCGAAGGCGATACGGTCGCCTCCGGCATCACCGCCATGCTGGCGCCGGGTCATACGCCGGGCCACATGATCTTCAACATCGAGTCGGATGGAAAGCGCCTGGTCGCCACCGGCGATACCGCCAACCACTATATCCTGTCGCTGGAGAACCCGACCTGGGAGGTCCGCTTCGACATGGACAAGGCCCAGGCCGCCGCGACCCGCAAGAAGGTGTTCGACATGATCGCAACCGACAAGGTACCGTTCCTCGGCTACCACATGCCGTTCCCGGCGGTCGGTTATGCGGAGGTCTACGAAAGCGGCTACCGCTTCGTTCCGAAGACCTACCAGTTCGACCTCTGATCCCGCTGCATGGCAGCCATACCGAGCCCGGCGGCCACGCCGGGCTTTTTACTATTCCCTTAACGCCGTAGACGTGGTACCAGCCCTCGCCAACTTCCAAAGCTAACCTTACACATCGCCGGTGCGGATAAGTCGTTCCGGGTGAGGTGGCATTTTACTTTCATGAGGAATTGGCCATGGCTCGCATCATTGAAACGCCGACCGGTTTAGACGCACTCACCTTCGATGATGTGCTTCTGCAGCCTGGTCACTCCGACGTCCTTCCGGGCCAGACAAGCGTCGCGACGCGCATCGCCACCGATTTCGAACTCAACATCCCGATCATCTCGTCCGCCATGGACACGGTCACCGAAAGCCGGCTGGCGATCGCCATGGCGCAGGCGGGCGGCCTTGGCGTGATTCACAAGAACCTGACACCCATCGAGCAGGCCGAGCAGGTCCGCCAGGTCAAGAAGTTCGAAAGCGGCATGGTCGTAAACCCTGTCACCATCGGCCCGGATGCGACGCTCGCCGATGCGCTGGCGCTGATGAAGATCCACAGTATCTCCGGCATCCCGGTCGTTGAAAAGTCCGGCCGCCTCGTCGGCATCCTCACCAACCGCGACGTCCGCTTCGCCTCCGATCCGGCCCAGAAGATCTATGAGCTGATGACCCGCGAGGGCCTCGTCACGGTCAAGGAAACCGTCGACCAGCAGGAAGCCAAGCGTCTGCTGCACGCCCACCGCATCGAAAAGCTGCTGGTGGTCGATGGCGAAGGCCGTTGCGTCGGCCTCATTACCGTCAAGGACATCGAGAAGTCGCAGCTCAACCCGAACGCCTCCAAGGATGCGCAGGGCCGCCTCCGCGCCGCAGCCGCCGTCGGCGTTGGTGACGACGGCTTCGAGCGCGCCGAGCGCCTGATCGAGGCCGGCGTCGACCTGCTCGTCGTCGATACCGCTCATGGCCACTCGCAGGGCGTTCTGAACGCCGTCGCGCGCGTCAAGAAGCTCTCCAACTCCGTCCGCGTCATGGCCGGCAACGTTGCGACGTCAGATGGCACCAAGGCATTGATCGACGCGGGTGCAGATGCCGTCAAGGTCGGTATCGGCCCGGGTTCGATCTGCACGACCCGCATTGTCGCCGGCGTCGGCGTTCCGCAGCTTGCCGCCATCATGTCGGCGGTCGAAGCGGCCCGCGCGCAGGACATCCCTGTTATCGCCGATGGTGGCATCAAGTTCTCCGGCGATGTCGCCAAGGCGATCGCATCCGGCGCATCGGCCGTCATGATCGGCTCGCTGCTTGCCGGCACAGACGAAAGCCCGGGCGAAGTCTACCTCTACCAGGGCCGTTCCTTCAAAGCCTATCGCGGCATGGGCTCCGTCGGCGCCATGGCCCGCGGCTCGGCGGACCGCTACTTCCAGGCGGAAGTGCGCGACACCCTGAAGCTGGTTCCCGAGGGCATCGAAGGCCAGGTTCCCTACAAGGGCCCGGTTTCCGGCGTCCTGCATCAGCTCGCCGGCGGCCTGAAGGCTGCCATGGGCTATGTCGGCGGCAAGGACCTCAAGGACTTCCAGGAACGCGCCACCTTCGTGCGCATTTCCGGCGCGGGCCTCCGCGAAAGCCATCCGCATGACGTTACCATCACCCGCGAGAGCCCGAACTACCCGGGTTCCGGCGCCTGATGAACGACGCGAGCAGCCGCATTCCGATCTTTGTCGTCGCGCTGCTCGCGGCCGCCTCCCTGGGCCTGTTCGCCTGGATGCTATTGGGTTTCGTACTGCCCTTCTGCGATCTGGCGAAGACCAGCATGCTGGAGGTGAGGATGGGCCCTTATGGCGCCGCTGACATCGGCGCCATGCGTGATCTGCTTGGCAAGAACCAACCGGCCCTCGATCTCCTGAATGCGATGCATCACGGCCCGGATCTCTTCTTCCCGGCGATATTTACGGCTTTTCTCTACACCGCGCTGCTCAAGCTGCGCCCCGCCGGCCACTATTTCAATCGCCCGCTTTCTCCCGCGGTAATCGCCGCGATCTACGCGCTGCCCTTCGTCTACGGACTTTCCGATTACGTCGAAAACATCCTGACGACGAACATCTTCGGCGGTGGCGTGGAGTGGGGCTTTGCCGCAACCGTCCTGCCGTGGTTTTCGACCATCAAGTTCCTCGCCGCCGCGATTTGCCTGATCGTCATCCTCCGCTTCGCCTTGTACCGCATTGTCCCGCCGGCCGACCGCGATACCCCATAAACATCGCGTGAACTGCACTGGAAAGCCCCGGTCGTTTCCTCTAAAGCTCTGACTTCAAAAGAGAAGCAGCACAGGAGACGACCCGATGACCGGAATGACAGGCTATGAGATGTTCTGGCCCATCATCGCCCATGCGGCACTGGTCTATCTCCTCTACATGCTGCTCGGCTACCGTCGCCAGAAGATGCTGAAGTCGGGCAAGGTGCGCGCTTCGGATTACCGCGAAAACCGTGGCGAGCCGACTGAAAGCCTGATCGTCAAGAACAGCCTGGCGAACCAGTATGAGTTGCCGGTGCTCTTCTATGCGTGTTGCATCCTGCTCTACATGACCGAGGCCGACAATCTGATCGCGCTCGTGCTCGCCTGGATTTTCGTCGCCCTGCGCTACGCCCACGCCTTTGTCCATGTCACCAGCAACGATCTCCGCTACCGCAGTCCGCTCTTCGCTGCCGGCTATGTCGTGCTCGGTGTCATGTGGGTGTGGCTGGCTGTCTGGATGATGTTCCCGAACGGCTGAGTTCTGCCTTTGCGGGCCTCGTCACTCGGTTAGCGAATCAGCGACCGCACGGTGCTCGAGGGGCAGCGTCGTTATAAGGTCGATACCTTCGTGCGCGGCGGGCGGCACAGTAAATCTACCCTGTCAAACAGACCAAATCGGGGTGTATCGCCCGGTTTTGCTTAAGCATTTTAGCATCGTTACAATCCGACTTCGGCCGTTTACGAGTCGTGAACACCTGCATGTCATATCGGCCCACAGGCGCCGGCATGAACCACTTCCGTCGCTCCATATAGAAACAAATGGGAACGACATGAAGGTCGGAAGTTTGGATCGTATTGGCCTCCGCCGGAAGCCAAAACAGGAACGCAGTATCCAGAGGCTCGACCTCATACTCACCGCCGCCGCGGCAATCATTGCCGAGAAGGGCGTGAGCGCCATGCGGATGACGGAACTCGCCGTCGCCGCCAATGTGCCGATCGGTTCCGTCTATCAGTATTTTCCGGAGAAGGCCGCGGTCGTCAAAGCGCTGTTTGATCGCCATGCCTCGGCCATTCAGGCGAAGGTCGCCGATGCTTTCGCCGCCGTGGAATCGCTCGACGGCGTGCTCGACGCCGTCGCCGCGACGGTCGACTGGCACTACGACGAATACCGCAAGGATGCCGCCTATCTCGGCATCTGGATGGGCACGGAGACCGATCAGGACCTGCTGAAGCTAAACATCGAGCATGGCAAGCATGTCGCCGATATCTTCGAGAACACCATCCGCCGCGTCGCCCCGGAACTTGACGTGGCCGACCTGCAGGCGCGCACCTATCTCTTCAGCCATTTGATCGGCGCGTCGATCCGTCTCGCGGTCGTCAGCGAGCCTTGCCTCGCGGGCCGGGTGCTCGACGAATGGAAGCGCGTCGTGCGCTCGTCCTTTCTTTCGCCGGCGGCCTGACGGTTACCAGCTCGGAACGACGTTCGAGACCTTGAGGCGCGGCTGCGTCCTGCCATAGCCGTTCTTCAGCTCCGGCTCGAGATTGTCGTCGACAACGGCAGGCGTGATGTTGTCGAGGCAGGCGGTGATGTGCGCGGTGATCGCGTTCATCAGCGAGATTGATACGCCCGGCCGCTTCATGATGCCGATCTGCACGGGCGGCAGGGCAGGGAAGCCGTCCGCCTGGCTCAGCACCTTCATGCCGGTTCGCAGCGCCGATTCCGGCATCACCGAAACCGCCATGCCGGCAAGGACCGCCGCGGCCACGACCGTGCACGACCAGCTCGTGAACAGGATCTGGTGCTCGCGCCCGACGGCATCGAGCGCCGAGCAGGCGAGCTGCCGCCACTGGCAGTCACGCCGGCCGACGGCGAGCGGCACCGGAGCGTCGTCGCGGATCGGATGGTTCGCGGAAGCCACCCAACAGAGCGGCTCGGTCCGCACAACGTCGGAGATGCGCTCGCGCGGATTATGCGTCACCAGCGCGATATCGAGTTCGCCGCGATGCATGCGCTCGGCGAGATCCACCGAGGGTTCACAGACGATGTAGAGCTCGACATTCGGATGCGTCTTTGCGAAGCGGCCGATGATCTCGGGCATGTAGCGGTCGGCGTAGTCGTCGGGCGTGCCGATACGCAGCATTCCCTCGAGCCTGTTGTCGTCGAATGCGGCGATCGCCTCGTTGTTGAGGCGGATGATGCGGCGCGCATAGTTGAGAAGCTTTTCGCCCTCGACCGTCAGCCTGTTGCCGCGGCCGTCCTTGATGAACAGCTGCTTGCCGACGCGTTCTTCCAGCCGGCGCATCTGCATCGAGACGGCCGATTGCGTCTTGTAGACCTTGTCGGCGGCCTTGGTGAAGCTGCCGGAATCGACAATGGCGATGAAGGTCTGCAACTGGTCAATATCAAGAGGCGCAGCCATGGGGTCCACCTATAACGATCTCTGATGATAATCATTAGAAACATTCGTTGGACTGATCAATAGGCCTTTGGCATCTTCGGGATGCAAATCAATCAAAGTGATGGACCGGCTCCCTGCCTGTCCGCTTCCGATTTTCAGCCTGCTCCTCGCCCGCATGACCTCGCGGATGGGGTGGGTTGTTGCGCGCCAATGAAAGGATCATCCCATGCGCACGTCAGACCGGATACTGGAACTCGAATGCAACCCGCCCGCCGCAACGCTGTCGCAGCGTATTGCCAACGGCTTTGCAACAGTGGCCTCCGTACTGCGCGTGTTTCGCAACCGTATGGAGATCAATGCGCTGCACGAACTCGACGACAATCAGTTGAAGGATATCGGCTTGTCCCGGGGCGATCTCGATGCCGCTTTCCTGGCTTCGACCTTCTTCGAGGATCCGTCGGATCACCTGACGCGATCCGCGCGCAAGCGTGGCCGCAATGCCATCTTCCGGTCTCACGTCGAGTAGGACCGGCCCCAGTTTTCCCCGCAGGGTGATAGCCAATAGCCCTGCCATTTAACCCGGTGATCGGCCTCCCAGCCATCTCCGGGTTTTTTTACGCCTTGGGTTTGGCGGCGGGCGGTGTTTTCGGCCGGTAAGTCTCGAAGATCGCTTCCATGCTCTTCTGATAGCTCTTCTGCACCTCGAGCCCGCTGTCGAACATCGCGTTCAGCATGCCCATGTAGCTTTCGGCCGAGGCGGGTTGCTCTTCCTTCGGCGCCGGCTGCGGTTCCGGCGCTGCCGTCTTGCCGAGATTGCCCATCATCTCCTGGAAGGCCTTGGCGAAGGGATTGTCGAGGAAGGGATTGTTAGGCGTTTGCTCTGGTGCCGGCTTCGGCACGCTGAACATCAGCTGCATCGCCTGCGTGAACGGATTGTCGAAGATGCTGGGCTCGGGTGCGGCGCGCTGCTTGGGCGCGAAGCCGGTGCTCTCCAGCCATTTCTGGATCGTCTGGCCCATGTCCGTGTTGACGAAAGGATTGACAGGCGCGCCCATCTGCCCCGTCGTCTGTTTGAACAGCCCGCCCATCAGAGTATCGGCCATCACGGGCAGCATCTGCTTGTAGATTTCCTGGCCGATGCCGGTCACCTTCGCCGCCTGTTCCGCCACCGCGCGCGACACGTCCTTGGAACCGAAGAGCTGCGCCAGGATGTTGTTGCCGTCGGAAATCCCCTGCGGCGTAAAGGCCTTGCTCATGTCCTCGAAATATTTGCCGTAATTGCCGGACGCGACCGCCTGCATCAGCCCCATGAAATCATAGGGGTTGCTGGTGCTGCGCTTCAGCCCCGCCGAAAAGGCCGGCATCAGCGCCGCCATGGCCTTGGTCGCCTGCTCCTGCGCCAGGTTGAACTGCTTGGAGATGGCATCCATCGCCGCGCCGTTCTGCGCCTGCATCATCATGTCGAACAGTGGCAGCATGAAATCCTATTCCCGGGTTCGCGACGCATGGTTGCGCCAGTATAGCCGGAAATAGGAATGCGCAAACGGCTTTTTACTGAAGCCTTTAGTATTGATACTCGTCGAAGACGGGCTCGACGGAGCCGTTCCAGCGGCCGCTGTAGAGCTTCAGCAGATCGTCGGCCAACGTCGATTTCTTCGCCAGCACCTCGTCGAGCGGGGCAAGGAAGATCGTCTCGTCCTGGCCGTCGCGGTTGAGCTTGTTGCGCGACTTGAGGCCCGCCTTGGAAATGGCGATCACCTCGCGCGCGGTCTCGTAGAGCGCGTGGCCGCGGAACTGCGCGTTCAGCCCCTCGGACGGCACGGCGCTGCGCAGCGCGTTCACCTCGTCGAAGCCCCAATCCTTGGTCAGCTGGTCGGCGGCTTCCAACGCCGCCTCGTCGTAGAGAAGGCCGACCCAGAATGCCGGCAGCGCGCAGATGCGGCGCCATGGGCCGCCATCGGCGCCGCGCATTTCGAGGAAACGCTTCAGGCGCACATCTGGGAAGAGGGTGGAGAGGTGGTTCGTCCAGTCGCCCATCGTCGGCTCCCAGGCCGCAACTTCGCCCTTCAACGCGCCGTTCATGAACTGGCGGAAGGTGACATGGGTACAGTCGTGGTAGCGGCCGTCGCGCACGATGAAGTACATCGGCACGTCGAGCGCCCATTCCGTATAGTCATGGAAGCCGAAATCGTCGCGGAAGGTGAAGTCGAGCAGGCCGGAACGGCGGTTGTCGGTGTCGCGCCAGATATCGCCGCGCCAGGACAGCAGGCCGTTCGGCTTGCCCTCGGTAAAGGGCGAGGCGGCAAACAGCGCCGTCGCCAGTGATTGCAGCTTCATGGAGACGCGCATCTTCTTGCGCATGTCGGCTTCCGAGGAGAAGTCTAGGTTCACCTGGATCGTGCAGGTGCGGTACATCATGTCCAGCCCCTTGGTGCCGACCTTCGGCATGTAGCGGCTCATGATCTCGTAGCGCGACTTCGGCATGACGGGAGTCTCGGCCAGCGTCCACTTCGGGCTGCCGCCGATGCCGAGGAAGCGGATGCCCATCGGCTCGGCGATCTCGCGCAGGACAGCCAGATGCGAATTCGATTCCTTGCAGGTCTCGTGAATGGTTTCGAGCGGCGCGCCCGAAAGCTCGAACTGCCCGCCCGGCTCGATCGAGATCGCGCCCATACCGTGCTGTTCGCCAAGCCCGATGATGTTGTCGCCGTCGAGGATAGGCTCCCAGCAGGACTTCGCCTGCAGGCCCTTCAAGAGCGCCGAAATGCTGGCTTCGCCGGCATAGGGCACGGGGCTGTTGTCGGCGCGGAAGAAGGCGAACTTCTCGTGCTCGGTGCCGATGCGGAACTTCTCATTCGGCTTGTTTCCCGCCGCAAGATAATCGGTCAGCTCCTGAACCGAAGAGAGCGGGGTCTGGTCGGTGGTATCGCGAGCCATTCAAGTAACCTGTATTCGGGAAACGTCCGGAAGTATCCGGACAGTAGGAAGGGTGATTAGGACCGCTGGCAGGTATGTTGCAAGTGAAATTGTTTCAACCAGCCATCAAAAAAATACCAGTATGTGTGGCCCGTTGCCAATGCGGCTATTGGTTCCAGTCGCCGATCGCCGCCTGGATGACAGCCATGGCCGCCACCGCGGCCGTATCTGCGCGCAGGATGCGCGGGCCGAGCGGAATGGCGGTGACGAAATCGAGGCTGCGCAGCCGGGCTCGCTCGTCTTCCGAAAAGCCGCCCTCGGGCCCAACCAGCAGCGCCAGCTTCCGCTCCTTCACCGCGTTCAGGATCGGCAGCGGGTTCTGCCCGGCATCGCCCTCGTCGCAATAGATGATGCGCCGGTCCTGCGACCATCCGTCGAGAAGATCGAACAGGCGGATCGGCTCGGCAACATCAGGAATGTCGAGAATGCCGCATTGCTCGGCCGCCTCGATCACGTTGGCGCGCAGCTTGTCGAGGTTGGTAATCTTGCCCTGCACATGCTGGGTCATCACCGGCTGCAGCACGCCGGCGCCCATCTCGACCGCCTTCTGCACGAGGTAGTCCAGCCGCCCGACTTTCAGCGGCGCGAAGAGATAGTGCAGATCGGAAGGTGCCGGCTGTGGCCGCGTCTGCTCTTCCGGCACGATCATGATGCGCTTGCGGGTGGGAAAGGAGAGCGTCGCCTTCCACTCGCCGTCGCGACCGTTGAAGACGAGGATTTCCGCGCCATCGGTCATGCGCAGAACGTTTGCGAGATAGTTGAACTGCTCCGAGGTCGCTTCGGCCGCTACCCCTTGAGAGAGCGGGGCGGCGACGAACAGCCTTTGCATCCGGAAATTGGCGCGCATCGATAGGTCCTGATCAAACGAAGAGCGCGAACATAATCCAATAGATCACGGCCGCAAGTGTCGCCGAGATCGGCACGGTGACGACCCAGGCGGCAAGGATCGACATGAAGTGCGAGCGCCGCACGAGATAGCGCCGTCGCACCTCGTGGGTGTTGGGATCGTCGGGCTCCTCGATCATCCAGACCTCGGCCTTGCGCCGCATGTATTCGATCCGCCGCTTGGAGTTGCGCGTGTACCATTCGCGGAAGAAGCCGACGCCGAAAACAGAGCCGACGGCGATATGCGTGGTACTGACGGGCATGCCGAGCCACGAGGCGACGATCACGGTCAGCGCTGTCGACAGCGCGACGCAATAGGCGCGCATCGGATTGAGCTTGGTGATCTGCTCGCCCACGAGACGGATGAGGCGCGGCCCGAACAGCAGCAGACCGACCGAAATCCCGAAGGCGCCGATCAGCATCACCCAGAGCGGCGGCCCGCCCGTTTCGCCCAGCGGATGGCCGATCGCGACCCGCACGATCGCCGACAGCGGCCCGACGGCGTTCGACACGTCGTTTGCCCCATGCGCGAAGGACAGCAGCGCTGCCGATCCGATCAGCGGCAGTTGGAACAGCACGCGCAGCGAACTGTTGCGGTTTTCGAGATCGCGCGACTGCCGCCGCACGAACGGCTTGGCGATGAACCACCCGAGCAGGCCCATCACCATCCCGAAGAGCAGGATCACCGGGGACGAGAAGCGTCCTGCGGTTTCCAGCTGCAGCATCATGTAGGAGGCAAAGCCGCCGATCATCAGGGCGATCAGCACCGGCACCCAGCGGCGCGCGGCGCCGATCTTGTCCTGGCGGTAGATGATCAGCGTTTTGACGAGATAGAGCAGGCCGGCAGCGATCACGCCGCCGAGCAGCGGCGAGGTCACCCAGGCGATGGTGATCTCGAGCATGACGTGCCAGTTGATCGGCCCGGAGCCCACCGCGCCCACGCCCGCGCCGATCACCGCGCCGACGATCGCGTGCGTGGTCGAAACAGGCGCGTTCATCCAGGTCGCGAGGTTGATCCAGAGCGCCGCTGCCATCAGCGCCGCCATCATGATCCAGCCGAGCGTTCCCGCCGGCACCTGCGAGGCGTCGATGATGCTGGACGAAATCGTCCTGACCACCTCTCCGCCTGATATGGTCGCCCCGAGAATTTCGAAGATCGCGGCAATGACAAGGGCTTGCGCCATGGTCATTGCACGCGCACCCACGGCGGCGCCGACGTTGTTGGTCACGTCGTTGGCGCCGATGTTCATGGCCATGTAGGCGGCAAGAGCCGCGGCGGCGATGACAAGACCCGCGCCGGGGCGATCGAAGACGTAGACGCCGGCAAACAGCATCGCCAGCCCGAGGAAGAAGAGCCCGATACCCGGCGCCACCAGCTTGCGCGAGACGTACTTCGCCGCGTCCTCGACATGCATCAGCTTGTCGAGATCCTTGTCGAGCGTACGTTTCGTGAGGACGGGTGGGCGTTCGGGCATGCTGTTCCTTGCGATTGAATCCTGCTTTTGCGCTGCAAAGTCTAGCAGCGCAAGATGGCAGCAATCATTCAGCCGGAATCTGCTTGCGGGGCTCGGTCGAAAGCTCTTCGGCCATGCGGCGCTTGAAGAGCAGGAAGAGGTTGCGGAGTTCAGGCTCGCGAACCCGCTTCACCGCTTCGTCGCAGGAAACCCATTCGAGCTTGCGCTCGCCCTTTTCCTTGAAGTTCTTGGCGATGTCGGAGACTTCGAGCGCATAGACCTGCACCTTGCAGTTCACCTTGAGCCCGTTCTTGAGAACCTTCGGATAGTGATAGGCGCCGATCGTCTGCTTTTCGACGATACCGCGCACCCCGGCTTCCTCGAAGGCTTCCTGGGCGGCGACCTCGTGAGAGTGTCGGCGATCCATCGGCCAGCCCTTGGGAATGACCCAGCGGCCGGTGTCGCGGCTGGTCATCAGGAGAACCTCGACCTCGTTGCTCTTTTTCTTCAGCCGATAGCAGAGCGCAGCATATTGCTGACGCGGGGGGCGCCGGAACATAAGCTGTACATCGGATGCCAGGCGGGCGAGAAGAGTCAACGGTCGGGTCACCTTTCCAATCAGTTCATTGAGTCGGCTATATTAGTATCATCTGGAAAACTTGCGCGATCCATGCGCTTTTCAAGTTTTCCCCTTGGGATTGATAGATATCAATAGTCGGAATTCATCCTGGTTCGAGACGCAAAATCGTCGAAAACTGTTCCGATTGCGTCTTTTGCACAGGTGTTCATTATGCGTGCCACTTGCATTTCGATCAAGGACCGCGCCATGTCGTGCGGCAATATATCGGCACTATGGTAATTATGCGTCTACCACCCCTGAACGCGATCCGCGCCTTCGAGGCAGTCTGTCGCCACGGCAGCGTTTTGAAAGCGGCCGAAGAACTCGGTGTCGTGCGCGGCGCGGTTCGCCAGCAGATCGCGACGCTTGAAAGCCATTTCGGCGAAAAGCTGTTCGAACGCGAAGGTCGCCGCCTCGTTCCGACGCCGAGAAGCCTGAGGCTTGCCGATGCCGCCGGCACCGCGCTCGCCATCCTTCAGCGTGCATCGCAGGAATTCCAGTCCGAAGGGCAGGGTCGCATCCGGCTCGGCGTGCCGTCCGCCTTTGCTATATGGTGGCTGATGCCGCGCCTTGCAATGCTGCAGGCGGCCTTGACGGGCGCCGAGATCGACATCGTGCCGATATCGGTGGTCGAGCCATTGTCCCAGCATCCCGAACTCGATGCGGTGATCATGGGCGGCGAATATCGCCCGGCGAGCGGTATCACCGCGATCCGCTTCATGGATGATGAATTCGGTCCCGTCGCCACGCCCGCCATCGCAGCCGAGATATCAGGCAATCCGGCCGCCATGGCAGTGGCCACCTGCCTTGCAAGCCGCAGCACGCCGTTGCTCTGGAGCGAATGGTTCTCGGAAAGCGGCACGCCGCGCGTCAATTTCCAGCACAGCCAGACCTTCGAAGACCTGCTTCTGTCGATCGGCGCCGCCCGTTCCGGGCTAGGCGTCGCGATTGCGCCGCGTGCCTCGATCGAGGACGACCTGCGTCGCAACCTGCTGGTGGCGCCCTACGGCTTCGTCAGCCGCCCGGCCGGCTACAGCCTCTGCTGCCGCAATGCGGATATGAAGCGGCCGGCCTATGTCGCGTTGCGTGACTGGCTTCAGGGCGCCTGCGCGGACGGATAGGGCAGATTTTCTGTCCCTTCGGCAGAAATTCATCCATGGTCGTCACGCCCCGCCCCGTCTACCAAGATGCGAGAGCCAGGAGGATGAGCCCATGCAGAGAAATGCCACCCGTATCAAATGGATCGGCGAAAGCTGCCGCTTGCTGAAGGCAACGGCCTCGGAATTCGAGACCACACGACCTTTTCATGGGCTGACGATCGGTACCGGCATTCACCTGGAACCAAAGACTGTCGCGCTGCTGATGACGCTGAAGGCAGGCGGAGCCCGCTTGGTCTGCACCGGCAACCTCAACAGCACCCAGCCTTCGACGGTGGAATTCCTGCGATCCGAGGGCATCGACGTCTTCGCCACACAGACGACCGACCCCGTCGCCCACCACAAGAGCCTGGAAGCGGTAATCGCCGAAAAGCCCGATCTGCTGCTCGACAATGGCGGCGATCTCTTCGCCATCGCCGCGGAAAAACCCTATGCCAACCTGCTCGGCGGCACCGAGGAGACGACCTCCGGCCGCACGCGCCTGCTGCCGCTGCGCGAAACCCTCGCCATGCCGATCCTCGTCATCAACGACAGCCCAATCAAGCAGTTCGCCGAAAACCGCCATGCGGTCGGCCAGAGCCTGTTCGAAAGCTACATGCGCTTCACCAACCGCTCGACCAACGGCAAGCGGGTTACGGTCTTCGGCTACGGCGCCTGCGGCAAGGGCACAGCCGCCTGCTTCCGCAATGCCTTCGCGCAGGTCAGCGTCGTCGATATCGATCCGGTGACGGCACTTGAGGCACATCTGGATGGCTTCAACACGCCGCTGCGCGAACAGGCGATCCGCACCGCCGACGTCCTGGTGACGGTGACGGGCTTTGCCGATATCGTCACGGCGGCCGACCTCCCGCTCGTCAAGGATGGCGCCATCCTGATGAACGGCGGCCACTTCCCGCACGAGATCGATGTGGCCGCCTTCCGCGAACATGCCGATGTCATCGGCATCGATCGCTATGAGGCCGACCACATCGAAACCTTCCATCTGCGCGACGGCCGTTCCTTCCATGTGCTCGGCGGCGGCCACATGGCCAATCTCGCCGGTCCGCGCCCGCTCGGCAATTCGGTGGAATCGATGGATCTCGGCTTCACCCTGCAGGCGCGCTGCCTCGAGCTGGTCGCCCGGCGCGCGGTCGGCGCCGAGGCCTGCATCGTGCCGGTGCCGAAGGAGATCGACGCCATGGTGGCCGGCGCCTATCTCGATCTGGCCCGCTGAGCCGCAATCAGCCGATCTCGACCACCAGCTTGCCCTGCGCCTGCCGGTTCTCGATCAGCGCATGCGCGTCGGCGACATCGGCAAGCGTGAAGCGCCGCGCGTCCAGCCTCGGAACGAGCTTGCCGGCCTCGACAAGCCGGGCGACCTCCCGCAGGATCTCGCCGTGGTGGTCTCGGCCTTCGCCCGAAAGCAGCGGCAGCAGTGTGAATACGCCGGAATAGCTGGCCGCCTTGAAGGAGAGCGGCGCCAGCGCATGCGTGCCCCAGCCGAGCGCGCTGACGACATGCCCGAACTTTCCGACCGCCTTGAAGGCCGTATCCAGACCCGCTCCGCCAACCGTGTCATAGACCACGTCGAACCCGCGCCCGCCGGTATGGGCCGCGACGTAGTCCTCGACCGGCTGCGCGTCGCGGTCGATCGCCGTCGCGCCGAGGCTGCGCAGGTAATCGCCCTTGGAAGCGCTGTCGACCGCATAGATGTCGGCGCCGATGGCCTTGGCGATCTGTACCGCGATATGGCCAACGCCGCCTCCGCCGCCGAGCACCAGCACCCGCTGTCCGGCCTTCACCGCGGCACGGTCGATCAGCCCTTCCCAGGCGGTGATCGCGATCAGCGGCAGCGCGGCTGCCTCGCGCATCGAAAGATTGTGCGGCTTCCTTGCGATCAACCGGGCATCGACGACGGCGAACTCCGCCAGCGATCCCTGAATGCCGCCCACCCCACCCGTCATGCCATAGACCTCGTCGCCGCGACGAAAGCCGGTTACGCCGTCGCCGACGGCCTCGACGACACCGGCGAGATCGATGCCGAGAACGGCGGGGAGGGGATGCCGCGCATGGGCGGCGTTTCCGGCGCGGATCTTGGTGTCGAGCGGGTTGACCCCGCTCGCCCTGATCCGCACCAAAACCTCACCCCGGCCGGCCTGTGGCTTTTCGATCTCGGTCATCCTGAACGCCGCTGCCGGCGCGTCCACGATCAGTGCGGTCATGCTTGTCTTCTCTGCCATGGAACTCTCCTGTGGTTCTGATGTCGGGAGAATGCGCCGTTGAAGCGTGAATGAAAATCAACGATATTGATCGAAGTTCATGCATTTTTGTTTGGATATGCCGCTGATGGAATGGAGCGATCTCAAACTGTTTCTGGCGATCGCGCGCTCCGGCACGCTGGGCGCCGCCGCACGTCATCTCGGCCTGACGCAGCCCACCATGGGCCGTCGCCTGCGGGCGCTCGAGCAGGCGCTCGGCCAGACGCTCTTCCAGCGCACGCCGGATGGCTTCGTGCTGACCGATGAGGGCCACGCCGTTTTCGCCCGCGCCGAGCGCATGGAGGAGGAGGCGCTTGGTCTCGAGCGTGAACTGGCCGGCAGCGGGCGCGGGGTGACCGGTTTCCTGCGGCTTTCCTCATCCGATTGGTTCGGCATCCATCTGCTCTCGCCGGTGCTGGCGGAGTTCTCGGCGGCCCATCCAAGGGTGGTGATCGAGCTTCTCACCGATAGCCGCCTGCTCAGCCTCTCCCGGCGCGAGGCCGATCTGGTCTTTCGCATCGCGCCCTTCACCGAGCCCGACGTGATCTCCCGCAAGCTGCTGCATGTCGACTACGGGCTCTACATCAGGAAGGGCGGGGAGCATCCTAAGGCTGGCAAGGGCGGGGGCGCGCGGCTGCTCACCATGGATGAAGCCTTCGGCGGCATGCCCGATGTCGCCTGGCTGAAACGCATGCTGCCCGAGGCCGAGATCGGCATGCGCAGCAACAACCGCGATGTCCAGGCCGCGCTTTGCGCCGGCGGCGCCGGCCTTGCCGTGCTGCCGCGTCCGCTGGGCGACACCATCGCGGCCATCGAGCGCGTGGATCTCGGCGAGCCGCCGCCCGGCCGCGACACCTGGGTCGGCTATCACCGCGACCTGAAGCGCCTGCAACGCCTGCGTCTGCTGCTCGATCTCGTCATCGACAGGCTGGCGCGTTAGAGCAATTCCAGGAAAAGTGTGAAGCGGTTTTTCGTCCGGAGTTGCTCTGGCCTCAGCGCTCCCAATAGGGCACCGGCCCGTAGAGCTCTGCGAGGTAGTCGATGAACAGCCGCACCTTGGCCGGCAGGAACTGGCGGCTTGGATAGACAGCGGAGAGCGTCACGTTGCGCGAGCCCTCGTAGGCCGGCAGCACCTGCACCAGCCGGCCGCTCTTCAGTTCCGCGCCGATATCCCAGGTGGACCGCAGTGCGATCCCGAGCCCGCCGATCACCGCTTCGCGGATGACTTCGCTGGAATTCGTGATCAGCATCCCCTCCGGCCGCAGCGAAAGCGCCCCCTCCGGCCCCTCCAGCCGCCAGACGTCGCCATTGTGGGCAGGAAGACAGCGGTGCCGTTTCAGGTCCTCGATCGTCTCGGGCGTGCCATTGGCCGCGAGATAGTCGGGGGCGGCGCAGAGCACGCGGCGCACCGGCGCCAGCCGCCGCGCGACGAGGCTGGAATCGGTGAGCTCGGCGATGCGGATCGCCAGGTCGAAGCCGCCGCCGATGATGTCGCTGAACTCGTCGCTGAGCACCAGATTGATGGCGAGATCGGGATGCGCGTCCATGAACCGCTTCAGGTGCGGCGCGATATGCATGCGCCCGAACGAGGTCGGTGCGGAAACCTTCAGTGTCCCGTGCATCTGCGCCGAAGTGCCGGCAATGAAGAACTCCGCTTCCTCCAGCCCGGCCAGGATGGCGAGCACCCGGTCGTAGAACCCCTGGCCGGCCTCCGTCAGAGAGATCTGCCGCGTCGTCCGCTGCAACAGCCGGGTTCCCAGCCGCTCCTCCAGCCGCTTGATGCGCTTGGAAACGACGGCGGGCGAGAAGCCCAGCGCCCGCCCGGCAAGCGACATGCTGCCCGTCGAGACGACTTTGGCAAAGATTTCGAGATCACCCAGATTGGTCATGAAACCGCGATCGTTTTCCCTTTTGGCATAAGTGCTTAGCATTTGCGCCAAAATCGGGAAAGTGCTAAGCCGGATGGGCTGGCGGCACGGAGGATGCGGCCGGTTTTCGCTGCCGCCAGCGAAGGGAGAGAGCCATGTCCGACACCATTTCGTTCCTCGCCCCGCGTGCGGATGTGCTGGCTCGCCGTCGCCAGATCGTCGAGGATCTCGCCGACCTTTTGCCGCCGGAATGTCTCGTCCACGAAGCTCGCGAATTGATGCCTTTCGAGACGGATGCCTTCGTCTCCTATCGCCGCATGCCGCTCGCCGTCGCCCTGCCGCGCACCACGGCGGAGGTCGCCGCGGTGCTGAAATACTGCCACCGCTATGGCGTTCCCATCGTGCCGCGCGGCGCCGGAACGTCGCTCTCGGGCGGCGCGATCCCGCAGGAGGATGCCGTCGTCGTCTGCGTGTCGAAGATGAACCGCATCATCGAGATCGATCTGTTCAACCGCGTCGCCGTGGTCGAGGCGGGCGTCACCAACCTCAACATCTCGGAAGCCGTTTCCGCGGATAGTTTTTTCTACGCGCCCGATCCGAGCTCGCAGCTCGCCTGCACCATCGGCGGCAATATCGGCATGAATTCCGGCGGCGCCCACTGTCTGAAATACGGTGTGACGACCAACAACCTGCTCGGCGTCAGGATGGTGCTGATGGATGGCACGATCATCGATCTCGGCGGCAAGGCGCTCGATGCCGGCGGCTATGATCTGCTCGGCCTCGTCTGCGGCCACGAGGGGCAGCTTGGCATCGTCACCGAAGCGACCGTGCGACTGATCGCCAAGCCCGAAGGCGCCCGGCCCGTGCTCTTCGGCTTCGACACATCCGAGGAGGCCGGCTCCTGCGTTGCCGATGTCATCGCATCGGGCATCATCCCTGTCGCCATCGAGTTCATGGACAAGCCGGCCATCGAGATTTGCGAGGCTTTCGCCAAGGCCGGGTATCCTCTCGATGTCGGCGCGCTCTTGATCGTCGAGGTCGAGGGCTCGGAAGCCGAGATGGACGACATGCTTGGCGATATCGTCGCCATCGCCCGCCGGCATGGCGTCAAGACCGTGCGCGAGTGCCAGTCCGCCACCGAGGCGGCGTTGATCTGGAAGGGACGGAAATCCGCCTTCGGCGCAACCGGCCGCATCGCCGATTATATCTGCATGGACGGCACCGTGCCGCTCAGCCAGCTTTCCTACGTGCTGAAGAAGACCGGCGAGATCGTCGATGGCTACGGCCTTCGCGTCGCCAATGTCTTCCACGCTGGCGACGGCAACATGCACCCGCTGATCCTCTTCAATGCCAACGATCCCGAGGATGCCGCCCGCGCCGAGGCGGCCGGCATGGACATCCTCAAGCTCTGCGTCGATGTCGGCGGCTGCCTGACCGGCGAGCATGGCGTCGGCATCGAGAAGCGCGACCTGATGCGCCATCAGTACGCCGAGGCCGATCTCGCCCAGCAGATGGCCGCGCGCGCCACCTTCGATCCGGGCTGGCTGCTCAATCCGTCCAAGGTCTTTCCGCTGGAGGGGCGTGCCGGCGCATGATCGACCTCTTCCCCACCAGCGAGGACGATGCCGCCGAGATCGTCAGGAGCCACGCGGCGTCGGGAAAGCCGCTTTCCATCTGCGGCGGCAACACGCGGTCGGGCTTCGGCAACGCCGTCACCGCATCCGACCGCCTGCGATCCACCAACGTTACCGGCATCGTCTCTTATAATCCCGGCGAGATGGTACTGACCGCGCGCGCCGGCACGCCGCTTGCGGAGATCGAGGCGGCATTGGCCGAGAACGGCCAGATGATGGCCTTCGAACCGATGGACCACCGGCCGTTGATGGGCACGACAGGCGAGCCGACCATCGGCGGCGTGTTCGCGGCCAACGTCTCCGGCCCGCGCCGCTTCGTGGCCGGCGCCGCGCGCGACAGCCTGCTTGGCGTCCGCTTCGTCAATGGCAGGGGCGAGATCGTCAAGGCCGGCGGCCGGGTGATGAAGAACGTCACCGGGTTGGATCTGGTCAAGCTCATGGCCGGTTCGCACGGCACGCTCGGCTTCCTCACCGAAGTCACCTTCCGCGTGCCGCCGCGCCCGAAGGCGGAACAGACCATCCTGATATCGGGGCTCAACGATGCCGAAGCCGCGCTCGCCATGGCGGCCGCGATGGCGCTGCCGGTGGAAGTGTCGGGCGCCGCCCATCTGCCGATGACGGTTGCCTGGAAATTCCTCGACAGCACCCTGCCGCCCGGCGAGGCCACCTGCCTGCGCATCGAGGGCTTGCCGAAATCGGTGGAGGCGAGGGCGGCGAAGCTCGCCACCGCCATGTCCGCCTATGGCCCCGTCATCCATCTCAACCGCGCCGACAGCGCCCGCCTCTGGCGCGACATCCGCGATGTCCTGCCTTATGCCGATGGAACGCCGCGCCCTGTCTGGCGCGTCTCCGTCGCCCCCGGCGCCGGCCACCAGCTCGTCGCCGCCCTGCGCCTGGAAGCCGGCGTCGATGCCTTCTACGACTGGCAGGGCGGCCTCGTCTGGATGCGCATGGAAGCCGATCCCGAGGCCGATCTCGTGCGACGCTTCATCAAGGCGCTCGGCGGCGGCCACGCCACGCTGATCCGCGCGCCCGACGAGACCCGCGCCGCTATACCTGCCTTCGAGCCGCAAGCGGACGCCGTGGCGATGCTTTCGGCACGGCTGCGGGAAAAGTTCGATCCGGCCGGGATACTCAATCCCGGGAAGATGGGGGGATGATGTTGGCGTGGTGTGTCGCATACCCCCCTCTGTCCTGCCGGACATCTCCCCCACAAGGGGGGAGATCGACTCGTCGCGACCTTTGGCCCAGACAACTGACGTGGAGCGAGCGGGTACGCCCAGCCAATCTCCCCACCTGTGGGGGAGATGCCCGGCAGGGCAGAGGGGGGTACCCCACCCGCCGACAAGGCGAAAAAGGCGGACGAGCCTGACATGCAGACCAACTTCACCCCCGCCCAGCTTGCCGATCCCCATGTCGCTGCCTCCGAGCAGATTCTGCGCAAATGCGTGCATTGCGGCTTCTGCACCGCCACCTGTCCCACCTATGTGACTTTAGGCAACGAGCTCGACAGCCCGCGCGGACGCATCTACCTCATCAAAGACATGCTGGAGAACGATCGCGCCGCCGATACGGAGGTCGTCACCCATATCGACCGCTGTCTTTCCTGTCTCGCCTGCACGACCACCTGTCCCTCGGGCGTCGATTACATGCACCTTGTCGATCACGCCCGCGCCCATATCGAAAAGACCTACAAGCGTCCTTTCATGGACCGGCTGACCCGCAACATGCTGGCCGCCGTCCTGCCATATCCCGGCCGTTTCCGTCTTGCCTTGAAACTCGCGCGTCTCGGTCGCCCCTTCGCGGGTCTGATGCGCGGCAAGCCGGCGCTGAAGCCGTTTGCCGCAATGCTCGCGCTGGCGCCGCGCCGCGTGCCGCCGGCATCCTCCTATGCCGCGCCCGCCACGCATCCTGCCGTCGGTGAGAAACGCGGTCGCGTGGCGATCCTGACCGGGTGTGCCCAACCGGTGCTCGATCCAGGCATCAACGCGGCGACCATCCGCCTGCTCACACGCCTCGGCGTCGAGGTGGTGGCGCCAAAGGGGGAGGTCTGCTGCGGCTCGCTGGTCCACCACATGGGCCGCGAGGAACAGGCGCTGCAAGGCGCCCGGGCCAATGTCGATGTCTGGACGCGCGAAATCGAAAGCGGCGGCCTCGACGCCATCATCATCACCGCGTCCGGCTGCGGCACGACGATCAAGGATTACGGCCACATGCTGCGGCTCGATCCGGATTATGCCGAGAAGGCGGCGCGCGTTTCGGCGCTCGCCAGGGATGTCACCGAATACCTGGCGACGCTCGATCTGCCGGCGATGATGCCGAGGGGCCTGACGGTTGCATATCACTCGGCCTGTTCCATGCAGCACGGCCAGAAGATAACGCTCGCGCCGAAGCTGTTGTTGAAGACGGCGGGCTTCACGGTGCGCGATCCGACCGAAGGGCACCTCTGTTGCGGCTCCGCCGGCACCTACAACATCATGCAGCCAGAGATCGCCGAGGCGCTGAAGCAGCGCAAGGTCAAGAACTTGGAGGCCACGAAGGCGAGCGTCATCGCCACCGGCAATATCGGCTGCATCACCCAGATCGCGTCGGGAACCGGCATCCCCATCGTCCACACGATCGAGCTGCTGGATTGGGCTTATGGCGGCGAGGTACCGGAAAAATTAAAGAATTTGCCGCTAGCTTAGTGGGCCGGATGTCCGGCTTTCTCGGAGTCCTGCAATGCACCGTATCATCCTGACGCTTATGGCTTTCTGCGGCATGGCCCATGTGGCGCAGGCCGAAGGCCGGTTCTTCTGTTCCGCCGACGACAAGAGCGCCCGCTTCACGGTCGATAGCGGCTTCGAGGGCGGTGTTGGCAACAAGCTCAATCACTTCCGCGGCGCCCTCATCGTCAAGAACGATGACGTCTCGCCCGTCTTTCACAAGCTGACGCTCGATTCCGACAACCTCTCGCATGATTGGCAGCACGGGGGCGAGTTGCGTTTCCAGATTTTCCGGACGGCGGATGATGATAGCGGCGGGCAGACGATGGATATGGCGATCACCGCCGATCAGCCGAGCAAATCGGCAACGGCCTTTTCAGGCACCTACGAGCTGACGATTTCGGGTGGCGACAAGCCGTTCACGGCAAGCGGCAAGGTCAGCTGCGGAGCGAAATAGGGCGGCGCATCGACCGGCCGCCCCATTCCTGAATTTCAAGATCAGCCGCCGAACAGCGTTCTGAGAACATCGATGCCGCGATCGTCGAAGGCGACGTTGCCCTGCTTGTTGCCGGGGCCGACGACAATCACCTTGGTGCCGACGGGAACCCGGTCGTAAAGGTCCTCGACGTCGCTGTTGACCATGCGGATGCAGCCCGACGACAGGTTGAGGCCGATCGTCCATGGCTGGTTGGTGCCGTGGATACGGAAAATCGTGTCGCGGCCGCCCTGGTAGAGATACATGGCGCGGGCGCCGAGCGGATTGTCGGGGCCACCCGGCTGTACGGCCGGCAGGTTGTGGCCGGCGCGGGCCTCGCGGGCGCGCATTTCGGCCGGCGGCGTCCAGGTAGGCCATTCAGCCTTGCGGCCGATCTTGACCACGCCCGACCAGCCGAAGCCCTCGCGGCCGACACCGATGCCGTAGCGGGTGGCCTTGTTGCGGCCTTCGACGAGATAGAGATATTTGTTGACCGTATCGACGATCACGGTGCCCGGCGCTTCGTTGGTGATAAGGCGGACGACACGCTTCTTGTATTGCGGCTTGACTTGCTGGCTGTGCTTGACGCCACGAACGGCATCGGTTGCCGTCATCACGGGCTCGGCGCTGGCAACGGCCATCATACCCGACATCGCGACGGCCGCGGCCGCCACGAGCAGTGACACTTTCTTCATTTCGATTTCCCTCTCAAGGCACGATCGCCGGCAAAGCTAAAGGAATCGGCCGGGATTTCAAGCTTGGAAACCCTGAAAATGCTGGGGCCGGGGGCGAGAGGGCTCCCGCCGACCGCCGGAAACTCAGATCACCATGACCCGCGTACCCACCTTCACGCGTTCGTAAAGGTCGGTCACGTCCTCGTTGCGCATGCGGATGCAGCCCGAGGAAACGGCGCTGCCGATCGTCCATGGCGCGTTGGTGCCGTGGATGCGGTAGAGCGTGGAGCCGAGATACATGGCGCGCGCGCCAAGCGGGTTTTCGGGGCCGCCGTCCATGCGGGCGGGGAGATAATGCCCCTTGGCAGCCTCGCGGCTCACCATTTCCGAGGGCGGCGTCCAGTCCGGCCACTCGGCCTTGCGGGTGATCTTGTGAACGCCCGCCCATTCGAAGCCCGGCTTGCCGACGCCGACGCCGTAGCGCCGCGCCTTGCCGCCATCCATGACGAGATAGAGGAAGCGGTTGTTGGTATCGATGACGATCGTGCCGGGCCGTTCCTTCGTCTGGTAATCGACGATCTGCGGCAGGAACTGCGGCTCGAGCCGCTGGCGGACAACGGGAATGCCGGGGTTGATGGCCGAAACCTGCTGCGCCACCGGCGCACGGCGCACGACGCGTGGCGCAAACAGCCCGCGCTGCTGCACCACGGGGCGCTGGTAGACGACGGGGCGAACCTGTGAGCCGCCAAGCTGCATGATCCACGGCGCCGTCAGGTCTGGGCTGAGCACGACCGGCGGGCGGCTGGCATAGCGGTCGTCGCCGAACGCGGAATTGGACAACGCGCCGAAAAGGGCCGCGGCAAGCAGAACAGATTTCATCATCGGACGGACTCTCTACAATGGCCGAAAATGCGGCAGCGACAGCCGCCTGCTGAAATGATGCTGCCACCATGGCGGCCAGCGAATGGTAAATATCGATTCATTAAAAGCCGAAGCGGACAATAAACTTTTCGTCAGGGTTATCGTTCGGTTTGGAAACAGGGTTTGCAAATGGTAAAGCCGGATTCGGAACCGAAAAGCGAAGCGATATCATGAGCGAAACAGGCATCGTAACGGGCGCGGACGGCAAGAGCCGCTGCCACTGGCATGGCAACCTGCCGGATTACCTGCTCTATCACGACGAGGAATGGGGTCGTCCCGTCACCAACGACATCCGCCTCTTCGAGAAGATCTGCCTCGAAGGCTTTCAATCCGGCCTCTCCTGGCTGACGATCCTGCGCAAGCGCGAGAATTTCCGCGCCGCCTTCGCCGGCTTCGATTTCGAGCAGGTGGCGCTGTTCGACGAGACGGATATCGAGCGATGCGTGGCCGATGCCGGCATTATCCGCCATCGCGGCAAGATCGTCTCGACCATCAACAACGCCAGGCGCGCCATCGAATTGCGCGACGAGTTCGGGTCGCTCGCCCATTATTTCTGGAGCTTCGAGCCGGGCCACAACGAGCGCCCGAAAGTGGTCGATCGCGCCACCATCATGGCCAATCCGACGACGCCGACTTCGGTGCTGATCTCGAAGAATTTGAAGAAACGCGGCTGGACCTTTGTCGGTCCGACCACAGTTTATGCCTTCATGCAGGCAATGGGTCTCGTCAACGATCATCTGGAAGGCTGCTATTGCCGCGCCGAGGTCGAGGCCATGCGCGACGCCTTGGTGCGTCCGTGAGAGGCGCGCCGATGAAGCGGGCAATGATGGCCGTGGCAGCACTCGCGCTGTCGGCTTCGGCTGCGTTCGCGCAGCAGGCGCCGCAGCTGCAACCCGGCGAAAAGCTCGAGAAGCTGCAATTTCCCGGCGCAACCATGGAGCTCAAGGGCTGGACGAAGTTCGGCAACAGCCGCGTCTACACGCTGCCGGTCAAGGCGGGCCAGCACGTCAGGATCAGTTTCTCGACCAAGAGCCAGTTCGCCTTCCTGGCGATCTTCGATCTGGCGCAGGCGGAAGACGAGGCGATCTTCGGCACCGACGAGGATGGCGACGCCTATACCGTTACCGTGAAGGCCAACACGACCTGGCTGCTGCGCCCCTATTATTCCAAGGCATCGCCCCGTCGCGGCCTTGGCGCGCCCTACAGCATTCTGATCGAACCGCAGGCGACCGCTCAGCCGCAAACGCCGCCGCCCGCATCCGCACCTCAGGATGACGAGAACAAGGGCCCGTCGCCGCTCTTTCCGCTCAGGCGCTGAACGGCTCAGCCGATCGCGTCGATCACCGCCCCAAGCTCGCCGAGATGCTCGATCTTGCGGAAGCGCGGCGCGTCCTTCGGCTCGTCGACATGCTCCAGCACCCAGGTCAGCTCGTGTGGCACGAAGACGCCATAGCTGCCGGCGGCGATCGCCGGCACGATGTCGGACTTCAGCGAGTTGCCCACCATCATCGCCCGTTCAGGCCCGCCGCCGACCTTGGAGAAAATCCGCCGATAGGTGACCGCGGACTTGTCGGACACGATCTCGACGGCATGGAAGAAATCGCCCAGCCCCGATTGCGCCAGCTTGCGCTCCTGATCGAACAGGTCGCCCTTGGTGATCATCACGAGCAGGTAGTGCTCCGACAGAGCTTCCAGCGTGTCCTGAACATGCGGCAACGTCTCGACCGGATGCGAGAGCAGGTCGCGGCCGGTGTCGAGGATGCTGGCGATCACGCTTGCCGGAACCGTGCCCTCGGTGATCTCGATCGCCGTCTCGATCATCGATAGCGTGAAGCCCTTGATGCCGAACCCGTAGTGCTGGAGATTGCGCTTCTCCGCCTCCAGCAGCCGCTGCGAGATATGCGGCCCTTCCGCGAAATCCGACAGCAACTCGGTGAAATGCTCCTCGGTCAGCCGGTAGAACTGCTCGTTCTGCCAGAGCGTGTCGTCGGCATCGAAACCGATCGTGGTAAGCGTGCGGGTGGTCATGGAAGCGCCTCTGGATAGTCAGGCAGGTAATTTATGAGCCTGCGCCCATGATGCAAGACGTGGGCATGTGGATAGCTGTGCGCGGCAGCCCGTCGCAGGCGGCAGCGCCGCGTTGAAACCACGACCGTCCGCCTTATCTCAGATGGGTTCATTCCCGCAGCCCGTCCCGGCTGTGCCTGCCACGCACGGCAGCAAAGAATTCAACATTCTGCCGGCTCATCGCCACCTTCAAAGGGAAATTTCGACCATGCGTTACAACCAGCTTGGAAATACCGGCCTGTTCGTCTCCGAAATCTGCCTGGGCACCATGACCTTCGGTGCCGCCGACGACAAAAGCCCCTGGGGCGCCATCGCCGATGTCGACCAGAAGGCGGCGGATGCGATCGTCGGGCGGTCAATTGCGGCGGGCGTCAACTTCATCGATACCGCCGACGTCTATTCTTTCGGCGACTCCGAAAAGCTGCTGGGCCAGTCGCTGAAGAACCTCGGCGTCGCCCGCAAGGATGTCGTCATCGCCACCAAGGTCTACGGCGCGATGGGCGACAAGCCGAACGATCGCGGCGCCTCGCGCGGCCACATCATGGATTCCGTCGAAAAGAGCCTTGAGCGCCTGCAGACCGATCATATCGATCTCTACCAGATCCACGGCACAGACAGCGTCACCCCGATCGACGAGACGCTGAGGGCGATGGACGATCTCGTCTCGCGCGGCCTGGTGCGCTATGTCGGCGTTTCCAACTGGCAGGCATGGCGCATCGCCAAGGCGCTTGGGATTTCGGAGCGTCGCGGCTTCGCCCGCTTCGAGACCGTGCAGGCCTATTACTCCATCGCCGGCCGCGACCTCGAGCGCGACATCGTGCCGATGATGAATGAGGAGAGGGTTGGCCTGATGGTCTGGTCGCCGCTCGCAGGCGGGCTGTTGTCGGGCAAATACGGCCCCGGCGCGCCCGGCAACGGCGAAGGCCGCCGCGCTGCCTTCGACTTCCCGCCTGTCGACAAGGACCGCGCCTGGGCCTGCGTCGCCGTCATGCGCGAGATCGCCGAAAAGCACCGCGCCAGCGTCGCCACCGTGGCGCTCGCCTATGTGCTCGCCAAGCCTTTCGTCACGACGGTCATCATCGGCGCCAAGCGCATCGAACAACTCGACCAGAACCTCGCCGCCGTCGGACTGAAGCTCGATGCCGACGACCTGAAGAAGCTCGACGAGGTCAGCGAACTCGCTCCCGAATATCCCGGCTGGATGCTTGCCCGCCAAGGCACCGGCCGCCGCCCCGCGCCCTTCGAGCAGAAGGGCTGATCACAATCGAAACGCTGGACGCCGGGCAAAGCCGGCGTCCAGCATATAGCCGCGGAGTCGGCCTTACTTGGCGTGCGCCTTCAACCACGTCTGCATCTCGGTGATCTCGGCCTCCTGCGCCTTGATCACGCCCTCCGCCAGCTTGCGCATCTCGGCATCCTTCCCGTATTGCAACTCCACCTTGGCCATGTCGATCGCCCCCTGGTGATGGGCGATCATTCCGCGTACGAAGTCGATATCGGCGTCGCCGCTGTATTCGATCATCATGTCCTTGTGCATCTTGTCGTTGGCCTCGGAAAAGGCATGGCTGGACGGGCTGTGGTCGCCCATAGGCATACTCATGTCCATATTCATCGGCTTGTCTTCCGCGCGTGCAGGAAGAGCGGCGAACGAGAGGCCGGTAACAAGACCGGTGGTGAGAGCAAGTAGTTTAAAAGACATGGGATATCCTTCCTCAGTCTGGCAATGAAAGTCCGATGCGGCGTATCGCGCCGCGTTTCTCAGGATCTAGATTGTCAGATCAACCGGGGAGGGGGCGCCTGCGGCGCCGGTCGCGCGCCGGGAAGGGCAAGCGCGATCGCCGGCGAGGGGTAGGCGAAAACCTGCTTGCCATCGGCATGAACCATCACATCGACGGGCACGACCAGACAGGCGGAACAGAGCGGCATATGCGTCATGCCGCCGGCGGCACACGGGTTCTTGACCGGCGCCAAGACCTTGGCAGTCTCGCCCATATCCATGCCAGGCATATGATGATGTGGCTTGCCGGCAACCATGTCGACAGCGGCAGGCTGGCTCATCGACGCGCACATCGGACATCCGGCCCACGCGAACATCGTTCCGTAGGTCAACAAGGCCAGCATCATCGTCGCGATAGAGAAAAACCGCATCGGTCAAACATAGGCAAGCGTGCCACCGCTGCCAAGACATCGCTTGCACTAATCGAGCTTGGCCGCCTTGCGTAACGCATCGTTGATCCGCCCCTGCCACCCCTTGCCGGTCGCCTTGAAGGCATCGATCACATCGGGATCGAGCCTCAGCGATATCTGCCGCTTAGGGCTCTCCACCGCCGGCCGCCCGCGCGAACGCCGGATGCTTTCTGCAAGCTCGGGAAAGACCTCCGCGAAGGGGCGAGCCTTCTTGAAGTCTTCTTCGGTCCATTCGGGGTTCTCTGGGTCCTCCGCGATGCCGCGCTGGATCGCGGCCTCTTCCTCGTCAGTGAGGCCGAGGATCTTTCGACTGGAACTGTTCATAAAGCCTCCTTTCCTGGCGACTTGCCCGGCGCATCGAGATGACGGAAATTCCCTCACTCCCCAGAATGGCGAAAACGACGGCGATTACATCCTCGATTAGCACACCCACGGCCTTCAGCCGCGGGCTCCTGGCATCGAGGATCAACGCCGCCGCGAAGAAATCCTCATCCAGGTCGCGAAAATCCAGCCCATGCTTTGCAGCATTGCGGACGCGTTTCGGCTCATCCCAAACGATCTTCATCGATACGATATCGCAAAATAAAAGTGATACAATAAATCTTTGATTGCATCACGATATCTTGCAATTCACCAGGCTGCAATCACCTGATGGATCACCTGGTAATCCGGGCTTTCCTCACCAATCGGCACCACCGGCCAGGCCCATGCCGCGTGGGCAACGCAGCCCCCGTCTATCAAGTCGCTCTCTTCGTGGGTCTTTCCGCTGTCAGGACGTTGCGTGCGTTAATTGAGTTTGGCCGCTTTGCGTAACGCATCGTTGATACGCCCCTGCCAGCCCTTGCCAGTCGCCTTGAAGGCATCGATCACGTCGCGATCGAGCCTCAGCGATATCTGCCGCTTCGGGCTCTCCACCGCCGGCTGCCCTGGCGAACGCCGAATGCTCTCGGCGAATTCGGGAAATACCTCCGCAAAGGGGCGCGCCTTCTTGAAGTCCTCCTCGGTCCATTCGGGATTGTCGCTGACCTCGTCCCAATCGTCCTTGGAGTAGCCGCGCCCTTCCTTGAATTCGATCTGCAGCTCAGTCTTCTTCGCTGTCATCCAGCAGCCTCCTCTCGCTCTTGCGCGCCGGGCGCATCGAGATAACGGAAATGCCCTCCGAGCCGAGTACCGCGAACACCACGGCGATCGAGCCATCGGCAAAGCGCCCTATCGCCATCAAACGCCCGCGCTTGGCCGGCCGCAATATGGCGCCGAGAAAGAACACCTCGTCGAGATCGGCGAAGTCGAGCCCATGCTTGTCGAGGTTGGCAAGCCGTTTCGGCTCATCCCAAACGATCTTCATCGATACGATATCGCAAAATAAAAGTGATACAATAAATCTTTGATTGCATCACGATATCTTGCAATTCACCAGGCGGCAATCACCTGATGGATCACCTGGTAATCCGGGCTTTCCTCACCAATCGGCACGACCGGCCAAGGCCAAGCCGCCCGCGCCTCCGGCACAATAACCCCATGCATCAGGTCGCTCTCCTCGTGGGTCTCTCCGTTGCGATCGATCACCGCATAGGAGACGTCTGTGACAAGACAACTCTTGAACGGCATGCGCGAGAGGCCGGAAAGATGCGCCGCAATCAGTTGCTCGACCGTATCCTCAGGCATCCGCTCCCGCTCGGCCTCGAACCGCCGCTGCACCCCGCGTCCGATCTGCGAGAGCAGATTGGCCGAAACCACGAGATCGAGATAGGGCACATTGCGCAGGAACCCCAGCGGCTCCGGCGTCTCGCCGGCCGCAAGCGCGTCATAGCCCGAGAGATCGCGCTCGATCAGCCGGACATTGCGGTAGGCCTTGCGGCGCATCTTCATCCTGACCGTCGCGACATGCACGAGATCGATCAGAACGACGGTATCGAAGCTGGCCGCCAGCTCCTTGATCGGTACGTCGCGCAACAAGCCGGATCCCAGCACCACGGCCGTCCGCCGCTGCTTGCAGCCCGCCATGGCGGCAAGGATCGCCCGCCTCGTATTCGTTTCATGCTCCGCCCACTGCCGGCTGCAGCGATTGGCGCGGGACCACAAATTGACGGAGTAGCGGATGTATTTGCGGTGCAGCTTGCTGGTGAAGGGGAGGGTGGCGGCGTAAAGGAGGGCTTCTGCGATCACTATGTTGCTTTCAGCGATAAATGTCCCGGCGATGGCCGATCTCGACCACGAGCACGATAAGCTTCTGGTCCTGAATATCGCAGATGATGCGGTAGTCGCCGACCTCGTATCGCCAATAGCTGCCAAGTGCGTGGCCTTTCAAGGCCTTGCCGAGGTCGCGCGGATTTTCGTGAGTAACAAGCCGCTCGTGCAAGAATTGCTTGATGCGCCTGCGAATGATCGGATCGAGCTTCCTGGTGTATTTCTGGACCGAGACCGTGTACTCAATCGTCCATGCCACGCCAGAACTCCTCGGAGCTTATGACTTGGTCTTCTCCCTTGCGAATGCGCTTCATTGCCGCCTCGGCGAGCGCGATGTCGTGCAGATCCTCGAGGTGTTGTCCGATCACGTCGCGCACATAGGCGTCCGGCGCAGCACCCGCTTCGGCCGCATATTCCTCGACGAGCTTCATCATCTCATCCGGCATTTCGATCGTGACGCGCTTGTTCATGGCGATGATCCCTTCAGGTGATGGAGATATACCATCGGATCGCACACTTCGCCAGACGCCGACACTTGCCGCATCCGGCCCTTTCCGCTAGGAAACCGCCACTGTCACACTGAGCGGAAGACGTTGGAAATGAACGACAAGCAGAAGAAACCACAAAAGCTCAAGGCCAGACTTCCCCGCGGCTTCGTCGATCGTTCGGCGGCCGATATTCGCGCGGTCAACGAGATGACCGCGAAGATCCGCGAAGTCTACGAGCATTATGGTTTCGATCCTGTCGAAACGCCGCTCTTCGAATACACCGATGCGCTCGGCAAGTTCCTGCCCGATGCCGATCGTCCGAACGAAGGCGTCTTCTCGCTGCAGGATGACGACGAGCAGTGGATGTCGCTGCGCTACGACCTGACGGCGCCGCTCGCCCGCCATGTCGCGGAAAACTTCAACGAGATCCAGCTGCCCTACCGCACCTATCGCGCCGGCTATGTCTTCCGCAACGAGAAGCCCGGCCCGGGCCGCTTCCGCCAGTTCATGCAGTTCGACGCCGACACGGTTGGCGCGCCGGATGTGTCTGCGGACGCTGAAATGTGCATGATGATGGCCGATACAATGGAAGCGCTTGGGTTGAAGGGTCAATACGTGATCCGAGTCAACAATCGCAAAGTGCTCGATGGACTCATGGAAGCGATTGGCCTTGGCAGTGAGGACCAAGCTGATCGACGCCTTAATGTGATGCGGGCGATCGATAAGCTCGATAAATTTGGTCCCTCCGGTGTCAAGCTATTGTTGGGCGAGGGCCGGAAAGACGAGTCGGGAGATTTCACCAAGGGTGCAGGCCTCTCCAGCGAGCAGATCGAAAAATTCGAGTTTCTCTTCGCTTGCTTTGAAGGTCGCACGGTTGCAGTTGCCGGAACTGACCCCAATAGCCCAGTATACCGGGCACCGACTGACGCAGATTGGGAAAAATCGAAGACACACGAGGAAGGTGTTTACTCCCTGCCGCTTGGCGTCTTGCAATCTGTATTTCACAAGTTCGGTGGCGACGCCTCGGCTACGATGAGTGGCTTCGAGGGCTATCAACAGCTGCAAAAAATGGGAAGGCTTTTCAATGCGGCCGGCTACGGCGACCGCATCAAGATTGACCCCTCCGTCGTCCGCGGCCTCGAATACTACACCGGCCCGGTCTACGAAGCCGAACTGACCTTCGACGTCACCAACGAGAAGGGCGAAAAGGTCGTCTTCGGCTCCGTCGGCGGCGGCGGTCGTTATGATGGTCTGGTTTCCCGCTTCATGGGCCAGCCGGTTCCGGCCACGGGCTTCTCCATCGGCGTCTCGCGCCTGATGACGGCACTGAAGAACCTCGGCAAGCTCGGCCAGAGCGAAGTTGTCGAACCCGTCCTCGTCACCGTCATGGATGGCGGCGTCGCGGCCATGGGCGACTACCAGCGCATCACTCAGGAACTTCGCCAGGCCGGCATCCGCGCCGAAATGTACCAGGGCAACTGGAAGAAGTTCGGAAACCAGCTGAAATACGCCGACCGCCGCGGCTGCCCTGTCGCCATCATCCAGGGCGGTGACGAGCGCGCCGAAGGCGTCGTACAGATCAAGGACCTGATCGAGGGCAAGCGCCTCTCCGGCGAGATCGAGGACAACGCCTCGTGGCGCGAAGCCCGCGTCGCCCAGGAGACCGTCAAGGAGGCCGATCTGGTCGCCAAGGTGAAGGAGATCCTGGCGGCGCAGGCGGAAGATCGCAAGCGAGCGTCTGATGTTTGACAGACCCCTCCCCAACCCCTCCCCACAGGGGGGAGGGGCTTTTAGCTGCAGCGCCGATCTTCCCTTCTCCCCTCGGGGAGAAGGTGGCCCGAAGGGTCGGATGAGGGGGCTGCTCGGTAGAAGCTGTCCTTCGCTGTCCGCTCAGGACATTCGTCGTTTACACTCCTCATCCCCCTCATCTGCCCTGTCGGGCATCTTCTCCCCGCTAGGGAGAAGAGGGAGCTCCCGTCCATGCCCCTGATCAACCTACCAGCCTTCTCCGAAGACCTGCTCGCCGAATTCGCCGCCCGCCGCACCGAGCGCGTCGACACGCCGGTCATCCAGCCGGCTGAGCCGTTTCTCGATATCGCCGGCGAGGACCTTCGCCGCCGCATCTTCATGACCGAGAGCGAAACCGGCGCCAGCCTGTGTCTCCGCCCGGAGTTCACCATTCCCGTCTGCCTGCGCCATATCGAAAGCGCCATGGGCACGCCGAAGCGCTATGCCTATTTGGGCGAGGTGTTCCGCCAGCGCCGCGAAGGCGGCAATGAGTTTTATCAGGCGGGCATCGAGGATCTCGGCGATATCAATATCCCGAGCGCCGACGCCCGCGCCATTGGCGATGCGGCCGGCGTGTTGTCGCGCCTGCTGCCGGGCAAGAAACTGGCAGTCACGCTCGGCGATCAGGCCGTGTTCGAAGCCGTCGTTCAGGCGCTCGGCCTGCCGCTCGGCTGGCAGAAGCGGCTGATCCATGCCTTTGGTGACACCACCCATCTCGAAGCGCTGCTCGCCAGCCTTGTCAGCCCGCAATTCGTCACCGGCTTGAGCGACGATATCGCGCGTCTTCTCGGCGCCGACGATGAAGAGGCGCTGGTCGCCCATATCGACGCCACCATGCAGGCGACGGGCTATTCCACCAATGCCAGCCGCTCGCCGCAGGATATCGCCCGCAGGCTGAAGGAAAAGCTGATCCTGTCGGAAACCCGGCTCGATGACGCGGCCTTCCTGGTGCTCAAGGAGTTCCTGTCGCTCAACGTGCCGCTGATCAATGCCTCGGCGGCGCTCTCCGGCTTCGCCGATGCCGCCGGCCTCAAGCTTGGCAATGCCCTGTCGCGTTTCGACGGACGCGTCGCCGCACTCGCCAATGCCGGCGTCGATCTCTCGTTGATTGATTACCGCGCCGCCTTCGGCCGCCCGCTGGATTATTACACCGGCCTCGTCTTCGAGATCGGCGTCGAGGGCTCGGATGCCGTGCTTGCCGGTGGTGGTCGCTTCGACAAGCTGATGACCCTGCTCGGCGCCAAGGAGCGCATCCCGGCCGTCGGCTTCTCGCTGTGGCTGGATCGCATCGAAACGGAAAGGGCCGCCTGATGACCATCACCATCGCGCTGCCCTCCAAGGGCCGGATGAAGGACGACGCCTCGGCCATCTTCGAGAAGGCCGGCATGAAGATCACCGCTGTCGGCAATGACCGCTCCTATCGCGGCCGCGTCGAAGGCTGGGACGATGTCGAGGTCGCCTTCCTATCGGCCTCCGAGATCTCCAAGGAGCTCGGCAACGGCACAGTCGATTTCGGCGTCACCGGCGAAGACCTGATCCGCGAAGGCCTGGCGGAAGCCGACAAGCGCGTCGAGTTCTGCGCCCGCCTCGGTTTCGGCCACGCGGATGTCATCGTCGCCGTGCCGGAAATCTGGCTCGATGTCGACAGCATGGCCGATCTCGGCGATGTCGCCACCGATTTCCGTGCCCGCCACGGCCGCCGCCTGACGATCGCCACCAAATACTGGCGCCTGACGCAGCAGTTCTTCTCGCGCCAGCACGGCATCCAGCTCTATCGCATCGTCGAAAGCCTAGGCGCCACCGAGGGCGCGCCGGCATCGGGCTCGGCCGATATCATCGTCGACATCACCTCGACCGGCTCGACGCTCCGCGCCAACCACCTGAAGATCCTGTCGGATGGCGTCATCCTGCGCTCAGAGGCCTGCCTCGTGCGCGCCCGCAAGCAAAGCCACGCCAACGAGCCTTCGGTGAACCGACTGATCGAAGCCGTCCGCGCCGCGCTCTGATGGCCGGCGAGGACGACAACATCATCCCGCTTTATGAGCGCAACGCGTTGGCGTTCGACACGCTGCGTGGTCGCGAGCTTTTCGAAAAGCCGTGGCTGGATCGCTTCACGGCGCTTGTGCCATCGCGCGGCGATATTCTCGATCTCGGCTGCGGCGCCGCCGAACCCATGGCCGCGAGCCTGATCCGCGACGGCTTTCGCGTCACCGGTGTCGATGCATCGGAAACGCTGATCGGCCTCTGCCGGGAACGGTTCCCCGGCCGCGCATGGTTCGTCGCCGACATGCGCGAATTCTCGCTGCCGATGAAGTGCAACGGCATTCTCGCCTGGCACAGTTTCTTCCATCTCAACCAGGACGACCAGCGCGCCATGTTCCCGCGCTTCGCAGCACTCTCCGCGCCCGGCGCCGCGCTGATGTTCACGTCGGGCCATTTCGACGGCGTGGCCTTGGGGGAGTTTGCCGGCGAGCCGCTCTATCACGCCAGCCTCTCGGCGCAGGAATACACCGCGCTGCTCGAGGCCAATGGCTTTGCCGTCGTCTCTCATGTGGAGCAGGACCCGCACTGCGGCGGCGCCACCGTCTGGCTCGCCAAGCGCGCGTCCTGACTATCCGACAGACGAAAAAGCCCGCCGTCTGTTGACGGCGGGCTCTGGCATGCTTGGGAGGTGTCTTGTCGCTTAAGCGGCGACCGGCAGTGTGCCGCGGCGGGCGTCGACCGAGTAGAGGCCCGGGCCGAAGGTGGCGAGCAGGATGTAGGCTCCAGCAAGCGTGAAGTTCTTCATCAGCATGATGCCGTTGAGAGCGTTGATCCAGCCGAGAGCGGCATCCGGCCAGCCGTCGATGGCTACGGTGCCCGAGTGGAACACGGCGCCGGTGAAGATGCAGAATGCGGCCAGTGCCCAGCCGACGATCTTGGTCTGGAAGCCGACGAGAACGGCAAGGCCGGTCACCAGTTCGAAGAGGCCCGCGATATAGGCAAGCGCGGTTGCGGCAGGCAGGCCGGCGCCGGTGATCATGCCGGCGGTGCCAGCCGGATCGGTCAGCTTGCCATAGCCGGAATAGATGAAGATGAAGGACAGCAGGACACGGGCAATAAGAATGATGGTGTTCTGGGTATTCGACATGGAACTGTCTCCGGTTGAACGAGTTGAGATCCCTGTGCCCCCGGCACGCTGACGATCTCGATGCAGTCCTTTTCCTCTTTTTCGATCGTCCGCGAAAGATAGACGGAACGGGACAGTTCGTTCAGCAAAATTGAACGACCTCGTCGCTTCTGGCGCTTGTCAGTCCCGACAATGGTCTTCTATGGTCGGGCAATAAGAAGAGGAGACAGCATGGCAGATCTTTCGGCGTTCCCCATCACCAAGCGCTGGCCCGCGGCCAACCCGGCCATCCTCCAGCTCTACTCGCTTCCGACGCCCAACGGCGTGAAGGTGTCGATCGCGCTAGAGGAGATCGGCTTGCCCTATGAGCCGCATCTCATATCGTTCGGCACCAACGACCAGAAATCCCCTGAGTTCATGTCGCTGAACCCCAACGGGCGCATTCCGGCGATCATCGATCCCGATGGTCCGGGTGGAAAGCCGATCGGCCTGTTCGAATCCGGCGCCATTCTTCTCTATCTCGCCGAAAAGACGGGAAAGCTCATGCCGACCGACGCGGCCGGACGTTACGAGACGATCCAGTGGGTGTTCTTCCAGATGGGCGGTATCGGGCCGATGTTCGGGCAGTTCGGCCATTTCCACAAATTCGCGGCCGACAAGGTCGCCAACAATTCCTATCCGGTGGAGCGTTACCGTGATGAATCGAAGCGTCTGCTCGGCGTGCTCGAGGAACGGCTGCAGGGACGCCAGTGGCTGATGGGCGATGCCTATACCATTGCCGATATCGCGACCTTCCCCTGGGTACGTGGTGCCGATGTCTTCTACGGTGGCCGGGAGATGCTGGAGTATGAGAAGTCCCCGGCGGTCATGGCATGGCTGGAGCGCTGCATCGCGCGCCCGGCCAGCCAGAAGGGACTGGAGATTCCCGCCCGCCCGAAATGACCTCAACGCCACAAGAAAAAAGCCGGTCAAGCATGGCCGGCTTTGTCGTTCTTGTCGGGCGAGCGATTACTGCCGGCGCGTCGTGCCGCCGGCATTGGTGCGCGGCTTCGGGAACACGAAGACCCCCATCATGCTGCCGCTGTTCGGCTCGTCGTGGCCGTTCGATTCACCCATGCAGAACACCGGCTGGCGGTATCCGTTCGGCATGACGATCGTCGTCGAGAAGCAGAAGGACGTCGAAAGTGTTGCTGCTTCCTCGAAGAGTTCGAGAATCCGGTCGTGGTCCTTGCGATCGTAGCAGCGGATGAGATTGAGCAGGCCGCAGGTGCGCGAGGGCAGGCCATGGAGTGCGGCGCTGGCTTCCTTCAGGTTGATGACGCCGGTGGAGAACTCGCCCATCCAGGTTTCGGAGGTGGAGAGCTGCGTCATCACATCGGAATCGTGACTGTCGATATCAATCGAAGCGGGCAGCAGAGATGCGGCGACGTTGGATTTTACGAGTTTGAACACGGTCTTCCCCAGAGTTGGGATGCAGTTTCCTCCACTGCACGCCTCGCGAACATCAACAGGTTCATGTAGCACCGTGCGTCATGCTCGGGCGGGCGGGAAACGGGGCGGGAACTGCAGGGTTCGTTGATTTGAACCGCGCCCATTTCGCCGGGATACGCAACTTCTAATATATTATGGCGACTATACGCCCTGGATGCTTGCTTTTGCGCGATCGTGACTGTGGTGTTCCACCATGTTGATCTTGTTTATTGGGTTCGCGCTTGGTGCAGGCGGATTTATAGGAGATTTTCCGCAAACGGCAACGTCTTTTTGCAGGCCGGCTGCCCGCGAGCGGAGCCCCGGGAGGCGCGGTCATTTGCCATAAATCGCAAAAATTTCCTCAGAAATCTCAACTACGCGACGTGTAAACGATTTCACACGGTGATTTTGGGAAGGAAACGGTCGAAGTATTGTATGAAATCGCACTAATGCAAAAAGTGATCGAAGCTGAAAAATAATTCGCGCCGCAAGCCCGGCGAAAGCTTGGCGGAACGCGAGGACTGCTCACAAACCCGCAGATTGCCTCAGCGGGTGATTGAAAAAGGAATCACGTCGCGCGGGGATTGCCGAAAACGAAAAGGGCGACCCGAGGGCCGCCCTTCCGTAACTGAACCGGTTGGCTCAGATGTGCAGGCTTTCGCCTATCACATCATGTCCATACCGCCCATGCCGCCCATGCCGCCCGGCATGCCGGCAGGAGCGTCCTTCTTCGGCAGCTCGGCGATCATGGCTTCCGTGGTGATCAGCAGCGAAGCAACCGAAGCTGCGTTCTGCAGAGCCGTACGAACAACCTTGACCGGGTCGACGATGCCCATGGCAATCATGTCGCCATACTCAGACGTCTGGGCGTTGTAGCCGTAGTTGTCTTCGTTCTTCTCGAGGATCTTGCCGACCACGATCGATGCTTCGTCACCGGCGTTCTCGGAGATCTGGCGAACCAGCGACTGCAGAGCGCGACGGATGATGTTGACGCCAGCTTCCTGGTCGTCGTTTGCACCCTTTGCGGTGATCTTGGAAGCCGAACGCAGCAGGGCAACGCCACCGCCAGGTACGATACCTTCCTGAACAGCAGCGCGCGTCGCGTTCAGAGCGTCGTCGATGCGGTCCTTGCGTTCCTTGACTTCGATTTCCGTGGAGCCGCCAACGCGGATGACGGCAACGCCGCCAGCGAGCTTGGCAAGACGTTCCTGCAGCTTTTCGCGGTCATAATCGGAAGAGGTTTCTTCGATCTGAGCCTTGATCTGAGCAACGCGGCCTTCGATGTCGGACTTGGCGCCAGCGCCGTCGACGATCGTCGTGTTTTCCTTGGAGATCGAAACCTTCTTCGAACGGCCAAGCATGTCAAGCGTTACGGATTCGAGCTTGATGCCGAGGTCTTCGGAGATGACGGTGCCGCCCGTGAGGATGGCGATGTCTTCCAGCATGGCCTTGCGGCGGTCGCCGAAGCCAGGAGCCTTGACGGCAGCGATCTTCAGGCCGCCACGCAGCTTGTTGACGACGAGCGTAGCAAGAGCTTCGCCTTCGACGTCTTCAGCGATGATGAGGAGCGGCTTGCCGGTCTGAACGACGGCTTCGAGAACCGGGAGCATCGCCTGCAGGTTCGAGAGCTTCTTCTCGTGGAGGAGAATGTAAGCGTCGTCGAGGTCGGCGACCATCTTTTCCGGGTTGGTGACGAAGTAAGGCGACAGGTAGCCGCGGTCGAACTGCATGCCTTCGACGACTTCGAGTTCGGTTTCAGCGGTCTTGGCTTCTTCGACGGTGATGACACCTTCGTTGCCGACCTTCTGCATGGCTTCAGCAATGTCGTCACCGACCTGCTTGTCGCCGTTTGCGGAGATCGTGCCGACCTGGGCAACTTCAGCCGAGGTGGAGATCTTCTTTGCCTTGGCCTGCAGGTCCTTGACGACTTCTGCAACAGCGAGGTCGATACCGCGCTTCAGGTCCATCGGGTTCATGCCGGCAGCAACTGCCTTGGCGCCTTCGCGAACGATAGCGCGGGCCAGAACGGTAGCCGTCGTGGTGCCGTCGCCGGCGATGTCGTTGGTCTTCGAAGCAACTTCGCGGACCATCTGGGCGCCCATGTTTTCGAACTTGTCTTCGAGTTCGATTTCCTTGGCGACCGATACACCGTCCTTGGTGATGCGCGGAGCGCCGAAGGACTTGTCGATAACGACGTTACGACCCTTCGGGCCGAGGGTTACCTGCACTGCGTCAGCGAGGATGTCGACGCCGCGCAGCATCTTTTCGCGCGCAGAGCGGCCGAACTTTACTTCTTTAGCTGCCATTTTGAGAACTCCTGAAAAGGGGTGTCAGCGAATTAGGATGAAGTGGGAAACCGGCTGATCAGCCGATGATGCCCATGATGTCGGCTTCCTTCATGATCAGAAGGTCTTCGCCGTTGATCTTGACTTCGGTGCCGGACCACTTGCCGAACAGAACGCGGTCGCCAGCCTTGACGTCGAGAGCGACGACCTTGCCGGACTCGTCACGAGCGCCGGTGCCGACGGCGACGATTTCGCCTTCCTGCGGCTTTTCCTTGGCGGTGTCAGGAATGATGATGCCGCCCTTGGTCTTTTCTTCGGACTCAACGCGGCGAACAACGACGCGATCGTGAAGGGGGCGGAAGTTGGTGCTTGCCATTGTCTAATCCCTCGATCAAATGACACTCGCAGGCCGGTATGGCCCACACGGATGGGTGTTAGCACTCTCCTCTGGTGAGTGCTAGCGACCTGCATTTAGGAGCGGCCATCTGGGGAGTCAAGGGAAGCTGTCGTAATTTTCCGACGCCCCATGTCTATAGCCGTTTGATGGCAAAGTTGTGAACCTGCCGCCCGTTCGCCAGGGTCGGGAAAACGCTTCGATGGTTAATGCCGGAAAGGGCAGGGAGAGCGCTTGTCTCCCAAGCGCCGAAATCATGGCCCGGCATTGTCATAAACCCGTGTCGGGAATTTGCGAAAGGCCATCAGGAGGTGCCGTCTCGGTCGTACTACAGGGCCGGGATTGTCCAGCCCCGACACGGGTGATATCGAGCGACAGGGGCAGCTGGCACGGATCGGCAAAGGGGTGGATATATATGAGCGTGGACGGAGCGGTGATGGCGGATGACAGCGTGGCATCGGTGCCGTTTGGCGAGGCCATCCGCGTCTGGGCTAGGATCGGCTGTCTGAGCTTCGGCGGCCCCGCCGGCCAGATCGCCCTGATGCACCGAACCATCGTCGACGAAAAGCGCTGGATCTCCGAGGATCGCTTCCTCCACGCGCTGAACTATTGCATGCTGCTGCCGGGCCCCGAGGCGCAGCAACTCGCCACCTATATCGGCTGGCTGATGCATGGCGTGCGCGGCGGCATCCTTGCCGGCCTGCTTTTCATCCTCCCCGGCTTCGTGGTCATGTTGGGGCTCTCCGCCCTCTACGCCGTCTTCCAGGAGACGACCTGGCTTCCGGCCCTGTTCTTCGGCCTCAAGGCCGCCGTCCTTGCCGTCGTCGTCGAAGCGCTGCTGCGCCTTGCCCGCCGCGCGCTGAAGACCCGCGCGCATTATTACATCGCCGCCGCCTCCTTCCTGGCACTGTTCATGCTGAACGCGCCGTTCCCCATCGTCGTCATTCTCGCCGGCCTCACCGGTTTCGCGCTGCACCGCTATTCCCGCCGCCACGCGCCGACGCAACAAGCCCAAGTCCAACTCAACACGCAATCGCCCCGCCGCCTGCCCACGTTTACGACCCACGCCATCACCCGGCCGCTGCTGGTTCTCGTCTTCTGGATCCTGATCTGGCAGGCACCGCTGCTCCTCGTCCGCAATCTGCATGCGCCCTCCGATCTCATCGTCGAGGCGCTGAGCGGCGAGACCAATGTCTTCGGCGCGCTTTTCATCTTCTTCTCCAAGATGGCGGTCATCACCTTCGGTGGCGCCTATGCGGTGCTCACCTATGTCGCGCAGGTCGCCGTCGGTCATTATGCCTGGCTGCAGCCGGGCGAGATGCTGGATGGGCTGGCGCTGGCCGAGACCACGCCCGGCCCGCTGGTCCTCGTCCTCTGCTTCGTCGGCTTCCTCGCCGGCTACCGCAACCCGCTCTTCATGGCGCCGCTGATGGGCGGCGCGCTCGGCGCCACGCTGGTCGCCTGGGCCACTTTCGTACCCAGCTTCGTCTGGATCTTCGCCGGCGCGCCCTTCGTCGAGAAGCTGCGCGACAATGCCGGCCTGTCGGCGGCACTGTCCGCCATCACATCAGCCGTCGTCGGCGTCATCCTCAATCTGTCGCTCTGGTTCGGCCTGCATGTGCTCTTCGCCGAGGTCGGCCGCATCTCGCTTCTGTCGCGCGGCGCGGGCCTTCCCGTCGTCAGCCTCGCCTGGCCGCAATGGGCCACGATCGATATCGCCGCGCTGGCGATCTTCGTCATCGCATCCGTGCTGCTGTTTTACGTGAAGATGGGCATGGTCAAGGTACTGGGGCTTTGCGCCGCCGCTGGTCTCGCCATCAAGGGTGCCGAACTGCTGCTCTGAAGGCCGCCAGAGCGCGCCGGGTCGCAAGAATTTCATCGTTCCGCAACGCAAAATTTCTTGCCATCGCTGCGGGGCTTTGCGATGTCAGCCCTCATCGAATGAAAACCGGGACTTTGAAATGGCGCAGCGCATCGAGAATTTCGCAGAGATCACCAGCCACTATGATGCGGTGTTCTGCGATGTGTGGGGCGTGTTGCACAACGGCGTTTCGCCCTTCCCAAAGGCCGCCGCGGCCCTGCAGGCCGCGCGCGAAGCCGGTCTTACGGTCGTCCTGATCACCAATTCGCCGCGCATCGCGCCGCTCGTCGTCGATCAGCTCCGCAACATCGGCATCCAGGACGAAGCCTATGATCGCATCGTCACCTCCGGCGATGTTACCCGTGGCCTGATCGCCGAGGGCCCGAAGAAGGTCTTCCTGCTCGGCCCGGATCGCGACATCGCCATCATCGAAGGCATCGGCGTCACCCGTGTATCCGCCGAGGAAGCCGATTGCGTCGTCTGCACCGGCTTCTTCGACGACGAGACCGAGACGCCCGAAGACTACACCGACATGCTGAAGGCCTTCCAGGCCCGCGACGTGCCGCTGATCTGTGCCAACCCCGACCTGATCGTCGAGCGCGGCCACAAGATGATCCCCTGCGCCGGCGCCATGGCCGCCTATTACGATCAGCTCGGCGGCAAGACCCGCATCGCCGGCAAGCCGCACAAGCCGATCTATGACGCTGTGCTCTCGGTTGCCCGCGAAATGCGCGGCGATCTCAAGATGGACCGTATCCTGGCGATCGGCGACGGCATGCCGACGGATGTGCGCGGCGCCCTCGATTACGGTCTCGATCTTCTCTATATCAGCGGCGGCATCCATGCGGCCGAATACACGCTGAACGGCGAGACCGACGAGGCGATCCTCACCGCCTACCTCGAACGCGAGAAGGCAACGCCGAAGTGGTGGATGCCGCGCCTGGCCTGAGCCGCCCTCTTCTCCAACCACCTTGTGTAAGCCCGAAGCATCAGTAAAGTCTGCCCGATGACCGTCTTCCACCGCAACGAAACCCGAGAGCCCTTGCCCGACCACCTGCATGGCGGCGTGGTCGCGATCGGCAATTTCGACGGTGTCCATCGCGGTCATCAGTCGGTGTTGGAGCGCGCGCTTGAGATCGCCGAGGCACGCGGAGTGCCGGCCCTCGTGCTGACCTTCGAACCGCATCCGCGCACGGTCTTCAACCCGCAGACACCGGTCTTCCGCCTGACGCCAGCGCCGCTGCGCGCCCGCATCCTCGAAGCCATGGGCTTCGGCGCCGTTATCGAATACCCGTTCGATCGCGAATTCTCGCAGCGCTCGGCCGACGATTTCATCCATTCGATCCTCAAGGATTGGCTCGCCGCATCCGAGGTTGTCACCGGCGTCGATTTCCATTTCGGCCGTGGCCGCGAAGGTGGTCCAGCCTTCCTTATGGATGCCGGCAACAAATACGGCTTCGGCGTAACCCTGATCGATACCTTCCGCGACGAGAACACCGATGTCGTCTCCTCCAGCCGCATCCGCGCGTTGCTGAAGGAGGGCGAGGTCAGCGAGGTCGCGGGCTTGCTCGGTTATCACTACACGGTCGAATCCGAGGTGATCGGCGGCGAAAAGCTCGGCCGCCAGCTGGGCTTCCCGACGGCCAACATGCGCCTTCCAGCGGAGATCGAACTGAAGCCCGGCATCTACGCCGTCCGCTTCCGCTTCGAGGATGGGTCGATGCACGATGCGGTCGCAAGCTACGGCCGCCGCCCGACCGTTACCGACAACGGCGCGCCGCTGCTGGAAACCTACGTCTTCGATTTCTCCGGCGACCTCTACGGCCAGATCTGTTCCGTCTCCTTCTTCTCCTACCTGCGCCCGGAGCTGAAGTTCGACGGCCTTGATCCGCTGGTCGAGCAGATGAACCGCGACAAGGAAGAGGCGAGGGCGGTACTCTCAGGTGTCCAGCCGATCAGCGAGCTCGACCGCAAGCTCTGCGGCCTCGTGTAAGGCTTTCACGCCGAAATCATCCTCCATCAGCCGCCGGTGTGTGATCGCCGACGACGAGAAACTGTGTCTTTTTCGCGGCAGCAACGCTTGCCGCGCCGCGCGGCTGGCATATGTCATCTCTTTGATAAGACGCGGATAAGCCGCGCCCGATCCGCGAAAGGCACTCTCCTCATGGACAAAAGATTTGGAACGGCGGCCTGTTGGCTGCTCATCATTCCCTATATCGGGCTGCTCTGGGTCCCCTTCTACAATTTCCACGACCCGGTTCTCTTCGGCTTCCCCTTCTTCTACTGGTATCAGCTCGCATGGGTGCCGATCACCGCCTTCCTGACCTGGATCGCCTACCGGAGCATGCGCAATGACGACTGATCTCAACGTCACGGCGCTCAGCGTCTTTCTCTTCTTCTTCGTCCTCGTCACCGTCATGGGCTTCGTCGCCTCGCGCTGGCGCAAGCCCGAAACGCTCGCCCATATCGACGAATGGGGCCTCGGCGGCCGCTCCTTTGGCACCTGGATCACATGGTTCCTTGTCGGCGGCGATTTCTATACGGCCTATACCGTCATCGCCGTTCCGGCGCTGGTCTATACCGTCGGCGCCTATGGTTTCTTCGCGCTGCCCTATACGATCGTCGTCTATCCCTTCGTCTTCATGGTCATGCCGGTGCTCTGGAAGCGGGCGCGGGACTTCGGCTATGTCACGGCGGGCGACGTCGTCCACGGCCAGTATGGCTCGCGCGGACTGGAGCTTGCAGTCGCTGCCACCGGCGTCATCGCCACCATGCCCTATATCGCCTTGCAGCTCGTCGGCATGACAGCGGCGCTGAAGGCGCTCGGCCTGCATGGCGAGGTGCCGCTCGCCATCGCCTTCATCGTGCTGGCGCTCTACACCTATTCGGCGGGCCTGAGGGCGCCGGCGCTGATCGCCTTCGTCAAGGACATTATGATCTATATCGTGGTGATCGCCGCCGTGGCGCTGATCCCCTCGAAGCTCGGCGGCTACGCCAATGTCTTCGCTTCCGCCGACGCGGCCTTCCAGGCCAAGGGCTCCGGCAGCCTGCTGCTCGGCTCCAACCAGTATGTGGCCTATGCGACGCTGGCGCTCGGCTCGGCACTCGCCGCCTTCATGTATCCGCACACCCTGACCGGCATCTTCGCCTCCAACAGCGGCAACACCATCCGCAAGAACGCGGTGCTGCTGCCCGCCTATACGCTGCTGCTCGGCCTGCTCGCGCTGCTCGGCTACATGGGCCACGCCGCCGGCCTCAAGCTCGACAGCGCCAACGATGTCGTGCCGGCGCTGTTCCAGACGCTCTTCCCCAGCTGGTTCGCCGGCTTCGCCTTCGCCGCCATCGCCATCGGCGCGCTGGTGCCGGCGGCGGTGATGTCGATCGGCGCGGCCAATCTCTTCACGCGCAACTTCTGGAAGGCCTACGTCAATCCCGAGGTCGACCCCGCGGGCGAAGCGAAGGTCGCGAAGATGACCTCGCTGGTCGTCAAGGTCGGCGCTCTGCTTGTCATTATCTTCCTCCCCACCCAGTTCGCCCTCGACCTCCAGCTCCTCGGCGGCATCTGGATCCTGCAAACGCTGCCGGCCCTGGTTTTCGGCCTCTACACCAACTGGTTCCGCGCTCCGGGCCTGTTCGCCGGCTGGTTCGTCGGCTTCTTCGGCGGCACGCTGCTGGTCTGGATCAACGGGTTGAAACCTCTGCAGCCGGTGACGATGGGCGAGACCTCGTTCACGATCTACATCGGGCTGCTGGCGCTGGCGGTGAACATCATCGTCGCGGTGGTGGTGAACGCCGTGGTGCCGGGCAAGGCCGTGGCGCGGGCTTGAGGGGGTGAGAGGGGAGGGCTGCGGGTGACGCCGTGGCCCTGTTACCATGACGTCAAGCGCGAAGCAGCCGACTGTCGAAAGGATATGTCTTGACGTCTTCGATGATGATCTCGCCGACTCTGGGATGCGATGGGTTGATCAGCAGGTTGCGTGCCTCGGGCATGATGGCCGAGGTGACCCTGATGAGGCAAACTGTCTGATCTTGAAGAAGACGGTCACCAGCCATCCGCGTCCGATTGATATCGTTGAGGTCCAGGTCGTCAGCACCGACGTCGGTGATAGCGATATCGTCGGGGCAAGTGATCCTCAGCAGCTGAAAATCCCGGGGAAGCTGGCTGACATCGATCTGAACCAGAATTTCAAGCAAGGCCGTTGATGGGTGGTCACAGCAATAGACGACAGGCGTTCCAAGATTGTGCCAACGGCCGGGAGCGACGAGACCGCCGCGTCCGGATAGGTCGGCATAATTGGAAATTCGCCACAGGATCATCGTCAGATGTAGATCCCGAATTCGATCTGATGGAGAGCCTGCTCGACCAGAAGAGCGCCGGTCTCCGATTCCAAAAGATCGATCGGGACGATGCCCTGCATGCCGCGATTGGGCTTGCGGAGCCATCTGCGTGCGATTTCGGGATCTCCAAAAACGCGCTCCGCCATCGTCATGATCCGCACCAGCCGCAGCGCGCTGTCATTCTCTTCGACAGTGAGCGGCTGATGATTTCCGATCCGTCTCGTCAGCGTTCGGCGCGGTGCGACGAGGCGGTAGATTTCATCCATGCTGAAGCCGAGCTGGGTGAGGTCGAACACCGACGACCCGTCATAGACGCGCACTTGGCCGTGCGAAGCGATCTTCAGCCGCTCCTGGATTGTCATGGCGTCCTGCTCGGCCGCCTTTGTTGCCACCATCGAAGCCTCCTGTGCCAATTGCCCATAAATATAAGCGCAAATGGCCAGACTGCAAATGCCGCCTTCTGGCAGTCGATCTCCTCTTCCTTTTCCCGCCAAAAGCGCCTATGAACCGGCGCGATGAACACATTCCGGCTGGCGATCACGATACGAATTATCGGCCCGGCCTTCCGCGCGCGCTAAGCGGCCGGAAGGTCCGGGTTTTCGGCGCTCGACCTCAGAGCGCTTCCGCCACCACGATATTTCCAAGTCCGTTGCGCCCGTTTGCGAGGCGTAAAGCACGATCGCTAGAAGAGACGATTGCCAGACATGACCGATACAGCCGAAAAGATCGATTACTCCAAGACCCTCTATCTCCCCGAAACCGATTTCCCGATGCGCGCCGGCCTGCCGCAGAAGGAGCCGGAAACGGTTGCCCGCTGGCAGGAGATGGGCCTCTACAAGAAGCTGCGCGCATCCGCCGCCGGCCGCGAGAAATTCGTCCTCCACGACGGACCTCCCTATGCCAACGGCAACATCCACATCGGCCACGCGCTGAACAAGATCCTGAAGGACGTCATCAACCGCTCGTTCCAGATGCGCGGCTTCGACGCCAACTATGTTCCTGGCTGGGATTGCCACGGCCTTCCGATCGAGTGGAAGATCGAGGAAGAGAACTACCGCGCCAAGGGCAAGGCCAAGCCCGACCTCAAGCAGGCCGACGCGATGATCGAGTTCCGCAAGGAATGCCGCGCTTACGCTGAAAAGTGGATCAAGATCCAGGGCGACGAGTTCAAGCGCTTGGGCATCGAGGGCGATTTCGACAATCCGTACCTGACGATGAACTTCCACGCCGAAAGCCGCATCGCCGGCGAACTGTTGAAGATCGCCATGAGCGGCCAGCTCTATCGCGGCTCGAAGCCGATCATGTGGTCGGTGGTTGAGCGCACGGCGCTGGCGGAAGCCGAGGTCGAATACCACGACGTCGAGAGCGACATGATCTGGGTGAAGTTCCCGGTCGTGGGTGCGGCTCTTGGAGCGGGCGGCCGTTGGGTTAACGACGCTGATCTTGGCGAGCTTGCCGCTGATGATGTCGCGATCAAACAAGATCTTCGCGATGCAAGTGTTGTGATCTGGACGACAACCCCTTGGACGATCCCAGGCAATCGCGCCATCGCCTATTCGCCGAAGGTCGCGTATGGACTCTACGAAGTCATTGCTGCTGAGAACGATTTTGGGCCACGCCCGGGTGAAAGGCTTATCCTTGCTGATGCGCTCGCGGATGAAGCCTTTAAAAAGGCTAAGCTGGAGCACCGCCGAGTACGTGCGGTGTCTGCCGCTCAACTCGCCGCCATCACCGCTGCCCACCCCCTCAAGGGTCTCGGCGGCGGTTATGAATTCCCCGTGCCGCTTCTCGCCGGTGACCACGTCACCGACGATGCCGGTACCGGCTTCGTCCACACGGCCCCGTCGCATGGCCGCGAGGACTTCGAGGCCTGGATGTCCTCCGCCAAGGAGCTGGAAGCCAAGGGTATCGACACCCGTATCCCGTTCCCGGTCGACGACAGCGGCACCTATACCGCTGACGCCCCCGGCTTCGAGGGCGCCCGCGTCATGGACGACAACGGCAAGAAGGGCGATGCCAACGAGCGCGTCATCAAGGCGCTGATCGAGCGCAACGCGCTGTTTGCCCGTGGCCGCCTGAAGCATTCCTATCCGCATTCCTGGCGCTCCAAGAAGCCGATCATCTTCCGCAACACGCCGCAGTGGTTCGTCTACATGGACAAGGACCTCAAGGGGAAGGGTATTTCCGACGAGCACATTGCTCGCAACATGCTTCTTGGTCAGGATGATACGCTGCGCACCCGTGCGCTGAAGGCGATCGACGATACCCGTTTCGTGCCCGCCGCCGGCCAGAACCGCCTGCGCGCCATGATCGAGCAGCGTCCTGACTGGGTTCTCTCGCGCCAGCGCGCCTGGGGCGTTCCGATCTGCGTCTTCGCCGATGAGGACGGCAACGTCCTGCAGGACGAAGAGGTCAACAATCGCATCCTCCAAGCCTTCGACGTCGAGGGTGCCGATGCCTGGTTCGCCGAAGGCGCCAAGGATCGCTTCCTCGGCAACGGTCACGACCATGCCAAGTGGACCCAGGTCATGGACATCCTCGATGTCTGGTTCGACAGTGGCTCGACCCATACCTTCACGCTGGAGGACCGCCCGGACCTGAAGTGGCCGGCCGATCTCTATCTCGAAGGCTCCGACCAGCATCGCGGCTGGTTCCACTCGTCGCTGCTGGAATCGGCCGCCACCCGTGGCCGCGCACCTTACAATGCCGTCCTCACCCATGGCTTCACCATGGACGAGAAGGGCGAGAAGATGTCGAAGTCCAAGGGCAACGTCACCTCGCCGCAGGAGATCATGAAGGATGCGGGCGCCGACATCCTGCGCCTCTGGGTCATGACATCCGACTACGCCGACGACCTGCGCGTCGGCAAGACGATCATCCAGACCAATGTCGATGCTTATAGAAAGCTGCGCAACACCATCCGCTGGATGCTCGGCACTTTGGCACACGACAAGGGCGAGACCTTTGAAGTCTCCGAAATGCCGGAGCTGGAGCAGCTGATGCTCCATCGTCTGGCCGAACTCGACCAGCTGGTGCGCGAGAACTACGACGCCTTCGATTTCAAGAAGATCGCCCGCGCGCTGATCGACTTCGCCAATGTCGAGCTTTCGGCCTTCTACTTCGACGTCCGCAAGGATGCGCTCTATTGCGATGCGCCATCCAGCCTGCGCCGCCGTGCCTCGCTCCATGTCATCCGCAACATCTTCGATTGCATGGTGACCTGGCTGGCCCCGATGCTGCCCTTCACCACCGAAGAGGCATGGCTGTCGCGCAACCCCGGTGCCGTCTCCGTCCACCTCGAGCAGTTCCCGGAAGTTCCGGCCAGCTGGAAGAACGAGGCGCTCGCCGAGAAGTGGAAGAAGATCCGCGCCGTCCGTACGGTCGTCACCGGTGCTCTCGAAATCGAGCGCAAGGACAAGCGCATCGGCTCCTCGCTGGAAGCGGCCCCGGTCGTCCACATCGCCGACGCCGAGCTCCTGAAGGCGCTCGAGGGCCAGGACTTCGAGGAGATCTGCATCACCTCGGGGATCGTCATTGAGGGCAATGAAGGCCCGGCGGATGCGTTCCGCCTCACCGAAGTGGCAGGTGTCAGCGTCGAGCCGAAGCTCGCCGAGGGCGTCAAATGCGCCCGCTCGTGGCGCATCACGACGGATGTCGGCTCCGATCCGGAATACCCCGATGTGTCGGCCCGCGATGCTGCCGCATTGCGCGAACTTGCCGCATAAACCGAAGAAAGTTACCGGATGAATTGCGCAATCGCGGTTCATCCGGTAAAAGCTGCCTGAAATTGGCCGGATTTTTCCGTCAGGGGGAGGATGTCCGGTTTTGGGCGATGATTGCACCGGCATGGCTGGAAGGGTTTTCATGTTATCGACGCGTTGGTTCCGCTTGGGCGCTTGCCTGACTGTTGCGATGGCAGGCACTGCGATGATGTCGAGCTGCACGAGCAGCCCCCGCTACGGTACGGACAAGACCGCATTCCAGCAGCTGACCGACGACCTCGGACAATCCACCTCGCTGACCGGTGCCGAGCCGAAGAACAAGGGCGTCAAGTACCAGCCGCGCCCGGGTCTTGTGGTTCCCGCCCAGGCCTCGCGCGAAGCGCTGGTCGAGCCGCAGCAGACGATCGCCAGCAAGGAAAATCCGCAGTGGATCGAATCGCCTGAGGAAACCCGCGCCCGCCTCGTCAAGGAAGCCGACGAGAACAGCGACAAGTCCAGCTACCAGTCGCCGCTCGCCAACAACCAGATCGAAGGCGGCCGCCGCACGACGGAAGCCCAGACCAAGGCCTACCGCGAAGCCCGCGCCATCCAGAAGGGCGCCTATATCGACCAGCGCCGCTACATCTCCGATCCGCCGACCGAATACCGCCAGGTCGATGATCCGACCAAGCTCGACGATCTCGGTGAACCCGAGCTGAAGAAGGCGAAGAAGAAAAAGAAGGAAGCCGCCATCGCCGGCTCCGGCAAGCAGTGGTGGAACCTGCTGCAGTAAGGCTTGCTGCGAAGCCTGTATTTTCCGGTCTATGAGTTTTCTATGACGGCGTAGCTGGCGTGTTGGATCTGCGTCCGTCACGACAAGCTTTTTACAAACGTTCGATGTGAGCGCGTAGGATAAAGACCCCTCCCAACCCTC
>UCEU01000037.1 GCA_900471485.1 Hyphomicrobiales bacterium
TCCTACTCCAGCCGTTACGTGTGCCCGCTTGCGCCGTCGGGCAATCGCCTGAAAGGCGCGGTGCGGGCTGGAGAGCGTGTGGGGTAGGGTTGGGAAACAGGTCATGCGTCAGACCCGCGAGTGCGACAAACGCGATGGAGCGGAAAGCGCCCTTTGCTCGAAGGGCACCGAACGACGTCCCGAGACCGAAAACGAAGAGAGTACCTTGCTCCTAAACCCCCGGAGCCGAACCCATGTCGCGATCATCTCCAAATGCAAGCTCCGTCGCATCGCAGATTTCCCTTAGCGCGGATCTTAGACCTTCCTCGTATGTGGGATGGTAGAACGGGCGATCCAACAGTTGCATGGCGGTCTGTCCATCTTCCATCGCCCACGCGAGGAGATGAGCCAAATGGTCGCCCGCCGGCGTTGCTAATTCCGCTCCGGTCAGCCGTCCTGACCCGTCAGCGTAAAGGCGAACCAAACCAACATTTTTCGCCTCTACCTTGGCGCGCCCTTGGTCTGCATAGTCGGACTGACCGACGACGGTATCGTCGGAGGGGGCTTTCCCGATGAACGCGCTGACAGGATCGGTGAAGGTGACCGCAAAAGCCGGTCCGCGCTTCGAGGGTTTAACGAGCGGGAATTTTGCTGCGCTATAGCCCGCTATCGCTCCTTCGGCGCTGGCCTCGTGAAGAACCGGCGCGTCCGAATCGACGTCGCCCGCCATGAAGATCGACGACCGGCCGCATTGCATGGTTGTCCGATCGAAGACGGGTATGTCGTGGTCGTCCAGTTCCAGACCTGTGGCCTTCAGATCGAGGTGTTTCAGGTTGGGAGGCCGTCCCGTCGCGACCAAGACATGGCTGAAAGTTCGCTTGCCGTTGGTTTGTCCGGACCAGCTGAGCACCGTAGTCTTGCCTTCGGCCTCAGCTTGAATTTCGACCTCGGTGTGGATTTGCATCTCACGTTCGAGGGCGGCGCGGAGCGACGCGGTTACATGTCCGTCCTTCAAACCAGCCAGCCTCTTTCCCTCGTCGAAAACCTCCACGTCGACGCCGAGGCGCGAGAACGCTTGCGCCAGCTCGAGGCCGAGAGGGCCGGCTCCAATGACAGCCAGGGAACTGGGCAGGTCCAGGAGCTCGAATACCGTCTCGTTGGTGAGGACGTTGTCGAGACCTTTGAATGTGTCGGGCACTGAGGGCGTCGAGCCGGTGGCGATGATGATGGCCTTCGCGCTGACCTTCGTGCCGTCAACCTCAAGGGTTGTGGCATCACGAAATCGGGCGAAGCCGCGGAGCTTGCTGTCGCCACGGATTTTGTCGATTGATTTCAGCGTATCGGCAACGAACTCGTCTCGCAGCCGACGCACCCGATCCATGACCTGTTTGCCCTCGATGACGACGCCTGACGTCACAACGCCGAACTCCGAGGCCGACCGGACACCGTGGGCAGCCTTTGCCGCGGCAAGCAGCAGTTTAGAGGGCATGCACCCGACAGACGCACAGGTCGTCCCCGCAAACTTGTCGTCTATCAGTAGTGTCTTGGCCCCGGCTCGCCGCGCGCTTCGCTCAGCGGAGAGCCCAGCGGTACCCGCTCCGATGATTGCTACGTCGCATTCGATATTCGTCACGCTGAACCCCTCTGTTGGACATTGATCGTCCGTTCTCGGGGAACAGTCAGGCCGCAGCTTCGTTCCCAAAACGGTGAAATTTTCGAAGGATGGAAACGATGGCAGAGAAGAAGCTGGAAGATCAGGCAAAAACGCCGATGGAAGACGAAAGTGCGACAGGGGCGACCAAAACGCCCGCGACGCCGCCGGAGATGACGAAAGACGGTGAAGTTGACCGTAACCGCAAAGCGCCGAAGAACTGACCCGGGCGGTCGGTGAAAGCCCAATCGGCAGCTTTCTAGGTGCAAGCGCGCAAAGAGTTTTGCAGACACCAGAGGCTTAAATCGTAATCACAGGAGACAGCAATGAGTGCGGATGAGAAAGGCGACGGCCTGGGCGGGCTCTTGACCGAACTGGGTGTCGTAGCACCCGACAGCAATGCTACGGCGAAACTCAGCAGCGACCAGCAAGCCATAATCAACGCGTATCGATCCGGCAAAATGGAAGACGCCGAGTTTCAGCAAAAACTGGCGGACGACCAGGACTTTCCGACTACATTCGCTCGCGCTCTGTGGCCGATGACGAGCCTCCAACACGCTGAGCGGTGGGTCTTTCGATCTTCGAACTTGGGCAATTTTGCCCGTCAAGTTCACTCGGGCGTCTTGAGGTCTCGCATCGCCTTGTAGCGAACAATCCGCGTCAATTCACGCTCGTCATCGATGCCGAACTCGAACCAGCCCACAAGCATTTTCGCCGTGAGCTGACTTCTTCACTGCCCATGGCGCAACCAAACTGATCGCACCATGTCGACAAGATGCCGTGTAGCGTTTCGACGGTATCCTCTTCCAGCGGCTCTCTAGGCCAGTCGGTCTTGGTCATCTTGTCTTTCTGGGTCGTCAAATCTCGAACTCGCGCCGCGACGTGTGGCTGGTGGAGGTGCAGCGACGCCTGACCTTGAATGTCGCGCGCGCTAGATGGTTCCGTTGCCGAAAACTCTCGGGGAACAAGCCAAACGCTTGAAGGTTACCTGTGTGTCGAACATGGAGAAGGCAAATGGGTATTAACAAGCCGAAAGACGGTGCTCCCGGCACCACCGATCAGTCACCGCGCTGGGAAGGGCCGCAAGAAACCAGACCCCCCGGTTACATGCCGGCAAAGGACGACCCCGACAAGGCGCGGGACGCGAACGACGAGGCAAATAGCGATCCGAAGGTCAAGAATGTTTCTGACGGCCTCAAGCAGAAAGGCGACTGATATGTCCGAGATCGAGAGGGACGCCAAGGGCCAGTTCGCAAAGTCGGTCGCCGACCGGAAGTCCACGGGCGTCCACAGCGCTAAACCGACGGTCATAACCGGCTCCGAAGACGCGACCGGACACAAGACGCCGCCCGGCAAGAAGCCCGTCAAGGATTGGGACATCAATTTCGATCCGGCGGACGAGAACGACCGACAAATGCGATAACGTGCATTGAGTGGAGCCACGCGACCACGAAGGCACTGGATTGTCTCGACCGCTCAGCGGTACCAGGCAGCGCCTGACTGGATGACGATTGGGAGATCGCAGTGCCAAGGAGCTGGCGTTGCCGGGACGGTAAAGTACACTAGCTTGTCACACTCTCGGTTTGGAAAAGGATACCCATGCGGGGGTCGCGCAAAAATCTCTTCGTTGCATTGTCGCTGATAGTCGTCGGCGTCGCTGCGTTTTTTCTTTTCCTATATCTTACCGGACACGACCCCGACGAAACTCCTCTGACCTTGGTCGAGTGGGTGATTGGCGGAATCCTAATCGGGCCAGGCTTCGGATATCTCATCAAATGGCGGGCGCGAGGAATAGCTAGCTGTCGCAGTTAGCGTAGCAACCCATCGACGTCGAACTCCTCCCAGCCTCTTAGCTGCGAAGCCGCGTCGTCTGCCTTCGTCGGCTTGACTTTTTTCTTCTTGGCGGCCTTTGCGGACTTCGCCAACTTTGCCTCGTAGGCCGTCCTGCGACGCTTTTCTGCCTTTGCTTCAGCGTCTTCCACGCGCCACTCGTCAACAATTCCCCGGTCGAGCAAGTCCTCAACGACCTTAGGATCGAAGACGTGGAAGGTGATTTGCCGAGCGCGCCCGTTCAACTGACGGTCCGGGTTCCCGCACTAGGAAGACGGCCGTCCGCAAGCCAGCGGTGCCTCTCGGTCGGCTTGATCGTCAGGATGTCCTGAATTTCGCGCGGTATGACAGGCAGGTTCTCGGCTTCTGCGACAGTATTCGATATAATGGCCACTGCAGCATTGAATGCGGATTTACTGCTGGTCGGCATCGACAGTGTCAGTTCGACGCCTTCCAACGATATAGACTTCTTTGAAGGCGCGGGAAGACGGTGACCTTGCCCCCAAGTTTTATCCAGTTTTGAGTTCGCTCCAGCGGTTCTGGGTTGCTGTAATTGCGGCGGTAGCGGCGGGTTGCGGTGCGGAGCCGTTCCGGCTGCGCAGCACCGCATCACGACGCGGGTTGATGGTCTGAGCGAACTCGGCCGGTGTCAGCCAGCCGAGGCCAGAATGCGGTCGATGATCGTTGTAATCGCTGCGCCAGTTTGAAAGCGCTGATCGGGCATGGGGCAGTGACGAGAAGAGCGTTTCATTCAGGAACTCGTCTCGCAGCCGCCCATTGAAGCTCTCGATGAAGGCATTCTGGATCGGCTTGCCCGGCGCGATATAGTGCCAGTCCACCTTGGCCCGATCAGTCCATTGCAGGATCGCATTGCTGGTGAACTCGCTGCCATTGTCGCTGACAATCATCTTCGGCTTGCCTCGTCCCTCGATGATCCGGTCCAGCTCACGGGCAACCCGCAGGCCGGAAAGAGACGTATCGGCGACGAGGCCCAGGCATTCTCTGGTCCAATCGTCGACGACGGTCAGCACCCGGAACCTGCGACCATCGGTGAGTTGATCCGACACGAAGTCCAGTGACCAGCGATCATTGGCGGCAAGCGGGATCAGCATCGGTGCTCGTGTGCCGATCGCTCGCTTCCGACCGCCGCGCTTGCGCACGGTCAGCTTCTCTTCCCGATAGAGCCGGAAGAGCCGCTTGTGGTTCACAAGGTGCCCCTCACGCCTGAGCAGCACATGAAGGCGTCGATATCCAAAGCGGCGGCGTTCATGCGCTAGCGCCTTCATCCGCTCGCGAAGGTCATGGTCATCGCTGCGCCTGGTTTCGTAACGGATCGTCATCCGGCAAAAGCCGATGGTTTTACACGCCCGCCGTTCGCTCATCTGGTGGTGATCCATCAGATGAGCGACAGCCTTCCGCCTTGCTGCGGGCGTCACCACTTCTTTCCCAAAAGGTCTTTCAAAGCGGCATTGTCGAGCATGGCGTCTGCCAGGAGCCGTTTCAGCTTCGTGTTCTCGTCCTCCAGCGTCTTCAGCCGCTTGGCTTCCGACACTTCCATGCCGCCGAACTTCGCTTTCCATTTATAGATGCTGGCATCGCTGACGCCGTGCTTGCGGCAAAGCTCCGAGACCGGCGTGCCAGCCTCGTGCTCCTTCAGAATGCCGATAATCTGTTCGTCCGTGAAACGGTTGCGCTTCATTCTCTGGTCCTCTCGATGGGCCAGAGCTTACTTCAAAATGGATTAGTTCAACGGGGCAAGGTCAACGGGCCTGTATTTCTTGCAGGATACCCTTCGCGCGCACTGCAGACCCAAGTGTCGCTGACGTAAGCAGCGTCCACCCCCTTATGAGTTCAACGTCGTTCTTCTCTTTTTTGGGCATGTCGAATAGATGGTGCAGGTCCGGCTACTCGTCAATGCGGTGTTTCCCTACGCGATGGCCCGGACTGCCGCGTATCCGCAGGCGCTTGCAACGCTGGTGAGGACGGTTCCCCAGATCATATCGACAATGCTCAGACTAACGGGCCATCCCTTCAGCGTCGAAAGATTCGTCATGTCGTAGGTTCCGTATGCCGCAAGCCCAAGGACAGCGCCGTATCCGACCGCGACCCACACCGAACCTGCACCGAGACCCGGACGCACCGCAAGTACCACGATCGAAATCGCAAAAACCACGTAGAAGGCCGCGGCAACCGTGAGGCTGGGGGAGGGCAGCATAAGCTCGCCAAGTTGCTGACGATAGAAATTCTTTGCCAGCAAGCCCAGCCACACCGCATCGATGAGCAGAAAAGAAGCGAGTGTCGCGATGTACGCAATGCCGAATGCCTTCATGTGACGTCTCCTGTACGCTCTGAGCGGAGCAGGAACCACGATGGGACTAGGTTGTTCCCGCGATCGTTCGAATTGGCCTGAATAGATTGAGCTTTCGACCGGGGTTCATCCCGGCGATCCTTCCTAACGAAACTTGGCAAACCCGCTCAACGGCGCGAGCTGATGGCCGCATCGGAGACACTGGTTGTACGGAAAGCCCTGATCGACAATAAGCATAGTGGTCCGCAGTCGCCGAGCTATGCGGGTGCCATCATCCCCTCTTCAGCGGATCGTGACCCCAGTTCATGAGCGAGTACCGCCAGGGGGAGTGCTCTTTGTCCTCTTTCGGGCCGTCTTGTTTCAAGTGACGGTGAACGTATCCCACGACCTTGCGCATGTGCTCGTAGTCCTCGTCAGAAAGATCGGCCTTCTTCTTGCCTTTGATGGCGACGATCCGGCGACCCGAATGGTGGCCGATGGTCTCGCTCCCGTCGTCCTCTTTCCACCCGTTTTCGCGGCTCTCGTCGGTCCCCAGCCACTTTTCGAGAGCCGAAGGCGTCATGTTGACGGCGTCTTCGAAGTCTTTCCATATCTGGTCCCGGTCGAGATCTTTTGCCATACGAAATCTCCTTGCGTTTGCAAGAAAACAGAAGAAATCCGAAAGGGTTCCGGCTGCTATTTGCATATGCCGATTGGACACCGCGCAGCTCGAACTCCGCTCGGCGCGAAGTCGTGAACGGATGGCGGGGAACTGCAGGCGGCGCAGGGGCGCAATCTCGAGGTGTTTCGATTTGCAGCGCACCTCGCGATGCTCATTCCGGCCGTGCACCAAATCTCGACACATTGTCAGACGTAGACCTCGAAATTTAAGCAATGGTTGAAAAGGTTTATTAGTCTCCGCTTGTTACAATCGAGCATTGAGGAGATCGCACTATGCTTGGACGGTTGAGTATCGCTTTGGGCCTGACGCTCATCTTTGCCGTATGCCAAGGCCAAGCGGAAACGCTACGCATAGCGACCGAAGGCGCTTACCCACCGTTCAACTTCATCGACAAGGGCGAGCTCAAGGGATTTGACGTCGACATTGCCAAGGCGATCTGTGCCAAAATGTATGTGGATTGCACCTTCCAGGCCGTTCCGTGGAACGACATCATTGGAGGTTTGGAAGCGAACAAATACGATCTGATCGTAGCCAGTATGGCTTACTCGAAAGAGCGCGCTGCTCGGATTGATTTCTCCGAGCCCTATTACCGCTCACACTCCGTCCTGGTGGGCGATGAGAAGTTCCAGGACAGCTCACCCGAGGCGCTGGCAGGCGTGCGGATCGCCGTGGAGAGCGGGACGATCCAAGCCGAGTATCTCAAGAAGGCTTATTCCAAGAGCACGATCCTGCTTGGCGAAGACCAGCCAGCTGCACGAAAACTTCTGATCGAGAAGAAGGCCGATCTCCTCATCGGTGATGCTATTGAGCTCCTGACATTCATGGAGACGCCAGAAGGGTCTGCCTACAGCTACGTCGGAGACCCGATCTCGAGCGACTTCCTGCAAAGCTCTGCACACATCACCGCCCACAAGGGCAACCAGGCGCTTCTCGCCCGCGTGAATGCAGCTCTCAAGGAAATCAAGCTCAACGGCACATACGACCGGATCAATGACGCCTACTTCCCCTTCAGCATCTACTAAGGCTGCCAATGTTGAGGTCCTGGTCACGGTGGCGGTCGTCGCGTCAAATCTCGCTTAGGTCAGCGGGCAGGGGGCTTTTCCTAATTGCGCTCGTTTATACCTGCGCGGCAGCCATTTTCACTGGCGTTCTGCTGACAAAAATCGAACGCGAAGCCAGGTTCACCCGCGAGACGCAGTTGCCGCTGATCCTCTCGCAAACCCGCAATGCCGTTAAAGCCGAGCGCTTGGCGTCTCTTGTCAGGGCGATCTATCTCGCACGCGACCGACGCCTCGAACGGCAAATCCAGCTTCAAATACAGGCACTAGCACAGGGCTTTCCTTTCGATGCAGGTGAGCGTGTCGTTTCCGGATTGAAAAACGTGGCGACCCTTGCGAAAGAGATCGCCGCCGCTCGGCAGCAAGCCCGTGACAGCGCTGGGCAGAACACCACCGCCTTCACCTTTGAAGAACGTGCGACCGCCGCGTACAGCGAAGCGATCAAAACTATCGACGAGATGGGGAAGGAACTCAGCGGAGACGCTGCACTCGCTGCCGACAGGCTTGCACAGGAGATCGAGGCAGGAGCCGCAAGCACTAGGAACACCGTCTTGGTGACTCTGGTGATGCCCGGATTTTTCTGCGTCGTCTTGCTGCTGCTGGCTCGACGGCATCTCGCAAAGCCCATCCTTTCGGCAATCGGAAACCTAAAGAAGATCAGCGAAAACAGCCAAACCATCCCCGTTCAAACGCGCCCGGTTCTTTCGGAGCTTGCGATGATCGGAGACGCCGTCCTTTCCTATGGGGATACCGCAAGCGAACTCCGACGGAAGAACGTGGTACTGCAGGCGCTCGCCGAGGAAGACCCGCTGACCGGACTAGCGAACCGTCGGACATTCGAGACCTTTTTGCAGTCCGCGCTTGCCAACAACAGCAAGATTGGCGGCACTGCGGTATTGCTGATCGACCTGGATCACTTCAAATCCATCAATGACCGCTACGGACACCAGGTCGGTGACCAATGCCTCCAGAGTCTGGCCCTCCTTCTTCTCTCTCTAGATCACCTCCCGAACTCAATGGCGGCGAGATATGGAGGCGAAGAGTTCGTGATCGTCTACAACGCCGATAACGAGGGCCAGGCTTTGCTGGATGCGGCTTTCGTGTGCAGGCGGATTGAAGCCATGCGTATTCCGCTGGAAGGCGAGAATTCAATGACGATGACAGCAAGTATTGGTGTCTCGTTTACCTCGCGTATCGATGCCTCTGAAATGAGCGATATGATATCGCGCGCGGATAAGGCTCTTTACCTTGCGAAGAGCGGTGGTAGGAACCGAGCCGTCGCCAATCGCTCCGTACCATTTCAAGGGCGTTTTTCGAAGGCCGGTGGAAAGCCGGCACGTTAGAGGCAGCTTGCTGTCAGTGCAGGGCGCGTTTCAGCGCCTCCTGATAGGCTTTCGCCAACCGCGATTTCTCCGCAGCTGTAAACAGCAGCGTGCGCTTAAATTTGACTTCGAACCTCGGGTCTTCCGACTTTTCGCGCCTGTGAGAAGCGATCGGCGTCACCTTTATGCGTTCGCCAAGTCCGACGTGGTAATGAGACAGCATCAGTCCGGCTTTGAGCAGCAGTGCACGCATTTCCGGTCGCTGCTCGGCAACGATTACCCGCTTGAATGCTTCGATCAGTACTGGCTTGGGGAAAGGAAGTTCGATTTCGTCGACGAGATCGTTTCCAACGTTATTGTCCCGGACGAAGCGAACGAATTCGCTGACCGCCTCGTTTGCAGCGTGCAGAACCCACGCTTCGTTGCCGGCGAGGGAATGATCGTGACCGAACGTCTGCTGCTGAAACATGGATAGCTCTCCTGGTTTCCAGCACAACGAAGCAGGCCATAATTGGTTCAACTCACCCCGCTTTCGCATGAGTTTCGAATTCGCGAAGGGCAGTTTTGTGTCGGTAAAGCGGCGGTTGGATATTGAACATTGATAGGAGGATGACGATCTACAGTTGGTATCAGGAGATGCTCCCATGATTGTCGTCGTCGTACTCGCATTGGCTTCGATCTGTGCGATCGCCATTGTTCGCTATTTCGCCGTGAAGACGAGGCTTGCAGAGAAATCCATCGACGAAGCTATCGCCAGAAGGCTAGAGGCCTCGCCTATGACTTCGGAGCTACGCGACCTTCGCGAACTCAACGGCGTCATGAGAAACCTGCTGATCGACCTTGTGGAAGCCGAGGACATCAAGCCACAAAGCCCAAGCAGCCGAGTTTCCCCGAACGAACGCAAGCGGCTATATTCGATGCGAGAAGAGCGACGTCGCGAGATTTATGCCGAGGCCCTCGTACTTCTTCGTCATGCGAACGTCGCGCGTGATAAAACGACGGTAGGCTGAACGCTTCAATCGATAGTAGGCGAGTTCGCCGCACGGTAGGCTGCGCTCAAGAGCAGAATTCAAGGGATCGTTGAGGCGATGCTGCTTAGAACGCCGAGCAGCGTCTTCGAAAGGGATGCCTCCATGGATCGTCGATTGAACCTTTAACGTCGCCAGCCCGTTTACGCGGTTAGGTATTGGTTCTCGGTAGTTGCCTCCCAAAAGGCCAGGTGGCGCGGGGCAGATTTAGGAATTAGACATGCTGAAAAGGACAATGAAGTCGGATAATGCGGAGACGTCTGGGTCATTCCCTTGGGGGAAAGTGATTGCCGGCATCGCCGGCAGCGCAGTATCAACCCGCGTCGTTCGCCGGGTGCCGCTTGGGCGTATTGTCATTGCGGCAGCGCCTTTGATCATCGCTGCTCTGCAGCGGGACCGCAACTCTCCCAAGGATGAACGAAAGAGGTGACCGCAGCTGATCGAAAAGCAGCTTTTGTCTCTGTGGCATTTTCTACGTAACGCGGGATTTATGTGATGTGGGACAGGATATTCACCACCCTACCGAAAGGGTCGCGCGCATAGAATCGGCGGACGCCCCACGGTTTGTCCGTGAGCGGATAGACGATATCGAATCCCATTGCACGAGTTCGCTCGTAGAGGGCTTCAACATTGTCGAACTCGATCGAAAGGTCAGGAACAGCTGTTCCTGAGCCGCCCTCAGATGCGAAGCTGATTTGCTGTCTACCGATCACCGTCGTTGCGAATGTGGCGATCCGACCCTGATTCATCACGACGTCAAGGCCAAGTAGGTCGCCGTAGAATGACCTGGCTAGCTCCGTATCGGGCGTGGCGACGTTCGCGACTATTCGGATCACCCTCAATTTTGTTTCTCCTCGACCGACGTCCGAAGTGGGCCGTGAACCGACTGCCCAGGCTAGGTAGGTCGTCGGCCTTCATAGAACTGCTCGGGTTGCTCGGGAGGGAGTGTCACTTGAGCGTGACCCCGGTCATTTCTGCGAGGCGCTGTATCAGACTGTCCTGAAACCGGACGTCTCGTACCGCAGGTGAGGGCTGCTGGTGCTGTCGATGATACCAATACCCTCCAGATGTCATGGCCTCCCGGTCGTCCTGAACCGCGAGCCACACTTGGGTTTGATGACCCATCTCAAGATCATCGGTCGCGCTCGGCCCGCCCATCTTCGTCGGTACCCAGCCCGGATCGACGGCGTTGCTCAACGTATCAGGCCAAAGTCTTGCGAATGCGAATGCCAAGGCCGCGACATGCAGCTTGCTCTCGGAATACGCGGTACTCGCCTGCCACCTCCGGGTCTGCCAATCGATGTCGGACAATGAGCTGTCACCGCTCCGATGCATGCCGCTGCTGAGGTAAACCAGGCGGTCGGGCCGCTCGATGAGGGCAGTTAACATGTAAGGGGCGAGGGTATTCACCGCGATGGTCGTCGCATGCCCCTCGGCCGTGGTGCCTCGGTCAGGTTGCAAGTAGACACCTGCGTTGTGGATGATGGCGTTCATGCGGCCGATATCGTTCACCTGCGATGCAAGCGACCGAACGTCATTAGCGTTGCTCAGATCGCCAATAACCACGTGCCGAGCGTCTGGGAGGAGGCGGGAAACGGCATCAGCCCTCTGTCTAGAGCGTGCGTGCAGGACAACCTCGTGTCCAGCACGCGCCAAGCTCCGCGCCGCTGCAAGGCCTAGACCGTCAGTCGACCCTGTTACAAATACCCTTCCCAAGACACCGCTCCCGCTCGCTAGCTGTTCGGATTGACCACCTCGGAGACCGACTTATCTGCACTCTCGCCCGGCTTGGCCAGAATGACATAGGCACCCGCGATCACAATCCCTGCTGCGAAAATCACTGCTACGAAGGCGTACATGCGGCGGCGAGCGTTGTTACCTGTGGACATGCGCTGTTTCACTCCTATCTAAGTGCGAAAAGGAACGCGTTAACAGTGTCTTGAGTTCCGAAGCTCGAAAGCTGAGTTTGAAGCTAGCTGGTCTCCTCCGCGGGTTTGGTTCGGCTTGAACGAACAATGCATGGGGCGGCTACGAGCTTGTGAAGTCCTCACTCATCAAATTTCGAAATCGAAAATTAGGCTTACGCTGAACGTTTTCGTCCGAGACTCGTTTAGGAGAGCCGCCTATCGATTGGAATTTTCTTGCGTTTAGTAGTTATGTCTCTGGGTCCTTAACGGCCTTAACCCGGGTTCTTGCATTCTATTTTGCTTTGCAGATGCAAATTTGATGACGAACACTCGTTCTCTGTTTCCGAGAATCGTGCTCCTATCGGTCAGCCACAGCTGACACTCAAGGACATCTCATGATCCCCTTCGACCTAGCTGCAGTGACTTTCGCAGGCGGAGCCCTGATCGGCGCGACGTCGATTGGAGCTTGGCTCTGGGCGAGAGGTGAGTTAGCCCGACGAAGTTCAGACGGCCAGGCAACTCGCGACCTCGCGATGCAGTCGGTGCTGGCGATCGATGACTTCGTCGGGGCCTGCTATATCGCAGCTCACGATTACCCTGAGTACGACGTCGATGAACCTGAAAACTTCTTCCTCCATTCCGATGATCCCGTACTCGTGCTTCCCAAAGACGCGGACTGGTCGCTTCTAAACCGCGATCTCGCCGACGAAATCAGGTGGCTGCCTAACCGGCTACGAAACGTCCGCGATGCGCTGGAATCGATCGAAATCGAACCGCCGGACTTCAATGATCTGTTCGAGCACAGACAGGATGACTTTGCCCGCCTCGGCTTGCGTGCGATGGACCTCGTGGAACGTATCTGCGCTGCCCACCAATTGCCGTTGCCAACCCGCCCTGATTACTACAACCCGCGCAGTGAGTTCATTGCAAAGATATCGGAGATGGAAGAGTTCTGGAAACGTCGAGCTCAATCCGCGCGGCATGTTCCGAGTGAACCATCCAACGTCACACCGATATTCGGGCGAAATACAGCGCCTGAGAGCGCGTCAACGTAACTGGCATGCGAAGGCGTGCGGTTTACAGCAGGCTGCGCTTCCTTGTCCTCGGGCAATTCCAGCGAACCGAGGAAAAGGCATTCCACGCTGCCCGATGTAACTACTGACTCCCAAATTGTCCGAACAATCCAGGAAGTCTCTGTTGGGGGGAGCGGCGAACACCGTCCAGTGGCTCGCCTCGGCCAACAAGCTTCCTATTTCTGGGCTCGCCAGCTTTGCACGACCTTTGGTGGAGTCGATTTGAGCTCATGCCCACAAGAGGCGTCCGCACCAGAGCCGCACGTCGATAAGCGCAGTACTAGGACTTTGCCAACATACTCCTTGACTGGGTCGAAAGGCGCTGCCTTCAATATCGCAGCACGAAAATCCCGCTCGAACGCCTCCCGAGCGGGAGGAGGTGACCCTTTCACAATAACGACGGGTCCTCGTACCACAGCGCCACGGTCGTCGATGACGAAGTAACTAATGCCGTCCACTCTTGCCGCTCTTGTATCCTCGCTCACCAACAAGTCGAGTTCGGCTGCGACAAGTGAGAAAGGCGCGACCTGAGTGGCGGTCTGGGCGCGCACGTCCGCGCCGTTTAGCAAGAAAGCAGCGGCGCAAGGTGCCGCCCCATGGAAGAACGTCCGGACTATTGGTCGAATATTCGATCGCTGAAACATTTTCAGTCCACTCTGGCTGGACAGCGAGTTTTAGTGGTCACAACCAGCTCTGCAATGAATGATCGGTCTCGTAGCATCGAGCATCTGTGCTTCCATCGCTTGGCGTGGCATTTTGGCAACCGAACGAGGCGGTCCTCGAAATTGCGGCAGCCGTCGACATCTAATCCAGCGGCAGGGCAAGCGCGAACGAAGTGCGCTACGCAGCGGTTTTCGCCAATGCAGCAGCGATCTCCGCTGCCTCTAGTCGGGCTGAGGTCTTGTAAGGGTAGTGCTTCCAGCACCACCAATCCTGGGAGTCGGCTGTGCTGAAGCCAAAGCCAGCCCAGTCGCCGCAGTAACATTTATGGGCGACCAGCTTTGGTGCCCGTTGTAAAGTCTGACGATCGATGTCGCTCATTTGAAACTCCTTTCAGCGGTTTGGTGTGTCGTTGCATGTGCACTAGAGATCGCGCTCGAATTTCGGTTTCCAACCGCGCGTCATCCCTTGGCTCATTGCCGCCTCGGCCAATGCCAGTTGCAGTCGAAGATGCCCGATGTCTCCGAGAAGCGTCGCGATTGTGGCCTTGGCATCCTCTTCATGGTAGGCGAGGGCGGCCTCGACCTCATGGGTTGCCGGCTGAGCTGACTTACTGGACATGCCCGGCATTTCTCATGAGCAAATAGAATCCCTCGATGACACCGCTCTCATCGCCGGAGCAATTGAACCACAAGGGCTTACTCATAAGTTGTTCGTAACCCACGGCGTTGAAGTAGCCGCACGCTCTGCCACTCCTTGGATCAAAGCCGATCTCGAACGACCCAAGGGGCGCGCCTGAACCCATGTCGTAGACATCCACCGAGTACAAAGACCAGTCCGGGTGGTCCGGCAACATGAGAAGGACCGCCATCAGAAGTGGATGGACCTCTGCGAGCGTCGCCTCGCTTGGGCTTGACCAGTATGTGCCAGTCTCTTCAGCCCACAGCTGTCCCATCGGCGTCTTTGTCATCGCCGTAATCCCTTCACAAAATTGAATGTTCCTATTATGTTCTATTTCATACTGGAGTCAACGATCTTGACCGGATTCCGTTAGAAATGCGCTTGAGCAATCTATTCCGCCTGAGACCGTACCAACGAAATACGCGGCTTTGCTGTAGCGTTCAGCTCCCTAGATAATTGTGGAGATGAGAGTTTCGCGTCGTTAGGAGGATAAGATGCCGAACAATGCTTGGAATGCACCAGTTGCCGTCAATTTCCCGCACCAAGAACAGAAGGTCGTCGGCGGCCCATTCGAGGCCATGACGTGCCTTACAGACCGATGGCCCAACATGAGTGGAATTAAGTTCCTACGCGCCCGCATGGCATGCAAAGCCGCGCTGGACGGTCGGCTGAGCGCAGATGACGCTCGCGTAATTTTCGTTGAAGCCGTCGGCGAGGCTGGCGGTAAAGCGCACTAAACGCCGGCGACACTTAGGTCTACGGCATCTTGGCCAGTTCGGATGAGATGGCCCGCTCTTGCGGGCCCGCCATAGCATCTGCGATCATACGACGTACTTAGCTTGGCGCTGTTCGGGTTCACTAAATAAGGCCCAGCCCTGACATTTGACCCGACAGCGACCGTCAGCTCAATCTCGTCGGGTGAAACGCGGCGGCGAAAGTCCGGCCTCTCGTCAGGCCGAACTGATGCCACGCTTGACGATGGAACGGCCGCTCTCTTTGGTTTTCTCGGGCCTGGAGCGAAGCAGCGGAAAGCGATTGGCGAAACGGCACTCAAGAAGGCCTGCATTGCGCAATTTACCAGAATCTTTGGCGACCAGGCGTCGGTTCCTGAAGGATTGAGCAGCCGAGCCCTACACGGCGACCTCTCTTGACCAACTAGCTGGCGGCCATCTCCTTGCCGAAGAAAAGGCTTGGGTGCTTGGGCAATGGTCTCAACGGCTGTACATGGCTGGAAGCGAGACCAGCGCGGTCGAGCCCGGCTTTCTTGCCGGTGCTGTGGTCGCGGCGAATAGAGCGGCCGACGAGGCAACAATCCAATTGTCTAATTAGGCGCAAAGCCGTTGATGGAGACCCCTATCTACATCACCTTTTGAGGGCGTTTGCCCAGGCGTTTTGTCTCTTCGTCACAACTCTCGCTCGTGCCGTCAAGCAGGCAGTCGACATTCCCGTCATCGCCGTTGGTTTGATCACAGAGTTCGAGCAAGTAGAAGGTATTCTGACTACCGGCGACGCTGACCTTATCGCTGTCGCGAGGGCAATCCTTTACGATCCGCGTTGGCCATGGCATGCCGCGGCTCATTTCGGAGAGACTGTGCAAGCGCCTAACCAATATCTTCGGAGCCAACCAACACAGTATCGGGACCTATTCGGTTCGCCTGTCAGGTGAACGGAATGTTCACGCGGCCGCTCTGAAGGGGTGTATTTCCTACATCCGGAGCTATCGCAGTATGAGCTTGGTCCAACCCAGCCCCGACGTGACCCCTATGGATCACGCACTGCGATCTTAAAAGGACGCAGTGACAGCTGGTGTCCGACGACGTCATGGATTGCGTCAGCGCGGTCAGCGGCCTGGACGAAGGCCGTTAGCGGCTGATTTTCCATTGATGGTCTTCAGCAGGGCAGGCGACCCCATTGAGGCTCGAACTGCCGGTAATCGTCTGGTGTGTCGTGAGGAATTGTCTGCAGCCTTGGCCGCCATCGGCGGTCGGTTCAATCTGCTGAATGACGCCAGCGCTTCCAGTTGCCGGATTTGCCCAGGCCAAAGGCTGCAGTCCCACATCCGAACGGCCGACCGTCTCGGCGATGACGGCTTGGTCGGTTTGGGGTGGGGTCTTAGGCTGAGTGGTGGATGCCGTCACGAGAGGTTCTGTTGTCGAGCAAGCGGTCAGTAGGAGCATCGACGGGATACTAAGACGACGCCATACACGAAGCATACTCTCTCCATTCAACATCGCAGCTTCTTAGTATCATAGCGGCCAAGCCATTACCTAAGGGTTACAGAGTCGTAAATGTGGCGCACTTTAAGAAATGTTGCCGAAAATGAATGAACGTCGGAATTCCCCCGCGCAAAGGAGAGACCGAGCGCTTGGCTGAAAGTGGGGCGTGGCCGGAAGTTTTCCACCGCAGTCGAGAGGCGATATTTGCGCAACCCGCTGATTTGATTCGGAACGAATCACTTTGCCGTCAGTTGACTCGCATCCAAGGTCCGCGAGGTTACGCGTCATGATCAGGTATCCCCTTACACCGATCGAGCCGCTCGAAGTCGAAATCAACGGTGCCGGCCAGTATGCCCCCGCTGAGACCGTCGAGGAGATGATCAAATTCCTCACATCACAGTGGCCGGACAAGTCGAAGCCTGCATTCCATAGTGCGCTTGCGCGTTCGATTGACGCGATGGTGTTCGCTACCGATCCCCAAGCGGCGCGTGCCGCATTCGTAGTGGCAGCTCACGCGGCTGGCATGCACGTGCTCCCGGACGATATGGATGAAATGAGGAAAGCGAGCTGACAAAAAGAAACCCCGCTGTATGCCGCAGCGGGGCCGAAGGAGGTCATCTCAAGCACATGAATCCTACCATCCTCATCGCATGCGGCAACCGATAAATTAGAGACATCTGATGTAATCCACGGATGGCAAACAAACTAAGTTCAAAGCCGCTTCTCGCTGACGAAAAGCCGATACGCGGCCCTGTCCGCCAGCGCCGCGACCCATCACAGCCCAACCTGCTTCTTGATCCCATGCCGTATCGCGTGGAACACCCGTTGGCATTGCTCAATGCGAAGCCGCCCCGCGATCAACGCTACCCCGCAGAGGTGAAGATCGACGGCTACCGCCTGGCCGTTCACATCGAGCCGACGGGCGTCCGCATCATCACGCGGGGCGGACATGACTGGACCGAACGTCTCCCACCTTGGCGACTACCCTTGGGCGAAGCTAGCGGCGGCCATGGCCGCGAGCTTCGTAGCGACGAAAGCGCTACGCGCCCTCCCACTTGCGGCAGCGGGGTCAGCCGTGTTGCCGATGGTCATTTCCGCTTTGCAGCGCAAAGCAGTTCCAAGGTCTATTCGGTAGTGGGATCAATGAGGAAGAGGGTCCTTTTGCAGGCCTGTCGGCCGAACCGGAAGGCGTGCAACGCTTCTTACGCGGCCGAACTTCCCGCAAGCATCTCGGCGCATTTCTGCAAGATGAACGCAGGATGAACAAATTTCTGGGCTATGCGTTTCTTCCAGGCAAGAGGAAATGTCAAATGTTTCAGGCAAACGCACTAAGCATCGTTAGCCCCTTATCCGGCCTCGCTGGAGCAGCCGCCACACTCTCATCCGCTTTGGCGTATGCGATCGAATTGACCGATGCCAGGATTACGGTCGTCGATGATTGCGGAGTCATCGTATTGGAAGGGGAAGCTCCTTCGAATTGCCTAGCTCGAATCTCGGACATCGCTGCGAGCGTTGTCGGCTCGAGATATTGCAGTTTGATCAGACCGATCTAGGCCTTTGGAGTTGCCGTTTCTGTCGGATGTGGCATCACCAAGTTGCGACCGAAGGGGTTGATGGCGACCAGAACGGCAAGCACTGTGGCAAGCGCGGTTATCATGAGCAGCGGTGATTTCGTCACGATTGAACCTCCGGTTTCCGTTATGGTTTGACGGTGCGCGAACATAAGTAGACATGGTGAATTTTCTGTTCGTAAACGCGGCGGCGCTGGCATAGTTTCACGTACGCAATCAACATAGGCTCGGAAAATCGGACTCGCGACGTTCACCTGATGGGTGAGGGTGGGAGATTCCCCAAAGAAACCACCGGAGACAAACGCCCCGAGGCCCGTGGCACACCAAACTGCATCGTTCCATCAGGCCTCGCGTTTCCATCGGACGTCGGTTGGATGTCGTCAAAGTTGCGTGTGCTCATAACTGAACCCCGGACCCTTGCGCACCCGTTATTTCATGGATTGATGGGGCCATCGGGGAACAAACGGCGTTGGATACGATTGTTAGTGCGTAACGGACCAAGGAGATCGTTATGGACCACACCAACCACGTCCGTCTCACCGCCGCCGAACTCACCGCTGAAAACCTCGAAGGGGCAACGGTTTACGGTGCGGACGACCACAAAGTCGGCTCTGTCGATCATATCCACGGCATAAATAGCGTAGTCATCGACGTAGGCGGCTTCCTTGGCATCGGCGCGAAGCCTGTCGCCGTTCCGTTCGCAGACCTGGATTGGATGCGTGACGAAAGTGGCGAAGTGCACGCCGTGACCGCTCGGACGAAGGATCAGCTCAAGGCGATGCCTGAACACAAAGACTAAGGTCTCCCTTAGGCAATCCCTTAGACGATGATGACAACGTGGCTCGGCATCTGTCGGGCCGCGTTTGCATTTCGGACACGCGCTCCTTCTCGAAGATAGTCTAGCCAACGGGGCTGCGACAACTTGGTCCCCGGGTGCGGACGCGAGCACGACGTGTTTCGGGCACAGATGCGCTATGATAGGCGGACGACTGAAAGACATTCTCCCCGAATTTTGGTTGCTGTCTCCAAAAGGGCCGGGTTCTCCGCGTCATCCAGAATCCCGACACGGTTGTCGTTCCCGCTATCTTGTGGGATATTGGCGTCGTCTAAAACAGGTTAGGTTCGGTGCGGTTGGCCCGGCCCCCGCATTAAGCGGGTCCTTCCGTCGGTATCGGCGGCCCAAGACCTTGAACGCCTGGCGATGTGCCCGGCGAACGAAAGGTGTTTGGTTATGCAGCAGCAAATCTCCGCGATTACCCTTGGCGTATCGGACATGGCTCGGTCTCGCAAATTCTATACCGAAGGATTCGGGTGGACGCCGATCTTCGAGAATGAGGAAATCGTTTTTTATCAGATGAATGGCTTCGTACTCGGGACGTTCAAGAGGTCCTCGCTAGAGGACGACATGACCCGAAGGGCGGGGACCAGTGCAGCCGCGGTGTCTGTTTCCCACAACGTTTCCAGCAGCGATGAAGTCGTACCCATGATGGATAAGCTCATTGCAGCGGGTGGAACGATGATACGAAAAGCCGACGCGCCTGTTCACGGCGGTTTTCGCGGCTACGTAGCCGATCCCGACGGCCATGCATGGGAGATCGCGTTCAATCCCTCTTGGGCAATCAGCGACCAGGGGTATGTCACCTTCGGGGTGTGATAACGTGCCAACGAGCGGTGGCGAGTGCCGCTCGTTGCCAACAATCGCGACGGGAGCGGCGACTTACTGAGCAGAGCCCTCATTGGAGGGCATGCGTGGATAATGCTCCCTGTGGCGCTAGGCTGTCGCCGCCGTGACATGGATTAACCGTGCTCGGCGATTAAAGCCTCCCAGCACCAATGCCACTGGACCGATCACAACCGCTGAGATACGCCTTTCAACATAACACATTAGCAACCATGTTTCCGACGAGGATGCCTTGCCGTTTGAAGCACTGAACAAACTCTGGTCCGGCGTTCGCGAATCCAACCACGACTTCCGCGCCTCGACGGAGATTTTCCCACAGCTCGACACGGACAAGCTTATCCAGACGCTGGACGTCCGTGAGAAGGGCGAGGGAAATGGAAAGGCGAACCGCCCCGCAACTTCGGCACAGTCCCTGGATGAAGTCGAGCAGCGGGTTGTTGGCCGCGTCGAGCAGGAGAAAGCGTCGGCTTACCAGGTTCTCGAGGATCAGTTTCAGACATTTGAAGGCAGGTTGCGAAACCTGGACTTCGAGGGGCAGTTTGGACTTATACGTCAGGCCAATGCGTCCAGTCTTTCGGACTTCAAGGCCGAGATCGCCAGTGGGGTCGACGAACTGCATGGCTTGCGCCGTGATCTCAAGATCGCCGAAGACGAGATGACGTCGTTCAAGCGGCAGCATCGGCTCGATCGCGCGGCGAAGGTGCCCAGTGCGGGCGCGACAAGTGTCAAAATCGCCCTGCTCGTTGTACTCGTCTTCGTCGAAATCGTTATGAACGGCAACTTCCTCGCCAAAGGCAGCGAGCAGGGTATTATCGGTGGCATCACGGAGGCCGTCGTCTTCGCTGTCCTCAATATCGGCGCGGCACTGCTGTTTGCCATCTTCTGCGTCCGCAATCTCGTGCATCGATCCTGGCTGATGAAGCTATTCGGCTTGCTCGGCCTGGCTGCCTATATTGCCGTCTCTCTCGCCGTGAATCTTGCTTTGGCTCACTACCGCGAGGTGTCGGCCACCATCATCGAGGGCGCAGGGACTGAGGTCATCCGCCGCATTCGGGAAACGCCGCTTGGATTGGTCGAACTCAATTCGTGGATGCTGTTTGCCATCGGAATTTTCTTCTCGATTTTGGCATTCATCGACGGGTGTATGTTGACCGACCCATATCCTGGTTTCGCTGGGGTTCAACGGCGGCTGGACGAAGCGCGACAGAACTACATTTCCGGAAAGCTCGACTTGATCGACAACCTTCGCGAAATCCGTGACGAGCACAACGACAAGATCGAGGAAATCGTCAGGGACCTGAGCTCACGTCGTCAGGAATCTGCCGCGATCATCGCCCACCGAACGCGGACCATGGGGCTTTTCGCCGAATATCAAAGTCATCTCGAACGGACCGCGAACTCTGTCCTCACCGCGTATCGAGAGGCCAACCGTGCTGCGAGAACGGACGCCGAGCCCCAATATTTTGCAGTCGCGTACAAGCTCGAGCGGATCACCCCGGTGGTGAAGACCAGCGAAGACTGGGACGATCGCGTTTTGACCGAGCGAATTCAGCTCGCCCAGGCCGAACTCAGCGATCAAATCAGCAAGATCGGCTCCGCCTTCGAGGCCGCCGTCGCGCAATACCACAAATTAGACAATCTATTCCCGGAGACAGGCGTTGGCTCGGAACAGGCGGCGTAGCAATCGGACAAGAAAAGGCGGCTTCTCGACGGGCGCTGTAATCGGAACGATCGCACTTTCGGCAGTGGCCCTTGGCATGGTCGGAGCCTTCGGGTGGCTCAAGTACCAAGCGATGTCTACGATCTCGTTGGACAAGGCGTCTCTTTGCCCAACAACGGGACCGACGAGCGAGACAGCGATCTTGCTGGATGTGACCGATCCGATCTCTGAAGCGACATCAATCGATCTCAAGAACCAGTTCCAGCGATTGGTTTCAAGCGTACCTGTCAACGGCGCGATCGACGTTTTCGCTCTCACTGCGGAGGAGGGTAAGCTTGAGCGGACCTTCCATGGCTGCAATCCTGGCAGCGGCGACCTTGCCAACGAATGGACAAGCAATCCCAAACTCGTGCAGCAACGTTGGGAGAAGGGTTTCCAGAAGCCTTTGGACGATATCGCCGGGAAGCTCGGGTCCGGGACTTCTGGCGAGTTCTCTCCGATCATGGCGGGCATCCAGCGGATAAATCTCGAGGCCTTTCAGCCTTTGCCTGCCGGGATAAATAAGACCTTATACATAGCCTCGGATATGGTCGAGCACACGGCTGATTTTTCCAGCTACCGCGACGGGATTTCGGTCACCAAATTCGAAGCCAGCCCGGCGAGAGAGAAGTTCCGGACTTCCCTCGATGGAGTGCAGGTCAAAATCCTTGCCTTCCAGCGGCCGGGTCAGAAATTCAAGATGGAGGACCTCGCCACGTTCTGGAAATCCTGGGTGGAGAAAAACAACGGGGACTTCGCAGGCTTCACCCGCTTGGAGGGGTTGCAGTAATGGCGACAAGCGATACCGGAAGGACCGCATTTCGAGACTGGGCTCCGATTGTGCTGTTCGCAGCCGTGACGATCGGTGGGATGGCATTTATCTGGTCGGCCAAGCTGGCCGCTTGGTCCACCCTTGTCGTGACTGCGGTACCATTGGCTCTAATGGCCATTTACTTCCTGGCCTCGATAGCGCTTGCGGGCTTCCGTCTGCACAACGAGCAGGCGGGCGACAATCTCTACTACATGGGCTTCCTCTTTACGCTCTCCAGCCTTGGCGTATCGCTCTACCTATTTGCCGGTGAAACCTCTATTGAGACGATCGTCCGCAACTTCGGTATTGCGGTGACATCGACGATCGCGGGCGTGACCTTGCGCATCCTATTCAACCAGATGCGCCGCGATCCGATAGACATCGAACGCAGTGCCCGCCACGAGCTGGCTGAGATGACAAGACGCGTGCGAACCGAGCTCGACACCTCGGCGCGCGAGTTCTCCAACTATCGCCGTGTCAGCAATCAGATGTTGACGGAAGGCTTTGAAGAGATTGGCCGCCAGGCGGAGAAAAACGGCGAGGAAATCCGAAAGGTAATCGAGGCAATCTCGAAGGAGGCCATTATCCCGATCCAGGAAGCCGCAACCAAACTGTCGTCCATTATTGAGGACCACAACAGGTCGGTCACCGATCAGGCGGCGGAAGCAACAAGGAAGCTCACCGAAACGACGGACAAGCTCTCCACGATCATCGACAAGTTTGGCGTGGCCGTTGAGGGAGTCGGCACGCGCCTTGGTGAAATCAGGAAACCGGAGGACGTGATCCGGTTGGAGCTAACCCCCACGGTCGAAGCAATCAAGGACATGACCGACGCGCATTTGCGGAGGATGGAGGAGGGGATAGCTGAGACCCGTTCTCAAGCCACCAAGGTCGACGAGGCACTCAAGCCGCTCAACAGCATAGACAGAAAACTGGATCGCATTGCCGAAGCTCTTGAACGCCAAGCCGAGCCGCGTAGCTCGTCTACAGCGGATACAGACAACGTTGTTGCCGCGGTGAGCGATCAAATTGTTGCAGACGCTACGAGCAGTACATTGGAGGATGTCGGCTCCGCGCCAACGGGTGCCGGCGCTGAACCAAAACGGCGGCTGTTCAGATGGTGACTCGAGTGGAAGCGAGCCCCAAGCTCGAACACAAGGGCTACAACCGCGGCCTCATCCTTGGCCTCACCATGGCCGAATCCATGCTTCTGCTCGTTTTTTGCCTTCTGCTGGTAGCTGCGGCGATGATCACCGCCGAGCGCAAGCAGCGCACGGCCGCCGAACAGCGGCTGGTTCAGCTGGAAACACAGAACAAGGAGTTGTCGGCACAGCTTGTCGAGGCGCAGTCGAAGCTTGGTTCGCATATGACGCCATCTGACCGCGCCAAGTTCGAGAGCGAATGGCGTGAACTGGTGTCTGCTCGCCAGACCATAGACAGGCTCAAGATGAATGACGCGAGTCCGGCCGATCTTGAAAAGCTCGCGGCCGTCGCGAAGGTCCTCGCCAAGAACAACGTGTCCCTCGACCAAGCGCCGGGGAAACTGGAGGAGATGCTCAAGGGCAACATCCAACCGCACGAGTGGCCTCCAATTATCAATCTCTCTGAAGCCGGGGGCTACTACTTCACGTCGGGGAGCGCTGCGCTGACACCTGAGTTTGAGGGCAAACTCGAGACTTCGATCGCTGACCAGATCGCCGACAACCTCGATCGCTACAAGGTCGACGTGGTCGAGGTGATCGGTCACACTGACGAGCAACGTGTCGCCAGGAGCACCTCCAACCTCGACGACGCGTCGATCGGTGTCATCGACGGGCGGCTTCCGGTCGACGCTCTCCAGCCGGCGGACAACGCCGGACTTGGGCTTGCCCGGGCAATCGCGGTTGCGAATGTCTTGAAGGCCAATGCAAATCTCAAAGACGTCACGGTGTTACCGATGTCGGCCGCCCAGCTCGTCGTCCCAGGTGACAAGCTCACTGCGGGGCAGGCAGGGGATGTTCAAGAGCGTCGACGCATTGAAATTCGAATACGCAGACGTGCGGAATCGCTCCAGCCCTGATCAAACTTCTTCGAGCGGGAACAATTTGGCCGCAGCCTCATTTGACGTCGTGATTTCACGTCGCGCTGAACGGAGCTTGAAAATGTCCCGTAATGATAGTGGCAGCACCCAATCCCCTACCGCCGAAACCAAGAATTCAAACCGGCAGTTCGCTCAAGGCGGCAATCCCGACTACGTCCAGACAACGCCGGAGACCAGCGTCGTTCCCGAGAACCGTGAGGTCGATGACCTTACGCTGATGATGCTGCAGGCGAGGGAAGGGCGCGCCTAAGCCACCGTCTTCAAGAGCGCGAAACTTGGGGTTCAAGAAAATGCGGCGACGCTGCATCTTTTTCCGAGCTTGGACGTTCTCTTCGCGCAATCGAGGAAACATCCATGACCGAGAATTCGGCACGAGGCCTTCAACCTGAGAAGGCAAGCACCAGCACAGTGAAGCAGCCACAGCTTTCCCCACGCGATTACTTGATAAACGAGCGACGTCGACGCGAAGCGATCGCCGATCGTCAACGCATCGCGCGACTGCAAGCTCAGGATCAGGGACGTCAACTCTAGTCGTGTGGGCTGGGCCCCGACGTCTCGGTTGACGTTATCGCTTCGCATAGATTGAGAACCGCATGGCGAGCAGCAGATCGAAATCCACGTGCCAAGTTGCGGTCGCGCTCACAATCGCATTGAGCTGTGCAAATGCCAACGCAGAGGAGGCGGTCGGGCAACAGGATACCACCTCTCCCCCCGAGCCCGCGGCTACCTCGGGGGCTCCGCTACAACGACCGGCCGTCAGGCCTACGCACCTCGTGATCTTCCTTCATGGCTTTCGAGGTTCTGGCTCTGTGATGGCACCGTTTGGCACCTCGTGGAAGAGAGTTCTGGGAGGGACGAAATTCGTCTCGCCCGATGCTCCATTCCGCAATCGCGGGGGCGGCCGAGAGTGGTTTGATGTCGATGACCAAGTCCTTCGCCCCGACCGCATTGCGGGCGCTCGGCGAGCTTTCGACGATTTGGTCCGGGATATCGTTGAACGAGAGGGTTTCGAGAACGATCTCGATAAGGTGGCTTTTGTCGGTGTGTCGCAAGGCGCAATCATGGGGCTCGATGCTATCGCGTCCGGTCGGTGGAAGGTCGGCGCGGTCGTCAGTTTCGCCGGGCTTCTCCCACTTCCGCCGAAGGCGTCCGCGAACGCAACCCCGGTACTTCTACTGCATGGGGGCGCGGATCGAAGAATTCCGGCGACGGCGTCGGTCGCCGCGGCGAACCAGCTGAAATCCGCTGGTTTCGATGTGACCGTGGAAGTCGTTCCAGGCGTGGGTCACACAATATCTCACGAGGAAGCTTCAAAAGCACTGCGCTTCCTAGCTGAACACTTTGCATCATAGGAAAACCGGAGGACGATCATGAATTTGAAGCATACTAATGTTGCCAACACCACGTCTGGCACCGTGACGGTAGAATTCCATGGTGAGGGAAATGAACTGATCACAGTTCGAATGGCCGCGGATCAAGAGATCGATGAAAGAAGTTCAATTCTTCGCGCCAAGGCGATGATGGTCCAGCTCGCCGCGTTCGACGATAACGCCCAGGCCGAGGCTGTCGTAGGCGAGGGTGATAGTATCGGAAGCATACTTGCGAACGAAGACGAGTAATCAACGCTGGCCGACTATGTAATTTAACAGGGTCCAGCGCGTCGGATTGAAGGCTCTGGCTTGAGTTGCAGAGGAAGTTGTCTCACTTCGGCCAAGTTGGAAAGCGACGGGCTGTTTGAACGAATAGTCATGGATGGCGTTTCTTGTACGGAATCAACAAAGGACCTCGAAATGAGAAACGCTATCCTAATTACCGCAGTAGCTTCGATTGCCCTTGTGTCGCAAGTAAACGCGGCCTCAATGCACAAACAAGCCAAACATCCCGCGCAGCACATTACCGCTACCGAGCCGAAAGAACGACTGGGGACGCTTTCTTGTGAAGTCGCAGGCGGGATGGGAATGATCATCGGATCGAGTAAAGCCGTCACGTGCAGCTTCAAGCAGCGCACGGGCAAGATCGAGCGCTACACTGGAACAATCGGAAAGCTCGGCGTCGACGTCGGCATCACAGGCAAATCATACCTGAGCTGGATCGTCGTTAACACAGCGCCGACGCGAGTTGGCGATGGAGCGCTGGCTGGAACTTATGTCGGTGCATCCGCTGGAGCATCTGTCGGCGTTGGGCTGGGCGCAAACGCCCTAGTTGGCGGCAACTCCAAGAACTACGCGCTGCAGCCGCTGAGCGGCGAGGCCAACACTGGTCTTAATGTGGCCGCAGGCGTGTCTCGCCTCAAGCTCACCGCCAGCCGCTGATCTTCACGAGCAGGTGGGGCAACCAGCTCTGCCTGCTCGATCTTGAGTCTACGTAATATTACTGCGCCAAGAAGCTATTCGTCGTGCGTGCGTCATCCCGTGTCCTCCGGCGGTGGAGTAATCTCGGTGACGAAGCGCGACGGACAACATCCGCTCAGCCAAGGCGAATAACTGCTCTGAACGGAAGAATGCTTACTATCGTGCCATCTTCGCGAGTGATTTCGAACTGCTGAACAAGTGGCGTGTCTCCCGAGACAACGGCGTCAAGCACCATTTCTCGAACGGCGTTGGACGCGTCGAGAACCGCTAGGTCGTCCGACTTGAAATCTGCGCCGACCTCATCCAATTCAAGGATGCCGTCGGTCCGCAGGTGAAAAAAGTATTGGGTCAAATCCGGTCCTCCGCAACATCGTTTCCGCAGGGGCATGCCAGGAGATGTTGCGCGTTGACCGTGCCCTCACTCGGCGCTTCCGTCGGCAGCTCAATCGGCATTGCTTAACCGACTGAGCCAATTAACGTTTCACATCGCCAGATTGTTTCGCGGTGAATGAACAATCCTGTAGATGGGCATACCAGTCAGCGTACGGAGTGTTTCGGGCAAGGTAGCGATTGTAGTCGGGAGCGCCGTCGTCCCACCATGGAGTTCCCCGCTCGCCAAGCGCTACTTTTGTTTGGTTGACCCGCTTACGGGCGTCAGCCATCTCGCGGCTGCCCGCTTTTGCATCGCGAACGGACCGACGCGCCGCCATGAGCTCGGCCACCAGGCGATCATGGGTTTCTTGGTCGAGCGCAGGGTTGCACTGCCGCCACAGGCGGCCCCGCACTACAAAGTATCGCTTATCAGGTGTTGTCGGGTACTCAGGCAAACCGAATTCCTATTTCAACTCCCAGCGACAACTGCCGCCGGCCGCCGTATCGATGATGTCTGACGGCTCCTTTAATCGAATTTGTGTCGAAACTAGCGATCAGCCGCCAATGCCAGCGCTTAGCTTCGATGATTGGCCGGATTACCGACAACTTCGGCCATAACAGAACGATCGGTTACGGGAGCGCTCGCGGATGTGGGGCCTGTCGCGGAGGTGATCTCAAGTAGCTATTGTGAAGCGCAGCAGGTGATGCCTGCGACAATGCTGCGATTGCTTTGCGTCAATGTTCACGGGCTGACCAGCCACCATTTCGAGGCAACCGTCGCTTCGAGTACAGAATCGCTTATTCGCTTTGCCACGGAAAACTGCAGTTTCCCCAGGCGTGCACGTTCGACTAAATCAGCAGGGGCCTTCCGGGGAGAGCGGGGCGGCGGTTATCAAGCCGCCCCTCGATTTTACTGGATATTAAAGTGGGGGCGCTGCGCCGCCGTGCAAGGCACCGAGAAGCCACAACACGATCAGGATTATCACTAGAAGACCGAGCACGCCTCCTAAGCCCCGGCCGCCGTATCGACCATGTGCGTAGTATCCGCCGCCACCGCCCAGCAACACTACAAGAATGACAATGATCAGAATAGTTCCCATGATTTTCTCACTTCTGGTTGCGTCCTGAAAACAAAATCAGGTCCAACAAGCAGTTAGAGCGGCCTTCGTGTTTTTCGACTGGCGAAAGCAAAAAACTAAACTTTTGGTTGCTGTTACGTGGTGTCCATGAACATTGCGTGCGCACCTTTGAAGAAGTGGAACGAATTGGTTTTCTGAAGGTTCTCCTGCAATCGAAGCAATCAAGTTTCGCTAAGGAGAATTCAAATGGGCAGCACGGCCGACAAGGTAAGTGGCAAGGCAAACGAACTCGCAGGCAAGGCTCGTCAAGGCGTCGGCAAGGCGGTCGACGACAAGGAAATGCAGGCAAAGGGATTGGCTCAAGAGGCCAAAGGCGACGCCCAGCAAGCCAAGGGCGAGGCAAAGGAAGCCGTGAAAAAGGTAGTCGACAAAGCATAATGCCAGTCGACCGAACAAGGCCCGCCAGCGCTACCCGGCGGGCCTTGTTGTATTCCACCCGGAGATATTCAACGGGATTTTCGCAATCTGTGTGATTACCCTAAAGACGTAGCCTCTCATGCCGCAACCCTTCTTGGTGCTGGGTGTTTCTATCTCTGCCGAACCCCACGTCCGTGATCCTGTTCGGACGGTCGGCCACAAGAGGAGGGTCTGCGCGAGTGCGGCCCTCCTCGCCAAGCAATCATCGCCTGCTACGGAACTAAATTTTCGTGCGCGACTTTCTCCACGACTGGAGATTGACAATGAAGTTTCAAAGTAAGCCTCCCGCTGACCTGCGCACCACTCCACGGCGGTACAGCCGATCGAGGAGCCTCTGGGTCGAGTTCTTGTCTGTGGGTGTCGTCGCTGCCGTGGCGATATATGCATGGGCCAGTTTCAATGGCGCATGATCTCAAACGTCGTGCTGCACGTGCTATCCTGCTGCAATCGAGCGGAAATACGCCTCAAGCCTGCATACCACGCATCAATGCAAGATCGTCGCGTCACCACGTAGCATTCGCGGGACTAACATCATTAAAATCCATCATCAGATTGGCAGGACTGTGCGCGTGTATCTCACCGATTTTGGGTGGAGTCGCCTATGCCGAAGACTTGTCCCGTGACGCAATCAATACGATCGATCTAGCATCGGTATCGGCCGAACAAATTGAACAGGACGGTAAGCGGCCCAATCCTGCGTTCGTTCGGCTGCAGGTATTACTTGACCGTGCTGGCGCGTCGCCCGGAGTTATTGACGGGTTGCCAGGCGAAAACGTCCGAAAGGCCATTGCGGGCTTCGAGCTTATGCGGGGCCTGTCAGTCGATGGGAAGCTTGACGCGGACATTGTCTCTCAGTTGAACGACGGACAGCCTGTCATCGGGCCTTATATCATAGCGCCTGATGACAGTGCTGATATCGTACCCGAAATCCCAAAAGACTATGCTGATCAAGCCAAAATGGAGCACTTGGGCTACACCAGTGTTGCAGAAAAACTGGCCGAGCGGTTTCACATGGACGTCGACCTTTTGCGGACGCTCAATCCAACAGCCCAGTTCTTGCCAGGGGAGACGCTGGATGTTGCGGTTGTCGGCGCTCCTCGTACAGGAAACGTGAAACGCATTGAGGCCCATCGCAAGGAAGGCCAGATTATTGCCTTCAACGAGGATGGCGCAGTGTTCGCCGTCTATCCCGCGACAATTGGCAGCGAAGATAATCCGTCTCCATCTGGCAAACATAAGGTCAACGGCGTCGCCCGCAATCCGCCCTATGTTTACAACCCCAAAATCAACTTCCAACAGGGTAAGAACAAAAAGAAGCTTACGCTTCCAAGCGGCCCAAACAATCCTGTGGGAACCGTCTGGATTGATCTGTCCGAGCCGACCTACGGAATTCACGGCACTCCAGAGCCTTCGCTTATCGACAAAGCTGGCTCCCATGGATGTGTTCGTTTGACCAACTGGGACGTCGAGGAATTGAGCAGCATGGTTAGACCCGGGGTCATTGTCGACTTCGACAAGTGAGCGACACGCTAAAGATTAAAGGTTGTCTGCTCGCGCAATCGGAGAGTGCGCAATGGAGAGCTCAGCCTAGATCGCGCAACGTTCTCTCTCGTGAGCCGGCGTTTAGTATACAGCGACCCTCACAAGCCGTCGCAGGCCCGCGGAGCTTTCTGCTCTTTGTTCACCCGACATGCAAACGCATGAAGGCAACATAGCTGTCGTCGGCGATCGCTCATATCTGCAACCGGAACCATTTCGGCATCGCAGCATTAAAGGGCAAGATCGATCGGAGAGCGCTATGAAGTCATTGATTGCACAACTTTTAACTGCTGCGGCTTTGCTGACTGTTTTAGCATGCGGGGCTGTCGCTGCGGTATCTCTTGAAGGCGAGCATGACGCCCACCCCTTTGACAACATGCAATCGAGCCTTTGGACAAGCGTTCCGACCAAAATAGACCGGTCACGCCAATCGTTCGAACGGTTGCCCGCGTTAGCAGCTGGTGAAACACCTGCGACCCACCCTTCTAAAGCCTCGCTCGTTGAAAACCTCCCTACGGGAACGATAGAGGATCGTGTTCATGGTGAATTTGACGCCCCGATATTGGCGGACAATGCGTCCGCGAATGGTGATCAGTGCAGGTTGAGGTATCGCTCATATCGAGCCGAGGACAACACCTACCAGCCCTTTGGTGGCGGGCCGCGACGCTCTTGCCAAAGTCCTGCGACTAGATCACCTGCATCGATGCAACCGACCCAACCCGACCAGTTCGCTGCGGACAGCTCTCTCCGGGATCATATTTCGTGGTGTCGCGCGCTACAACTCTTATCGGGCGTCGGATGACACCTTCAAGCCATTGGGCGGCGCTGAGCGCCGTAGGTGTCAATCGCCATTCGCGTAATCGGAGTTGACAGCAACCCCAGCCTCCAGAGGCGTTCAAGGGACGGCGCAAGTTGATGAGAATGAGCAAAATAGTTTCGGCGATCGCAACAATTCTGGCCGTAACCACCGCTGCTGCCATCTTCACGCGACGCTCCGTCACCGCTGTGAATGATGACCAGTTTCTGGATGACAGCCGCGGCAGAGATGCCGATATTCCCGAGGCCATTCCTCTCAGGGGCTTGAAAGATGTCATGTGGCGTGTGGTTCATCAAGTGTCCAAGGACCGGGTGACGCTGATCGCAGCCGGCGTGACGTTCTACCTCTTGCTTGGGTTATTTCCTGCAATCTCGGCCCTCGTCGCACTCTACGGATTGGTCGCCGATACCTCGACGATGGCTGAGCATCTGGGGGAGTTATCCGGCATGCTGCCGCCCGGCGCGTTCGACCTGATCGCCGAGCGGATCAGCAGTCTGTCAGAGAGCCGCAATTCAACACTTGGCCTAACCTTCTTCGCAAGCTTGAGCATTGCACTGTGGAGCACTCACAGCGCCACACTGGCGATCTTCGATGCCATGAACGTTGCCTACGATGAAACCGAGAAGCGTGGGCTGATCACACTGAACGTCGTTGGCCTGGCTTTCACTTTGTGCGCCATGGTATCGGCCGCGCTCATCATCGGCCTTGTTGCCATCATCCCGCTAGTCCTTTCCTACATCTGGTTGGACCGGTTCGAGGAGCAAATGGCACTCATTGTACGCTGGCCGATCTTGTTTTTAATCGTCGCGATTGCGACGACAGCCATTTATCGGTTCGGCCCCAGCCGGCAGCCAGCCAAGCTTCGCTGGCTGACCTGGGGTTCAGTCCTTGTGACGGTATCCTGGTTTTCAATGTCGCTTGGCTTCTCGTTCTACCTCAAGCATTTCGCCGACTACGATGCGACCTACGGGACACTGGGAGCACTTATCGGCTTCCTTGTCTGGATTTGGCTGTCGATTGTGATCCTCATTGTCGGCGGCGAGTTGAACGCCGAGCTCGAGCACCAGACTGCGAAAGACACCACCACTGGCACACCTCGTCCGATGGGGACCCGCGGTGCATATGTCGCCGACACGTTGGGTGCAGCTTCGGGACGCTAACTTCATTGCCTACTTGAGCGCGATCCCTTTGGCTGACAACCCATCCTTCAGACGGTCGATGATGTCGTAGCGTGTCTCGGACCATTGAGTTGTTCGAGCCCAGTACTGCAGCGTGAGAACGGTCTTGTCTGCGGTGAGGTCGTTGGAGAAGACCCGAGGCTGAGGCTGCTTCTGGACGCGTTCATCGGCGGTCACGATCGACAGAATCTCCATTTTAACGGCGTTGGCGTCTGTGTCGTTGCCGATGGCAACCGAAAGCTCCTGCCGACGATTAGATTCGCGACTATGGTTGGTGATGGGCGTGTTCCACAGCGTCGAGTTGGGAGCCATCAAATACAAGCCGTCGGCTGTCTTCATCTCCGTGGCAAAAAGGCCGATCTCGACGATGAAGCCTTTCACGGTACCCGTTTCGATATACTCACCGACCCGCAGCGGCCGTAGCACTAACAGCATAATGCCGGCGGCAATGTTTTGGAGTGTGCCTTGCAGTGCCAGTCCAACCGCCAAGCCGGCTGCGCCGAGGGCTGCGATGATCGATGCGGTCTGAACGCCAAATTGGCCGAGAACCGTCACGAAAACCAGAACAAGAAGCCCATAATGCAGCACGTTCTCAAAGAACCTTGCAAGCGTTTCATCAATTCCGTGGATGCGGGATATGCCTTGATATGCCCATCGACTGACGATGCCCGACAGCATCCAGCCACCGACAAGCAACACCAGCGCTCCCACGATCGAGAAACCGTATTGTACCGCGAGAGCGGTGGCCTGAGAAAATGCCGTGCGTGTGGCAACGATGACGTTAGCGGCTGGTGTCTCCATGAATCTGGCCCTTGATGTTGATAAATCTTATGAGTCTGAAACCGCGGTAAGGCCGGTCAGGTTCGCGTGCAGTCGAACTGAGCTACCAAACCCGATTCCTATTTTAGAAATCGAGCGGTTCGCTCCAGCTAAATCATGATCTCACCACCGGTGACGGGAACAACGGCACCCGTCATGTAGCTGCCGAGCTCAGAAGCCAGCAGCACGTAAGCGCCAGCGAGTTCAGCTGGCTGTCCGGCACGGCCAATCAGCGTGTTCTGACCGAACTTTGCGGTCTTTTCTGAGGACATGGTAGACGGGATGAGGGGCGTCCAAATCGGACCGGGGGCAACGGCGTTGACCCGAATACCCTTCTCGGCAACCATCTCAGCAAGCCCTGCGGTGAAGTTTGACACTGCTCCCTTGGTCGAGGCATAGGCAAGAAGGTGAGAGGACGGCTGCCGGGACTGGATCGAAGTGGTGTTGATGATCGAGCTGCCTGGGCGCATGTAGGGGACAGCAGCTTTTGAAAGGAAGAAAGGCGCGTAGATATTTGTTCGGAATGTCTGGTCCCATTCTTCTGCAGAAATGTCCGATATGTCAGCATAGGTCCGCTGGAAGGCGGCATTGTTCACAAGGATGTCTATGGAGCCGAGTTCGCGAACGGTATGCTGAATGAGCTCTTTACAGTGGTCTTCGGAGGTGATGTCGCCAGGTGAAATCACGGCCCTGCGCCCGGCATCCCGAACCCAGCGAGCGGTATCTTCTGCGTCTTCGAACTCGTTCAAGAACGAGATGACAACGTCGGCACCTTCTCGCGCAAACGCAACCGCTACGGCCTTGCCTATCCCAGAGTCCGCACCGGTGATCAGAGCGACCTTACCTTCAAGCCTTCGGTTCCCCTGATACGAGTGTTCGCCATGATCGGGGACGGGTTGCATATCGGCTGTTTTGCCTGGCGGGTCCTGACGTTGCTCAGGATAGGGAGGCGTCGGGCGTTCTTCGATCATCTTGCTCTCCATTTGGATCAAGCAAGATAAACCGAAGCGAGCCGTGCCAGTTCCGCCAGGCAACCAAGTTTTTACCCTTCACAATCGATCCATCCAAAGGCTCAACCGAGACAACGGTGTTGAGATCAATACCTGCCATCGCGTTTCAGGGATCGTTGAAGGCTGTCGCCTGGATGTGAATGGTCTTGCCATCAGGATCATGTTGGAAGATCAGCCCGCCGGTTGCCGTGGAATGGCCAGGGACGTAGTCGACAACAGTGTCCGTCGCTTCCAATAGAGCGTCGCCGTCGCGCACCTCACCACGAACCGTGACCTGCGAAGCTGTCACACTGGCCTTGTTGCGAACTTCAAACTGCACTTGATAGCCGCCGCTGCGCCGTTCGACGTTGACGAAGCTCCCGACCAGGTCTGGAGACGCGTCCCGATCGGCGATCGCGTCTTTGGCGATCCAGACCATCACCGCAATTACGATGACTGCAGAAACCGCACCCGTTACCCATTCGATCCAGTGAGGTTCGTCAGCCTCGATATTCTTGTCGCCCGTTGTTTTTGTCATGACGCCTCACAGGATCAGTCGAGCGGCCGCAGCGCCTATCGCGCCGGGGAAGCTCAGTATGACGACAGCTATCAAAGCCTGCGTGATCCCCACATCGTCTATCCGATGAAACGTCCACAGGCAGTATGCGCTGATTAACCCGGCAATCAGATAGCCGGGGAGTGTGAACCGAATGAAGGCGTGCCAGCTGGGCGTTCCTTCCGCGAGGTCGTGGCTTCCGCGGAACGAAAGGGCGTAGACAAAGCCGTGCATCAACGCCAACGAGCTGGCCACAATGACCAGCGCATGCCACGGTGACATCTTGTACGACAACAAGATCATCTCCTCGGTCGGCGCGACGTTGAGGTTCAAAAACAGTGCGCCAACTGCCATGAGGAAAAGCTCACCCGCGTAACTCGTTTCCCGGTCGCTTACGGGATCGTCGTTGTCGTCGTGATCAGACTTGCCATCATCGTCAGACTGGCCGCCGAGCTGGCTGCGCCCAAGCATTGCGCCAATACTCGCTGGAACGGCTTGAACGGCAATCATGCCCGAGACCTCGTGCATGGATTGATCGACGTGCAACACACCCATGGCTGCCAAAATCAGCGCGCTGGCGATGATCCCAAGGGCGTACGCTATGCTAGCGTCCCTGATGGCTTGTCGCCAGGTGGAGGTTTGCTCGAAGCCCACCCGATCGGATAGGATGATCAGAAGCGGAATGTTGATCGCCATCAACATCAGCAGGCGGGTCCGATCCATATAAAAGCCGAGTTCCCACATTTCCATTGTCATGAACATGGGAAGAGCAAATAACAGAGCGCCAGCAATGCCTCGCGCGATACCCGCAAGAAACTGCTTGGAATTGAAGTGGTCTTTGCTGGTCGCGGCTTCCATCGACGTCCTAAATGACCACCCTTACAAAAAGATACATCACGACTGGACAAAGCCGTAGCGGCTAGCCGGCTGCGTGGTATCCGCCATAGATTCCGATACCAACATAGAAGACGAAAGCAATGATCGCTATGCCTGCGCCGACCCACAGCGCAGCGCGCCCGAAGCGTAATTTCTGGCGGTCTTCAGCTGGGCTGTCGGCGGATGGAGCGATAGCTGGATCGGATTTGTGATTGCTCGACATCGTGAGGTCCTTTTCGCTGTCTTGTGATCGTGAACACATCAAGGGATTACAGCTCAAATTGTTCCGCGATCGTCGAGGACCGCAGACGACGATCGCACGACGGTGAGGCGAGAATAGTGTGTGGAATGGGGGCTCTATCGTCGATGAGATAGAGAAGCTGTGGCGTGTGGCCGAACCTTACTCGGAGGCGGCCCCGGTGGTGGCGATGACCAGCTCAAGCTCGTCGGCCTCCCTCATAGACTCGATAACTGTCAGCCGGCCTGAGCGCGAAAGCTCTGCGAGACAGTGGTCGAACAACCGTACGTACGCGTCTCCGAGCGGATTCAAAACACCTTTATCGGCGTGCGTGCGCCCAGACATAAGGACTTCGATGCATATACCAGCCAGTGCAGTGAAGAGCGTGTCTTTTGCAGTCCAGCCTTTCTGCTCGATCATTTTCACGGGTACACCGTCCGGCATAGCGATCATTCGTGAAAACTCCGACAGCGCCGAATGAACCGCGTCGACGTCTCCGGTTGAGGTGGCGGGATACCGCGCCGAAAAATCGGCCATCTCTTGTTTTAGGAGTTCAGATGAGGGAACGTCTTTTTTGAGACGCCTTGCGCGAGCGACCGAAGAGTTTGCTCCAAAACGGCATCAGATAATTGCCTTTATCAATCTGACCTGAGCACCGCAGCCCTCAGTTGTTCGGGGTCCCGAACTCCCTGTCGCCAAAGGTTTGTCAGTGCCAGGCTAATTCGAAGAACGGCGACGCGATCGCGCTCGATGCCGAGTTCTCGGCAGACAGATTTCAACACCGCGTCGAAGGCTGCCAATTCCGTTGAGGTGTGGGGTCTGTGGGACCTGCTATGGCCGGTCATCCTGTCTGTCTGGTCCTTTGGCGTTTCTCATGACCTACTACGATTCGTTGAGCTAAAACGACTCCATGTTGGAACGACACTGCGGGCCCAAAAAAGTGCGCATGGGACGTCGCCAAATTGTCACACGGCTGGGCAGGTCAGCAACGCGCTTGAACAGACCGTCGTCGCGTATCGCGATCGCTCCAACATTATACCCCGGCGGCAAAGTCAGAGTTAGAATCGTGTAGGTCGACTGAGGGTGTTCTGCGGAAACGGCGGGTACCCTTTGCAAAAAGAGACGGTATACGTCTAGGGCCATCGAAAAATGAAAGCTTCTGGTATTGCGCGACATCAAGCGCGCGAGCGTCGCTCCGGCCTGCTGCGCCGCACAGCTTGAAAGCTTTGGAGCTTCAAATCGCAGAACGACTACAGTAGAGTTGCTATCGGCCGACTGCTGTCGATCTAAGAGCGCGCGATCACCCGGCCAATGTTTTCGGACGTTTTTTTGTGGGAAATTGAGGCGAGGGCGACATCTATTACCCGTGCGAGAACTTCTTTAGCTGCTGGTTTGAGGACCCATTGACCGCCACGGGCATGGTGCCGTTCAACTGTTGATAAATAGTCGTGCGAGTAGACCACAAACGGCACTTGGCGCTCCCGAAGGATTTCAAACACTTCGCGACATCTCCCGTCGGTCAGTTGAGGATCGACGATCGCTATAACGGGCGTGTTCGCCTTCAGCCAAGTCAGCGCATATTGGCAGTTTCCGCCAAGATGCAAGTTGCTGAATCCGGCTCGCCGCAGGACCTCTTCCACCTCGTTCGCTACCAGAAGATCATTTTCAAGGATCAATACTTCGATTTCCGACGACATGAGTGCGTCCGATCAATCTGTTGTGGTTACGAGACTTCTTTTAGGGGCGCTTTCAAGTGCCACCGACTTGATAACCCTTGGATAGGATCACTCAGTCCATCATCGCGGGTGCCCAATGAACTGTTTGCAAGCTCCGATGTTCCATGACACGGCACGATTGCCAGTAACCGTTTACATGTCGACGGAGGCGTGCTGCATAGAGAGGCAAAGACTAAGCGCCGGGGTTTGATCAGTGCCATGGGAGCGCGAAAATCTGCCATAAGTGCGCTAGACCCGTGTCGCTTTTGGAAATGGCCTCCCAAGTGACCGCCTGATGCGAAAGGGTGCTCGAGAGCCTCCATAAAGTCCTTGGACGATGCATTGGCGAGCGCAGGGCCCACGCTAAGTGCGTTTGGAACACAGGAGTCCGCGATGAGAGTTCAAAAATTCAGCTTGTCTGACGCAAAGTTGGTGAAGTCCCCTGGCCAGGAGGGTGACATATATGTTGGGAACGTCGTTGATGAGACAAACGGTGGCCCAGTAACTATCGGCTACGTTAAGTACGCCCCTGATCAGGCGCTCACGGAGACGATGGCCGTTGACGACACGATGGTCGTGATCGAAGGTCGGCTCTCGGTTTCAACGCGTGATGGCACGGTCACCGCCGGACCGGGGGATATCGTCTACATGCCAAAGGGCCAAGCCGTTACAATAACCACCGAGGGCGAGGGGGCGTTGACCGCTTTCGTAACGTATCCGCATTGGGCCCAAGCCCGCGGTGACTAACACTCATGCGAAGGCAACAACAATGCGAGCGCGGGAGATCGAATGCTGACCTGTGTGGCAGGGTGGTGGCGTGCCTTTGCGGGAGGCGTTACCCGCGCGACGTTCCGTGTGAATCATTTTTGCTTTCTGAAGCCTGTTGAATTGCAAGTCGGGCTGCTCGCAGCTTCCTTGTCTTCTCTTCCCGTATCCGCCGATCGGCCTCCTGCTTTTCTCTAGCGACTTCATTGGTCGTTTCGAGTGCCTGGCGGCGCTGCTCCTGCGTGGAGCTTTTTCTCTCTTTCGCTATCATCTGGAGCCTCCTGCCGCGTGAAGGTACGGATTCGCCAAGGCGGCGCATTTAACTTTCACATACTCCCGAAAAAATCCGGCAAAGAACGCGGAGATTCTCGAGCGCTAGATCGCGGTCACGAGGCGTTCTCGAGCTAATGACTGTCTGGTGCAAATCTGCATTGTCGCCTCGTCATTGGTTTCGGCCTTGTCGCCGCCTCTTTCGACTGCCATTTAATAAGGCAATGGACCCTATCGTCCTCGAATATCTCCAAAACAAAACACGACATGGCTAGCAATGCCTTAGGCATTGCGATGGCGGTCAATGGATGGCGATAATGACTTCACGCACATTAAACGAAATGACCGATGCCGAGAGGGCACAAATGATCTCGCTCGTCGCGCAGGCTTTGGAAAGTGTCGCAGAAGACGCAGACGAGCGCGGTGATGAACAATCGGCCCGAAACGCCATCTACCTAGCCTGCTCAATCCGCGGCTGTGGCATCGGCGCTTCGATTGAGACAATCAAAGCAGCTGAGATACTGCTGGAACACGGGATCAGCTACGTTGCCAGTCTTTCGGAACGGTACGAGCAGCCCGAGGACGGGTCGAATGCAGTTGATGTCGATGGTGTCGCATCGGAACAACATGGCGATTTTCAACCTTCACGAACCTTGCACTGACAGGAACGCTTGAACGACCAGAAGGAGCCATATGCGTTTTGAACCCAAACCCGGGGACGTCTGTCTCTTCGAAAACGAAAAAGCCGGACACGAGAACGCACCGGATCACCGGGGTTACTTCGTCGCGCATCGCGATATCAAGGCAGGCGAGAAAATTCAGATTGCCTTGTGGTCGGGCCGACCCGGAAGCGCTCGATCGTTCGGCGGCAAGATTGGCGACGAGCCATCCTCGACTGCGAGAGGTAAGGCGGCCGCGACCGACTTATTTGGTAACCCGCTGCCCGAGTGAGGTAGTCGAGGTCGTGGTAAATGCATTAGCGATCTGGCAACTATCGATACCATATATTACTCCTGTCGCATGTAGTGAAACGGCGGCAGGTTAGCAGGCAGTGCATGTTTCTCCCGGAACCCGCACCTTCACCCCAGGCCGTGCGGGTTCCATCTCCTAAAGTCCAAGCATCCATTAGCGAGCGGCTTACGTGAGCCACGCTTGCCCGAAGGATAAATAGCCCCTAGTTTTGTAGACGCCTTCAGACTTAGGCGATCACGCCGCTAGCGAAGAAACTGGCTCGCGTCATCGAGGAGCGAGGCATCTCAGAGACGCCCACCAACGTCATCACTTTAATCGTATGCTTCGTCATATCACTACGGCTGGTTGATTACGCACAGCCTCAAAAGCT
>UCEU01000038.1 GCA_900471485.1 Hyphomicrobiales bacterium
GGGCGGGCAGGGGCTCGCGCGCTACGTGCTCGATCATCCCGAAACGGTTGATGGCAAGCGCGTCGTCGATTTCGCCAGCGGCTCCGGGCTGGTGGCGATCGCGGCTAAGATGGCGGGCGCAAGCCAGGTGCTCGCCGCCGATATCGATCCTTGGACGGCGACGGCGGTGGCGCTCAATGCCGAGCTGAACGGGGTCGAGATCGGCTTTGCGGGCGAGAACCTGATCGGCTCGGAGATCGATGCCGATGTGCTCTTGGCCGGCGATGTGTTCTATGATCGCGACTTCGCCACGGCGCTGGTGCCGTGGTTCGAGCGGCTGGCCGCTGGTGGCGTGACCGTGCTCGTCGGCGACCCCGGGCGGGCCTATCTGCCGAAAGAGAAGCTGTCGGCCTGCGCGGTCTACGAGGTGCCGGTGACGCGGGCGCTCGAGGACAGCGAGGTCAAGAAGACCACGGTCTGGCGCTTCGACGCTTGATCTAAAATGTCAGGGGCGGATGACGCAGACGCCGGCCTCGTAGGAGCAGGCGCTTGTCTTTTCCGTGACCTCGATGACCTTGGCCTTGGGCGCGAGCTGTTCGCGCCGCCCTTCGTAACCGCCATAGCCGCTGCCGACGACATAGGTGCCGCCTTCGGCGCCATAGGCGTAGGACGATCCGGCATAGATGCTGCCGTAATTGCCCGTCTGTTGCGGCTGGACGACGAGGACGACGTTGGCGCGGCTGCCGCCAGCGCGGGTGTAGGCGGGCGAGACGCGTTTCAGGACCGGATTGCGCCAGCCGTGGTGGTGGCCGAAGCCGTTATAGCCTTGCGCGAGGCGGATGCGGGAATCGCTCCAGCCGGGATTTGGCCGAAAGACCGGCGACCCGTGGTTGCCCGCATGGATGCCGCCATGATGACGGGGGAAGGGCCGGACGCCGAAATCGCCTGCCATGGCGGGCAGCGCAACCAGCGCCGCCAGCGACAGGGATACGAGTTTCGTGATGGTCTTCACCATGGCCTTTGGTCTCCGGAAACCGAATGCTTAACAAAGCGTTAACGCAAAAATGCGCCAAAAGCGCCGGCTTGTCCATCGAAGCTTGAAAAATCATCCGGAAGGGGTAGCGAAGTGGAGGGCGATGCTCATCTTTTTCGACGCGTCAAGACGCAAATCGATTAAATTCCCAAGCCACTGCAATTATACTTGTCGTTAGGGGTTTCCGTGATTAAACGTCGCCATTGATGCAACGCACACAGATAATTTTGTCATTCGTGTGGTTGGCTTGAATGCTCCGACATTCGGGAGCGATGAGAAGACGCCGCGAGGTTCTGATGGCGAACACGACAAGTAATCGGCCCCTGTCGCCGCATTTGCAAATCTACAAACCAATCCCCACCATGGTCATGTCGATCGTCCACCGCATTACCGGCGGCGCGCTCTACTTCGGCACCGTGCTGGTCGCCTGGTGGCTGATCGCGGCCGCGACCGGACAGGGCGCCTACGACTGGGCCAACTGGGTGCTCGGCAGCATCGTCGGCAAGCTCGTCCTGCTCGGCTACACCTGGGCGCTGATCCATCACATGCTCGGCGGCTTCCGCCACTTCATGTGGGACCTCGGCCATGGCTTCGGCAAGGAATTCTCGACCAGGCTCGCCAAGCTCAACATCATCGCCTCGCTCTGTCTGACCGTGCTGGTCTGGGTGATCGGCTTCGCCATTCGCTTCTGAAGGTTGCTCTCATGGATATGCGTACCCCTCTGGGTAAGGTTCGCGGCCTCGGTTCCGCCAAGGAAGGCACGGATCACTTCTGGCGCCAGCGCGTGACCGCGGTTGCCAACGTACCGCTGTTTCTCTTCTTCATCATCTTCATGATCGTCCATGCCGGTCAGCCCTACGCCGAGGTCGTTCACGCGCTGTCGAACCCGTTCGTCGCGGTGATCATGGGCCTGATGGTCATTTCGGGCATCATCCACATGAAGCTCGGCATGCAGGTCATCATCGAGGACTACGTGCACGGCGAATTCGCCAAGCTCGGCCTCCTGATGCTGAACAGCTTCTTTTCGATCTTCATGGCGGGACTCTGTCTCTTCGCCATTCTGAAGATCGCGTTCGTAGGATAAGTGATATCATGGCTTCGAATTCATCCGCTCAGAATGGGCCCGCCCAGAACGGGAAAGCCTACAAGTACGTCGACCACTCCTATGACGTGATCGTCGTCGGTGCCGGTGGCGCCGGCCTGCGCGCCACGCTCGGCATGGCCGAGCAGGGCTTCAAGACCGCCTGCATCACCAAGGTTTTCCCGACCCGCTCGCACACCGTTGCGGCGCAGGGCGGCATCGCCGCCTCGCTGCGCAACATGACGCCCGACAGCTGGCAGTGGCACCTCTACGATACCGTCAAGGGTTCCGACTGGCTCGGCGACGTCGACGCCATGCAGTATCTCACCATGGAAGCGCCGAAGGCGGTCTATGAGCTCGAGCACTACGGCGTCCCCTTCTCGCGTAACGAAGAAGGCAAGATCTACCAGCGCCCGTTTGGCGGCCACATGCAGAACTACGGCGAAGGCCCGCCGGTACAGCGCACCTGCGCCGTTGCCGACCGTACCGGCCACGCCATCCTGCACACGCTCTACGGCCAGTCGCTGCGCAACAACGCCGAATTCTTCATCGAGTATTTCGCGCTCGACCTGATCATGTCGGACGACGGCAGCCGCTGCACCGGCGTCGTTGCCTGGAACCTCGACGACGGCACGATCCATCGCTTCGCCGCCAAGATGGTGGTGCTGGCGACCGGTGGCTACGGCCGCGCCTATTTCTCGGCGACCTCGGCGCACACCTGCACCGGCGACGGCGGCGGCATGGTTGCCCGCGCTGGCCTGCCGCTCCAGGACATGGAGTTCGTGCAGTTCCACCCGACCGGCATCTACGGCTCCGGCTGTCTGATCACGGAAGGCGCGCGCGGCGAAGGCGGCTATCTGGTCAACTCAGAGGGCGAGCGCTTCATGGAACGCTATGCGCCGTCGGCCAAGGACCTTGCCTCGCGCGACGTCGTTTCGCGCTGCATGACGCTCGAAATCCGCGAAGGTCGCGGCGTCGGCAAGAACAAGGACCACATCTTCCTGCATCTCGACCATCTCGATCCAGCCGTTCTTCACGAGCGCCTGCCGGGCATTTCCGAGAGCGCCAAGATCTTCGCCGGCGTCGACGTGACCCGCGAGCCGATCCCGGTCCTGCCGACAGTTCACTACAACATGGGTGGCATTCCGACGAACTACTGGGGTGAGGTGCTCAACGCCGACAGCTCCAATCCGGAGCGGATCATTCCGGGCCTGATGGCCGTCGGCGAAGCGGGCTGCGCCTCGGTGCACGGCGCCAATCGCCTCGGCTCCAACTCGCTGATCGACCTCGTGGTCTTCGGGCGCGCCGCTGCCATCCGCGCCGGTGAGGTGATCGACCGCAACGAGCCGATCCCGCATCTCAACGTCGCTGCCTGCGACAAGATCATGGACCGCTTCGACGGCCTGCGCCACGCCTCCGGCAGCACGCCGACGGCCAATCTTCGCGAGAAGATGCAGCGCGCCATGCAGGAAGACGCCGCCGTGTTCCGCACGCAGGAATCGCTGGAATCGGGCTGCAAGCGCATCTCGGCCATCTGGCAGGAAATGCGCGACATCAAGGTCACCGACCGCTCGATGATCTGGAATTCGGATCTCGTCGAAACGCTCGAACTGCAGAACCTGATGGCCAACGCCATCACGACGATCTACGGCGCCGAAGCGCGCAAGGAGAGCCGTGGTTCGCACGCCCGCGAAGACTACACGGAAGGCGCATTCGTCGGCCGCGACGACGTCAACTGGCGCAAGCATACGCTTGCCTGGGTCAACGACGCCGGCGACGTGAAGCTGGACTACCGCCCGGTGCATACCGATCTGATCGCGGAAGGGATCGACCCGCAGAAGATCGCGCCCAAGGCGCGTGTTTACTGATGGGGAATGTGAGAGAATAGGCAAAGGATCGTTGCCGGAGGCACTGCCATGGGTGAAATGCGGATCAAGATCGCTGACGAAGAGCTGCTGACGCGTATTTCAGATCGGGCGCGGCTGAATAACCGCTCCGTCGAGGAAGAGGTGGAAGCGTTGCTGCAGGCGGCGGTGCCGGTTCGTACCCGACGCGAAGATCTCCCGGCGATTGCCGCCAGAATTCGGGCGATGACGCCGAAAGGCGTCAAGCAGACGGCGGCTGCGGAGATGTTGCGAGAGGACCGGGATCGTTGATCTACGTTGTCGATGCATCGGCTGCGATCGCATGGTTCGTGCCGGAGCCCGAACATCTCGATGCCGATTTTCTACTTGGCAGTTCGATGCGGAGGGTTGCTCCGGATCTGATCTTCGCGGAAGTCGCCAATGTCCTGCAGCGCAAGGTTCGACTTGGTCAAATCACGCCGCAGCAGGCAGTGGATGGATTGGCGACGCTGGACGATAGCATCGATGTGGTCCTGCCTTGTCGGGCGCTGTATCGCCAAGCTTTCGATCTTTCGCGGAAGCTCGATCACTCGGTTTATGACTGCATGTATCTCGCGGCAACACTCTCGACGGACGACAGCTTTCTTGTGACGTCCGATATGAAATTTCTAACCAAGGCACATGCTGCCGGAGAGGGTGACCGGATACGGACCCTCGAAGTGGCGCATGCGCTGTTCGTCTCTGAGCAGGAAAGCAAACATGGTTGAACTTGCACTTCCCAAGAATTCCCAGATCCGCGAAGGCAAGGTGTGGCCGAAGCCCGCCGGTGCCACCAACACCCGCGAATTCCGCGTCTATCGCTGGAGCCCGGATGACGGCCAGAACCCGTCGATCGACACGTTCTACATCGATGTCGACGATTGCGGCCCGATGGTGCTCGACGGTCTGCTCTACATCAAGAACAAGATCGACCCGACGCTGACGCTGCGCCGTTCCTGTCGCGAGGGTATCTGCGGTTCCTGCGCGATGAACATCGACGGCACGAACACGCTGGCCTGCACCAAGGGCCTTGATGACATCAAGGGCTCGGTGAAGATCTATCCGCTGCCGCACATGCCCGTCGTCAAGGACCTGGTGCCCGACCTCACCAACTTCTACGCCCAGCACCGCTCGATCGAGCCTTGGCTGAAGACGGTGTCGCCGACGCCGGCCAAGGAGTGGAAGCAGAGCCATGACGACCGGCAGAAGCTCGACGGCCTCTACGAGTGCATTCTCTGCGCCTGCTGCTCGACCTCCTGTCCGAGCTACTGGTGGAACGGCGACCGTTATCTCGGTCCGGCCGTGCTGCTGCAGGCCTATCGCTGGCTGATCGATTCCAGAGACGAAGCGACCGGCGAGCGCCTCGACAACCTCGAGGATCCGTTCCGCCTCTATCGCTGCCACACGATCATGAACTGCGCGCAGACCTGCCCCAAGGGCCTGAACCCCGCCAAGGCGATCGCCGAGATCAAGAAGATGATGGTGGAGCGTCGGGTTTAGGACGTTTCATCCAGGGCGGCCCGCCTAGGGCCGCCTCAATGCCCGCTATCATGGCGGAATGCGGCTTTCACGATTTCGAGATCGAAGAATCAGCCGCTCATCACCTTGCTGACAAATTCTATCTTCAGGAAGTTCTCGGCCAAGCCGGTTGAATTGCGGCTTTTCGGGCCTAGCTCAGTCCCGGGCAATTCGCGGGCTGTGCCGGCTTGATTAACCAAAGTGAAATACGTTAACTCGAAAATAAGTCTAATCACTATTTTCATACGACAAATGCGGACATTCGGGAGCATTCAAATGCAATTGCGATATGCGATGACAGGTGTGGCGGTCGTGCTGTCACTCGCCGGTTGCCAGCGTACGGCGTATAATGATGCAAATTACAGTTCGGCTTCGGCGCCGGCGCCGCTGACGGCCCAGCCGGTTCCGTCCGTTCAGGGCGGACAGCTGCCGCCGCCTTCGGGCGCCTCGCAGTTCCCGGCAGCACCGACGAGCAACGCACCGATGGCCGGCCAGGGCGGCGCCATGGCGGCCAATGGCGGCGGCCTCGACGTTACCAAGGAGTCGCTTGTCGGCAGCTGGCGCGTCAACGGTTCCTGCGACATGTTCCTGACGCTCACCAACCTAGGCAGCGGATCGCGCGGCGGTACGCGCGGCTGTGTCGGCGAACTGACAGCGATGCGCTCCTGGGAAGTCTCGGGCAAGCAGGTGCTGCTCAAGGACGTCAACGGCAACCAGGTCGGCAGCGTCTACAAGACCGCCGACAATGCCTTCAGCGGCCAGACGAGCTCCGGGCAGTCGATCACCCTCAGCCGATAAGCGAGCCGGCGGCTCGCTCCGCCGATACTTCCGGGCGGATATCCCAGATGCAACCGATGCCAGACTACAGCTTGAGCGTCAGCGAACAATTGAAGTCGCTGACGGCCTCAGGCTCGCTTCAACTCGATTCCGCCCAGATGCATGTGGCGAAGTGCCTGGATCGGGTGCTTTCCGACCTCAAGCAGAAGCGCCCGGCGGCGAAATCGAGTGCGCTCGGCTGGCTGTTCGCGGCCAAGAAGAAGCCGTCCGAGAAGGTTCGCGGGCTTTATATCCATGGCAGCGTCGGCCGCGGCAAGACGATGCTGATGGACATGTTCTTCGCCATGGCGCCATGCCCCAAGAAACGGCGGGCGCATTTCCACGAATTCATGACCGACGTGCACAACCGCATCGCGGCACACCGGCTTAAGCTGAAGAACGGCGAGACGAAGCAGGCGGACCCGATCCCCGTCGTCGCGGCAGCACTCTACGACGAGGCCGAGCTTCTGTGCTTCGACGAGTTCACGGTCACCGACATAGCGGATGCGATGATCCTGTCGCGGCTGTTTTCCGATCTCTTCGGGCGCGGCTGCATTCTGGTGGCAACGTCGAATGTCGAGCCCGACAATCTCTACAGGGATGGTCTCAATCGCGGGCTCTTCCTGCCGTTCATCGGGTTGCTCCACGCGCATGTCGACACGGTGACGCTGGATTCTCCGACCGATTACCGGATGGAGAAGATCGACAGCCTGCCCGTCTACATTACCCCGCTCGACCGCCATGCCGACATGGCGATGGATGCCGCCTGGAACCAGGCGCTGCACGGGCGCAAGGCGCAGCCCATCGAGATTCCGATGAAGGGGCGCTCGATCCATGTGCCGCTCGCCGTCGACCGACTGGCGCGCTTCACATTCGCCGATCTCTGCGACAAGCCGCTGGGTGCTGCCGACTTCCTGGCGATCTCGGAACGTTTTGACGCCATATTTGTCGATCATGTTCCCTTGCTCGGACCGGAGAAGCGCAACCAGACGAAGCGTTTCATCATTCTGGTGGACACGCTCTACGATCACGCCGTGCGGCTTTATATTTCGGCGGCGGCGATGCCTGAAAATCTTCTGACACAAGCGCGTGGTACGGAAGGTTTCGAATTCGACCGGACGGCCTCGCGGCTGTTCGAGATGCGGAGTGCCGAATATCTCGCGCTGCACCACGACCGACGGGCCGCAGAGTAACTTTCCGGTAAGAAATAGTTTGACGTTTACGTAAGAACTTTATGTTCTAAACGATTGAAATTCCTCGACCAAAAATAATAGGTTGCCATTTTTGGCCTTTGGGTCTATGCGATTGCGGCATTGGGCGAGGCCCCTTCACGCGTCGCCCGACGAATTTTGGTCGCAAAGGAAACACCGAAATGGCGCGTAACAAGATCGCACTCATTGGTTCTGGCATGATTGGTGGCACGCTGGCGCATCTCGCCGGCCTGAAGGAGCTGGGTGACATCGTTCTCTTCGATATCGCCGACGGCATCCCGCAGGGTAAGGGCCTCGACATCGCACAGTCCTCGCCGGTTGAAGGCTTCGACGCCAACCTCACCGGTGCAAGCGACTACTCCGCAATCGAAGGCGCCGATGTCTGCATCGTCACCGCCGGCGTCGCCCGCAAGCCGGGCATGAGCCGCGACGACTTGCTCGGCATCAACCTCAAGGTCATGGAACAGGTCGGCGCCGGCATCAAGAAGTATGCCCCGAACGCCTTCGTGATCTGCATTACCAACCCGCTCGACGCCATGGTCTGGGCGCTGCAGAAGTTCTCCGGCCTTCCGGCCAACAAGGTCGTCGGCATGGCCGGCGTTCTGGACTCGTCGCGCTTCCGCCTGTTCCTCTCCAAGGAATTCAACGTTTCCGTACAGGACGTCACCGCGTTCGTTCTCGGCGGCCACGGCGACACGATGGTGCCGCTCGCACGTTATTCGACGGTTGCCGGCATTCCGCTCACCGATCTCGTCACCATGGGTTGGGTCACCAAGGAGCGCCTCGAGGAAATCATCCAGCGCACCCGTGACGGCGGCGCCGAAATCGTTGGTCTCTTGAAGACCGGCTCGGCCTACTACGCACCAGCCGCCTCGGCGATCGAAATGGCTGAATCCTATCTCAAAGACAAGAAGCGCGTCCTGCCTTGCGCAGCGCAGCTCACCGGCCAGTACGGCGTGAAGGACATGTATGTCGGCGTTCCCACGGTCATCGGCGCCGGCGGCGTCGAGCGCATCATCGAGATCGATCTCAACAAGGCCGAAAGAGAAGCATTCGACAAGTCCGTCGGCGCTGTCGCCGGCCTGTGCGAAGCCTGCATCAACATCGCGCCGTCGCTGAAGTAAGCCGACCGATCGCTGACGCAATCCAAACAGGAACAGATCCATGAACATTCATGAATATCAGGCCAAGGCTCTGCTCAAGGGCTATGGCGCGCCGGTCGCCAAGGGCGTGCCGATCCTCAAGGTCGAGGAAGCCGAAGCCGCCGCCAAGTCGCTGCCGGGCCCGCTCTACGTGGTCAAGAGCCAGATCCACGCCGGCGGCCGCGGCAAGGGCAAGTTCAAGGAACTCGGCCCCGACGCCAAGGGCGGCGTTCGCCTCGCCAAGTCGATCGACGAAGTCGTCGCTCACGCCAAGGAAATGCTCGGCAACACGCTGGTAACGGCGCAGACGGGCGAAGCCGGCAAGCAGGTCAACCGTCTCTATATCGAAGACGGCGCCGACATCGAGCGCGAACTCTATTGCTCGCTGCTGGTCGATCGTTCGGTCGGTCAGGTTGCCTTCGTGGTTTCGACCGAAGGCGGCATGGACATCGAAGCTGTCGCCCACGACACGCCCGAGAAGATCCACACGATCGCCATCAACCCGGAAACGGGTGTAACGGCTGACGACGTCGCCAAGATCGTCAAGGCCCTGGAACTTTCCGGCGCTGCCGCCGAAGACGCCAAGTCGCTGTTCCCGGCGCTCTACAAGGCGTTTGGCGAAAAGGACATGGCGCTTCTCGAAGTCAACCCGCTGATCGTCATGAAGGACGGTCATCTGCGCGTCCTCGACGCCAAGATGTCCTTCGACGGCAACGCGCTGTTCCGCCATGACGACGTCAAGGCGCTGCGCGACGAGACCGAAGAAGACGCCAAGGAAATCGAAGCCTCCAAGTGGGACCTCGCCTACGTTGCTCTCGACGGCAACATCGGCTGCATGGTCAACGGCGCCGGTCTCGCCATGGCGACGATGGACATCATCAAGCTGTACGGCAAGGAGCCGGCTAACTTCTGCGACGTCGGCGGTGGCGCCGGCAAGGAGAAGGTCGCAGCTGCCTTCAAGATCATCACGGCTGACCCGAAGGTCGAGGGCATCCTCGTCAACATCTTCGGCGGCATCATGAAGTGCGACGTCATCGCCGAAGGCGTGGTCGCTGCAGTTCAGGAAGTCGGTCTCAAGGTTCCGCTCGTCGTTCGCCTCGAAGGCACCAATGTCGAGCTCGGCAAGAAGATCCTCAACGAATCCGGTCTCGCGATCACGGCAGCTGACGATCTCGACGATGCCGCCAAGAAGATCGTCGCGGCGATCAACGCCTAATTTGAGGACCTGATAGATGTCTATTCTCGTAAACAAGAATACCAAGGTTCTCGTTCAGGGCCTGACCGGCAAGACCGGCACCTTCCACACCGAACAGGCGCTCGCCTATTACGGCACGCAGATGGTCGGCGGTATCCACCCGAAGAAGGGTGGCGAAACCTGGACCGGCTCGAAGGGCGAAAGCCTGCCGATCTTCGCTTCGGTCGCCGAAGCCAAGGAACGCACGGGTGCCGACGCTTCGGTCATCTACGTTCCGCCGGCTGGTGCCGCTGACGCGATCATCGAGGCGATCGACGCCGAGATTCCGTTCATCACCTGCATCACCGAGGGCATCCCTGTTATGGACATGGTTCGCGTCAAGGCTCGCCTCGACCGCTCCAAGTCGCGCCTGCTCGGGCCCAACTGCCCGGGTATCCTGACGCCGGAAGAATGCAAGATCGGCATCATGCCGGGCTCGATCTTCCGCAAGGGTTCGGTCGGTATCGTTTCGCGCTCCGGCACGCTGACCTACGAAGCCGTTTTCCAGACGTCGAACGAAGGCCTCGGCCAGACGACGGCCGTCGGCATCGGCGGCGACCCGGTTAAGGGCACCGAGTTCATCGACGTGCTCGAGATGTTCCTGGCCGACGAAGCCACGACCTCGATCATCATGATCGGCGAAATCGGCGGTTCGGCTGAAGAAGACGCAGCACAGTTCCTGATCGACGAAGCCAAGAAGGGCCGCAAGAAGCCGATGGCCGGCTTCATCGCAGGCCGTACGGCTCCGAAGGGTCGCACCATGGGCCACGCCGGCGCTGTCGTTTCCGGCGGCAAGGGCGATGCGGAATCCAAGATCGCTGCCATGGAAGCAGCCGGCATCAAGGTTTCGCCTTCGCCGGCACGCCTTGGCACGACGCTGGTTGAAGTCCTCAAGGGCTAAGCCAATCTATATACCCGGGCAGGGGGAACTCCTGCCCGGTTTCGACCACGAGACGAGCCGCGGACAGGCGGCAACACAGATGCGGCAGCCGATCGATGGGATCGGCAAAATCACAAGAGTCAGGAGGCGGGCGGAAGCGTCCGCGTAACACCATGGCACGGCAAGAAGCCAACGAGCAGTTTCAGATCACCTCGTTCCTGGATGGCGCCAACGCTGCTTACATCGAGCAGCTCTATGCGCGCTACGAGGACGACCCGGCATCGGTCAACGAAGAATGGCGCGCCTTCTTCAAGGCGCTGGAAGACAATCCTGATGATGTGAAGCGGGCCGCCAAGGGCGCATCCTGGCGCAAGAAGAACTGGCCGATGCAGGCCAGTGGCGACCTCGTCTCGGCGCTCGACGGCGACTGGGGCGTGATCGAGAAGGTCGTCGAGACCAAGGTCAAGGCCAAGGCTGAAGCAGCCGGCAAGCCGACCGAAGGCGCCGACATCCTGCAGGCGACGCGCGACAGCGTACGCGCCATCATGATGATCCGCGCCTACCGGATGCGCGGCCACCTGCACGCCAAGCTCGACCCGCTCGGCATCGCCGCACCTGTCGAAGACTACAAGGAATTGTCGCCGGAAAACTACGGTTTCTCCGAAGCCGACTACGACCGCAAGATCTTCATCGACAACGTGCTCGGCCTGGAATACGCCACCGTTCGCGAGATGATCGAGATCCTCGAGCGCACCTACTGCTCGACGATCGGCGTCGAGTTCATGCACATTTCGAACCCCGAGGAAAAGGCCTGGATCCAGGAACGGATCGAAGGTCCCGACAAGGGCGTTGCCTTCACCAACGAAGGCAAGAAGGCGATCCTGTCGAAGATCATCGAAGCCGAAGGCTACGAGCAGTTCCTCGACGTCAAGTTCAAGGGCACCAAGCGCTTCGGCCTCGACGGCGGTGAATCGCTGATCCCGGCGCTCGAGCAGATCCTGAAGCGCGGCGGCCATCTCGGCCTCAAGGAAGCCGTGTTCGGCATGGCCCACCGCGGCCGTCTGAACGTGCTTTCCCAGGTCATGGGCAAGCCGCACCGCGCCATCTTCCACGAGTTCAAGGGCGGCTCCTACGCGCCTGACGAAGTCGAAGGTTCCGGCGACGTGAAGTACCACCTCGGCGCTTCCTCGGACCGCGAGTTTGACGGAAACAAGGTTCACGTGTCGCTGACGGCCAATCCGTCGCACCTTGAAATCGTCGACCCGGTCGTCATGGGCAAGGCCCGCGCCAAGCAGGACATGAGCGCCACCGTCTGGGACGGCGACATCATTCCGCTGTCGGAGCGCGCCAAGGTTCTGCCGCTGCTCATCCACGGCGATGCCGCTTTCGCCGGCCAGGGCGTGATTGCCGAAATCCTCGGTCTCTCCGGTCTGCGCGGTCACCGCGTTGCCGGCACGATGCACGTCATCATCAACAACCAGATCGGCTTCACCACGAACCCGGCCTTCTCGCGTTCGTCGCCCTATCCGTCCGACGTCGCCAAGATGATCGAAGCACCGATCCTGCACGTCAACGGTGACGATCCGGAAGCGGTCGTTTACGGCGCCAAGGTTGCCATGGAATTTCGCATGAAGTTCCACAAGCCTGTCGTGCTCGACATGTTCTGCTACCGCCGCTACGGCCACAATGAAGGCGACGAGCCGTCCTTCACGCAGCCGAAGATGTACAAGGTCATTCGCGCCCATAAGAGCGTTCTGCAGCTCTACAGCGAACGCCTCGTTTCCGAGGGCGTGCTGACCGAGGGCGAAGTCGAGAAGATGAAGGCCGACTGGCGCGCGCATCTCGAGCAGGAGTTCGAGGCCGGCCAGCACTACAAGCCGAACAAGGCCGACTGGCTTGACGGCGAGTGGTCGGGCCTGCGCACGGCAGACAATGCCGACGAGCAGCGTCGCGGCAAGACCGCCGTGCCGATGAAGCAGCTGAAGGAAATCGGCCGCAAGCTGTCCGAAATCCCGGAAGGCTTCCATGCGCACCGCACGATCCAGCGCTTCATGGAAAACCGCGCCAACATGATCTCGACCGGCGAAGGCATCGACTGGGCAACGGCGGAAGCGCTGGCGTTCGGCGGTCTCGTCACCGAAGGTCACAAGATCCGTCTCTCGGGCCAGGATTGCGAACGCGGCACCTTCTCGCAGCGTCACTCGGTTCTCTACGATCAGGAAACGGAAGAGCGCTATATCCCGCTCGCCAACCTGTCGGCGACCCAGGCGCGCTACGAAGTCATCAACTCGATGCTGTCGGAAGAAGCCGTTCTCGGCTTCGAATACGGCTACTCGCTGGCCCGCCCGAACGCGCTGACGCTCTGGGAAGCCCAGTTCGGCGACTTCGCCAACGGTGCGCAGGTCGTGTTCGACCAGTTCATTTCGTCCGGCGAACGCAAGTGGCTGCGCATGTCCGGCCTCGTCTGCCTGCTGCCGCACGGCTATGAAGGTCAGGGGCCGGAGCACTCGTCGGCCCGCCTCGAGCGCTTCTTGCAGCTTTGCGCGGAAGATAACATGCAGGTCGCCAACGTTACGACGCCGGCGAACTATTTCCACATCCTGCGCCGCCAGGTGAAGCGTGACTTCCGCAAGCCGCTGATCCTGATGACGCCGAAGTCGCTGCTGCGCCACAAGCGCGCCGTGTCGGGCCTAGCCGAAATGGCCGGCGAGACCTCGTTCCACCGTCTCCTCTGGGACGATGCCGAGGTCATCAAGGACGGCCCGATCAAGCTGCAGAAGGACGCCAAGATCCGCCGCGTCGTGCTCTGCACCGGCAAGGTCTACTACGACCTTCTGGAAGAGCGCGAAAAGCGCGGGATCGACGATGTCTACCTGCTGCGCGTCGAACAGCTCTACCCGTTCCCGGCCAAGGCGCTCATCAACGAGCTCTCCCGCTTCCGCAACGCGGAAATGGTCTGGTGCCAGGAAGAGCCGAAGAACATGGGTGCATGGTCGTTCATCGACCCGTATCTGGAATGGGTGCTTGCCCATATCGATGCGAAGTACCAGCGCGTTCGCTACACCGGACGTCCGGCCGCGGCATCGCCCGCAACCGGCCTGATGTCCAAGCATCTGGCACAGCTCGCCGCGTTCCTCGAGGACGCGCTCGGCGGCTAACGAGAATGAGATCGGGGAGGGAGCGCGCCGCGTTTCCTCTCCGCATTAATTCAGACCCCGGCCGCTTACGCCGGAACGCCGTCAAACATCACAAAGATCAAAATTCAGGATTTGAACAATGGCCACAGAAATCCGCGTTCCAACTCTCGGTGAATCCGTCAGCGAGGCAACCGTCGGCACCTGGTTCAAGAAGGTCGGCGATGTCATCAAGGCCGACGAGCCGCTGGTGGAGCTTGAAACCGACAAGGTGACCATCGAAGTTCCGGCACCGGCTGCCGGCGTACTCTCCGAAATCGTCGCACAGGCAGGCGAAACCGTCGGTCTCGACGCGCTGCTCGGCCAGATTTCTGCCAGCGCAGGTGCCGCTGCCGCCGCTCCGGCTGCAGCTGCCGCCCCCGCCAAGGCCGCTGAGCCGGCTCCGGCTGCTGCCGCACCGGTTGCTGCCGCTTCCTCGATGCCGCCGGCACCGGCCGCTTCGAAGATGCTCGCTGAAAACAACCTCTCGGCCGATCAGGTCGATGGTTCCGGCAAGCGTGGCCAGGTTCTGAAGGGCGACGTGATCGCTGCCGTCGCCAAGGGCATCGCGGCTCCTGCCGCTGCTGCTCCGGCAGCGCCTGCCGCCGCACGCGGCCCGTCGACGGTCGAGGATGCCGGCCGCGAGGAGCGCGTGAAGATGACGCGCCTGCGCCAGACGATCGCCAAGCGCCTGAAGGACGCCCAGAACACCGCTGCCATGCTCACCACCTATAACGAGGTGGACATGAGCGCCGTGATGGCACTGCGCGCCAAGTACAAGGACGTGTTCGAAAAGAAGCACGGCGTGAAGCTCGGCTTCATGGGCTTCTTCACCAAGGCCGTCACCCACGCGCTGAAGGAACTGCCTGCTGTCAACGCCGAAATCGACGGCACCGACATCATCTACAAGAACTACTGCCACGTCGGCATGGCCGTCGGCACCGACAAGGGCCTGGTCGTTCCGATCATCCGCGATGCCGACCAGCTGTCGATCGCCGAGATCGAAAAGGACCTCGGCCGTCTTGCCAAGTCGGCTCGCGACGGTTCGCTGTCGATGGCCGACATGCAGGGCGGCACCTTCACCATCACCAATGGTGGCGTCTACGGTTCGCTGATGTCCTCGCCGATCCTGAACGCGCCGCAGTCGGGCATTCTCGGCATGCACAAGATCCAGGATCGTCCCGTCGTCGTCGGCGGCCAGATCGTCATCCGTCCGATGATGTATCTCGCGCTCTCCTACGACCACCGTATCGTCGACGGCAAGGAAGCCGTTACCTTCCTCGTGCGCGTCAAGGAAAGCCTGGAAGATCCGGAACGCCTCGTTCTCGATCTCTAAGAGACCGACAGGGCCGCGCGAGCGGCCCTTTTCGCCTCAGCACCGGAACACCTGATGTCGCTGGAACCCGTCCGCTCTTTCTCGAACACCGCCGCCGCCGCGCAACCGGCGATGCGGGGGAGTGCATCCGTGATGCGCAAGTTCGGGGTTACGCTTTCGGCCGGCATGCTGGCACTCCTTTCCAGCCAGCCGCTAATGGCGGCCGAGTGCAAGCAGGGCAGCGCCGTCTATACCGATCGCGACGGCGCTTACGAGCTGCGCTTCTCGCCCCTCAATTCCGAAGCGGCGGCGGCCAGCAACCAGTTCAAGGTCAAGGTGCTGAAGACATCGATGGTGCTCGACGGCTACGTCATGCCGTCGGAAGACCCGGATCGCTCGATCGGCATGGTGATGTTCAATTGCCCTGGTGGTGACGTGACCGGCGACGATCTCAATGCCTGCACCATCTGGCAGGGCATGGTCTACGGCATCGACGCCAAGGGCGAGTTGAGCAATCTGCAGCCGGAAGCGGGTGCGGCCGCCGACAAGATCGTGCTCCCCGGCATCGGTCCAGCCATTCGCGCCTCGTCGATCTGGGGCAAGGGCAAGGCATCGGTGGCGCCCTGGGATGTGCTCGATTTCAAGGAATGTGCGTCATGAGCGACCAACCCGTTCTTCTGGTGACCGGCGGCAGCCGCGGCATCGGCGCTGCGATCAGCCTGCTTGCGGCGGCCAAGGGCTGGCGCGTCGCCGTGAATTGCGCCGCCAACAAGGCTGCGGCCGATGAGGTCGTCGCCAGGATCAAGGCCGGCGGCGGTGATGCTATCGCGATCAAGGGCGATGTCGGCGAGGCCGCCGATATCACGCAGATGTTCGAAGCCATCGACCGCCACTTTGGCCGGCTGGACGGGCTTGCCAACAATGCCGGCATCGTCGATGCGCCTGCTCGTATCGACGAGATGTCGGTGGCGCGCATCGAGCGGATGATGCGGATCAACATTACCGGCTCGATCCTCTGCGCGGCCGAGGCCGTGCGCCGCATGTCGACCAAACATGGCGGCAAGGGCGGGGCGATCGTCAATATTTCCTCGATGGCGGCAATCATCGGTTCGCCCTCGCAATATGTCGACTACGCCGCCTCCAAGGCCGCGATCGACACCTTCACCATCGGTCTGGCCCGCGAAGTGGCGACCGAGAGCGTGCGCGTCAATGCGGTGCGCCCTGGGGTCATCGACACCGAAATCCACGCTTCCGGCGGTCTGCCGGATAGGGCGCGCGACATGGCGCCGAGCATTCCGATGCAGCGCGCCGGAACGGCGGAAGAGATCGCCGACGCGGTGCTTTATCTGCTATCCAGGGACGCATCCTACGTCACCGGCGCGATCCTCAATGTAAGCGGCGGCCGATGATCGGGTTCATCATTTCAAGGGCGGTATGAGCATGCAGTATGTTCTCGAATTTCTCGGCCTGATGGCCGTCTTCTCGATCTTCATCGTCGTGCCGGGCGCCGACTTCGCCGTGATCCTGCGCCAGAGCATCGTGCATGGCCGCCGCGCCGCGATCATGACCGGCATCGGCATGGGCTTCTCGCTGCTCTTCCACATCAGCTACACGATCCTCGGCCTCGGGCTGATCGTGTCGCAGTCGCTGATGCTGTTTGCGATGATCAAGTGGGCCGGCGTCCTCTATCTCGTCTATCTCGGCATCAAGTCGTTTCGCGCTCCGGGCTTCAACGTGGCCGAGATCAAGGTCAGCGAAGAGGATCGCAAGCCGATCTCGGCGCTGCGCTGCCTCGGCATGGGCTTCATCACCAATGCGCTGAATCCGAAGCCGGTGCTGTTCTTCCTGTCGCTGTTTTCGACGCTCGTTCATCACGACACGCCCGGCCTCATCCAGTTCAGCTACGGCATCGGCATGGCGACCGCGCTGGTCGCCTGGTTCGCCGCCGTCTCCACCTTCTTCACCGTCAAGGCCGTGCGCGATCGCTTCATCGCCAGCGGCAAGTGGTTCAACCGCATTACCGGCGCCGCTCTGGTCGGCTTCGGCTTCCGCCTCGCGCTCGCCCGCGCGGCGGACTAGATAAATAACGAAAAGGAAAAGCAACAATGTCCTATGATGTGATCGTTATCGGAACCGGCCCCGGCGGCTATGTCGCTGCCATCAAGGCGGCCCAGCTCGGCCTCAAGGTCGCCGTCGTCGAAAAGCGCGCGACCTTCGGCGGCACCTGCCTGAATGTCGGCTGCATTCCCTCCAAGGCGCTGCTGCACGCGTCGGAAATGTTCCATCAGGCCGGCCACGGCATGGACGCGCTCGGCATCGAGGTCGCGGCGCCGAAGCTGAACCTCGACAAGATGATGGCCCACAAGGACGCCACCGTGAAGTCGAACGTCGATGGCGTCGCCTTCCTGTTCAAGAAGAACAAGATCGACAGCTTCATCGGCACCGGCAAGATCGTCTCTGCCGGTAAGGTCGCGGTTACCGCTGAGGACGGCAAGGTCCAGGAGATCGAAGGCAAGAACATCGTCATCGCCACCGGCTCCGACGTTGCCGGCATCCCGGATGTGCACGTCGATCTCGACGAGAAGGTCATCATCTCGTCGACCGGCGGCATCGCGCTGGAGAAGGTTCCGGAGACGATGATCGTCGTCGGCGGCGGTGTCATCGGCCTCGAGCTCGGCTCGGTCTGGTCGCGCCTCGGCGCCAAGGTCACCGTCGTCGAATATCTCGACACGATCCTGGGCGGCATGGATGGCGATGTCGCCAAGCAGTTTCAGCGCATGCTCGCCAAGCAGGGCATCGATTTCAACCTCGGTGCCAAGGTCGTCGGCGTCGAAAAGGGCGGCAAGGGCGCGAAGGTCACGTTCGAGCCGGTCAAGGGCGGTGACAAGGTCACGCTCGAAGCCGACGTCGTTCTGGTCGCCACCGGCCGCAAGCCGTACACGGCTGGCCTCGGCCTCGAGGAAGCGGGCGTTGCGCTCGACAATCGCGGCCGCGTCGAGATCGACGGTCACTTCCGCACCAATGTTGCCGGCATCTACGCGATCGGCGACGTGGTGAAGGGCCCGATGCTGGCGCACAAGGCTGAAGACGAAGGCGTGGCGCTCGCCGAAATCCTCGCCGGCCAGCATGGCCATGTGAACTACGACGTCATCCCGAGCGTCGTCTACACGCAGCCCGAAGTCGCCTCCGTCGGCAAGACCGAGGAAGAGCTGAAGGCGGCTGGCGTTGCCTACAAGGTCGGCAAGTTCCCGTTCACGGCAAACGGCCGCGCGCGCGCGATGCTGGCGACGGATGGCTTCGTGAAGATTCTGTCGGACAAGACCACCGACCGCGTTCTCGGCGGCCACATCGTCGGCTTCGGCGCCGGCGAAATGATCCACGAGATCGCCGTCCTGATGGAATTCGGCGGCTCCGCCGAAGACCTCGGCCGCACCTGCCACGCCCACCCGACCATGTCGGAAGCAGTGAAGGAAGCGGCGCTGGCGGCGTTCTTCAAGCCGATCCATATGTAATTGGTGGGTGGGCGAAAACCCCTCCCCAACCCCTCCCCACAAGGGGGAGGGGCTTCCGGGCGGCAATCGCTCGGCAGAACTTTGCTCTCTTAACTGATGCGAAGGTGAAAGCGACGCTCGGCGGTGCCACAAGCTAGCCCCTCCCCCTTGTGGGGAGGGGTTGGGGAGGGGACTTTAGCGGCAAGCGGGGAGCTCGGTCCGCGACCAATCAATTCACCGCCGTCACCGTAAAACCCTGCTTGCGCAGAAGCTCGATCACGCCACCTTCGCCGGGAAGATGCAGCGCGCCGACGGCCATGAAGACGTTGCCGCCCGCCAGGATCGGGGCGGCGCGTTCGGCCATGATCTTGTTGCGGTCGAGGATGATGCGCTGCTCGAAGGCCGCGTAGTCGCCGTCCTCGTTCTCGCCTTCAGGCGACACGGTCTTCAGCATCGGGATGGTCTTGCCGATATCGCCGGAGAGGTAGAGATCGGTCATGGTCTCGACCACATCGTTCATCTTCTGCCCGAGCGCCAGGGTCTCGATCAGCGATTTCAGGTGGAATTCGGTGGGGAGTTCGGCCATCGCCTGCAGCTGTTCGGAGAGCGTTTCCAGGCCCTTGACCTGCTTGCCCTCGGCAACGGCGTCGGTGGCGAGCTTCTGGTCCAGGAATTGCACGCCCTTGGCCTTGCGGGCCATCTCGCAGCCGGGAAGCGCGACGACGCTCGAGATCATCCAGGGGCGCATGCGCGAGACGGCGGAAAGCGGAATGCCGCGGCTCTTCAGGCCGGCCTCGAGGCGCTGGTAGTCGTCGGGCGACAGCAGCTTTTCGATGGTCGTGCCGTCGGTAAACATCATCAGGTCGGGCTTCATCAGAAGGGCGGCCGTTGCCTTCTTCTCGTCGATGATCTCGTCGGACTCGATGACGATGGTGTCGGCGCCGTCATGGGCCGACTGGGTGCGCGGCGGCAGGTCGAGCACGCGCGGGTCGGTCACGTGCATGCTGCCGAGCAGCCAGGACGGCTTGAGGCCGGGTTTTTCGATCTTCCAGAAGATGCCCTTGCCGTTCGGCACGGCATCGCCTTCCTTGACGACTTCGGCATAGCGGGCGGGATCGCTCTGCTGGAGATCGGTGAGGATGTTGCGGCCGGTGCAGCTGGCGTCGTCGGCGGCGCGGGCGGGCGAGATCGAGAACAGCGTGACGATCAGGATTGCTGCGAGCGCCACATGAAAGGCGGCGACCAGCCAGAGCACGATATTGCCGGGTGAAGCCGGACCGCGGGGTCCGATGTGAAGCGTGCGGTGGCCGATGGAGATCGTCATGATGGTGTTCCGGTCACAAAGGATTTGCCACAAGCTTTACGCGCTGGGCCTTCCATATTCCTTTAAGGGAACAGGTTAACAAAGGATTACGCCCGGGGGTGGGCGCGATCGTAAACTTCCAGAAGTCGCGAGGAATCCACACCCGTATAGACTTGCGTCGTCGAGAGGCTGGCGTGGCCGAGCAGTTCCTGGATGGTGCGGAGATCGCCGCCGCCGGCGAGCAGATGGGTGGCGAAGGAGTGGCGCAGCGCATGCGGAGTAGCCGTCTCCGGCAAGCCGAAGGCGCCGCGCATCTTCTGCATGGTGCGCTGGATGATCGCCTGCTGCAGCTTGCCGCCGCGCGCGCCGCGAAAAAGCGGCTGGTCGTCGGCCAGATGATAGGGGCAGAGAGCGCGGTATCTGGCGACGGCCTCGGTGACGACCGAAAGCAGCGGCACCATGCGGGTCTTGTTGCCCTTGCCGGTGATGCGCAGCGTCGTTGCGCCGGCGTGGAGGTCGGCGGGGGTGAGGTCGAGTGCTTCGGATATGCGCAGACCGCAGCCATAGAGCAAAGTGAAGACGGCCGCATCGCGGGCGGCGATCCAGGGCTCCTCGTGCAATTGCGCATCATCGCTGGCGACCGATATCGCCTGGCGGTCGGAGAGTGGTTTGGGCAACGACTTGGGTTGTTTCGGCGAGCGCACCGCGCCGGCACCGGCGGCATTCACCAGGCCCTTCTTTTCCAGGTAGCGCAGCAGCGAGCGCAGGCCGGCCAGATTGCGGCCGAGCGAACGGGCGCCGGAGCCTTCCTTGCGGCGGGAGGCGAGGAAGGCGCGGAAATCGGCCGGGCGCAGGGCCTCGATATCGGAGAGCGTCGTCGGGCCGGCGAGGTGGCCGGTCATGAAGGTAAGGAACTGGCGCGTGTCGCGCTCATAGGCGTCCAGCGTGTGTTCGGAAAGGCGCCGCTCGCGGGCCAGGCTTTCGAGCCATGCGGCGCGCTTGGCCATCAGCCTCTGGTCGGCGATGATCAGCAGTTCGTTCAACGTCGCAGCCCCTTGAATTCGCCGGTACGGCTGCCAATTGTGAAGGGGGACCGTTATGGAATTGCTAATGCCGGCCAAGTGCTTGTCATGCTTCCATCATAACCTTGGAGACCTGATGTTCTCCTAACGACGCAGGAACTTGCATGGCACGGCGCCAACCCACGACGGCACTTGGACAGTTCGCGGAAGCAATCGCGCTTGTTTCGCAGGGAAGACCCGGACATATCGTCGATACGCTGATCGCCGAGCGCGGCCAGAAGATCGTCGGCCATCCGCTGTGGCCGGTCATGCGGCCGTTTCTCTACACGCTGCTGCGCTACAACAAGGCGATGAAGTTCGCCAACGACATCGCCAACATGCCGGGCTTCCAGTGCTTCGAATATATGAGCGATCTGCTCGATCTCGAAATCACCGTGAGGAACGACGAGCGCATTCCGGCGCGCGGCGGCTTCATACTCGTCAGCAACCACCCGACCGGGATCGCCGATGGCGTTGCCGTCTTCGACCTCTTGAAGACGCGGCGGCCCGACATGATGGTGTTCGCCAATCGCGACGCGGTGCGCGTCAATCCGCGCTTCGCCGAGATGATCATCCCGGTGGAGTGGCGCGAGGAATACAAGAGCAAGCTCAAGGCACGCGAGACGCTGAAGCTCACCAATCACGCGGTGCGCGAGGGTAAGGCGACGGTGCTGTTTCCTTCCGGGCGCATCGCCTACTGGGCGAATGGCCGGCTCAACGAGAGGCCGTGGAAGACCTCCGCCGTCGGGCTGGCGCGCAAGTACAATCTGCCGATCCTGCCGGTGCACATGACGGCGCGCAATTCCGGGCTGTTCTACTGGTTCGCCAAGTGGTCGACGGAGCTGCGCGACATGACGGTATTCCACGAGCTCCTCAACAAGCGCGGCGACCGCTTCGATTTTATCATCGGAGACATGATCCCGGTCGAGCATCTCGATGGCGATATCAACGACGTCACAAGGGCGCTGGAGACGCACACCGTCGAGGCGCTGAAGCGCGATGGCGATGCGCGGTTCCGGCCGCTTGTCGAGCCAAGCCTGCCCGAGATGGCCGATGCCCATTCATTTCGCTGAGCGGATGGGGTAAAGCGGGGCATGCAACTCCGCTCCATGTTCGCCCAGAATTACCGGTCGCTCCGCTCGATCCGCATGGATCTGTCGGAGACCTCGCTGTTTCTCGGCGAGAACGGTGTGGGGAAATCCAATCTCTATCGCGCGCTGCAGCTGGTGCAGGCGGCCGTCACCGGGCGGCTGGTGCGCGAGCTTGCGGCCGAGGGCGGCATGTTCTCGGTGCTGTGGTCGGGCACGCGCAAGCAGAGTGACGGGCCGGCGCGGGTGCGGCTCGAGGTCGAGCTTCTGGATGAGCAGCGGGCGGCTACGTTTCTTTACAGGGTGGAGGTCGGCCTGCGTCCGCCGAAGGCAGCGGCCGGTTTTCCACTGGAGCCGCAGGTGAAGGCCGAGGAGCTGATCGTCGATCACGGGCGGCCGGTGACGATGATGAAGCGGGCGGGACCTTCCATCCAGGTGCGCGATGGCGCCGGGCGGATGCAGGATTATCCGGATCAGGCGCTGACGTCGGAGACGGCGATGGCGTTGCTTGGCGATGCCGGGCATTTTCCCGAGATCGCGAACTTTCGCAGGGTGGTTGCCAACTGGCGCTTCTTTCATGGCTTCCGCACCGACCGCGCCTCGCCGCTGCGCCAGCCCTGCCTTGCCGTGACCGGGCCGATGCTGGATGAGGACGGCGCCAATCTGGCGGCGGTGTTCGCGACGCTGAGGCATACGCGGCAGGATACGGTCGATCTGGACCGCGTCGTCGCCTCGGCCTTCGGCGGTGCGCGGCTCGTAGTGCCGGAGCCGGAGGAGACGGCGTCGTTCGGGCTCGCCTTTCCTGATTTTCCGCACCGGGTGTTCCAGCCGCGTGAGCTTTCCGATGGCCAGATCCGCTTCCTCGGGCTGGCAGCCGCACTGCTGTCCTACCGCCTGCCGCCGCTGATCGCGCTGAACGAGCCGGAAGCGAGCCTGCATCCCGACATGCTGGAGCCGCTGGCGGATATGATCGCGACCGCTTCGAAGAGCAGCCAGGTGTGGATCGTCACCCACTCGGCGCAGTTGGCGGAAGCCGTGCGCGAGCGTTGTGGCGTCCGGCCGCGCAAGGTGATCCGCGAAAACGGCGCCACCTGGATCGAGGGCATGCGGCTTACCGGCACTATTGCCGGCGAGGACGATGATGACGATTGATAGCGCGATGTCGCGGGTTTCATTTTGTTCTCGTTGCGGGCATGGTCGCGCCCGATGAGCATAGATTCGTCCGACCTCTTTGGCCCGATCGAGCCGCCGCCCGCCGTGCGCACGGTGTCGGTGCTCGTACCCATGCCGGCGCCCAGGCCCTATTCCTACTCGGTGCCCGAGGGCATGGCGGTGGAGCCCGGCTCCGTCGTGCAGGTGCCGCTTGGGCCGCGCCAGGTGATCGGCGCCGTCTGGGAGGGGGGCGACGAGGGCGTCGATCCGAAGAAGCTGAGACCGATCACCAAGGTGTTCGATTGCCCGCCGCTGTCGAAGGACATGCGCGATTTCGTCGATTGGGTGGCGAGCTATACGCTGTCGCCGCCGGGGCTGGTGGCGCGCATGGCGCTGCGCGTTCCGAACGCCTTCGATCCGGAACCGATGGTCGAGGGGCTGCGCTTCGTGGGCGGCGAGCCGGAGCGGATGACGCCGGCGCGCGCCCGGGTACTCGATGCCGCCGGCGACGGGTTGTCGTGGACGCGCATTGGCCTGGCGCATGCGGCCGGCGTTTCGACCAGCGTCGTCGATGGCTTGATCGCGCAGGGGATCTTCGAGACGATCTTCTTGCCGCCGCCGCCGATCGTGGCCAAGCCGGATCCGGATTTCGCGCCGTCGCGGCTCGCTGGTCCGCAGAAGGAGGCGGCCGACGAGATCCTCGAAGAGGTTCGCAACGGCCAGTTCGCGGTGTCGCTGATCGATGGCGTCACCGGTTCGGGCAAGACCGAGGTCTATTTCGAGGCGATCGCCGAGACGCTGAAGCGCGGCAAGCAGGTGCTGATCCTGCTGCCGGAGATCGCGCTGACGGCCAGTTTCCTTGAGCGTTTCCAGGATCGCTTCGGGGCGAAGCCCGCCGAGTGGCATTCCGATCTGGCGCCGAAGACGCGCGAGAAGGTGTGGCGGCAGGCTGTGACGGGGGAGGTCCGGGTCGTGGCGGGGGCGCGTTCGGCGCTGTTCCTGCCGTTCGAGGATCTCGGGCTGATTATCGTCGATGAAGAGCACGATCCCGCCTACAAGCAGGAAGATCGCGTCTATTACAATGCGCGCGACATGGCGGTCGTGCGCGCCCGGATCGGTGATTTCCCGCTCGTGCTGGTCTCGGCCACGCCTTCGGTGGAAAGCCAGGTCAACGGCCAGAGCGGGCGCTATACGACAATCCACCTGCCGACCCGCTTCGGCGACGCGGCGCTGCCCGATCTGCATCTGGTCGACATGCGCAGGCATGCGCCGGAGCGCGGCGGCTTCCTGTCGCCGGTGCTCTTGCGGGCGATCGGCAAGACGGTGGAGAAGAAGCAGCAGGCACTGTTGTTCCTGAATCGGCGCGGTTATGCGCCGCTGACGCTCTGCCGGGTCTGCGGCCATCGTTTCCAGTGCCCGCAATGCTCCAGCTGGCTGGTCGAGCACCGGTTCAAGCGGCAGTTGCAGTGCCACCAGTGCGGCTATCACCAGCACACGCCCGAGGCCTGCCCGGAATGCGGCACGTTCGATCATCTCGTTGCCTGCGGGCCGGGGGTGGAGCGGATCGCGGAAGAGGTGGAACGGCATTTTCCGGACGCGCGGACCATCGTGCTTTCCTCCGACATCATGGGCGGGGTGAAGCGGCTGAGGCTCGAGCTCGACGCGATCGCCAAGGGCGAGGCGGATATCGTCATCGGCACGCAGCTGGTGGCCAAGGGGCATAACTTCCCGCTGATGACGCTTGTTGGCATTATCGACGCGGATCTCGGGCTGGCGAACGGCGATCCGCGCGCTGCCGAGCGGACCTTCCAGCTGTTGTCGCAGGTAACGGGCCGCGCCGGGCGTACAGGTCTGAAGAGCCACGGCCTGCTGCAGACCTACCAGCCGCAGCATCCCGTGATGCAGGCGATCGTGTCCGGCGATGCGGGCGCCTTCTACGAGCGCGAGATCGCCGAGCGCGAGCGGGCGATCCTGCCGCCGTTCGGGCGGCTGGCATCGATCATCGTCTCGGCGGAAACCAGGCAGGATGCGGAAGGACATGCGCGCAGCATGCGCAATGCAGCCCCTCAGGTGACGGGCATTTCCGTGCTTGGGCCAGCCGAAGCGCCGCTGGCGCTGGTGCGCGGACGCCATCGCTTCCGGCTGCTGGTGCATGGGCGGCGGAACTCCGACATGCAGGCCTTCCTGCGCACCATGCTGGCGCAATCGCCGAAAGAGCGCGGCTCCATCCACGTGCAGATCGATATCGATCCGCAGAGCTTCCTTTAGATCAGGCGATCTCGAATGCTTGCGGTCTTTGCCAATCGTGGCATAAGGGGCGCATTGGGCGTGATTTGAGGTCGATCTATGGAACTATATTTTCCCGAGGAACTGGGCGAACAACTGGCTTTCTGCGCGGCGGCATTTACCGCATTCGCGGGCTTCATCATCATGTTCGCGCCGGGATACGCCATGCGTCTGTTCGGCTTGCAGCCGCGCGAAGGACGCCGCGACGGTTACGCCGAGCAGCGCTCGACGGGCGGCGTCTATCTTGCGCTCGGTCTGGCGCCCATACTGCTGGCGCAGCCGAACACCTACCTAGTTCTCGGCGCTGCGTTTGCGATGGCGGCTTTCGCGCGCATCATTTCGCTGCTGTCCGACCGTGGGGGCACTGTCGTGAATTATATACTACTGGTTGTGCAGGTGGTTCTGGCGGCGCTTCCGCTCGGCTATGTCTTCGGTTTCTTTTCCGCCTGAAACGCGCGGATTTTGGACTGGCGATCTTTGGGCCGTGAACGGTTTCAGCATTTTTGCCGCATAAATCGCCGCTAAAACAGGATAACGGCGTTACGCGTGTTGCGAGTCCCGATATCCTATGTTAGACGGACCCCGAATTTCGGAAGAAGCAAGAGGCTTCTCTTGCGATTTCTGGGGGAAATCATAACGAATTCAGGAATTTAGATCAGGCGCCCGCCGGAAGCCGGATTCTTGAGTTGAAATCAGGGAAATTTGTGCCCGTGGCAGACACGTCCCAGCTTACTTCTGGTGTTGCAGAGCGATATGCCTCGTCGCTGTTCGAGCTGGCGCTCGAAGAGAATGCCGTCGCGACCGTGACGGCCGATCTCGACCGTTTTCAGGCGATGCTGGACGAGAGCGCCGATCTGAAGCGTTTCATTTCGAGCCCGGTTTTTTCCGCTGAAGACCAGCTGAAGGCAATCGTGGCTATCAGCGAGAAGGCCGGCATCAGCGGCTTCTTCGCAAACTTCCTGAAGGTCGTGGCGCGTAACCGCCGCCTGTTCGCCCTCCCGGGCATGATCAAGGCCTTCCGCATCATTGCCGCCAACCAGCGTGGCGAAATCTCCGCCGAGGTGACCTCGGCCCATGCGCTCTCGGTAGCGCAGGAAACTGAATTGAAGGCGGCGCTCAAGGGCGTCACCGGCAAAGACGTGGCGGTCGACGTCACGGTTGATCCGTCAATTCTTGGTGGTCTGATCGTGAAGGTCGGGTCCCGTCAGATTGATACGTCTCTTCGTACCAAACTCTCTACCCTTAAGCTTGCATTGAAAGAGGTTGGCTGATGGATATCCGCGCCGCGGAAATTTCCGCAATTCTCAAAGATCAGATCAAAAATTTCGGCAAAGAGGCGGAAGTCTCGGAAGTCGGTCAGGTGCTCTCCGTCGGTGACGGTATCGCTCGCGTTTACGGCCTGGACAACGTCCAGGCAGGCGAGATGGTCGAGTTCCCGGGCGGCATCCGCGGCATGGCGCTGAACCTTGAGTCCGATAACGTCGGTGTCGTTATTTTCGGCTCCGACCGCGACATCAAGGAAGGCGACACCGTCAAGCGGACCGGCGCCATCGTTGACGTTCCGGTTGGCCCGGAACTGCTCGGCCGCGTTGTCGACGCTCTCGGCAACCCGATCGACGGCAAGGGCCCGATCAACGCAACGCGTCGTTCGCGCGTTGACGTCAAGGCTCCCGGCATCATTCCGCGCAAGTCGGTTCATGAGCCGATGTCGACCGGCCTCAAGGCCATCGACGCGCTCATCCCGGTTGGCCGCGGCCAGCGCGAGCTCGTCATCGGCGACCGCCAGACCGGCAAGACCGCGATCATTCTCGACGCGATCCTGAACCAGAAGGCGATCCACGACAACGGCCCAGACGGCGACAAGCTGTACTGCGTCTACGTCGCTATCGGCCAGAAGCGCTCGACCGTTGCCCAGTTCGTCAAGGTTCTCGAAGAACGCGGCGCAATGAAGTACTCGATCGTTATCGCCGCCACGGCTTCCGATCCGGCTCCGATGCAGTACCTGGCACCGTTCGCCGGTTGCGCCATGGGCGAATACTTCCGCGACAACGGCCAGCACGCCCTGATCGGTTACGACGACCTTTCGAAGCAGGCTGTTGCCTACCGCCAGATGTCGCTTCTGCTGCGCCGCCCGCCGGGCCGCGAAGCTTATCCGGGCGACGTTTTCTACCTTCACTCCCGTCTCCTCGAGCGCGCTGCAAAGCTCTCCGACGAGAAGGGCGCTGGCTCGCTGACGGCTCTGCCTGTTATCGAAACCCAGGGTAACGACGTTTCGGCGTTCATTCCGACCAACGTGATCTCGATCACCGATGGCCAGATCTTCCTTGAAACCGACCTGTTCTACCAGGGCATTCGTCCGGCCGTTAACGTCGGTCTGTCGGTTTCGCGCGTTGGTTCCGCCGCTCAGATCAAGGCCATGAAGCAGGTTGCCGGCTCGATCAAGGGCGAACTCGCCCAGTATCGCGAAATGGCCGCCTTCGCCCAGTTCGGCTCCGACCTCGACGCATCCACGCAGCGTCTGCTTAACCGCGGTGCACGCCTGACCGAACTCCTGAAGCAGCCGCAGTTCTCGCCGCTGAAGACGGAAGAGCAGGTTGCTGTGATCTTCGCCGGCGTCAACGGCTACCTCGACAAGATCCCGGTCAACCAGGTCGGCAAGTTCGAGCAGGGCCTGCTGTCGTACCTCCGTTCCGAAGGTGCGGCGATCCTCGACACGATCCGTAACGACAAGGCCATCAGCGACGATACGAAGGGCAAGCTCACCGCTGCCATCGACAGCTTCGCGAAGTCTTTCTCGTAATCGGACCAAGTTAGGACGGATCACGGATGCCTTCACTTAAGGATCTGAAAAACCGGATCGCCTCCGTCAAGGCGACGCAGAAGATCACCAAGGCGATGAAAATGGTCGCCGCGGCGAAGCTTCGGCGTGCGCAGGAGGCGGCCGAGGCCGCTCGGCCCTATTCACAGCGCATGGGTGCGGTCCTGGCGAACATCGCCAAGGCCGTTACCGAAGCGGATGGTGCGCCGACGCTCATGACCGGTACAGGCAAGGATCAGGTTCACCTGCTCGTCGTCTGCACCGCCGAGCGCGGCCTCTGCGGCGGTTTCAACTCGCAGATTTCTCGTTTTGCCCGTGATCATGCCCGCAAGCTGATCGCCGAAGGCAAGACGGTGAAGATCTTCACGGTCGGCAAGAAGGGCTACGACAGCCTGCGCCGCGAATTCCTCTCGCTCATCGTCGAGCGCAAGGAACTGCGCGACGTCAAGCGCGTCGCCTTCGAAAACGCCGACAGCATCGGCAAGCGTATCATCGAGATGTACGAAGCCGGTGAGTTCGACGTCTGCACGTTGTTCTACTCCGAGTTCAAGTCCGTGATCTCGCAGGTTCCGACGGCTCAGCAGCTGATCCCGGCTTCGGTCGGCGAGGTTGTGGCCGAGGACGCGGCGCATGCCGGCGCGGTCTACGAATACGAGCCGGATCCGGCAGCGATCCTCGAGGATCTGATTCCTCGCAACATCTCGGTCCAGATTTTCCGCGCGCTCCTCGAGAACGTCGCCGGCGAAATGGGCGCCAAGATGAGCGCGATGGACAATGCGACGCGTAACGCTGGTGAGATGATCAACAAGCTGACGCTGAACTACAACCGTCAGCGCCAGGCTCAGATCACCAAGGAACTCATTGAAATCATTTCGGGCGCGGAAGCGCTCTGAGGTTAGGGAAAGAGGGTAAGAAGATGGCTAAGGCAGCTACCCCCAAGAAGGCCGCGGCAGGCTCCGCCGGCAAGGTCACGCAGGTTATCGGCGCCGTCGTAGACGTTGCCTTCGAAGGCGAACTGCCGGCGATCCTGAACGCGCTCGAAACCACGAACGGCGGCAACCGCCTCGTGCTCGAAGTCGCTCAGCACCTGGGTGAAAACGAAGTTCGCACGATCGCCATGGACTCGACCGAAGGTCTGGTTCGCGGTCAGGCCGTATCCGACACCGGTCTTCCGATCACGGTTCCGGTCGGTCCGGAAACGCTCGGCCGTATCATGAACGTCATCGGCGAGCCGGTCGACGAAGCCGGTCCGCTGGTCACCTCGGGCAAGCGCGCCATCCACCAGGACGCACCTGCCTACGTCGATCAGTCGACGGAAGCACAGATCCTCGTCACCGGCATCAAGGTCGTCGACCTGCTCGCACCTTACGCAAAGGGCGGCAAGATCGGCCTGTTCGGCGGCGCCGGCGTCGGCAAGACCGTTCTCATCATGGAACTGATCAACAACGTCGCCAAGGCGCACGGTGGTTACTCGGTATTCGCAGGCGTGGGTGAACGTACCCGCGAAGGCAACGACCTTTACCACGAAATGATCGAATCGGGCGTCAACAAGCATGGCGGCGGCGAAGGCTCGAAGGCAGCCCTCGTTTACGGCCAGATGAACGAACCGCCGGGCGCCCGCGCTCGCGTCGCTCTGACCGGTCTGACCATCGCTGAAGACTTCCGCGACAAGGGCCAGGACGTTCTGTTCTTCGTCGACAACATCTTCCGCTTCACGCAGGCTGGCTCGGAAGTGTCGGCTCTGCTCGGTCGTATTCCTTCGGCCGTTGGTTATCAGCCGACGCTCGCCACGGACATGGGCCAGATGCAGGAACGCATCACGACCACGACGACTGGCTCGATCACCTCGGTTCAGGCCATTTACGTCCCCGCCGACGACTTGACCGACCCGGCTCCGGCAACCTCGTTCGCCCACCTGGACGCAACGACCGTTCTGTCGCGCTCTATCGCTGAAAAGGGTATCTACCCGGCCGTTGACCCGCTCGACTCCACCTCGCGCATGCTCGACCCGATGGTCGTCGGCGAAGAGCACTACGAAGTCGCCCGTAAGGTCCAGACGACGCTTCAGCGCTACAAGTCGCTGCAGGACATCATCGCCATCCTCGGCATGGACGAACTGTCCGAAGAGGACAAGATGACGGTTACCCGCGCCCGCAAGATCGAGCGCTTCCTGTCGCAGCCGTTCTTCGTCGCCGAAGTCTTCACCGGTTCGCCGGGCAAGCTGGTTGCGCTCGAAGACACGATCAAGGGCTTCAAGGGCCTCGTGAATGGCGAATACGACCACCTGCCGGAAGCAGCCTTCTACATGGTCGGCTCGATGGAAGAAGCCATCGAAAAGGCCAAGAAGCTCTCCGCAGCTGCCTAATGAGCGAAGCTCATGACGAGATTTTCTGCTGCGACGACCTCAGGGTGGTCGTAGCGGATCTTCCGGAACCCGCAGCCCCCACCGTCTACAGGGCGGACAGCGGCGAGCTGATGATGGTTGTCGGACTGGTCCAGACCGAAGAAGGTCTGGGCTATCTCGATCAGGCGATACAGCACTGCCCGTTCTGCGGGACCAAACTGCAAGATGCAAAGGCCGAGAAGGTAAGTCACTGATGGCTGACAATTTCAATTTTGAACTCGTGTCTCCGGAGCGCCTGCTTCTGTCGGAGATGGTGACGGAAGTTGTCATTCCGGCCACCGAGGGCGAGATGACCGTCATGGCGAACCATGCGCCGACGATGACGACGATCAAGCCGGGCGTGGTCAGCGTTCGTTCCGCCAGCGGCGCGAAGAAGGACTACGTGGTTTTCGGCGGCTTCGCCGACATCCTGCCGACGGGCTGCACGCTCCTGGCCGAATCCGCGGTTGCGATCGAAGACCTGAACAAGGACGAGCTGACGCTGCGTATCGAAGCCGCCAAGCGCGAAATCGAAGACGCCCAGCATCACGAGCACAAGTCGCGGCTGGAGCACTACGTCATGGAACTGACGCACCTCAGCGGCGTCATTCGCCAGGATTGATCAAGAACTGATCGAACGCCACGGCGTAAACATCGAAGCGGCCTCACGGGCCGCTTTTTTGTTTTCACGGATAGGCGCGCCGTTGATGTCGCCGCTCGCGGCAAAGGTTGACGGATGGGGCGTGCTGTGGTTGCCTCGGGGTCCAATGCCGCTGGTCTGGCTCTCGCCGTGACCGGCCGGCGCCGACCGCCACAGCCGAGGAGGGCTTGCGTGTTTCATCCCAAATTGTTCGAAAACAGGAATGTCGTGGTCACCGGCGCGGGCAGGGGCATCGGGCTGGAGGTCGCGCGGCAGTTTCTCGATTGCGGGGCGCGGGTGCTGGTGCATGTCGGGCGCGACGGCGAGCGGGAGCTGCCCGATTTCCTGCTTACGGCGGAAGAAGACCGGCGCGCCTTCCTGGTCCCCGGCGACTTCTCGACGACAGAGGGAACGGCGGCGTTCGCGACCAAGGTCACGAGCACCTTCGACCGCCTGCATGTGCTCGTCAACAATGCCGGAACGATGGTTGGCCGCTTTCCGGCCGATACGCTGACGGACGAGCAATACGAGACGATCGTGCATCTGAACCAGACCTCCGTGGTGGAGCTGACGCGGGCGTTGATCCCAAGCCTGAAGGCGGCCGAAGGTGCCGCCATCGTCAACACGGTGTCGATCTCGGCGCTGACGGGCGGCAGCCCGGGCTCGGCGATCTATTCCGCCTCCAAGGCGTTCGTCTCGACCTATTCGAAGGCGCTGGCGCGCGAACTGGCGCCATCGAAGATTCGCGTCAACTGCGTCTCTCCCGGCACGATCGAGACGGACTTCCACCAGCGCTACTCGTCGCCTGAGAAGCTGGAGCAGACCCGCAAGGGCATTCCGCTGCAGCGGCTTGGAACGGCCGAGGATTGCGCGCCGGCCTATCTGTTCCTGTCGGCGCCATCACTTTCCGGTTATGTGACCGGGCAAGTGCTTGAAATTAATGGCGGCCAGCTTATTTGCTGAGCGGTGATAAGTTTTTTAGCATCTCGAGAGATCCAAACCGGCATTGGGTGCGAATAACGATATCGCACCCCTTTTAAGTGCGGCGTTTGTTACAATCAGAGATGCAGTATGGACTTGTCCACACCTCAATCGGGTCATTCCGATCACAAGCTGCGGAAGCTTTCCGCCAGAGCCCGCACGGCGAGCACAGTCCTCAAGGCGCTTTCCCATCACAACCGGCTGCTTATCCTCTATCTGCTGACGGAACGGGAGCGGACGGTCGGCGAGCTCGAGGAATTGCTGGGCGTGCAGCAGGCGATGGTCTCGCAGCAGCTCGCGCGCCTGCGCATGGAAGGGCTGGTCTCGAGCCGCCGCGACGGGCGGCTGATCTACTATAGGATCGCCAAGGCGGAGACCGTAACATTCCTCCGCTCGCTCTTCGTGATGTTTCCCGAAGGCGAGGAAGACTGACGATCGACTCTTCCGGCCGATCGGCCCTTGCGGGACGACCGCGTTGCGCTGAAGATGCGCCCGAGCCGGATTTCGGCGCGGAGGCCGCATGATCGACAAGCTGGAATTCTTTATCGCGCTTGCCAATGAAAAGCATTTCGGCCGCGCAGCCGAGGAATGCGGCATTTCCCAACCCAGCCTTTCCGCCGCCATCCGCCAGCTGGAGGATCAGCTCGGCGTCATTCTCGTTCAGCGCGGCTCCCGTTTCCAGGGGCTGACGCCAGAGGGGCAGCGGGTGCTCGAATGGGCGCGGCGGATCGTCGGCGATGCCCGTACCATGCGCGAGGAGATGCGGGCGGCGCGCACCGGGCTCTCCGGCCATATCCGCATCGCCGTCATCCCGACGGCGCTTGCCATGCTGCCGCGCATCACCGCGCCGTTCCAGGAGCGTCACCCCGACGTCACCTTCTCGATCGTCTCGCGCAACTCGCTGCAGGTGCTGAGCATGCTTGAGAATCTCGAAATCGACGCGGGGATCACCTATCTCGAAAACGAGCCGTTGGGGCGCGTGACGAGCGTGCCGCTCTATGCCGAGCACTATAACCTGATCACGGCGGCGGGCAGTCCGCTGTCGGATCGCGAAAGCGTGACGTGGAAGGAAGTGGGCGACATCAGGCTCTGTCTATTGACCGCCGACATGCAGAACCGGCGGATCATCAACCAGTTGCTGGCGGAAGCCGGGGCGACGGCACAGCCGACGCTGGAATCCAATTCGATGATCGTGCTGTTCTCGCATGTGCGCACCGGCCGCTGGGCCAGCATCATGCCGCGCAATGTCGCGAAATCATTCGGCTTTCCCGCCGAGATCCGGATGATCCCGATCGTCGAACCGCAGGCGCATCACGTCGTCGGGCTGGTGGCAACGCATCGGGAGCCGTTCACGCCGCTGGTCTCGGCGCTGCTGCACGAGGCGCGAACCCTCGCCGAGGAAGCGAATTTCTGATAGGATTTTCCTATCAAATGACGAAACAGCCTTATTGATCGCTTCGTCCTTCCCTGAGAAAGTTCTATAATGATTTTAAAACGTCGCGGTTGATCGGCCACCGGCTTCGGGAGGAAGCCTGCCTGATATCGCGGCGCTTCATGCTGGTCTGGGAGGGCCGCTGATGAATATTCATGTCGCCAAAGGCGATGTTTCCGAACAGGTGCGCGAGATCGTCGATCGTCTGAAGACGCTCGACGGGCCGATGCTGCCGATCCTCCACGAGATCCAGGATGTGTTCGGCTACGTGCCGCAAGAGGCGCTGCCGGTCATCGCGCATGGGCTCAACCTGTCGCGGGCGGAAGTTCATGGCGTCGTCACCTTCTATCACGACTATCGCGATCATCCGGCCGGCCGGCATGTGCTGAAGCTCTGTCGCGCCGAATCCTGTCAGTCGATGGGGGGAGACCGTCTGGCCGAGCGGGTGAAGGCGATACTCGGTATCGACTGGCACGGCACGACGCCGGATGGGGCAATCACGCTGGAACCGGTCTTCTGTCTCGGGCTCTGTTCGTGCTCTCCATCAGCGATGCTTGATGGAGAGGTTCATGGCCGGGTCGATGTCGCCGATCTTGAGGAGATGATCGCGGAGGCGCGCCGATGAGTGTCCGGATCTATATCCCGCGCGATGCGGCCGCATTGGCGTTGGGTGCCGACAAGGTGGCTGATGCGGTCGCCAAGGAGATTGCCAACCGCGGTATCGATGCGGTCATCGTGCGCAACGGCTCGCGCGGCATGCATTGGCTGGAGCCGCTGGTCGAGGTCGAAGTCGCTGGCCAGCGGATCGGCTACGGCCCGGTGAAAGCGCGCGATGTCGCGGGATTGTTCGATGCCGGACTGGTGTCGGGCGGCGATCACCGGCTCTGTCTTGGCGCGGTCGAGGAGATCGCGTTTTTCAAGCGGCAGACGCGACTGACCTTCGCCCGTTGCGGCGTGATCGATCCGCTGTCGCTTGCCGATTACGAGGCGCATGGTGGCTTGGCTGGTCTTCGCCACGCAGTCGCCATGCAGCCAGCGGACATAGTCAAGGAAGTCACCGATTCCGGTTTGCGTGGACGCGGCGGCGCGGGGTTCCTGACTGGCATCAAGTGGAAGACGGTGCTCGATGCGCCGGGTGCGCGCAAATACATCGTCTGCAATGCCGACGAGGGCGACAGCGGTACCTTCGCCGACCGGATGATCATGGAGGGCGATCCCTTCGTGCTGATCGAGGGTATGGTGATCGCGGGGGTGGCGACCGGGGCCACCAAGGGCTTCGTCTACATCCGCTCGGAATATCCGCATGCTATTGCGACAATGACCGAGGCGGTCGAGATCGCGGGAAGGGCCGGCGTGCTTGGTTCGTCGGTGCTCGGCTCGGGCAAGACCTTCGAGATCGAGATCCGCACCGGCGCCGGCGCCTATGTCTGCGGCGAGGAAACGGCGCTATTGAACAGCCTAGAGGGCAAGCGCGGCATCGTGCGCGCCAAGCCGCCGCTGCCGGCGCACAAGGGTCTGTTCGACTGTCCCACCGTCATCAACAACGTGATCTCGCTCGCCTCCGTCCCTGTCATCATGGAGAAGGGCGCTGCTTATTATCGTGATTTCGGCATGGGCCGCTCACGGGGCACCATCCCGCTACAGATCGCCGGCAATGTGAAGCATCCCGGTCTCTATGAGGTGGCCTTCGGGCTGACGCTGGGTGAGATCGTCGACGAGATCGCCGGTGGCACGGTCTCGGGACGGCCGGTCAAGGCGGTGCAGGTGGGCGGGCCGTTGGGCGCCTATTTCCCGCGGGCGCTGTTCGACACGCCGTTCGACTACGAAGCCTTTGCCGCGAAGGACGGCCTGATTGGCCATGCGGGGATCGTCGTCTTCGACGACAGCGCCGACATGCTGAAGCAGGCGCGGTTTGCGATGGAGTTTTGCGCGGTGGAGAGCTGCGGCAAGTGCACGCCCTGCCGCATCGGTTCGACGCGCGGGGTGGAAACGGCCGACAAGACCGCGCGCGGTATCGAGCCGGAGAAGAACCGGGCGCTGCTGGCCGATCTCTGCAACACGATGAAGTTTGGTTCGCTCTGCGCGCTGGGTGGGTTCACGCCCTATCCCGTGCTGAGCGCGATGACGCATTTTCCTGACGATTTCGCGCCGGGGCCGATGGTGGAGGCTGCGGAATGATGATTGCGTTGAACGTCTATTCCCCTCCCCAACCCCTCCCCACAAGGGGGAGGGGCTTAACTGCGGCAAACTCGTCACATCAAGATGACCCTCGCGCATGTGGAAACGTTGAGACGAGAATTGAAAGAGCGCGACATCCTAAGCCCCTCCCCCTTGTGGGGAGGGGTTGGGGAGGGGCCTTAGCGCCATCCACGACAGCAGATCATTCTCTCACGGAGGCGCACCATGTCGCTCGTTCATGAAATCGACTACGGCACGCCGGCCTCCGCCTCCGAGACCATGGTGACGCTCGTTATCGACGGCAACCAGGTGACGGTGCCCGAGGGCACTTCCATCATGCGCGCATCGATGGATGCGGGCATCGAGATCCCGAAGCTCTGCGCCACCGACATGATCGACGCCTTCGGCTCCTGCCGGCTCTGTCTGGTCGAGATCCAGGGACGCAACGGGTTGCCGGCGTCCTGCACCACGCCGGTTGCGGCGGGCATGGTGGTTTCGACGCAGACGAACCGGCTCAAGGACGTCCGTCGCGGGGTGATGGAACTCTATATTTCCGACCATCCGCTCGACTGTCTCACCTGTGCCGCCAATGGCGATTGCGAGCTGCAGGACATGGCGGGCGCCGTTGGCCTGCGCGATGTGCGCTACGGCTATGACGGCGACAACCACGTCAAGGCGCGCGACAATGGCGGGCTCAATGCCAAGTGGGCGCCGAAGGATGAAAGCAATCCTTATTTCACCTTCGATCCGGCGAAGTGCATCGTCTGTTCGCGCTGCGTGCGCGCCTGCGAGGAGGTCCAGGGCACATTTGCGCTCACCATCGAGGGACGCGGTTTCGATTCCCGCGTTTCGGCCGGTATGCACGAGGATTTCGTCTCGTCGGAGTGCGTGTCCTGCGGCGCCTGCGTGCAGGCCTGCCCGACGGCGACGCTGACCGAGAAGTCGGTGATCGAGATCGGCCAGCCGGAGCATTCCGTGGTGACCACCTGCGCCTATTGCGGCGTCGGCTGTTCGTTCAAGGCGGAGATGCGCGGCGAGGAACTGGTGCGCATGGTGCCGTGGAAGGATGGGCAGGCGAACCGCGGGCATTCCTGCGTGAAGGGCCGCTTCGCCTACGGCTATTCCAGCCACAAGGATCGCATCCTCAATCCGATGGTGCGCGAAAAGATCACCGATCCCTGGCGGGAAGTGACCTGGGAGGAGGCCTTCGCGCATGTGGCCTCCGAGTTCCGGCGCATCCAGTATCAGTATGGCCGCGATTCGATCGGCGGCATCACCTCGTCGCGCTGCACAAACGAGGAAACCTATCTGGTGCAGAAGCTGGTGCGCGCCGGCTTCCGCAACAACAATGTCGATACCTGCGCCCGCGTCTGCCATTCGCCGACGGGCTACGGCCTTGGCCAGGCCTTCGGCACCTCGGCGGGTACGCAGAATTTCGACAGCCTCGAGAAGAGCGATGTCGTCGTCATCATCGGCGCCAACCCGACGGATGGGCACCCGGTCTTCGGGTCTCGCCTGAAGAAGCGGCTGCGGCAGGGCGCCAAGCTGATCGTCATCGATCCGCGCCGAACCGATATCGTGCGCTCGCCGCATGTCGAGGCGGCCTATCATCTGCCGCTGAAGCCGGGCACCAATGTCGCCGTCATGACCTCGCTGGCGCATGTGATCGTCACCGAGGGGCTGTTCGACGAGCGTTTCATCCGCGAGCGCTGCGACTGGTCGGAGTTCGAGGACTGGGCGGCCTTCGTCGCCGAACCGCACCATAGTCCCGAAGCAACGGAAGCGCTGACCGGCGTGCCTGCCGATATGCTTCGCGGTGCTGCCCGCCTCTATGCCACCGGCGGCAATGGGGCGATCTATTACGGGCTCGGCGTCACCGAGCACAGCCAGGGTTCGACGACGGTCATGGCGATCGCAAACCTTGCGATGGTGACGGGCAGTATCGGCCGTCCCGGCGTCGGCGTGAACCCGCTGCGCGGCCAGAACAACGTGCAGGGCTCCTGCGACATGGGCTCCTTCCCGCACGAACTGCCGGGCTACCGCCATGTCTCCGACGACGCGACGCGCGATATCTTCGAGAAGCTCTGGGGCGTGAAGATCAGCGACGAGCCGGGCTTGCGCATTCCCAACATGCTGGATGCCGCCGTCGATGGCTCCTTCAAGGGGCTCTACGTCCAGGGCGAGGATATCCTGCAATCCGACCCCGACACCAAGCATGTTGCGGCGGGGCTGGCGGCGATGGAATGCGTGGTGGTCCACGATCTCTTCCTGAACGAGACGGCGAATTACGCGCATGTCTTCCTGCCGGGATCGAGCTTCCTCGAGAAGGACGGCACCTTCACCAATGCCGAGCGTCGCATCAACCGCGTGCGCAAGGTGATGAGCCCGAAGAACGGCTATGCCGACTGGGAAGTGACGCAGAAGCTGGCGCAGGCGATCGGCCTTGCCTGGAACTACAAGCATCCGTCCGAAATCATGGACGAGATCGCCGCGACGACGCCGAGCTTCGCCATGGTGTCCTACGACTATCTGGAGAAGATGGGTTCCGTGCAGTGGCCATGCAATGAGGCGCATCCAGAGGGATCGCCGATCATGCACGTCGATGGCTTCGTGCGCGGCAAGGGCAAGTTCATCCGCACCGAATATGTCGCCACCGACGAACGGACGGGACCGCGCTTCCCGCTGCTTTTGACGACGGGGCGCATTCTCAGCCAATATAATGTCGGGGCGCAGACGCGGCGCACGGAGAATGTGGTCTGGCACGCCGAGGACCGGCTGGAAGTTCATCCGCATGATGCCGAACAGCGCGGCATTCGCGACGGCGACTGGGTGAAGCTGATGAGCCGGTCGGGGGATACGACGCTGAGGGCGTTGATCACCGATCGCGTGTCGCCCGGCGTAGTTTATACCACCTTCCATCACCCGGATACGCAGGCCAACGTCATCACCACCGACTTCTCGGACTGGGCAACGAACTGTCCCGAGTACAAGGTGACGGCCGTGCAGGTCTCGCCTTCGAATGGCCCGACCAACTGGCAGGTTGAGTATGACGAGCAGGCGCGGCAGAGTCGGCGGATCAAGGGAAAGCTGGAGGCAGCGGAATAATGACGGAATGGCCCAGTCGGATATCGGTCAGGCGCAGCGCGCGCAGCGGCGGCGTCGTGACGCCGGGCGAGCGCATCGTGCCGGAGGAGGTGCCGATCGCCTTCTCCTACGGCGGCTCCACCCATGCCGTGATGATGGGAACGCCAGATGATATCGAGGATTTCGCTGTCGGCTTCAGCCTCACCGAAGGGATAATCTCGCACCGTGCACAGATCTCGTCGATCGATGTCGTGCCGGGCGAGCGCGGGATCGATGTGCAGATATGGCTGTCCGATGACGTCGCGGAGCAGCTGCGGGCGAGGCGACGAAGCATGGCGGGGCCCGTCGGCTGCGGCCTCTGCGGCATCGAATCGATCGAGCAGGCCGTCCGCAAGGTACCCGACGTCTCGGCGGCGGGGCTCACGGTCACCTATCGCGATATCGTCGAGGCGGTGGCGCTGCTGAATGGCGCGCAGCCGCTGCATCGGGAAACGCGGGCGGTGCATGGCGCAGGGTTCTATCTTCCGGGCAGGGGGCTTCTTGCGGTTCGCGAGGATGTCGGGCGACACAATGCGCTGGACAAGCTTTGTGGTGCCGTGGTCGACATGGGACAGCCGGGCCGCGAGGGTGTCGTTGCCGTGACAAGCCGGCTATCGGTCGAGATGGTGCAGAAGGCGGCGATCCTCGGCAGCCCGGTTCTGGTGGCGATTTCAGCGCCGACGGCGCTGGCGATCCGCACGGCCGAGGAGGCCGGCATGACGCTGGTGGCGCTGGTGCGCGGCGAGGATTTCGAGATCTTCACCCATCCCCACCGCATCGATCCCGGGAGCATGTCCGATGTCGCATGATACGCAGGCCAAGCTCGTCTATATGGCGAACCAGATCGCGACCTTCTTCGCCACCCAGCCGCAGGCGCAGGCGGCGGAAGGGGTCGCATCGCATATAAACAAGTTCTGGGAGCCGCGCATGCGGCGGCAGCTGTTCGAGATACTGGATCGCGAGGACAATGGGCTGAGCCCGCTTGTCATCGAAGCGGTGCCGCTGATCAGGCGGCCGGAGCCCGCGCATTGATATAAGAAAAGGCGCCGGAGGGGTGAACCGGCGCCTGTTCCTTTCGATCCCTGCCGCGCCGGTCAGCGCATGGCGATGACCATCTTGCAGAGCTTGACGAGGCCGGCATCGAAGCCGCCGCCGCGAACGATATCCTTGCAGCGCACCTTCATCTTCGCGCGGTCGGCCGGAGACATGTCGTCATAGGCCAAGAGCTGAGGATTGCGGCCGGGGCCGTTCGGATTGTTCGGGTTGTTGGGGTTGTTCGGATTGTTCGGGTCCGTCACGCCGGGAACGCCGATGTTGACATTCGCCAGCGTGTTTCCGGCGACGCCGACCTTGGCGTTTGCCGTGGCAAGGCTCGATCCGCCGACATTGGCGTTGACATCGGCATTGACGCCCTTGGAGCCGCCGACGCTTGCCGTCGTGGAGACGCCGAGGCCACCGGAGCTGCTCTTGCCGCCAACGGATGTATTGCTGTTGATGCCGCTCGAGCCGCCCACGGATGCGCTGACGCCCAACCCGCCGGATGACGTGCCGCCGACATTGGCATTGACGCCGTTCGAGCCGCCGAGGGAGACGCCCAGGCCATTGCTGGTGCTGATGCTCAGTCCGCCACTTCCACCTACATCAAACGCACCGGCCTGGAACGGTACCATGAGAGCGCTGAAACCGACGGTGAGCGCTGCGATGGTGGCGATATGGTATTTCATTCAATCCTCCAAATGATCGATGGCCGGGGCTCGGTGCCCCGGTGGTGAAACAAGTGGAAGCGCGCTTTCCACGAGGAACTGGCAGCAACCGAGAGTGGTTGATGGCGTCATTCCTGCGTGATTATTAGAATATGCGCCTAATCTAAAATTTCAATATGCTTTCGCGCTAAGGTTTTATCTCATATATGAAAAGGATAATGGAATCTAAATTGAATGGTTCATTCCATGCCACCTATGAGGGTTTATGCGAGTATAGATTCGTACGATTTCGCACATAAAAACCATTTAAAACAACAAAATAGAGACTTGTGAGAGCAGCTTCATGATTTTCCTCGAAATAACGGCCGTTTTGGAATGTGTATCTAAATTAGATTATAATAATGCACGTATAGGATTATTAATATCTTTCTAGTTGAGTGTCGTTGTTAGCTGAAAATACACCAATGCCGCTAGCATTGCTGCCAGCGGCATCGATCACGTCGCGATGAAAAAAATCTTAGAATTCTTCCCACTGATCGGCTGACGGCAGCGCCGCGCCATGGGCCCGCGCCACCCTGGCGACGAGATGCAGCGCCGGCGAGGGAGCCGGGCGGGCGGTACTGCCGCGCGCATATTCGCTGCCCAGCTTGAACTGCGCGACGAGGTTTCTGAGTGCTTCCGCCTCGGCCGCCAGCGTATGGCTCGCAGCCGTGCTTTCCTCGACCATGGCGGCGTTCTGCTGCGTGGCCTGGTCCATCTGGTTGACGGCGGTGTTGATTTCCTTCAACCCCGTCGCCTGCTCCTTGGAGCCCTCGACGATCGCCGCGACGTTGACGTTGATCTCGCCGACCTGCCCGACGATGGTTTCCAGCGCTCTTCCCGTCTGGCCAACAAGATCGACGCCGTTTCTCACCAGTTCGCTCGAGGTGGTGATGAGCGCCTTGATCTCCTTGGCAGCACTTGCCGAGCGCTGGGCGAGTTCGCGGACCTCCTGGGCGACGACCGCGAAACCCTTGCCCGCCTCACCGGCGCGGGCGGCCTCGACGCCGGCGTTGAGTGCCAGAAGATTGGTCTGGAAGGCGATGTCGTCGATCACGCCGATGATGTTGGTGATCTCGCGTGACGACTGTTCGATCTGGCCCATGGCGGCCACGGCGTTGCGCACCACCTCGCCGGATTGCTCGGCGCCGAGCTTGGTCTTGGCGACCAGCTTGCCGGCCTCGTCGGCGCGGTGGCTGGAGTCGTTGACCGTCGTGGTGATCTGTTCGAGCGCCGCTGCCGTTTCCTCGATCGAGGCGGCCTGCTGCTCGGTGCGCTTGGAGAAGGAATCGGCGGAGGTGCCGACTTCGCGCGAGCCGGCAGCGATGGCGCGGCTGTTTTCGCCGATCGTGTGCATGGTCTCGGAAAGCTTGGTGACCGCGGCGTTGAAGTCGTGCCGCAGCTGCTCCATCGACGGGACGAATGGCGTGGTGACCGATTTCGTCAGGTCGCCCTCGGACAGGTGGCGCAAGGCGTCCGCCAGGTGGCTGATGGCGGTCATGCGCTGGGTGACGTCGGTTGCGAACTTGACGACCTTGTAGACCTTGCCGTTGGTGTCGGTGATCGGGTTATAGGCGGCCTGGATCCAGATTTCGCGACCGCCCTTGCCGTAGCGGACGAACTCGTTGGCAATGAACTCGCCACGGGCGAGGCGGGGCCAGAAGGCCGCGTATTCCTCAGTGCGGGTGTACGCAGGATCGCAGAACATGCTGTGATGCTTGCCGACGATCTCGGACAGCGCATAGCCGAGGCCGTTGCAGAAATTCTCGTTGGCGGTGAGGATCTCGCCAGTCGGGGTGAATTCGATGACGGCCTGCGAGCGGGAGATGGCGTTGAGCTTGCCCATGCCTTCCGTGGCGCAGTTCTTCTCCGCGGTAATGTCGGCGGCGAACTTCACCACCTTGTAGGGCTTGCCGTGCTTGAAAACCGGGTTGTAGGAGGCTTGGATCCAGATTTCGCGGCCGCCCTTCGCTAGTCGCCTGTATGAGCCGGCGTCATGCTCGCCGCGGCCCAGGCGTGCCCAGAACTCGCGATATTCCGGTGTGGATGCAAACGCCGGTTCGCAGAACATGCTGTGGTGCTTGCCGACGATGTCGGCCAGGCCGTAGCCCAGTGTCTTGCAGAAATTCTCGTTCGCCGTCAGCACGTTGCCTTTGAGGTCGAACTCGATGATTGCCTGCGATTTGGAGATCGCCTCAAGAACATGCTTCGCATCAGACGAAAGCCCAAACATTCCCCAATCCCTCTCTGGCGTGTGCCGACCGCGGCCCGCCCGGTTATCGAAGTCGCCTCCGCAACCGATCCTTTCAATGGGAGACCACAACGCTCGGTGAGCGCGTGCTGTGGCTACCTTGGATCGAATTTCAGAGACTCTTCACAACCGATGATGCTCTTTGCAGGGTTAATGTTTAGTATAAAACGAATGTCTAATGTAATAGCCGTCGGATACGAGAACTCATAGTTGAATTCTTATATTGAAATGTTTGCTCAACAAAAAAGCCGCCTCGCGGCGGCCTTTCGAAACCGTGTGATTGATAGCGGGATCAGGCAGCGAGATCGTCGGTCTCGTTTTCCTTGAACATCTTGGCGAGGTTCAGGAAGCAGATCATACCGTTTTCCGATGCGATGATGCCTTCGCAGAAGGCGCGGTCGAAGGAGGCAGTGACCTCGGGGACCGGCTGGACCTGTTCGGCCGAGATCGTCAGGATGTCGGAGACGCGATCGACCAGCATGCCGATGACCATGTTGTGCACTTCGGCGACGACGATGGCGCTGCGCTCGTTGGCAACGGTGCTCTTCATGCCGAGCTTGAAGGCGAGGTCGATGATCGGGATGACCGAGCCGCGCAGGTTCATCACGCCGATGACGTCGGCCGGCGCGTGCGGGATCGGCGTCGACGGCGCCCAGCCGCGGATTTCGCGGATCGTGGTCGTCTTAACGCAGAATTCCTGATCGTGCAGTCTGAAGGCGATGATTTCCAGCATGTCGCTGCTGAAGCTGGTCGAATTGATCGTAGCCATAAATGTGTCCCAACCGTCTAAAGCCAGGGCAGAAGCACCCGCGCCCCCATGGCACGGTCGGACTTTGCCTTCAAACCGCGCGCCTCCCGAAAACAAGGGAATCGATACGGTTACACCGGAAGCTAGCGAAAGAGTGTTTCGCAAATCTAAACCGCAGCCGCCCAATTTTCACCCGGTGCGGCCGCGGTCGCTCGTGCGTCAGGCGATGGTCTTTTCGATCTGCTCGACCGCCCATTCGACCTGGCTCCTGGTGATGACGAGCGGCGGGGCGAGGCGGATGGTGTTTTCGTGGGTGTCCTTTGCGAGCAGCCCGAGGTCCTTCAGCGCATCGCAATATTGCCGGGCGCCGCCGGCTTCCGGCTCCAGTTCGACGGCCATCATCAGGCCACGGCCGCGCACGTCCTTGACGATGTTGGAGCGAATGGAGCGCAGACCTTCGAGGAAGTAATCGCCCATCTTGGCAGCGTTCTCGATCATGCCTTCCTCGGTGAGCACTTTCAGCGCCGCACGCGCGACGGCGCAGGCGAGCGGGTTGCCGCCGAAGGTCGAGCCGTGCTGGCCGGGCTTGAGGACGCCGAGAACCTCGGAATTGGAGAGCACGGCGGAGACCGGGTAGAAACCGCCGGAGAGCGCCTTGCCGATCAGCGTCACGTCCGCCTCGATGCCTTCGTGCTCTTCGGCAAGCAGCTTGCCGGTGCGGCCGAGGCCGGTCTGGATCTCGTCGAGGATGAGCGTGACGTTGTTGTCGGTGCAGAGCTCGCGGACGCGCTTGAAATAGCCGCCCGGCGGGATGATGACGCCCGCCTCGCCCTGGATCGGCTCGATCAGGGCGGCCACGGTGTTCTCGTTGATCGCGGCGGTGAAGGCCTCGATATCGCCGAAGGGAACGGTGCGGAAGCCCGGGGTATAGGGGCCGAAGCCGGAGCGGGCGTCGGGATCGGTGGAGAAGCTGATGATGCTCAGCGTGCGGCCGTGGAAATTGTCGGAGCAGACGATGATCTCGGCCTTGCCCTCGGGCACGCCCTTCACCTCGTAGCCCCACTTGCGCACGGCCTTGATCGCGGTTTCGACGGCCTCCGCGCCGGAGTTCATCGGCAGGATCTTGTGCGATCCCGTCAGCGCCGCAAGCTCCTCATAGAGATGGGCGAGCTGATCGTTGCGAAAGGCGCGGGAGGTGAGCGTCAGCTTGCCGGCCTGGGCGATCATTGCTTCCAGGATCTTCGGGTGGCAGTGGCCCTGGTTGACGGCCGAATAGGCCGAGAGGCAGTCGAGGTAACGCTTGCCGTCGGTATCCCAGACGTAAACGCCTTCGCCGCGTGTCAGCACGACATCGAGCGGCTTGTAGTTATGGGCGCCGAGGCGCTGTTCGGTATCGATCAGGTTTTCCGATGTGTTCATGCTCATCCCTCCCATCATGCTGCGCGTGTCGGACGGTCGAAGATGCGGCGGCCGAAGAGGCTGGCCGTCAGTTCGACCAGAATGCGGGCGCTCTTGCCGCGATCGTCGAGAAACGGGTTGAGTTCGACGAGGTCGAGCGAGGAGACGAGGCCGCTGTCGCAAAGCATCTCCATAATCAGGTGCGCCTCGCGGAATGTGGCGCCGCCGGGCACCGTGGTGCCGACGCCGGGCGCGACGTCGGGATCGAGGAAGTCGACATCGAGGCTGACATGCAGCAGCGCGTTCGCCGCTTCGACCTTGGAAAGAATGTCGCGCATGATCGCGGCAACCCCCTGCTCGTCGATCGAGCGCATGTCGAAGACGTTGACGCCGTGCTCCCTGATCAACTCGCGCTCCGGCGCATCGACCGAGCGGATACCGACCTGGAAGACGTTCTTGGGATCGACCAGCGGCCGGTCGCGCGGCAGGATATCGGCGAGATCGGCCTTGCCGCAGTAGTAGGCGACCGGCATGCCGTGGATGTTGCCGGACGGCGACGTCTCGGGCGTGTTGAAATCGGAATGGGCGTCGAGCCAGAGAACGACGAGCGGGCGGCCCTGCCTGGCCGCATGGCGGGCCATGCCCGAGACGGTTCCCATCGACAGGCTGTGATCGCCGCCGAGGATCAGCGGAAAGCGCCCGGCCGCGGCGGCCTCGTAAACACCGGCTTCCAGCGCGCGGGTGAAGGCGCCGACGGTACGCAGGTTGTGCGCCTTCGGATGGTTCGGCAGGTCACGCGCGGGCACGACGTTGACGTCGCCGGCATCGACCACATCGTGGCCGAGATCGATCAGCGTCTGGTCGACACCGGCGATGCGCAGCGCCGCCGGACCCATGGCCGCTCCCCGTCGGCCGGAACCTTCTTCAAGCGGCGCTCCGATGAGGGTGATCGACTTTCGCTGTGTCTGCATGCCTGTGCTCCTGCTTGATGCGTGGGGACATATTGAGATATCGACGCGCTGACAAAAAGATGAAAAAGTGTCAGTTCTGAACAGTGACTTGACACTTTGCCAAGTCCGATTTCGCAAAGTGAACGGTATGGACGATCTCGACCAGGAACTCTTGAGCGCGCTGAGGCATAACGCGCGAACTCCCGTATCGTCGCTCGCGGCCATGACCGGGGCGTCGCGTGCCACCGTCTCGGCGCGGATCGACCGGCTGGTCGCGAACGGCACCATCACCGGCTTCACCATCCGCACCGGGCACGAGACGCGCGCGGCGGGCGTGCGCGCCATCGTGATGATCGAAGTGCTCGGCAAGCTCGCCGACAAGGTCGCCGATCAGCTGCGCGGCCTGCCGCAGGTGCGCGCGCTGCACAGCACCAACGGCAAATGGGACTTCGTCGCCGAACTCGAGGACCGCGACCTCGTCTCCTTCGACGAAACGCTCCGCCGCATCCGGCTCATCAACGGCATCAACTCGACCGAAACTAATATCCTGCTGAAAACAAGCAAGACCGGGTTTTGAGGGGAAATGGGGGTGCCGGGTTGCGCGGTGGTTCGCAAGCGGAGAAGCAAGGTGGTAGAGTGGCGGCTTGGCGCCGTTAGGAGAAAGCCTGGAATCTATTACTTCTTCTCAGGTCGGCACGAAGGCTATTTCTATCTTCTTCGCCCTGATGAAGCCATCCAATCCGTAGCAAGGAAGCAATTCGATCTCGATATCACTCTCTTCCTCGGGCAACGCATAATAATCGGCACGGCCTCTATCCGTCGCGCGTTGTAGCACCAGACCCGCGATGACATTTTGGCGGCTGAAACCGTCTAGTTGGAGGTCCATGATATCGGTGAAAGTGAAGGTCACCACTGCATGCTTGTCCAGTGCGATGTAGCCGCGCGGATCAATCTCATTGGTCTTGACCCAGCCATGAATCCTTAGCTCACTGGTCCCAGCTCTATTGAGAGATAGGTTGAGGATCTCAGCATCGTGAAAAGTCGGAACCTGCCCGAACCATGTCAGAAGTTCAGCGCCTCCAACCACACTTGAGTAGCTCATAGATGCCCCCAAAAGCCGCATGCCTTCACACTATCAATCTGGAGACGCTTTGCAATCTATGCCCAGTGATAGCCGGATGACCGAAGGGGTTCATAGCAGAGATCGAGTGGTTAAATCACAGTCGGCTTTCGCTGCTGCGATATCATCGTAATCGTGGTCGGATCGACTTTTTGCTTTAGAGGCAGGCCGTCGCCGCGATAGATCGAGAGTTCGGTCAAGGCGCCGTCCCGTTCATACAGAAGTATCTCTCCCACCGGATATCCTTCTTGATCTCCATCGGAGAAGTATCCCGATACAATTGGGCTTGCTACCAAGTTGGGTGTGGCTGGCCAAGGTCGTGTGGATAGGGCGAGCGAACCAGACTCGTCCAGGACGCAGCCAGCCAAATCGTCAATATTCCAGCAATTATTCCAATCACTCTCGCGTAATAGCGTTTGAATACACTCCTTTTCCAGGTTCGTCAGTTCACGCCATTCTGCCATCGAAACAGCTCCGTCGTTGGTACCTTCTCGTAGGAGGCATGAAACATGCGGTCCGATCGTCGACCGGTCAATGATGGCTTCGGCAGAAGCGGCTTTGGTGGCCGCCCGCTGCCGCCAGCGCTCTTCTAAAAGCCCTCGCGCCTGTCCTACGCCTTGCTCGCCACCGCTCCTGCCGCCGGCTTCAGCAGAATGATCAGCAGCAATCCCGCCACGATAAGTGCCGCGCCTTCGAGATGATAGCGCTGCAATTGCTCGCCGAGGATGAGGTAGGCGAGCACGGCGATGAAGATGGTCTGGATGTAGAGGAGCACGCCCGCCCGCGCAGCACCCAGCGCCTCGATGCTGCGATTGAAGAGATAATACATGATCGCGCCGCCGGGGATCGCGACATAGCCGAGTGCGATGAGGCCGCTGGCATTCAGCGTCGAGCGTTCGTCGGAGGCGAGCTCATACAGGTAGAAGGGCAGCGCTGTCAGCGTGGCGGCGCCGAGCAGCAGCACGAGCAGCGCAAGGCGGTTCACATCGAATTTCGCCCGGCGAAGAAGGACCGTGTAGAGGCTGAAACAGAAGGCGCCGGCGACGATCCACAACTCGCCTGGATTGAAGTCGAGACGCAGGAGTGCGGCCGGGCTGCCCTTGATGATGATCACCACAATGCCGAGAAAGGCGAGGATCGATCCGATCACCTGCCAGCGCCCCATCGGCTCGGCCAGAATGAAACGGGCAAGGATCATGGTGATGATCGGGATCAGGGCGATGATGATGCCTGCGGTCGTGGCGTCGGCATGTTCGAGGCCGACGAAAATCAGGCCCTGGCAGATCGCTAGCCCGATACCGCCGATGATCAGCAGTTCGAGACCGCGCGCCCGCACGAGCGAGATCATGGCGCCGAAATGCCGGTAGACGATCGGCATCAGGATCGCCCAGGCAATCAACACGCGCCAGAAGCAAAGCGCCCAGGGCGGCATCTCGGGAGAGACCCATTTGGCGGCGATATAGACGCCTGACGATAGCAGCCAGCAGAAGATACCCACGGAATAGGCGGCCGCAAGCGAACCGCCCGCCCCCTTTTCCGTCCCGACCGTGTCGCGATGGACCGCCAAGACATGTATCGCCATGGAGCAACTATGACATAGTTCCCCGTCGCTGCACAGATGAAGGCGCTGGCCGCTTCGGCCGATCGCGGACGAACGTCGGCCCCGCGCGGTTCGTCACCGTGCGGGGCCGAGGCAATTATCCGGCGTTGTCAGCCTGCGGCGACCATCCTGCGGCGGCTGGCGACGCCAACCAGGGTGGCGCCGAGCAGGGCCGCGACGCCGGCGAAGGCGAAGACCCCCGCCGCACCCTGGACATCGACGATCAGCCCGCCAAGCACGGCGCCGCTCGAGATCGCGACCTGGAACGTCGTCAGCATGAGCGCGCCTGCGCTCTCGGCCTCGTCGGCGGCGGCTTCGGTGATGAAGCTCTGAACGCTGACTGGCAATGCACCGAAGGCGAAGCCCCACAGGGCTGTGGCGACGGCGGCCAGCGCCGGCGCCTCGCCTGCAAAAGCAAGCAGGAAGGCGGTGACGGCAATGCCTGAGGCGGCAAGCGTCATGGCAAGCGTCGTGTTGCGCTCGGCGATCAGGCCGCCGGCGATATTGCCGATGAAGCCGCCGACGCCGAAGGCGAGAAGGATGCCGGAAATCGCCTCGACGCCGAAATGCGGCACCGTTTCAAGAAACGGGCGGATGAAGGTGAAGCCCGCGAAATGGCCGGCGACGACGAAGAGGATGGTGACGAGGCCGAGTCGTATGGCCGGACGGCGCAACACCTGGGCCATGGTGCCAAGGCCGGCCGAGCCCGTCGGCGGCATGGCCGGAAGCGTGAATGCCTGGACGAGGAATGCGACGACGCCAAGCACCGAGGCGATCCAGAAGGCCGCGCGCCAGCCGAACGCCTCGCCGACCCAGGCGCCGACAGGCGCCGCACAGACGGTTGCGGCGGACACGCCGGTCATGACGATCGCCATGGCGCGCGGCATCAGCCGCTCCGGCACGAGGCGCATGGCGAGCGCCAGCGACATCGCCCAGAAGCCGCCAAGCCCGATGCCGAGCAGCGCGCGCGACAGGAGCAAGGTCACCAGCCCGTTTGCCGTGGCCGCGATCAGGCTCGAGATGATGAGCAGGCTGGTGAGCGCCAGCAGCGTGTAGCGTCGGTCGAAGCGGGCCGTGCCGAGCACGATGCCTGGGCCCGCCAGTGCGCCGACCACGGCCGTCGCCGTCACCGACTGGCCGGCCGCGCCGAGGCTGACGCCAAGGTCGTGCGACATGGGTGTCAGCAGGCTCGCGGGTAGAAATTCCGCCGTCACGAGCCCAAATACACCAAGCGACAGCGAAACGACGCCTGCCCACGCCGCGGGTGTCTCGCCCTTCACGGCTGGATGGTTGATCTCCGAGTGAATGTTCATATGCATCTCCGTAAAATTCTGCGGCGACGCTACGCTCCAGCATCTGGCGTTTCCATGCCGGAAAAGATATAAAGCATGACAATTCGTCCAAACCTGCCGGAGGCCATGATGACTGATCCATTGACCGAGATGCTGCGTGGGCTGCGGCTTGATGGCGTCGAATATGGTCGCTGCCAGCCGTCAGCGCCCTGGGCCACGGCCTATCCCGCCCAGGCCGAAGCGCGATTTCACTTCCTGGCGGCAGGCAGCGCCTACCTGCAGGCACCCAATGGCGAGTGGACGGAAATGCGCCCCGGCGACGCCGTTCTCCTGCCGCGCGGCGACGCGCATGTGATCGCGAGCGAACCAGGCATTTCGCCGACACCGGTCGAGCAGCTGCCGCGCAAGCCGCTCTGCGATGGCATCGTCGACCTGCAATGTCCATGCACGGACAGCAACAACCTCATCTTCTTCGCGGTGATGCGCTTCAACGTCGACAAGCGGCATCCGCTCCTCAACCTGATGCCCGATGTGATGCGCACCAGCGATCTCGCCAAGAGCGAGCCGACCATACCGCCGCTTCTCGACGCGATGATGCGCGAGGTCGAGATGAACCGGGTGGGTGCCGGCGGTATCCTGTCGCGCCTTGCCGACGTGCTGACGGCGACGATCATACGGACATGGGTGGAGCATGGCTGCGGCGACGCAAGCGGCTGGCTTGCCGCCGTGCGCAACCCGGAGGTCGGGCGCGTGCTCGCCGCCATCCACCTCGATCCTGCGCACGACTGGAGCGTGAACGAACTGGCGCGCCACATGGGCGCATCGCGCTCGGGTTTCGCCCAGCGCTTCGTCAGCGTCGTCGGCGAAACGCCGGCGCGTTACGTGGCGCGGATGCGCATGCACCAGGCCCATGAATGGCTGCGCGAGGGGCAGCGGGTGGCGGCCGTCGCCGAACGGCTCGGCTACGATTCGGAGGCGTCCTTCAGCCGCGCGTTCAAGCGCGTGATCGGCGCTTCGCCGAGCCATTTTCGCGAGAAGCGAAATGGTGCTGCTGCGCCGATTGCCGGCTAAGGTGCTCCCATGAGTCGATTTGACGATACCGAAAACGCCTTGATCGAAAAGTTGCGCGCGCTCAAGGCCAAGCCTGAGGTGACGATCAACCTGCTTGATATCATCGACCGGCTGGGTGTCGATGGATTCACGCGAGGGGAGGTCCAGGCGGTCCTGCGGGCGCTCGAACAGGACAAGGTCATTGCCTTTTCGACCGCAAACCGGATCCTGATGCTCAGGGAGCTGCCTTGATCGGGTGGTGGTGCGGATTTTCGCTGTGAAAGTGGAGGACCGCTTGCGCCATTTGCGATCATACACTTACGGGCGAAATTATCTTGGGCAGCGTTTGCCAGCGAGCCCTGTTGGCTTTGGCCTAGTCTTGGTCTTGCCCCAGAGATTTAGCCTCGCTGGAGGCGTCTCCCTGATAACTCAATTTTGAGTTTGGTCTCTAAGTCAGCCTTGAATTTTGCGGCGTTGCGTGCGCCCCAGACGCCAAAGAAACACGTCCCGCTTTCATCATTCTTGTATATCGCCGCACCACCGAACGCATTCGAAAGTCCGCCTTCACCATTCAAGCCGCCTGAGCCGTAGACTGAGACAATGGCCGCCATGGGAGCAACGGCCACCACTGTATCTGGCGATCTCGAAAATCGGTCGCTTCGGAACAGATAAAAGGGATGACAGGGTCAGGCATAATCAGACTATATCCGTGGCGTCCCGAGCCGCATGTCCGCTCAGGGCCGGGAGCGGTCATATCGCAGAAGCGCCGATCGCGGCCGTCAGGCGAACCCGTTGAATGCATCGGCCTCGCTTTGAGTAGCGAAGGTGAACGTGACCAGCTCACTCTCATCGTCCTGACGGATGCCGATTGCAGTCACGATCAATCGAGCGATCTCGTCCTGCGCCTCATGGCCAGACCGGGATGATTTCACAGCCTTCTCGATGGCCGCTGCGAAGACTTCGCTGATCAGGCCGAGCCGCATATTGTGTTTCATGATGATGTCCCGGTCCTCGATGATCGCCGCCTGTTCTTCCTTCGGGATTGCGGCATTGTCCATCGCGGTGATCGTGGCATTGGTCGCGAGCTTGATCGGACCTTCCTGAAGCCACCGCTCGACCATCTGGTGGAACTGATGCATTCGCGCAGCGGGGATTGTTTTCTGGACAGTGATCGACATCTGCATTCCTTTGTCAGCTTCCATTCAAACCGATACACGCTCCAAGGACAGAGGATCGGCTGCCGCAATCAAAAAATTGCCCATGCAGGGTTTATGGGGCTGAGCCACAAGCTTCAATGCATTTATGCTGGAGATCGACCAGTCGAGAGACATGGGGGCGATCGGGTGGGCGGTTTGATGGCCGTTTCAGCCAATGGTCTCCTGGCGCAGAAGCGCCAGAAGCGGTCATCGAACTTCATTGAAAATTTGTGTTTGTTTAGACGGTTCGACGGGCGGAGCTGGATAAGCCCCCCGATCAATATTCCTTCTCATAAACAATACCGGCTTCGCCCGCACCGTCGCCGCCGGCACCTGCGCGCAGCTTCACGCCGCGGCCGACATCGAGGTTGATGACCGCCTTGGCGCCACCCTTGCCCGATGTCTGCTGCAGTTCGAAATAGGTGCGTTCGTTGAGATAGCGGCCGACGCTGACATTGGTGCGGCCCTGGGCGTCGGTGCTGATGTCGAAGTCGTCGACGCCGAGCTGGTTGCGCAGGCCGTTGAACAGCGAGCCGGAGCGACCGCCTGCGAGCTGGGCGACGGCGTCGGCGAGCTGGGCGATCTGCACCGGCGAGAGCTTCGACATCGACTGGCCGAAGATCAGCTGCGCCAGTACCTCATCCTGCGGCAGCGCGGGAGAGGAGGAGAAGGTGATCGCCGGATCGGTGGCGAGGCCGGCGACATCGACGGTCAGCGTCGTCGAGCCCGAGGTCGAGCTTGCTTCCATCTGCAGCGCCGGCGTCAGGTCGCCGGCGAAGGTGATGCGGCTCTTGTCGGTGAAATCGAGGCGGCGGTTGAGGATGGTCATGCGGCCGCGCCGCATGGTGAAGCCACCGGAGACCACGGGGGCCGACGCCGTGCCGCGAACCGTAACGCTGCCGCCGAGCTCGGCGTCGATGCCGCGGCCGCGCACGAAGATCTGCGAGGGCGCGTCAAGCTGCAGGTCGAGCGTGATGACGCTCGATTTCGACCGCGCGCCCTTGGCCATCGCATCGCGCAGCTGCGCCAGCACCGCCTTCGGGGCATTGATATGCCGGATGTCGATCTCGCTCAGCGAGGTCGGCAGCTTTTCGGGCACGGTGATCGAGGCGCGCTCCAACCGGAGCTTGCCTGTTATCGCCGGGCTGGTCAAGAGCTGACCCCTGATACCGACATTGCCGTTGACGGTAGCGACCACGAGCGTGCCATCGACATAGACGGCGTTGTCGAGCTTGATGTCGATGTTGGCGGGGAAGCCGGACGCCGGCTGGATGCCGACGTCGCCCGTCACCGAGATGCTGCCGCCGCTGGCAAGCTGGCCGTTGAGGCGGGAGATCACCGCGCGCGCGCCGTCGAAGCGGATATCGGCGGCGAGATTGTTGATCGCCAGGTTGCGGCGGACGTCGACGACCTTAGCGCCGCTGGTGGAGACGGTGCCGTTGATCAGCGGGGCGGCGGCGGTGCCTGAGATCTGCAGGTTGAGGTTCGCGGCGCCATCGGCGACGAGGCCCTGCTCGGCCAGCTGCATGCCGAGCACGGCGAAGGGCAGGTTGCCGGCAAATCGCATGTCCAGCGCGCGGTTGCCCGTGATCACGACGCTGCCGCCGCCCTTGAGCGACAGTCCGGCGTCGCCGGCAAGCGTGGTGTCGATCGTCAGGCGGTCGCCCTTCAGGCCGCCATTGGCGGTGATGGCGAGTGGCGAGAGGCCGGCGCTCCTGGTCTGGCTGGTCGCGGCGTTCCTCCAGTCCAGCCTGAAATCGACGGCAGGAAGCGGCAGCTTGCCGGAGGCCTTGACGGTGCCGGTGATGTTGCCTTCGGCGGCAAGGCTGGGAACGAAGGCGTTGGCGAGGCCCGCCGGCAGGTTGGCGATGTCGGCATCGACGGACAGCGTCTGGGCATTGGCGCCGGCGACGACAAAGTTTCCGCCGGCCTTCACCGACACGCCGCTGCCGGCCATGTTGGTGTTGAAGTCGAGCTTGCCATCGGCCAGCTTGCCGCTGGCGGCGGCCGTCAGCGTGGTGATGCCGGATGCTCGCGTCTGGCTCGTGGCGGCGTCCTTCCAGTCGAGCTTGAAATCGATGATCGGGTTGGCCGGCGTGCCCGAGGTCTTGGCGGTGCCCGATATCGTGCCCTGGGCGCCTAGGTTCGGTACGAAGCCGTTGGCGATGCTGGCCGGCAGGTTGGTGATATCGGCATCGACCGAGAGGCCGCCGACGCCGGCGCCATCAAGCGCCGCGCTGCCCTTGGCTTTGAGCAGGGAGCCGCGATCGCTGGTGAGATTGGCGTCGAAATCGATCTTGCTGTCGGCGAACTTGCCCGTGGCGTCGAGGTTGAGGCCGGAAAGGCCGGCGCTCTTCGTCTGGCGGGTCACGGCGTTCGCCCAGTTGAGCTTGAAGTCAACCGAGGGCAGCGGCAGGGCGCCGGTCGCCTTGGCGGTTCCCGAGATCATGCCACCGGCGTCGAGATTCGGAACGAAGCTGCTGACCAGCGCCGCCGGCAGCCTGTTCAGGGTCGCATTGGCGTCGATGGTGGTCGGCCGCAGGCCCTCTATGCCGATCTTGCCGGAAGCGTCGAGTGCGGCACCCGCGTCGCTGTCGAGGCGGGTGGTGAAGTCCAGCGCCTTTTCGGCGAGCGTACCCTTCAACGCCAGCGCCATGGCGGGCAGCTTGGCGGCCTTGGTCTGGTTGGTCGCGACGTCCTTCCAGGCGAGGTCGAAATCGGCCTTGGGCTGTTCGAGCGTACCCGAAAGCGTGGCCTTGCCGGAGATCTTGCCGCCGGCGCCGAGATTGGCGACATAGGCATTGGCGAGGCCGGCGGGAATGTCGGTGGCCGTCGCATCGATGGCAAGGTTGCCGATCGCGGTGCCATTGAGAAGCACGTTGCCCGTCGCCTTCAGGCCCATGCCGCCGCTGGCGGCGAGGTCGGTGTCGAAATCCAGCCGGCTGTCGGCGAACTTGCCCTTGGCCGCGAGCGTGAGGCCGGAGAGGCCGGCGGCCTTGGTCTGGCGGGTGGCGCCGTTCTTCCAGTCGAGGTCGAATTCGGCGGTCGGCGTCGGCAGCTTGCCGGTGGCCGCAAGCGTGCCCGAGAGCATGCCCTCTGCCGCGAGATCGGGCACGAAGGCGTTGGCAAGGGCGGCGGGAATATTGTCGAGGCGACCGTTCACGCTGAGCGTCTGCGCCTGCGGTCCGGCGACGACGAAGCTGCCGTCGCTCTTCAGCGAGAAGCCGCCGCTGCCGGTGGCACTGGCGTTGAAGTTCAAATTGTTGTTCTCGAGCTTGCCTGAGGCCGCAAGGCCGAGCGCGGTGAGCTTGGCGCTCTTCGTCTGGCGGGTGGCGGCGTTCTTCCAGTTCAGCTTGAAATCGACGGTAGGGGCGGGCAGCTTGCCCGAAGCGGTCACGTCGCCGGAGATCGATCCCTCGGCGCCGAGATCGGGCACGAAGGCGTTGGCGAGAGCCGCCGGGATGTTGACGATGGCGCCCTTGGCCTGCAGCGATTGCGCATCCGGCCCGGCGGTGACGAAGTTGCCGTTCGCGGTCAGCGACACGCCGCCCTTGCCGCTCAGATCCGTCTCGAAATCGAGCCTGTTGTCGGCGAACTTGCCGTCGGCGCCGATCGCGAGCGGCGGCAGTCCGGCGCCCTTGGTCTGGCTGGTGGCGGCGTCCTTCCAGTCGAGCTTGAAATTGGCGACGGGCGCGGCGGGCGTGCCCTTGACGGTGACCTTGCCGGATATGGTGCCGGCGGCATCGAGCTTCGGCACGAAACTGTTGGCGAGGCTTGCCGGCAGCTCCCTGATATCGGCGTTGATGTCGAGCGTTTCTCCGGCCTGGCCGGTGACGCTGACGGAGCCGTTGCCGGTCTTCAGCTGCAGGCCATTGAGGGTAACCGCGCCGCCGCTGATGGTGACTTCGGAGGGCGCGGCGAGATCAACTGGGATGTTGCGCGGCTTGGCGGAGAAGCGCTCGAGCTGCACCGCGGTCGTGCCGGCGTTGACCTCGACGCCGCCGGCGGCAACGAGCGGGCTGCCGTCATAGTAGGAATCGAGGTTGAAGACCGTGCGGTTCTGCTGCTGGGTGAAGGTCAGCGCCAGGTTGTCCACCTTGTTGCTGCCGGAACCAAGCGACTGCGCCTTGATCGTGCCCGATCCCGCGAAGGCCTTGAGATCACTGACGGTGACGTCAATGTCGGGGTTGATGACCGAGAAGGCATCGCGTTTCAGGCCGCTGCCGGTTGCGGCGACCTTGAGCGCGATCTTGCCGGCGTCGTTGCCGATATCGACCGAGCCCTTCAAATCGCCCTCGGCCTTTTGCGCCGCGAGCGCGGCGATGAGGCTGAGATCGGGGAGGTCGAATGTCAGCGCGCCCGCGGGCTCGAAGGCTTTCGACAGTTCGACATGGCCGGTGAGCTTGTTCTGCCCGATATCCGCTGAGATCGAGGGAAGGACGATTGCGCCGTCCACGGACTGCACGTCGGTGCCGATGTTGATCGGCTGGCTTTCGATCGCGCCCTTGGCCGAAATCTTCGCCTGCGGTGCCTTGGGGTCCGCGGTGCCGGTCAGGTTGACGGCGAGGTCGGTGACCTTGCGGCCGGCCATCTGCAGCGCGGGGGCCGTGATGTCGGCGGTGACCGAAAGTGCCGAAATATCGCCCTTGGCCTTCAGCTGGTAGCCGACTTCGCCGCTCGCGGTGTCGAGCATCTTGTTGATGTCGGGCAGGCGGCCGGACAGCGTGGCGTCGAGCACGGTGTCGTCGAGGACAACATTGCCGGCGGCCTGGATGGCGGTCGACTTGATGGAGAGGTTCGAGAGGTTGACCTTCGAGGGAATGGTCGCGGCCACCTGGCTTTCGATTGTCACGGGACCGTCGAAGCGGCTGGCGACGGCGGGCGGCAGGGCGGGCGGCTCGACGGTGAGCTTGACGTTGCCGGTGAGCGCGCTGGCGCTCAGCTTGTAGGCGCCGTTCAGGGCGGCATTGGCGGAGGCGCTTTCGATCGTGGTGCCGTTGAAGCCGATGGCGTCGGGTGAAACCTGCAGCGGCGCGACGATGGTCACGGGGCCCTGGATGGCGCGGTTGATGTCGGGGTTGACGAAGGTCATGTCGCCGGCGACGAGGCGGATCTGCACGCCGCCGCTGCGGCCGGAGAGATTGAAGTTGTCACTCTTGGCCGTCAGCTTCACGTTGCCGATGGTCGCCTGCGGCAACGTTGCGGTGTCGAGCGAGGCGCTGGCGTTCAGCCGCGATGCCTTGGCATCGCCGGTCAGCGCCAGGTTGACGCCCGAGATCATGAAGCGCGCTTCGCCATCGGCGAGCGGCCAGCGGAAATCGACCGGGCCGGAGGTGCCGAGAAGGTTGGCGTTGAGGCTGTTTTTGCCCTTCGGATCCAGCGTGCCGGAGGCGGCGATGACGACGGCGCCGGTGGCGATGTTGCCGGTCTGGATATCGATCTTGCCGCGGTTGTCGAAATTGGCGGCGACATCGATGTTGGTCTGGCCGGCGAACAGCGGACGGAAGGCCGCGGGAAGCAGCGAGCTCAGGTCGCCACCGCCCTTGAGTTCGAGGTGATGCAGGCTGTCTGGCGTCAGCGTGTGGTGGGTCTCGATCGCCGCGCGCTGCTGGCCGTCAAGGGAGGCCTGCAGCTTGCCGCGCCAGTCGGAGACGGGGCCGTTGCCGGTCAGGCCGATCTCGACGGCGGGATTGCCGGGCAGCGCCAGCAAGCCGGCGAGCAGGCCGCCCTTGGGCTCGTTGAGCTTGGCGTTGAGGCGCAGTTGGTTGCCTTCAGGGTTGAAGGCGACATCTGCCGTCAGCCGCGCGTCCGGGACATCGTGGCGATTGACGTTGATGGCGGCATTGCCGCCCTGGCTGTCGGCGCGCATGCTGCCTTCGGCGGCAAGCGTGAAGGCGCGGCCGACGATGGGCTCGGCGATGCTGATGTCGGGAAGCGCGATCCTGTCGATATCGAGCTTGAGGGGCAGCGAGAAACCGCCGCTGTCCTCGGCGTCAGGCCGGGAGGGAAGGGTGCGGACCGGCTTGCGGAAGAAATTGATCTCCGACGCCTCGATGCGCGTGGCGTGGAAGCGGCCGGTAAACAGCGCCAGCGGGTTCCAGTTGACGGATATGCCGTCGACCTGGGCGAAGACGCCCTTGGTGTCCGACAGCACGACCTGGCTGGCGCGCAGTCCGCCGGTCAGAAGACCCTGCGGTTCGAGAACGCGCACCGTCATGTCGCGGTTGGAGATGATCGAGGTGACCTTGTCGGTGACGACGCGGGCGCCGAAGGCGGTAAACCCGAAAATGCCGACGGCAACGGCAACGAGGATCACGAGGATGCCGGCGGAATAGCCGAGCAGCCGCACCATCCAGTTCACGATTTTCGTCAGTGTGTGCATGATCGCGGACACTACCCCGTTCTTATTGCTTGCGACGGCCCGAAGGCGTCGTCGCCCTAGAATGACTGGCCGATACCGGCGTAGATGCCGTAGTCCGTGCCGTTCTCGTACTTGTTGAGCGGGACGGCGAAATCAAGCCGCAGCGGCCCGAACGGCGTGGCATAGCGAATGCCGATGCCGGCACCCGCCTTTATATCTGAGAAATCAGGCACCATGTCGGCCGAGACCGTGCCGATGTCGAGGAAGGGAACGATGCCGATGGTATCGGTGACCTTCAATCGCGTCTCGAAGGACGCCGTGACATAGGAGGCGCCGCCGGTCGCCTCGTTGTCGGCGTCATAGGGCGAGATTTCCTGATAGCCGTAGCCGCGCACGGAACCGCCGCCGCCGGCAAAGAAACGCCGGGTCGCGGGAATATTTTCGAGATTGTCGGCGCCGACGAGGACGCCGGCCGAGAGTTTGGCGGCCAGAACGATCCGGTCTTCCGCGCCAAGACCCTTGTAGCCCGAGATCGAGCCTTCGAAGCCGGAGAAGAAGGTGCCGTTATAGGCCTCGTAGCTTGGGGTGACCTTGGCCATGGCGCGATAGCCTTCGGTCGGGTCGAACTTGTTGTCGCGCATGTCGCGGTCGTATTGCAGCGGCACCGCGAAGGTCAGGTAGCTGTTGTTGCCGAAGGCGTCGTCGTCGCGTTCCCAGCTGACTTCGCCGGCGCCGGTGAGCTTGTCGTAGTCGCTGAGCTCGTAGGAGATGCCGAGCGAGGCGGTGACGAGCTTGGCGTTATAGGCGTCCGGGTTCTCTGTCTTGGCGAGCACGCTGGCGATCAGCGTCGCCTCGGGCACGAAGATGCCGGGCTTGGTGAAGGTGACGCCGGCCGAATAATCGAGATCGCCGACATCGAGGGTTTCGCCGAGCCGGCCGACGGAGCCCTCGATGCGCAGCGATTCGGCGCCACCGAAGAGGTTGCGGTGGCCCCAGTAACCGTTCAGGCCGAAGCCGTCGGTGGTGGAATATTGCGCGCCGACGCCGAAATAGCGCTGCTTGCCCTCGGAAACCTCGATGGTCATCGGCAGGGTGCCGTCGGCGGCCAGCGTGTCGGATTCGTGGATCGTCACGCTCGAGAAGGTGCCGAGCGCGCGCAGGCGGTCGCCGGCCTTCTTCAGCGTTTCCGGCGAATAGGCCTCGCCCTTCTTCAGGCGCGAATAGCGCTGGATGAAATCGGATCGCACCGCCTTGGCGCCGCTGACGCCGACATCGCCGATCGGCGCCACGGGACCGCCGTTGGCCGCGAGCACGATATCGACGGTATCGGTCTTGTGATCGGCGACGACCTCGCGCTTGGTCAGCTTGGCGAGCGGGCGGCCTTCGGCTTTCAGCTGCTCGACGATCTTGTCGCCGGCCTTGATGATCGTCAGCGAACCCGCGGTTTCGCCCGGCGCCAGATCGTAGTCGGCGGGATTGCGGTTCGCCGCCTCGCCGCCGAACTGCACCTCGCGCACCTTGAAGACGGGCCCGGCCGCAACGTTGACGGTGACCGGAACGGGCTTCGAGCGGTTGAAGGTCGGGTTGGGCGGCAGGTCGTCGATGTTCTTGCCGTCGACGGTGATGGTGACGACACCGCCGTAGCGGGCCTTTTCGTAGAGGGCGGCGATGATGCGTTCGCGGTCGTCGCGCGCCTTGACGACGACGCCGAGATCGCCGGACACGGGATGATCCTTGTCGCCGACCAGACGGGAACTATTTTCCAGCGCTTCCTTGAGGTCGGGATCGACGACATCGGTCGTCAGCGTCACGTCATAGCGTACGGGATCGGGCACCTGGTCGGCCGCGTCGTCGTCCTTGCCGAAGAACGTCATGCCGAACAGCTTGAAGGCAAATGCATTCGAAACGAGTGCCGGCGAACATGCGATCGCTGCCGCGATCACCATCACAGTGCCTGCTCGCCGATACGCAATACCCGCTTTCGGTGCCTTCCCTCTGATCTGCATCCGCCGCTTTTTGGTTACATTGGAATTAAGCTCGTCGTCCCCAGCCGGCGGCAACCTTAGCGGCAAAATTCCATTTCGTGTACCGTTTTAAATCGCTTGATTGCTGAATTAGTAGAAAAAAATGAAAAATCCCGGGCGCGAACCCGGGATTTCCAAGCATGCTGGAACGATCAGCCGCGGCAATCGTCGATGTAGCGGCGGCCGTACTGGTCGCGGTAGTAGCACTGGCCGGGCTGCTCGGCGACACGGCCGATGAGCGCGCCGGAAACGCCGCCGACAGCCGCGCCAACGGCGGCGCCGCGGACATTGCCGGTCACAACGCCGCCGATGACGGCGCCGGATGCCGCGCCGATGCCGGCACCCTGCTGGGTGGGCGTGCAGCTGGCAACCGCGAGGCCGATGAGGGCGAGTGCAACAATCTTCTTCATGGTAGTCTCCTGTTTTGGCGCCGGTGGCGCTGACCGTCCCTGATTCTTTTTTGCCAAACTAGTCTGCAAACTATGGCGCAAAATGGAGCAGTCCAGCTTTTTCCGCACGTTGCAGGCCGATCGAGGGGCTTGGAGAGGCGTTCGGATCGCGCGGCGCGAACACGCGAAATTCAGCTCGATTCCCTAAAGTAGTAGTTGCTACGAAAGCAAAAACATCAAATGATATCGGCCGTGCCTGGAGGAGGCACGAGGAGGAAATCATGGCGAAAGTGACACTGACGGTGAATGGCCGGACGGTGAGCGGCGACTGTGAAGAGCGCACGCTTCTCGTCCATTTCATTCGCGAAAAGCTTGGCCTGACCGGCACCCATGTGGGCTGCGACACCACCCAGTGCGGCGCCTGCGTCGTGCATCTGGACGGCAAGTCCGTGAAGAGCTGCACCATCCTTGCCGTGCAGGCATCCGGCTCTTCGCTAACGACGATCGAGGGCGTTGCGGCCGGCGGCGAACTGCATCCGGTGCAGGCGGCCTTCAACGAGCATCACGGCCTGCAGTGCGGCTTCTGCACGCCCGGCATGGTGATGACCGCCATCGACATGATTTCCCGGCACGGCGGCGACCTCGACGAAAAGACGGTGCGTCTGGAACTCGACGGCAATATCTGTCGATGCACCGGCTACCACAACATCGTCAAGGCGGTGCTGTCCGCCAACGAGCAGATGCACGGTGCGGCCCGACACGCGGCCGAATAGCTTTTCCGCATTGTCTGGCTGACTGCCGAACGACATTTCCTTTGGCAAGATGCCAGGCCCGAAACCCCAGGGAGGACATCATGGGTGTTGAAGGAATTGGTGCACGCGTCGCGCGCAAGGAAGACAAGCGGTTCCTCACCGGCAAGGGACGCTATACCGACGACATGGTCGTGCCGGGCATGAAATTCGCCTATTTCGTCCGCAGTCCGCATGCACACGCCAGGCTGGTCGGGATCGATGCGTCGGCCGCGAAGGCGATGCCAGGGGTCATCGACGTGCTCGATGGCCAGCAGCTGCTCGCCGATGGTATCGGCAACCTGATCTGCGGCTGGATGATCCATTCGAAGGACGGCTCGCCGATGAACATGGGCGCCTGGCGGCCGCTGGCGACGGAGACGGTGCGCTATGTCGGCGATGCGGTGGCGATCGTCGTTGCCGATACGCTACCGGAGGCGCGCGATGCGGCCGAGGCCGTGGTCGTCGACTACGAGGAACTGCCCGTCGTGGTCGAGGCCATCGATGCGCTGAAACCCGGCGCGCCGCAAATCCACCCGAACGCACCCGGAAACCTGATCTTCGACTGGCAGATCGGCGATGGTGAGGCCACCGACGAGGCGATCGCGCGTGCAGCGCATGTCACCGAGATCGAGCTCAGCAACAACCGCCTGTCGCCCAACGCCATGGAACCGCGCGCGGCGCTTGGCATCTACGATTCTGCCGAGGATCACTACACCTGCTACACGACGAGCCAGAACCCGCATGTGGCGCGGCTGGTTATGAGCGCTTTCTATAATGTCGCGCCGGAAAACAAGCTCCGGGTGATTGCTCCCGATGTCGGCGGCGGGTTCGGGTCGAAAATCTATATCTATCCCGAGGAGATCGTCTGTCTCTGGGCCTCGAAGAAGACGGGGGTGCCGGTGAAATGGACGTCCGACCGCACCGAGGCGTTCCTGACCGACGCGCATGGCCGCGACCATGTCTCGACGGTGAAGATGGCGTTCGACGCGGATCATCGCATCATCGGGCTTAAGGTCGATACCATCGCCAATCTCGGCGCCTACATGTCGCTGTTCTCCTCGGCGGTGCCGACCTATCTCTATGCGACGCTGCTGTCGGGCCAGTACGATATCCCCGCCATCCACGCCAATGTGCGCACCGTCTACACCAATACGGTGCCGGTCGATGCCTATCGCGGTGCCGGGCGGCCGGAGGCGACCTACCTGCTCGAGCGCACGATGGAAACGGCGGCGCGCGAGCTCGGCATTTCGCCGGCGGAACTCAGGCGGAAGAACTTCATCCGCTCCTTCCCGCACCAGACGCCCGTCATCATGAACTACGACGCCGGCGACTACGAGGCGTCGCTTGATGCCGCCATGCAGCAGGCGGACTGGAACGGCTTTGCCGACCGCAAGGCGGAGGCCGCGCAGCGCGGCATGAAGCGCGGCATCGGCATGAGCTGCTACATCGAGGCCTGCGGCATCGCGCCGTCGCAGGCGGTGGGTTCGCTCGGGGCCGGCGTCGGCCTTTGGGAATCGGCCGAGGTCCGGGTCAACGCGGTCGGTACCATCGAGGTGCTCACCGGCTCGCACAGCCATGGGCAGGGCCACGAGACCACCTTCGCGCAGCTGGTGGCCGATCGTCTCGGCGTGCCGATCGGCAGCGTCTCGATCGTCCACGGAGACACCGACAAGGTGCAGATGGGCATGGGCACCTACGGCTCGCGCTCCGGCGCGGTCGGCATGTCGGCCGTGGTCAAGGCGCTCGACAAGGTCGAGGCCAAGGCCAAGAAGATCGCCGCGCACCTGATGGAAGCCGACGAGAGCGATATCGTGATCGAGAACGGCGAGCTTAAGGTGGCGGGCACCGACAAGGCGCTGCCCTGGTTCCAGGTGACGCTGGCGGCCTATACCGCGCACAACCTGCCCGGGGGAATGGAGCCGGGGCTCAAGGAGACGGCGTTCTACGATCCCTCCAACTTCACCTTTCCGGCCGGCTGCTATATCTGCGAGGTCGAGGTCGATCCGGAAACGGGTCGGACCGAGATCATCCAGTTCGTCGCGGCCGACGACTTCGGCAATATCATCAACCCGATGATCGTCGAAGGGCAGGTGCATGGCGGCGTCGCGCAGGGGATCGGCCAGGCGCTGCTCGAAGGCGTGCACTACGACGAGAACGGCCAGCTGCTGACGGCGAGCTTCATGGACTACGCCATGCCGCGCGCCGAGGACCTGCCGTCGTTCAAGCTGTCGCATCAGACGACGCCCTCGCCGAGCAATCCCCTGGGGATCAAGGGATGCGGGGAGGCGGGCGCGATCGGCTCGCCGCCGGCGCTGATCAACGCCATCACCGATGCGATCGGCAACAACATGCTGACCATGCCCGCCACGCCGCAGAAGGTGTGGATGGCGGCGCGCGCGGTTCTTTAAGGGAGGAACGAGGATGTATCAGACCAGCTACCACCGCGCCTCTTCCGTGAACGAGGCCGTGACGATGCTTTCAGGCACATCGGAGGGCAAATATGTCTCCGGCGGCATGACGCTGATCGCGACGATGAAGCAGCGGCTTGCAAGCCCGAGCGACCTCGTCGATCTCAGGCATATCCCCGATATCACCGGCATCAAGGTCGAGGCGCGCCGCGTGACGATCGGGGCGGCGACGACGCATGCCGAGGTGGCGGCGTCTTCGGCGCTCCGTGCCGTCTGCCCGGCGATCTGCACTCTTGCCGGCGTTATCGGCGATCCGCATGTGCGGCACATGGGCACGATCGGCGGATCGGTCGCCAACAACGATCCAGCGGCCGACTATCCGGCGGCGATGCTGGCGCTCGACGCCCGTATCGTGACCGACAAGCGCGAGATACCGGCAGATGATTTCTTCACCGGTCTGTTCGAGACGGCGCTCGATGATGGGGAGCTGATCACGGCGCTCCGCTTCGAGGCGCCCGACAAGGCGGCCTACACGAAGTTCCGCAACCCGGCCTCGCGCTACGCCATGACCGGCGTGTTCGTGGCCAAGGGGGCGGGTGGAGTCAGGGTCGCTGTGACGGGTGCCGGGGCGGACGGTGTGTTCCGGCATTCCGGCATGGAGCAGGCGCTCTCGGCCAACTGGTCGCCGGCCGCGATATCGGGCGTTACCGTCGACCCCTCCGGGCTGATGGCGGACCTGCACGCGACGGCGGAGTATCGCGCCAACCTTGTGAAGGTGATGGCCAAGCGCGCGGTCGCCGAGGCCGGCTGACACGATCGTGACCGCTCGCGGGGCCGTGTCAGGTTCCGCGAGTGGATATGCGCCCTTGTGAGAGCCGCCAGTTTCGAATTAAAACAATTCAAACCTATGCGCCTTTTGCCGCAGTCGGCGGTATTGCGGGCGCAAAGGGTTGACGTGCGGGCCGCGGTTGGCAAAAACGCTTGCACGATACTGGAGCAGACTATGGATTTCGAAGCGTTTTTCAAAAACGAGCTGGATGGCCTTCACACGGAAGGCCGCTATCGCGTTTTTGCCGATCTTGAGCGTCATCGTGGCAACTTCCCGCGCGCCACGCGCCATACGGCGGATGGGCCGAAGGACGTGACCGTCTGGTGTTCCAACGACTATCTCGGCATGGGCCAGAACCCCAAGGTCGTCGAGGCGATGAAGAACGCCATCGATCACTGTGGCGCGGGTGCGGGAGGCACCCGGAATATTTCTGGCACCACGCACTACCATGTTCTGCTCGAGCAGGAACTCGCCGATCTGCACGGCAAGGAATCGGCCCTGGTCTTCACCTCGGGCTACGTTTCCAACTGGGCGGCACTCGGCACGCTCGGCGCCAAGATCCCTGGCCTGATCATCTTCTCCGACGCGCTGAACCATGCCTCGATGATCGAGGGCATTCGCTATGCGAAGTGCGAGAAGGTCATCTGGAAGCACAACGACGTCAAGGATCTGGAGGCCAAGCTTGCCGCCGCCGATCCGAAGGCGCCGAAGATGATCGCGTTCGAAAGCGTTTATTCGATGGACGGCGATATCGCACCGATCAAGGAAATCTGCGACCTCGCCGACAAGTACGGCGCCATGACCTATCTCGACGAAGTGCATGCCGTCGGCATGTACGGCCCGCGCGGCGGCGGCATCGCCGAACGCGAAGGCCTGATGGATCGCCTGACCGTCATCGAGGGCACGCTCGGCAAGGCGTTCGGCGTCATGGGCGGCTATATCGCCGCGTCCACCGCGCTCTGCGACTTCATCCGTTCGTTCGCTTCCGGCTTCATCTTCACCACGGCGCTGCCGCCGGCGCTCGCTGCCGGTGCCGTTGCCTCGATCCAGCACCTCAAGGTCAGCCCCTTCGAGCGCGCCCGCCACCAGGACCGCGTCCGCATGCTGCGCGCCGCACTCGACCAGGCCGGCATTCCGCACATGCCGAACCCGAGCCATATCGTGCCCGTGATGGTCGGCGATGCGGCCAAGTGCAAGTGGATCTCCGACCTGTTGCTCGACAACTGCGGCGTCTACGTGCAGCCGATCAACTACCCGACGGTGCCGAAGAAGACCGAACGCCTGCGCATCACGCCCACCCCGCTGCACACCGATGCCGACATCGAGCACCTGGTCGGCGCACTGCATTCGCTGTGGTCGCGTTGCGCGCTCGCTCGGCACGTCGCTTAGAGCGAGGTCGGTCGCTTACCCGCTTCTTCGGGCTCGCCAGGTGTCCACTGGCGTCGAGCGGGTTGATCCGTTGGCAGATGCTCGGCACAAGGCCGAGCATGACGGCGGTGAGAGGCGTGAGCGGCGGTAACCTATTGCTGCGCCAGCGCTTTTATTGCTTCTCTCGTCACCGAGATCATCACCGTTAGCCGGCTAATTCACCCGTCAAGCAGCCTTTTCCCGCGTCGCCACCAGCTCCGCCGCACGGCGGCGGGCTTCGGTGTCGGCGGTGAAGACGTCGTCCATGGTGGAGCCGGGGCCGGTCGAGAGCATCAGGTCCATGACCGCCTCGGCGATATCTGCCATTTCGAGGAAGCCGATGCGTTCCTCGACGAAGGCGTGGAAGGCGACTTCCTCGGCGGCGTTCATGATCGCGCCCTGCAGGCCGCCGCGCTCGAGCGCGGTGCGGGCCAGGCGCAGGGCCGGGAAGCGCTGTTCGTCGGGGGCTTCGAAATCGAGCCGCGACAGCCTGGCGAAATCCAGGCGCTCGACGTTCAGCGCAGGGCGCTGCGGATATTCCAGCGCATAGCCGATGGCGGTGCGCATATCAGGACTGCCGAGCTGGGCGATGACGGAGCCGTCGGTATAGCCGACCATGGAGTGGATGACCGATTGCGGGTGGACGATCACCTCGATCTGATCAGGCCTGACATCGAAGAGATGCTTGGCCTCGATCATCTCCAGCGCCTTGTTGAACATCGAGGCGCTGCCGATCGAAATCTTCAGCCCCATCGACCAGTTCGGGTGGGCGCGGGCGACGGCGGCGGTGACATTGGCCATCTCGGCGCGCGACCATGTGCGGAAGGGGCCGCCGGAGGCCGTCAGGATGATGCGCTCGACGGCGTGGCGCTGGTCCTCGTCGAGCGACTGGTAGATGGCGCTGTGCTCGCTGTCGACAGGGATCAGCTGGCCGCCGCCCTTGTGCACGGCGTCGACGAAGAGATCGCCGGCGGACACCAGGCATTCCTTGTTGGCGAGTGCGATGGTGGCGCCCTTGCGGGCGGCCGACAGCGTCGGCGCCAGGCCGGCGGTGCCGACGATCGAGGCCATCACCCAGTCGGCGTCCATATCGGCGGCTTCGGCCAATCCTGACGTACCGGCGGCGGCGGCGATGCCGCTGCCCGCAAGCGCCGCCTTCAGCGCCTCGTAGCGTTCGGCATTGGCGGTGACGGCGAGCTTCGCGCCCACGGATTTCGCCTGCTCGGCCAGGAGATCGACATTGTCATTGCCGGTGACGGCAAGAATTTCATAATTGTCGCGGCCGCCCAGCTGGTTCACGACGTCGAGCGTATTTTGCCCGATCGAGCCTGTGGAACCGAAGATGCTGAGGCGCCGCGGCGCTTTTCTGCCTGATGTCATCAAGGATTTCGCCAAAATTCCCGCATTTGCCTCCGGCTCTACAAGGGATTTGAGGGGGCGGCAAGTGTGCGGTGCAGCAGATTTTTGCCGTCCGAGGGTTTACATCGCGGCCCCAGGATGTGATCCTTGGGACATTGCAACCGATCGTGTCGCCGCCGCCCATTGGGCGGATTACCTGGCGGCCGGGATACGCCAAGGCGTGTTCGCACGGTGTTTCGGGCATTGGTCCGGACGCCAGTTCAAAACCAGCAACGAGACGTCGGAATGCCCTGATGGGTTTCCAGGACAGGTGTTCCGCGCGTCATCGATTTACGTCACACGTTAGCAAGGGACGGCAGCCCCATGAGAACGACGCCAAGATCATTGCCTTTGTTCATTGCGAGCTTGTTCGTAGCGCTTGGGTTCGCAGCGCCTGGCACTAATGCCCGCGCCGACAATCTCGTCATCTGGACGCCGGTGAAGGTGTCCGACCAATCCTACAAGGCGACGATGGGATTTCGCCTGCCGATGGCATGGGAAACCAGCGCCGGGGCCGACATCGGGCTCGCCTCGACGCGCGGCGGCGCGCTGGTGCCCAACAGCGAGCAGGCGGCATTGTGGGGGCGGATCAGCAAGGTCAGCGTGACGCCCGCCGCGCGCGCCGAGCAGGCGGCCAGCGTGCGGGTCGATACGCTGCGCGCCACGGCATCGTTGATGCTCAGCCGCTCGAGAAGCTGGATCTTTTCGGATTCGCTCGACATGCAGTCCACGCGCTCCGTCAATGTCAGCTATGACGCGGTGGATACGCGCCAGGCGTCGGTGACGACATCGCAAGCGCTGAAGCTCATTCAGCCGTGGACGGGAACGTCGGTTTCGGCGGGAGCGAATTTCAACAATGTAAGCAGCGCGTTCACGAGCTCGCTCGTCGTCAGCCAGAACATCGTGCCGAACCTCGATCTCAGCGCAACGGTGACAGACCCCGGATCATCGGATCGAACAGGCAATATCCGGCTGAACTACAACATCACCTGGTAGCGGAGCCAAACGTCACTCAGCCGGCGAAGCGCTCGACCAAGAAGGACGTGGCGGCGGCGCGGTCGGTCTTTGGCGTGGTGATCGGGCCGGTGGGCTTGTAGGTGGTGGCGATGAGGACGCCGCTGACGATGAGATAGGTCACGGCCAGCAAGGTCAGTTTCGTGCGCATGGCGAACACTCCTCTGGTTTCCAGCTTAACGCCGGGATTTGCCGAATGTTCCGGCATCAGGGAGCGTGAAAAAGGCCCGGTTTTCACCGGGCCCCAGGCATCAGAATACCGCCAGATATTTCAGCAGCGAAACGATGCCGATGATGATGACGATAATCTGCACGATCTGCCGCGCCCGCGCGTCGATCGGCAGGCGTTGAACCAGATACAGAACCAGGATGATCACCAGAAAGGTGATCAGAATTCCAATCAATATGGAAGCACCCATATATCCCCACTCCTTTCGAAAAAGTCTTTCGACACGAGGGGTTAACTAAGGGGCGGATGGGGAAAGGGAAGGGGTGGGCTGCGCTTGGCTGCAGTCAGTTGCTTGATCACTCGCGATAGCTGCAACGGTCACGCGCCACCTTGTCGGATCAATCCATGGACAAGCGGAAAATCCTGCTACATCTTTTCTTCAGAATGCTAACGATGGAAATGGCCTACCATTGCCCTTCTCGCCTACGAAACTCCATGGGGAGAGAGATATTTTTCCATTGATCGTAATGATCTCCCGGCATCCACGAGAACGGTGCAGATCGATCGATAGCTTGCTTTAACGCTTGCTCAAGGGCCTTTCGCGCTGTCGCGGTTCCACCCGTCGCGGTGGTCTCGCTACTTATCACGCCGCCGTTGCGGTCGAGAGAGAAGCGAACCACGACCTTGACGTAAGTCGCGCCATGTATCTTTGGTAGCAAGACGTTCCGCGCAATAGCTTGCTGCATCCTTTCCATGCCTTTTGTGACAGGGTCGACAGCCGCGGAAGTGGCAAAAGCCAACGGTGCGATTGCCAAGCCGATTACGAAAAAGGCAATTGCTTGCAGTTTCATGATGAAATCCCCCGCATGCCGCGGCCATGTTACGTGGAGCCGCCCAACCTCGTGCAATCGCCGATATTTTCGGGACAATACGTACTAGACATATAAGGCAATGAAATCGTTGGTGATCCCGACGCGATTCGAACGCGTGACCCTCAGATTAGGAATCTGATGCTCTATCCTGCTGAGCTACGGGACCACTGGATGCCATCCATACAAAAGGCTTGGCGTTTAGCCAAGCCTCTTTTGCGGGGTGTTCGTGCGGGTCAGGCGCCGAGGCGTTGTTCGGCGAGGCGGACCCAGTAGGAGATGCCGTGGGCGATGGCTTCGTCGTTGAAGTCGTAGGCGGGGTTGTGCAGGCCCGCGGTGTCGCCGTTGCCGATGAAGATGAAGGCGCCGGGGCGGGCGTTCAGCATGTAGGAGAAATCCTCGCCACCCATCATCGGGTCGATGTCGGGATTGACGTTATTGGCGCCGGCGATGTCGCGGGCGACGTCGATGGCGTGCACGGTCTCGTCGGCGTGGTTCGAGGTGACCGGGTAGTTGCGGTGGAATGAAATCTCGGCTTCGGCGTCATGGGCGGCGGCGATGCCGCCGACGATCTGGCGGAAGCGGCTTTCGGCGAGATCACGCACGGCCTCGTCGAGCGTGCGCACGGTGCCGGCAAAGGTCGCGTCGTTGGGGATGACGTTGTGGGCGAAGCCGGCGTTGAACTTGGTGACGGAGACGACGACCGAGCGCAGCGGATCAACATTGCGTGATGCGATCATCTGCAGATTGGTGATGATCTGGGTCGAAATGGCGATCGGATCGATGGTGCGGTTCGGCTGCGCGGCGTGGCCGCCGCGACCCTTCACGGTCACGGTAAACTCGTCCGTCGCCGCCATGATCGGACCCTTGCGGGTGGCGAACTGGCCGACGGGAAGGCCCGGCAGGTTGTGCATGCCGTAGACTTCCTCGATGCCGAAGCGCTCCATCATGCCGTCCTTGACCATCAGGTCGCCGCCGGCGCCGCCTTCTTCGGCGGGCTGGAAGATGACGGCGACGCTGCCGTTGAAATTGCGCGTTTCGGCCAGGTATTTGGCTGCGCCGAGAAGCATGGCTGTGTGGCCGTCATGCCCGCAGGCGTGCATCTTTCCAGGGGTTGTCGAGGCCCAGGGCTTGCCGGATATCTCGGTCAGCGGCAGCGCGTCCATGTCGGCGCGCAGGCCGATGGCGCGGCTGCCTTGACCCTTGCCCCTGATCACGCCGACGACGCCGGTGCGGCCGATGCCGGTGACGATTTCATCGACGCCGAATTCCTTGAGCTTGGCGGCGACGAAGGCCGCGGTGTTCTCGACGGCGAAGAGCAGTTCCGGGCGCTCATGGATGTGCCGGCGCCATTCTGTCACTTCGTCCTGAAGTTCGGCGGCTCTGTTCAAAATCGGCATGCGTGCTTTCCCTACTGACATCGAAAACGGCGGTGTTGAAGCAAGGAGACACCATGCCGCGGAAATAAGTTAGTCAATGACCTTTGCCATGTCATGGCCATATACGTTAAATAGGGGAAACTTTCGAGACACCCCGACATCTTTAAGGACAAACCGTGTCGACGCGCCAAAATCGCCTGTTTGCCGCCATGCGGCCGCTTTCCATCGCCGCTTCTGCAGCCGTAATCGCCCTTTCGGCCGTGCCGCAGGCCTATGCCAACCCGCATATCCTGGTGGATGTCCAGACGGGGCAGGTGCTGGAGCATGAAGAGGCGTTCCGCAAGTGGTATCCGGCATCGCTGACCAAGCTGATGACCGTCTACACCACTTTCGATGCGATGCGTTCGGGCCAGATCAGCCCTGATACGCCGATCGTCATGAGCAAGCGTGCTGCTGCCCAGCCGCCGGCCAAGATGTTCTTCAAGCCGGGCCAGAAGCTGACGCTCGACAGCGCGCTGAAGATCCTGATGGTGAAGTCGGCCAACGATGTGGCGGTTGCGGTTGCCGAAGCCGTCGGCGGCACGCAGGAAGCCTTCGTGCTTAGGATGAACGCGGAAGCGGCCAAGCTCGGCATGACGGATTCGCACTTCGTCAACCCGAACGGCCTGCCGGGCAAGGGACAATACACGACGGCGCGCGACCTCGCGCTGCTGTCGGTGGCGCTGCGCCGCGACTTTCCGCAATATGCCGGCTATTTCTCGCTCGAGGGCATCACCACGGGCACCAAGAACATTCCGAGCATCAATCTCCTGATCGGCCGCTTTGCCGGCGCCGACGGCATGAAGACGGGCTTCATCTGCGCCTCCGGCTTCAACCAGATCGGCTCTGCGACCCGCAACGGCCGCACGCTGGTCTCCGTCGTGCTCGGCACCGACAGCCTTGCCGCGCGCGCCGATGCCTCGGCCGACCTCCTGCAGAAGGGCTTTACCTCGCAGTTTCCCGGCGCCGATACGCTTGGCTCGCTGAGGCCCTATGGGCCGGGCCAGGACCAGGTGGCCGATATCACCGCCGATATCTGCAGCGCCAAGGGCGCCAAGGTGCGCAGCGAAACGCGCGACGAAGTCGGCCGCATGAAGGTTCAGTCGCCCTATCTGCACGAGATGGACCACGAGCCTAGCTTCTCCTATGCCGGCCTCATCCCCGGCCAGGAAGATCCGCAGACGGACAAGATGGCAAAGGCCGACAATCTCGGCAACATTCCCGTGCCGATGCCGCGTCCGACCTCGTTCTAAGGTCATATCGACATGAGCGCTCTTCCCGATCGAATTCCGGTCACCATCCTGACCGGCTTTCTCGGTGCCGGCAAATCGACCCTTCTGAACCGGATCCTCAAGGATCCCGGGATGAAGGACGCGGCCGTCATCATCAACGAGTTCGGCGATGTCGGCATCGACCACCTGCTGGTCGAGAGTTCCGGCGACGCGATCATCGAGCTCTCCGACGGCTGCCTTTGCTGCACGGTGCGCGGCGAGCTGGTGGATACGCTCGCCAACCTGATGGATGCGGTGCAGACGGGCCGCGTCAAGGCAGTGAAGCGGGTCGTGATAGAAACCACGGGGCTTGCCGATCCGGCGCCGGTCATGCAGGCGATCATGGGTAATCCGGTGATTGCCGACAGCTTCGAGCTCGATGGCGTCGTCACCGTCGTCGATGCGGTCAACGGGTCGCAGACACTCGACAATCACGAAGAGGCGGTGCGGCAGGCGGCGGTAGCCGACCGGCTGGTCATCTCGAAGGCATCGATGGCGTCAACCGACGTACGAGACGCGCTGGAGGCGCGGCTGCGGGCGCTCAATCCGCGCGCGGCGATCATGGATGCCGACGATGCCGAAACCGGCACGGCGAAGCTCCTGGTGAACGGCCTCTATGATGCGGCGACGAAGATCGCCGATGTCGGCCGCTGGCTGCGCGACGAGGACGCGCACGAGGCGCATCATCATCACCACGACCATCATGGGCACGATCACGATCATGCTCACCACCACCATCATCACCATGGCCACGACGACCAGAACCCGCATGACGTGAACCGTCACGATGCTTCGATCCGTTCCTTCTCGATCATCGAGGAAAAGCCGATAGACCCGATGGCGCTCGACATGTTCATCGACCTCCTGCGCTCGGCGCATGGCGAGAAGCTGCTGCGGGTGAAGGCGATCATCGCGGTCTCGGACCGGCCGGAACGACCGGTGGTGCTGCATGGGGTGCAGAACATCTTCCACGCGCCGACCCGGCTTCCGGCATGGCCCGACGCCAGCGACAAGCGCACCCGCATGGTGATGATCACCAAGGACCTGCCGGAGGCCTTCGTGAAGGATCTCTTCGACGCGTTTCTCGGCAAGCCGCGCATCGATACGCCGGATCGCGCCGCGCTGAACGACAATCCTCTCGCCGTTCCGGGCATGCGTTTCTGAGACTTCAGCGCAATTCCGGACGGAAAACCGCTTCGCACTTTTCCGGGAGAGGGCCTAGCCCTTGCGGATAAGGAAGCAGTGGCCGGTGTCGGTCTTTTCGCTTTCGACCAGCTGGTGGCCGTCCTCGTTGCAGAAATGGGGAATGTCGATGCCCGCCAGCGGGTCGGTGGTCTCGACGCGGATCAGCGCTCCCGATGGCAGGGAGGAGATCTTCTTGCGTGTCTTGATGACGGGCAGCGGGCATTTCAGCCCGCGCAGGTCGTAAAGGACCGCGGTCAAGCCGTCAGTCCCTGCCCCAGAACTTCCAGAAAGGCTTCTTGGAGGCCACCTCGACCGATTCAGCCTGCTCGGTCGGCGCGTAGGCGGTGGCGAGCTGGCTGCTCTGAGGCATCATCGGGTTCGGCGTCGGAACGGGCACAGAGGCCGGGTTGACGAGGGCGACGTCGGTGGCCGCAGCCGCTGCTGGGGCTTCCGCCGCAGGCGTTGCGGTCGGTGCCGTGTTGGATGCAACCGTGGTCGCGGTCTTGGCGGCGGCCATGCCTTCGAGATCGGCGACCTTCATCATGCGGCCGGCCTCGAGCGAGGTTCCTGTCGGCGCGTAGGCCAGTTCGCGGCCCTTGCGGGTCTTGGCGACAACGGCCTTGCGCTCGGCTTCCGATGGGTCATACCAGGCCATGCCGTCGAATTCCTTCGAGGCGCGGGTGTAAGCGAGGTCATAGGTCTTCTGGTAGGACGACAGCGCCGAAGCGAGCGCCGGCGGCGTCGACATTTCGGGGCACTTGCCGGCCGGGCTGAAGGCGCCCGAAGACTGCTGGTTGAAGACGTATTTCTTCTCGCAGACGTTGACGTCGGGCGGGCGCTTGGTGACTTCGAAGTTGTCGTAGCCGACCTTCAGCATCTTCCAGAAGTCTATGTTCTCGTTCATCCGGTGCTTGAACATGTTCTCGGCCGTCATCCGGAAGGGGAAGGCCTGGAGCTGCACGCCGGTCTGGCCGCCCTTGAAGGCGTCGCGCGCGAAGGCGTAGATCTCGAGCACCTGCTGGTCGGTCATCGAATAGCAGCCCGAAGACGAGCAGGCGCCGTGGATCATCAGGTCCGTGCCGGTGCGGCCGTTGACGGCGTCGTACTTGTTCGGGAAGCCGGTGTTGATGGCGAGATAGTATTTGGAATTCGGGTTCAGGTTGGCGCGGGTGAGGTTGTAGAAACCTTCCGGCGCCTGCCGGTCGCCCTGCTTCACCTTCGGGCCGAGGCGGCCCGACCAGGCGCAGATCTTGTAATCGGCGATCTTGTCGAAGCGGTTGTCCGTCTTCGCCTTCCAGATCTCGAGCTGGCCTTCTTCCTTGAAGATGCGGATCAGGATCGGCGAATTGCGGTCCATGCCCTTGGCGGCCATCGCGTTCAGGATACGCGGCGGCAGCGGCTGTTCGACCTTGTTCTTGACGCTCGACAGATCGATCTGCGTCGTGTCCAACGCGTCATTGCAGCCGGTCAGAGCCAGCGCGATCAGCGAGACGTAGGCAAAATGACGAATGCGCATTCAAACCAGCCCATTTACGAGATGCGACCCAATCGCCTGCGGCTTCGGGTTCAAGACGAATCATTGGCTCATTATGGTTTAGAAAACCTTACGAACCTATGCCGTCCGCCCATTGCCCCCGCAAGTGCAAAAGCTATTGATAACATTATTGTGGCCAAGGTTTGGCCTCAATTGTCGTCGGGCCGCCTCCGTCGGTTCAGAGATTGCGGCCCATGTTGAGGAATTTCTGGCGGCGATCGTTGCGCAGCTGCTCGCCGGTGCGGCCGGAAAGCTCGCCGAGCGCATTGGCGATCACGTCGCCGGTGGCGGCGATGACCGTGTCGGGATCGCGGTGCGCGCCGCCCAGGGGCTCACCGATGATACCGTCGATGATACCGAGCGACTTCAGGTCGTCGGCGGTGATCTTCATGTTGGTCGCGGCTTCCTTGGCGCGGGCGGAATCGCGCCACAGGATCGATGCAGCACCTTCCGGCGAGATCACGCTGTAGATCGAATGCTCGAGCATGTAGACGCGGTTGCCGGTCGCGATCGCGATGGCGCCGCCGGAGCCGCCTTCGCCGATGACGACCGAGATGATCGGAACCTTCACGCCGAGGCACATTTCCGTCGAGCGGGCGATGGCTTCCGCCTGGCCACGCTCTTCGGCGCCGACGCCGGGGTAGGCGCCCGCGGTGTCGACCAGCGTGATGACGGGCAGGCCGAAGCGGTCAGCCATCTCAAGCACGCGGATCGCCTTGCGGTAACCTTCCGGACGGGCGCTGCCGAAATTGTGCTTCAGGCGGCTCTTGGTGTCGTTGCCCTTTTCCTGGCCGAGAACGGCGACAGGCTGGCCGCGGAAGCGGGCGAGGCCCGCCTGGATCGCGGCATCCTCGGAAAACTTGCGGTCGCCGGCGAGCGGCGTGAATTCCTGGAACAGCGTCCTGGCGTAATCGACGAAGTGCGGCCGCTGCGGATGACGCGCGACCTGGGTCTTCTGCCAGGCGTTGAGCTTCGAATAGATGTCGATCGTCGCTTCGCGGACGCGAACTTCGAGCCTGCCGATTTCATCTGACGTGTCGATGCTCTCGTCTTCCGAGGCAATCTTCTTCAGTTCGATGATCTTGCCTTCGAGGTCGGAGATCGGCTTTTCGAAGTCGAGATAGTTGTGCATGAGGTGCGTTTCCGTTCCTTGTGCCGGGCTGCTTTTCATCAGCAAGCCCTCTGTTGCCGGTCCTATTCCTGCTTTTTCGCCTGTTTGGCAAGGGGGTGATGCGTTTGGACCAGTTGCTGAAGCCTTTCTTCCAGCACATGCGTGTATATTTGCGTGGTCGAAATGTCGGAGTGTCCGAGCAGTTCCTGGACCACGCGAAGGTCGGCGCCATTGGCGAGCAGATGGCTCGCAAAGGCGTGCCGCATCACGTGCGGCGAGATCATAGATGGAGTAAGACCTGCCCGGATCGCAAGATTTTTCAAGTCGCGGGCAAAAACCTGGCGGGGCAGGTAACCTTCTTTCGAATTGGCCGGGAAAAGCCATGGGCTTTCCTGTGGATGGGCGGAGGCGGCGGTCTCGGCGGCGAGCATCGGGCCGTAATTCTTGAGGGCTGCGATCGCCGATTGGGAGAGCGGAACGAGGCGCTCCTTGTTTCCCTTGCCGCGGATCATCAGGAAGCGGCCATCCTGGCCGAGCACGCGGGCGGGAAGCGAGACGAGCTCGCTGACGCGCATGCCGGTGGCGTAGAGAAGTTCGAGCAGCACCAGCATGCGCAGGCGCTGCAACTGGCCGGGCGCCGGATCATGCGCCTCGCTTTCGGCCTGCTCCAGCAGCCGGCCAACCTCGTCGACGCCCATGGTCTTGGGCAGCGGCCGACCCTTCTTCGGCGCGTCGAGAATGCCGGTCGGGTCGTCCGTGCGCAGGCCCTCGGCATAGAGAAACTTGTAGAACTGCCGCATCGAGGCCAGCCGGCGAGCCTGCGAGGAGGGCTTGAAACCCTGGGCGCCGAGCGACGAGAGGTAGGCGGCGAGATCGGCGGAGGAAGCCTCGATGAGGCGCGCGGAGCGGCCGTTCAGGAAGGAATGCAGGTCGTCGAGATCATGTTCGTAGGAGATCAGCGTGTTCGACGCCGAACCGCGCTCGGCGCTCATCATCTCCAGGAAGGCTTCGACGTGAACCCGGCCGAGATCCTTCATTCGCTCACTTCTTGGCAGGATTGATCGCGCCTGTCGGCGGCGGGTTGACGCGTTCGGAGGGGATGCGGATCGTCACGTCGCGCGGTTCGGGCTCCACGAAGGTGACGAGCGCCCACATCGTTCCGTAAATCGCTCCGGCGATGACCGCCAGCACGGCAAGAAAACGGAACAGGCTCGGCATTCAGCAACTCCATGGCTTTGCCTCTTTATGAAGAAGCGTGTTTGCAAGTGCAAGAAGAGCCTTTTGAAGCATGTTTCCCTTGCCCGCGACTTGACGCTACACCCGCATTTGTCGATACCGTTTGCAAACAAAGTGTGAATGGACCAATGAGCGACCCAGTTCTTACCGTTGTCGACAGCTTGCGAGACAAAGCTCGCGCCGCGCTCGGTTCACGCAATCTCATTCTCGTCGGCCTGATGGGCGCCGGAAAGTCCTCGGTCGGTCGCATCACCGCACAGCAATTGGGCATTCCCTTCATCGACAGCGACGCCGAAATCGAGCGTGTCTCGCGCATGTCGATCACCGAACTCTTCGCCGCCTATGGCGAGGAGGAGTTCCGGGCGCTCGAGGGGCGGGTGATGAAGCGGTTGCTCAAGGGCGGGCCGCGCGTCGTCTCCACCGGCGGCGGCGCCTTCATCAACGATCGGACCCGCAAACACATCAAAAGGGGCGGGCTTTCGGTCTGGCTGAAGGCCGATATCGACGTGCTCTGGGAGCGGGTCAACAAGCGCGACACGCGGCCGCTGCTGAAGACCGAAAACCCGAAGCAGACACTCGAAAACCTGATGAACGCTCGCTATCCCGTCTACGAGCTCGCGGATTTGACCGTGATATCGCGCGACGTGCGCAAGGAACTCATGGCCGAGGAAGTGCTCAAGGCCCTGATCAATTCTCGAACTGAAAGTGCAGCCTGATGAATGCCACTGTCTCCGATCGCAAGGTTCACGTGCCGCTCGGCGAGCGTGCCTATGACATCCTGATCGGGCCGGGGCTGATCGCGCGCGCCGGTGCTGAGATCGCGTCGCGGCTGAAGGGTCGCAAGGCTGCTGTTATCACCGACGAGAACGTCGCGCCGCTCTATCTCGATGCGCTGGTCAAGAGCCTCGAGGCCTCGGGCATAACAGCGGCGACGCTGGTGCTGCCGGCCGGCGAGAAGACCAAGAGCTTCGAGCACCTGATGAACGTCTGCGACAAGGTTCTCGAAGCGCGCATCGAGCGCAACGATTTCGTGGTCGCGCTCGGCGGCGGCGTCATCGGCGATCTCACCGGCTTTGCAGCCGGCATCGTCAGGCGCGGCGTCCGCTTCGTGCAGGTGCCGACCTCGCTCCTGTCGCAGGTGGATTCGTCCGTCGGCGGCAAGACCGGCATCAACAGCCGCCACGGCAAGAACCTGATCGGCGTCTTTCACCAGCCGGATCTGGTGCTTGCCGATGCCGACGTGTTGAATACGCTGAGCGAGCGCGAGTTCCGTGCCGGCTATGCCGAGGTCGCCAAGTATGGCCTGATCGACAAGCCGGATTTCTTTGCCTGGCTCGAAGCCAACTGGAAATCGGTGTTCTCCGGCGGCGCTGAGCGGATCGAGGCGATTGCCGCGAGCTGTCAGGCTAAGTCCGATGTCGTCGTTGCCGACGAGCACGAGAACGGCCAGCGCGCGCTGCTCAATCTCGGCCATACCTTCGGCCACGCGCTGGAGGCCGCGACCGCCTATGACAGCGCCCGTCTCGTTCACGGCGAAGGCGTTGCGATCGGCATGGTCCTGGCGCACGAATTTTCGGCGCGCATGAACCTTGCGAGCCCCGACGACGCCCGCCGCGTCGAGCGTCATCTGAAAGAGGTCGGGCTGCCGACGCGCATGTCGGACATCCCCGGCGCGCTGCCGCCGGCCGAAGTGCTGATGGATGCGATCGCGCAGGACAAGAAGGTGAAGAGCGGCAAGCTCACCTTCATCCTCACACGCGGGATCGGCCAGTCCTTCGTCGCCAACGACGTGCCGTCATCGGAAGTGTTGAGCTTCCTCAAGGAGAAGCATCCGCAATGACCCTCGAAGGCACGCTGGCATTTCTTTCCGCATACTGGCCGGAAATTGTCTCCATCGTGGCCCTCGTTCTCATGTCGGCGTTCTTTTCGGGTTCGGAAACGGCGCTGACGGCGGTCTCCCGCAGCCGTATCCATACGCTCGAAACAAACGGCGAGGCGCGCGCCGGCATCGTGCGGGAGCTGATCGAGCGGCGCGACCGGCTGATCGGCGCGCTCCTGATCGGCAACAACCTCGCCAACATTCTATCCTCGGCGCTGGCCACCAGCCTGTTTCTCGGCCTGTTCGGGACCTCGGGCGTGGCGCTCGCGACACTGGCGATGACGATCATCCTCGTCATCTTCGCGGAAGTGCTGCCGAAGAGCTGGGCGATCTCGGCGCCGGAACGCTTCGCGCTCAACACCGCCGGCGGCGTCAAGCTGTTCGTCGCGGTGGTCGGTCCGCTTTCGTCCTTCGTCAACATGATCGTGCGCCGCATCCTCTCGCTTTTCGGCATCAACCTGTCGCGCGAGACCTCGATGCTCACCGCGCACGAGGAGTTGCGCGGCGCGGTCGATCTGCTTCACCGCGAGGGGTCGGTGGTCAAGGCCGACCGAGACCGCCTCGGCGGCGTGCTCGACTTGAGCGAGCTCGAGCTCTCCGACATCATGGTCCACCGCATGGCAATGCGCGGGATCAATGCCGACGATCCGCCCGAGGTGGTGGTGCGCACCATCCTCGACAGCCCGTTCACCCGCATGCCGCTGTGGCGCGGCTCGACCGACAACATCATCGGCGTCGTGCATTCGAAGGACCTGCTGCGGGCGCTCGCCGAACGCGATGCCGAGCCCGAGCATCTGGAAATCTCCAAGATCGCGCAAAAGCCGTGGTTCGTGCCCGACAGCACCAATCTGGAAGACCAGCTCAACGCTTTCCTGCGCCGCAAGCAGCACTTCGCCGTCGTCGTCGACGAGTATGGCGAGGTGCAAGGGATCGTGACGCTCGAGGACATCCTCGAGGAGATCGTCGGCGATATCGCCGACGAGCACGATATCGACATGCAGGGCGTGCGCCAGGAAGCGGATGGGTCGATCGTCGTCGACGGCAACGTGCCGATCCGCGATCTCAACCGCGCGCTCGACTGGCAGCTTCCCGATGAGGAAGCGACGACGATCGCCGGTCTCGTCATCCATGAATCCATGACCATTCCCGAAGAGCGGCAAGCCTTCACCTTCTACGGCAAACGCTTCATCGTCATGAAGCGCGAGAAGAACCGCATCACCAGACTGCGCATCCGTCCGGCTCAGGAAAACGAGGTCAACCGGACTTGATTTCCCACCCATTGCACGCTGCGGGAGGAGCCCGGCGGGCAGCATCACTATGGATTTGATATGTTTGATCTTCTCTGGCGCTCGATCGCCATCGGCATCGGCGCCACCATTCTCATGGATATCTGGGCCGTCATCCTCGGCAAGCTGACAGGCGGCGGCCTGCCCAACTGGGGGCCGCCCGGGCGCTGGCTCTGGCATCTCTTCGCCACCGGCACCGTCTTCCACGACGATATCGGCAAGGCCGCGCCCTATAAACACGAAGTCGCGCTCGGCTGGGTCTTCCACTACGCCGTCGGCATCATCTACGGCATCATGCTGGTGATCCTGACCGGCCCTTACTGGCTGGTCGCGCCGACCTTCCTGCCTGCCTGGATCTGGGGGATCGTGACGATCGCCGCCGGCTGGTTCCTGCTGCAGCCCGGCCTCGGCATCGGCTGGGCGGCATCGAAGACACCGAACCCCAACAAGGTCCGCTTCCTCGGTCTCGTGGCGCATACGGTGTTCGGCTTCGGCCTCTACGCGACAGCACTTCTGATCCGTTAGAAGCTACCGCCATCCTTGCGAAATCGCCGCACCGCGCCCATATGACGCGGTGTCGGCTTACCAGCGCACCGGCTCTCCGGGCGCCGCCGGCTCCACCGCCAGCGCGTGCAACCCCGCATCCAGTTCAGGCTTCAGAAGCTCCGTGATCGCCCGGTGACGCGCCAGCCGTGTCATGCCGGCAAACGATGCCGAGACGATCCTGACCCGCATATGGGTCTCGCCGGCTCCTGTGATGTCAGGGTGATGGCCGGCATGCAGGTGGCTTTCGTTTATGACATCAAGCCGCTCCGGCGCGAATGCCGCCTTAAGCTTTTCTTCGATGGAGGATTGAACTGTCATGAGCCGATCTTGCTGCCTTGCGAAAAAGGTTCCCACCAAGCCAGCAACATTCCCGTTTGTCAATTCTTGTCCTCACCCATTCTGAGCCCCATAATTAGCGCCGTCATGAGACTTGATTCCAAATATTTCGATCGCATCCGCACCCGCCGCAAACGCGAGCAGGAACCCGAACAGGCTCCTCCAACCTGTCAGTGGGACGGGTGCGACAAGAAAGGCGTGCATCGCGCTCCCGTCGGACGCAATGCCGAGGGGCAGTTCTTTCTCTTCTGCTTCGAGCACGTCAAAGAATACAACAAGGGCTACAACTATTTTTCCGGCCTCTCGGACACCGAGATCGCGCGCTACCAGAAGGAGGCGATCACGGGTCATCGCCCGACCTGGACCGTCGGCGTCAACAAGTCGGCCAAGGACAGCCCGATCCATTCCGAGGTGCGTTCCGGCGCCTATACGCGGGTTCGCGACCCCTTCGGCTTCGTCAAGGAAAACAAGAGCAGCGGCCCGCGCTTCCCCGAACAGCGCAAGCTGAAGAGCCTGGAAGCCAAGGCCTTCGACACCATGAACCTCGCTGCCAACGCCACGTCTTCGGAGATCAAGAGCCGCTACAAGGAACTGGTGAAGAAGCACCATCCCGACGCAAACGGCGGCGACCGTGGTTCCGAGGAGCGCTTCCGTGCCGTGATCCAGGCCTATCAATTGTTGAAGCAGAACGGTTTTTGTTAATTCCCGTCCTTGCTCTTGGTCTTCAATCGGGTATGGTCCAAATCGGCTGAGGCCGCAGGCAACCGCGGCACCTGTTTCTGCGTTTGTCCCACAGGCGCCTCGGCCACTTCCGGACGCGGCGTTTCTTGTCCGGGACTATGTTCAAGAATGCTCGCAGGCGATCATCATGTCGTGTCCGAGGTTTCGTTTCAGTCCCGGAGAAGCATCGCCGACGTTCAGACATGAGCGCGTGGGATACCGCGACGCCATGATCGCGAAACGAGCTGAGACAGTATGGCAGGGTGTCGGCCACCCGCCTTGGAGACATGATGAGCAAGATTGACCTTGATATCTCGGAACTTCCGGACACCACCGTTTCGGTCAGGGAGGTCTTCGGCATCGATTCCGACATCCGCGTTCCGGCCTACAGCCAGGGCAGCGCCTATGTTCCGGATCTCGATCCCGACTATCTCTTCGATCGCGAAACCACGCTCGCCATCATTGCCGGCTTCGCTCATAACCGACGCGTGATGATCTCCGGCTACCACGGCACCGGCAAGTCCTCGCATATCGAGCAGGTCGCCGCCCGCCTCAACTGGCCCTGCGTGCGTATCAACCTCGACAGCCATGTCAGCCGTATCGATCTCGTCGGCAAGGACGCAATCGTCGTCAAGGACGGCCTGCAGGTCACCGAATTCAAGGACGGCATCCTGCCCTGGGCCTACCAGCACAATGTCGCGCTGGTCTTCGACGAATACGACGCCGGCCGCCCCGACGTCATGTTCGTCATCCAGCGCGTTCTGGAATCCTCCGGCCGCCTGACGCTGCTCGACCAGAGCCGCGTCATCCGCCCTCACCCGGCCTTCCGCCTGTTCGCGACCGCCAACACCATTGGCCTCGGCGACACCACCGGCCTCTATCACGGCACGCAGCAGATCAACCAGGCGCAGATGGACCGCTGGTCGATCATCTCGACGCTGAACTACCTGCCGCACGAGCATGAAGTGAACATCGTCGCCGCCAAGGTGAAGAGCTTCGGCAAGGACAAGAACGGCCGCGATACCGTCTCCAAGATGGTCCGCGTTGCCGATCTCACCCGCGCCTCCTTCATGAACGGCGACCTCTCGACCGTCATGAGCCCGCGTACCGTCATCACCTGGGCCGAGAATGCCGAGATCTTCGGCGATCTCGCCTTCGCCTTCCGTGTCACCTTCCTCAATAAGTGCGACGAACTGGAGCGTCCGCTGGTTGCCGAGCACTATCAGCGCGCCTTCGGCGTCGAGCTGAAGGAAAGCGCCGCCAACATCGTCCTGGAGGCCTGAGGCTAACGGATCATGGCAGCGCGTGGTGACAATTCGAAAGCAAAGCCCGGTGCACCCGTCGACGTGGAGCCGCTGCGCCGGGCGATAACCGGCAGCGTGCGCGCGATCGCCGGCGACGGCGAGGTCGAGGTGACCTTCGCCAACGAGCGGCCGGGCATGACCGCCGAGCGCATCCGCCTGCCGGAACTATCCAAGCGCCCGACGATGCACGAGCTTGCGGTCACCCGCGGGCTCGGCGATTCGATGGCGCTGCGTCTCGCCTGCCATGACGAGAAGGTGCACGCGACGATGGCGCCGCAAGGCTCCGACGCCCGCGCCATCTTCGATGCCGTCGAGCAGGCGCGCGTGGAATCGATCGGCGCGCTGCGCATGGAAGGCGTGGCCAGCAATCTGCGCTCGATGACGACGGAAAAATACGCCAAGGCCAATTTCTCCGGCATCGAACGCCAGGAAGACGCACCCGTCGGCGAAGCCGTCGCCATGATGGTGCGCGAAAAGCTGACCGGCGAAAAGCCGCCGGAATCGGCCGGCAAGGTGCTCGATCTCTGGCGCTCCTTCATCGAGGACAAGGCCGGCAAGGATCTCGAGAACCTGACCGGCGTCATCAACGACCAGCAGGCCTTCTCCAAGGTCATCCGCAACATGCTCACAGCCATGGAAATGGCAGAGGAGTATGGCGACGACGACAGCGATCCTGACGCTGACGACCAGCAGGACGAGGAAGACAAGCCGAGCGGCGAAGACCAGAACGACGACGATGTCGAGGACGATGCCGGGTCGGATGCCGCCCCCGTCGAGGACAGCGAAGTCGCCGACGAGCAGATGGAGGACGGCGAGACCGAAGGCGCCGAGATCTCCGACGACGACATGCAGGAAGAGGGCGAGGACGACTCGGAGACGCCGGGCGAAACCCGCCGTCCCAACACGCCCTTCGACGATTTCAACGAGAAGGTCGACTACCACGTCTTCACCGAGGAGTTCGACGAGACGATCACCGCCGAGGAACTGTGCGACGCCGCCGAGCTGGAGCGCCTGCGCGCCTTCCTCGACAAGCAGCTCGCCCATCTCCAGGGCGCCGTCGGCCGCCTTGCCAACCGCCTGCAGCGCCGCCTGATGGCGCAGCAGAACCGCTCCTGGGACTTCGACCTGGAAGAAGGCTATCTCGATCCGGCCCGCCTGACGCGCCTGATCATCGATCCCACCCAGGCGCTCTCCTTCAAGAAGGAGCGCGACACGCAGTTCCGCGATACGGTCGTGACGCTGCTGATCGACAATTCCGGCTCCATGCGCGGCCGCCCGATCACCGTTGCCGCCACCTGCGCCGACATTCTCGCCCGCACGCTGGAGCGCTGCGGCGTCAAGGTCGAAATCCTCGGCTTCACTACCAAGGCCTGGAAGGGCGGACAGGCGCGTGAACAGTGGCTCGCCAATGGCAAGCCGCAGACGCCGGGCCGCCTGAACGACCTGCGCCACATCATCTACAAGTCCGCCGACGCCCCATGGCGCCGCTCGCGCACCAATCTCGGCCTGATGATGCGCGAAGGCCTGCTCAAGGAAAACATCGACGGCGAGGCGCTGATGTGGGCCCATAACCGCCTGATCGCGCGGCGCGAGCAGCGCAAGATCCTGATGATGATCTCCGACGGCGCGCCGGTCGACGATTCGACGCTCTCGGTCAATCCGGGCAACTATCTCGAGCGCCACCTGCGCGCGGTCATCGAGCGCATCGAGACCCGCTCTCCGGTGGAGCTGCTCGCCATCGGCATCGGCCACGACGTCACGCGCTATTATCGCCGCGCCGTCACCATCGTCGATGCGGATGAGCTGGCAGGCGCCATGACCGAGCAGCTGGCCTCGCTTTTCGAGGATCAGGCTGCCCAGCCGCGCGGCGGGCGTGTCCGCCGTGCAGGCTGACGCCCTATGAGGGCTGTCGGGCTCGCGCGGTCCTGGTTTGCCGGTGCGCTTCTGGCGCTCGGGCTCGCGGTTTCACCGGTGATTGCCGCCGAAGATGGCGCCGTCGTCAAAGGCAATCCGATCTCACGGTTCAAGATCGGCTCGGACCAGACACGGTTCGGGCCGTTCGAGTTTATCGGCGGGCTGGAAATGACCTCCGGCAACCGGCTGTTCGGTTCGCTGTCGTCGATCCGTTTCCGCCAGGACCAGGCGAGTTTCGTCGGCGTGCTGGATACCGGACACTGGATGACCGGGCGCATCGAGCGTGACGCGGCCGGGCGTCTCTCGGGGCTTGCCGATGTCGTCATCACCTCGATGAGGAACGCCGAGGGCCGGACCTTCGAGGGCAAGGGGCGGATGGATGCCGAGGGGCTGGCGCTTCATGGCGACCGGGTGCTGGTGTCCTTCGAGCAGAACCACAGGGTCGATGTCTATCCCGATCCGGGCTTTGCGGCCTCCGCCGTAACCGGCAATTATCCCATTCCGTTTCCACGCAAGGAACTGCGTGCGAATCGCGGTTTCGAGACCGTTGCGGTTTCGCCCGCAGACAGCCCGCTCAAGGGCGGAACGCTCATCGTCGCGGAACGCAGCCTCGACGACGCGGGCAACGCCTATGCGGCCATTCTCGACGGCCCCCTGAAGGGCAAGCTTGCGCTGGCCCACTATGGCGACTTCGACGCCACCGACGGCGCTTTCCTGCCCAATGGCGATCTTCTGCTTCTCGAGCGCCGCTTCAACCTGGCCGAGGGGATCGGCATGCGCATCCGCCGGATCAAATCGGCCGATATCAGGCCGGGCGCGGTCATGGATGGCGAGATCCTGCTGCAGAGCGACTTCGGTTACCAGATGGACAATATGGAAGGCCTGGATGTCTTCAAGGCGGCTGATGGCAGCACGCATGTGATCATCGTATCCGACGACAATCATTCGATCCTGCAGCGCAATCTCATGCTTGAGTTCAAGCTGGTCGAGTAGGCGGCTCCTATCTCGCTCGGCCCTGCGTCTTGCTGTAGACTACAGGCCGGGGGAGAGGGGATGAAGAGCCAGGCCGGAACGCGACGACGAACCAAGACACGGATGGCGACAAGCGGCCTCGTGCTGCTGATCGCGGCCTATCTCCTCATTGCCTATTTCCTGGTGCCGGAGATGTGGATCCTGCGCGACGAAGGCCGCATCGCGGAGTTCGGGCCGATGGTGACGACAACGGAGCAGGATATCCCCGGCGATCCCATCAATGTCGGGCTAGTGGGCACCAAGGAGGAAGTCATCCGCGCCTTTTCCGCCGCCGGATGGGACCCGGCAGACAAGATCACTCTCAAGACATCGGCAGAGATCGGCCTGAGCGTCGTGCTCGACCGGCCCGATCTCGATGCGCCGGTGAGCCCGCTCAAGTTCGAGGGGCGCAAGCAGGATCTCGCCTTCGAGCTGGCGGTCGGCAAGAGCGCCGACGAGCGCAATCACGTGCGCTTCTGGATGACGAAGGAGGTGGCGGAGGATGGCCGGCCGATCTGGCTGGGCTCGGCAAGCTTCGATCGCGGCGTCGGCTTCAGCCACGATACCGGGCAGATCACCCATCATATCGGGCCGGATGTCGATGCGGAGCGGGATCTGACGATCGGCGACCTGATGAAGGCGGGGCAGTTGTCGTCGACATACGAGATCGCCGGCGTAGGCGCCACCAAGACCGGCCGCAACGGCGGCGGCGATCCCTATTTCACCGACGGCAAGGCGCTGGTCGGGGTCATCAAGGATAAGAACGGCAGCCCTTGAGGGCCGCCGTTCGCATTGACTGTCGGTCTGCTCCGGTCAGCTGGCGCGGGCGGCCTGCATCGGGCGGAGCACGCTCATCAGCGCGCCGTAGGGCAAGAGCATGACGAGGCCGACGAGAAGCTTCACCCAGAAGTCGCCGATCGCCCAGGAGATCCAGCGCGGCGCTTCGGCGGCAAGGACGCCGAGAACGGGCGATGCTTCCAGCGCGAACGGATCGTTCGGGCCGAGGAAGACGAAGAAGGCGGCGAAGGACAGCGAGAAGAAGATCACCGTGTCGAGCATCGAGCCGAGCAGCGAGCCCACCAGCGGCGCACGCCACCAGGCCTGGCGGCGCAGGCAGTTGAAGAGTGCGATATCGAGCAGCTGGCCGGCGAGATAGGCCGTGCCGGAGGCGATCGCGATGCGCGGAACCGACGTGAAGAAGGAGAGCGCGACGCCGACGAGGAAGCCGGCGAACACCACCTTGCGCGCCGCTTGCGGCCCGAACTGGCGGTTGGTGAGGTCGGTGATCAGGAAGGCGACCGGATAGGTGAAGGCACCCCAGGTCAGGAGGTCGGCCAGATTGACGCCAGCGACGGTGACGTTCAACGGGAACTGGACGAGGAAGTTGGACGAGACGACGACCAGCGTCATCAGGGCAACGTAGATAAGGGTATAGCGGCTCTGAAGCATTTTTTTATCCTGGGGTATGCCACCAGTTGGAGGGAACACACGGCAAAGCAAAAGGCCTGAACGGATGTTATCCGTGCAAGCCTTTTGAAGCCGTACAGCTAAAGATCAGCGCTGATTAGGCAGCGACTGCAGCTTCAGCGGTCTTCTTGACGATCTGGCGACGCAGCAGACGAGCGCGCATCGACAGGTCGTTTTCGCTTGCCTTGATGAGGAAGGCATCGAGGCCGCCACGATGCTCAACGGAACGGAGAGCAGCAGCCGAAACGCGAAGACGGTAACGCTGGCCGAGGGCGTCGGAGATCAGCGTAACCTGGCACAGGTTCGGGAGGAACCGGCGCTTGGTCTTGTTGTTGGCATGGCTGACATTGTTGCCAACGAGGACTGCCTTGCCGGTCAATTCGCACATGCGGGACATGGAACACCTATTCTTGTTTTTCTCGGCCATCGATTGCCGACCCGCGCAAAGTCGAGCTTGCAATCCATCAGGCCATGATTGGAAAGTTGCGGTTCTATAATCAGACAGGCCGCGCGCGTCAAGCCAAACCTTGGCGTTTCCCGCAATTCCGTCAAAAAGCTCGTGTTTTCTTGACGCCACGACAGGCGTATAGACCTTACCTCGCCGCTTTACCAGCGCGACCAACAAGGCAGATTTCATGGCTCATATGAGCAAGCGCATCTTCATCTCGACCCTTGCCGCGCTGATGGCATTGCCCGCGGCGGCAGGCGAAGTCGTGCACCGCACCGAGTACAAGGTGTCGCTCGGGATCATCACGATCGCCCGCGCCGCCTTCCTGACACGGATCGAGGACGACAAGAGCTACCGGGTCTCGGGCGATATCAGCTCGGCCGGGCTTGCCGACCTCGTGACCGATATCTCGGCCAAGACCAGCGTCGATGGCGTCATGCGCGGCGACCGGCTGCAGGCGACGCGGTATTTCCTCTACTACAAGAGCGGCAAGCGGGCGCGGACCTATGACGTCCGCTACAGCAACGGCAACATCACCTCGACGACGGTGAAGCCGCCGCGGCGGCTGCCGAAGAACTGGGTGGACGTGCCGGCCGGGGACCTGCGTTCGGTGCTCGACCCGATCTCGGGGATGATCTTCCCCGCCGATGCCGATCCCTGCAGGCAGCGCCTGCCGATCTTCGACGGCGAGATGCGCATGGATCTGGTGCTGTCGGGCAAGGGCTCGCAGGACTTCTCGACGGAAGGCTTCAACGGCAAGGCGCTCGTCTGCAACGTCCGCTTCGTGCCGAAATCCGGCTACAAGAAGGGCCGCAGCGACATCGTCTATCTCAGCAAGAGCAACCGCATGGAAATCTGGTTTGCCAAGGCGGATGCGGCGAATGTATATGCTCCTGTCTACGTCCGCATTCCCACGCAGTACGGACCGGTGACGATTACCGCCGTCAAGTACGGCGCAAGCTGACGGAGCGCAGGCCTCCGCGAAGGGGGACATGTGAAGCTGCGGGCAACGTTGATCGGCTTTTCGGCCATCCTGATGTGGTCGTTCCTGGCGCTGTTGACCGCGGCCTCCGGCAAGATGCCGCCTTTCCAGCTGTCGGCCATCTGCTTTGCCATCGCCAGCCTGCCCGGCATTCTGGTGCTCGTCCTCAAGCCGTCGCGGCTGGCGCTGTTGAAGCAGCCGGCCAGCGTCTGGATCGTCGGCATCGCCGGGCTGTTCGGCTATCATTTTCTCTACTTCACGGCGCTGCGCAACGCGCCGGCCGTCGAGGCCGGGCTGATCGCCTATCTCTGGCCGCTCCTGATCGTCGTCGGTTCGGCGCTGCTGCCGGGCGAGAAGCTGCGCTGGTATCATCTGGTCGGCGCGGTGGCGGGGCTTTGCGGCACGTTCCTGATCGTCGGTCGCAACGGCGTCAATTTCGACGGCGCCTACGCGCTCGGTTATGGCGCCGCTTTCCTCTGCGCCTTCACATGGTCGGGCTATTCGCTGCTGACGCGCCGGTTCGATGCGGTGTCGACCGATGTCGTCACCGGCTTTTGCCTGGCGACCTCCATTCTGTCGCTCGTCTGCCATCTGGCGCTCGAGACGACGGTTTGGCCGCAGGGCGCGGTGGAATGGGTCGCCGTCGTCGGCCTTGGGCTGTTTCCGGTTGGTGCTGCCTTCTACGCCTGGGACTACGGCGTCAAGAACGGCAATATCCAGATCCTCGGTGCCGCCAGCTATGCCGCGCCGCTGCTGTCGACGCTGATCCTGACGCTGTTCGGTTTCGCAGAGGCGACGCCGCGCATCGCCATCGCCTGCGTTCTGGTCACAGGCGGCGCGGTGCTGGCCGCGCAGGACATGTTCCGGAAGAAGTCCGCGCCGGCACAGGAAGCTGCCGCCGCGGAATGATCTCAGGACGCCGGAGCCCAGTCCTTCGGCGCCATCTCGAAGCTCGAGAACTCGAAGCCGGGCGCAACGGTGCAGCCGACCAGCGTGTAATCGCCCAGCGTTTCGGCCGATTGCCACCAGTTGGCGGGAATGACTGCCTGCGGGCGCTCGCCGGCCAGGATATCCGGGCCGAGCGTCAGCGTTTCGCTCTTGCCACCATCTGCGGCGCGGTGCAGCGCCAGCGGCGCGCCGGCGTAGTAGTGCCAGACCTCGGCTGCGTCATGGACGCGGTGCCAGTGCGAGCGTTGCCCCGATTTCAGCAGATAGTAGATCGCGGTCGAGTGGCCGCGCGTCTCGTCGTCGCTGTCGCGAAAGGTCTGGATGTACCAGCCGCCCTCGGGGTGCGGCTGCATGGCGAGCTCGCGGATGATGTCGTCCGCCGTGATGGTCGTTTCCGGCACTAGAAATTATCCTTGCGCCGGCGGATCTCGGCGAAGACCTCCTCGTTGGTCTTGCTTTCCATCAGGAGGTTGCGGCGGATGGCCGGATCGGCGGCGCGCAGGAAGGGGTTGGTTTCCTTCTCCAGTGCCAGCGTCGTCGGGATGGTGAACTTGCCCTCGGCGCGCAGGGCCTCGATCTCGGCGGCGCGGCTCTTCAGGCGCTCGTTGCCGGGATCGATCGTCAGTGCGAAGCGGGCGTTGGACAGCGTGTATTCGTGGCCGAAATAGATCGCGGTCTCATCCGGCAGCACGGCGAGCTTCTGCAGGGAATGCCACATGTCGGCCGGCGGGCGCTCGAACAGGCGGCCACAGCCGAGCGCGAACAGCGTATCGGCGGCAAACAGCAGCTTGTCGTCGACGAAGTGGTAGCAGATATGGCCCGCCGTATGGCCGGGGGTCTCGATGACGCTGACGGTATGGTCGCCGAACAGGAAGGTGTCGCCGTCGGCCATGGTCCGGTCAAGACCGGGGATAGCCACCGCCTCGTTGATCGGGCCGATGATCTCGCAGCCGTAGTGCTCCTTCAGCGCAAGATTGCCCTCGACGTGGTCGGTATGGTGATGGGTGGTCAGGATGTGGGAGATCTTCCAGCCACGGCGATCGGCGGCCGCCTTCACCGCATCGGCATCCGGGGCGTCGATCGACGCCGTGTTGCCGGTTTCGGGATCATGGACCAGCACGCCGAAATTATCGGTGCGGCAGAGAAAAACTTCCAGATTCAATGGTTTCATAACTAAAGCGACCTCTTTATCTCGGGCATACCGGGAATGTAGAGGGTCGGCCCTTGAAGTCCAACCGGCTATCGATAACATTTGTCGCAATGCACGCCGATATTGTCGACCTACGTCAGTTCTATCATTCCGATCTCGGCCGTATCGCCGAGCAATCGATCAGCATGGCCTTGTCGTCGCTCTGGGTACGGCTGCCGCAGGAGCGGCTGGTCGGTATCGGCTATGCCGTGCCGTTTCTCGATCGTTTCCAGGCGGATACCGAACGCACCTTCGCCTTCATGCCGGCGGGGCAGGGGGCGGTGAACTGGCCTATGGGGTCGCTGTCCTCGACGGCGCTGATCTTCGACGAGGAGTTACCGTTGCCGGATTCGTCGATCGACCGCATCCTCATGGTGCATTCGCTCGAGTTCGCCGAAAATCCGCGCGAGACGCTGAAGGAGATCTGGCGGGTGCTGGCGCCGGGCGGCCGGCTCGTCATCGTCGTTCCCAACCGCCGCGGTGTCTGGGCACGGATGGAGCACACGCCCTTCGGCTCCGGCAGGCCCTATTCGCGCGGGCAGCTGACGCATCTCCTGCGCGAGACCAACTTCACGCCCGGCGCGACCGCCGAGGCGCTCCTGTTTCCGCCGTCGAAGCTCGGCTCCGTGATGCGGCTGCGCAGCGCCTTCGAGCGCGTCGGAAGGACCATGTGGCCGGCCTTTTCGGGCGCCATCATCGTCGAGGCGCAGAAGCGGCTTTATCAGGGGCTTCCGGTGGCGGTGCGCGCGTCGCGGCGTGTGTTCGTGCCGGTGCTGTCGCCGCACGGGGTGCCGACGACGCGGACGCGGTAGTTCTTCCCTTCTCCCCAGCGGGGAGAAGGTGGCCCGAAGGGCTCAGGTGCAACTTGTTGCACCGGGGATGAGGGGGCTCCGGGTGGTTCGGCCCGCCTCTTCCTGAAAATGTCTGTTGTTGTGCCACTGGCCCCCTCATCCGCCTGCCGGCACCTTCCCCCCCGCTGGGGGAAGAGACTCGTGGTGGGCCGCTCGCGCTATCTCCCCGCACCACTCGACAACGCCCCATTTCCGTTCTATTGCCTCAGGGCAATTTCCAGCCGGAACGTCCGGCATTTTCCAAGGTTGATCCCATGAGCGTAGAGACGAGCAAGCCTGTTCCCCGTGCCGGTATTCTTGACATCGCGGCCTATGTGCCGGGCAAGGAACATGCACCGGGTGTCGCGCGCGTCTACAAGCTCTCCTCCAACGAAACGCCGCTCGGCGCCAGCCCGAAGGCGATTGCTGCATACCGCGCGGCGGCCGACAATCTCGAGCGCTACCCGGACGGACAGGCTGTCGAGCTGCGCGAGGCGATCGCGGCGGTGCATGGGCTTAACCCGGCTAACATTCTCTGCGGCAACGGCTCCGACGAGCTGCTCGGCCTGCTCTGCCACGTTTATCTCGCGCCCGGCGACGAGGCGATCATCACCGAGCATGGCTTTCTCGTCTACAAGATCCAGATCATGGGCGCCGGCGCCACCGTCGTCACGGTCAAGGAGAAGGAAGCGACCGTCGATGTCGACGCGATCATCGCCGCCGTGACCGAGAAGACCAAGATGGTGTTCATCGCCAATCCCGGCAATCCGACCGGCACCTATGTTCCCGTCAGCGAGATCCGCCGGCTGCACGCCGCCCTGCCGAAGAACGTCGTGCTGGTGCTCGACGCGGCCTATGCCGAGTATGTGCGCCGCAACGACTATGAATCCGGTATCGAGATCGTGTCGTCGAACCCGAACGTTGTCATGACCCGCACCTTCTCGAAGGTTTACGGCCTGGCTGCGCTGCGCGTCGGCTGGATGTATGCGCCCGCCGATATCGTCGATGCGCTGAACCGCGTGCGCGGACCGTTCAACATGAACATGGCGGCGATCTCGGCCGGTGCGGCTGCCATCCGCGACCAGTCCTTCATGCAGGAAGCCGTCACCTTCAACCAGATGTGGATCGACAAGCTGACCGGCGCCTTCGAGGCGATCGGGCTCAAGGTCACGCCGTCGGTCACCAATTTCGTGCTGATCCACTTCCCCGATGTGGACGGCAAGCGCGCCGACGAGGCGGACGAGTTCCTCACCAGTCGCGGTTATATCCTGCGAGCGGTGAAGGGCTATGGCTTCAAGAATTCGCTGCGCATGAGCGTCGGCCCCGAAGAGGCCAACCGTGGCGTCATCGAAGCGCTCGGCGAATTCATGGGACGAAAAGCATGACGGTCCAGTTCGATCGCATCGCGCTTATCGGCATCGGCCTGATCGGCTCGTCGCTGGCGCATGACATCAAGCGGCTGGGCTTGGCGAAAGAGGTGGTCATCGCCACCCGCAGCGCCGAGACACTGAAGCGGGCGGAAGAGCTTGAACTCGGTGACCGCTACACGACGTCTTCGGCCGAAGCGGTCAGGGACGCCGACCTTGTCATCGTCTCGGTGCCTGTCGGTGCGTCGGAAGCTGTTGCCAGGGAGATCGCCAGCAGTCTGAAGCCGGGCGCCATCGTCACCGATGTCGGCTCGACCAAGGCGTCGGTCATCGCGCAGATGCAGCCGCACATGCCCGATAATGTCCATTTCATTCCAGGCCACCCGCTGGCGGGCACGGAAAAGTCCGGTCCTGATGCCGGCTTCCCCGGCCTGTTCGAGGGGCGCTGGTGCATCTTCACGCCGCTTGCCGATACGGACGAGACGGCACTGAAGACACTCAGCCGTTTCTGGGAAACGCTGGGCTCGAAAATCGATGTCATGGACCCCGAGCATCACGACAAGGTGCTCGCCATCGTCTCGCATCTGCCGCACCTGATCGCCTACAACATCGTCGGTACTGCGGACGATCTCGGAACGGTCACGCAGTCCGAAGTCATCAAGTATTCGGCGTCGGGCTTCCGCGACTTCACACGCCTGGCGGCGTCCGACCCGACGATGTGGCGGGATGTGTGCCTGCACAACAAGGATGCGATCCTGGAGATGCTGGCGCGGTTTTCCGAAGACCTCGCCTATCTGCAGCGGGCGATCCGCTGGGGCGAGGGCGACAAGATCTTCGATCTCTTCACCCGCACCCGCGCCATCCGACGCTCGATCATCGAGGCCGGCCAGGATGTCGACGCGCCGGACTTCGGGCGGCCGCATACGCTCGATAAGAAATCCTGACGATCAGATCGGCGGGATCGAGCCGAGCGGGATGAAGCCGCCGACGGTGGCGTTGCCGCGCGCGACGACGAGATCGACCGAGACCGTATCGCCGCCGCCGGCAAGCGCCTTCAGGAGCTTCGAGGCGGTATCGACGGTCTTGGCCATGTCGGGGAAGGTCTGTTTGATGCTGTTGCGCCACTGGCCGAGCTCCTGGATTTCCAGCTTGAACTTGCCGGAGAGGTAACCCTCTTCGTCGAAGGAGAAGGGGCCGGTCAGCGTCATCACCTTGCCGTCGCCGATATCGGCCACGACCTTGCGCAGCTCGCCGCTGGAGCCATAAAGCCCCCGGCGGTCGCTGCCATCCACAAGCCCGGCCTTGCCGGCAAGCGTCACGTCGATGCTGGCCGAGAGCTTCGGCAGCAGCTGCGGCCAGTCCTTGATCGAGGTGTTGGCGTCGGTGAGCGAGATCGCGCCGTCGAGATCGGCGCCGTTCTGGCGCAGGTGGATCTCGGTATGCGCGGCGTTGAAATCTATCGTCTGGCCGGTCTGCGAGGAAACGGCGACCGCCTTCAGCCCGTCGATGACGGTGGAGGAGCGGTCGATGCCGCGAAACTTCGTGACCAGGCTCGACTGCAGCTTTTCCCACTCGGCATTGATCGACAGGCCGTGCGCGGTGCGGATATCGGTGGGCGAGTCCAGCTCCCAGACGATATGTCCGGGCGCATAGACCTGGGCGGCCGAGCGCAGCGCGCCGAAGCTTGCCGAGACGCCGTTGACGTTATCGTCGACATCCACCTTCGAGCAGAACAGGCCGATGCGGAACGGGAAACCACGCACGTCCATATCCGTGCACTCACTGCTGACACCGGCGGCATCGCGCGGGGCGATCGCCCGCAGCACGGTGTTCTTCAGCTGCGAGGCGGCATAGAACCAGGCGCCGGTATAAAGCGCGATCACCAGAACGATGCCGCCGCCCAGCAACCAGAATTTCCTGCCGCCGCGGGATTGGCTTGACGCTGCCATGATGTTCTCCAATGGTGAGTCGCGAATGGGATTCTCGGTCTGGCGTGGGATATGGACGAATTTTGGGTATTTGGCTACGGATCGCTGATGTGGAACCCCGGCTTTGCGTTTCTGGAGCGTTCTCAGGCGCTTATTCATGGCTATCGGCGCTCGCTCTGCGTTCGCTCATGGGTCCACAGGGGAACGCAGGAGCATCCGGGGCTGGTGCTGGGTCTCGACCATGGCGGCTCGTGCCGGGGCATGGCGTTTCGCATCGCGCATGACGAATGGGATGGTGTGATCGACTATCTGCGCGCCCGCGAACTTGTGACCAACGTCTATCTGGAGCGACATGTTCCACTGCGGCTGGCGGATGGCCGCAGCCGCCGGGCGGTCGCCTATATCGTCGATCGCCGGCACACACAGTATGCCGGGGCGCTGGATGCGGTTGCCGCGGCGCGCGTGGTTCACAGCGCCAAGGGACAATCAGGGCCGAACGACGCGTATGTCTTCAACACGCTGGAGCACCTGAAGAGCATGGGCATCCGCGACCATTGGCTGGAACAGGTCGTGGGCGAGGTGGAGCGGCTGCGGGCGGCCTGATCGTCAGGCCGTGGCCGCCTTTGCCCTGTCGATCTCGGCCAGCCGCTCGACGGCGGTCGGCGGCAGCGGAAGCTCGGGATTTCTTTGCGCGGCGTCGACGAGGAGCTCGTCGCTTGCCTTTTCCGTGACCTCGATCAGATGCGCGAAGAAGGCATCGGGGTCCATGCCCGGCATGATCGGCGGCAGGATACGGACCTTGAAATGGCCAGGATAGCGCATCGTCGAACGGCGCGGCCAGAACAGGCCGGGATGCATGGCGACCGGCACGACCGGCAGCTGCAGGTCGCGGTACATGCGGGCGATGCCGTATTTGTAGACCGGCTCGGCACCCGGCGGACGGCGCGTGCCCTCGGGATAGATGATCAGCTGGCGGCCGGTGGCGAGTTCTTCCTTGGTGCGGCGCAGCGCCTCGACCATGACCTTGCCGCGCGCGCCGCGATTGATCGGGATCATCCGCTGCTTCTTGGCGTACCAGCCGAAGAGCGGGATCCACATGAGTTCGCGCTTCAGGATATAGACCGGATCCTTCAGCCAGGGGAGCAGCGCATAGGTGTCCCAGAAGGACTGGTGCTTGGGGGCGAGGATGTAGCCGCCCTCGGGCAGGTTCTCCAGGCCCTCGATCTCGAAGGTGGTACCGACGATCTTTTCCATCAGCCAGTGGTTGGAGAGCGCCCAGTTCTTCGGGATGCGATAGGCAACCTTGCGCGAGACGAGGAAGTAGTAGGGCGAGAGCACGATCATCCGCAGGATGAGATTGGCGTAGAAGATCGTGTTGAAGAGGACGGAACGCAGGGCGATCATGAACTTTCCCAAGGCCGGTTTCCGCAGGATCAGCGGCTGCGCCGTCCTACACGAAATCGCCCGACATAAAAAGCTTTCGGATCAGCTATCTGTGTCCGGCTCCGCCGAGCGCAGGCCGGGATGGCGCCAAAGGCCGGTAATGTTGCGGGCACCGGCGAAGAGTACCTTGGCGTATTCCGCCAGCATCACCCGCATGGCATCCGGATTGGTGTACCAATCGCTGTTCTTCAGGTCCGAATTGACGACGGGGTAGGCGATGAACTGGGTGTCCGGGTCGACATAGGCGAGTTCGGCCAGGCTGCGGGGCATGTGGTAGTTGTTGGTGACGACGAGAACGCTCTTGTAGCCCTTGGCGTGAATCCAGTTGGTCGCTTCTTCCGCATTGCCGATCGTGTCGAGCGCGTCGTAGCCGACGTCGACGCAGCAGGAAAACAGCTCCGGCGGGGCCTGCGTCATCTTCCTGATCTGCCGTGGCGTGGTCGATGGGTGGACGCCCGAGATCAGTAGGCGCTGGCCTGCGCCCTTCTGCAGAAGCTCCACGGCCTGGTCGATGCGCTGATAGCCGCCTGTCAGCACGATGATCGCGTCGGCATGCGGTTCGGCCGGCGGTTTGAGGGTCGTAACCGAATCGGCGAAGCGCAGGAAGCCGACGAAGATGACCGCCGTGGTGAGGACGAAAAGCACGCCGCCCCAGCGCAGCATGCGGCGCACGGGCCCACGGCGCGCGGGTTCGCCGCCGGTGCGATGAAGCTCCGACTTCGAACGAATCGAATTGCGGTACATGTGACCCATGCTCATGAATCGAAAAATATATGCAGATTGCGGCGGGGAACAGACGCTTTCATGGCAAAAATTGCGTCGTCAATTCAATTGGTGAGACCATCGGCGCGGGTGGGATCGGAGCGCAGGGTGTCGATTTCGTAGATTGTGCGCATGACGGTGAGGCGCGCGGTGAAGGTGGTGAGGAGCGCGATGACGATCATCGTCGCGAAGATGCCGGCATAGCCGAGCGCGCCCACGGAAAAGGTGCCGAAGAGGGCGGTCGCCTGGTCGGTCTGCGGCGTCGCCAGCGTGCGGCTCTGCAGGAAGCCGGCGCTCATGAAGAAGAGCGCGGCCAACGCGCTGCCGATCGCCGAGCCCTTCAGGCTGATCTTCAGGAAGTGCTTCTGGAACTCGGTGGCGACGAAGGAACCCTCGGCGCCGACGAAATGCAGGACCTCGACGATATGCCGGTTGCCCGACATTGCGCCGCGGGTGGCGAAGACGACCGTCAGCACCATCGCCGAGAAGACCAGCAGGAGCACGCCGGTGCCGATCATGACAGTCGTGTGCGCCATCGAGACCAGTCGGTCGACCCAGGTGCGGTGGTCGTCGAGCGAGGATTGCGGGATGCTCTCCTTGAGAAGCGCGCGCATCGCCTCGAAGTCAGGCGGATTGCTTTCGTCGATGGTGACGATGACGAGGCGGGGAACGGGGAGTTCCTTGATGTCGAGGCCGGCGCCGAGCCAGGGCTCGAGCAGGCGGGCGGTGGCGGCTTCGTCGACGATCTGGCCGTCCCTGGTGCCGACGAAGGTAAGCGCGATCTCGCGGGCCTGCTGCAGCGCCTTGTCCATGTCCAGGCCATCATCTGGCTTGATCTGAATGGTGATCTCGCGGGAGATCTGGCTTTCCCAGCTGGCGGCGGTGGAGCGCACCATCGAGACGCCGCCCAGCGTCAGGCAGGCGAGGAAGGCCATGATCGCGATCACGACCATCAGCGCGTTGCCCTGAATGTTGGCGGACGGCAGGATCGGCGCCGTCGGGCGCACCTTCATCTCCGGCCGTTTCTGGCCCTTCGATGCGGGGTTGGGTGCGCGGGATGTGGGCTCAGTCATGGATTTCGAGATGCCCTTCCGAGAGAATCATGCGGCGGGCTTCCACCTGGTCCATCAGCGCCAGATCGTGGGTGGCGATCACGACGGCGGTTCCCAGGCGGTTGAGTTCGAGGAAGAGGTTGAGCAGACGGCGGGCCATCGGCGGATCGACGTTGGCGGTCGGTTCGTCGGCGAGCAGTATCTCGGGACGGTCGATGAGCGCGCGGGCGATGGCGGCACGCTGCTTTTCGCCACCCGACAGCACCGGCGGCAGCACGTTGATGCGCTCGCCGAGGCCGACCCATTTCAGCAGTTCCAGCACGTCGGTCTTGTAGGAGCTCTCGTCCTTGCCGCGCACGCGCAGCGGCAGCGCCACGTTCTCGTAGGTCGTCAGGTGATCGAGCAGCCGGAATTCCTGGAAGATGATGCCGACGCGGCGGCGCAGGAGCGGCAGCTCGGCGCGCGGAATATCGGAGATGTCGCGGCCGAACATGCGGATCAGCCCGCGCGTCGGCTGCAGCGACAGGAACAGAAGCCGGAGCAGCGTCGTCTTGCCAGCGCCCGAGGGGCCGGTCAGGAACTGGAAGGATTTCTTCGGAATGTCGAAGGTCAGGTCCCGGAGAATTTCCGGCCCCATGCCATAGCGCAAACCGACATTCTCGAAGTGGATCAACGGGCAGCTCAGTTTCTTGTTGTTTCAACGCAAGACTTGTTAACCAACTCCGTTAACAACGGGTAAATTTCGCCGGAAAGGCGTCGCTTTGATGGCGATCTTTGCGAAGCATTAACCATTAAAATTTACGAGTAGAGAGGATTCGTTTCAATGCCGGATTTGTCGTTCGGCGAGAAACCATGTGGACACCGAAAAGGCCGTCATCATGAGCTCCTCATCCTACAGACAGCAGGCGCCGGGCCGGGCCTATGATTTCATTCCGCCGGAGCCAGCCAAGCGCGAGCCCCGCCGGACCCGTCCCGACGATATCGCCGATGCCGAATTCGTGGTGATCGGGCGCGAGCGCAGCCAGACATTCTCGGGTAGTACCGTCAACGACAACTATCGGCCCCGGGCGTCCGCCTTCGCGGTTCAAGAACCCGCGACCGGCGGTGGGGGTACGCTTTCGTCGCTCGCCGAGGCGGGCGAGGAATTCCTGCAGCGGTCCTCGGCCAAGACGTTCGCGGCCTTCGTGATCGCGCTCTCCGTCCTTGCCTTCGGCCTCTTCGGCGGCTTTTCCGGGCTGTCCGGTTCGCAGGCCGCCGTTGCCGGCCCACCGCTGCATTTCACCCATGTGAGCGTGACGCCGCGCGATGCCAACGGCATGCGGGTGCTGCTCATCAACGGCATCATCGACAACACCGGCAATACCACGCAAATCTTGCGCCCGGTGCGCGCCGATCTCTTCGTCGGCGACCAGCTCTCGGCGAGCGTCGTCATCCAGCCGCCATCGGATGTGCTTTACGGTGGGCAAAGCCGCGGCTTTTCGACCCGCGTGCAGTACGTCGGTGGAAAAATGCCGGAAGTCCGGCTTTCCTTCATGCCGTAAGGGGTGCGTCCCAGCCCGCTTTGTGCTAACGGCTTTGCTTCTTTTTCATGGAGCAAGCTTTCCCATGCCAGTCGTGCGCGGAAAAAACATCGATCCCCTGTTCACCGCCGAGCAGATCTCCGAGCGCAATCATGCGATTGCCAAGCAGATCGCCGAGGGTCCGACGAAGGACCTTCTGGTCATCGCGATCCTCAAGGGCTCGTTCATTTTCGCGGCCGATCTCATTCGCGCGCTGCACGACACGGGCCTGGCGCCCGAGGTCGAGTTCATCACGCTGTCGAGCTACGGCACCGGCACGGTCTCGCAGGGTGTGCGCATCGTCAAGGATATCGACAGCGACGTGAAGGACCGTGACGTGCTCCTGATCGACGACATCCTGGAATCCGGCCGCACGCTGAAGTTCGCCAAGGAACTTCTCTACGAACGCGGCGCCCGCAACGTCACCATCGCCGTGCTGCTGGACAAGAGCGTCAAGCGCAAGGAGAAGCTGGAGGCGGACTACGTCGGCTTCGAATGCCCTGATTATTTCGTCGTCGGCTACGGCATGGATGTGGCCTACGCCTTCCGCGAACTCCCCTTCGTCGGCGTCGTCACCGGCGACGCCTGAGCGTGCCTGAATGGGACGGGTTGTTAACCATCCCGTCCATCGTCCGGTTCATTGCCCCTGCCCGTTTACCTCTCGCAAAGGAAACTCGTGTGATTTGCGGGGTAGGGCATGAAACGGAGCAATGCACATCATGGCAAGAATTCTGATTACGGAAGACGAAGATTCCCTGCGTTCTTTCGTAGCCCGCGCTTTGCGCCTCGACGGTCATGAGACCGAAGAAGCGGCTGACGGTGCGGAGGGGCTGGAGAAGCTCACTATCGGCGGCTACGACCTGCTGCTTTCGGATATCCGCATGCCCGTCATGGACGGCATCGAACTGGCACACCAGGCGAAGTCGGCCTTCCCGGCCCTGAAGATCCTTCTGATGACCGGCTATGCCGAGCAGCGCGAGCGCGCCGATGATCTGGCCGAGAAGATCGTGGACGTGGTGTCCAAGCCTTTCGCGCTTCCCGATATCCGCAAGGCTGTCGCCCGCGCACTGGCCGCCTGAGGCGGCCCCGGCGATCAGCGGGTCTGGTCGGAGATGAACTTCCCCTCATAGCGGACCTTGAAGTTCCGCCGGTGAAAATCCTGCTGAAAACAGACGAAGATCAGCTCGATATCGCCGGCGTGATCGCTCTTGTGCAGCAGGCTTAGCGTCACGACGATGACGCCGGCGTAGCCGCGTGTGAGCTTGAAGGCGCCGTTGCGGATCTCGTTGGCCTCGGCGTCCTGCCGGTCGTCGCGACGCTCGTAGATCACCCAGAAGCGGGCGATGTCCCAGGTGGTGCGGAAAATCTCGGTGATCTCGGCCTGGAACTGCTCGGCATGCATGCCCGGACCCCAGGTCAGCGTCCGTTCGCCCTCGTCGGCGACCATGTTGAGATAGCCATCGTAATCGCCGCCGCCGGACAGCGCATTCTCGATCATTGCAAATGCTGCGTTTTCGCCAATTGCCGTCTTGAAAAGAATTGCCATCGAATCGCTATCGTTCGTCGTCTGCCCCGGAGATTTCAAGTCTTCGGGCGGGCAGGAAAAGCCCTGCTGCCGGGGAATGTCATATGATGCAGGCTTGCCGCAAAGCAAGGCGCATCAGCCACCATTCCCCGTATGGAGACGAAGTCCAGTCGTCAAGACTGCAAGCTGCGCTCAATAGGCCGGACAGGCCGGATTGATCGTGGTGCCGCTATTACCGCCCTGGGTGCGCAACGCACCGGGTTTCGGCCGGGGTGGGCAGTTGGTCGGCCGGCGGGTCATCGAGCGATCGGGAGTGATGCTGCCCGTGGTTCCGGTGCTCACCCATCCGCCACGTGTCGACGAATTGTACTGCCCGGCGGCAAGGCCCTTGCTGCCGCTGTTGGTCGAGGCGAAACCGCCGATGTCGTATGCGCCTGCGGTGCCTGCCATCAAGGCGAGCGCGAGAGCGGCGGCGCCAAGCTGCTTCCATCCTGTCTGCATGGAGATACCCTCACTGAACGGCGCGACAATTCGCGTCTCAAGTGAAAATAGGGATCACGGGAAGCGTTCACCGGATTATCACGAAGTTGTGAATTCAGCTTGGCCGGCAGCCATTACTGGATGTCCAAAAGTCGCTCGAGATAGCGGCGCTCGAGCTCCTGCGGCGGGTTGTTGCCGAGCTTTTCGCGGATGGCGTCGAGGATTTCGCGGGCGCGCTGCACGTCGATCTCGTTCGGCACCTTCACCTGGTCGCCGAAGTCGGGACCTTCGGCGCGGCGCGGGCGGCCGAGCGGGTCGCGGCCGTTCTGGTTGCCCTGGCCCATTTGCCCCTGCGGTCCCTGGCCCTGACCCTGCTGGCCCTGCATGGCCTGCATCATCTGGTTCATCATGTCGCGGGCGCCCTGGCGCAGCGCCTGCAGCGCGCGGCCCTGGCCCTGGATGGCGGGCTCGCCGCGGCCCTGGCCGAGCTCGCGGCCGGCGCCCTCCATCTCGCGCTGGGCCTGGCCGAAGCCGGGACCGGGCTTGACGCCCATCTCGCCCAGACCCTTTTGCAATTCGCCGAGCTGCTTGCCGAGCTGGTCCTGACGCTCGCGCAGCTGCTTCAGCGCGTCGCGCAGCTGCTGCTCGGTCATCTGGTCGGAAGGCTGCTGGCCTTGCTGGCCTTGCTGCTGCTGACCCTGCTGCTGTTGGCCCTGCTGCTGATCCTGGGGATCTCCGTCCTCGTCCATCGGCATGTTGTCGAGCAGCGGGTCGTTCATTCCGAAATTCGGGGTCATGTTCGGGTCGCCGCGCTGCATGCGGTCCTTCAGCTGCTGGTCGAGCTTGAAGGTCTCTTCCATGAGCTTCTGCTGGTCGCGCAGGATTTCGCCGAGCTTGTCCATCTGCTGGCGCATCTGGCTGTTGTCCTGGCCCTGCTGCTGGCCGCGCTGTGGGCGGCCTGCCTGCATGTTGTTCATCATGCGCTGCAGTTCCGACAGCATCTGCTGGGCGGCGTCGCGGTTGCCGGAGCGGGCGAGGTTCTCGATCTGGTCCATCATCCGCTCGAGGTCCTGCTGGCGGATCATGTTCTGGGCGTTCTGGTTGGGCTGCTGCATCGGCGCATTCTGCATGCGCTGCGCGAGCTCCTTCATGTAGTCGTTCATCGCCTTGCGCAGCTCGTCCATGAGCTTCTTCACCTCGGCGTCGGGCGCGTTGCGCTGCAGGGCGTCGGCGAGGTTCTGCTGGGCGTTGCGCAGGTTGCGCTCGGCCTGCGAGAGGTCGCCGTCCTCCATGCCGATGGCGATGTCCCAGAGATAGTCGGCGGTGTCCTTCAGCGCCTCGTCGCCCTTTGCGAGCTTCATGCGGGTGAGCGCCGATTCAAGCAGAAGATAGTTGGTGAGCTTGGGGATCGTCTCCTCCGGGCGCAGCGTCAGCGCCTCGTTGAGGGCGATCGCCTCGGGCATCTTGCGGGTGTCGAGCGCAAAGGTCTGGCGCTCTTCGGCCACGGCCGCGGCCAGCGGCTCGCTGAAGGGGCGGGCCGGCATGGTCATTTCATGCGGCGGGCTGCGGCCGGTCTGGCCGGCGGCGTCCTTGGCGACCAGGGTGACGCGCACGCGCTTGCCCGCCAGCGGATGCTCGGTCAGGTTCTTGCTCGTCAGTCCCTTGGTGTCGCGGGCATTGCGGCGGGGCACGTCGAGGCGGAATTCCGGAAGCGGATAGAGCGGCGTGGCGCTCGCATCGTTCTCGACCGGGAGGATCTCGGCGTGGGCTTCCTGGACGCCGTAGTCGTCCTTGATGGTGAAGCCGATTTCAAGCGCGCCGTTCACCGTCGATTTCGGCATGCCGTTGAAGGCGATTTCCGGGGCCTTGTCGGGGATGACGTCGAAGGTCCATGTGCGGCCGTTCACCTGCAGCGCGCCGCTTTCCTCGATCTTCATCAGGTGCGTGCTGGCGGCGGCGACGGCAGGCGTCGCGGTCTCGGGCGTTGTGGCGGCTGCCGGCTGCGCCTGCCCCGTCGCGGGCTTGGCCTTGGCGTCGGTGTCGGCGGCGATTTCCTGCTCGCGACCGTCGGCGTTGCGGAAGATCACCTTCTCGGCGGTCTTGCCGCCGCTCACCCGCACGGTGAGGTTCGACATCTGCGGAATCTTGATCGGCGCCTGCTCGGTGCCGGTGGCCGTGAGATAGACCGGGGCGCGGCCGGTATAGGAGGGCGGGGTGATCCAGGCGTCGATGCGCACGGCCGGGTCGGTCGATTGCGGTTCCGGGCGCGGCTGCAGCGCATCGGCAATCGAGCCGCCGTTGGTCGATAGCGAATAGGCGAAGGCGGTGACGACGAGCAGCGCCGGAATGGCGCGCAACGCCAGCCGGTCATGCGTCGCGATATCGGGGCGCGGAAAGCCGGCGTCGAGGGCGGCGATCTTCTCGGCCATGCGCGTCTGGTGCTCGCGCCACAGTGCCCGGGCAAAGGGGGTGTCGAAGGCGGGCTCGTCTTCCTGCACCGCGACCGGCTGGTGTGGGAGGCCGTTGCGCTGCTCGAGCAGCCGGTCGGCCGCGGCGGCGTCCGGCCAGTGCAGCTTGCGGAAGGGGATGAGCGAGGCGATGCCGGCGAGCGCGAAGAGGGCCAGAAGTGCCAGGCGAACGATATCGGGCGTGAAGCGGAACAGGCCGAACCAGGATGCAGCGAGATAGAGCGCTGCGACGGAGAGAACCGGCAGAAGCAGCGGCAGCGCCTGTTCCGAGAGAAGCACCAACCGCGCAAGAAAGCGCTTTGCCGCAACCAGCCGCGCCAAGGACGGCTTCAGCGCAAATGCACCATTCTTCTCCCTGCTGGAGCTGTTCTTCAATCCGGTCTCCGCGATCTGGCGTTTCGGGGCAGAGGGCGCTTCCGGCGATTGCTCGGCAATTCGCACTGCGGGAAAGATAACATTCTTTGTGGCGAAGACGAGGGCAGGGGCCGGTCAATGCCGGTTTTTCCCGTGTCTTCGCCAAAAAGTGATTGTTACGATCAGGCGAGCCAGGCGGGGACGCTGTCGAGCGCGATCAGCTCTTCATAGGTCCGGCGCGGACGAACGACGTGGAAATCGCTGCCCTTGACCAGCACTTCGGGCACCAGCAGACGGCTGTTGTAGGTGCCGGCCTGTACCGCGCCGTAGGCTCCGGCGGAGCTGACGGCGAAGAGGTCGCCCGATTTCGGCATGGCCATTTCGCGGTCCAGCGCCAGGTAGTCGCCGGTCTCGCAAACGGGGCCGACGACATCGGCCTTGATGCGCGGCGCGTTGACGGCCGAGATCACCACGGGGCGGATCTCGTGCCAGGCTTCGTAGAGCGTCGGGCGGATGAGGTCGTTCATGGCGCCGTCGACGATGATGAAGGTCTTTTCGCCGCCGTCCTTCACGTAGAGCACTTCGGTCACCAGGATGCCGGCATTGCCGACGATCAGGCGGCCGGGCTCCATGACGATCTTGCAGCCGAGTTCGCGCAGCTGGTTCTTGACGATCGCGGCATAGGCGTCGGGCAGCGGTGGCGGGTTGTTGTCTTCGCGGTAAGGAATGCCGAGGCCACCGCCGATATCGACATGGTGGATGTCGTGGCCGTCGGCGCGCAGCGTGCTGACGAGCTCGCGCAGCAGCTTGAAGGCGTCGTCGAAGGGCTGCAGCTCGGTGATCTGGCTGCCGATATGCATGTCGATGCCGGTGGCTTCGATACCTTCGAGGGTGGCGGCACGGGCATAGACGGCGCGGGCGCGTTCCCAGGAGATGCCGAACTTGTTTTCCTTCTTGCCGGTCGAGATCTTGGCGTGCGTGCGGGCGTCGACATCGGGATTGATGCGGAAGGAGACGGGCGCCTTCTTACCGGCCTTGATGGCGCGCTGGTTGAGGATCTCGAGCTCAGGCTCGGATTCGACGTTGAAGCAGTAGATGCCGGCTTCGAGCGCATAGTCCATCTCATGCGGGGTCTTGCCGACGCCGGAGAACATGATGCGGTTGGCCGGAATGCCGGCTGCGAGCGCGCGGCGCAGCTCGCCTTCGGAGACGACGTCGATGCCGGCGCCGAGGTTGCCGAGCGTCTTCAGGACGGCCTGGTTCGAATTGGCCTTCATGGCGTAGCAGACCATGGCATCGACATCGCTGAAGGCCTGCGAGAAGACCTTGTAGTGGCGCTCGAGGGTTGCCGTGGAATAGACGTAGAAAGGCGTGCCGACGGCCTTGGCGATCTCGGGAACGGGAACGTTCTCGGCGTAGAGGATGCCGTCGCGATACTCGAAATGGTTCACTGGAGTAGCCTGTTACAGAAGCGGATCGAGGATGAAGGGGCGGTCCACGGTGCCGGGCTGTTTGGTCGGCTTCGACGCGTCGCCACCCTTCGTTGCCTGCGCGCTCGGCGGATCGAGATCGCCCTTGCGGCCGCATCCGGCAACGGCAAGGCCGATCACGGCGAAAACAACCGTCAGGCGGATGAACTGCGGCAAGCTGGTCTGCATGGAATTCCTCTTGGGAAGCGGCACGGGTGGACACCTTCATAGCGAAGTTTATTCCGCTTGTGCACCCTGATTGTTGGCGACGTCGGCTTTGCCCAGACGAAGGTAGACGGCGAAGGTGGGGAGCGAAGGGCGAAGCGGCATGCGCTCCGCCCTGTCGGGATCAGTTGCGGGCGCGCCAGTAGGCGATCTGCTTGCGCACTTCCGAAGGTGCCGTGCCGCCGAAGCTCTTGCGGCTGGCAACCGAAGCCTCGACGGTCAACACGTCGTAGACCTTGTCGGTAATGGCGGCGTTGATCGCCTGCAGATCGGCGAGCGACAGGTCGGAGAGATCGCAGCCCTTGCTTTCGGCGAGAGCGACGGCACGGCCGGTCACATGGTGGGCGTCGCGGAAGGGCAGGCCCGCCTCGCGCACCAGCCAGTCGGCGAGGTCGGTCGCGGTCGAGTAACCGGAGCCGGCGGCGGCCTTCATGCGCTCGGTGTTGATGGTCAGGTCGCGGACCATGCCGGTCATCGCGGCGATGGCCAGTTCCAGGCTTTCGGCGGCGTCGAAGACCTGTTCCTTGTCTTCCTGCATGTCCTTGGAATAGGCGAGCGGCAGGCCCTTCATGATGGTCAAAAGCGCGATCAGCGAGCCGTTGATGCGGCCGGTCTTGGCGCGCACGAGTTCGGCGGCATCCGGGTTCTTCTTCTGCGGCATGATCGAGGAGCCGGTGGAGAAGGCGTCCGACAGGCGCACGAAGCCGAACTGCGGCGTCGACCAGATGACGATCTCTTCGGCCAGACGCGACAGGTGCATGGCGCAGATCGAGGCCAGCGCCAGGAACTCGATGGCGAAGTCGCGATCGGAGACGGTGTCGATCGAATTGCGGGTCGGCTCGCGGAAGCCGAGCGCCTTGGCCGTCATGTGGCGGTCGATCGGATAGCCGGTGCCGGCAAGGGCTGCCGAGCCGATCGGGCTCTCGTCCAGATGCTCGATGGCGTGGCGCACGCGCGAGCGGTCGCGGCCGAACATTTCGACATAGGCCATGCAGTGATGGCCGAAGGTGACGGGCTGGGCGGTCTGCAGATGCGTGAAGCCGGGCATGACGGTATCGGCATGCTCTTCGGCGCGGTCGAGGAAGGCCGCGATCAGGCTGGTCAGCAGCTGTTCGGTCTTCTGCAACTCTTCCTTCACCCAGAGGCGGAAATCGAGTGCCACCTGGTCGTTGCGCGAGCGGGCGGTGTGCAGGCGGCCGGCGGCGGGGCCGATCAGGGTCGCAAGGCGCGCCTCGACATTCATGTGAATGTCCTCAAGCTTGCGCGAGAATTCGAAGTTGCCGCTCTCGATCTCTGACAGGATCGTGTTTAGCCCTTCGACGATCTTGTCCTTATCATCGGCCGAAATGATAGCCTGGTGGGCGAGCATGGTGGCGTGGGCGATTGATCCGCGAATATCCTGCGCAAACAGCTTCTTGTCGAAACCGATCGAGGCATTTATCTCCTCCATGATCGCATCTGGGCCGGAAGCGAAACGTCCGCCCCACATCTGGTTGGAGGATTTGGTGTCCGTGCTGTCGGCCATGAAAGATGCCTGCCTTGAAGAACGCGTGTCCGGGAGAATGAAATGACAACAAGAACGCCCTTGCGCCTGCCATCCCTGAAACTGATCGGGATCGCGGTCGTCGCAGGCATCATTGCCGGTGCGGCAGCGGTTTACATTAAGGAGACGGGGTCTGGCAATGGCGGCGCCGATATGGCGGCGGGCGAATGCAAGGCCACGAAGGACATCGCGACCCGCATCAAGCCCTTCCTGAAGGGCGAGGTCGCCGCCATGGTCGCGCCCGAACAGCCGGTCCGGATGACCTCGATCGCCTTCAAGGATGCCGACGGCAAGCCGATGACGCTCGACCATTTCGCCGGCAAGACGGTGCTCTTCAATCTCTGGGCGACATGGTGCGTGCCCTGCCGCGAGGAAATGCCGGCGCTGAACGCGCTGGAGAAGGAACTCGGCAGCGACAAGTTCCAGGTCGTGCCCGTCAATATCGACACCGGCGACGACGAGAAGCCGAAGACGTTTCTGTCGGAAATCGGCGTCGACGCGCTGAAGCTCTACCGCGACGACACGATCGCCGTGTTCAACGGGCTGAAGAAGCAGGGGCTGGCGTTCGGTCTGCCGGTGACGCTGCTGATCGACGACAAGGGGTGCCTGATCTCGGCGATGAACGGGCCGGCGGCGTGGGATAGCGCGGATGCCAAGGCGTTGATCAAGGGGGCTGTGGGGATTTAGTTTTTGGGGGTAGCCGCGACGTTTGCGCCTGTGGCCCCCTCATCGCCTCGCTGGCGCTCCGGCACTTCTCCCCGTTGGGGAGAAGGGGCTGGGGGTGGGCGTTTTGCCCTACTTGAGTGTTGCGGCTGAAGGATTTCGCTGAATTTTGGGGCGAGCGGCGCGCCACACGTCTCTTCTCCCCAACGGGGAGAAGGTGCCGGCAGGCGGATGAGGGGGCTGCTCGCTCGGAGCAAAAACTACCGCGTCGGAACCGGAACCTCACCACGATAATCATAGAACCCGCGGCCCGACTTCCGTCCAAGCCAGCCTGCTTCGACGTATTTCACCAGCAGCGGGCAAGGGCGGTACTTGCTGTCCGCCAGGCCGTCATGCAACACCTGCATGATCGACAGGCAGGTGTCGAGGCCGATGAAGTCGGCGAGTTGCAGCGGGCCCATGGGGTGGTTGGCGCCGAGTTTCATGGCGGTGTCGATGGCATCGACGGTGCCGACGCCTTCGTAAAGCGTGTAGATCGCCTCGTTGATCATCGGCAGCAGGATGCGGTTGACGATGAAGGCCGGGAAGTCCTCGGCGACGGTCACCGTCTTTTCCAGTGAGGCCACGAATTCCTTGGCGCGGCTGAAGGTGCCTTCTTCCGTCGCGATCCCGCGCACCAGTTCCACCAGCTTCATCACCGGAACCGGGTTCATGAAGTGGATGCCCATGAAGCGTTCCGGGCGGTCGGTGGCGGATGCCAGGCGGGTGATCGAGAGCGACGAGGTGTTGGTAGCGAGGATGGCCTCGGGCTTCAGGATCGGACAAACCTGGGCGTAGATCTTGCGCTTGACGCTTTCGTCCTCGGTTGCCGCCTCGATGACGAGATCGGAGGCCGCGAGGTCGTTGATGTCGGCGGAACCCGAGATCAGCGCCAGCGTCGCGGCGCGCTCCTCGTCGGTGGACTTGCCGCTGGTGACGTGGCGGGCGAGGTTGCCGTTGATGGTGGCGAGGCCGCGCTCGATGCGGTCCTGCGTGAGGTCGTAGATATGAACCTTGTAGCCGGCATCGGCCGAGACTTGCGCAATGCCGCAGCCCATCTGGCCCGCACCGATAATACCGATCGTCTTCAAGGCGCTCATCTCCTACCCCCTTCGGCAAACACCGCAGCGCTGCCGCATCATTCTAACAAAACTGCCGGGCAAAACAGTGCCCGGCAGCAGTAGTAGCGCCTAAAAAGATAATTTTCCAGTCATTCGCAAGTGCGAAAAGAAGAGGGCGCACGTGCGAAAGAGGGCCGCTTCGGGCGATCAGAGCGCCTTCTGCAATTCCGGCAACGCGTCGAAGAGATCGGCGACGAGGCCGTAGTCGGCAACCTGGAAGATCGGGGCTTCCTCGTCCTTGTTGATGGCGACGATGACCTTCGAATCCTTCATGCCGGCGAGGTGCTGGATGGCACCGGAGATGCCGCAGGCGATGTAGAGATCGGGGGCGACGACCTTGCCGGTCTGGCCGACCTGCCAGTCGTTCGGGGCGTAGCCGGCATCGACGGCTGCGCGCGAGGCACCGACCGCGGCACCAAGCTTGTCGGCAACCGGCAGGACGACTTCCTGGAACTTCTCCGCCGAGCCGAGCGCGCGGCCGCCGGAGATGATGATCTTGGCCGAGGTCAGCTCCGGACGGTCGGAGGCCGACAGCGCGTCCTTGACGAAGGTTGAGAGACCGGGATCGGAGGCTGCCGGGATCGCCTCGACCGAAGCCGAGCCGCCTTCGGCGGTCGCCGCGAAGGATGCGGTGCGAACGGTGATGACCTTCTTGGCGTCGGTCGACTGCACCGTCTGGATGGCGTTGCCGGCATAGATCGGGCGCTTGAAGGTGTCAGCCGAGACGACTTCGATGATCTCGGAAACCTGAGCGACGTCGAGCAGGGCGGCGACGCGCGGCAGCACGTTCTTGCCGACCGAGGTGGCGGCCGAGATGATGGTGTCGTAGCTTGCGGCCAGCGAAACGATCAGGTCGGCCAGCGGCTCGGCCAGATTGTTGGCGAGCTCGTCGCTTTCGGCGAGCAGGACCTTGGAGACGCCCGACAGCTTGGCGGCTGCATCGGCGGCAGCCTTGGCGCCCTTGCCGGCGACGAGAACAGTGACGTCGCCACCAATCTTGGCGGCTGCCGTCAGCGTCTTGGCGGTCTGGTCGGAAAGGCTTGCATTGTCGTGGTCAGCCAGAAGAAGAATGGCCATGATGTAATCTCCCTTTCCAGATCTTAGAGGACGCCAGCGGACTTGAGCTTTTCGACGAGCTCCGCGACCGACGCGACCTTGACGCCCGCCTTGCGGCCGGAGGGCTCCTCGGTCTTCAGGACCTTGAGCTTCGGCGCGGTGGAAACGCCGAAATCAGCGGGCGCCTTCTTGTCGAGCGGCTTCTTCTTGGCCTTCATGATGTTGGGCAGCGAAGCGTAGCGCGGCTCGTTGAGCCGCAGATCCGTGGTGACCACGGCAGGCAGCTTGACCTCGATGGTCTGCAGGCCGCCGTCGACCTCGCGGGTGACGGTCGCCTTGTTGTCGCCGATCTCGATCTTCGAGGCGAAGGTCGCCTGCGCGGTGCCGAGCAGCGCTGCCAGCATCTGGCCGGTCTGGTTCGAATCGTCGTCGATCGCCTGCTTGCCGACGATGACGAGACCCGGCTGTTCGGCATCGACGACGCCCTTCAGGATCTTGGCGACGGCGAGCGGCTCGACCTGGTCGTCGGTCTCGACGAGAATGGCGCGGTCGGCGCCCATGGCGAGCGCGGTGCGCAGCGTTTCTTCCGCCTTGGCCGGGCCGATCGAGACGACGATCACTTCCTCGGCCTTGCCGGCTTCCTTCAGCCGCAGCGCTTCTTCCACGGAGATTTCGTCGAAGGGGTTCATCGACATCTTCACATTCGCAAGCTCGACGCCCGTGCCATCCGGCTTCACGCGGATCTTCACGTTGTAGTCAACCACCCGCTTCACGGGGACGAGAATCTTCATGGGGTCCTTCCTTCAACTCTTTCGCCAAGAAAATGCGCGTTTCGGCGCTGCTCCGATTGTCGAATGGCGACATGGATACGCGTTTTTCCTCCAAACACAACGCTTCCATGACGCAAACAGGCAGATAGCGTCCCGAAATATATTACGTTTACGTGAACGTCAATATTGTGACTATGACTTGTCCCAGGGCAGGCGGGCGCGCAGTTGCCGCCCGGGTGCCGTCGCCATGGCGGGATTGGGGATGGCGCGGTCGCGCACGGCCTTTGGCGTGACGACCTCGCGGTCGAAAAGCGGGACGCCGCGGCGGCGCATCACCAGCACCAGCAGCGCGCCGGCGAGGATGCCGCCGACATGGGCGCCCCAGGAGACGCCGCCATCGGGATCAAGCACCAGCATGGCGAATTGCTGGCCGATCCATAACAGCAGCGGTACGAAGGCCGGCAGCGGAAGCGGCACGCGCATGAAGACCAGCACCCATATTTTCACGCGCGGATGCAGTATCACATAGGCCGCGACGACGCCCGATATGGCACCGGACGCGCCGATCAGCGGCGCCTGCGACGTCGTGCCGACCAGCCCGTGCAACAGGGCGCCGGCGGCGGCACAGGCGAGATAGAAGACGAGGAAGCGCAGATGGCCCATCGCATCCTCGACATTGTCGCCGAAGACCCAGAGGAAGATCATGTTGGAGGCGAGGTGCCAGAAGCCGGAATGCACGAAGGAATAGGTGATATAGGTGCCGGGTTCGGGGATGAAGGCGAGTGCCGGCTCCAGCGTCGCATAATGGAAGGCGACCGCCGGGATGTAGCCCAGCCCGACCGTCGCGGCCTGCGATATGTCGGTATCGGCGATCACGCCGGTGAACAGCCAGATGGCGACGTTGAGCGCGATGAGCCCCATCGTCACCCACTGAACCTTGATGTGCTTCAGCGTGTTGGCGTCGTGCAGCGGTATGAACATGAAGCCTGCCCCCGGGCGTTCGCGTCAATAAATGAGACGAAGCTATCGGTTTTTTCCCGGAACCCAAAGCACATCCGCATGGCCGCGGTCATTGGCGTGGCGGGCGGCGACGAAGAGGAAATCGGACAGGCGGTTGACGTATTTCAGCGCGGCCGTGCTGACGATCTCGCCCTTTTCGCGCGACAGCGACACCATCAGCCGCTCGGCGCGCCTGGCGATGGTGCGGGCGAGATGCAGGTGGGCGGCGGCGGAGTGGCCGCCGGGCAGCACGAAGGAGGTGAGCGGCTGCAGATCGGCGTTCAGCGTATCGATATCGCTTTCGATGCGCGCGACCTGGGTTTCGATGATCCTGAGCGGTTCGTATTCCGGCGGCTTGCCGGTGTCGGGCGTCGCGAGATCGGCGCCGAGGTCGAAGAGGTCGTTCTGGATCAGCATCAGCATGGCGTCGAGATCGGGCATGCCCTGCATGTGCAGGCGGGCTATGCCGATCGCCGAGTTCGCCTCGTCTATGGTGCCGAAGGCCTCGACGCGCAGGTCGTCCTTGGCGCGGCGCGGGCCGGAAACGAGCGCGGTTGTGCCGTCGTCGCCGGTGCGGGTATAGATCTTGTTGAGCTTTACCATGGCTGCTCCTCCTCAATGATCAGCTGGGGCGTCCGCCGCCCGTCAGCCACAGTGTCAGCATGATCAGGAGCACGGCGACCGCCTGCAGCAGCACGCGCAGCTGCATCAGCTTGTTGGAAAGATTGGCATCGCCGCCCTTCATCATGTTGAAGAGCCCGCGGATCAGCACGATGCCGACAAGGCCGATGACGATGAAGGTGAGGACATAGGTGACGCTGGCCATGCTGCTTTACGCTTTCTGTCAGTCCGTCCAGCGCATCAGGCGATAGAAGAGGTCCGCGGGCAGAAATCTCTTCAGAAGCATGCCCTGCTTCGCTGGCGTGGTTACGGGGTAATGTGGTCTAGGCTTGGACGAGGTCAATGCGTGCTTCAGCACGGCATAGACCGCCTCCGGTCCGAGCTTATGTCGGTTGGTTCCGCCCGATCCGTCAAGCCGTGCCAGCTGGCGGCGGTAATCTGCCGCATGCACGGAATTGGTCACGTCGATGTTCTCGTTGATCTTGGCGAGCGCATTGGCGGTGAAGCGCGAAACGATCGGCCCCGGCTCGATGAGGCTGACATGGATGCCGCTGCCCTGCAATTCCATGCGCAGCGTCACGCTCAGGCCCTCGATGGCGAACTTCGATGCCGTGTAGGCGCCGCGATAGCGGTAGGGCACGACGCCCAATATCGACGAGCACTGGACGATGCGGCCCCGGCCGCGCCTGCGCATGAAGGGAATGACCTGGCGGGTGAGTTCGTGCCAGCCGAAGACATTGGTCTCGAACTGCTGGCGCAGCACGTCGGTCGTCAGGTCCTCGACGGCGCCCGGCTGTCCATAGGCGCCGTTGTTGAAGAGCGCATCGATGCGCCCGGCGCTGCGCTCGCTCACCTCGCGCACGAAATCGGAGATGGTGTCGCTTCGGGTATAGTCCATGAAGAAGGCTTCGAGGCCGTCGCGCTCGAGCGCTGCGAGATCTTGGTGCTTGCGAACGGTTGCGAAAACCCGCCAGCCGTCGGCCTTCAGCGCGCGGGCGCAATGCGCGCCGATGCCGGAGGAGCATCCTGTCACGATGATGGTGCGCTGATCCGGCATGGATTGTTTCCTGTACAAATTGCGACTCGTTTCCCATATTCGCACGAAGGACACAATCTGGAATGCCGGGAGACGGAATGCCGAGACTTTTTCGCGTCTTGTACGATGTTGTTTACGATGCGATCTGGCATTTCCTCGACGACGACGGCTTCGCCATGGCGAGCCACGTGGCGCTGTCCAGCCTGCTTGCGGTGTTTCCCTTCCTGATCTTCGGCACGACGCTGGCGAATTTTCTCGGTGCCGACCAGTTTTCCGATCGCGCGATCCACCTGATCTTCGATACCTGGCCGGAGGCGATCGCCAAGCCGCTGGTCGACCAGGTGGTGCAGGTCCTGACCGTGCCGCGCGGCGGGCTGCTGACGGTGTCGGTGCTGGCCGCCGCCTATTTCGCCTCCAACGGCGTCGAGGCGCTGCGCATTTCGCTCAACCGCGCCTACCGGGTGCAGGAAACGCGACCCTGGTATTTCACCCGTCTCGCCAGCCTCGGCTTCGTGATCATCGCGGTCACGATCTTCGCGGCGATCAGCATCATGCTGGTCGCGGTGCCGCTGGCGCTTGATTATGCCCGGCAGTGGTTCCCGCTATTTGCCGATACGCTGGATATCGTGTTCGACTGGCGTATCTACGGCACGCTCTTCGTGCTGACGGTGGGGCTGCTCGTCGTCCACCTCTGGCTGCCTGCCGGCCGCCGGCGCGTGTTCGACGTGGTGCCGGGCGTGCTGCTGACGCTGATCCTCTGGCTGGTGGGTGCGCTGATCTTCGCCTATTACCTCGCGACCTTCGCCAATTACGCCGCCACCTATGCCGGCCTCGCCTCGGTGATGATCGTGCTGATCTTCCTCTACATGGTCGGCGTCATCTTCATCATCGGCGCGGAACTGAACGCCGCCCTCCTGAAATTCCGGGTACGGGCGATCTTTTCGAACAATTTCCTGAGCGGTCAGCGGCAGCAGTCGTCAAAGACCGACAAGGTGGCGGATATCTCCCGCCGAGAGACCTCGGATTCTTAGTGCCGCAAGCCCGGTATCGCCGGCGCTCTTCGACAGCTTGCGCCCGTCCGCGTCGGTGATCAGCCGGTGGTGATGATAGACAGGCGCAGGAAGGTCGAGCAGGACCTGCAGGACACGGTGCACCGCCGTTGCGTGAAAGAGGTCGAGCCCGCGCACGACATGGGTGACGCCCTGCAGCGCATCGTCGACGACGACGGAGAGATGATAGCTCGAGGGCGCGTCGGAGCGCGACAGGATCGCATCGCCCCATCTGGCGGGGTCGGCCCCGATCGCGCCGCGCTCGCCGTCGCCCGTCTCGGTCCAGACGAGCGGTTCGCCGATCGTCTCCAGCGCCTTTGCCATGTCCAGCCGCCAGGCATGTTTGCGGCCGCTTGCCAGCATCGCCTCGCGCTCGCGGTGCGGCCGGTCCCGATCGTCGGCCGGATAGAGCGGCGAGCCATCGGGGTCGCGTGGCCACGACGTACCCGCCGCTTCCGATCCCTGCACCCGCGCCTTCACCTCGCCGCGGGTGAGGAAGGAGGGGTAGGCGAGGCCACGGTCGATCAGGCTCTTCAGCGCCGCCTGGTAATCCGCGAAATGCTCCGACTGGCGGCGCACCGGTTTTTCCCAGTCGATACCGAGCCATTTGAGGTCGGTGCGGATGCCGGCTTCGAATTCGGGTGTGCAGCGGGTCAGATCTATGTCTTCGATGCGCAGCAGCAGGCGCCCATCCGCCGCATCCGCCATGTCGCGGTTCAGGAAGGCGGAGAGCGCGTGGCCGAGATGCAGCGGGCCGTTGGGGCTCGGGGCAAAACGGAAAACGGGCTTTTGACTGGGAATCGCGGTCATGCTTTCTTCTGCCACGGAATCAGAAAGATCGCGAGGAAACGTGCATATCATTCGCAATGACGAGGATGTGAGACAGGGGCTGGATGAACTGCTCGTCATCGATCCGCGCCTTGTTTCGATCGCCGCCGATGCTGGTCCGCTGCCGCTGAGATTGCGGGAGCCAGGCTTCGAGGGGCTGGCGCATATCATCGTGTCGCAGATGGTGTCGCGGGCCAGTGCCGAGGCGATCTGGCGGCGGATGCGGCCGGATGGCGCCGTGCTGACGGCGGAGACCTATGCGGCGCTGCATCCGGACGCTTGGCGCGAATTCGGCCTGTCGCGGGCCAAGGCAGAGACGCTGACGCGGATCGCCGAGGCGATCGCCGCCGGCGGGCTCGACCTGCAGGCGCTCTCCGGCCTGCCGCCGAAGGAGGCGCTTGCCGCGCTGACGGCGCTCAAGGGTGTCGGGCCGTGGACGGCGGAGGTCTACCTGATGTTCTCGGGCGGCCATGCCGACGTCTTTCCCTCCGGCGATATCGCGCTCCAGAACGCGGTGGCCGCGGCATTCGGCCTTGACGTGCGCCCGACGGCGAAAGGACTGGCTGTGATGGCGGAAACCTGGTCGCCGTGGAGATCGGTGGCGGCCCGGCTTTTCTGGGCTTATTATGCGGTAAAGCTCGGTCGTGGCTTGGTTCCCGTCGTCTGAACGGCAACACTTACAAAAGCCATGGTGCTGTTGAATTTATTGGACTTCACAATGCCGTCACAACCGGCCTAATATAAGAGTGCAGATGCCGAATCGATCAGGAGAGTCCCTTGACGATTGCAGTCTCCCCCCAGGCCCTGCCAGCACTCGTTCTGAATGCTGACTACAGGCCACTGAGTTATTATCCCTTGTCGCTCTGGTCCTGGCAGGACGCGATCAAGGCGGTGTTTCTTGACCGCGTAAACATCATTGCAGAATACGAACATTCGGTTTCCTCGCCGAGCTATTCGATGCGGCTTCCGAGTGTCGTGTGCCTGAAAACCTACGTGCAGCCTTCGCGCAATCCGGCTTTCACGCGCTTCAACGTGTTCCTTCGCGACAAGTTCGAGTGCCAGTATTGCGGCGATCATAACGACCTGACCTTCGATCACGTCATTCCGCGCGCCCATGGCGGCGAGACGACGTGGCAGAATGTCGTGGCGGCCTGCTCTCCCTGCAATCTCAGGAAGGGCAGCAAGCTACCGAAGCAGGCAGGCATGTTCCCGCATCAGAAGCCTTACCAGCCGACCGTGCAGGATTTGCACAACAACGGCCGGCTCTTCCCGCCGAACTATCTGCACGACAGCTGGCTCGACTATCTCTACTGGGATAGCGAACTGCAGCCCTGATCGCCTGCGAGCAGGACCGCTTCAAGCCCAACTGATCAGGTTTTCCTGATCAGGCCGACTTGCGCACGCCGATGAAGGCGAAGGCGGCGAGGATGAGGCTTGCGATGACGTTCCAGCCGGCCATCGACAGACCGAGCACGCGCAGTGCCGCTTCCGTGCAGGAGGGGCCCTTGATGGTGTTGAGCTCGGTCAGGAGGTCACCCGCATTCTGCGTCATGCTGCCGGCGCTGGTCGAGCAGGCGGTGGGGCCGGCCCAGAAGTGCCATTCGACACCGGCGTGATAGACGCCCATGCCGGCACCGACGACCATCAGCAGGCCGCCGGCCAGGAGGAAGGTGCGGCCGATCCAGTTGGGAAGGCCGAGCGCCGAGGTGATGGCGCCGATGATCACAAGCGGGATGCCGTAATAATAGGGCTGGCGCTGCATCAGGCAGAGCTCGCAGGGAATATAGCCGCCGATATACTGGAAGCCGAGCGCGGAGCCGATGACAATTGCCATGCCGATCGCAAGCAGGATCGAATAGACGAAGGTCGGGCGGCGAACAGAGAAGGAAGCAGTCATGCGGGGGCTCCGGGCAATTGGCGCGTGGGGGACGGCGCCGAGGCAATATCAGTGAGCAAGCAGCTTGTAGGCGACGCCGAGCGCGATCAGCAGTCCGGCGACGATGGCCGTGATCTGGCCGAGGCGCTTTTCGATGAAGTCGCGGATCGGTTCGCCATAGCGGCGCAGCAGCCAGGCGAGGAAGAAGAAACGGGCACCGCGCGCGACGATCGCCGAGATGACGAAGAAGCCGAGGTTCATGTGAATGACGCCGGCAAGGATCGTCACCACCTTGATCGGCGGCAGGTGCGCGAGCCCTGACGTCACGAGCAGCAGCAGCAGGATTTCCCACTCGTCGTGGATATAGACCCTCAACTGCTCGAAGGCGTCGAGCTTGCCGTAGAATTCCAGCACCGGGCGGGCGATGGCGTCATAGGCGTAATAGCCGAGTGCCCAGCCGGCGATGCCGCCGAGCACGGAGGCCACGGTCGCCACCAGCGCGTAGCGATAGGCGCGCTCGGGCCTTGAAAGCGCCATGGGCAGATAGAGAACATCGGCGGGAACCAGAAAGACCGAGCTTTCGACGAAGGCGATAACGGCGAGCCAGACTTCGGCCGACTTGCGGGCGGCCAGCGACATGGTCCAATCGTACAGTCTGCGAAGCATTCGGGTCCTTTCCGATCACGGTTCAACGAGCATTATTGGGCTCGCCGCGCGCTGTAAATGCTTGCTGTGTCGTTCGTGAGACGGGCAGCCAAAAAACTTCGTGATTGCCTGATGCCGTCAGGGCTGCCGCGCTGGCAGTTCCTCTTCTCTCCGAATCGCGAAACGGCGCCATTCTTTTGCTTTCACGGAATCCGGACTGAAAACCGGACTTTCCCTGAAATTGCTCTATTGGACCTCGGAGGGGCGGGCGTGCTTCTGGCGCATGTAGTTCATCTCGCGCCGCTCCTTGGCCATGCCGCTGACGGCCTCGCGCAGCACCGGGTGCTTTGATGTGAACATGTTGAAGTCGCGTCGTTCCAGCACCAGGAACTGGCAGAAATCGACCGCGATGACATCGGCCGTGCGGCGGCCGCCCGACAGCAGCGCCATCTCGCCGAAGAAGGCGCCGGGTTCGAGCGGGATATCGCCACCCGGAAGCTGCACCTCGACGGCGCCGGACGACAGGAAGTAAAGGCCGTCGCCGCGGTCGCCCTTGCGGATGACGCGCTCGCCAGGGAGCGCAGACTTGGGGCGGAAGAGCAGCAGTAGTTCTTCCTGCGAATCTTCGTCGACCATGGCAAACAGCGGGAAGGTGGCGATCAGCTCTTCCATCTCGAGCTGGTGGGCGCGCTGGCGGGCCTCGTTGAGCGAGCGGATCTTCTCGAGCTCGCGGCCCAGCGCCTCGTGCTTGCGGCGGCCGTAATGGTCGCTGACGCGCGGCCATTTTGCCTGGGCCTTGCCGTGCAGGTATTCCGCGAGCGCGCAGACGACGGGATTGAGGGTGATCGATATCAGCGCCGAGGCGAGGATGATGTCCTGCCCGTCCTGCGGCAGCAGCCCGAGCGTGATACCGAGCCCGGCGAGAATGAAGGAGAATTCACCGATCTGCGCCAGGCCGGCCGCGACCGTCAGGCCCATGCCAATAGGATAACGCAGCAGCGTGACGACGACGAAGGAGATCAGGCCCTTGCCGACGATGATCAAGAGTAGCGCCGCCAAGACCTCCAGCGGCTGGCGCATCAGGATCGACGGATCGAACAGCATGCCGACCGAGACGAAGAACAGCACGGAGAAGGCGTTCTGCAGCGGGAGCGAATCGGCCGCAGCCCGGTGGCTGAGGTTGGATTCGCTCATGACCACGCCGGCGAAGAAGGCGCCGAGCGCAAACGAGACGCCGAAGAGTTGCGCCGAGCCGAAGGCGATACCGAGCGCGATGGCAAGGACGGTCAGCGTGAAGAGCTCGCGCGATCCGGTCTTTGCCACCAGCGTCAGCAGCCAGGGCACGACCTTGGGGCCGAGGAGGACCGCCATGACGGCGAAGCCGCAGACCTTCAGCAGCGTGAGCCCGATCGTCAGATAGAGCGGCATGCCGGCGCCATGCGCATCGGCAACCGCATGGCCGCCGAGAAGCTCGGCCAGCGCCGGCAGCAGCACCAGCGCCAGCACCATGGCCAGATCCTCGACGATAAGCCAGCCGATGGCGACGCGGCCGCTCGCCGAATTGATGAGATTTCGCTCCTCCAGCGCTTTCAACAGAACGACGGTGCTGGCGACCGAAAGGCTGAGACCGAAGACGATACCGGCGCCAAGGTTCCAGCCCCACCACTCGGCAAGCCCGCAGCCGAGCGCTGTCGCCACCAGAATCTGCAAGACGGCGCCCGGCACGGCGATGCCGCGCACGGCGAGGAGATCGGCCGCCGAAAAATGCAGGCCGACCCCGAACATCAGCAGAATGACCCCCATCTCCGCCAACTGCCCGGCCAACCCGCTATCGGCCACCACCCCCGGCGTCAGCGGCCCCATGAAGACGCCTGCCATCAGATACCCCACCAGCGGCGGCAGCCGCAGCCGGTCGGCGATATAGCCGAGAACGGCCGCGCAGACGAAGCTGACGGCAATGGTGGCGATGAGCGGGACTTCGTGATGCACGTGTATGCTTTTCCTTTTTTGGGGAGCGGGCACTGTGACCGAAGTGCGGGGGAAATTAAACCGTTGATTTAGGCTTGGGGCGGAATGGACGGGGTTTCGTTCGCTTTGCGGGCGGCAAGCGGTGCAACTTTAGATGATTGTCATGTGTGGCATGGCTTCACGCCGGATGGTCCAATGCAACGAGAGCAGGATGTTACGAAGTTTCTACGATCCGGGGCCGGGGGCTAAACCACTGCAAAAATGAAGCTGAGCCAATAATTGTCCTGTTTATGTTGCTGACCGCAGGTTCTCGCCGTCGAGCTCATAAAAATCTGGGTTTCTCTCGGCAACAATCGAGAGCAATCCGGTTACGACTTTGTCCATCGGTACTTCTACATCGGGGGCGCCGACTTCAAATGCTCTCAATTCGGTGGCTGTTGGCGTAGCCTCCAGCAAAATCAGATAAAATTTCTCAAATTGTTCATCGCGTCCGGCCGGATCGTTCCGGCCAGTAAAGAGCCGGAGACGAGCATTTGCGTTTGCGAACGTCGATCTACGGCGCGTCGTATCGTCGTTTTCGGCGCCCTTGTCTAGAAAGAAGAAGCCAGCGAGAACGCCGTAGGGAAAACGCCGATGAAGTGTGACTGCTTCCATAAGCATGTCACCGCGCCGGTTCACCAAGTTCTTCTGAAAGTTGCCCGTTCTATTGTCGCGGAAATTGATACTCTTCACGGAAATGGCGAGAAGCAACCCCGCCTCTTCGGTGGCCCATGTGACATCAACCTTCTTAGCTCCTAGGCCGCCCGCCATCCGACGTTCCGCACCAGAGCCATCGAGCGTTCCAGGCGGCGCAGGACGGGCTTCCTTCAGCCCGCGACGCCTCAATTCGGCAGCCAATGCTTGGGCAACTACCTCGGACACGCGTTCACTGTAGCGCTTCTTATCACTCTGGCTGGCATCATCGCCAGGCTTTGCCGGTAGCGTTCTTAAGGCTGCGTCGAGAAGGTCATCAATCCTTGCCACTATAGTTTTTTGCCTCGTGATACGCGACGCTGAAAAAGCGCTTCGCGGGCTTGCCTTAACTGAGCCAACTGCAGAATGTCTAACTTCAAGTGCCGCTCCAATATAATAGCGTCGACCATCTCCACTGCCGCTAGTAGTTTGTTTTGCCTCAGCGCGACAGCCAATTGAGGCGCGATCAGCATCAATTCAGGCAAGGCGGCCTTCAGAATGTCCGCCGTGGGGACCGGCATCAAGTCAGCTTCTTTCGGCTCGTGCTTAAGTAAACCGCCACCGTAAGAGCGGCCGACAATCTCCGACCCCAGCAGTGTGACCGTGTTCAAACAGGCGATCGGCAAGACTGCTTTCCCGAGCTCTCTCATCTCCGACTTTAATTTGACGCCGTATAGAGAGTTCAGAACATACGCTCCGGCGTCATTTGTAGTAAGCCGTGGCCGGTCGTGGTTCATGTAGGTGAAAAGCAAATCAGGCTGTGCAACCAATGGCACTCGCCACCATGGCGTTCGAACTTTGCACTTATATGCGTTCGATACGCCATCGCGTTCGCCGCGCTCAATATAGGCCTTCGCGCCGCTGGACATGCCGTCTGACGGCGGTGCGAACAAGAAGCAACGCGCGCCTTCTTTCGCAAGTTGTGCCCAGGCTCTTTTGCTGAATGTCAGCCCGCGCAGATGGCGAGCGCCAGGCGGGGAGATATTCAGCAGTTCAGACTTGTCCAGACCCAATTCCGCGACCTGCGCTGCTGTCATCGTGAAATATTTGTTATTCCCGGTAACAGATCCGAGGTACGTGTCACCCCAATCGATCATGCGCCGGAAACCGTCACCTCGAGTAAGCTCGCGGTAGGCTGCAAGGGCATCGTTGGGAATGAGCGCAGGCGTCCACTTCTCATCCGCCGTTGGTACGAAGCCGCGCCACGAGGACGTGTCAAGAGTAGCCAAGCTGCCCGCGTCGCGCGCTTGATATACTTCGAAGCTTTCCGTGGTTCCACGCCCTTCAGCCAGCAGTAAGACGACCTCCTCAAGAACACCCGGGAAAAGGAGTTGCTCAAAGAGGATGAGGCGCACTTTAGCAAAACGGTTCATCAAAAACCGTCGTACCTCTGCGGCATAATTCACCGACATAAGTTCGGCAGGTAAGACTAAGCCCAAGCGTCCATCATCGGCGAGAAATTCAGATGCATGAACCGTGAATGCCGCCCAGGAACTAGCTAGCGACGTGAGGCGAACACCATGCGCCAGCGCCGCTCTGAGGCTTTTTGCCCGGGCCGCTCCTGAGAAATCCTGGTAGCGGATATATGGGGGGTTGCCGATTACCGCATTGTATGACCGTCCGGGTTCGCGTTCGAAGAAATCTCCCTCTTCAATCGAGGCGGAAAACCCCGCCCCCGTAAGGCGTTTCCTGGCCTCGATAACCGATGGCCCATGGATATCAACTCCGTGAAGGATACTAGGCAGATCTTTCGCTGACGCTCCGAGTGCTGTGAGCTTGGATGCGCTGGGAAGCAGAAAAGCAGCGTCACCACAAGATGGCTCAAGTACGCGATCATCAGGGGATCGGATAGCCCAATCACTAATGAAGTTGCTGATCTCAAGTGGAGTGAAAAACGCCCCCCGTGCTTTATGATGTTGCCCGAGATTATCCACGTTTTCCCTCATAAAGCAGAGTAATTTTGGTCCAAAATCACATAGCGGTTTGCATTGGTCAATGCCACGTGCCAGTCGTGTGATGTTTATTTGTTCTATTTTTGTTCGTGTTGCGTAAAGGTGACAGGCCGGGCGCCCCGCACGTCAATCGTTCTCGTTCACAGTTGATTGATGCGAACTTTGGCAGCGGCGTGGGAGAGAGCTTGTGCTTTCGCGACGTTCGCGCCGCAGTCCAGTGGTGCCCCATGCCGGAGTCGAACCAGCACTTCTTTCGAAACTCGATTTTGAGTCGAGCGCGTCTACCAATTCCGCCAATGGGGCAACGGATACCGACGGGCGGGTGTCTAGCATGCGTTTGACTGATGGCGCAAGACGGGGATCAGGGTATCGGGCTGATTTCGTGGGGCTTCCGGCCGAATGGCTGCGGCCGGAAGGGTGTCTTCAGTGGGCGGCGGAGACGGCAGGCGTCGCCAGGCCGGATTTCTTGATCGTGATCGCCAGCACGGAGGCGAGCAGGCAGAAGGCGCCGGCGATGAAGAAGGCGGGCAGATAGCTCTGCAGCTCGGTGCGCGACAGGCCGGCGCCATAGGCGGCAGTGGCCGCACCCAACTGGTGGCCGGTAAAGACCCAGCCGAAGACGATGCCGACCTTCTCCTTGCCGAAGCGCTCGGCGGCGAGCTTCACCGTCGGCGGCACGGTGGCGATCCAGTCCAGCCCGTAGAACACGGCGAAGATCGACAGGCCGTAGAAGGAGAAATCGCTGAAGGGCAGGAAGAGCAGCGACAGGCCGCGCAGGCCGTAATACCAGAAGAGCAGCCAGCGATTGTCGAAACGGTCCGACAGCCAGCCGGAGCCGATCGTGCCGAAGAAATCGAAGATGCCCATGACGGCAAGCACGCTGGCGGCGGCCACCGGCAGGATGCCGAAATCGCCGCAGAGCGTGACGAAATGGGTCTGGATCAGGCCGTTGGTGCTCAGGCCGCAGATGAAGAAGGTGGCGAACAGGATCCAGAAGGTCGAGGTCTTGGAGACTTCCTTGAGGACGACGATCGGGGCGGCGAGCATGGTGAGCAGGCCGCCGGTGTGTACGGGCGGCGGGGTGATGCGGTCCTCGCCGAACGAGGGGAGGTTGAGATCGGAGGGACGGTCGCGCATGAAGGCGAGGACGACGAGAGCGGCGAAAAGGATCATGCCGCAGACGAAGAAGACGGTGGCGCGCCAGCCGTAGCTTTCCGTCAGCTGCGCCATCAAGGGCAGGAAGACCAGCTGGCCGGTGGCGGAGCTCGCCGACAACATGCCGACGACGAGGCCGCGATGCTTGGTGAACCAGCGGGCGGAGACGGTGGCGGCGAGCACCATGGCGGTCAAGCCCGTTCCGAGGCCGACGACGATGCCCCAGAGCAGCAGAAGCTGCCAGATCTCGGTCATGAACAGCGAGCCGACGAAACCGCTCGAAATCAGGATCATGGCGAAGACGATGACCTTGCGGACGCCGAAATAATTCATGAAGGCGGCCGAGAACGGGCCCATCAGGCCGAAGAGCAGCAGGCGGACGGCGAGCGCCGACGAGATCTGCGACGTCTCCCAGCCGAACTCGTCCTGCAACGGCTTGATCAGCACGCCCGGCGCGCCCATGGCGCCTGCCGTGACCAGCATGGTGAGAAAGGTGGCGGCGACGACGACCCATCCGTAGTGGATGTTGCGCCGCGCCAGCGTGGAGGCAAGTGCAGTGGAGACCATGGGGCTATTCCGTTCGGGGGTTGCCGGAAGGCTAATTCAAATATTTAGATGATGGTCATCATCATTGTTGATTATTGATGATGCGCGTCATATAAATTGTCAAGCGGTGTTTTTTAGGAGCCTTTCAATGCGCGTCAGCCGGGAGAAATTCGCGGAAAACCGGGAGAAGATCCTCGGTGTCGCGGGCGTGCTGTTTCGCGAGAAAGGGTTCGAATCGACAGGCGTGGCCGAGATCATGAAGGCCGCGGGGCTGACCCACGGCGGCTTCTACGGCCATTTCGAATCGAAGGAAGATTTGGCGCTTGAAGTCAGCCGGGCGCTGATCGAGCGGGTGAAGATCCGCTGGAACGAGATTATCTCAGGTGCCCCGGACGCGCCGCTCGATGCGCTCCTCAATCATTATCTGTCGCGTTGCAGCGTCGACGATCCCGGCGGCAGTTGCGTTTTCGCCTCGCTGGTGCAGGAGGTCAGCCGCAGCCACGGTGCCGTGCGCTCGACCTTCAACGACGGGCTATCGGCGCTGGTCGATATACTCTCCGAGATCGTGCCCGGCGACAGCGCGGAAGAGCGCCGCGCCAAGGGGTTCACGACGCTGTCGGCGATGATGGGCGCGGTGATTTTGGCGCGCGCGGTGGAGAGCCGGGAGCTGTCCGACAACTTCCTGTTTGCCGCCCGCGACGCGCTGTCGTTGGCCAATAAATAGCCGAGAGTTACTTGAACCCCTCGACACGGTGCGGCACGTAGGGTTCTTCCAGCGCCGCGATCTCTTCCGCGCTCAGCTTCACGGCCAGCGCCGCGACGGCGTCATCGAGATGCGCCGCCTTCGAGGCGCCGATGATCGGGGCGGTGACGGCGCTTTTCTGCAGGATCCAGGCGGTGGCGATCTGGGCGCGGGAGACGCCGTGTTCTTTTGCCAGCTTGCCGACGGTATCGATGATGGCGCGGTCGGCGTCCTCGGCCTGCTTGTACAGCGTCTTGCCGAATTCGTCGCTTTCGCTGCGCGCGGTCTTCTCGTCGAAGTCGCGGGTCAGGCGGCCGCGCGCCAGCGGGCTCCAGGGGATGACGGCGATCTTCTGGTCCTCGCAGAAGGGCAGCATCTCGCGCTCTTCCTCGCGGTAGAGCAGGTTCAGGTGGTCCTGCATGCTGACGAAGGGTGTCCAGCCGTTGGCCCTCGACGTATAGAGCATCTTGGCGAACTGCCAGGCATACATGGACGACGCGCCGATATAGCGCGCCTTGCCCGCCTTCACGACGTCATGCAGCGCTTCAAGCGTCTCCTCGATCGGCACGGTGTAGTCGAAACGGTGGATCTGGTAGAGATCGACATAATCGGTGCCCAGGCGCTTCAGGCTGTTGTCGATCTCGTCGAAGATCGCCTTGCGCGACAGGCCGGCGCCGTTCGGGCCGGGGCGCATGCGGTTGAAGACCTTGGTGGCGAGAACGATGTCCTCGCGTTTGGCGAAGCTCTTGATGGCGCGGCCGACGATCTCTTCGGAGGAACCATCAGAATAGGTGTTGGCGGTGTCGAGGAAGTTGATGCCAGCCTCCAGCGCCTGCCTGATCAGCGCGCGGCTTTCCTCCTCGCCCAGCGTCCAGGCATGGTTGCCGCGATCCGGCTCGCCGAAGGTCATGCATCCCAGGCAGATCTTCGAGACTTCCAAGCCTGTGCCGGCGAACTTCACATAGTCCATGAAACTGCTCCTGGTCTGTTTCAATAGTGGGGGCGTCTGCTCACTTAGGGCGGCGGCGGCCAAAGTCCGCAATGCTCTCCATGATGTGAAGCCGGGCTCGCGCTTGCGCAATCGCTAAACAAGGTGTTAGCTGCTGCAGCATTTACTGGACTTTGCCCCTATGAGACTGCCGCCGCGCGCTGATTATGACGCGCTTTATCGCGATTTTTCGTGGACCATACCCGAGGATTTCAACATCGGCCGCGCCGTCAGCGACGACTGGGCAGCGCGCGAGCCCGATCGTGTCTGCCTCGAGCATTTCAGTCCCGACGGCAACCATCTGTCGATGACCTATGGCGCGCTCGCCGAGCGTTCGTCGGCGTTCGCCAACACGCTGGTGTCGATGGGTGTTGCGCGCGGGGATCGCGTGGCGCTGCTCTTGCCGCAATCCTTCGAGACGGTCATTGCCCATGCGGCGATCTACAAGATGGGGGCGATCGCGCTGCCGCTGGCGCTGCTTTTCGGCGTCGAGGCGCTGGAATACCGGTTGAAATCGGCGGGTGCGGCCGTCGTCGTCACGAACCGCTTCGGGCTGGAGCGGATCGCCAGGATCAGAGAGCATCTGCCGGAGCTTCGCGCGGTCGTCTCGGTCGATGGCGGGGACGAGGGGGCGCTGTCCTTCGCCGCGCTGCTTGCCGCGCATCCGTCGCGATTTACAGTCGCGCCGACGGACCCGCGCGATCCGGCGCTGATGATCTTCACCTCGGGCACGACAGGGCCGCCGAAGGGGGCGCTGCATGGGCACCAGGTTGTCGCCGGGCATATTCCGGGCATCCAGTTCGCGCATCAGGGTTATCCGCAGCCGGGCGACAAGATGTGGACGCCGTCGGACTGGGCCTGGGC
>UCEU01000041.1 GCA_900471485.1 Hyphomicrobiales bacterium
GTTAAGCCCTCCCCCTTGTGGGGAGGGTTGGGAGGGGCCTTTCTTCACCCCATCACCTTCGCATCCGCAACATTTCACCTTGCAAAGCACAAAAAACACTTCGCATCCTATCGAAATTTTCTTTCGCGGCATATATGAAGCCTTGTGGCTTGCAGCACGCTCCCTCCCAGAGCGCCCAGCCGAGCCGCCGCCGGCCCGTCGATAGACGGCTTTCAACGGAAAATATCCGGCGTCAACAAGAACAAGAGGTATAGAAAAGTGGCTGGTATCATCACCAACAATGCCGCGACGACCCGCCCGGCTTCATCCGCTCCCGCAGCGAACTATCAGTTTGCCCTGGTGGCGCTGACATCGCTGTTCTTCATGTGGGGCTTCATCACCTGCCTGAACGACATCCTAATCCCGCATCTGAAGAACGTCTTCCAGCTGAACTACACGCAGTCCATGCTGATCCAGCTGTGCTTCTTCGGCGCCTATTTCATCGTCTCGCTGCCCGCCGGCGCGCTGGTCAAGCGCATCACCTACAAGTGGGGCATCGTCGTCGGCCTGCTGGTCGCGGCCGTCGGCTGCGCTCTGTTCATCCCGGCCGCCAGCTACCGCATCTATGCGTTGTTCCTGGGCGCTCTCTTCGTGCTCGCCACCGGCGTCACCATCCTCCAGGTCGCCGCCAACCCCTACGTGACCGTCCTCGGTCCGCCGGATACGTCAGCCAGCCGCCTGACCCTCACCCAGGCCTTCAACGCGCTCGGCACCACCCTTGCCCCGACATTCGGCGCTTTCCTGATCCTGTCGGCCACCGCGGCAGCCGTTGCCGGCGCCACGCCCGAACAGCTCGATGCCGTGCGCATGGCTGAAGCCGGCGCGGTCAAGTTCCCCTACATGCTGCTCGCCATTGCCTTCCTGGCGCTCGCCGCCCTCTTCGCGGCCCTCAAGCTTCCGCAGGTAGAAGGCTCCGACGACCTCGCCCCGATCACCGATGGCGGCTCGGCATGGCAGTATCGCCACCTCGTCCTCGGCGCGATCGGCATCTTCGTCTATGTCGGCGCTGAAGTCAGCATCGGCAGCTTCCTCGTCAACTTCCTGAGCCAGCCCGATATCGCCGGCTTCCCGGAAGCCGAAGCAGCGCACTACGTCTCCTATTTCTGGGGCGGCGCCATGGTCGGCCGTTTCATCGGCGCGCTCGTCATGCGCTATGTCGACGATGGCAAGGCACTCGCCTTCAACGCCGTCATCGTGATCCTGCTGCTGCTCACCACGGTGTTCACATCGGGCCATACCGCGATGTGGTCGGTGCTCGCGATCGGTCTCTTCAACTCGATCATGTTCCCGACCATCTTCAGCCTCGGCCTCTATGGCCTGGGCAAGCACACCAGCCAGGGCTCGGGCATCCTGTGCCTGGCAATCGTCGGCGGCGCGCTGCTGCCGCTGGTCCAGGGCGGCCTTGCCGATACCATCGGCATCCACCTCGCCTTCCTGATGCCGGTGCTGTGCTACGCCTACATCGCCTTCTACGGGCTGAAGGGCCACCGCCCGGCCTAAGCTGTTGACAATACGCTTCGTCGTTGCATGGCGAAGCGTATTCCAGATTGCATCGGCACGTCTCTCTTGGCATCTTGCACCGCAATAAATCCAGGGAGACGTGCCGATGAAAGCCTTGCTGCTGGTCGATATTCAGAACGGTTTCTGCCCCGGCGGCAATCTCGCCGTGCCCGAGGGCGACGAGATCGTCACGCTTGCCAACCAGCTGATCGGCAGCGGCAAATATGACCTGATCGTCGCCTCGCAGGATTGGCACCCCGCCGACCACGGCAGCTTCGCCTCTTCGCATCCCGGCAAGAACCCCTTCGAAATCGGCACCCTCGGCGGCAAGCCGCAGATGCTGTGGCCGGACCACTGCGTCCAAGGCACCCGCGACGCCGAGCTGCATCCCGAGCTCAGGACGGCGGAGATCGACCTCATCCTGCAGAAGGGCGAGGATCGCAGCATCGACAGCTACTCCGCTTTCCGCGACAACGCCCAGGACGCCCATACCGGCCTTGCGGAGTTTCTGAAGGAGCGTGAGATCACCGAACTGGATATCTGCGGCCTGGCGACGGATTACTGCGTGCGCTTCACCGCACTCGATGCCGTCGAGCTTATGCCGTCGGTCAAGGTCCGCTTCATCGAGGACGCCAGCCGGGGCATCACGCCTGACGGTGTGGAAGCCGCGATCACCGAGATGCGGGCCGAAGGCATCGAGATCATCACCAGTGAAGAGGCGCTGGCCGGCTGATCAGTCGGTCGCGTCGCGCTGCATCTGGTAGACGTCGTCGGAAAAATCGTCGATCCGTTTCGAAAGCGCCACCTGCGCATCCTCGAGGCCCTGCTTGTAATAGGCAGCACCGATCTCCTTGCCGAAGAACTCCAGGACCATCTCGGCCTTCAGTATCCCGATCGGCTGGTCGAGCTCGCTGTCGAAATAGTGGCGGATGCGATCCAGCAATGCCGCTTTGTCGTCCTTCGAAAATTCGATCGTCTTCATCGTCCCCTCGCCTTCGAGTGCATCTAGGATGGACCGTTCAGTGAAATCGATCGGTCAATCAAGGAAATTCGTTTGCAGCACCAGGTTCATAACCTTAGAGGGAGTTCAAATTTCCAGAAGGATCGTCGCCGATGAGTCGCGCGGATTTTTTCGAGGGATTGCGCGGCGGTTCGGCCATAGCACTCGCCTCGGCCCCTTTCGGCGCGCTGTTCGGCGCGCTCGCCGCCGATAACGGCATGTCCCTCTTCCAACTGACCTTCATGAGCGCCACGGTCTATGCCGGCGCCAGCCAGATGGTCGGTCTCGAATTGTTCGGCCACGATGTCCAGGCCTGGGTGATCATCGCCTCGATCCTCGCCGTCAACTTCCGTCACGTGCTCTATTCGGCGGCCATCGCCCCCTATATCAAGCACTTCACCCGCCTGCAGAAGTTCTTCACCTTCTTCCTGCTGGTGGATCCGCAATTCGCCGAGACGGTGAAACGCCAGGAATCCGGAAAGCAGGTGACCTTCGCCTGGTATCTCGGCTTCGGCATCATCATCTACGTGCCGTGGGTCATCGTCAGCCTGATCGGCGGCCTGCTCGGCAGCTTCATCGGCGATCCCAAGGCAATCGGCCTCGATATCCTGTTGCCGGCCTATTTCCTCGGCATCGTCCTCGATTTCCGCCACCGCGACAACTTCCTGCCGGTCGCAGGCGTCAGCGCGGTCGCCTCGGTTATCGCCTATCACTATGTCGGCTCGCCCTGGCATGTCAGCCTCGGTGCCGCGGCCGGCATCGCCCTCGCCGCCCTCTTCCCGCCGCCGCCGCGCGAGCAGGAACTTGAATCCGATCTGCACGAGGTGTGATGATGGAAACCGATCTCCACATGCTCCTCGTCATCCTCGGCGCCGCGGTCGCGACCTACGGCACCCGCATCGGCGGCTATATCCTGATCACCACGTTGAAGCGCATCCCGCCCAGGATGGAAGCGGCGCTCGCCGCCGTGCCGGCCGCGGTACTGACCACGCTGGTCGCGCCATCCTTCTTCACCGGTGGATGGGACAGCAAGCTGGCGCTCGTCGTGGCGCTGTTCGTCGGCCTGCGCTTCTCGCACAGCTGGATGCTGGTCGCCGCCTGGGTCGTCGTCATGACATGGCGTCACACGCTGGGCATGTGACGCCACGCTTCGGCTTGATCAATATTCCAGCGGCAGCGTCGCATTCTCCAGCCATGCCTTGACGTCATGGTCGTGGATGAGCGGCATCAACGCCTCGCGGGTCCGCTCGTGATAATCGTTGAACCAGTGCAGCTCGTCATGCGTCAGCAGTTCGGGAATGACGAGGTTGCGGTCTATTGGGCAGAAGGTCAGCGTCTCGAAGCCGAGCATCGCCATGTCTCCCCCCTCGATCGCCTCCGGCTCCCTGATATAGATCAGGTTCTCGATGCGGATGCCGAAGGCGCCCGGCCGGTAGTAGCCCGGTTCGTTGGAGAGGATCATGCCGGGCAGAAGCTCCTGCGTCGACATCCGCGAAATCCGCTGCGGCCCCTCGTGCACCGAGAGATAGGAGCCGACGCCGTGGCCTGTTCCATGGCCGAAATCGACGCCCGCCCGCCACAGCGCGATGCGCGCCAAGGGATCGAGATCGCATCCGCGCGTTCCCTTCGGGAAGCGGGCAGTGCTGATCTGGATCATGCCCTTCAGCACCAGCGTGAAGAAGCGCTTCTGCTCCTCGGAAACCTCGCCGACACCGACCGTGCGGGTGATATCCGTCGTGCCGTTGATGTACTGCGCACCGGAATCGATCAGGAACAGCTCGCCGGCTTCCAGCTTGCGGTTGCTCTCCGTGGTCACGCGATAATGCATGATTGCAGCATGTTCGCCGGCGCCGGAAATCGTGTCGAAGGAGATGTCCTTCAGCGGGTTCTGCATGCTCTGGCCGACGCGCGCCCTCACCGCTTCGAGCTTCTCGGCCACCTCGATCTCGGTCACGGTTCCTGCCTTGGTCTGCGCCAGCCAGCAGAGGAACTCCACCATCGCCGCGCCATCCTGCAGATGCGCCGCCGCCGAGCCGTTGATCTCGACGGCGTTCTTCACCGCCCGAGGCAGCTTGGCCGGATCGTTGCCCTCAACGACCTCGCCGCCCGCCTTGCGGATGATTTCGGCAAGCCCGTAGGAGGTCAGGTCGGGATCGACAAGCACCCGGCCGCCGCCACTCGAAACCGCGGAAAGGCTACCTTCCAGCGCCGACGGCGGCAGCTGCGTGCACATCTGCGCCAGATAGGCTTCGGCCTCGATGCCAGTCTTGCGCTTGTCGAGAAACAGTTCGGCCTTGCCGTCGGCATGGACGATGGCGCGCGCCAGAGGGTGCGGCGTATGCGGCACGTCGGCGCCGCGGATGTTGAAGATCCAGGCAACCGAGGACGGATCGGCGACCAGCACCGCCTTCAGGTTCTTCTTCGCGAGATCTGCGGCGATCGTCGCCAGCTTGTCGGTCGAAAGCACGCCGGCCTGCACGATGTTCTGCAGCGCCACCTGCCCCAGCGGCTCCTGCGGACGGTCGGCCCAAAGCCGGTCGAGCGGATTGTGCGGCAAGATCACCAGCGAACCGCCGATCCCGGCCAAGGCCTTCTCCAGACGCCTGACCTCGGCGCCCGAATGCAGCCAGGGATCGATACCGAGCCGCATCCCCTTGGCGCCGTTGTTGCTGATCCACAGATGCGGCGGCTCGCCCACGAGGTCGCCGCCGGTAAAGACCGTGCCATCCACCTGCTCGGCAAGCTGCGTCACGTAGCGCCCGTCGACGAAGACGATCGCCTGAGAGCGCAGCACCATCGCCACGCCGGCCGAACCAGTAAAGCCGGTGAGCCAGGAAAGCCGCTCCGCGCAAGCCGGCACATATTCGCCGTTGAACTCGTCGGCGCGCGGCACGAGAAAACTGTCGATCCCGAGCGCATCGAAATTCGCGCGCAAAGCCGAAACCCGATCGCGGCCGAATTGTGGCGTGGAAGTGACTTCAAAGGACTGGAACATACTGGAAAACCTGCTGTTTGGACGAATCCCGCAACACGGGAGAGCGGCTATGTTATCGAAATCCAAGGCAAATGGGAGAAAAACCGGCTCCTCCCGATGGACCATTGAACCGTCCATTATTTCGGCAGAAATGAGGCGCCGTTTTCCAAACTGGCACGCTTTATGCTTTGCGTGCATAGCTCCCATGAAGGAAAGCCCCTGCCTGAAATTTTTCGAATGGTTATATAGGCCTCATCGCAATGGTTCGAGATGAACCGGAAACACAAGGAATTTAGAAATGACTGCCTCTCTGTCGCGCTCCGCTTACAGCAGCCCGGTACAGGCTGGCGAGCGCCAGACTGTCCGTCACATCATCGGCTCGCGCCGCCCGCTGAACGAGGACACCCTCACCATGCTGGGCTCCAGCCACAAGGCCACGCGCTACAACGGCGCAAACAGCTACGCATTCTGAGCAACTCGTCGATCCGTTTCTCCTCCTCCCTCCCGGATCGACGGTCAGAATAAGTAGAAGCCCGCTCGAGCGTCCTCCTCCTTCGAGCTCGCGGGCAAAGACCGGGAAACCGGATCAAAGGCGGTGCCACTGGCGCCGCCTTTTCTTTTTGCGCTCCCTCCCGCCCTTATGGACGGTCGAGATGGATCGTCACCCAGCCATTGCGCCAGATGGTGCGGACATGGCGCAGATGCGCGCCGTTATAAGCGGAAAGCACCTTCCAGCGCTGCTCGGCCAGGATGCCCGACAGGACGACCGAGCCGCCCGGCGCCAGATGGTTTACGAGCTGCGGCGCCATCTTGATCAACGGCCGCGCCAGGATATTGGCGATGATGAGATCGAAGGGACCGTGTGCCGAAAAGGCCGTGGAATGAAAGCCCGGCGCCGTCTCAGTGGAGATACCGGATGCAATGCCGTTGCGGCGAACGTTCTCGGCGGCCACCCGCGTGGCGATCGGATCGATGTCGGTAGCGAGAACCGGAACGTTCTTCAGCTTGCGCACGGCAATCGCCAGCACGCCGCTGCCGGTGCCGAGATCGAGCGCATTGCGCACGCGCCGCGACCGCACCACATGGTCGATCACTTCAAGGCAGCCCGCCGTGGTGCCGTGATGGCCGGTGCCGAAAGCCTGTCCGGCGTCGATCTCGATGGCGATGTCTCCGGAGCGCACCTTGTCGCGGTCATGCGAACCGTGCACCAGGAACCGCCCTGCCCGCACCGGCTTCAGCCCCTCGAGCGACTTCGCCACCCAGTCGACCTCGGGGATCACCTCGCGCTCGACCTTCATGTCGGGGAAAGCCTGCGACAGCGCCTCCTCGACCCGGCCGCGAACTTCCGCCTCGTCCTCGCGCATCATGTAGACGGAGGCTTCCCAGATGTCCTTCTTCTCGTCGATCTCGGTGGTGGCGATCGCGAAATCTTCTTCACCGAACACCTCGGACAGAAGATCGAGGACTTCCCCGGCCAGCACTTCGGTGGTCGTCACATAGAGGCGTATTTCACTCAAGGTCGGTCTTTCCAGTTCAAACGGCGCCATCGATCCATGGCGGTGGTGGCGTATCACAACCGGAAACGCCGCGCAGCAATTTCCGTGAGAATTGCGGTAGCCTGAAAAGCACGGGCATCGCAATGTTGCGGATCGCAATGGCCAGGGGGTTGTTCATCGTGAACAGCGACGTCAGCTGCCGCGTCTGCTTGAGCACCATATGCATCGCCGGCGTGCGCAAGCGGGCATAGTCCGCCTCCCGCCCCTCGGAGATCAGCCACGCCAGCCAGCAGGCATCCTCGATGCCGAGGTTCATGCCGCGAGCACCGGCCGGCGAATGGATATGCCCGGCGTCGCCCACCAGAAACACCTTGCCCTTCGACAGCGTCTCGGCATGACGGAAATGGATGCGGAAGTCGGACGCCCACACCCGCTCGGCAACAGGCGCCGGATGGACGATCCGGCTTTCGAAATCGGGCAGCGTCGAGATGTAGCGAAGCGTTTCGCGATCGACGGGCAGCCGGCCGATGATGCCGGGATTGACGAGCTGCATCTCGACGAAATGCGGATCGATGGGAGCCGCGTAGCGAAAATCGGCAATGTAGAAACTGCTCTCCAGCGCATCGCCGGGAAAACCGATGCCGACGGCCTTGCGCACCGTCGAATGCGCGCCATCCGCCGCGATGACGATGTCGAAGGCGGCACTTTCAACCGAGCCGTCGGCCTTGCGCAAAATGACACGCGGTTCAATCGGATTTTCGACGGATACCACCGTCGTCTGCCACTCCGGCTCCACCTCGAAGTCGGAGAGCTTGCCGAGCAGCAGTCGCTCGGTATGCCCCTGCGACAGGGCGTGCAGCGCGCCGTAGGGACCGGGTACCCGCGTCGTATCGAGCGCGGCGAGCACCTTGCCACCGGAGACGATCCGGAACTGCTCAAGCCGCTGCGCCTCCTGCAGGATGGCATCGGTCACCCTGGATGGCGCGAGCAATGTGAGGGTGCGGGCATTGATGCCGAGCGCCCGGCTTTCTTCCGGCGGAACCGGCCCGGCATCGCTGTCGACGACCCGCGGGCGAAAACCGCGCCGCGCGAGCTCCAGGGCAACGGTCAGACCGGACGCCCCCGCGCCGGCCACCAGAATATTGCGATGCCCGGCCGCCATGGTGTCATCCCTTGCTGACGAGGTTCTCCAGCTTTTTTACCGCCGTATCGGGATTTTCGCCATAGGCGATCGTACCGGCGAAACGCCCCTGCGAATCGAGCAGGAACACCGAAGCCGTGTGGTCCATCGTGTAGTCGCCATTGGGATTGTTCTCGTCGACAGGCACCTTCTTGGCGTAGACGCGGTAGCCCTTGATCACCTCGGCCACCTTGTCGGGCGCACCGGAAATGCCGGTGATGCGCTTGGAGACGTTCGAGACGTACTGGTTCATCACATCCGGCGTATCGCGCTCGGGGTCGACGCTGACGAAATAGGCCTGCAGCTTGTCGCCCTTGGGATCGACCTGCTTCAGCCAGCCGTCGAGCTCGAACAGCGTCGTCGGGCAAACCTCAGGGCAATGGGTGAAGCCGAAGAACACCGCCGACGGCTTGCCGCGGAACGCCCGCTCGGTGATCGGCTGGCCGTTCTGCGCCACAAGCGTGAACGGCACGCCGAAAGGCCCGTCCGACATGGCTTCCTTGGTCTTGGTGACATTGAGCGTCGCCCAGCCAAGCACGCCGGCCATCACCAACACCGCAATCCAGACCGCTATCCGTACAGACTTCATCGATTCCATCCCTCGCGACGCCAGCGCGCCCTTTTCGCCAGCCTGATACAGCCGGCACCTCCGCCACGCAATTCAACAAAGCGTTTTCGCCGAACCCAATGCACGCGTCTGGCCACCAAGCCAAGAAACACCACGGTTTCCAGGAATATGTGCCGTTTCCGGCCAATATGTTAAAGCAATCGTAATCTTAAAAGGGGAACAATTGTCGCAACTGAACGGGACGGCGCCTGGCGCCTCTCCTTCCGCTCAATCCGGCGAGGGCATGAATGCCCGTCCAACGCCGCGGGAAGCACCCGCAGTCTCTCACCAAAACCATTCCCGCCCGCCCGGCCTCGTCGCCGGTGAAGCGAACCATCCACCGGCGGCGTTGCCGCGCCCGAGACAACTGGGAAGAACTGATCATGAGCAGCACCATCGTCAACCAGACCGGCTCCCATCTGGAGATCGTCTCCTTCCATCTTGGCGAGCAGGAATTCTGCATCGACATCATGGCGATCCGCGAAATCCGCGGCTGGGCGCCGGTGACCCCGATGCCGCATACCCCGCCCTACGTGCTCGGCCTCATCAACCTGCGCGGCGCAGTCATTCCCGTCATCGACATGGCCTGCCGCCTCGGCATGAAGATGACCGAGCCGTCCGAGCGCTCGGCGATCATCGTCACCGACATCGCCGGCAAGCTGGTCGGCCTCCTGGTCGAGCAGGTCTCCGACATGATGACCATCAAGAGCGATGACCTGCAGCCGGCGCCGGAAATCATCCCGGAAGAGCAGCGCGCCTTCTGCCGCGGCATCGTGGCGCTGGAAAAGACCATGGTCTGCTTCCTCAACCTCGACACCGTCATCGCCGACGAGCTGGCCCGCGAAGCCGCCTGATTCTCGGCACTTCTCCAGAAACAGAACCGCCCGCGACGGCTTCCGTCGCGGGCGGTTTCGTTCTTGCGTTCAGCTCTGTCAGCCTTCAATCTCGACCGTGAAGGCAAAGCGGGCGACGTCACCCGGCTCCAGCACCGTGGTGTAGGGCCGCTTTGCCAGTTCCGTCGAGCCGCCGTTCTCGGCCGCCGTCCCGTGCCAGGGCTCGACGCAGATGAACGGTGCGCCGGGCTTCTGCCACAGCGCTAGGTTGGGAAGGTTCTCGAAGGTGAAATGCAGGGTCGGAGCGCCCTCGGCGCTGTAGCGCAACCCCTCGCCTGCTCCCTCGGGGAAGATCATCGCATCCTCCTCGAACATCCCGTGATCGAGCACCAGGCGGCCGTCCTTGAACGGCGACGGACGCTCCGCAAACGAAATCAACCCGCCCTCCAGGCGAACGAGACCGGGCTCTGCGCCATTGTCGAGCGCAATCACGTGATCCTTGCCCTCGGCACCCGGCAGCGGCCAGACGAAGGCCGAATGGAAGCCGAGCCCGAACGGCATCGGGCGCGTGTCGCGATTGCTGACCTCGGCCGCGACCGTCAGCTTGCGGCCTTCGACGGAATGCTCGACCGCCAGCAGGAACTCGAAAGGATAGACCGCCTTCGTCGCCGTGGATGCCGACAGTTCGTAGCGGCACATGCTGGGGCTCGCCTCGGCGAGCGAAAATTCCGCCCGGCGCGCGAAGCCGTGCTGGCTCATCGCATAGCTCTGCCCCTCGATGACGACGGCGTCGTCTGGCGCCTTGCCGACGATCGGAAACAGGATCGGCGAACGCCCGCTCCAATAGGCGGCATCACCGCTCCACAGCAGCGACCGGCCGTCGCGCGTCGAAAGCGTCTGCATTTCGGCGCCGAGCGACGAAACGTCGACGGTCAGGTAATCGCTTGCGATCCGGGTTGCGCTTGGCATCGGCTGTCCTTTTCATTTGATCCGGCCGGACCATAGCCGCGCCGTCGGGCAATTGCCACACGCCTCATGCCTGGGATCGTTCCCTCACCAAGAGTTGCTTGACGCAATCCTACTGTGGCTTGCCGTTCTTCCAGTTCACCGTCTGCCCGTAGAGCGCGACCGTAGAGATCGCCATCTTCGCGGAACCGTCGGTGAGTTCGCGGGAATGGGCGAGATAGATCAGGGTGTCGTTCTGCTTGTCGTAGATGCGGGTCACCACCAGCTTCTTCCAGATCAGCGACAGGCCCGACTTGAAGACCTCCTCGCCGCCCTTCGACACGTCGATATCGCCGATCTCGATCGGCCCTGTCTGGTGGCAGGAGATGGCGCTGTTCGACGGATCCTCGAACCAGTTGCCGTTCTTGACGCGGTCGATCACGCTGCGGTCGAAATAGGTGACATGGCAGGTGACGCCCTTGACCTCAGGATCGGCCACGGCATCGACGATGATGTCATTGCCGATCCAATCGACCCCGACCTTGCCGACGACATCGGCGGACGCCGTACCAGTGCAAAGGCCGGCGAGCAGGATACCGGAAAGAACGAGACTGCGTTTCATGGACATGGCGGCTCCCTTGATGGTCACCGTCTAAGGTAGGCACGCCCCCGGTCTTTGCAAGAAAGAGGCGGCAGTACGCTTACGCTTTCCGGCAGGTGCAGGGCTCGTAGCCGCGCGACGTCAGCCGCCCCGGCTTCATGCCGATGAACGCGGGGATCGCGTGAACCGCCGCAGCCCCCACATGCCGCGCCATGGCTATCGCCGCCTGTGCGCAGACCGCGGCGTCCTCGGCGGCGTTGTGGTGCACGAAGCGCAGGCCGAGATGTTCGGCCAGAATATTCAGCCGGTGCGACAGGAAATGCGGCCAGATCCGCTGCGACATCTTCAGGCTGCAGAGGTAGGTGAGCTCGGGATAGGCCTGCCGGTAGCCATCGAGGCAGGCACGCCAGACGCTGAAATCGAAGGAGGCATTATGCGCGATCATCGTCGCCCCCCTGAAGTCATCGACGAACTCGTCCATCACTTCAGGAAACTCCGACGCATCCTCGACATGCTCAGGGCGGATGCCGTGGATGGCGATGTTCATGCCCGAAAACCGCATCTCCCGCGGCCGTATCAACCGCTCCTCCACCCTGGTCACGACCCCATCCTCGATCCAGGCAAGCCCGACCGAACAGGCACTGCCGCGCTGCTCGTTGGCGGTTTCGAAATCGATGGCGATGGTTTTCAAGGGGTGTCCGATTCTTTGATGTCAGAGAGAGCTAGGATGGAGATATGCCTCACCCACCAATCAACGCCAGCCACTCGTCCTCGTCCATCGTCTGGACGCCGAGTTCCCTTGCCTTGTCGAGCTTCGATCCGGCACCTGGGCCGGCGACCAGGATGTCGGTCTTCTTCGAGACCGAGCCTGCGACCTTGGCGCCGAGGCTTTCGGCGCGGGCCTTCGCCTCGTCGCGGGTGAATTTTTCCAGGCTACCCGTGAAGACGACGGTCTTGCCGGCGACGGGGCTGTCGGAAGCAGCGATCTGCTCGGCGGCCTCGGGCGTCACCTCGTCCAGCAGGCGGCCGACGACATCGAGATTACGCGGCTCCTTGTAGAACTCGACGATGGCGCGGGCGACGATCTCGCCGATGCCCTCGACATTGTTCAGGTCCTGCCACGCGTCACCGGCCAGTGACGAGGCCTCTTTCATCGCGGTCTCGAAAGCCTCGTAGGTGCCGTAATGACGGGCGAGCAGCTTGGCGGTGGTCTCGCCGACATGGCGGATGCCGAGCGCATAGATGAAACGGTTGAGCGCGATCGAGCGGCGCTCGTCGATGGCGTCGAACAGCTTCTTGACGCTCACCTTGCCGAAGCCGTCGATATTCTCGAGCTTGGTCAGCGTCGAGGCCTCCTGCCGCTTCTTCAGCGTGAAGATATCGGGCGCCGTGCGGATCTTCAGCGCCTCGTCCTCGCTCTCGAAGAAGAAATCGACCTGCTTGGTCCCAAACCCCTCGATGTCGAAGGCGTTGCGCGAGACGAAATGCTTCAGGTGCTCGGTCGCCTGCGCGCGGCAGACGAAGCCGCCGGTGCAGCGTGTGACGGAATCGAGCTTGCCGGTCTTCTCGTTGCGCTCCCGCACCGCATGCGACCCGCACACCGGACACGTTTTCGGAAACACATAAGCCTCCGCCCCCGCCGGCCGCTTCTCCATCACCACGTCGAGCACCTGCGGGATGACGTCGCCCGCCCGCTGCACGATGACGGTGTCGCCGATGCGGATATCGTGATCATCCTCGCGGATGCGCTCGCCGGAATTGCCGATGCCCTTGATGTAATCCTCGTTGTGCAGCGTCGCATTGGTGACGACGACGCCGCCGACGGTGACAGGCGTCAGCCGCGCCACCGGCGTCAGCGCGCCGGTGCGGCCGACCTGGATGTCGATGTTTTCGACCGTAGTGAACGCCTGCTCGGCCGGGAACTTGTGGGCGGTCGCCCAGCGCGGGCTGCGTGAGCGGAAGCCGAGGCGCTGCTGCAGGTCGAGCCGATCGACCTTGTAGACGACGCCGTCGATATCGTAGTCGAGATCGGGGCGCTGCAAGCCGATCTCGCGGTAATGGCCGAGAATGTCCTCGACCGAGGACAGCCGCTTCATCAGCGGATTGATGGGAAAACCCCATTTGCCGAAGGTCTCGACCATGCCCATCTGCGTATCCGATGGCATCTCGGAGATCTCACCCCAGGCATAGGCGAAGAAGCGCAGCTTGCGGCTCTCCGTCACCTTGGCGTCGAGCTGGCGCAGCGACCCCGCCGCCGTGTTGCGCGGATTGACGTAAGTCTGCTTGCCCTCGGCCTCCATCTGCGCGTTGAGCGCAAGGAAGTCGCTCTTGGCCATATAGACCTCGCCGCGCACCTCGACGATATCGGGCGCGTCCGCAGGCAGCGTGTTCGGGATCTGCTTGATGGTCTTCACATTGGCGGTGACGTTCTCGCCCGTCGTGCCGTCGCCGCGCGTGGCCGCACTCACCAGCTTGCGGTTCTCGTAGCGGATCGACATGGACAGGCCGTCGATCTTCGGCTCGGCGGTGAACGCGATGGAGCCGTCGGGCAATTGCCCGAGAAAGCGATAGACCGAACCGATGAAGTCCTGCACGTCCTCGTCGGAAAACGTGTTATCGAGCGACAGCATCGGCCGCGAATGGGTGATCGGCGCGAACGTCGGCAGCGGTGCGGCGCCGACCCGGCGCGATGGGCTGTCGTCGCGGATGAGTTTGGGAAAGCGCTGCTCGATCGCATCATTGCGCCGCTTCAGCGCATCGTACTCGGCATCCGAAATCGCCGGCTGGTCCTTGCCATGATAGAGCTCGTCGTTGCTGGCGATCTCGGCTGCCAGAAAGGCAAGTTCTGCGGCGGCCTGTTCTTCGCTCAGGGTTTCCACGGGCGTTTGATTGGCGGCGGACATGATGTGATCGACTCCCTGTGAGGAGTCGTTTTCTAGAGCAATTCTTCGCGTTGAAAAAGCGCCAGCCGCTCACTGCCAACAGTCGAGCGTAGGGAAAAGCTATTCTCCGGCCGCCAACAGCCGCGCCGCGGCCGCCCTCGCCTCTTCCGTTACCGAAGCGCCGGCCAGCATGCGGGCGATTTCCTCGGTGCGGTCCTTCGGCTCCATCGTCGCCACGCGGGTGGCGATCTTCTCCGACCCCTCGGCGGCTGGTCCCTTGGAAATCAAGAGATGCGTCGCCGCCCGTGCCGCCACCTGCGGCGCGTGGGTGACCGACAGCACCTGCACCTTTGAAGACAGCCGCTTCAGCCGCTGGCCGATTGCGTCGGCCACTGCACCACCCACACCCGTGTCGATTTCGTCGAAGACCAGCGTCGGCGCCGAGCCGCGATCGGCGAGCGCCACCTTCAGCGCCAAGAGGAAGCGCGAGAGCTCGCCGCCGGATGCCACCTTCATGATCGAGCCGGGGCGCGTGCCCGGGTTGGTCTGCACATGGAACTCGACGACGTCGATGCCCTCGGCTGCCGCCTGCTCGGGATCGGTGGTGATCTCGACCATGAAGCGCGCCCGTTCCAGCTTCAGCGCCGGTAGTTCGGCCATGACAGCGGCGGCAAGCGCCTCGCCCGCATGGTGGCGCTTTTCCGACAGCGAGCGGGCGGCCGCGTCATAGGCGGCCTTGGTCACGCCGACCTCGGCTTCCAGCCGTGCGAGCTTCTCCTCGCCGGCATCGAGATCGGCGAGATCGTTGATCATCCGTACCGCAAGCGCCGGCAGCTCGGTGACGGGCACCGAATATTTGCGCGAGGCGCCGCGCAGCGCAAACAGCCGCTCCTCGACGCGCTCGAGTTCCTTGGGATCGTATTCCGTCTTGCGAAGTGCTGCTTCGACTTCCATCTGCGCGTTGGACAGCTGGTCCAGCGCCGCATCAAGCAGCGTCACGGTGTCTTCGAGCAGGCCCGGAGCCTCATGGCTCTTGCGCTCCAGCCGGCGCACCAGCGAGGCGATATGGGGCACGGGAGAGGCATTGCCGTTGAGGAACTCGGAGGCCTCGGCGATATCGCCGGCGATCCGCTCCGCCTTCATCATCTTCTGGCGACGTTCGGCGAGTTCGTCCTCCTCGCCATCCTGCGGCGAGAGCTTCTCCAGCTCCTCGACCGAGGAGCGGATGTAATCGGCTTCGCGCGCCGCGTTCTCGACCTTCTCGCGATGCTTCTTCAGCGTCCGCTCGGTATCGCGCCAGTCGCGGTAAAGCTGCGAGACGCCGGATACCTCGTCGGCGATGCCGGCAAAGGCGTCGAGCAGGATGCGGTGTGCGTGGGTGTCGACCAGCGCCCGGTCGTCGTGCTGTCCATGGATTTCGACCAGCATCTGTCCAGCCTGGCGCATCAGCTGCACGCTGAGCGGCTGGTCGTTGACATAGGCCTTGGTGCGACCGTCGGCATTCTGCACGCGGCGAAAGATCAGGTCGCCGTCGTCATCGATGCCGTTGTCGCGCAGAAGCGTGCGGACACGATGGTCGGTGCCGACGTCGAAGACGGCGGTCACCTGCCCCTTGTCTTCGCCGTGACGGACAAGACCGCCATCGCCGCGCCCGCCAAGGGCGAGCGACAGGCTGTCGAGAAGGATGGATTTGCCGGCGCCGGTCTCACCGGTCAGCACCGAGAGACCCGCCTCGAAGGCAAGATCCAGCCGCTCGATCAGGACGATATCGCGGATCGAAAGCTGGATCAGCATGGGCCTCAGGAACCGAGCAGGAGTTTCTTGCCGGCAGCCGAAATCCACGAGCCCTGGTTTTCACGCGGCTCTGTACCGCCGCTCTTCAGCAGCTTGAAGGAATCGGCATACCACTGGCTGTCAGGATAGTTGTGGCCGAGAACGGCAGCCGCCGTCTGTGCTTCCTCGACGATACCCATCGCAAGATAGGCTTCGGTGAGGCGCGCCAGAGCTTCCTCGATCTGGTTCGTGTTCGGATACTTTTCGACGACGGTACGGAAGCGCGAGATGGCGGCAAGGTATTCCTTGCGCTCCATGTAGTAGCGGCCGATCTGCATTTCCTTGCCGGCCAGCTGGTCGCGCGCGAAGCGGATCTTGGCCTGTGCGTCGTCGACGTACTCGGAATCAGGATAGTTGTCGATGACGGCCTGCATGGCCTCGACGGTCTTGGCCGCCGCACGCTGGTCCTGCGTGACGTCGACGATCTGTTTGGAATAGCTGAGGCCGATCAGGTACTGCACATAAGGTGCGTCCTTCGACTTCGGATACTGCGCCATGTAGCGGTTTCCGGAAGCAAGCGCATCGTCCAGGCGGTTCTGGCGGTACTTCACGAAGGTGCTCATGACGAGCGCCTTGCGGGCCCATTCGGAGAACGGGTTCTCGCGGTCGATGGCATCGAACTTGCGGGAGGCTTCCGCCATGTTGCCCGCCTTCATGTTGGCGAGGCCCTGATTGTAGAGAACATCAGGCGGATCATTGTCTAGGCCGAGCTTGGTGATATCGATATCGGGGTCCGACTGGCATCCGGAAATCATGGCACCTGCGCTTAGTACCAGCAACGATGCGAACAAAGCGCGCGTTGTCTTCATCATACTTTCAGACCCTGCATAACCCATCGGAAATCCCAATTGCCGCCGTCCCCTCAACGCCAGCCACGCCTTGCTGGCGTTTCTAGCCACAAATCGGTGACCAGAGCAACGCAATGATGACGCATTAACGCATTTTTGTGGCGGCGCCGTCGATATTCACCGGCTTTTCCGCCGGAAGCCCCTGAAATGTTGCCGCTAAACATCTGCTTGGAAACGGAGATTGGGAATCACCTGAAGCACGATCCCCATAAAGAAACCGCCCCCCGAAGGAGGCGGCCTGGCCTAAGTGATGCGGTGGAGGTCATGCCGACCAGGGAGCAAATTCCGGAGCGTTGACCCGGATGAAATCGCGGGGAGCAACGCGCTGGCGGGGCGCAGACGTCTCGACGACTTCATAGGCCGTGGGATCGCTGAGCAACGCCTTCAGGGCATTGGCATTCATCTTGTGGCCGCCGCGATACGAACGGTAGCAGCCGATAAACGGAGCGCCGGCAAGCGCCAGGTCGCCGACGGCGTCGAGCGTCTTGTGACGAACGAACTCGTCCTTGGCGTAACGCAGGCCTTCGACGTTGATCACGGTGTTGTCGTCGGAGATGACGACAGAGTTCTCGAGCGAGGAACCGAGCGCGTGGCCCGAAGCCCACAGGCGTTCGACGTCACGCATGAAGCCGAAGGTGCGCGCACGCGACAGTTCCGACTTGAAGGTCGCGGCCGTCAGGTCCCCTTCCCACTTCTGGCGTCCGATCAGCGGGCAATCGAAATCGATCTCGACTTCGAAGCGCGTGCCGTCATACGGACGAAACTCGCTCCAGGAACCGCCATGCTCGATACGAACCGGCTTGGTGATGCGGATGTAGCGACGCTTCACGCCGAGAGATACGAGACCGACCTGCTCGACCGCTTCGATGAAGGGCATCGAGCTGCCGTCCATGATCGGCATCTCAGCGCCGTGAACTTCGATCAGCACGTTGTCCAGGCCAAGCGCGTAGACGGCCGCCATCACATGCTCGATCGTCGCGACGGAGCGCGCCGGGGAAAAGCCGAGGACGGTGCAGAGATCGGTGTTGCCGACCTGAGAGGAAACCGCACGATACTCGGAGACTTCGCCATTCTCGTGCATGCGATTGAATACGACACCAGTGTCGGCTTCAGCGGGGTTGAAGGTAATCGAAACGTCAGCACCGGAGTGTACGCCGATCCCCGAAAGCGAGACCGGGCGCGATACCGTCGTCTGAAAACCCAACATGCCAATAACCATAAATTCTGCCTTTATTATCCTGGAGGCGATGACGGCGAAAACTGCCGAAAGTCACCTGCCAGGCTCATTACGCTCCGGTCACGTCTTGCCGCAAGGGCCGCCGGGACGGTTCTTTGAAACCATACATACGTGCGCCGGCTGTCCAATCCAAATCACTGTTTCTTTCGCTTTGTTACGAAACCATGCGTTTGAAATGACTGACGAATTCAGCTCGAATTTTATCTGTTGAAACACAAATGCCCGGGAGTTTCCTCCCGGGCTTGTTTGTGGCGATTCTCGGCCGTCTTAGTTCGACTGGCGGCGCAGGAATGCGGGGATTTCGAGCTGGTCGTCTTCCTGCATCATGCGGGCCTGGGGAACGCTGCGGCCCTGATCGTCGAGGTTTCCGCGGCGCGGAGCATAGAGGCTTGCTTCCGGGGAAAGCGGGCGGCGCTGCTGAGATGCAGCGGCCGGAGCCGACGTCATCTCGGGAACGACTTCCTCTTCGCGGCGGGCCAGCGAGTTGGTGATCCGCTTCAGGAGACCCATCGGGCCACGCTCTTCGTGAGCATGCGAGACCGGTGCCGGCTGCGAGCGGTGATCGATTTCCGCCTGCACAACCGGCGGGAAATCCTCGACCTTCGGCATGCGGGCGGCGATCGGCTGCTGCATGACCGGAGCCGGCTGCTGCATCACGGGGGCCGGCTGCTGCATGACGGGCTGCGGAGCGGGCTGGCTCATGACAGGTGCATGAACCGGAGCCTGCTGGACCGGAGCCGGACGGATGACCGGAGCGGCTTCGGGAGCAGCGAAGATCTTGCTCTGCGGACGGAAAGCTTCCTGCTGGACAGGCTGCTGGTGAACCGGAGCAGGCGCGCGCGGTGCGACGATGTCCAGTTCGCGTTCCATTTCGGCCTCGGCCATACGGATGGTCTGGGCGATCGGATCGGCCTTCGGTGCCTGCTGCATGACAGGTGCAGGCTGTACTGCGGCCGGAGCCGGAGCAACGGCCGCGGAAGGACGGATAATCGGCTTCTGGATCTGCTGGAAGCCCTTGCCTGCGTCCTGGTTCATCGCGCGGTCGATGCCGGTGGCGACGACGGAAACGCGGATGATGCCTTCAAGCGATTCGTCGAAGGTTGCGCCGAGGATGATGTTCGCATCCGGATCGACTTCTTCGCGAATACGGGTCGCAGCTTCGTCGACTTCGAAGAGGGTAAGGTCGCGACCACCGGTGATGGAGATCAGCAGGCCCTGCGCGCCCTTCATCGAGGTCTCGTCGAGCAGCGGGTTTGCAATCGCGGCTTCGGCAGCCTGCATTGCGCGGCCCTGGCCGGAAGCCTCGCCGGTACCCATCATCGCGCGGCCCATTTCGCGCATGACCGAACGGACGTCGGCGAAGTCGAGGTTGATGAGACCTTCCTTCACCATCAGGTCGGTGATGCAGGCAACGCCCGAGTAGAGAACCTGGTCGGCCATCGCGAATGCGTCGGCGAAGGTCGTCTTGTCGTTTGCGATACGGAAGAGGTTCTGGTTCGGGATGACGATCAGGGTGTCGACCGACTTCTGCAGTTCCTGGATGCCCGATTCGGCCAGACGCATGCGGCGGCCGCCTTCGAAGTGGAACGGCTTGGTCACGACGCCAACCGTCAGGATGCCCTTGTTGCGGGCAGCCTGGGCGACAACGGGAGCAGCACCGGTGCCGGTGCCGCCGCCCATGCCGGCGGTGACGAAGCACATGTGGGTGCCGTTCAGGTGATCGACGATCTCGTCGATGCATTCTTCAGCAGCTGCACGGCCGACTTCCGGCTGCGAACCCGCACCGAGACCTTCGGTGACGCTGGCGCCGAGCTGGATGATCCGCTCCGCCTTGGTCATCGTCAGTGCCTGCGCATCCGTGTTGGCGACGACGAAGTCGACGCCCTGGAGGCCGGCGGAGATCATGTTGTTGACAGCGTTGCCACCGCCACCGCCAACACCGAACACGGTGATGCGCGGCTTCAGCTCAGTGATATCTGGCTTATGCAGCTTGATCGTCATGGTACCTGTTCCTTCTCTTTATGGCCGCATCGCCACGCCGGCCAATTCACTTAATTTCTAGAAGCTTTCCTTCAGCCACTGGCCCATGCGGGCTATGCGGCTGCTATTTCCGCCAAGCGACATGAGCAGGCCGCTCTGTGACGCATGTGTTTCCTGGTCCGCGACTTGCGGGTAGATCATCAGGCCGACAGCCGTCGAAAAGGCCGGACCCTTGGCAGCGGTCGGGAGACCCGAGACGCCCATCGGGCGGCCGATACGGACGTTGCGGGCAAGGATCTTGCGGGCAACGTCGGCAAGGCCGGTCAGCTGGCTTGCGCCGCCTGTCAGCACGACGCGCTTGCCGACGATCGGGCTGAAGCCCGAGCGCTGGATGCGGTCGCGAATGAGTTCCATCGTTTCCTCGATGCGGGCGCTGACGATGCGCGAAACCAGCGCACGCGGCACCTGCGTCGGCAGATCGCGGTCGTCCTCGCCGATCGGCGGGATCGAGATCATTTCACGCTCGTCCGAGGAATTCCCCATGGCCGAGGCGTGAACCACCTTCAGGCGCTCGGCGTCCTCGATGCGGGTGGACAGGCCACGCGCGAGGTCCGTCGTCACATGATGACCGCCTAGGCTGACGGCGTCGGTATGAACCAGCTTGCCTTCGGCGAAGACCGAGATCGTCGTAGCGCCGCCGCCCATGTCGATGGCGGCGCAGCCGAGTTCGACTTCGTCGTCGACCAGAGCGGCAAGACCCGATGCGTAAGGCGTCGCGACGATGCCTTCTACGGAGAGGTGCGCACGATTGACGCTGAGCTCGAGGTTTTTGAGAGCGGTGCGTTCGGCCGTCACGACATGCATGTCGACGCCGAGAACGTCACCATACATGGACAGCGGATCGCGAATGCCGCGCTCGCCGTCGAGCGAGAAGCCGGTTGCCAGCGAATGCAGCACGAAGCGATCCTGGCGCAGCGACTGCTGGCAGGCCGCCGACAGAACCTTCTTCAGGTCGTTGAGTTCGACTTCCTGACCGCCGAGATCGATGGTCGCGGTGTAGATGTCGCTCGCCAGACGGCCGGCCGTCAGGTTGACGATCAGGCTCTCGACCGTGAGGCCCGCCATGCGCTCGGCGGCGTCAACGGCGAGGCGAATGACGCTTTCCAGCGCATCGAGGTCGGCGATGACGCCGGTCTTGATCCCGCGCGACCGCTGATGGCCGATACCGATGATCTCGATGTTGTGCGTGCGACCCGGAAGCACCTGGCTTTCCTCGCGCGGCGTCAACCGGCCGATCATGCAGACGACCTTCGTCGATCCGATATCGAGAACGGAAACGACATGTGACCGCTTCGACGAAAGCGGCTTCAGGCGCGGCAGGCCGAAATGGGACGAACCGAACAAGCTCATATATTTTGCCCCGCCTTCTTCAGGTCCTTGGTACGCTGATCGAGCACCAGCTGCCGGCGCTCCATGGCCTCAGGCGTCAGCTGGATTGCCGTACGATCGGAAAGACGCAGATCCACCGCCGCGATATCGCGATCCAGCAGATCCTGCTCCTTCATGAATTTCGAAAGTCGCGCCAGCGCCAGATCGACATCGTCTTCCGGCAGCTTAACGACCACGCCATTGTCCATGTGCAGATCCCAGCGACGGCCAGAGACCCAGACATAGGCCTTCACGCGCGCCTTGATATCCGCCCAGTTGGCGAATTCGGCTTCCAGCGCGGTGGCCGCCGTTTCGGCGCCTCGACCGACGACGAGCGGCAGATGAGAAAATTTGTTGTCGCGCAGCGGCGCGATGATCGCCCCACCCTTCTCGACCAGCGAAAGCTCCTGACCATGCTGCCAGATCGCGTAAGCCTCGCGCTCCTTGAGCTTCACCTCGATGGTCTTCGGGTAGACCTTGCGAACTTCCACGTTCTCGACCCAGGGGAGCTTGGCGATCTTCTGGCGGGCCGCATCGACATCGAGCGCGACCAGCGAGGTCGTGCCGTCGAGGCCGATCAGCTGCAGGATTTCGATTTCGGACGTCTCGGCGTTGCCGGAGACCTTCACGTCGTCGATGGCGAAGCCGGCAGCCGTGGTCGTCGCCTGGGCGACGGCTTCGGTGTGACCACCGAGCGACATGCCGTAGAGACCGGTCGCAGCAAAGAAGGCCAGCGCGGAAACGGTGCCGACATGAGCCGGAATGTGGATGCGGCCGCTACCGAGGCTGACCAGGAAGCGCACGACGCGACGCAGGGGGCGCGGCAGAACCATGCGCCCTTCGGCCTCGGCATACGAAGGCTCGGAACGATGGCTGGGGCGCCCTATCTTTTTGACCGTTACCGAGAACAAGAAGCGTCCTCCACCATCCACCGAAGGAATTCACCAAACGAATAACCGGCATATCCGGCCATTTCGGGCACCAGCGAGGTTGGAGTCATGCCAGGCTGGGTATTGATTTCCAGCCAGATGATTTCACCATCTTCGGAGAAGCGATCGTCGTAACGAAAGTCGGAGCGACTAACGCCACGGCAACCAATTGCTTGATGCGCCCTTAACGCCAATGATTGTATTTTTTGGTAAATATTCGGTGAAATTTTTGCCGGAATGACGTGTTTTGAGCCACCCGCGACATACTTGGAATCGTAGTCGTAGAAGCTGTGACCCTGCGGCACAATCTCGGTCACGCCAAGCACCTGATCGCCCATGACGCCACAGGTCAGCTCGCGGCCATGCACGTAGCGCTCAACCAGAACCTCCTCGCCGTAGCGCCATTCGGGAGAACCGATGATCTGCGGCGGCCGGGACTGATCTTCCTGGACGATGACGACGCCGAAGCTCGAACCTTCACGAACCGGCTTCACCACATAGGGCGGCTTCATCGGATGTTCGGAGGGAAAAGCGAATCGGTTGATGACCTCGGACTGGGCAACCGGAATGCCGGCGGCAGCCGCCACACCCTTGGCCTTACTCTTGTCCATGGCGAGCGCCGAGGCGAGCACGCCGGAATGCGTGTAGGGAATTTCCAGATATTCAAGAATGCCCTGGATCAGACCGTCCTCTCCGAACGGCCCGTGCAGCGCGTTGAACACCACGTCGGGACGCAGCGCCGAAAGGCGCGCGGAGACGTCGCGATCGACGTCGATGGTCGCGACCTGGAAACCTTCCGCTTCGAGAGCCGCAGCGCAAGCCGTCCCCGACGAAAGGCTCACGGGCCTCTCCGAGGAAAAACCGCCCATCAGGACAGCGACATGCTTGCGACTCATGGATACCCCCAAAATAACTTCAACTCTGTGCTCCGGCGCTTGCGCGAAGCTTGCATCCGGCCCGAATCTGATCTGCTTCGGACAGGTTCATTAGAGCGTCATTATGGTTAACGAAGCGTTTACTTTCGTTAATTTCCGGCAGGCGGACGAACGGAAACGGCTTGGGCGAGCGGGTTCGGCGAGCCCGGAAAATGCCGCAGGACCAAGCCCTACAGGGCATATGTCAAAGCGAAACAAAAAGTTTAGGCAGAGCGGCATGCGCACCCGGATAGCGCGCCGGAATTTGCGGAAAGCCAAATCGGCTTCACGAGTCCGCAATACGGCACATGCGCGCGAGCCGATGGCCAACGGTTCCGGAAGCCATTTAAGTGCGTTGCCGGACAGAAAAGAAAGCACGCTACTTTTTGTCGGTTTATTGCGCGTTTTGGATTTGCTCCGAATTAAAATTGCGCTAAGAGCCGCTTGCCTCCCAAGGGCAATCAACGAAATCCCGAATGGAATGACAATGTCTGACGCGATATCTCCAGTATCGCCGACGCCCGCTTCATCGAACAGTGCACCGCTCAACTCGCCGGCACGCGTTCTGATCGCGAGCCTCGTCGGCACCACGATCGAATTCTTCGACTTTTACGTTTACGCAACAGCCGCCGTGCTGGTCTTCCCGACCCTGTTCTTCCCGAACAGCGATCCGACCACCGCGCTGCTTGCCTCCTTCGCCACCTTCTCGATCGCCTTTTTCGCCCGTCCGCTCGGCGCCGTGGTCTTCGGCCACTTCGGCGATAGGATCGGCCGCAAGACGACGCTGGTCGCGGCGCTGCTGACCATGGGCATCTCGACCGTCATCATCGGCCTGCTGCCTTCCTACGAATCGATCGGCGTCCTGGCACCTCTGTTGCTGGCGCTTTGCCGTTTCGGCCAGGGTTTCGGCCTCGGCGGCGAATGGGGCGGCGCCGTGCTGCTCGCGACCGAAAACGCGCCGGAGGGCAAGCGCAGCTGGTACGGCATGTTCCCGCAGCTCGGCGCTCCGGTCGGTCTCTTCCTGTCGTCGGGCATCTTCTGGGTGCTGCTGCAGTTCATGCCGCAGGAACAGCTGCTGGCCTGGGGCTGGCGCGTTCCCTTCATCGCCTCGATCGTGCTGATCGTCATCGGCCTGTGGGTTCGCCTGTCGATCACCGAGACGCCTGATTTCCAGAAGGCAATCGACAAGCAGGAGCGCGTCGCCGTTCCGGTTGCCGAACTCTTCCGCAAGCACAAGCGCAGCCTGTTCCTCGGCACCTTCGTGGCGCTCGCCACCTTCGTGCTGTTCTATATCGGCTCGGCCTACCTGCTCTCCTACAACGTCAAGGTCCTGAAGATCCCGTTCCTCGACGCGCTCGAGATCCAGATCGTCGGCTCGATCTCCTTCGGCATCTTCATCCCCATCATCGGCAAGCTCGCCGAGCGTTACGGCCGCCGCGAAATGCTGATCCTGACCACGGTCCTGATCGGCCTGTTCTCCTTCCTCCTGCCCGGCCTGATGACCGGCGGCGAAGGCAGCATCCTGGTCTTCGCGATCGTCGCCATGGCTCTGATGGGCATGACCTACGGACTGATCGGAACGGCGCTCGCAGCCCCCTTCCCGACCGCCGTGCGCTACACCGGCTCGTCGATCACCTTCAATCTCGCGGGCATCTTCGGCGCATCGCTGGCGCCCTATATCGCCACCTGGCTGCAGGCGAACTACGGCATGCTCTATGTCGGCTACTATCTCGGCCTTTCGGCCGTCATCACGCTGATCTGCATCCTGGCATCCGGCCGCGACGAAGTCTGATCGGGCCGTCATCGAACATTCGGGGCCGCGACGGGAAACCGCCGCGGCCTTTTTCATTGTTGTCTGTTAACGCCTCCACCCTAGTGTCTAGCCTGAGATGATAGGGAGACCGCGATGCGCATGCTGACAAGACGATCGCTGATTGGCCACGGGCTGGGCGCCGGCCTCTCGCTGACGCTGCCGTCCATGCTGCGAGCCGCCGCCACCACGCCGGTCGACGTCACCTTCCTCGTCATCAACGACGTGCATGCGTGCCGCTTCGGTGACGGGCTGAGCCCGAACTGCCAGGACGAAGGCAAGACGGACCAGAACCTGCTGCGCCATATCCTCGCGCTCAACAACATCCATCACCAGAACTGGCCGACGGAGATCGCCGGAAAACCGACGGGCTTCGGCCTCGCGGGACAGCCGATCGCCAAGCCGCAGGGCATCATCGTCTGCGGCGACGTCACCGACGACGGCGGCGGTCAGATGGCGGAGTTCGCCGAGGGCTCGCAGCTCCTGCAGTTCTCGCACCGCTACCAAGAGGGACCCGGCGCCGACCACGTCCACTTCCCTGTCTACGTCGGGCTAGGAAACCACGATCTCGACCAGGACGGTCACCCGCCGCAGGTCGACTGGTATCGCGACGAGCTGCGCGACTACGTCCAGATGAACCACAAGCCGAGCGTCTTCTTCAAGCCGCTGGTGCCGGTCGACAATTACGACGAAGCCTCCGACAATTACTCCTGGAACTGGGGCGGGCTACACCTGATCCAGGCGCAGCGCTACGGCGGCGACAGCACCAAGGGCACAGCCAGCAGTCTGGAATGGATGAAACGCGACCTCGCCACCTATGCCGCCGATGGCCGGCCGGTGGTGATCTTCCAGCATTATGGCTGGGACAAGTTCTCTCTGGAGCGCTGGGACCCGGAAAAGAGCACCTTCACCCTGGAAGGCAGCGGTGCGCCGCACTGGTGGGGTGAATCAGAACGTCAGGAACTCATCGCAACCCTCAGCGGCTACAATGTAATCGGCATTTTCCACGGCCACGAGCACGACACCCCCATGGCCTACAATGTCGGCGGGATAGACGTCTTCAAGGCCAGAGCCGCCTTCATGGGTGGCTTCTGCCTGGTACGGGTAACCAACGGGGAAATGGATGTCGCGATCGGCGACGCCAGCGATGACAAGGGCGGCGTGACCTTCACAACCGCCTTCACCAAGAAGCTGAGCTGAAATTACTCGGTCGTCACGCCCTGGAACGGGCGAACCTCGCGACCGGGCATGAACACGCCGAGACGCTTGATTTCCCATTCGAGCTTCACGCCGGAATTCTCGAAGACCTCGCGGCGAACCTGCTCGCCGAGATATTCGAGATCGTAGCCCGTCGCCTGCCCCATGTTGATCATGAAGTTGCAGTGAAGCGACGACATCTGGGCGCCGCCGATGACGAGACCACGGCAACCCGCTTCGTCGATCAGCTTCCAGGCCGAGTGGCCCTCCGGGTTCTTGAAGGTGGAACCACCGGTCTTCTCGCGGATCGGCTGCACGGTTTCGCGGTGGTTGCGCACGGCGTCCATGTCGGCGCGAATCTTGGCGCGGTCCTCGGCGTAGCCCTCGAACAGCACCGAGGTGAAGATCAGGTCGGCCGGGACCGACGAATGGCGATAGGAATACCCCATCTGCTCGTTCGACAGCACGTGCCTGTTGCCCTTGCGGTCGATCGCGGTCACCTCGACAAGGCGCTCGCGCGTCTCGCCGCCGTTGGCGCCCGCGTTCATGCGCGCCGCGCCGCCGATGCTGCCGGGAATGCCATAGTAGAAATGGAAGCCGCCGATGCCGTTGTCCATCGCCATGGCCGCGACATGCTTGTCCGGGCAGATGGCGCCGGCGCGGATGCGGTTTTCACCGGCAAGCTCGACCGAGCCGAAGCCCTTGGCCGAAAGGCGCAGCACGACACCGGGAATACCACCGTCGCGAACCAGGATGTTCGAGCCGACGCCGACGACCGTCAGCGGCACGTCCTCGGGCACCAGTTTCAGGAAGGTGATAAGGTCTTCCTCGTCATGCGGCTGGAACATCAGTTCCGCCAGACCACCGGCGCGGAACCACGTGACGCGATCCATCGGCGCATCGACCGAGATACGCCCGCGAACATCCTTCACACCGTCGCCGAGCGACGCAAGAAGCTTTTCCCCATTTACCTGTTTCATGCAGATATTCCCGAAAGCCCTTCAAGTTGCTTGGGCAGCGCCGCCGCCCAGTACGTAATACTCCCAGCCCCCAACAGAACCACAAAATCGCCTGGCTTTGCAATCTCCGCGACCATTTCAGGCAAAAGCTCGGGTGAAGCGAGGAAGCGCGCATCGCGATGCCCGCCCGATTTGATGCGCGAAACCAGCGTCTCGGCATTCACTCCCTCGATGGGATCTTCGCCCGCGGCATAGACCGGTGCAAGGAAAATGCTGTCCGCATCGTTGAAGCAGGCCGCGAATTCCTCGAACAGGCTGGCGAGACGCGAATAGCGGTGCGGCTGGTGCACGGCGATGACGCGGCCCTTGCACGCCTCGCGCGCGGCCTTCAGCACGGCCTTGATCTCGACCGGATGGTGACCGTAGTCGTCGAAGATCTGCACGCCGTTCCATTCGCCCGTCAGCGTGAAGCGGCGCTTGACGCCGCCGAAGGAGGCAAGCCCCTTGGCGATATCCTCGCTCGACATGCCCAGGCGATTGGCGACGGCAATTGCGGCGGTCGCATTCGAAACATTGTGGCGGCCGGGCATCGGCAGAACGAGATTGTCGAGCTTAATGACCTGACCGGTCCGGCGGCGACGGATCTCGACGTCGAAGATCGAGCGCGGACCGTCGGTGCGCACGTTCATGAAGCGCACGTCGGCCTGCGGGTTCTCGCCATAGGTCACGACCTTGCGGTCCTCGATACGGCCGACCAGCGTCTGCACCTCGGGATGATCGAGGCACATGACGCCGAAGCCGTAGAACGGCACGTTTTCGACGAACTGACGGAATGCGGCACGCACGGCGTCGAAATTGCCGTAGTGGTCGAGATGCTCGGGGTCGATATTGGTAACGACGGCAACGTCGGCCGGAAGCTTCAGGAAGGTACCGTCGGACTCGTCGGCCTCGACCACCATCCACTCGCCCTCGCCCATGCGGGCATTGGTGCCGTAGGCATTGATGATGCCGCCATTGATGACGGTCGGGTCGAGCCCGCCGGCTTCGAGCAGCGTCGCAACCATCGAGGTGGTGGTCGTCTTGCCGTGCGTACCGCCGATCGCGATCGCATTGCGGAAGCGCATCAGCTCGGCCAGCATTTCGGCGCGGCGCACCACGGGCAGCAGCTTCTCGCGCGCGGCGACGAGCTCGGGATTATCCTTCTTGATCGCGGTCGAAACAACGACGACTTCGGCATCGCCCAGGTTCTCGGCCTTGTGGCCGACGAAGACCTCGATGCCCTTGTCGCGCAGGCGCTGCACGTTGGCGCTCTCGGCCTGGTCCGATCCCTGGACGCGATGGCCGAGATTGTGCAGCACCTCGGCAATCCCACTCATGCCGATGCCGCCGATGCCGATGAAATGGACGAGGCCGATGGCCTTCGGCATTTTCATGCGCGTTTCCCCTTGAACTCTGCAATTGTCTGTCGAGCCGCAATAGCCTCAACCATGTCTGCAAGCAAGTTCGCGGCGTCAGGTTTCCCGGCCTGCTTTGCGGCCGAAGCCATGCGCGCAAGCTTTTCCGGGTCGTTCATCACATGCGTGAGGATGGAGGTGATCTTCTCGGACGAGAGCTCCGCCTGCACGATCACCTTGGCGCCGCCGGTCGCGGCGAGTGCCGCGGCGTTCGCTGCCTGGTCGTGGTCGAGCGCATGCGGATAGGGTACGAGGATGGCCGGACGGCCGATCACCGAGATTTCCGAGACCGTCGAGGCGCCGGAGCGGCAGATCACGAGATGCGCCTTCGCCAACCGTTCGGCCATATCGGTGAAGAACGGCGCGATATCGGCGCCCATCTTCAGCTGCGCCACGCAGCCGCCGACCATCTCCATATCCTCGGGCCGCACCTGCTGGGTGATCCGGAGACGCGCGCGCAGCTCGTCGTCGAGCAGGCTGATCGCCGTCGGCATGGCCTTGGAGAAATACTGCGCGCCCTGGCTACCGCCGAAGACGACGAGGTTGAAGGACTCGCCGGAATGCGACGGCGTATAGGGCGTCTGCGCGGCCTCGATGATGGCGGGGCGAACGGGATTGCCCGTCGCCACCGTCTTTTCGGCGAACTGGCTGCCGCCCTCTGGCAGGAAGCCGCCGGCGATTGCCTGCACGCGCGATGCCAGCGCCTTGTTGGCGCGACCCATCACCGCGTTCTGCTCATGGATCATCGCCGGGACGCCGAGACGGGTGGCGGCGAGCAGCGGCGGCACCGTTGGATAGCCGCCGAAACCGACGACGACCACGGGCTTCAGCCGCGTAATCAGCGCCTTGGCCGCCCGCATGCCGCTCCACAGCGTCCACAGGGACCGGATGACCGCGACCGGGTTCTTGGAGGCGATCGTGGCCGACGGCACGACATGGACTTCGTCGGCCGGGAACTTGCCGGCATAGCGCTCCGCGCGGCTGTCCGTGACGAGATGCACGGAATAGCCGCGTTCCTTCAGCTTGTAGGCCAGGGCCTCCGCCGGAAACACGTGACCGCCGGTTCCCCCGGCGGCAAGCAGAACGATGCCTTTGGTCATGTACTCTTACTCCGCCGGCATGCCGTGCGCGACGCGGAAGAGGCTCCGCTCCTGCGCGCGCTTTTCCGGCCTGTGACGCGTCAGCGCGAGAATGAACCCGGCCGTGACGCAGATGGCGACCATCGACGAGCCGCCGTAGGAAATCAGCGGCAGGGTCATGCCCTTCGCCGGCAGCAGCTCGAGATTGACGCCCACGTTGATGATGGACTGGATGCCGATCTGCAGCACGAGGCCGGCCACGGCGAAGCGGTTGAAGTCGTTGCGTTCCTTGTAGGCGTGCGACAGGCCGCGCAGCACCAGCACCGAGAACAGAAGCACCAGCGCGATGCAGAAGATGATACCGAACTCCTCGGCCGCGACCGAGAAAATGAAGTCGGTATGCGCGTCCGGGATGATACGCTTGACGATGCCCTCGCCCGGCCCCTGGCCGAACCAGTCGCCGCGGATGATGGCCTCGCGCGCCGTATCGATCTGGAAGGTGTCGCCCTCCCCGGTCATGAACTTGTCGATACGCAGCGCCACGTGCGGGAAGACGTAATAGGCGGTCACAAGGCCGCCGACGCCGCCCGCGCCGAGCACGATGATCCATAGCCACGGCATGCCGGCCATGAAGAACATGCCACCCCAGACCGCGGTGGTCAGGATCGTCTGCCCGAGGTCGGGCTGTGCGACAAGAAGCGCCGCGACGATGCCGAACAGGATGATTGCGAAGAGGTTGCCCGGAATCTCGGGCTGGCGGGCATGTTCCGCGAACAGCCAGGCGCAGACGACGACGAAGGCGGGCTTCATGAATTCGGACGGCTGGATCGAGATGCCGGCCAGCGTCACCCAGCGGCGGGAACCCTTGACCTCGACGCCGAAGAACAGCGCCAGCAACATCATGCTGAGCGCCACGATGAGCAGGATGATCGCGGTGCGGCGCACCTGCCGCGGCGTCAGGAACGACAAGCCGATCATGACGGCGAGCGACGGGATCATGAAAGCCGCGTGGCGCTTGACGAAGTGGAACGGTTCCAGCCCGATGCGCTCGGCCACCGCCGGCGACGCGGCGAACGACAGCATGAAACCGATGCCCATCAGGAAGATGAACATCGCCAGGAAAAAGCGGTCGATGGTCCAGAACCAATCGGCCAGAGCGCCACGTTCCGCGCGACTTACCATGTCATTTATCTCCTGTTGCCGAACCGATCAGCATGGTGATTCCGTCGAGCGCTGCCACATGGCTGACAAATGCATCGCCCCTGACTTCGAAGTTCTTATATTGGTCGAAGCTTGCGCAAGCCGGTGATAGCAGAACCGCCGCAGCGCCGCTTTCATCCTTCTCCGCATCCTCGGCGGCATGCGCCACGGCACGCTCCAGCGTGCCTGAAATCTCATAGGGCACGGCCTCGCCGAGCGTTGCCGCGAATTCCGCCGCCGCCTCGCCGATCAGGTAGGCCTTGGCGATGCGCGGGAAGAACGGCGACAGGCTGGTGATGCCACCGGTCTTGGGCAGGCCTCCAGCGATCCAGTAGATATGGTCGTAACTCGACAGCGCCGGCGCTGCCGCATCCGCATTGGTCGCCTTCGAATCGTTGACGAAAACCGTTCCGCCGCGGCGCCCGACGGGCTGCATGCGGTGCTTCAGCCCTGGGAAGGACGCAAGCCCTGCCCTGATATCGTCGACCGAAACGCCGACGGCGAGGCAAGCGGCAACTGCCGCCGCCGCATTCTGGGCGTTGTGGCTGCCGCGCAGCGTCTGGATGCCGTCGAGATCGACAATCGGGATCGCAGTACCGGCCTGCGCCTGAACAAGCTTCGTGCCTTCGGCGTAGATGCCATCGGCCAGCGCATGGCGCCGCGAAATCCTCACGACCTTGCCGCCGGCGCGCTCGACGCGGTCGGCGATCATCTCGCAATGGCTGTCGTCCACGCCGACGACCGCGACGCCGCTGCCCGCCACCAGCCGTTCCTTGACGTCCGCGTAATGCTGCATCGTGCCGTGCCGGTCGAGATGGTCGGGCGTCAGATTGAGCAGAATGCCGGCGGAAGGGTTGAGCGTCGGCGCAAGGTCGATCTGGTAGGACGAGCACTCCACGACATGGAAGCGTCCGGCCTTCGGCGGCTCGAGCGTCAGAACCGCGGTACCGATATTGCCGCCGAGCTGCGTGTCGCGCCCGCTCGACTTCAGGATATGCGCGATGAGAGCGGTGGTGGTCGATTTGCCGTTGGTGCCGGTGATGGCGATGAACGGGCTGTCGGGCGCATGTGCACGGCGCTCGCGCACGAAGAGCTCGACATCCCCGACGATATCGACGCCGGCAGCACGCGCCAGGTCCACCGTCCAGTGCGGCTTCGGATGCGTCAGCGGCACGCCCGGCGAAAGCACGAAGATCGATTGGGCGTGCCAGTCGATCAGTCTGAGATCGGCGGTGTGGATCCCCTCGGCCGCGGCCTTGGTCACGCTGTCGGGATTGTCGTCCCATGCCGTCACCTCGGCGCCGCCGAGAACGAGCGCCCGGGCGGTGGCGAAACCGGAACCGCCGAGCCCGAACAGCGCGACTTTCTTTCCAGCGAGCGTGGTGACGGGGATCATGGTCTGTTACCGCAGCTTGAGTGTCGAGAGGCCGAGCATGGCGAGGCCGACGGCGATGATCCAGAAGCGGATCACGACCTGGCTTTCCGTCCAGCCCTTCTTCTCGAAGTGGTGGTGGATCGGCGCCATCAGGAACACGCGGCGCCCTGTCAGCTTGAAGAAGCCGACCTGGATGATAACAGACAGCGTTTCCATGACGAACAGGCCGCCGATGATGGCCATGACGATCTCGTGCTTGGTGGCGACGGCAACCGTGCCGATCGTGCCGCCGAGCGCCAGCGAACCCGTGTCGCCCATGAAGATGGCGGCGGGCGGGGCGTTGAACCACAGAAAGCCGAGGCCGGCACCGATGACCGCGCCGAGGACGACGGAAAGCTCGCCGGTGCCGGGCACGAAATTGATCTGCAGGTAGTTCGCGAAGACGGCGTTACCGGCAAGGTAAGCGATGATGCCGAACGAGGCGGCAGCGATCATGACGGGTACGATGGCGAGGCCATCGAGGCCATCCGTCAGGTTCACGGCATTGCCGGCGCTGACGATGACGAAGCCGCCGAACACCACGAACATGATGCCGAGGTTCAGCATGAAGTCCTTGAAGAAAGGAAAGGCGACCGACGAGCCGAAGGTCGAGCCGGCGGGGCCCGAGGCGAGCGAGGTGCGCATCATGAAATAGACGGCGATGCCGGCGATCACGAACTCGATGCCGAGGCGCGCCTTGCCGGAGAAGCCCTTGTGGCTCTGCTTGCTGACCTTGAGATAGTCGTCATAGAAGCCGATCGCGCCGAAGCCGAGCGTGACGAGCAGCGTCGCGACGACATAGACGTTCGACAGATCCGCCCACAAGAGCGACGAGCCGACGATACCGGCAAGGATCATCAGGCCGCCCATGGTCGGCGTGCCGGCCTTCTTGAAATGTGTCTGCGGGCCGTCGGCGCGGATCGGCTGACCCTTGCCCTGGCGGATGCGCAGCGAGTTGATGATCATCGGCCCGAACAGGAAGACGATCAGCGCCGAGGTAAAGAGGGAGGCGCCCGTACGGAACGTGATGTACCTGAACAAGTTTAGAAACTTCAGGTGTTCCGACAGTTCGACTAGCCAAATCAGCATTCAGGGCCCCTTGTTTACCCGGTCAAAATTCGCGTTGCGTGTCGGCAACTGGCGGGAATTTGTCAAGGAGCGCGGCGACGATCTTGCCGAAACCGATGCCCAGTGACGATTTTACCATCAGCACGTCGCCGGCCGCGACCGAGTTCAGCACATATTCGATGAGTTCAGTGGTGGTCGCCCGGTGCGTGACGCGCACGCTGTCGGGCAGCGAATCCCTGAGCGCGATCATCTCCGACCCGACAAGCCAGACATGCTCGATCCCGGCCGCAAGCAGCGGACCCGCGAGGTCGGCATGGACCTTCTCGGAATAATCGCCCATCTCCAGCATGTCGCCGAGCACCGCGATACGGCGGCCGGCGCCTGTCGGCGCGGAACTCGCAAGCACGGCGATCGCCGCGCGCATCGATGTCGGATTGGCGTTGTAGCTTTCGTCGATTACCGTGAAGACGCCGTGGCCGGTCGACAGCTTGTGCCGCCGCCCCCTGCCCTTTTCCGGCTGCAGCTTCGCGAGCGCTGAAATCGCCTGGTCGAGATCGGCGCCGACGATCCTGACGACACCAAGTGCCGCCAGCGCGTTCTCGGCGATATGCCGGCCGGGCGCGCCGATGGCGACTTCCTTGGTCTCGCCGTCGATGGTGATCCACAGCGTCGAGCTCTGGTCCGACCCATTGAACTCCGCCAGTCGGAACTCCGCCTTGGCGTGCTGGCCAAAAGAGTGGATGTGCTCGATGCCGAGCGCCTGCGCGGTGCGCTCCAGGTAATTGTACTGGTCGTTGTCGCGGTTGAGCACGACGTCGCCACCCGGAACAAGGCCCTCGAAGATTTCGGCCTTGGCGGTGGCGATCTCCTTGATGCTCTTGAAATTGCCGAGATGCGCCGGCGCGATCGTGGTGATCACGGCGACATGTGGCTGGATCATCTTCACCAGCGGCCGGATCTCGTCTGGATGGTTCATGCCGACTTCGAAGACGCCGAAATAGGTGTCGAGCGGCATGCGCGCGAGCGTCAGCGGCACGCCCCAGTGATTATTGAAGGAAGCGACGGAGGCATGGACCTTGCCAGACGGCGCCAGCACCTGCCGCAGCATCTCCTTGGTCGTGGTCTTACCCACCGAACCCGTCACCGCGATGATCTGTGCCCGCGAGCGCGCCCTGGCCGCAGTGCCGAGCTTGACCAGTGCCGCCAGCACGTCCTCGACGACGATCATCGGCACGGTCAGGCGACCCATGGCAGGCAGCCGCGCCTCGCTGACGACGAGCAGGGCCGCGCCATTCGCCATCGCCATCGACGCATAGTCATGGCCATCGACCCGGTCGCCCTTGATCGCGAAGAAGGCTTCGCCCGGCTGGATGGACCGGCTGTCGATCGAAATACCGGTGATGCCCTCGGGCAGCGTTCCGACAGGCCGCCCTGCCATGGCGGCAATCATGTCCCTCGTCGTCCAAAGCAAGCTCACGATTTCAGCTCCTCCAAAGCCTTTCGCAGTTCGGCATGATCCGAAAACGGCAGCGTGACCCCGGCGATCGTCTGTCCTTCCTCGTGCCCCTTGCCGGCCACGATCAGCGTATCGCCGGAGGAAAGCATAGCGACAGCCTCACGGATCGCCGTTGCGCGATCGCCGATTTCGGTTGCGCAGCTCGCCGCCGCCATGATCTCGGCGCGAATGGACGCGGGCTCTTCAGAGCGCGGGTTGTCGTCGGTGATCACCACCACGTCGGCGAGCCGGCAGGCGATCTCTCCCATGATCGGACGCTTGCCCCGGTCGCGGTCACCGCCGCAACCGAAGACGACGATAACACGACCGGTCGTGAACGGGCGAACGGAGGCCAGCACGTTGGCCAGCGCCTCCGGCTTGTGGGCGTAATCGACATAGGCGAGCGCGCCGTCCTTCGTATGGCCGACAAGTTCGAGACGACCGGAAGCCCCCTGCAGCTTTTCGAGCGCTGCCATCGCGACCTTGGCGGGAACGCCGGTCGACATCGCAAGGCCCGCCGCGACAAGCGCGTTGGCAATCTGGAAATCGCCGGCAAGTGGAATATCGACCTCGAAGATCTGCCCCTCGGCGTGGATCTCGGCAACCTGCTTGTGTCGGAAATGCTCGACGCGCTTCAGCGTCAGATAATCGCCCTTGCGGCCGACGGTGCGCACGTCGTGGCCGGCATCGCGCGCAGCCTTTATCGCCTGGGCCGACCACTCGTCATCGGCGAAGATCACCGCCGGCGCGCCCTTCGGCAGCAGCGTATCGAAGAGCCGCATCTTGGCGGCCATGTAATCCTCGATCGTCGGATGATAATCCATGTGGTCGCGACCGAGATTGGTGAAGGCCGCGGCCGAAAGCTTCACGCCGTCGAGACGGGACTGGTCGAGGCCGTGGCTCGACGCTTCCATCGAGGCATGCGTGACACCCTCGTCCGAAAGCTCCGCCAGCAACTGATGCAGGGAAACAGGGTCCGGCGTCGTCAGCGATCCGTACTCGTTGCGCGTCGGCGAGACCACGCCCGTGGTGCCGATCATCGCCGCGGCGTGGCCGGCATGCGCCCAGATCTGCCGCGTGAAGGATGCGACCGAGGTCTTGCCCGCGGTTCCGGTAACGGCCACCATCGTTTCCGGCTGCTTGCCGAAGAAATTGGCGGCTGCGATCGACAGGAAACGGCGCGGCTCGTTGACGACGAGAACAGGAATAGAGGCCTCGACCGGATGGGAGGCGACGGCAACGGCTGCCCCCTTCGCGGCCGCATCGGCGATGAAGCCCGCGCCGTCTGCCTTGGTGCCGGCCACCGCCACGAAGGCCATGCCGGGCGCGATCTTCCTGCTGTCGGATGAAAGCCCTGTTATTTCCAGCGCTCCAACCGGCCCGTCCAATTGTTCCTTCAGCTCCGGAAACGCATGTCCGGCGATGTCTCGCAACTTCATCGAGTGTACTTCTCTCTCCAGCCGTCGCGCCCCCGTGGCGAATCGACTGCGGTATTCATTCAGACTCAATAAGACACCAACATGGCCGATCCGTCGTCACCGAACTTCGGTTCCACACCGAGGATTGGCGCTGCGCGGGCAATAATGTTCTTGACCATGGGCGCCGCCGTATATGCGGCGATGTTCTGGCCCTTCTCGCCGTTGTGCGGCTCGTCGCAGAAGGTCAGCACAACGTACTGCGGATCGTCGATCGGAAATGCCGCCAGAAACGCGTTGAAGTTGAGGTTGGTGGCATAGCGGCCGTTGACCACCTTGTCGGCCGTACCGGTCTTGCCGCCGACGTTGAAACCCGGAACATCGGCATTGCGGCCGGAGCCCTTGATGCCGTTGAGCTTGAAGAGATAACGCACGTCGTCGCTGGTGCTCTTCTTGACAACGACCTCGGCGACCTCATCCGCCTGTTCGCGGCTGCGCGGTAGGAAGGTAGGCTCGATCATCTTGCCGCCGTTGACCAGCGCCGCACCGGCAACCGCCGTCTGCAGCGGGGTGGTCGATACGCCGTGACCGAAGGAAATCGTCACCGAGTTGATCTTCTTCCAGACCTTCGGCTGGCTCGGCATCTTCACCTCGGGCAACTCGGTCTTCATCCTGGTAAGCAGGCCGAGCTTCGTCAGGTAGTCCTTCTGCGCATCGATGCCGACGATGTCGATGATGCGGGCCGTACCGACGTTCGACGAATACTGGAAGACTTCGGGCAGCGTCAGCCAGCGGCGCTGGCCGTGGAAGTCGTGGATGGTGAAGCCGCCGATGCGCAGCGGCTGCGTTGCGTCGAAGCTGGAGTTGAGACTGACCTTGCCGGTGTCGAGCGCCATGGCGAGCGAGAAGGTCTTGAAGGTGGAGCCCATTTCGAACGTGCCGTTCGACATGCGGTTCAGCCAGCCCTCCTTGGCGCCCTCGAGCGGGTTGTTCGGGTCGAAATCGGGAGCCGAAGCCATGGCCAGCACTTCGCCGGTATGAATGTCGAGGATGACGGCGCCCGCACCCTTCGCCTCGTAGTTCGTCACCGCATTGGCGACGACGTCGCGCACGATGTTCTGCACGCGGATATCGATCGAAAGCTTCACCGGCTCCAGCGGCTGGTCGCTGGTCATGCCAACCGAGGCGAGATCGGCGAGCCCCTGGTCGTCGATATACTTCTCCATGCCGGCAACGCCGCGGTTGTCGATATTGACGTAACCGAGAATGTGAGCGGCCGTCGCACCGCCGGGATAGAAGCGGCGCTTCTCCGGCCGGAAGCCGATACCCGGAATACCGAGCGCCAGGATCTGGCTCTGCTGCTTCGGCGTCAGTTGCCGGCGCAGCCAGGCGAAATGCGAATTGCGGTTGGCGAGCTTCTTGTAGGTGCCCTTCATGTCGAGGTCGGGCAAGACAGTGAACAGCTTCTCGACCGCGTCGTCGGCATCCACCACCTTGTTCGGCTCGGCAAACAGCGAGACGGTGCGGATGTCGGTCGCCAATACCTCGCCGTTGCGGTCTATGATATCAGGACGCGACGCCAGCAGACGGTCGGGCGGCAGGATGCTGGAGACGGTTTCGGGGTCCTTCACCGCGTATTCCACGAGGCGTGCGCCGATCACGCAGTAGACCGCGACGAAGCCGCAGATCAGCAGGCCGACGCGGCTCTTCGCCTGACCGGACCGCTTCTTTCGCGATCCCTCGATCGGCACGCTGCCGGCAGGAGCGCCGAAGCGATTATAGACGCCGGCAGAAAAATGCGCCTGGCTCTTCAGCACCATGATGCGGGACAGGAAGGACATCTCTACTCCACGGATCCGGTTGCCATGTCATCTTCGTCGGCAGGCGCTGCCGGCTTCGCCTTCGGCTTGGGCTTGCCGGCCTTCGCGTCGGCGATATCCGGCACAGGAACCTGCGACTTCAGCATCGGCAGCTCCCGGGCATGCACCAGCGAGGTCGAGGGCGTCGCCTGCAGCTGCAGTTCGCCGTTGAAGTTGTTGACGAGGCGCTCGAGGCGGTTCGGCTGCGACTGCAGCGCCCAATCGGCCTTCAGGAGGTCGATCGTGTCCTTCTCCAGCTTGATCTCGGCTTCGAGGCGATGGACTTCCTCGAGCTTCAGTTCGGATTGATGCTTGATCGTGTAGGTAACGGCGGCTGCCGCCACCATCACACCGACAAGGATAAGGTCGAAGGTTCTCAGCATATCAGGCTCCGAGCTTTCCGAGACTGGCTAGATTGGGCAATCCGAAGATCGACATGTCGGCGGCTTCGGCCGGCGCCGAGGTCCTGAGACCGGCACGCAGCTTGGCCGAACGCGCCCGCGGATTGAGCTCCGCTTCGGTATCGCTTGCCGAGACCATCGGCTTGCCGATCCTGTCGAAGGTCGCCGCCCGTTCATGGGCAACGGGCATGTGGCGCGAACCGACGGCCTTGCCGGCGCGGTCCGAGAAGAACGTCTTGACGATGCGGTCTTCCAGCGAATGGAAGGTGACGACCACGAGGCGACCGCCCGGCTTCAGCGCGCGCTCGGCGGCAAACAGCGCCTGCGCCAGCTCGCCGAGCTCGTCGTTGACAAAGATGCGCAACGCCTGGAAGACCCGCGTTGCCGGATGGATCTTGTCCTTCATCTTGCGCGGAGTGACGATCTCGATGAGACCGGCCAGATCGCGCGTCGTCTCGAACGGCTTTTCGGCGCGCCGCTTCTCGATCGCATGCGCGATGCGCGGCGACTGGCTTTCTTCCCCGAGGAAATGGAAGATGCGGATGAGCTCGGCCACCTTGGCGCGATTGACGACGTCTGCGGCCGAAACGCCGGATGCCGACATGCGCATGTCGAGCGGCCCGTTCTTCTGAAAGGAAAAGCCGCGATCAGCCTCGTCGATCTGCATGGAGGAGACGCCGATATCGAGAACGACACCATCGAGGCCAGCCTCGGGCGCGTGATCGGCGAGGTGCGAAAACTGCGAGTGAATGAGCTTGAGGCGACCGTCGTTCGACGCCACCAACGCCTGTCCGCCTGCGATCGCCGTCGGGTCGCGGTCGAGCGCGATGACCTCGGCGCCTGCGCCCAGAATGGCCGAGGTGTATCCGCCAGCCCCGAAAGTGCCGTCGAGAATGACCTTGCCCGCGCCGGGCTCCAGCGCCACGAGCACTTCCTTGAGAAGAACCGGAATGTGGCGAACCGGTCCGCCACCGGCTTCAGTTGAACCTTCGCCAGGATTCGCCGCCATTCCGTTCCCTCGCTTGTTCAGGAACGCTTGCCCGCGCGCTCCCCTCGTGCCTGCATCTGCGCCGCCTGAAATGCCTCCGGCTGCCACAGCTGAAAATGATCCGCCCGACCGACGAAGGTCACTTCGTCCGAGATTCCGGTGAAGTCGCGAATGAAATCCGTGACCATCAGCCGCCCCTCGGCGTCGAGCTTCATGAAGACCCCGCCCCCATGGATGAGAAGCGACATCGCGTTCGCTTCCGGCGAAAACGGATCCTCCACAGCGATCTGCCGCTCGAACCTTTCGAGAAGATCCGAACCGCCGACGCTGATCGCCGGAAACACAAAATCCTGAAAGCAGTACAGCTCCTGGATATTGCGCTGCGCCAGCACGGAACGAAACACCGCGGGCACGGAAACCCTGCCCTTGGAATCGATCCTGTTGGTCGCATTTGAAAGGAAGCGGCTCATGACACGAAACATCCGTTCCCGAAAGAGCCCGGACGAAAAACACATGTCCGAAACCCTGAACCTCAGACACGGCGTCGCAAGCCGGACGGGCATGAACCCACCCGACGCTTCCGGATCGGAAGACATCTTGGCTTTGCGAAGAATGGGCAGCTGATTGCCCTAGCGCAGTGCAAGAATGGGATAACATGGGACCATATGGGCGTCAATGGGAAACGCCCGTCTCACGATGAGCGCAGTATCGAATATTCATAAGCTGTTAAGTTTAACAAAGGGTTATGATCACGCATTCGAGAGCGCGCAAAATCGCCTCCTCCCGCCGCGCAAATGCCACGAGGCCGCATCTCTGAAACACAGAATAATCTTTTGAAAGCAGTTATATAGCGGACTGAACTGACCGAGGCTATTGGCCGAGGAGCACGGCCTGCATGTTCGGCGTGACCTTGTCCTGACCGTAAAGCGCGACATAGTCGTCGCGCGTGACTCGTCCCGAAGCGATACCGTTGATGATCCGGCCGCAGACCACGGTCGGAACCCGCTTTTCCGGAATGTTCAGTTCGGCCGCGATCTCCTGGCGTGACTTCTGCGAACTGCGCCTTTCGATGCACTTCTGCTCGACCGCACTGCGCGCGGCACTGCCGCCACGCAGGTAATAGGCGACGGCATCGTATTCCGATCCGTACGGAGTGCAGCCGCTCACGACCACCGAAACCAGAACCGCCACCAAACCGCGCAAGGAGCCCTCCCCAGACTGTACCGCCAAGGCGTAGGCGAAAGCGGCGATCTTTGCAATCGGAGAGCGCCCGCGCCCGCGTCGTTCAACATAGCCGCAACCATGAAGCGCAACGATCCCGCAATGGACAAGGTAGCGCACCACCTTCGGATGACTGAGCATCAAGCTAAATAATGCGAGCAGGGAGAATTGATTTAATCAGCAACGAACACATATTAATAAATGCTAAAACAATAAAAGTGGAGTAATGCGATGACAAACTTCACATTAAAAGGCCTTCTATACGGAAGAGCCTCAACTCAAGGCCCACTTCCCCTTGCGAAGAAGGGCATGACAACGGAAATCCGTTGTGACCAGTGCGGCGCTATATTTAAGCGATGGTCTATTCTTGCGCGTAGCAGCACGACCTGCGACGAATGCCTGAAGGCGGCGCCGACAGCGCATTGACGCGATCGTCGCGTGGACGTCTTACGAGAAGACAATCGCCAGTTGGCCTGTAAGCCGGGTTCTGTATGGCTCCGGCCGAAACCGGAACGTGGCAGCCATTCCTCTGGGACAACGTTCGCACGCTGCCTCTCGCAACCCACCCGGATGACTGGCCTGGAAACCAGCCGGACGGCTTGCGCCGTCCGCGTCATCCCTATTCGGTCTTGCTCCCGGTGGGGTTTACCTTGCCATCGCCGTTACCGGAGATGCGGTGGGCTCTTACCCCACCCTTTCACCCTTACCTGCCGAGGCAGGCGGTTTGCTTTCTGTGGCACTTTCCCTGAGGTCGCCCTCGCCGGACGTTATCCGGCACCGTGTTTCCGTGGAGCCCGGACTTTCCTCACCTTACCGTCTTTCGACATTGGTAAAGCGCGGCTGCCCGGCCAACTGGCATGGCTCCCTTAACCGAGAGCGCTGAGGAATGCCACCGAAATATCGGGCGCGGCTAGCGGAAATAGGGTTTGAAATCCGTCGTGTAGCCCTGATCCTTGATTCTGCCTTCGAGCAGCAGCTCCGCGCCGAGGCGTCCGATCTCGTCCGAACTCTTCGCTGCGGTCCCGCAGCCGCCGGTGAGAACGCCGATCTTTCGCGAAGCACCGTAGCCGATCATCGGATATCCGCTCGGCGTGAACGACACGACGCAGGACCCCGTCGAGGTCGAAACCGGCGCAAGCTCCGGCACCAGCCTCGAGATCATCTTCGCCAGATGCGCCTGTACGCTCTCACGCCCGTCCTGCCTGAACCAGGAGCGCAGTTCAGGCTCACGTTGCAAGATGACGTCATCGGGATCGCCACCGATCTTCATGTAGAGCCTGCCGTCGGGATAGCGGATCGGCGGCAGCATGTAGATGCCGTCGGCACCATCCGCCCCGTGGGCGATCAGCGACGGCATCCCGGCGAAGGCTTCGGCGGCCGCCTCGCTCACCTCGAAAAAAGCGATGGTGCGCGCATAAACCTTCAAATCAACAGGTTGCGGCAACAGATTCTCCGCAATGGAAAAACCGCCCGCGGCCAGAAGCACCTTCTCGGCGCGATAGGTTCGTCCGCCCGCCGTCTCGACGGAGACGAGACCGCCCTCCTCGCGAATGGAAACCGCGATGTCGTCGATGATCTCCGCCCCGGCTTTCGCCGCGGAAACCGATTGCGCCCGCACGAGATTGCGCGGGCTGATATAGCCGGCGCCCGTCGCCTCGTGGACGCCTTCGCTTCCCTCGGGAAAGCGGAAGTAGCCGAAGCGCTGCTTCAAGGCAGTATCGTCTAGCAGCGACGTCTCGACACCAAGCGACTGCGCCGCGTCTTGCGTCCGCGCGACATATCCGTCACCGCTGACGCGCGCCGGCCCGACGACGAGGCAACCCGCCGGCGTATAGAAGGAAACGCCGCTGTCGCGTTCGATCTCGCGGTAACGTGCGATCGAGCGGTTGGCGAGCAGCGCCCAGTCGCGATCGGGATCGATCGTCCGGGTGATCCGCCCCTCGTCGTAGTGACTGGCAAAGACGCCGTCATGGTTCTTTCGGTCGGCAGGTTCCTCCGGTCCGATCACCGCCACGCCATCCGTCGCCAGCGCCAGATGCCTGGTCGCAGCCGCCCCCATCATCCCCCTGCCGACGACGATATACCTGAAGTGCCCGCTCATCCGCCGCTCCCTATAGAAAGACCGGCGTCAGCTCGCGCCCGAAATCTTCTTCCCCAAGCCATCCCTGCGTCATCAAGACCGCGCCCAGGCGGCCGAGTTCGTCTGACGACTTGGCGGCGACGAAGTTGCCGCCGGTGAGAACCGCGATGCGAGGTGAATCCGTAAAGCCTGCATAGGGATAGGATGTCGCCGTAAACGTCGCGACACAAGGCGCGCTGGTTACCGGGCAACCCGAAAGCCCCGGCATCGCCTGCAGCGCGACCGCCGCCAGCTGATCACGTTCCGCGAGATCGCCATCGGACCTGAACCACTGGCCGGCATCCTCAAGCGTGGCGAAGCTACGCGCTTCCAGATCGCCGCCGAGCTTCAGGTAGGTCTTGCCGTCGGGATAGCGCACCGGCGGCAGGATGTAGACGTGATCCTCGTCGCGGTCACCGAAGATAATCGTCGACGGCATGTCGCCGAACAGCGCCATCTCGCGCTCCCCGAGCTCGAAGAAGGCCACCGTGCGCGCCGCGACGCGGATATCGACAGGCGCCGGCAGCAGCCCATTGAAATTGCTGAATCCGCCGGCGGCCACCAGCACCTTCTCGGCCGTGTAGGTTTGCCCCGCAGCAGTCACCGCGACATGCGTGCCCTCGTCGCGGACCGACGTGACGGTGGCATCGACAAGCGTAACACCGCCCGACACGGCGAGCTTCGTCTGCGCCCGCACCAACGCACGCGGATTGACGTGGCCTGCACGGCGCTTTTCGTAATAGCCTGAGAATTGCGGATTGAGCGAGAACTGCGGAAAACGATCCCGCAGCGCCGATGCGTCGAGCGTCTCGACATCGAGCGACATGCGCGTGCTGAGTTCAAGCGCCCGCCCGAGATAGCCCTGCCCCGGCACCGCCGTCGGACCCGCGAAGAGGCAGCCGGCCTCGGTATAGAAGGAAATTCCGCTCTTCGCCTCGATCTCGGCATATCGGTCGAGCGAGCGCGCGGCGAACGTTCCCCAGACGATGTTGTCGTCGAACGTCCGCGTGATCCGCGCCTCGTCGTAATGGCTGGCAAAGACCCCGTGATGGGTCTTGCGTTCGACCGGCTCGCTTGAGCCGATGACGCAGACCCCATCGATCATGCCGGAGAGATGGCGGGCCGCGGCCGCGCCCATCATTCCGCACCCAACTATGATCACCTTGAAATCGACTGCCATGCATCACCTCGTTTCGAGGTCAGATAGCACAGCCATCACGTTGAATCACATTGTTAAGTGCGGGCGCGAACCGATTCTCGCGCAACACATTTCCAGGCGAAGCCGCCGTTCGGACCGAAGAGGTCCGGGCGCGCGATGCGCCGCCTGCAACGTCATGTCAGAGCATTGCCAGCACTTTGCCGCAATAGGCCTTGGAGACCGGGTTCATGCGCTTTGCGGCATGGCCGGCATTGTACTTCAGGATGGTGTTGCAGGTTTCGCCGCCACCGAGTTCATGCGCGGCCGCAAGGTACTTCATGCCGTACTTGATGTTGGTTTCGGGATCGAACAGGCCCTTCTTGGTGCCGGCATAGCCCATCATCTTCGCCGTGGCCGGCTTGATCTGCATGAGACCGATTTCACCGGCGCTGCCGCGGGCGTTCGGATTGAAGTTGCTCTCGACGCGCACGACCGCCTGCGCCAGTTCGACAGGAACGTCGTACTGCTTGGCATACTTGACGATGATGGCGGAATACGTGTTGGAAGGCTTGGCTGAGAAATCAGGCATTGCATAACCGCTTGTGCGGTCGACAGTCTTCAAAGGAATTGTCTGTGCCCTGTTGCCCCAATCGCCTGCGAAGGCGCAATTAAATCCCGTCAGCAGTGCGCTTGCGCACACCACAGTAGCAATCACATTTCTCATTTAGTCTAGTTACTCCGACCCAAAGAAATATCGGCCCAGCATGGAAGAAACGGACCGATACGATACCGGCGCCCGCAGAGTGCAGGTCGCGGCAATTCTTTTTAGTTTCAATTGACGACGGAATAGAAATCGAAACAGGACATCCGGCGCCGTTCAGCGATCGGGGTTAGACCATCGCAATGAGGAGATAATAGGGAAAACATGTGGCACCGCAGCAAGCCGGTGATTTCCTGACATATCACAGCTTGCGAAAGCTGCAGCCTATGCGGAATAACGCGGAAGAGATGCAAGCAGGCGATGCAGAGTGTCGATCGTCGAGAAATCGGCGATGCCATCGACGCGGGCCTGCCGGAAATGGCGCTGGAAGGCTTCGACGTCACCAGCCGTCTTGTCGCAGAATTCGCTCGTGATTTCAGTCGTATAACCATAGAGCGACAGCATAGACTGCAGGGCTTCCACGGGTTGCCCGCGATCTCCGCGCTGGAAGAAGCGCCCACCGGCGATCGGCGCCGGCTCCACCCAGTGCCCGATACCCGCGCGATGGAGCACATCCCAGGGGAACTTTTCACCCGGATCGACCTTGCGAACAGGCGCGACATCCGAGTGCCCAAGCACTCTCTCGGGCGGGATCGCCCAACGATGGCCGCAATCGCGGCACAATTCCACAACCGCCGCTATCTGCTCTGCCGGATAGTCCGGCAAGCCGCCCGGATGACCGGCATTGGCGATCTCGATTCCGATGGAAAGCGAGTTGATATCCCCCTCGCCCTGCCAGCTGCTCTTGCCCGCATGCCACGCCCGCCGCGCCTCCGGAACGAGCTGCACGACGTCACCATTCTCATGAACGAAGTAGTGGCTGGAGACCTGGCTCTCCTCGCGACAGAGCCAGTCGAGCGCGCCTTCGGCCGTCGGCATGCCGGTATAATGGAGAATGATCATATCCGGCTTGCGCCCATCCGCGCGCTCGCCATGGTTCGGCGAGGCCTGCACGCTCGCCCGTTTGTAGTCAGCCTCGAACGAGGTCATGCGGCACGGCGTTCCTTCTCGATCGCTTCATAGGCGGCGTTCAGCGCGGCCATACGCTCGTTTGCGATCGCATGAAACTCGGCAGGCACGCCACGCGAGATCAGCCGGTCCGGATGATGCTCGGTGACGAGGCCGTGATAGCGGCGGCGAATGGTCGTGAAATCGTCCGACGGCGATACGCCGAGCACCTTGTAGGGATCGCGGCCCATCGAGACGTGGCGCGCAGCGATCCGGTCGAACCGCTCGTCGCTCATCTGGAAGATCTCGCCGATGCGCCGCAGGAACGACATCTCGTTCTCGTGGATCAGGCCATCGGCCTTGGCGATGTGAAACAGTCCGTCGAGAACCTCTTCCAGCACCGGGCAGTTAGCGGCGCAGGTCGTGCACAGCGACGACAGCCGCTCGGCATAGGCCTCGTAGCCGGCCACGTCCTGGCGGGCGAGATTATAGAGACGGGCGACGTTGGCGGCCTGCTCCGGCGGAAACTCGAAGATTTCGCGGAACGCCTGCACTTCCTTCTCGCTGACGATGCCATCAGCCTTCGCCATCTTGGCCGACAAGGCGATGATCGCGACCGAGAATGCGACCTTGCGCCGGGTCTCGGGATCTCCCTCGAAAACCGTGCGAATGGCCTCCACCACCGCCGACAGGGCATTGCCCGCCGTGGTGCCGATGGCATTCAACAGTTTTTCCCAGAAAGACATACGGATTCCCTAGCTCCAAAGAGGAAACACCTTGAACAAATAATGGTTGCTTTTGCAAGGCGACGTTTCCCCGCAGGGCTGAAAACACCTTTCACGATTCTGTAATGATTGCGCCGCTGATCCGCTTCGTCGAACAGTCGACGACTCTCATATAAAAGGGCGAGGCGATTTCCACAGCCGCTGTCGCGATCCCAACGCACGCTTGAAACGATTATATCAGCGCTTCCGATCCGCTTCGCCGCCTATCGTGCAAACGCGATCCGCTTTTCATCAAAACTACACTTTACAGGCCCCTTTCCCTGCCGCATCCATGCGTTACCTAAGCCGCACCGAGAAGTGCAGATATGTCCACGGAGGGATCATGGCCAAACAGAAAGTCGCAATGCTCACCGCCGGAGGCCTGGCACCCTGTCTCTCTTCCGCGGTCGGCGGCCTGATAGAGCGCTACAGCGACGTAGCCCCCGAGATCGAGCTCATCGCGTACCGCTCCGGCTATCAGGGCGTACTGCTCGGCGACAGCGTCAAGATCACCCCGGAGATGCGCGAGAAGGCGCCGCTGCTCCATCGCTTCGGCGGCTCGCCGATCGGCAACAGCCGCGTCAAGCTGACCAACGCCGCCGATTGCGTGAAGCGCGGCCTGGTGAAGGAAGGCGAGAACCCGCTGCGCGTGGCCGCCGAACGCCTCGCCAATGACGGCGTCACCATTCTCCACACCATCGGCGGCGACGACACCAACACGACAGCGGCCGATCTCGCGGCTTACCTCTCGGCCAACGGTTATAACCTGACAGTTGTCGGCCTGCCGAAGACGGTCGACAACGACGTCGTGCCGATCCGCCAGTCGCTCGGCGCCTGGACGGCCGCCGAAGTCGGCGCGCATTTCTTCGACAATGTCAGCAACGAACAGACCGCCGCCCCCCGCACCCTGATCATCCACGAAGTGATGGGCCGCCATTGCGGCTGGCTGACCGCGGCAACCGCGCGCGCTTATCTCAAGCGCACGGCGGGCTACGACTACGTCCCGGGTCTGATGACCAATGCTCAGATGAAGAGCATCGACGCCGTCTACCTGCCCGAGCTCGCCTTCGATCTCGACCAGGAAGCGGCGCGCCTGAAGGAAGTGATGGACCGCACCGGCCACGCCACGGTCTTCGTCTCGGAAGGCGCCTGCCTCGATGCCATCGTCGCAGAACGCGAAGCCGCCGGCGAGACCGTCAAGCGCGATGCCTTCGGCCACGTCAAGATCGACACGATCAATGTCGGCGGCTGGTTCCAGAAGCAGTTTGCGAGCCTCGTCGGCGCCGAACGCTCGCTCGTCCAGAAATCGGGATACTTCGCCCGCTCGGCCGCCGCCAACAGCGACGACCTGCGTCTGATCCAGAGCATGACCAACCTTGCGGTCGAAAGCGCGCTGAACGGAACCTCCGGCGTGACCGGCCACGACGAGGGCCAGAACGGCAAGCTGCGCACCATCGAATTCCCGCGGATCAAGGGCGGCAAGGCCTTCGACATCTCGACGGCGTGGTTCGGCGAAGTGATGAACACGATCGGACAGAAATACAAATCGGCGTAATTGACTGGACGCTTATATGGTGTCTTTGCTAATTTTTAAGAATTAGGAGGAGATTCCATGTCGCTCGAAGCCTGGCTCGCTTTCGCCGCCGCATCCGCCATCATGCTGGCGATCCCGGGGCCGACGATTCTCCTCGTCGTCTCCTATGCGCTCGGCCATGGCCGGAAGACGGCGTTTGCGACCGTGAGCGGCGTGGCGCTCGGCGATTTCACGGCGATGACGGCGTCCCTCTTCGGACTGGGTGCCATCCTCGCCGCCTCCGCCGCGCTCTTCACCGTATTGAAGTGGATCGGCGGCGCCTACCTGATCTGGCTCGGCATCAAGCTCTGGCGCGCGCCCATCATCTCCGAGCGGGTGGCCGACAACGACAACCTGCCGGAAGAGAAATCGCTGAAGATCTTCCTGCACGCCTATGTGGTGACGGCGCTCAATCCCAAGAGCATCGTCTTCTTCATCGCCTTCGTTCCCCAGTTCCTCAATCCCGCCCTTCCCTTCATGGGCCAGATGCTGATCATGGAAGCGACTTTCCTTGTTCTCGCGACCATCAACGCCTCGGTCTACGCCCTTGCCGCGCACGCCGCGCGTGGCCTGATCCGCAAGGCGAGCGTCCAGCGCGCCGTCAACCGCACGGGCGGCACGCTGCTGATCGCGGCCGGCGCCGTGACGGCCGGTTACCGGCGCATCGCCGCGTAAATATTTTCGGCGGGTTGCCCGTCTGCAACGAATACGTTAATGGGGAAATCAAGACGTAAGGTCTTGGTAACTTTTGAATGCTGCCGGGCGGCGCATTTCACGAAAGTGAGAGAATGGTAGCGATCGGTTTTTCCGGGCTGAAACGCAGTCTCATCGTGTCCACGATGCTGTGCGGCGTAGTGGCCGGATGCTCTAGCGTCGAATACACATCCCAGGCGGAACTGATGGCCGAACAGACCATTCTTCCGACCCCGAAGCCGGGCGAAGACGCAACGTTCGCGGCCATTCCGGCGGCCGAAGGCGTTCAGCCGACGGCAATGTTCGCCCAGGCGACCGACGCCAATCCTTCGCTTGCCGCAGCCGCGATGCCCTCCACCGATGCCGCGCAGCAGACCGCACAGGTGCAGCCCACCGCGACGGGCTACAGCACCGAAATCCCGCTGACGCCCGAGATGACCGCGATCCAGTCGGTCGTGCCGACGCCGCGCCCGGGCACGCCTGCCAACGCCACGCAGCTCGCCTTTGCCGCGACCATGCCGCAGAACGGCGCCGTGGCAGCACTGTCGGCGATCGATACGACGCCGCGCTCGATGAGCGATTACGGCTTCGACACCTCAGGCCCGATCGATCCGCCAACCGCACCGCCGATGTTCAGCGACGACGACACCGACGATGGCGCGCCGACGGTCGAAAAGAGCGCGATCACCAAGATCATCGACAAGTATTCGGCGATGTACAAGGTTCCGGCCTCGCTGCTGCACCGCGTCGTGCACCGCGAGAGCCGCTATAACCCCAAGGCCTACAACAAGCGCGGCTACTTCGGTCTCATGCAGATCAAGTACAACACCGCAAAGTCTATGGGCTACGAGGGCGAGCCCGCCGGTCTCTTCGACGCCGAAACCAACATCAAATACGCCGCGAAATATCTGCGCGGCGCCTGGGTCGTCTCCGACAACAAGGAAGACGACGCCGTTCGCCTCTATGCGCGCGGCTACTACTACGATGCCAAGCGCAAGGGCTTGGACGACATCGCCCAGGGCAATTACTGAGACTTGGCCGGTAAAGCCGCGAGGATCGCCTTCACCAGCTCCTGAGGCCGGTAGCCCAGCCGGCTGGGCGTCAGCCCCAGCCTGACGACGACGAGCCCGGCGGACGGCACGATCGCCACGCTCTGGCCGTCATGCCCCTCCATCCAGAACGTATCGGCGGGAAGTCCCGCCTTCTCGCTCGAATCGCCTCCCGGCGCCGCCAGCCACGCCTGCCCCTTCGTGTATTTGCCGCCGGACGCCTCCGTGGGCGCCCTGACCGCCGCCATGAAACTCTCCGGCAGCAGCCTGTCTCCATTCCACACACCATCCTGCAGCAGGAACAGCCCGAACCGCGCCCAGTCGCGCCCGGTGGCGTAGAGATAGGAACTGCCCGCGAAGGTTCCGCGCGCATCGACCTCGAAGACGGCGCTTTCCATGCCGAGCGGCTGAAACAGCGCCTTTGCAGGATAGGCCAGCGCGGTGGCGGCATCTCCCGCACGGTCCATCCATATGCGGGAGATCAGCACCGAGGAGCCGCTCGAATAGTCGAAGACCGTTCCCGGCCTTTGCGCAAGCGGACGCGAGGCCGGCAAGGCAGTCATGTCGGGATCGAGATAAAGCATCCGGGTCACATCGGCCACCGCGCCGTAATCCTCGTTGAAGGCCAGCCCGCTCTCCATGCCCATCAGGTCGCTCAGCTTGATTCGCGCATAGTCGCTGTTGCCCCAGCGCGGCAGCAGGTGATCGTCGCTGAGGCTGATCCGCCCCTCCTGCATCAGCCGCCCGACAAGGGCCGCATTGACGGTCTTGGTCATCGACCAGCCGATCAGCGGCGCCGTGGCATCGAAGCCCTCGCCGTAGCGCTCGGCGATGATTCGCCCGTCATGAACGACCACGACTGCCCGCATCTCGCCACCGGTCAACGCGGGATCATCGAGGATTTCAGTGACCTTCTCATCGCTGGCATCCACCCGCTCGCCATCCGGCCATGGCGCGTCCCGCTTCGCAACGGCCACATCGGGGACATCGGGAACAAAGCGCTCGGCCTGCTCGAAATCGCCACCAGGAACGGCGGTGCAGCCGAAGGCGCCGCGATACATCGCATAGCCCGGCGCGAACAGGCCGAGGATGCGCGCGGTGACCCGCTTCCGCTCCCGGTCCACGCTGACACGGATCAGCCGCAGCAGTGGATTTCCCGGCGCTTGCACATCGTTTTCAAGGACTTCCGCCTCATCGCGACCGGCGATGAAGACATTCGAGCAGACGATCTTGGCGGCATAGCCGTCACCGATCCGCAGCAATTCGGGCGGGCTCTGATAGAGCCACGCTCCGCCGCCGATGATGCAGACAAGCAGCAACAGCGCGAGCACTCTCAGGACACGCAACAACCCCAGCATCGTCGACCTCCCTCCTACAGAGAAGCAAAAAACGGCGGGCCGCGATAGCCCCGAAACGCCAACCGTCCGCTGTCTCACGAAAGGCTACCCACAGGCTGCGTCATCAAACTGTAGCGCCCGCGCGCTAAACGCCCTGAAACCGAAAAAGGGTGAAAGACAGACATGACGGAATTTGCACCGGATGCCGGCTTCCGCAAGAACCGGAAACTCAAGGCAGCTCTTCTCCGCCACAAGGCATTCTCCAGGGAGGGCCTTTCGGAGCGCCTTTTCGGGCTGCTGTTTTCCGGACTTGTCTATCCACAGATCTGGGAAGATCCCGATCTCGACATGCAGGCGATGGAGCTCGAGCCGCATCACCGCATCGTCACCATCGGTTCCGGCGGCTGCAACATGCTGGCCTACCTCTCGCAGAGCCCGGCATCGATCGATGTCGTCGATCTCAACCCGCACCACATCGCGCTTAACCGCCTGAAGCTCGCGGCCTTCCGCGACCTGCCGGGCCATGCCGATCTCGTCCGTTTCCTGGCGACCCCGCGCGAAACGTCCAACAGCCGCGCTTTCGACCAGTTCCTGTCAAACGGCCTCGACGCCGCGACCCGCACCTACTGGAACGGCCGTCGCTTCGGCCGCCGCCGCATCACCGTGTTCGATCGCAACATCTACCAGACCGGCCTGCTCGGACGCTTCATCGGCGCCGCCCACCTGCTTGGCCGCCTGCATGGCGTCGATCTGACCGAGATGACCAAGACCCGCTCGCTGCGCGAACAGCGCCAGTTCTTCGACGAGCGTATCGCGCCCCTCTTCGAAAAGCCGCTGGTCCGCTGGATCACCAGCCGCAAGAGCTCGCTTTTCGGCCTCGGCATCCCGCCGCAGCAATATGACGAACTGGCGAGCCTCGCCGCCGACCATTCGATCGCCCCGGTCCTGCGCCATCGCCTGGAAAAGCTCGCCTGCCATTTCCCGATGCGGGAAAACTATTTCGCCTGGCAGGCCTTCGGCCGCCGCTACGCCCCTGAGGGCGAAGGCCCGCTGCCCACCTATCTGAAGCCCGAGCATTACGAAGCGATCCGCGGCAATGTCGATCGCGTCAGCGTCCACCACGCAAGCTTCACCGAGCTGCTCGCTCGCGAGCCGGCCGCCTCGCGCGACCGCTACGTGCTTCTCGACGCACAGGACTGGATGACCGACGAGCAGCTGAACGACCTCTGGGCCGAGATCAGCCGCACCGCGCGCCCCGGCGCCCGCGTCATCTTCCGCACGGCAGCCGAAAAGAGCATCATCGAGGGCCGCCTCTCGCCCGCGATCCGCGACCAGTGGACCTACATGGAAGACCGCTCGCGCGAACTCACAGTGCTCGACCGCTCGGCCATCTACGGCGCCTTCCACATCTACGGGAAGAACGCGTGAGCAAGGTCGAGACGGGCGCTGCCGCCGGCACCGAGGATCATGCCGGCCTGATGGACGGCATGTACCGCTACCAGCGGCACATTTACGACCTCACCCGCAAATACTACCTGCTCGGCCGGGATCACACGATCCGGAACCTGAACGTGCCACAGGGCGGCACGTTGCTCGAAGTCGGCTGCGGCACCGGCCGCAACCTGGCGCTCGCCCACAAGCGCTACCCGCAGGCACGGCTCTTCGGCCTCGACATCTCCCAGGAGATGCTGATCTCCGCCCGCAAGACCTTTTCAAACAGCGGGACCACGCCGGACTTCCGCGTCGCCGACGCAACCGCCTTCTCGCCGGCAGAGTTCGGCGTCGCCGGTTTCGACCGCATCCTCATTTCCTACGCGCTCTCCATGATCCCCGATTGGCAGCGCGCGGTGGCTTCGGCAATCGCCGCCCTCAATCCCGGCGGCGAGCTCCACATCGTCGACTTCGGCCAGCAGGAGAAGCTGCCTCGCTGGTTCGCCAGATTTCTGAAGGGATGGCTCGCGCGTTTTCATGTCACGCCGCGCGCCGATCTGAGGCAGGTGCTGGAAGCCCAAGCCATTGAAAACGGCGCGAAACTGACCTTCGAGACCATCGGCGGCGGTTACGCGTGGCGCGCGACGATTATCAGCAGGCGCTGATATTTCGCTTGAAACTAACCGATTTTTTACGTTGATATGAATAAAAGAGGAGCATTCCTCTGCTGGACGCGTGTTTTTCGAAGGTCAGGCTGTGGGGCAACAAGATCATTCGTTTCACGGACTACATATGCGCCGGCTTCTGTTTTGCGTTCTGCCGTTGGTCGCCATGCTGGCTGGTTGCACCTCTTCCGGGTACGACCTCCTCGAGACCGCGTCCGTAAAACCCAAGACCCGTTTCCAGGATACCGATCCGCAGGACTTCGGAGCGAAGCACCCGGCGCAGAACGCCGTGCACGGCATCGACATCTCCAAATGGCAGGGTGATATCGACTGGCAGACGGTGAAGAGCTCCGGCGTGGCCTTCGCCTTCATCAAGGCGACCGAGGGCAAGGACCGCGTCGATCCGCGCTTCAACGAATACTGGCAGCGCGCCCGCGCCGTCGGCATTCCGCACGCTCCCTACCACTTCTACTATTTCTGCTCGACGCCCGACGAACAGGCCGACTGGTTCATCAGCAACGTGCCGAAGGAATCGATGCGCCTGCCGCCGGTCCTCGACGTCGAATGGAATTCCGAATCGAAGACCTGCCGTCTGCGCCCGGATCCGGCAACGGTGCGCGCCCAGCTGCAGCGCTTCATGGACCGTCTCGAGGCCTATTACGGCAAGCGACCGATCATCTATACCTCCGTCGATTTCCACCGCGACAACCTCGTGGGCTACTTCCAGGATTATCACTTCTGGGTCCGCTCGGTCGCGAAGCATCCCGAAGTCACCTATGCCGACCGCCGCTGGGCCTTCTGGCAGTACACCTCCACAGGCGTCATTCCCGGCATCAAGGGGCCGACTGACATTAATGTGTTCGCTGGTTCGGCAAAGAACTGGAACAACTGGGTGGCCTCTGTTTCCAAGGACACGAATTCTTAGTAACGTCTCGTAATCGCTCTTGCTTCCGTCACATTCATCTGTGAAAGCGACGGCTTATTCATTGATCACGAGGAAGAAGATCATGCACCGCTCGCTCGCAAGCCGCTCTGCACTTGCACTCCTGTTTGCCGCCGCCCTGGCCGGCGGTGCGACGGCCCAGACACAGACACAGACCCCGGCACCGGCAGCGCCCGCGGCAACCGCTCCCGCAGCCCCTGCTCCCGCATGCGACGGCGACCTCACGGAATTCCTGGCCGGCGTGAAGGCCGAAGCCATTGCAGCCGGCGCCTCCGCCGAAGCCGCCGACAAGGCGCTCGCAGGCGCTCAGATCGATCCGAAGGTGCTGAGCCGCGACCGCGCGCAGGGCGTCTTCAAGCAGACCTTCCTCGAATTCTCGCAGCGCACCGTCAGCCAGGCCCGCCTCGACATCGGCCGCCAGAAGATGAAGCAGTATGCCGACGTCTTCGCCCGCGCCGAACAGGACTACGGTGTGCCGTCAGGTGTCATCACCGCCTTCTGGGCCATGGAGACCGATTTCGGCGCCGTGCAGGGCGACTTCAACACCCGCAACGCGCTCGTCACGCTCGCCCACGACTGCCGCCGTCCGGAGCTCTTCCGCCCGCAGCTGATCGCGCTGATCGAGATGGTCCAGCACGGCGACCTCGACCCTGAAACCAACACCGGCGCCTGGGCCGGCGAAATCGGCCAGGTGCAGATGCTGCCGCGCGATATCGTCGCCTACGGCATGGACGGTGACGGCGACGGCCATGTGCGCCTGAAGCAGAGCGGCCCGGACGCCATCCTGACGGCCGCCAAGTTCATCCAGCACCTCGGCTTCCAGAAGGGCCAGCCCTGGCTGCAGGAAGTCATCATCCCGCAGGACCTGCCCTTCGAGAAGTCGGGCCTCGGCGGTACGATGACGGCAGGCGAATGGTTCGCGCTCGGCGTCAAGCCGCGCAACGGCGACAGCAGCTTTGGCACGCTGCGCGGCGATCTCGTCCTGCCGCAGGGCCGCCTGGGACCGGCCTTCATCGCCTATCCGAACTTCGGCATCTATCTCGAGTGGAACAAGTCCTTCATCTACACGACCTCGGCCGCCTATTTCGCGACCCGCCTCTCCGGCTCGGAGCCCTACCTGAAGGGTACGCCTGAACAGGGCCTGACCAACGACCAGATGAAGGAACTGCAGACCAAGCTCGACACGATGGGTCACGACGTCGGCGCCATCGACGGCATCCTCGGCTCCGGCACCCGCGTCGCCATTCAGAAGCAGCAGCAGCGCCTGGGCATGCCGGCCGACGGCTGGGCTACGCCGAAGCTTCTCGAATCTCTCTGAGCCTTCAAAACGACGAATCATGCAAAGCCGGGCCAAAGTGCCCGGCTTTTTCGTGGGATTTCCCTTGCTGTGCAGGCGATTGCGGCAGAGCGAGACGCCGCCGCAGGCATTAAGCCCCGGATCGCCCACTTTAACCGCCCGTTAAAAAGTGTGAATAAAATTCAGGCCGTTCTTCGCCTTGTTTTTCAGCGATTTACGTGGCCGGAGCCGGCTTCCATGTGACATTTTCGCCGCAACGCAGCAAAAAATACGCTTCCCAACCGACGCATTTCCGACATAGTATCGCCTTGTTAACGCAAGGAGACAGACATGGGACTAACGCAATCCTTGAATGTCCTGTTGGTCAGTGCGGCATTTGCGTTCGTTTTGACGATGCTCTTCATCTGAGCAGTGGGGGTCTTTCAAGACCGGCCAGAGGTCCTGAGTAACGAACGAAGCGGGTGAATTGAGAAAGCGCATCTCGGGAGGAGATGCGCTTTCTCTTTATCAGCCACTCAAAACTTTCAGTACACGATCAGGCCGCGGCGCCCCTGCCCTTTGCGCCCTCGCGCTTGAAGCCGAGATTGGTCAGCACCGCGGAGACGAGCGGCGCGCGGTTCATCGTGTAGAGATGGAAATCGCTGATGCCGCGGCGCGCGAGATCCTCGATCTGCTCGGCGGCGACATCGGCCGCCACCTTCGCCCGCTCTTCCGGCTTGTCGTCATAACCGGCGAAGCGCTCGTCGAGAAAAGCGGGGATCACGGTACCGCAGGCGCCGGCGAAACGCTTCAGCTGCGTGAGGTTCAGGATCGGCATGATACCGGGCACGACGGGAATGCGCACGCCGGCCGCCCGCACCTTTTCCAGGTAGCGCTCGAAATTGTCGTTATCGAAGAAGAACTGCGTCAGCGCCCGGTCGGCGCCGTTGTCCGCCTTGCGCTTCAGCATCTCGATATCGGCAGCCGTATCGCGGCTCTCCGGGTGCTTTTCGGGATAGGCGGAAACCGAAATCTCGAAACCGCCGATCTCGCGCAGGCCGGCCACGAGCTCGGCCGCGTTGGCATAGCCACCCGGATGCGGCGTGTAGGGCGCACCGACACCGGCGGGCGTATCGCCGCGCAGTGCCACGAAGTGCTTTACGCCGGCCTTGCGGAAACTCTCGATGACGCCGTGCGTCTCTTCCTTCGTCGCGCCGACGCAGGTCAGGTGCGAGGCCGTGGCAAGCGGCGTGTCGGACAGGAAGCGCGAGACGGTCGCCAGCGTCGGCGCCTTGGTGGTGCCGCCAGCCCCATAGGTGACCGAGACGAAATCGGGATTCCAGTCCTGCAGTTCGCTGACCGTGTTCCAGAGCTGGCCTTCCATGTCCGGCGACTTCGGCGGAAAGAACTCGAAGGATATGCCGATCTTGCGGCGCGCGTCACTGTCCAGCGTCATGTCATTCACTCCCGGCATAGGTAGGTAGGGCGCTCTCGGCGGAGGCCACAAGTGTCTTGGGGTCACGCGCGAGCCAGACAGTGACTGTAAGCCCCTGCCCGCCCTGATGCCCCGGATGAAGGTCGACGACCTGCTCGACATCCAGCCCCGCCTTGCGCAGCCAGTCGGACATCGACTGGTGCGAGAAGCCGAGACGGACATGGGCATGCTCGTCGCGAAGATATTCAAGCGCGTGCGGCGCCAGATCGATGACCACGAGCCGGCCGCCCGGACGCAGCATCCGCGCCGCCTCGCTAATGGCGATCTCGGGCTGGTCGAAGAAGTGCAGCACCTGGTGGATGGTCACGACATCGAAATCCTGCGCCTCGAACGGCAGGTTCAGGATATCGGCATGGCGCACGGAAGCCTTGGTGATCCCAGACTTGTCGAGGTTGGCGCGCGCCACGCTCAGCATGTCGCGGCTGGCATCGACGCCGATTGCCCGGCGATAGAGGCCCGAGAGAAGCTGCAGGATGCGCCCCGTACCGGTTCCGAGATCGAGGAGGGAATCGATCGGCTGACTGCCGAGCAGGCGGATCACCGCCGCATCGACTTCCTCGTCGGCCGCATGCAGGCGGCGAAGCTCGTCCCACTCGGCGGCGTTGCGGCTGAAGTAATCCTGCGCCCGTTCCGAGCGCTGTCGCTTGACGGCGGCAAGACGCTCGCCATCGCGCAGGATGACAGGATCGTTCTCGGAGGCATGCCGCAACAGGTTGCGGACGAAGGCGACCGCCTTGCCGTCCTGCCGCAGCCGGAAATAGGCCCAGGCGCCCTCCTGATAGCGATCAATCAGCTCCGCTTCGCCAAGCAGCTTCAGGTGGCGCGAGATGCGCGGTTGGGATTGGCCGAGAATTTCGGTAAGATCGGTCACAGTCAGGTCGCCGGCCGAAAGCAGCGCCAGCAGACGCAGGCGCGTCGGCTCGCCGGCTGCCCGCAGCACGTCCACCAACGCATCCAGTCCAAGTCTGACAGGCTCCACCATAAACCACCCAATCAAGATATAAAGATATGTTTATGTGATTTGATTGGCAGTGACAAGCGACAATTCGATCGGTTCACGAAATTCCCTGTGCAGATCGCGACGCGGCTCGGCTCACAAAAAAAGAGCCCCGGACATGCCCGAGGCTCCCATTTTCAGCTGGCGCGAAGGCTTAATCAGCGCGTCAGGCGCTTGTAGGCCTGGCTGCCCGGGTTCAGCGCGTCAGGGCCGAGGCGGCGAACCTTGTCTTCTTCGTAGTCTTCGAAGTTGCCTTCGAACCATTCGACATGACCGTCGCCTTCGAAAGCGAGGATGTGCGTCGCCAGGCGGTCGAGGAACATGCGATCGTGGCTGATGATGATGGCGCAGCCGGCGAAGGCTTCGAGCGCGCTTTCCAGCGCACCGAGCGTTTCCGTATCGAGGTCGTTGGTCGGTTCGTCGAGGAGCAGAACGTTGCCGCCGGCCTTCAGCATCTTGGCGAGGTGAACGCGGTTGCGCTGACCACCCGAGAGATTGCCGACCTTCTGCTGCTGATCGCCGCCCTTGAAGTTGAAGGCGCCGCAATAAGCTCTGGAGTTCATGTCGAACTTGCCGAGCTTGATGACTTCAGCGCCGCCCGAGATTTCTTCCCAGACGGTCTTGTTGCCGTCGAGTGCATCGCGGCTCTGGTCGACGTAACCGAGATGAACGGTGTCACCGATGCGGATCGAGCCGGCATCCGGCTTTTCCTGACCGGTGATCATCTTGAACAGCGTCGACTTGCCGGCGCCGTTCGGGCCGATGATGCCGACGATACCGCCCGGGGGAAGCTTGATCGACAGATCGTTGATCAGCGTACGGCCTTCGAAGCCCTTGTTGATGCCTTCGAGCTCGATGACCACCTGGCCGAGACGCTCGGAGACCGGGATGATGATCTGCGCATCGCCGGGGCGGATGTTTTCGGCCGCGTCGACCAGCTGTTCGTAGGCCTTGATACGAGCCTTCGACTTCGCCTGACGGGCCTTCGGGCTGGAGGCGATCCACTCCTGTTCACGCGACAGCGCCTTCTGGCGGCCGGCTTCTTCGCGGGCTTCCTGCTGCATGCGCTTGGCCTTCGCCTGCAGGTAAGCGGAGTAGTTGCCTTCGTAAGGAATGCCGCGGCCGCGGTCGAGCTCGAGAATCCAGCCCGTGACGTTGTCGAGGAAGTAGCGATCGTGGGTAATCATCATCACGGCGCCCGGATAGTCGCGCAGGTGCTTTTCAAGCCAGGCGATCGTCTCGGCGTCGAGGTGGTTGGTCGGTTCGTCGAGGAGCAGCAGGTCCGGCTGCGACAGCAGCAGGCGGCAGAGCGCGATACGGCGACGCTCACCACCCGAAAGCAGCGTGACGTCGGCATCCTTCGGCGGGCAGCGCAGCGCTTCCATCGCCATCTCGACCTGTTGTTCGAGGTCCCAGAGGTTCTGGCTGTCGATGATGTCCTGGAGCTTGGCGCCTTCGTCGGCGGTCTCGTCGGAATAGTTCATCATCAGTTCATTGTAGCGGTCGAGCACGGCCTGCTTGTCGGCCACGCCTTCCATGACGTTTTCGAAGGCGTTCTTGGCCGGATCGAGATGCGGTTCCTGCTCGAGGTAGCCGACGGTAGCCCCTTCGGCGAGCCAGGCTTCCCCGGTGAATTCCTTGTCCTGGCCGGCAATGATGCGCAGCACGGTCGACTTACCGGCGCCGTTCGGGCCGAGGATACCGATCTTGGCATCCGGGTAGAACGACAGGTTGACGTTTTCGAGGATCTTCTTGGCGCCGTAGGACTTGTTCAGTCCCGACATGTGGTAGATGAACTGACGTGCCATCGGTAATTCTGCTCCGGGGGAAATTGGTTTGCCGCTATGTAGGCGAATTGGCGCCCGGGGGCAACGCGCCAGTGGCAAAATCCACCCGCTTTGTCGCGGATCACACGCCGTTTGCGGCGGAAAATCAGCCCGCTCTACTGCAACGCCGCATGATCGATCCGGAAAAGCCTGAAATCGCTGGGCGCGCCGGATGCCACCCGTTCAAGCCCTGGCCAGCCGCCGCCATGCACCAGCTCTGCATAAAGCGGCGCCTGCGCGGCATCGACCGCATAGGGAAACGCGCAGACGGCCACGTAGTCGAACGGCGCCAGCACCTGGCGACGAAGTGCGGGATCGGAGGTCAGGAAGGCCTCGTACATCCGCTTCATGCCGGGAGATGCCCGATGAAACGGTATGGCGCCCACGGAAAAGCCCGGCGGTGCGGCAAAGGCAACCTGCAGGCCAAGCCCCTGCGGCAAGGCGATACGGCCAGCCGGAACGTTGCTAAGCACCGAGAAGTCCTGTTCCTTGCAATCCAGGCCAGCCATGTAGTCGATCGCATCGAACGGCTTCTGCACCGGCGGAAACCAGAACCGCCCGCCGATAAGGAGCGCAACCAGCCCAACAGCCGCAAGACCGTAAGCGCGGCCGGAAGCCGGCCGCGTCCCTGTATACATCGCCACCACGGCGGGCAGGAAGATCGGCAGGAACACCATCGGAAAGCGGATGTTGCGGGTGATCAAGAAGGTCAGCACCAGCGCGCCCGCAGACATCAGATAGGCGATGGCCGGACCGTATTGCCCCTTGCGCACGCAGGCGATCGGAAACGGCAGGGCCAGGATCGCGAAGCTTGCCGTTAGGCCGAGAAGGAAGAGCAGATTGTAGCGGCCGCCCTCGTAGAAATAGAGGATGCTCTTCTCCTGCCAGATCCGGTCAAACCACAGCGCCCGCGACAGTGGATCGATGACGCCGTAAGGCCCAGCGAGGCACGATGGAAAGATCAAGGCCGCGCCGCCGAGCAGGAGAGCGCCGGGCACCGCCAGCGACAGCAACTTGACGACAGGATGTGTGCCCCGCCCCTGCAACGCCGCGCAAACGCCGAGGATCAGCGAGAACCCGCAGAGCAGCACGATATAGGGCGCCGAGAAAGCATCGCATTGCGTCGAGAGCGCACCGACGGGGCCAAGGAAAGCGAATGCCGAGACGACCGGGACAACAATCATCGACACCGACGCCGGCACAATCACCCGCCTGATATCACCGAATCCGGCGATATGGCAGGCGACCAGCCCGGCATAGACGATAGTGACGAAGGGCAGGCATTCGAGACCGATCACGGTCGAAATGGCCGCACCGGCGCCGACCATCAGGCCGCCGATACGATCCCACCGCACCAGCCCGCCGAAGATCATCATCAGCGCGATGATCTGGACATTGTGGTGATCGATGCGGCCGGGCGAAAATTCCAGCACGCCGATGCTCATCAGCATCGTCATCAGCACCAGCGACAACGAAAAGGCGGTTCCCGACATCGCAAGCCCGCTCATCAACCGGCGGACCGCAGCGGCGGCGAGCAGGCCGAAAATGCCGAGCATCATCGGCGGCCAGATGTGAAACGCCACCGACAGCCCCTGCCCGACCGGCAGCCATGGCCGCAAGAGCCACGCAATCGCCACATAGGGGAGATCGACCAGCCGCGACCACGGCGAGACGTAGGCCTCCGGCATGGAGACGAAGGGCAGCGACAGATCGAACCAATGTCCCTGCGCCGACATCAGGCTGCGGATCTGTAGTTCCCGCAACTGGTCGTCGACATCGCCGACGAAGGGCACGCCGTCGGCCACATCGAGCAGCACCATCACGAGCGCCGTGGCGTAGATGACGAGAAAGATCCGCCACAGAGGCATTTCGCGAACGGCGGAACCGCTGTCGGATAGGGAAATAGTCGACACCATCGTCACTCGCGCTGTTGGTCACCGCCAGCCCAGGACGATAGACGTCAAAAATTGAGATTATCCTACGGCCTCAAAAGCCCGCCGCATCGACGAGGCCTTCATTGCAGCCGAACGAAGTGCGACCGGCGCCCTGGATGAGGTCGCCGAGATCTCTGCCCTTGCCATCCGTCGCATCGGCAGACAGGCCGATCGTCAGTTCGCTGATGATGCGGTTGCCGTTGGCGCGGCGGCAGCTCATCTTCACGCGGTCGCCGGCGCCGGGACCGAAGCTCTTGTCGAAGGCCGCCCTGATCGCGTCTCCGGTCAGTGACTTGCCGATATTGGCGGCAAACAGCTCCTGCACGGCGGACCCGTTGAGCTCGCCGACCAGCCTCACGGCATCGGCGAAGTAGGCGTCGGCGCTCATGCCGGTGCAGGTGCCGTGCTTGATCCACTCATGCCGCTCGAGCGCCGATTGCGTCCCGGGCATGACCTTGTCGAGCGAGGCCTTGGTGCCTGCCGAAAGCTTTACCTCCGGCAGATCCTTCCAGTCGCCGTCCTTGTCGGCGGATCGCTGAGCGTCGGAAACGCCGCAATAATCCTTGCGCATCGGCCAGAGCCCGTGCAGCGAGAAATTGCTGGCGTCGAAGCGCTCGCCGGTCTGGCTGGTGCATTCCGGCTTGCGCTGGTTGGTCTCGCAGAAGGCGGGCTGCCAGCTTGCCGCCAGAATGAACCGCGTCCGCCCGCCGCCTTCCTGCGCGCAGACGCCGCCCGCGACCGTCATCATCGCGGCGACCAACGCCGCGCGAAGTACGAGATTCTTCATCACCACCTCCAAGGAACAATTCATGAACAGATAAGCATGCCGCGTTTGCCGCCGCAACCCTTGATCAACAGGGTAAAATTTCCCGCCCTATAAGCAGGCCACTGTGTTGCATTTGCCGGCCGATCTGGTCATCTCGCAGGAAGGAGGACCTGAATGTTCGCACAGACTGAGCGGCTGGAAACGCCGACGGCATCGTTGGCCTATCATCACCAACAGGCAACGGGCGATGCGAACGGCATTCTCCTGATCTGCCACGGCCTCGCCGAGCACTCCCGCCGTTACGCAACATTCGCCAACGCCATGGTGTCGCGCGGCTATCACGTCTATGCGCACGACCATCGTGGCCACGGCGAGACGACCGCCGACGACGCGCCGATCGGCCGCTTCGCCCGCCGCGACGGCGTGAAAGCCGTTATCGACGACGTCGCTGCGATGCGTGACCACGCGGCCCGCCACTATCCCGGCCTGCCGGTCATCCTCTTCGGGCATTCCATGGGCGGGCTGATCGCGCTCAACGCCGCCATCAGTCATCCCGAAAAATTCGACGGCCTCGCCGTCTGGAATTCCAATTTCAACCCCGGCCTCGCCGGCCGCGCCGCCCAGGTGATCCTGCGCACCGAACGCGCGTTGAAGGGCTCCGACGTCCCCAGCGCCCTGCTCCCGAAACTCACCTTCGAGACCTGGGGCAAGAGCGTACCCAACCATCGCACCCTTTTCGACTGGCTTTCGCGTGATCCGGTCGCGGTCGATAAATATATCGCCGACTCGCTCTGCGGCTTCGATGCCTCTGTGTCGCTGTGGCTCGACGTTTTCGAGCTGACGTTCCGGGCCACGCAAAGGTCGCTTCTCGACCGTCTCGCCAAGGACATGCCGATCAATCTGGTCGGCGGCGGAAAGGACCCGGCAACGGACAACGGACGCGCGGTCGTCTGGCTCTCGAACCATTTGAAGGCGGCGGGATTTCGCCGTATCGACATGCAAATATATCAGGACATGCGCCACGAGACCTTGAACGAGATCGGCGCGGACACGGCCATCTCGGCATTCGCCGATTGGTGCGACCAGGCCGTCGTGCAGTCCTGATCCAGAAGGACCGACATGAACAACCGTAAATCCTCCCTGCCCGTCAACACCTCTTCGGAGGTGATGCTGGGGCTCGTCCTGATGTTCATTTCGGTGCTGATCTCGCCCGTCATCGATATCTTCTCGAAGCTCGCGATCGCCACGATCCCTTCGGCGGAAATTACCGCGGCGCGCTTCGGTATCCAGGCACTTTGCATGTTGCCGATCATCCTCTGGCGCGGAAACCTCGCCGACATCACCTGGAGGCAGAGCTTCTTCCACGCCATCCGCGGCGCCATCATCACCGTCTCGATGATCTCCTTCGTCACCACGCTGAAATACATGGCGGTCGCCGATGCCATCGCCATCTTCTTCGTCGAGCCGATCATCCTGACGATCCTGAGCAGCATCTTCCTCAAGGAAAAGATCGGCTGGCGGCGTTATACCGCCTGCGGCGTCGGCTTCTTCGGCGCGATCCTCATCATCCAGCCGAGCTTCCAGGAAGTCGGCTATGTCGCACTTCTGCCCGTCGTCAGCGCCGTCTGCATCGCCATCTCCGCGATGATGAACCGGGCGCTGGCGCAGCACGAGGACCCATGGGTCATGCAGTTCCACATGGGTCTCTGGGGCCTGCTGATCTGCGCCATCCTGCTCTATCTCGGCCACGGCAGCGGCTCCGATATCCTCGATCCCGTCATGCCCGATACCCGCGCCTGGCTCTATCTGCTCGGCGTCGGCGTCACCGCCGCGATCGCCGGCATCTTCGGCGTCTATGCCTATCGCTCGGCGCCCGCCTCGACGCTCGCCCCGCTGCAATATTTCGAGATCGTCTCGGCCACGGCCTTCGCCTGGCTGGTCTTCGGCGACTTCCCGGATGCGCTGAAATGGCTCGGCATCTTCATTATCATGGGCTCCGGCTTCTACATCATCTGGCGCGAGCGGCGCTTTGCATCCAAGCCCGTATCCGATACATCTGAGGAGACGCGGGCACCCTGATCTGATCCTGGGAGGAACATGACGCAGACCCAGCCTAACAAAGCGCCGCTCACAGGCATTCGTGTCATCGAGCTAGCACGCGTTCTTGCTGGCCCCTGGGCCGGCCAGATGCTGGCCGATCTCGGCGCCGATGTGATCAAGGTCGAAAACCCCGATGGCGGCGACGACACGAGGCACTGGGGTCCCCCCTTCGTCGAGGGTGCCGATGGCGAAAACCTCTCGGCCGCCTATTACCATTCCGCCAATCGCGGCAAGCGCTCGATAACCGCCGATCTCCGCAGCGAAGAGGGCCAGGCGTTGGTGCGCCGGCTGGTCGCCACCGCCGATGTCGTCATCGAAAACTTCAAGCTCGGCGGCCTCGTCAAATACGGGCTCGATTACGAGAGCCTGCGCAAGATCAATCCGAAGCTCGTCTATTGCTCGATCACAGGCTTCGGCCAGACGGGCCCCTACGCCGGCTTCGCCGGCTACGATTACATCGTCCAGGGCATGTCGGGCTTCATGTCGATCACGGGCGAACCCGATGGACAGCCGATGAAGGCGGGCGTCGCCATCGCCGATATCTTCACCGGCATCTACGCGGTCTCCGCGATCGAGGCAGCCCTCATCCACGCGCTGAAGACCGGCGAAGGCCAGCTGGTCGACATGGCGCTGCTCGACGTCCAGTCGGCCGTGCTCGCCAACCAGAACATGAACTACCTCATATCCGGCCGTCCGCCGACACGCCTCGGCAATGCCCATCCCAACATCTCGCCCTACGAGGTGGTCCCCACATCAGATGGCTATCTCATCCTCGCCATCGGCAATGACGGCCAGTTCCGCCGGCTCTGCGCCATCCTCGGCCTCGAAGGGGTCGCCGACGACGAACGCTTCGCCACCAACAAGGCCCGCGTCGCCAATCGTGACGAGGTAAGACGCCTGGTCTCGACCGAAACGCTGAAATGGGCAAAGGCCGATCTTCTTGCGGCCTGCGAGGCGAACGCGGTCCCGTCAGGCGCGATCAACACCATCGAGGACATGTTCAACGATCCGCAGATCGTCGCGCGCGGCCTGCGCATCGATCTCGAGGATAGCGCCGGCACCGTCATTCCCGGTGTCAGGACGCCGGTCGTCCTGTCGCGCACGCCGCTCAGCTATGAAAGGCCCAGTCCGCGACTGGGAGAGCACCAGGAGGAGGTGCTGGCCGAACTTGCCGAATGGGAGGGGAAGAAATGAAACGGACAGGCGGAGAACTGATCGTCGAGGCATTGAAGGCAAACGGGGTGAAACGCCTCTCCTGCGTTCCCGGCGAGAGTTTTCTCGCCGTCCTCGACGCGCTCCATGACAGTGACATCGAGGTCATCGTCTGCCGCCAGGAGGGTGGTGCCGCGATGATGGCCGACACCTGGGGCCGCCTCACCGGCGAGCCCGGCATCTGCATGGTCACTCGCGGACCCGGCGCCGCAAACGCGACCGCGGGACTGCACATATCAAGGCAGGATTCGATCCCGATGATCCTCTTCATCGGCCAGGTCCAGCGCGACGCCCGGGAGCGCGAAGCCTTCCAGGAGGTCGAGTTCCGCCGCGCGCTGACCGAATACGCCAAGTGGGTGGGCGAGATCGACGACGCGGCCCGCATCCCCGAATTCGTCACCCGCGCCTTCGCGCTCGCCACCTCCGGCCGCCCCGGCCCCGTCGTCCTGTCACTGCCCGAGGACATGCTGCGCGACATGGTCGAGGCGCCCCGCGCCAGGCGATATTCCCGCGTCGAAGCCCATCCCGGCCGCAGCCAGGTCGACGACTTCTATCTGCGCCTGCTGAAGGCCGAACGCCCCATGGTGATCCTCGGCGGCTCGCGCTGGGATGCCGATGCGGTGGCCGACTTCAAGACCTTCGCCGAACGCTTCAAGCTGCCCGTCGGCTGCTCCTTCCGCCGCCAGATGCTGTTCGACAACCTGCATCCCAACTATGCCGGCGATGTGGGTATCGGCATCAATCCTAAGCTGGCGCGGGAGATCAAGGAGAGCGATCTTCTGATCCTGCTCGGCTGCCGCATGTCGGAAATGCCGTCCTCCGGCTATACGCTGATCGACATTCCCTACCCGCAGCAGCAACTCGTCCACATCCATCCCGACCCGTCCGAACTCGGCCGTATCTATCGCCCGGATCTCGCCATATCAGCCAGTCCGCAGGATTTCGTTGCAGCCCTTGCCGACCTCGAAGCCCCCACGCAGGCGCGATGGGCCGAGCGCACCGAGCGCATGCATCAATCCTACCTCGCCTGGTCGACACCGCCGCAGACAGGACCGGGCGACGTGCACATGGGTCCGATCATGGCTTGGATCGAAGAGAACACGCGCCCGGACACCATCTTCACCAACGGCGCCGGCAACTACGCCACATGGCAGCATCGCTACCACCGCTTCCGCCAGTTCAACACCCAGGCGGCTCCAACATCCGGCTCGATGGGCTACGGCCTGCCCGCCGCCGTCGCAGCCAAGCAGCTGTTCCCGGATCGCGAAGTGATCTGCTTTGCCGGCGACGGCTGCTTCCTGATGCACGGCCAGGAATTCGCCACCGCCATCCGCTACAAGCTGCCGATCATCGTGCTCGTCATCAACAACGGCATGTACGGCACGATCCGCATGCATCAGGAGCGCGAATATCCCGGCCGCGTCAGCGGCACCGGCCTCACCAATCCCGATTTCGCAGCGCTTGCCCGCGCTTATGGCGGCCATGGCGAGACGGTAGAAAAGACCGAGGACTTCGCCCCCGCCTTCGAGCGCGCCCGCGAAAGCGGTCTTCCATCAATCATCGAGATCAAGCTCGACCCCGAGGCGATCACCCCGACCCGCACGCTCTCGGAAATCGCGCAAACAAAAAGCCGGTGAGACCGTGAGCTGTCCCCGGCGCTGGAGATATCCAGCGTCCGGGGCAGTTCACATGCTCACCGGCTCTCAAATCGCAATGGAAACGATTTTAGATCGCAGCCGTGACGATGAACTCGACCTTGTACTTCGGAGCGGCCAGCTTGGCTTCGCTGGTGGCGCGGGCCGGCGTGTTGGCCGGGTCGACCCAGGCTTCCCAGGCGGCGTTCATTTCGGCGAAGTCCGAGATGTCGGAGAGGTAGATCAGCGTCTGCAGGATCTTCGACTTGTCGGAGCCGGCAGCGGCCAGCAGGCGGTCGACTTCACCGAGCGCGTCCTTGCACTGTTCGGTCACGGTTGCGCCTTCGCCAACCTGGCCGGCGAGGTAAACGGTGTTGCCGTGGATGACCGCGCCGCTCATGCGGGCGCCGGCGTCGATACGCTTGATGCTCATGGTATTCTCCTTGTCATGAAATGAAAGAGGCGCCGCACCTCAAGCGCAGCGCCGGACTTTACGGCCCGCGCCTTGGATCAGGTGCGGATGTGATGGGTCTTCTGGTAGATCGCCGTCGAGCGGGCGCCGGAGCGGCAATAGCCGAGCATCGGGCGCGGGAATTCGTCGAGCGCGTCGACCATGCCGGCGACAGCCTCTTCCGTCACGCCCATTGGGCCGACGGGAACATGGGCGATCTCAAGACCGAGTTCCTTGGCCCGCGCCGCGATATCGGCGAACGGGGTCTGGTCCATGCTTTCCTGGTCCGGACGATGGCAGACGATGGACTTGAAGCCCATGGCCTTGATCTCGTCGAGCTCATCGACCGTGATCTGGCCGGAAACCGAATATTCGTCGTCGATCTGGCGGATGTCCATCGCAAATACTCCTGAAATCGTGGGCTGAATGACTACGCCGCCCGATGCATGTCGTCAACCACACGACACCCGTGAATCGACCTGTCAGACGAACGCGAAGCTCAGCCCGTAGTCGCGGCTCTCGCCCGGCTTGAGCATGACGAATTCACCGCCCGCCTCGAGCTCGGAGCGTGAGACCCAGCGATGCGAAACGGGCTCGATCCCCAGCACGTCGACAGGTGTGTTCTGGTTGCGCCAGACCTGCAGATGCGGCAGCGTTTCCGCCAGCACCCGCACCCGCAGCGTCTTGCCCTTGATGGCGGCGATCGGCCCGAGCCGGACTTCGGCGAAACCATCGACGGTCGCGGGCGCCTCGACGCAGAAGATGCCGCCGGGATCCTCGCCGAAATTCCAGGGAAAGCCGCCGCTCTCGAGCATCTCGCCCTCGAGCCGTGTTCCCGCGTCGAACCACTTGCCGCCCACATTCATGTGGTACATCAGGAATGTCGGAACGGTCTCGGTGCTGGTGTTGATCACCCGGTCGCGCAGATGGACCTCCCCTGTCGCGCCGTCGATGAACCAGTGTCGCTCGATCCTCGCCGGGCGCCCCTCGACGGTGGTGATGTCGATATCGGCACGGCACTCGGCATTGCCGTTCTCGAACTTCGTCCACAGCACCTTCGCGGCATGGCCGGACGCCGAACCGTGCAGCGGATAGACCTTGCCATCCGTTCGGCCAGGGATCGGCTCGCGGTGGCGGATATGATCCGGCCCGCAGGTGAAGAGAAAACCTTCGACCGAATGTGAGATGCGCGCGTCGCCGTCGTCGGGCACCGCCTTCTTCGGCGCGATATCCACGCCCTCGACGGTGCATCCGCCGATATCCATGACCGAGCTTTCGTCCAGCACAAGGCGCGGACCACGAGCGGCTGCGAATTCCATGATGTCTCCTCCCCGCGATGACGCGTTCGCGCAAAGGGTTAGTTCCGCCACCGGTTTTCGTCAATGAGGACCGGCGCCTTCGTCGCATCCGCACCCTCAGCCAGTCGTGATGGAACCGACTGGCCACCGCAAATGTTTATGAGTAAAGGAGAAATCACGATAATTTTTATGTTTTGTTCAGCACGATTTCATAAATTCCACACTAGCGTCAAGATTCGCAGGTGTGTGTCGGCCAAGTCACTGAAGGATACGTAGACGTGAATCGCATTCTGAAATCGGCATTGTCCGGAACGATCATCGCGCTGACCCTCGCGGGTGCGGCCACCGATGCGGGTGCGCAGCAATACCGCCGCCAGGGCAGCACCGTGTTCATCACGCCGAACGGCGAAATTCTCGATTACGTACCATCCGGCACCGGCTACGCCCGTGATCGCAGCGGCAACCGCGTTCTGGTCGACGGCTACGGCAACATCGTCGCGACGGAAGCCCGTGCCCGCGGCTATTATCCGCCGCCGCCGTCACGCGATAATTATAGCCGCGACGCCTACAACAACGATCCCTATTATGCCGAAGAGCAGCAATATGGCAGCACGCGCTATCAGGAGCGCGGCGCCGTCACCGGTGCGATCCCGCGCGAAGCGTCGATCGACCGCCAGCCGCTCGATCAGCCATATCCTCAGGGTCAGGACGACTACGCCTCGATAGACCCCTATCAGCCCGAACCGCAGGCAACACAGCCGCAGGCGCCGTCCGAGCCGGTCATTTCGCTGAAGAACAAGTCGAAGTCCGAAATCGTGGCATTGCAGGTCTTCCTCGACCGTGCAGGCGTTTCCCCCGGCGCCATCGACGGCCACATGGGCGCCAACGTTACCAAGGCGATCTACGCCTATGAACAGATGACGGGCGAAAAGCTCGACCCCAACAACACCGACGCGATCCTGGAACAGCTGCGCATGTCCGGCGGCCTGCCGGTCGTCAGCTATACGATCACCCAGTCCGACGCCGCCGGCCCCTATGTCGCCGAGATCCCTGAGGACTACGCCCACAAGGCACAGCTCACCTCTCTCGCCTTCACCTCCACGACCGAAGCGCTCGCCGAGCGCTTCCACATGGACGAAGCCTTCCTGAAGGAACTCAACCCCGGCGCCGACTTCACCCTGCCTGGCACGATCATCAAGGTCGTCAATCCCGGCGAAACCAAGAGTGGCAGCGTGGCCCGCATCATCGCCGACAAGGGCAAGAAGCAGGTTCTGGCATACGACAATTCCGGCGCGTTGATCGCCGCCTACCCCGCCTCGATCGGCTCCAACGACACCCCTTCCCCCTCGGGTACGGTGACAGTCGAGCGCGTCGCCTTCAATCCCGGCTACACCTACAACCCGAAGATCAATTTCCAGCAGGGCGCCAACGACAAGATCCTGAACATCCCGCCAGGTCCGAACGGCCCCGTCGGCACCGTCTGGATGGCGCTCTCCAAGCCGACCTACGGCATTCACGGAACGCCTGAGCCCTCGAAGATCGGCCGCACGCAGAGCCACGGCTGTATCCGCCTGACCAACTGGGATGCGACCGAGCTGGCGAAGATGGTCAAGCCGGGCGTGACGGTGGAGTTCGTCGACTGATCTAGGCCGTGAACTCATAAATTGAGTAGAAGCGGTTATGCAAGTCGGCTAGTCGTAATCCATGCTCAAGTTTGATAAACTACAACTCGGCGAAGGTTGGGTGGACGAACCAAATGCGCCAGAGCCCCAGGTTTCAGTTGAGGGCTCCTCCGTCAACGTCCGTTTCCGCTCGTATAGGCCCATGCGTGACAAAGAGCCGACGGGTATTCGCAGGGCGTTGAGCCTGTTTTCAAAGAACACCCCGAGATTTGATGAGACCTGGGGCACTTTGAAATTTGTTGGCTGCAGCCGGTGGCGCTGGGACAGCACCAATGATCATGAATGGTATAAGGTAGACGGCCATGGTCGTTACAGCGGTGTCGCTCCTCGTTGGGGCGAGTTCTATGAGCTAATCGGTTCTGACCCCGACCGGGATGCCGTGTCTTGGGAAGAGATCGGACCAGACACCGCTAGCTCTCGGCATTTCTTATATTATTTTCGCGATGAAACGCTTGAGTTCATGGCGGAAGAATGGTCGTTCGTCCCCAACCTGACGACCTAAATCGGCGCTCGTTCGGCGCTCTCCGCCATAGCGAGTCCACAGCCTAGCGAAAGCTCTTCGGCTGTTCCCGGAAGTAGACCAGCCGGAACAGCTCGACCTGCGATCTCGCGCCCGTTTTCGCGTAGATCGATTTCACCTGCGACCTGATCGTCTCGCGCGAACGGTTGGCGTTGATCGCGAGTTCGTTGATCGACGTCCCCTGGATCAGCCCGTGCAGGATGCGGATCTCCGCTTTCGTCAGCCCGAACCTCTCCCGCAGCACGAAGTCGCCCACCTGAACCGTGGGCGTCGGCGTCTCTATGATGACGGCCACCTCCGGCGCATCGAAGAAATAGGACGTCCGCGCCTTCCGAAGCTTGATGAAGGTCAGCTTGGTGCCCTCGACGGTCAGGACCTGCTGCCGTTCGTCTTCCTCGCGATCGGCCAACATCCGGGTGAGCCGCGAGCGTGCATCCGGGTCGGAGATCTCTACATTGCCCTGGAAGCCCAGCCGCAGGAAGCGCCCGCTCTCCAGCGCCTGGGTGCCGAGATCCGTGGCGGAGACCAGCTTGCCGCCCCGCCCGACCATGACAACGCCGACGCCAATCGCATCGAACAGCCGCCCGTCCATCTCCGAGATCGGCTTCGGCCCCATGGCGCTGTCGAAATAGACGACCGCGCGGTGAAGATGCGGCGCAAGCCGTGTCAGGAGATTGGCGAAGACCCTGTTGTCCTCGGGCTCGCCAATCGCGATCGAGCTGGATATATTGAAGACGCGGCCCTCGCTTTTGAGCAGAGTCATGCCGATCCCGGTCTCGCCGCATTCTCTCCAGAAATCGTTGTAGAACTCGGTCTTCTGGAAATCGGCGCGCGGCAGCATGTCCTCCGCCACGAACCCTTTCCACAGCGGCATGCCGGCCATCGCCTCGCCCCAGGGGTTGATGCTGGCGAAATGCCGGGCATAGGCATCCACCCATTTTTCGTCGAACCCGCGGTCGATATGCGAGGCGCCTTCGGACCGCGCCGCGTCATGATAGAAGAGCGTCGTGCGGCCACCCGGGACGATGGCGTTCAGCCGGTCGAGAAAGACCTCCCACGTCGCCTCGCCGAAGATCAGCCCGTAGATAGTGTCCACGAGCCCGTCGTAAGTCTGTTCCGAAACGGCCATCAATCCCCCAATGACCACCGGCGGTGGTGAACAACCACCACAGGCAGGATCACCAGTCTAAATAGTTTCGGTGGTGCAGGTGAATTCCCCCTTTCGGGTGATGCGCCGGCTCGCGAAATCGCCATTGATAGGCGCGTCGGGGCGGACGGGCAAAAGCGGTCGCGCATGGTCGGGGGACCACATGTGCGGCCGCGCCCTCATCGCTCTTGCTTGAACCAAACAACTGAGGGGATGCGATGAACAGCAGAATGATGATCATTTCCGCGCTCATGCTGGGCGCGAGCCTTGCCGCCGGCTGCTCGCCGACGATGAAGGCCGAACCCGGCGCGGGCCAGCTAGGCTCCGGCGTCAAGGTGCTTGTCGACGACGGCACCTGCCCTGCCGGCCAGATCAAACAGGTCACCGGCGGCAACAACGCTGCGAACATTCCGCGCAAGCGCGAATGCATCGCAAAGCCGTAGAACCGCCGGGCGATCGCCGAAACGAAAGATGCGCCCCAGCGGACCGGGGCGCATTCTTTTTTGTCTACGTCGTTCTCAGGCTGCCGAGCGGATCAACGGCCCGGTCGAGCGCGCAGCGGCCGGAAGCCGGACGGGCAGCTTGCGCATGATTTCCTCGGCGAAACAGAGCGCATTTTCGCGAGCCCGGTCGATATTGCTGACACGGGCCGGATCGAGCGAGTGCAGCGTGCCGCCGCAATCGAAGAGATCGCGGAAGGCCGAACGCTCGATGATCGCGGTATCGAGTACCGGCACCTGGCGTTCGCTGAGCAGCGACTTGACGATGGCGAGCGCCCGCGTCGTCACCATGGAGTTGACGCGGGTGAGCACGACCGAGTGGCCGATGCGGATACCCGCCTTCTCGTCGAGATATTGCAGCAGTTCCAGCACCTGCGCGCCGCCGCGCGCGTCCATGGCGCATCCCTGAATCGGGATCAGCACGTGGTCGGAGAGACCGATCGCGGTCGCCAGCAGCGGATTGCGCGCGCCCGGCAGATCGATGATGAAGTAATCGGTATTGGCCTTGTTTTCGGAGATGTGCTGCGGCAGCGATGCCGAGGTCACGAAATCGATGACCGAGATGTTCGGCACATGGCCGGAAACTTCGTGCCAGCGCGAAATCCAGTGCTGCGGGTCCGCGTCGAGGACCGTGACCCGATAGCCCTTGTGGGCGAGCTCGGTCGCAAGCAGCAGCACTGCCGTGGTCTTGCCGGCGCCGCCCTTGGTGTTTGCAAATGTGATGACTGGCATGTCGGTATCCTCGAAGGGAAAAATCGCGAGCCCCGTATGGCTCTTCTACGCACGGTCGGGAGCATTGTGCGGTTAACCCATCCTTTCCAATCATGGTTAACAACTTATGAAGATCGACACCCAATTCACGGCCCGTATTTGTTGTACCGACTGCCAAAGGCAGCGATTCACGCGCAAAAAAGCCCGGAAAGCATGAACTTTCCGGGCTCAGTTTCAGGTCCGCCTTTTGTGTTTCAGAAGCAGTCCTTGAAGAGCGCCTTGGTGTTCTCGAGCGTCATAGCAACAGGATTGCCGCCGGCGCTCGGATCTTCGATCGCCATCGCCGAGAGCTCATCGATTCGATCCGGCTTGATGCCCATCGCCGAAAGGCTCTCCGGCACGCTGAGTTCGGAGCGCAGCTTCAGCACATAATCGTAGAACCCGTCGAAGCCGCCGGCGATGCCGAGATAGGCGGCCGCCCGCGCAATCTTGTCTTCGATGACGGCGCGGTTGAAGCGCAGCACCGCAGGCATCACGACGGCATTGGTCATGCCGTGATGGGTGTTGTAGACCGCGCCGATCGGATGCGACAGCGCATGGATGGCGCCGAGGCCTTTTTGGAACGCCACCGCGCCCATGGCGGCGGCCGACATCATGTTGGCGCGGGCTTCCAGATCCGTGCCTTCCTTGTAAGCGCGCGGCAGGAACTCCTTGACCAGCCGCATGCCCTCAAGCGCGATGCCGGCGGACATCGGATGGTAGAAGGGGGAGGAATAGGCTTCCAGGCAATGCGCGAAGGCATCCATGCCGGTGCCTGCAGTGATGATCTTCGGCATACCAACAGTCAGTTCCGGATCGGCGATGACGACGCCGGGCAGGAACTTCGGATGAAAGATGATCTTCTTCACATGCGTTTCGGAGTTGGTGATGACGCTGGCGCGGCCGACTTCCGAGCCGGTGCCCGCCGTTGTCGGCACCGCCACGATCGGCGCGATGCCGTCTACGGAAGCACGCGTCCACCAGTCGCCGATATCCTCGAAGTCCCAGACCGGCCGCGTCTGGCCGGCCATGAAGGCCACGCATTTGCCGAGATCGAGGCCCGAGCCGCCGCCGAAGGCGATGACGCCGTCGTGGCCGCCATCCTTGAATGCCTTGACGCCGGCCGCAAGGTTCTTCTCGTTCGGGTTCGGATCGACATCCGCGAAGATCGCGCGGCCAAGCCCGGCCTCTTCGAGAATGTCGAGCGCGTTCGTGGTGATCGCCATCGACGCTAGGCCACGATCGGTGATCAGGAGCGGCTTCTTCATGCCGAGGCTCTTGGCGGCGTCCGCCAGTTCCTTGATCCGGCCGCGGCCGAGCTTGAATGAGGTCGGGTAGCTCCAGTTGGCTGTGATATGCGCGCTCATGCTGTCACTTTCTTCAGATGGTAGGATTTCGGACGCGTCAGGTTCTGGAAGCCGATGATCGATAGCGAGCCGCCACGGCCGGTTTCCTTGACGCCGGTCCAGCACAGCGCCGGATCGAGATAGTCGGCGCGGTTCATGAACACGGTGCCGGTTTCGATCTCGCGGCCAAGCCGCCCTGCCCGCTCGACATCCTTGGTCCAAAGCGAAGCCGTCAGGCCGTACTGGCTGTCGTTCATCAACGCCAGCGCCTCGTCATCGCTCTTCACCTTCATGATGCCGACGGCGGGACCGAAGGTTTCTTCACGCATGAAGGCCATGGAATGATCGACATTGACGAGTATCTGCGGCGCGAGATAGGCGCCGCCATCATCCTGCGGGAACAGCTTGGGATCGACCAGAGCCTTTGCGCCCTTCCCGACGGCATCGGCGATCTGCTCGCGCACCACCTTGGCGAAACGCTTGTTCGCCATCGGGCCGAGCGACGTTTCAGGGTCAAGGGGATTGCCGAGCTTGTAGTTCGACACCCATGCGACCGACTTCTCGACGAAGCTGTCATAAAGCGACTCGTGCACATAGATGCGCTCGATCCCGCAGCAGCACTGCCCGGAATTGTACGTCGCGCCATCCATCAGCGTATCGACCGCCGCATCCAGATCGGCGTCTTCCATGACGTAACCCGGATCCTTGCCGCCGAGCTCGAGGCCGAGACCGGTAAAGGTGCCTGCCGCCGCCCGCTCCATCGAGCGCCCGCCTTCGACCGAACCGGTGAAGTTCACGAAGTTGAAGCTGCCGGCCGCGATCAGCGCCGACGTCGTCTCATGGTCGAGAACCACGTTCTGGAACACATCCTCGGGAACGCCGGCCTCGACGAAGGCCTGCACCAGTCGCTCGCCGACAAGCAGCGTCTGCGAGGCATGCTTCAGCACGACCGTATTGCCCGCCATCAGCGCCGGCGCGATCGTGTTGATCGCGGTCATATAGGGATAGTTCCAGGGCGCCACGACGAAGACGACGCCATGCGCCTCGCGCTCGATGCGGCGCTCGAACTTGTCGCTCTCTTCGACAACCAGCGGCGCCAGCGCGTCGGCGGCGATCGAGGCCACGTAGTTGGAGCGCTCGTTGAAGCCCTTGTACTCGCCGCCATAGCGGATCGGCCGTCCCATCTGCCAGGCAAGCTCGGGAACGACGACGTCGGACATCTCGTTCAGCCGCGCAGCACCTTTCAGCACCAGCTGTACCCGCTCTTCCAGCGGCCGCCTTGCCCAAGCCTTCTGCGCCTTGCGCGCCCGCGCCACGACCTCCTTCGCCGCCTCCAGCGGCAGCGCCGGACGCTCGGCGTAAACCGATCCATCGATGGGCGATATGCATTGAATTACAGTCATTTCCAAACTCCAGTCATTAACAGGCGAGCGTGCGGACATGCCCCGCGACGCCGTAGGAAAGAATTGCGCGATCGCGCGTGATGATAGTCAGGTCGTTCTCCCGCGCCGTAGCGATGAGGATGCGGTCGATAGGATCTTTGTGAGCGAGTTGCGGCAAGGAACAGGACGCCATGAAAATGTTCGCGGTCACCGGTTGTTCGTCGATGTCGGCTTCGAGCCTGAAATCGTTATACCACCTCTCCGCTGTCTTCGTTTCGCTAATGCGCCCTCGTGCCAAAAGCATCGCCATCTCCCAAGCCGTCACAGCCGAAACGAAAACCGGCCTCCCGGCAGCCTTTGCACCCGCGAGCGCGGTCAACGCTCCTTCCGCCAAGGGCTCTCTTTTCGCCATCCAGATCGCGGCGCAGGTATCGAGCAGAAAAGCACTATTCATTATAAAGCTTCTCGCCCCACTCCTCGTCCCAATCCATTGGCGCGGTCAGATCGACCCCCGGCATGATGGTCAGCGTCCCCTTCATGCATCCCCAGGCCGGGTGCACCTCGATCAGCGTTCCATCCTCCAGCTCCATCCAGCGCTTGCCATCCTTGTAGATGACATCGTCCTCCGTGAACATCTTGACGGGCGGCTCCTCCGGCAAAACCGGACCGGTGCCACCGCTCTCATAGCCCGCCTGCTTATTCTCGGCGAAGCCGGTGGCATCGCCGCGGCGATGCGCTGCCACCTCCTCCAGCGGGACGGCCAGATAGTCCGCGATCTGGTCCTGCTCTTCCGCGCTCATCTTCCGCTCGCCGCTCAGCATGCGCGACACGGCACTCGGATCAAGGCCCATGAAACGAGCCATGTCTCGAAGCGAAGCGTCGCGCTGTGAGAGCTTTTCGTAGAACCATGCGCTGTCGATCACACCCATGTCGATATCCTCTGGAAACGCCGGAGCACATTAACACAATGCGACCAACGCAACAATCAGAGCGAGTGTTGCGATTATCTCATGCTCGCTCGAATCCGCGCGCCACCTCCCAGTCCGTGATCCTGCGGTCATACTCCTCCTGCTCCCACTCCGCCGCCCGCGTGTAGTGATCGATGACGTCGTCGCCGAAAGCATTGCGCAGCATCTTGGACTTTGTCATGGCCGTGGTCGCGGCCCGGAGCGTACGCGGGATCTCGCGCACCTTGCGAGCGCCATAGGCGTCGCCGACAAAGGGCGCTTCCAGCTCCATCTTGTTCTCGATCCCGTCGATCCCGGCGGCCAGCAGCGCGGCGAAGGCGAGATAGGGGTTGAGGTCGGAGCCGCCGACGCGGCATTCGATGCGGATCGCCTTGGTGCCGTCGCCGCACAGGCGATAGCCGGCCGTGCGGTTGTCCTTGCTCCAGATCGCCTTGGTCGGCGCGAACGTGCCCGCCATGAAGCGCTTGTAGGAATTGATGTACGGCGCCAGGAAATAGGTGATCTCGCTGGCGTGCGCGAGCAGGCCGGCAATGTAGTTTTCCATCAGGCTGGACATGCCGTACTTGCCCTTATCGTCGGCAAACAACGGCGTCTTGCCATCGGCGCTCCACAGCGACTGGTGGATGTGCGACGAGCTTCCAGCGGCATTGTAGTGCCACTTGGCGAGGAAGGTGATGGCCTTGCCCTTGGCCCAGGCGATTTCCTTGCAGCCGTTCTTGATGATCGAGTGACGGTCGGCCATGGCGAGCGCATCGGCGTAGCGCACGTTGATCTCCTCTTGGCCCGCCGAAGCCTCGCCCTTGGAGTTCTCGACGGGAATGCCCGCGCCCTGCAGCCCGGTGCGGATCGCACGCATCACCTCTTCCTCCTTGGTGGTCTGGAAGATGTGGTAGTCCTCGTTATAGGCGCTGGCGAGCTTGAGGTTGCGATAGCCGGATGCCTGCGCGGATTCATACGTCTGGTCGAACAGGAAGAACTCGAGCTCCGAGGCCATGAACGCCTTCATGCCCATGTCTTCCAGCCGCTTCACCTGCTTCTTCAGGATCGCGCGCGGCGAATGCGGCACTTCCTCGTGGGTGTGGTGATCGAGCAGGTCGCAGAGCACAAGCGCTGTCCCCTCGAGCCAGGGAATGCGCCGGAGTGTCGAGAGATCCGGCTTCATCGTGTAGTCGCCGTAGCCCTTTTCCCAGCTGGTCGCCTTGTAGCCGGAGACGGTCTCCATCTCCATGTCGGTGGCGACGAGGTAGTTGCAGCTGTGCGTTTCCTTCCAGGCGCTCTCCAGGAAATACTCGGCCTGAAAGCGCTTGCCCATAAGCCGCCCCTGCATGTCGACCTGGCATGCCAGCACGGTGTCGATGCGACCGTCGGCGACATCCTGCTTCAGATCGTCGAGCGTATAGATACTCATGTGGACTTCCCCATAAATTTGAAACTGAGATCGGAGCAACGAAACGGCATGCCTCCGCACGATGCGGCTGCGCGCGATTGCGCCTGATGCATTTTCGTTGGGCCGGGAAACGGGGCCGCTGAACGCGGCCCCGCGGTTGAGGCGGTTGACCTCAGCTTTCGCCGACAGCCTTTTCGGCGGCTGCGATTTCAGCCTGGCGACGCGCCACTTCCTCGCCGATCGGCGGTCCCTTGAAGCGGCGGCTCTCGAAGCCGAACCAGACGATTGCGGTCAGCACCAGGAAGCCGACGGTCACGTAGAGCGCCGGGCCGTTCGGCGGCTGCACGCCGAGAACGAAGATCAGGATCATCGCCAGGATCGACAGAACCGCGAAGAGCTTGAACATCCCCTCGCCGATATTCCACGGACCCATCTTGTCCCACTTCGAAGAACCCCAGGCGAAGAGGCCGAGCGTGATCGGGATCGCGAAGGAGAAGAACAGGAAGATGACCGTGCAGGAGACGACGATCGTGTAAACCGGCGTGTCACCGATCGAAACGAGCGAAGAGCCCCAGACGAAGAGCACCGAGAGGATCGATCCGGTCCAGATGGCCGATACCGGCGTGCGGTACTTCGGGCTGACCTTGGCGAGCGCCTTGGAAGCCGGCAGGCCGCCATCGCGCGAGAAGGCGAAGATCATGCGCGAGACGGAGGTGACGGTGGCAAGGCCGCACAGCCACTGGCACACGAGGATCGCGAAGTAGAGGATATCCTTGACGGTCGCGTTGACCTGCGTGTCCATCGCCCAGAAGAAAACGTTCCAGCCTTGCTTGGCGGCGTCATCCATGTTCGGCAGCATCAGCACGAACGAGCAAAGCATGATGTAGCCGAACAGCGCCGACCAGAGCACGGAAGAAACCATGCCGCGCGGAACGGAATGAGCGGCCTTGACCGTCTCTTCCGAGGTATGCGCGGAAGCGTCATAGCCGGTGATCGTGTAGATCGGCAGCAGAAGGCCGAGCAGGAACACCCAGGTGCCCGACGTTGCCGGCCAGACATTGCCGCCCGCTTCGCCGGAATAGTTGGCGAAAGTGAACAGGCGGCCGATCTCGTAGGACGGCGCGAAGTACAGGCACACGGCCGACAGCGCGATCGCCGATGCGAAGATCAGGTAACCCGAGAAGTCGGTGAGCTTCGCGGTCAGGCCGATACCCATGTGGTTCACGAGCGCCTGCGCGCCGGTGATTATCACGAGGAACAGGATGCGCACCGTCGTCGTATCGGTCAGGCCGAAATAGGTCGTGCCGAACGAGCCCATGAAGAAGTAATAGGTGCCGACGTTGATGGCGCCGAGAACCGTAACGAGGCCGAGCAGGTTGAACCATGCGGTCAGCCAGCCGGTGAAGCGGTTGCCGAGGATCGAACCCCAGTGATAGAGGCCGCCGGCCGTCGGATAGGCCGAGCTGATCTGTGCCATGGCGACGGCGAACACCAGCGAAACGAAGCAGCCGATCGGCCAGCCGATGCCGATCGCGGCACCGCCCGCACCGGCCGTTGCCTGCGCCAGCGAATTGATACCACCGGAGAGAATGCAAATGATCGAGAATGAAACGGCAAAATTCGAAAACGAGCTCATGCGCCGTTCGAGTTCCTGGGCATAGCCCATGGAATGCAGGATGTGCACATCCTGCTTCTTGTCGAGTTCCGAATAATCGGACATGACGTCCCCCTGTTTAGCCATCAGCCGCGGAATTGCAGCTGATTGTCCAGTGCCAAAAGTGTCCGCGACGTGTTCGCCTGCGGACGGATCGCAGTTAAACTGCTCCCTGGGGTCTTATCTTTTGTCGTCAGGCGTCCAGGCTTTGCTGGAGCAGCCTCGTCAGATAGCTGGCCATGACCCCTTGGCCAGCTTGGTCTGCGATGAGGTCGTTGCGGACCTCAATCATTACATTGCGCAAGCCATTGGAAAGCCCGTGCAGAACGAGCGTGTGCGTCACGCCGTCCTCGGGCCCATAGGGCTCGTTGCGTTCGATCTTGAAGGAAGCATCACCCGATGCCGCAGCCGCAAGCATGCGGTCGGCCAGGCGGCTGTCGTCGTCGTGCAGGATGCCGATCTCAACGGCACGCGTCTTGCCGTGATAAATGGGAGTGAAGCTATGAACTGTCACGATCACGGTCTCCTGCCCCCTCGCCTTGCGGTCGCGAATCAGCGCCCGGATGGCGTCGTGGAAAGGAATATACACGGCTTCGGTGCGCGCGTGACGTTCTTCGACGCTGAGACCGGCATTGCCGGGGATATCGTAGATTTCGCTCTTCTCGGGCATCGCGCCCGGAGATTCCGGTGGACGGTTGCAGTCGTAGATCAGCCGCGAAACCCGCTGATGCACAAGCGTGGCGTCGAGCGCCGCCGATATGCCTTGGGCGACCGCGAGCGCGCCCGGATCCCACGCGATATGACTGTTCAGCGCATCGGCCGGCAGGCCGAGCGTTCCGTAGCGCTCGGGCAGCATTCGCGACGCGTGCTCGCAGACCACGAGCACCGCGCTCCCGCCCTGCGGTCTCTCGACCACAACGCTTTCGCCGTCCGACTTGCTCAAGACCTCGAACTCAGCAGGCACCACGAACGCACCCCGATCATTAATAAAATATGTACAAGAAAAGAATTCTTCAGCTTTGCGATTGTGTCAAGCGCGCTCTGAAAATTTCTTTTCATGACAACAGTTGACATGGATTGTGACAGCGTTGTTAACTTTGAGTGGGAAAGTGGCACAAGACCAATCCCGGGGAGCAAGATCGCGTGACCGTTGCGTCGAAAACAGTTTCGGACGTAATCCACTCGCATTTTGGCGTGCTCACGCGTGCCGAAAAGCAGTTGGCTGAAAGTCTGCTGGACAACTACCCTGTCTCGGGACTGGGGAGCATCACGACGATCGCCGAGAACGCCGGCGTATCGACGCCGACGGTCGTGCGCATGGTCCAGAAGCTGGGCTTCAAGGGCTATCCCGATTTCCAGGCGCATCTGCATCAGGAACTCGAGGCGACGATCTCGAACCCGATCACCAAGCACGACCGCTGGGCCTCCAACGCGCCAGGCACCCACATTCTCAACCGTTTCGCCGATGCCATCATGGGCAACCTGCGCCAGACGCTGACCGGGCTCGACACAGCCACCTTCGACAGCGTCGCTGCGCTGTTGTCAGACCGCAAGCGCGGCCTCTACTTTGTCGGCGGCCGTATCACCGGCGCGCTGGCCGAGTATTTCTTCACCCATATGCAGGTCATCCGCCCACATACGGAGCTGCTTTCGTCCAACTCCAGCAGCTGGCCGCAATATGTGCTGAACATGAGCCCCGGCGACGTGCTGGTGATCTTCGACATCCGTCGCTACGAGCAGGAACTGGTGAGCCTTGCGACCGCCGCCAGGAAGTGCGGCGCGGAGATCATCGTCTTCACCGACCAATGGGGATCCCCCGCCGCCAAGCTCGCGCGCCATACGTTCCGTGTGCAGATAGAAGCCCCCTCTGCATGGGATAGCTCCGTCGTCACCCTTTTCATTGTCGAAGCGCTCATCGAAGCGGTCCAGAGCTCGACATGGGACGAGACGAAGGAGCGCATGAAAACCTTGGAAGGCCTGTTCGAACAAACAAGGCTTTTCCGCAAACTCGGTTAGGAGGGAGACAACATACTACCAATGGCGTAGGCAAACGCGGACTGGTGTCGTAAATGAAACATCGCCGTCAAACGCCTGCTATACCAAGAAAAATTTACGTCATTGAACTGTCACACAAGCTTCACGTAACGTCAGTAACAGCATCGTCGGACACTGAAACCCGAAGGAGAACAACAGTGATCTCTAATCTTTCTCGACTGCTCTCGCTCTCGACCGCGATCGTCGTGGCTTCGACCGCAATTGCCGCTGCCGAGCCGAGCGCCGAACTCATCGCTGCCGCCAAGAAGGAAGGCACGCTGACCACGATCGCGCTTCCGCACGACTGGTGCGGCTACGGCGACGTCATTGCCGGCTTCAAGGCGAAGTACGGCATCGAAGTGAACGAACTGAACCCGGATGCTGGTTCGGGCGATGAAATCGAAGCCATCAAGGCCAACAAGGGCAACACCGGCCCGCAGGCTCCTGACGTCATCGACGTCGGCCTCTCCTTCGGCCCGACCGCAAAGGCCGACGGCTTGATCCAGCCCTACAAGGTCTCGACGTGGGACTCCATTCCTGACAGCGCCAAGGATGCCGACGGCTTCTGGTACGGCGACTACTACGGCGTTCTCTCCTTCGTCGTGAACACCGACATCGTCAAGGAAGTGCCGAAGGACTGGGCCGACCTGAAGAAGTCGGACTACGCCAACTCGATCGCTCTCGCCGGTGACCCGCGCGCTTCCAATCAGGCTGTCCAGGCTGTTTACGCTGCCGGCATCGCCGCTGGTGAAAAGGACGCGACCAAGGCTGGTGAAGCCGGTCTCGCCTTCTTCGGCGAACTCAACAAGGCAGGCAACCTCGTTCCGGTTATCGGCAAGTCCGCTTCGCTGGCACAGGGCTCGACCCCGATCGTCATCGCATGGGACTACAACGGCCTGTCCTGGCGCGATACGCTCAAGGGCAACCCGCCGGTTGAAGTCGTCGTTCCGGCATCGGGCGTCAACGCCGGCGTTTACGTTCAGGCGATCTCCGCCTTCGCTCCGCACCCGAACGCTGCCAAGCTCTGGATGGAATACCTCTATTCGGACGAAGGTCAGCTCGGCTGGCTGAAGGGCTATTGCCACCCGATCCGCTTCAACGACCTGGCCAAGAACAAAAAGATCCCGCAGGAACTTCTCGACAAGCTCCCGCCGGCAGCTGCCTATGAAAAGGCTGTCTTCCCGACGCTCGACGAGCAGGAAGCCGGCAAGACCGCCATCACCGGCAAGTGGGACAGCGTCGTCGGCGCCAACGTTCAGTAAGATCAGATGACACCGCCTCTCCGCCGTTCAGGCGGGGAGGCTTTTTGCCCCTCCGACGCCGCAAGATGAGCTTTCTTCAATGAGCACTGTTTCGACGCCCGTGGTGAGCACGGCTCCGCTGATCACAAAAGACCGCGTGATCGACTGGTTGGGCATTGCGCCCTTCATTATTTTCGCGCTGCTTTTTCTCATTATTCCAACGCTCTATCTTGTCGTCGGCGCCTTCCTGACGCCCGAGGGTAATTTCACGCTGAAGAACATCGGCGATCTCTTCACTCCGTCGATCCTCAGCGCCTACTGGATCAGTATCCGCGTCTCGGTCGCCTCGGCACTCGGCGGCGCGCTGATCGGCTTCTTCCTCGCCTGGGCGGTCGTGCTCGGCGGTCTGCCGACCTCGGTGCGCTCGACGCTGTTGACCTTCTCCGGAGTCGCCTCGAACTTCGCGGGCATCCCGCTCGCCTTCTCGTTTCTGGCAACCCTTGGCCGCACCGGCCTCGTTACCGTTTTCCTCAGGGACTGGTTCGGCTTCAACCTCTATGGCACCGGCTTCAACCTGCTCTCCTTCTTCGGCCTCACCATCACCTACATGTACTTCCAGATCCCGCTGATGGTACTGATCCTGACGCCGGCGCTCGACGGCATGAAGAAGGAATGGCGCGAGGCAGCCGAAATCCTCGGCGCCAGCAATGTTCAATATTGGACCCGGGTTGCCCTGCCGATCCTCTGGCCGAGCCTTCTCGGCACGACCTTGCTGCTTTTCGCCAACGCCTTCGGCGCCATCGCGACGGCCTACGCGCTGACTGGCTCCTCGCTCAACATCGTCCCCATTCTGCTCTACGCGCAGATCCGCGGCGACGTGCTTCACAATGCCAACCTCGGCTATGCGATCGCGCTCGGCATGATCGTCATCACCGGCGTGTCCAACATCCTCTATCTCATGCTGCGCATGCGCGCTGAACGGTGGCAGAAATGAAGGCTCAGAAACTCGGCGCCTGGATCGCCATCGCCATCGGCGCGACCTATTTCATCGTACCTCTGCTCGGAACCATCGAGTTCTCGCTGCGCATGCGTCGCGACGCCTACAGCTTCGACGCCTACGCATCGGTCTTCTCCGACGAGCGCTTCCGCGAGACCTTCGGCTATTCGATGATGATGGCGCTTTTGACCATCGTCTTCGGCATGCTGCTGATCGTGCCGACCGCCTATTGGGTTCGCCTGCGCATGCCGCAGATGCGCCAGGTGGTGGAGTTCATCACGCTGTTGCCGCTGGTCATCCCGGCCATCGTCATCGTCTTCGGTTATCTGAGGATGTACAATTCATCCTCCTATCTGCCGATGACCGGCTCGACGACCGGCACCAACATCCTGCTCGTCTTCTCCTACATCACCCTCTCGCTACCCTACATGTACCGCTCCGTCGATACCGCCATGCGCGCCATTGACGTCAGAACGCTGACCGAAGCCGCCCAGAGCCTCGGCGCCAGCTGGTGGACGATCATGTTCAAGTGCATCTTCCCGAACGTGATGAGCGGCATCCTCTCGGGCGCCTTCATCACGCTGGCGATCGTCATGGGTGAGTTTACCTTCGCCGCATTGCTGAGCCGCCCGGCCTTCGGCCCCTACCTGCAGCTGGTCGGCGCCAACCGCGCCTATGAGCCCTCGGCGCTTGCCGTGATCGCATTCTCCATCACCTGGCTCAGCATGGGCCTGCTCAATCTCGTCTCGCGCATCGGCAAATCCCGTCCGGCCAAGGCTTAAGGTATTTCGATATGTCTTTTCTCTCGTTGACCAACATTCAGAAATCCTTCGGCCAGGTTCAGGTCGTCAAGGATTTCAACATGAATATCGAGAAGGGCGAGTTCGTCTCCTTCCTCGGGCCGTCGGGTTGCGGCAAGACCACCGTGCTGCGCATGATCGCCGGCTTCGAAACGCCCACCGGCGGAAGTCTCAGCATCGCCGGCAAGGACATCGCGCCGCTGAAGCCGAACCAGCGCAACATCGGCATGGTCTTCCAGGCCTACGCCCTCTTCCCGAACATGACGGTGCATGACAACGTCGCCTTCGGCCTGAAGATCGCCGGCAAGCCGAAGGACGAGATCGACGCCCGCGTCAAGGAGATGCTGGCGCTGATCCACCTCGGCCACCTCGCTGATCGCTATCCCTACCAGATGTCGGGTGGCCAGCAGCAGCGCGTTGCTCTCGCCCGCGCCCTTGCCGCCAAGCCGCAGGTCCTGCTGCTCGACGAGCCGCTCTCGGCGCTCGACGCCAAGATCCGCGTGTCGCTGCGAGAGGAAATCCGCCAGATCCAGCAGTCGCTCGGGATCACCACCATCTTCGTCACCCACGACCAGGAAGAGGCGCTGTCGATCTCCGACCGCATCGTCGTCATGAACGGCGGCCGCGCCGACCAGATCGGCACGCCTTTCGAGATCTACAACACGCCGGCCACCCGCTTCGTCGCCTCCTTCGTCGGCACGCTGAACCTGATCGAGGCCAAGGTCGTCGACCCCGCCGCCAACCGCATCCAGATCGGCGACCAGGGCGTGACCCTCCGGCAGTCCGTCGCCGCCTTCAATGCCGGTGACACTGTCTCGCTGGCGCTGCGCCCGGAAGCCGGATCGTTGGCTGAAAGCACGCCGAGCGACACGAAGCTGACCGGCCAGGTGGTATCAGCCCACTTCCTCGGCTCCGTCATCCGCACCCGCATGAATGTCGGCGGCAATGTCATCTCCTTCGACATGTTCAACAGCCCCGGCGTCAAGCCGCCCGCTACAGGCGAAACAGTGACGCTGCGCTTCATGGCCGCCGACCTACTCGTCATCCGCGACTGACCAGCCGACCATCCGATCCCAAAAGGCGTCGCTCCAAGCGACGCCTTTTGCATTTGCGGCTTTGCCACACTGAGCCTGCCGATGCCCCCCCATGCAGCGAAAGCGGGAAAAATTGCTTGTAATGCCGGGCGGGTTGCGCGACGACGGGATGGATCATTCATTTCGGCAAAGTCAGTTCAGCATGTCTCCCACCACGACCACGGCGGCCGCGCCGCGCAGCCTCACCTCACAGGATTTCAAGACGCTCGGCCTCTCGACCCTCGGCGGCGCGCTCGAGTTCTACGATTTCATCATCTTCGTCTTTTTCGCCAGCGTCATCGGCCACCTGTTCTTCCCGCCCGACATGCCCGACTGGCTGGTGACCATCCAGACCTTCGGCATCTTCGCCGCCGGCTATCTGGTGCGCCCGATCGGCGGCATCGTGCTTGCCCATTTCGGCGACATGTTCGGCCGCAAGCGGGTCTTCGCCTTCTCGATCCTGCTGATGGCGCTCTCCACGCTCGGCATGGCCGCCATGCCGACCTACGCCAGCATCGGCGTCGCGGCACCTATCCTGCTCATCCTCATGCGCGTCCTGCAGGGTGCGGCCATCGGCGGCGAAGTGCCCGGCGCCTGGACGTTCGTTGCAGAGCACGTTCCGTTCCGCCGCGTCGGTTTCGCCTGCGGCTTCCTCTGCTCGGGCCTGACACTTGGCATCCTGCTCGGCTCCTTCATCGCCACCATCATCAACTCGGTCTTCACGCCTGATGATGTCGCGGCCTACGCCTGGCGCATCCCCTTCTTCCTCGGCGGCATCTTCGGCCTCGTCGCCGTCTATCTCCGCCGCTGGCTGCAGGAGACGCCGATCTTCTCGGAAATGAAGCAGAGCCGCTCGCTGGTGCGCGAACTGCCGCTGAAGGCCGTGCTGCGCGACTACCCGCGCGGCGTCATCGTCTCGATCATCCTCACCTGGATCCTGTCGGCCGGCATCGTCGTCACCACGCTGATGACCGCGACCTTCCTGCAGAAGCTCTATGGCTACACCGCGCAGCAGTCGCTGGCCGCGACCAGCTTCGGCACGCTGTTCCTGATCTTCGGCACGGCAGCCGCCGGCGCGATCGTCGACCGCGTCGGTTCCGGACGGTTCTTCGTGGTGTCGAGCATCTTCTTCGGCGTCGCGACCTTCGCCTTCTACAGCTACGCCGCCGTGTCGCTGACGGTTCTCTTCGCGCTCTACGCGGTGATGGGTCTGGCCGTCGGCATGGTCGGCGCCGTGCCCTACGTGATGGTCCGCGCCTTCCCGGCCCGCGTCCGCTTCACCGGTCTCTCCTTCTCCTACAACATCTCCTACGCCATCTTCGGCGGCCTCACACCGCTGGCGGTCGCCTCGTTGCTGCCGCTGAACCCGATGGCCCACGCCTACTACCTGCTGTTCATCGCAGCCCTCGCCTTCGGCCTCGGCCTCTACCTGATCGCCAAGGGCGACAGCGTCGAGGCGGAAGTCGGTATCGAGGAACTGACGGACCGGCTGGCTCAGAAGGCCTGACATGCAAAGGGCGGCCACCGGCCGCCCTTTCTGTATTCACGAGTGCCGAGGCCGCGCCATCCTATCGGATCGCCTGATCGTTCCCGTCGAAGCGATGCATGCGTGCCCGATCCGGCGTTGCAAAGACCATCTCGTCCGGCTCGTATTGATGCTCGCCGAACAGCCGCGCCGTCAGCAGGCCGCATTGCTCGGATTCAAGATAGATGATGGTGTCGGCGCCCAGGTGCTCGACATGCACCACCTTGCACTGCCAGTCCCCCTCGCCGCGCGACAAGGTCAGGTGCTCCGGCCGGATACCGATCGTCTTCGCCTGACTGTCGCCGAGCTTGTCGGCGGGGATGAAGTTCATCATCGGCGAGCCGATGAAGCCCGCGACGAAGACGTTGGCCGGCTTGTTGTAGAGTTCCATCGGGGAACCGATCTGCTCGATCGCGCCGGCGTTCAGCACCACGATCTTGTCTGCGAGCGTCATCGCCTCGACCTGGTCGTGGGTGACGTAGATCATCGTCGCCTTCAGCTGGCGGTGCAGCTTGGCGATCTCCAGGCGCGTCTGGACGCGCAGCGCCGCGTCGAGGTTGGAGAGCGGCTCGTCGAAGAGGAAGAGTTCCGGCTCGCGCAAGATGGCGCGGCCGATCGCAACGCGCTGGCGCTGGCCGCCGGAAAGCTCGGCTGGACGGCGCGCCAGATAGGGTGCCAGCGACAGCATGGCCGATGCTCCCGTCACCCGCGTCTCGATCTCTTCCTTCGGCATGCCGGCCTGCTTAAGGCCGAGCCCCATATTGTTCTTCACCGTCAGGTGCGGATAGAGCGCATAGGACTGGAACACCATGGCAATGCCGCGCTTGGCCGGCGGCGTCAGCGTCTCGTCGCGGCCGTTGATGATGACCGAGCCCGACGTCACGTCCTCCAGCCCCGCGATGCTGCGCAGCAGGGTCGACTTGCCGCAGCCGGACGGACCGACGAAGATGACGAACTCGCCATCCTTCACTTCGAGGTCGATCCCCTTCAGGACGTCATGCGTGCCGTAGGTCTTGCGGATGGATTTGAGTTGAAGCGATCCCAATGCTCGTATTCCTTACAGTTTGCCCGGCGCGTGCAGCTTCACGGCTTGGCCGGTACGCACGCTTTCGTCGGCGGCGAGGCAGATGCGCAGCGATGCGACGGCGTCTGCCATGTGGCGGTTAAGGTCGATGTCCTCGCGGATGGCCTTCAGCATGAAGGCCTGCTCGCGATCGCAGAGTTCCTGATGGCCGGGCTCGCCCGCCATCGTCATGTCCTCGTCCGGCCGGATGAACCTGCCGTCGGCGCCGGTCTCCGCGCTATGCAGGCGAATGACCGATGTCTTCGTGTGCGCGTCGATATCGTCGGACCTGGCGTTCGGGTCCATGACGATCGACACCGACCCCTTCGGCGACATGATGTCCTTCACGAAGAAGGCCGTCTCCGAGATCATCGGGCCCCAACCAGCCTCGTACCATCCGACCGAGCCGTCCTCGAACAGCACCTGGAGCTGGCCGTAGTTGTACATGTCGGGCGCGATCTCGTCGGAGAGCCGGAGCCCCATGCCGCGCACTTCCATCGGCCGGGCATCGGTGATCTGGCACATGACGTCGACATAGTGCACGCCGCAATCGACGATCGGCGAAGTCGTGCGCATCAGCGACTTGTGCGTCTCCCAGGTCGGGCCGCTGGACTGCTGGTTGAGGTTCATGCGGAACACATAGGGGCCGCCGAGCTTGCGCGCTTCCTCGATCAACCGCATCCAGGAGGGATGATGGCGAAGGATGTAGCCGATGACGAGCTTGCGCCCGGCCTTCTGCGCCGCCGCCACGACACGCTCGGCGTCGGCGACCGTCGGCGCCAGCGGCTTCTCGACGAAGACGTCGCAACCGGCCTCGAAGGCCGCGACCGCGTAGTCGGCATGCGTATCCGAATAGGTGCAGACGGCGCAAAGATCGGGCTTCAGCTCGGCGAGCGCCGCCTGGAAATCCCCGTACACGTTGTAGCCCCGCAACTCCGCCGGCAGATCCGGCGTCGAGCGGTTGACCAGCCCGACGATCTCGAAGCCCGGATTGTTGTGATAGGCCAGCGCATGGCTGCGGCCCATGTTGCCGAGACCGGCGACGAGGACGCGGATCGGTTTGTCTGACGCGCTCACTTGACCGCTCCCGAGGTGATGCCGCGGATCAGCTGCCGCGAGAAGATGACGTAGAGAACGAGGATCGGCAGGATCGCCAGCGACAGGGCCGCAAGGACCGCGTTCCAGTTGGTCACGAATTGGCCGATGAAGATCTGGCTGCCGAGCGTCACCGTCTTCGTCGCTTCGGCCGGCGCCAGGATCAGCGGGAACCAGAGATCGTTCCAGATCGGGATCATCGTGAACACGGCGACCGTTGCCATGGCCGGTCGCACCAGCGGCAGTACGAGGCGGAAGAAGATCGCGTATTCGGAGAGCCCATCGATGCGCCCGGCATTCTTCAGGTCGTCGGAAACGCTGCGCATGAACTCCGACAGGATGAAGATGGCGAGCGGTATCCCCTGCGCGGTGTAGACGAGGATCAGAGCCGTCAGCGTGTTGACCAGCCCCGCCGCGACCATGCCCTGCAGGATCGCCACGGTCCCCAGACGGATCGGGATCATGATCCCGATCGCCATGTAGAGACCGACGAGCGTGTTGCCTCGGAAGCGATACTCAGAGAGAGCGAAGGCGGCCATGGCGCCGAACAACAGCACCAGGAAGATCGCGACCACGGTGACGATGAAGCTGTTCTGGAAATAGAGGGCGAAATCGCCCTGCCCGAGAACCGTCTGGTAGCCGACCAGGCTGAAGGTCGAGGGCGTCGGCACCTGCATCGGCGAGCGGAAGATCGCGTTGCGGTCCTTGAACGAGTTGATGATGGTCAGAAACACCGGGAAGATGGCGACCAGCGTATAGGCGATCAGCGCCAGATGAACGAGACCGGTGCGGATGGGGGATGTGCGCGCTCTGTTGGACATGACACCCTCCTCAGAACTGGTAGCGACGCATGCGCCGCTGGATGGCGAAAAGATAGAACGACACGCCGGCGAGGATGATCAGGAACATCACGGTCGCGATCGTCGCGCCCATCGAGCGGTCGCCGAGCTGCAGCTGGAAGCCGAAGAAGGTGCGGTAGAGCAGCGTGCCGAGAATGTCGGTCGACATGTCGGGGCCGGCCAGCGCTCCCTGCACGGTGTAGACGAGGTCGAAGGCGTTGAAATTGCCGACGAAGGTAAGAATCGAGATGATGCCGATCGCCGGCAGGATCAGCGGCAGCTTGATCTTCCAGAACTGCGCCCAGCCAGTGATGCCGTCGCATTCTGCGGCCTCGATCACCTCTTCGGGGATGCTCAGCAGCGCGGCGTAGATCAGCATCATCGGGATGCCGATATACTGCCAGTTCGAGATCAGCGACACCGCGATCAGAGCCGGACCGGACTGTCCGAGCCACGGCGCGAAGAGGGATTTCATGCCGACGAGGCTCATCAGCCAGGGGGCGACGCCCCAGATCGGCGACAGGATCAGCTTCCAGATGAAGCCGACGATCACGAAGGACAGAAGCGTCGGCAGGAACATGGCGGTGCGGTAGAATGCCACGAACCGCAGCCGTGGCGTCGACAGAAGTGCTGCCAGCGCGATGCCGATCGGGTTCTGCACGCACATGTGGATGACGAAGAAGACCAGGTTGTTGCGCAGCGCGTTCCAGAAATCGTGCGCCCAGCGGGCATCGCCGAACAGCACCTTGTAATTGGCGAAACCGACAAAGGTCTGCGCGCCGTCGACCGTGTTGTAGAGCGAAAGCCGGAGAGTCTCGATCAACGGCAGGATCATGATCGCCGAATAGACGACCACCGCGGGCAGGAGGAAAACGCCGATATGCCAGCGTATGGGGCGCTTGATCGGGGCCGCTTCGAAAGGGCTGTCGGCTTCGCTCATTGTCTCTCGTCTTGTCTTTGGTTTACGGCGATCGCGCCGCCCTGATTGTCTTTGGAGGGGAAAGACCCTCTCTGGCCTGCCGGCCATCTCCCCCACAAGGGGGGAGAAGACTCGCGGCGCCCACCTGCCTCAATCGAGGTTCGGCGGGCCGGCTAGGTTAAGCCCTCCCCCTTGTGGGGAGGGTTGGGAGGGGCCTTGGACTTGGCGCCAAGCCCCACCCTTCGAGGCGGGTTTCGCCGTTACTTGCCCGGCTTATACCAGCCGTCGAGGCCCTTCTGCAGCTTCTCGGCGGCGACCTGCGGCGTATCCGTGCCGTTGATCACGTTGGCCGATTCAACCCAGGTCTCGTTTTCCAGGTTCGGCGTGCCGCGCGACAGGATCTGGTAGGTCGAGCGCACGGTCGACTTGTACGGGCCGCGCCAGGAAACGAATTCCTGAGCCAGCGGATCGCTCATCTTCACCGGGTTGGAGTTCAGGCTGAAGAAGCCCGGCAGCGAGTTGGCGTAGATGTCGGCGAATTCGCTGGAAGCGACCCACGACAGGAACTTCTTGGCTTCCTCGGCATGCGCGCTCTTGGCGTTCAGGCCGACGCCGATATCCGGATGGTCGGAGATGTAGCCGGTGTCGCCGGCCTTCGGAACCGGCGGCGGGAACGCGCCCATCTTGAACTGGGCCTGGCTGTTGAACAGCGCGATTTCCCAGGAACCGGCCGGATAGATCGCGGCGCGGCCGAGCGTGAAGAGGTTTTGGCTGTCCGAATAAGTCTGCGCTTCGAAGCCGTCACCCAGGTAAGGCTTCCATTTGGCAAGCTCCTCGTAAGGCTTGACCCAGTCGGCATCCGTCAGCTTCTGCTTGCCGGAGATCAGGGCAGCGCGGCCATCTTCACCCTTCCAGTAGTTCGGCCCGATGTTCTGGTAGCCCATGGTGGCGGCTTCCCAGAGATCCTTCGTGCCCATGGCGAGCGGAATGAAGGTGCCGTCGGCCTTGATCTTCTCGAGCGCGGCGAAGAACTCGTCTTCCGTCTTCGGAACGGAGATGCCGAGCTTGTCGAAGGCGTCCTTGTTGTAGATGAAGCCGTGGATGACGGATGCCATCGGCACGCAGAAGGTGGACTTGCCGTCGTCGGTCGACCAGGCGGCCTTGGCGACCGGCGTGAAGTTCTCCATGCCCGACAGGCTCGTCAGGTCGGAAAGCTGCTTCTTGTTGAAGAGCTCGAGCGATGCGTCGAACGGACGGCAGGTGATGATGTCGCCTGCGGAGCCGGCATCGAGCTTGGCGTTCAGCGAAGCATTGTATTCGGTCGGCGCGGTCGGCGAGAAGACGATCTTGATGCCCGGGTTCTTGGCTTCGAAAGCCGGGATGATCTTTTCCTGCCAGATCTGCAGGTCGTCGTTACGCCAGCTTTCGACCGTCAGCGTGACATCCGCGGCATGCGCGAAGCCGACCGACGTCAGCAGGCTGGACGCCAGCAGGAAGCCTTTCAGTGCGTTGTTCTTCATTTCCCTCTCCTGTTCGAAGCGCTCCGGGGCGCTGTTCTTGGCCTGAAGCGAACGGCTGATGACGGAGCTTGGGCGGCGGGATCCTACACGAACCACGCATTCTCCAACTTCGTCTTCCATCGAGTGGTTCGGCTAGTTTTCGGTGCCGACTTGTTCCTCATCGATGCGCTGTTCCCTGAAGCGAATTAAAGTCCAAAAAAATACCAATTGTCCAGCCAATTTTAACTTTCGCCAGCAGGAAAATGCGGACTTCCATTTTTATCATTTAAAATCAGCATGATAAAAACTATGAAATTTCACTCAAAAGACGCTTGGTAAATGGTATTTTTTTGGTATTGTACGGAAAAACAAGGCGGAACGGCGTATCTGAGGGTTCGATGACAGAACTTGCAATCGGCATTGACGGCGGCGGATCAAGCTGCCGGGCAGCCATCATGGATAGGACGGGACAGGTTCTCGGGCGCGGCACCGCCGGTCCCTCCAACATTCTTTCCGACCTCGACAATTCCCTGCTGAACATCGTCGCGTCCGCCCGCAACGCCGTGGCCGATGCCGGCTTGCCGAATGAGACGCTGTCTTCCGCGGTAGCGGTCGTCGGCGTCGCCGGCGCCAATGTCGGCGATTATGCCGAGCGCGTCGAACGTGCGTTGCCCTTCGCCAAACGCCGCGTCGTCACCGATGCCTCGACCGCGCTGCAGGGAGCGCTCGGCGATTCCGACGGCGTCATCGGCGCCTTCGGCACCGGCTCGGTCTACAATGCCCGACGCGACGGCAAGCTCTACGGCATCGGCGGCTGGGGCTTCGTGATCGGCGACCAGGCAAGTGGTGCCCGCCTTGGCCGCGACCTGCTCGAAGCCGCCCTCCTCGCCCATGACGGCATCCGAAAGCCTTCCAAGCTCAGTCGCGAAGTCATGGCTGAGTATGGCGACGACCCCGAGCGCGTCGTCGAATTCGCCCACGCATCCCAGCCCAAAGACTTTGCCCGTTACGCGCCTCTGGTTTTCGACTTTGCCGCCAAGGGCGATCCGATCGGCACCGCGATCGTCGAGGCAGCCGTCCGGTCGATCGGCGAAAGCCTCGATGCGCTGCTCTGGCCGGCCTGCCCGGCGATCTGCCTGCTCGGCGGCCTCGCCAATGCTTACCGCCCCCTTCTCGCCGAGCGCCACCAATCACTGCTGAAGGAACCGAAGGGCGATGTGCTGCAGGGCGCGATAGAACTTGCGGTTCAGTTCCTGCGCGAGCAGGGAAAGGACGCCGCGTGACCGAGGATATCGCCAGCATCCTGTCGCCCGATCGCCTGCAGGCCGGCGGTACCGGACCGCTCTACGTCAAGCTGCGCCGCACGCTCGAGGAGGCAATCCGCACCGGCTCGCTCGGCCACGGCGACGCCCTGCCGCCGGAACGCGATATCGCGGAACTGGCGACCGTCAGCCGTGTCACCGTGCGCAAGGCGATCGACGAACTCGTGGCCGATGGCCTGCTCGTTCGCCGCCACGGCTCCGGCACCTTCGTGACCAAGCCCGTGTCCAAGGTCGAGCAGCGCCTGTCGCAGCTCACCTCGTTTACCGAGGACATGGCCCGGCGTGGCATGACCTCGCGGTCGGAATGGCTGCACAAGGGCATCCACACGCCCTCGCCCGACGAGATGATGATTCTCGGCCTTGCGACCGACATCAAGGTCTCGCGCCTCTCGCGCCTGCGCATCGCCGACGACCAGCCGCTGGCGATCGAAAACGCCAGCGTCTCCGGCGAATTCCTGCCCGACCCCTTCGTCGTGACGACGTCGCTCTATGCCGAACTCGAGCGGCGCGAAGTGCGCCCCGTGCGCGCCGTGCAGCGCATTTCGGCAACCAATATGAAGGAAGAGGATGCCCGGCTGTTGGGGGTCTCCGTCGGCGCCGCCGGATTGTCGATCGAGCGCATCTCCTATCTCGGCTCCGGCCGGGCGGTGGAGTTCACCCGCTCGCTCTATCGCGGCGATGCCTATGATTTCGTGGCGGAACTGACGATCGGCACATCGTGATCACGGCACGCGTTGAAGCCGGGCACCCTTGCCGCTATTGCTGGTGACATGACCAGAAAACCGACGATCTCCGTTCTCGCGACCATCACCGATCCGGGCAATCCGGCCAAGCCGAACGAGGATCGCCTCGGCCACAACGACGCCTGCGCCTTCGTGATCGACGGCGCCACCGGCCTCGGCGACCGGCAATATATCGACGCATCCGGCAGCGATGCCGCCTGGATCGCCGCTCAGTTCGCCGACAGCTTCCGGAGCGGGATCACCCGCGACACCGCGATCTCCGATATTGCCCGCGCCGCATCGCTGCAGGCCCGCGCCACCTTCACTGCAAGCCACCCCGAGGTTCCACGCTACGCCTGGCCCCTCTCCGCCTTTGCCATGGTGCACGCGGCGGAGGACAGCCTCTCGTTCTACGGCCTCGGCGATTCGTGCCTCTTCCTGCTGCACGAAGACGGAACGGCGAGCATGCACATGGCGATCCCCGGCGCCTATGCGCGCGAGCAGGCCCACGCCCAGAGCCACATCGCCCGCACCGGCGGCATCACCAAGGGCGGCGGCGCGCTCGGCGATGCCCAAACGCTGGCCGCCCTTCGCAAACATCGCGAAAGCCAGAACACGCCGGGCGGCATCTGGACGCTCGGCCTCGTGCCGGAAGCGGCCGATCATCTGGTTTCGGAAAAACTCGCCCTCCGCGGCAAGGCTCACGCCATCATCTGCAGCGACGGCCTGTCAGATCTCGTCGTGCTCTACGAAGCCTATGATGCGGCAGGGCTGGTGCGCGCAGCGCTCGACAAAGGTCTTGCCCCGCTCGTCCAGGAACTGCGCCGCTTCGAGCGCGAGACGGATCCTGAGGGCTTGCGCTATCCCCGCTTCAAGCAAAGCGACGACACGACCGCGATCCTGTTCGAACTCACGACCTGATCGCCATTTGACGAAACAGCGATTTCCGATTCAGGATCAGGCTCTTGGCCGATGATCCTGAATCATTTTCTCCGCCAATTGAATCAGTTCCTGAAGACGCGACCGATCAGGCCGCGTCCTCGATATCCTCGTTGCGCTTGCTCGGCACGTAGTTGAGCACCGGCCCGAGCCAGCGCTCGACCTCGGAGATCTCCATGCCCTTGCGGCCGGCATAATCCTCGACCTGATCGCGCTCCACCTTGGCAACGCCGAAGTAGTAGGCGTCGGGATGGCCGATATAGATGCCTGACACGGACGAGCCCGGCCACATGGCGTAGCTCTCGGTGAGCTTCACGCCGGCGGCGTTTTCAGCATCGAGCAGTGCGAACAGCGTCTTCTTCTCGGTGTGATCGGGCTGCGCCGGATAGCCGGGCGCCGGGCGGATACCGGCATATTCCTCGGTGATCAGCTGCTCCTTGCTGAGCGCCTCATCCTTGGCATAGCCCCAATATTCGCGGCGCACCTCTTCGTGCATGCGCTCGGCAAACGCCTCCGCGAAGCGGTCGGCCAGTGCCTTGACGAGGATCGACGAGTAATCGTCGTTGGCGCGCTCGAAGCGCTCGGCGATCGCCACTTCCTCGATACCGGCAGTGACGACGAAGCCGCCGACGTAGTCCTGCACGCCGCTGTCGACAGGCGCCACGAAGTCCGACAGCGCCACGTTCGGCCGCCCGTCGCGCTTCGAAAGCTGCTGGCGCAGCGTGTAGAAGGTCGCGAGATCTTCCTTGCGGCTATCATCCTTGAACAGGCGGATATCGTCGCCGACAGCGCCGGCCGGCCAGAAGCCGATCACGGCGCGCGGACGGAACCACTTCTCGTCGATGATCTTCTTCAGCATCGCCTGCGCATCCGCCCAGAGCGCGCGCGCCGCCTCGCCCTGCTTCTCATCCTCGAGAATGGCAGGATAGCGGCCCTTCAGTTCCCAGGTCTGGAAGAAAGGCGTCCAGTCGATGTATTCGGCGAGCGTCGCCAGATCGTAGTCCTCGAACACCTTGGTTCCGAGAAAGCTCGGCTTGGCGGGCGCGTAAGCGGCCCAATCGACCTTCTGGGCGTTCTCGCGGGCACGCGCCAGCGGCAGGCGCACCTTCTCGGCCTCGCTGCGGGCATGGGCCGCGGCAACCTTGGCGTATTCGGCGCGGATATCGGTGATGTAGCCGTCACGGTTTTCGGGCGACAGCAGCGACGAGACAACGCCGACCGCGCGGCTGGCATCGGTGACGTAGACCGTCTGGCCCTTGTTATAGCCGGGATGGATCTTCACGGCCGTATGGACGCGGCTGGTCGTGGCGCCGCCGATCAGGAGCGGCAGGTCCAGACCCTGGCGTTCCATTTCGGCCGCCACATGCACCATCTCGTCGAGCGACGGCGTGATCAGGCCCGACAGGCCGATGACGTCGACCTTTTCGGCCACCGCCGTCTCCAGGATCTTCGTCGCCGGCACCATGACGCCGAGGTCGATGATCTCGTAATTGTTGCAGGCAAGCACGACGCCGACGATGTTCTTGCCGATATCGTGAACGTCGCCCTTCACGGTCGCCATCAGGATCTTGCCGGCCGACTTGCGGTCGTCGCCGCCGTTCAGCCGCTTCTCTTCTTCCATGTAGGGAAGGAGCACGGCCACGGCCTGCTTCATCACGCGTGCCGACTTGACGACCTGCGGCAGGAACATCTTGCCCGAGCCAAACAGATCACCAACCACGTTCATGCCGGCCATGAGCGGGCCTTCGATGACATGCAGCGGACGGGCCGCGGCAAGGCGCGCCTCTTCCGTATCGGCATCGATATATTCGGTGATGCCGTTGACCAAAGCGTGTTCAAGCCGCTTTTCGACCGACCATTCGCGCCAGGAGAGATCCTGCACGCGTCCCTCGCGGGCAGCCCCGCCACGGAACTTCTCGGCCACTTCGAGCAGGCGCTCGGTCGCATCGGCGCGACGGTTCAGCACCACGTCCTCGCAGGCCTCGCGCAGTTCGGCGTCGATCTGGTCATAGACCGCGAGCTGGCCGGCATTGACGATGCCCATGTCCATGCCCGCCTGGATGGCGTGGTAGAGGAACACGGCATGCATCGCCTCGCGCACCGGCTCGTTGCCGCGGAACGAGAAGGAGAGGTTCGAAACGCCGCCGGAGATATGCACCAGCGGCATCGTCTTGCGGATCGTGCGCGTCGCTTCGATGAAATCGACGCCGTAATTGTTGTGCTCTTCGATGCCGGTCGCAACCGCGAAGACGTTAGGGTCGAAGATGATGTCTTCGGGCGGGAAGCCGGCCTTTTCGGTGAGCAGCTTGTAGGCGCGCGTGCAGATCTCGACCTTGCGGTCATAGGTATCTGCCTGGCCGGTCTCGTCGAAGGCCATGACGACGACTGCCGCGCCATAGGCATGCAGCAGCCTCGCCTGCGCGAGAAAATTCTCCTCGCCCTCTTTCAGCGAGATCGAGTTGACGATCGGCTTGCCCTGAACCCGCTTCAGGCCGGATTCGATGATCGAGAACTTGGAACTGTCGATCATGACGGGCACGCGAGCGATATCCGGCTCGGCGGCGATCAGGTTCAGGAACTCGACCATCGCCTTTTCGGAATCGATCAGGCCTTCGTCCATGTTGATGTCGATGATCTGCGCGCCGTTCTCCACCTGGTCGCGCGCGACATCGAGCGCCGCCGTGTAATCGGCATTGGTGATCAGCTTGCGGAAGCGCGCCGAGCCCGTGACGTTGGTGCGCTCGCCGACGTTGACGAAGGGGATGTCCTTGGTGAGCTCGAAGGGCTCGAGGCCCGACAGCGACATGAAGGGACGATGCTCGGGGATCGGACGCGGCTTGTACTTGGCCACGACCTCGGCGATTGCCTTGATATGTTCAGGCGTCGAGCCGCAGCAGCCGCCGACGATGTTGACGAGGCCTTCGCGGGCGAACTCGTCGATCTGCGCCGCCATCAGCTCGGGCGTCTCGTCATACTGGCCGAACTCGTTGGGAAGGCCGGCATTCGGATAGGCGCAGATGAAGGTATCGGCAACGCCAGACAGCTCCTGCAGGTGCGGACGCATGGCGTTGGCGCCGAGCGCGCAGTTCAGGCCGATCGTGAATGGGTTGGCGTGGCGCACCGAGTTCCAGAAGGCAGACGGCGTCTGGCCCGACAGCGTGCGGCCGGAAAGGTCGGTGATTGTGCCTGAGATCATGACCGGCAGGCGGATGCCCTTGGCCTCGAAGCGCTCCTCGCAGGCGAAGATCGCAGCCTTGGCGTTCAGCGTATCGAAGATCGTCTCGATCAGGATGATATCGGCGCCGCCATCGATCAGGCCGTCGATCTGTTCGGCATAGGCGATCCGCAGGTCGTCGAAGGTGATCGCGCGAAAGCCCGGATTGTTGACGTCGGGCGAGATCGAGGCCGTGCGGTTGGTCGGGCCGATGGCGCCGGCCACGAAACGACGGCGGCCATCCTCGCGCTCGGCGCGGATGCAGGCGCGGCGCACGACTTCGGCGCCTTCCTTGTTCAGCGCATAGACCTCGCCTTCCATTGCATAGTCCGCCTGCGCGATGCGGGTGGAGGAGAAGGTGTTGGTCTCGAGAATATCAGCGCCGGCCTTGGCGTATTTGTAGTGGATCTCCTCGATCGCATCCGGCTGCGAGAGGATCAGAAGGTCGTTGTTGCCCTTCTGGTGACAGGCGCAGCCGATGAAGCGGTCGCCGCGGAAATGATCCTCGTCGAAACCCAGCCCCTGGATCTGCGTGCCCATGGCGCCGTCAAGGACGAGAATGCGTTCGCCGGCGGCTTTCCTGAGCGCTGCAAACACTTCACTGCCGTCGCGCTTTTCCCCTTCGGGGCCAAACAGATTGTTGAACACGGGCGGACTCCTTGACGTCATTATAAAGACAAGCCGCCCAAATCACATAAAGATATCTTTATGTCAATATATCAGCGACAATTTCGCCATTGCCGACGCACGGCGGATGACAGACTCGAACGCCCCCTATATAGGCAATTTCAAAGCATTGTGTATGAAATCGGAGGAGTATCATGGCACCTGCAATCGGCGACGCCGCGCTCGGCAACTGGACCACACGCACCTACCACCGCGACTGGCTCGTCGCCCAGGCCAATGGCCTGTTCGATTTCTTCCAGCATGACTCCATCAATCCCAAGGGTGGCTTCTACGATCTCGACGACACCGGCAAGCCGCTCGACGCCGAAGGCCAGGTGCGTCCGATCCACATCGCCTCGCGTGCCGTCCATTGCTTCTCGATCGGCACCCTGCTCGGCCGCCCCGGAGCCTCCGATGTCGTCGATCACGGCATGCAGTACATCTGGAACCACCACCGGGACCGGAAGAACGGCGGCTATTTCTGGTCGCTGAACAATGACGGCCCCGTCGACACCAACAAGCAGGGCTACGGCCACGCCTTCGTGCTCTTGGCCGCCTCCTCCGCCAAGACCATCGGCCACCCGCTTGCGGACGGCATGCTCGCCGATATCACCGAGGTGCTGAACACCCGCTTCTGGGAAGACAAGCACGGCGCCATCGCCGAGGAATTCACCGCCGACTGGCAGCCGCTCGACGGCGGCACCTATCGCGGCCAGAACTCCAACATGCACCTGACCGAGGCCCTGATGGCCGCCTTCGAGGCAACCGGCAACCGCGATTACCTCACCAAGGCCGAAAGCATCGCCGACCTCGTCATCCGCCGCGCCGCCGGCTCCGTCGACTGGCGCGTCGCCGAGCACTTCGACACAGAGTGGAAGCTCGACAAGACCTACTATCACCCGAACGAGATGTTCCGCCCAGCCGGCACCACGCCCGGCCACTCGCTGGAATGGGCGCGCCTGCTGCTGCAGCTCTGGGCGCTCGGCGGCAAGAAGCTGGAATGGCTGCCGGATGCCGCCAAGGGCCTGTTCTCGCAGGCAATGGCGCTCGGCTGGGACGACGAAAAGGGCAGCTTCTTCTACACGCTCGACTGGGAAGACCGCCCGGACAAGCGCCAGAAGATGTGGTGGCCCGCCTGCGAGGGTGCGGCCGCCGCCCACTATCTCAACGAACACCTGCCGAGCGACTACCACGAAGAGAGCTACCGCAAGATCTGGAACGTCATCGAGCGCCGCTTCATCGACCACAAAAACGGCGGCTGGCACGAGGAACTGACGGAAGACATGGTCCCCGCCCACACCATCTTCCCCGGCAAGGGCGACATCTACCACGCCCTGCAAGCCTGCCTCATCCCCCTCTTCCCGGCGACCGGCAGCCTGACCAAGGTGATCCCGGAAGCCGGTGGCAAGATCTGACACTGAACAAGGCGGCGCCGCATCCACGGCGCCGCCTTTATTTCACGACGAAGGAATGCGCGGCTCCTCGACCAGATAGAACTCCGCGACCGGTGTAACGTCGGAGACGAAGAAGCCGAAGTTCGATTGCTCCTTGGGATCGACGTGGCCTTCGTCGAAATTCAGCCGATCAAAGCTCTCGAAGCGGCTTTCGAAATGCCTGAAGCTGCTGGAGGAGATCAGCGATGGATTGGGGTCAGCCTGCCCGAACGACAGGCCGTCCTCGAAATCGCTGGGCTTGCCGCGGATTTCCTGAAGTTCGAAACCGAAACCGATCCAAGCGAGCCCGCTCTCGTTCACCGCCACCACGCGCAGATGAAACGAGCCCGGCACCGTTGCGTTCAGCTCGGCGGGTTTGGCGAAGCGGATCACCAGCGTCACCGGCGCGAGACTGTCGAACGCCTCTCGAATCTCGATCGGATCCTCTCGCGTGCCAGCGCCTGATATGGACAGGATGCGGAAGCCGCCGAGTTCGTCGGAGAAAGAATAGCCCCCCGCATACCAGCGACCGTCATCGGCCCGCCCGGCGCTGATCAGCGCCAGGGAAAGCAACGCCGCAAGAATTCGCCAACGACGCGTCATCGATCCTGTTCCCTGATCGAGAGAGCGGCAGCATACATGGAATTTTAACTGCGCGCGATGCGCAACCGGATAGAGCCGGCGCAATGAATTTCGCGCGCACGAAACCATCATCGGTGCTACCGTGCGCCCGGGCTTCCCCACGAAACATGTGAGTGCAACGCAGGAGCGGAACATGACGACAGTGTTCGTACGGCATGAGGTTTCGGACTATACGGCCTGGCGCAAGGTGTATGACGGCTTCCGTTCGGTGCAGGCGGCAAACGGCGTGATATCAGAGGCGGTCTACCAATCCGCCGACAACCCCAACGACATCACCGTCACCCACGAATTCGCGACACACGAAGCCGCGAAAGCCTTCATGCAGCTGGAGGAGCTTCGCTCGGCGATGCGCACCGGCGGCATCGTCGGCGCCCCCACCGTCTGGGTCGTCGAGAAGGCATAAAGCCGCGCCGGCCCGATCGGCATCACGGGCCGGAACTCTTCCGTACGGCGATTTACGCCAGACGCAGCGCGTCCAGATCCTTGGCCAGCATCAGCGCCAGCGCCTCGACGACGAGATTGTGGTCGTCGCGCTGCGGCAGGCCGGAAACGGTCACCGAGCCGATACAGCCCGTACCCTTGACGTTGATCGGGAAGCTGCCGCCATGCGGCGCGTAGTCGGCATCCGAAAGACCGTTGTCGGCCACGGTCTTGCCCTTGGCCTTGAGGTCGAGGCCGATGGCATAGCTGCTGCGGAAGTAGCGCAGCACCAGATTGCGCTTGCGGCGCACCCACTGGACATTGTCGGGCGTCACACCGGGAAGAGCGACGTAGAAGACAGGCATCGAATGCAGGTTGATGTCGATGGCAATACCGAGACCGCGCTCGGACCCCAGCTCCTGCAGCAACTTGCCGAGCTGCCAGGCCGTCGTCAGATCGAAGCTGTCGAAGCGCAGCACCTTCTCCTGCTCGGCAATGCGTGCAAGGTCGTCGTCCGGCATGGTCATGTCTGTTTCCTCTCCTTGAATGCTTTTTGTTGAGCATCGTCAGGAGAGCGAAAAAGTAAAGCGGAATCGTGGTGATACGGCCGCGTCTAGAGCTTCGGCGTCAACATCTCGAAACGGTCGCGGATGGTGCTGCAGGTATCGCCGCCGAGCCGCGCAATGGCATCGAGCGCGGCCGGATCGACCCGCAGCCGCTCGGGATCGACGACGCCGTCCCGGTAATGCGCATAGACAATCTCGCCCATGATGATCTGCCTTGACTTGCCGAGCTCCAGCGTCACATGCCGTTTGCACTCGAAGGCCGCCGGCGCCTCGGCGATATAGGGCGACGCCACCTTCGTGCCCGGCACCGCCGTCAGCCCGGCATGCTTCAGCTCGTCGACCCCGCGCGGATATTTCGAGCCGCAGACATGCATGGCCTCGGCAATCGCGAAGGAGACGATGTTGACGGTGAAGACCTCGGTCATGCGGATATTGTGGCCGGTATCCTTGAAGGACATGTCGGGATTGTTCTCGACGCCCAGCGCCAGGATCGGCGGATCGGCCGACAGGCAATTGAAGAAGCTGAACGGCGCCGCGTTGATGCGGCCGTTCTCGTCCACGGTCGTCACAAGCGCGATCGGCCGCGGCACGACGGTGCCGATCATCAGCTTGTAGCGCTCGCGCTCGCTGAGACTTTCGAAATCGAAGGAAATGGACATGTCGGTTCAGCCTGCTGCCTGCATGGGTGCGAACCGGCTCATCTCGCCGGCAAAGGGTTTAGCAAGCGGCGCCGCATAGGAGCCACGCTTGCTGGTGGACAGACCCAGCGACACCAGCGCCTCGGCCTGCTTGACGGCTGCGGCGACGCCATCGACGACGGGCACGCCATAGATTCCCTGCAGTTCGCGGGCCAGATCCGTCATCCCGGCGCAGCCGAGCACGATCGCCTCCGCGCCATCTTCAGACAGCGCCCGCTCGATCTCGGCGCGAAGCTTGCCGATCGCGCCCGACGCCTCATCCTCAAGCTCCAGCACCGGAATGTCAGACGCGCGGACCTTCGCCCGGTCGCCCATGCCATAGCGGCGCACGAGATTGTCGATCAGCACCCGCGAACGCTCCAGCGTCGTCACCACGGTGAAGCGCTGCGCCAGAAAGCCTGCGGTGGCGACGGCGGCCTCGCAAAGCCCGAGCACCGGCACATCGGCGAAACTGCGCGCCGCCTCCAGCCCCGTATCGTCGAAGCAGGCGATGACAGCGGCGTCATAGGACCCTGCCCGCTCCTTGAGTTCCGTCAAGAGGCCGGGAATGGCGAGCGCCCCGTCATAATGCCCCTCGATCGACACCGGCCCCATTCTTGAAGTGGCGGCGATGATCTCGGTGCCGGTGGCGGCAACGAGCCGTGCGGCGGTCGCCGCCTTCTCGGTCATGCTTGATGTCGTGTTCGGATTGACGATCAGGATGCGCATGCGATCAGCTTGTCTTTGCCTGGCGCCCGCGCAGCATCATCATGATACCGAGCGCGACGAGAATGATGGTGAAGGAAAACAGCGTCGTCACCGTGCCCAGCGCATAGAGTACCGGCGTCGTCACGTTGGTCGTCATCCCGTAGATCTCCAGCGGCAGCGTGTTGTAGCTGCCAGAGGTCATCAGCGTGCGGGCGAACTCGTCATAGGAGAGCGTGAAGCCGAACAGGCCGACGCCGATCAGGCTGGGCGCGATCATCGGCAGCACGACATGCACGAACGTCTGCCACGAGCTCGCCCCGAGATCGCGCGCCGCCTCTTCGTAAGCCGGCGAGAAGCGGTTGAAGACGGCGAACATGATCAGCACGCCGAAGGGCAGCGTCCATGTCAGATGCGCGCCGAAGGCAGATGAGTACCATGCCGGCTTCAGCCCGCCCTGCTGGAACACCACGCCGATGCCGAGCGAGATGATGATCGACGGCACCACGAGGCTGGCAACCGTCGCGTAGAACAACAGCGTCGCACCACGAAACCGGCGGCGGAAGGCAAGGCCCGCGAGCAACGACACCACGACGGTGACGACCATGACCATCAGGCCCAGCGAGAAGGAGCGGCGGAACGAAGCCCCGAAATCGCCCACCGCCTGCTTTTCGAACAGGTTGAAGAACCAGTGGACGGAGACCCCGTTGAGCGGGAATGTCAGGCCGCCATCCGGCCCCTGGAAGGAGAGGATGAGGATCGCCGACAGCGGGCCGTAGAGGAACAGCACGAAGACGATGAAGAAGGCGGCGAGCACGTAGAATTCGAGGGTGCGCTTTTCGTGGCTCATCTCAAAGCTCCTTGCGGATATCGACGACGCGCAGGATGGCCGCGACCATCATCAGCACGACGATCAGAAGCACGACGGCGTTGGCGGCGGCAGCCGGATACTGCAGCAACGACATCTGGTTCTTCATCATCAGCGCCACCGATGCGCTCTGCCCGCCGGACATGACCTGCACCGTCGAGAAGTCGGCCATGACGAGCGTGACGACGAAGATCGAGCCGATGGCGATGCCGGGCTTGGCGAGCGGGATGACGACGTTCCAGAGGATCTGCCAGCCGCTGGCGCCGGCATCGCGCGCCGCCTCGAACAGCGAGCGATCGATGCGCATCAGCGTGTTGAAGATCGGCGTCACCATGAACAGCGTGTAGAGATGCACCATGGCGAGCACCACGGCGAAATCGGAATAGAGCAGCCACTCGATCGGCTGCGGGATGATCCCCATCTTGATCAGCGCCGAATTGACCAGGCCATTGCGGCCGAGCACCGGGATCCAGGAGATCATGCGGATGATGTTCGATGTCATGAACGGCACGGTGCAGACCAGAAACAGGATCATCTGCGTAGACGTGCGGCGGATGTGGAAGGCGAGGAAATAGGCGACCCAGAAACCGATGAAGACGGTGAGCGCCCAGACGATGACGGTGAATTTCAGCGTGTTCAGATAGGTCTTCCACGTCACCCACGAGCCGAGCGTCTCGGTGTAGTTCATCGTCAGGAAATCGGGATAGAGCCCGGCGAAATCGTAGTCCCAGAAGCTGACCACCGCGATCATCGCGATCGGCAGGATGAAGAAGAAGCCGAGGATCAGGATCAGCGGCGTCGCCTGGAGATAGGAGGCAGCCCACGGCGCCAGCCGAAAGCCCGGGCTGCGCACCCGCTCAGTCGTCTCGTTTGTCTCTGCTGAAGCGATCGTCGCCATCGCTGATCCCTTTCCAGTTGGCATTGCGTTGCGTGGCGCCCCCTCTGCCCTGCCGGGCACCTCCCCCACAGGTGGGCAGATTGGCTGGGCGCAACCGCTCGCTCCACGCTTGTTGCTTGGGTGGGGAGCAGGCCACGAGCCGATCTCCCCCCTTGTGGGGGAGATGTCCGGCAGGACAGAGGGGGGGTAACCCACGGCAGAACCTCCCCTCCCGTATTGGAAGGGGAGATCCCAGATCGCCTTAAGCCGCGATGAACTCGTTCCAGCGGCGGACCATGTAGCGGTCCTCGTCCATGACGGAGTTCCAGCACGCGACATGGCCCATGCGCTCTTCGAACGAGCCGCCGTCGCGAACCGCACCGGCCTTCTCCATGACCTTGCCCTCGGGCGAAAGGATATCGCCCTTGGCGGCCTTGCCTTCGATCCAGTAGCCCCACTCGTCCTCGGTCATGAAGCCCTTGGCGGTGTCCATGCAGGCGGAGTAGTAGCCCTGGCGGTTGAGGTAGCCGCCGACCCAGCCGGAGGTGTACCAGTTGATGTACTCATAGGCCGCGTCGAGCTCGGCACCCTTGAGGTGCGAGGCAAGGCCGAGACCGCCGCCCCACGAGCGGTAGCCTTCCTTGAGCGGCTGGTACTTGCAGGCGATGCCCTTGGAACGGACAGCGGCAACCGCCGGCGACCACATGGACTGGATGACGACTTCGCCCGATGCCATCAGGTTGACCGACTCGTCGAACGACTTCCAGAAGGCGCGGAACTGGCCGTCCTGCTTGGCCTTGATCAGGAACTCGATCGTCTTGTCGATCTCTTCCTTGGTCATGTTGCCCTTGTCGGCATATTTGATGTTGCCGAGCGCTTCCATGATCATCGCGGCATCCATGATGCCGATCGAAGGGATGTTGAGGATCGAGGTCTTGCCCTTGAACTTCGGGTCCATGATATCGGCCCAGGTCGAGATCTCGCGGCCGACGAGATCGGGACGGATGCCGAGCGTGTCGGCATTGTAGATCGTCGGCATCATGGTGAAGAGTTCGGTCTCGCCCTTGGCGAAGGTCTTGGCATCCGCGCTCTCGACGTAACCGACGGTGTGCGGCGCGGTTCCCTGCGCGATCACGCTATCCGGCTTCAACTTGCCGTTCTTGAAGAGCGGAACGACCTTGTCGTAATATTTCAGCTTCTTCACATCCATCGGCTGGATGACGCCGGTCGGATAGACCTTCTTCAGGATCCAGTACTCGATGTCGGCGATATCGTAGCTGTCAGGCTGCGTCACTGCGCGCTGGGCGGCGGCGTCGGAATCGGTCGCCGTCATCTCGAGCGTGATGCCGAGGTCCTTCTTGCACTGCTCGGCAATGGCGTTGATGTTGGAAACGCCGGTGCCGAACTGGCGAAGCGTGATGTTCGACTGCGCCCAGATGGTCGGGAAGCCGGTGATCAGGCCGGAGCCGGCGGCTGCACCAAGAGCTGCAGCGCCCGTCTTCAGCAGGCTGCGGCGGGAAATCCCTGCTGCCGTCTTGGTCGTCTTCTTTTCAGTTGTCATGTCAGTTCCCCTTCTTTTTGGCTGGTGAGGTTCATGCACGGCCGAGGAGGACCGCGTCCTCCAGGGCCCAACTCAGAGACACCGCATCGCCGACCGATACGGGTTTGGCGAAGTAATCGCCGTCGCTCGCGATGACAGTGAAGTCGTCACTTCCCGCGCCGGCCACGGTGAGCTTCACCGAGGCGCCGCGATATTCGATGTTGGAGACGACGCCGTTGAAACCGAGCGTCTTGTCGGAAGCCGTATCGAGGCGCACCCGATCGGTGCGGATGCCGATATCGACGGGTTCGCCGGCAAGCCTTCCCTCGCCGCGCACCGAAAACGTCTGGCCACCCGGCGCCTCGAGCGCGATTGAGCCATCGCCGACCGATGTGACGCGACCGGAGAGAACATTGTGATCGCCCATGAAGCGCGCCACGAAAGCGGTGGCCGGCTCCTCGAATACCTGACGCGGCGTCGCCGCCTGCTCGATCTTGCCGTCGTTCATGATGACGATGATATCGGCGAGCGCCATCGCCTCTTCCTGGCTGTGCGTCACATGCACGAAGGTGATGCCGAGCGTCTTCTGCAGCTTCTTGAGCTCGGCGCGCATGCGGATCTTCAGGAACGGATCGAGCGCCGACAAAGGCTCGTCGAGAAGCAGCGCCTCGGGATCGGTGATCAGCGCGCGGGCCAGCGCCACGCGCTGCTGCTGGCCGCCGGAAAGCTGCGCCGGACGCCTGTTGGCATAGGCCTCCATCTGCATCAGCTTCAGCATCTCCAGCGCCTTGGCCCGCCGCTCCTCCTTCTCCACGCCCTTCATCTTCAGGCTGAAGGCGACATTGTCGATCAGGTCGAGATGCGGAAAAAGCGCGTAGGACTGGAACATCATCGCCGTGCCGCGCTTGGCCGGCGGAAAATCGGTGACAACGGTATTGCCGAGGCGGATATCGCCCGACGAAATGCTCTCGTGACCGGCAATCATCCGGAGCGTCGACGTCTTGCCGCAGCCCGACGGCCCCAGGAAGCAGCAATAGGACCCGGCCGGTATCTTCAGGCTGATCGCGTGCACGGCGGTGGTTGCGCCATACACCTTGGAAACGGATGCAATATCGATCTCTGCCGCTTTCGACATCAGTGTCTTCCCCTGTTCGAGAAAGACAATGCATCTGCCGTGCCAAGTTCTGCTGCATCGCATCAAGCCATTGCATCATATCGATTATTTGACTTCAGCAATAGAAAGGCGCATTTTTGGACAGAAATCAGACTGCACAGGAAATAGGCTATCGTCCGCAATTCGCGCAAAAAATCGTATACAATTTAGCCGCAGCTTTGCGTGCAAAATCCATTTAACTTTTGAGACGAAGCCGGATATCATCCCGGCAACGACAAGGTATTCCATTTCCATGAAATCAGCCGCAAAAGCCGTCGAGACGACGGCGGACGACACCGCCGAGACCGGCAGCCAGCAGATACGCGACGCCATCCGCGACGCCATCGTCGAGCGGCGGCTGTCGCCCGGCACCAAGTTGTCGGAAAGCGATGTCGGCAATCTCTTCAATGTCAGCCGCACGCTGGCGCGCTCGGCCCTGCAGGCGCTCGCCTATGAGGGCCTCGTCAGCGTCGAGAAGAACCGCGGCGCCTTCGTGGCCTACCCCTCGCCCGACGAAGCCCGACAGATATTCGCCGCCCGCCGGCTGATCGAACCCGGCATCCTGCGCGAGGCGGCGGCAAGGATCACGCCCTCGCAGATCCAGCACCTGAGACAGCTTTTGATCGAGGAAGGCCGCCTGATGGGCGAGCGCGGCCAGACCGCGCGGCGCGCGGAGATCAAGGCCTCGGGCGATTTTCACCTGACGCTGGCGTCAATATCCGGCAATACGATCATGCAACGTTTCATGGATGAGCTGGTCGCCCGCTCATCGCTGGTGATCGCGCTCTACGGCCAATCGACCGTCTCGAGCTGCGGCCACTCCGAGCACGGCGACATCGTGGACGCCATCGAGCGCAAGGATCTCGATAAAGCATGCCAGCTGATGCTGCATCACATCGCCCATATCGAGGCGGATCTTGATTTGCGGGAGCAGAAGAGCGTCGGGCTGAAGGAAGCCTTCGATCTCTAAAGCGCGTCGCGATCTTTCAGATTCGCTCGTTGCGCTTCAGGTCTTTGTTTTCTCGCATGCCTTCATCCCGAAGCCGGTGACCACTTCCGGGAGGCATGCTTTAGAACCATCGCCGGCGGACAGCGCCTGCAGATGGGCAATGGATCGCGACCGGAAAAGCCGCGATCCATGAAATCAGCGGCGCGAACGGCTTTCGTCGGCCTGAGCGGCAACCGCGGCGATATCGGTTCCCCCATTCGCCAGCAGACGCTTGCGAACGAGCACGCCCATGACGCGGGCGGCGGTGGAGAAGGTCATCTGGTCGAGCGGCCCCTCGCCCTCCCAGGGCTTGGTGAGCCGTTCGGTGACGGCGCCGACGATGTTCATCGGCACGATATCGTCGCACTGGCGCATGGCATCGAAGACCTGACTGATGGGAACGACGCGGCCTTCGAATGTCACGATCGGAACGGTGAGTTCCGCATCCCACTCTTCAAACGCATAAAGCGCTTCGCGGAAGAGTTCTTGCAGGGTGAACGGGGCGTGTCCGTTATGAAGCGGCGGCAAGGCATTCGACATGTCTGTCTCCTCTTGTAGGATAAGTCCATTCCTCCTCATCGGTCGGCAATAACGCGGGAAACAGAACTCAGGTTCCCGTTCCGGACCGAATTAACACGATAGATGTTATAGTGTAATACGGCCGTGATAAAGCCTTTTATCCGCCACAGTCGCAAACAGGCCATATCGCAAAAAGATAAGCCGTTGATATCATTCAAGATACCAACGGCCTCACAAATGCTTCAAAAGCGCTCAGGCGCGCCTGAACGTCACTGCGCGATGGCGAATGTGACGTTGACGCTGATGTTGTAGCTGGTCTCGCCGCCCTGGATCGGCACCGATGAATCGGCCCCTTCCTTCATCATCGCGGCGCGGTAGACAGGCACCGGCTGCGGGCGCGGCGAACTCTCGTTGATCTCAATGACGCGCCCGACCTTGACGCCGGCGGCCTCGGCGAGTGTCTTCGCCTTCTTGACGGCGTCGGCGACCGCGTTCTTGCGCGCCTCTTCCATGGCCGCCTCGGGCTTGTCGTTGGTGAACTGGATATCGCCGCCCTGGTTGACGCCGAGCGTCACGGCCTCGTCGATGACGGCGCCGAGCTTGGAGAGATCACGCACCCGGACGCTCAGCGAATTCGACACCTGGTAGCCGATCAGCTCCGGCGGCTTCGGCTGCCCGTCGGTGCCCTGCGGATAGTTGAACTGCGGCTGCACCGAGAAGCCGGAGGTCTGCAGGTCACGCTCGGCGATCCCCGCCTTCTTCAAGGCCGCGAGCACGTCGCCCATCGCCTTGTTGTTCTCATCGAGCGCCTCGCGCGCGGTCTTCGCCTGCTTGACCACGGAAAGCCCGAGCACCGCCATGTCAGGCGTCGTCGTTGCCCGCCCCTCGCCGGCCACCGAAATGACGGCTTCGCGCGGCGACGCATCGGCGGCAACGGCCGGCACCGCGCCGAACCCGGCAAGCGGCAGGCCAACCAAGAGGCCCAAAGCGATCATTCTGGTGTTCGAAGACATGTTTCACTCCCTGATTGCGAACTATGTTCCCGTCTTGACGCTCGATTGTGAAGCTATTGCGGCAGTCACTTGTTCCCGCTCAAGAATTACGTTAGAGCGAAACCGTCCCGGCGAACCATTGCGCCGGACACCTTGGCGACCATGACGCCAAAGGGCCTGTAGCTCAATGGTTAGAGCCGGCGGCTCATAACCGCTTGGTTGGGGGTTCGAGTCCCTCCGGGCCCACCATCACGTCCATACGCGTCCCATACGGTCCATGGCCGTCCCATAGAGACCCGCATTTCCGGGCTTTTCGAGACGCCGTGGGACGCCCCAGCGCTGCACTTTGTTGGTATGAGATTCCGTTCGTCATCGCGCGCGCATCTTCGGATCAAACGATTGATCTGATTCGCTTTTCTCCAGAATCGCGCATCAACTGGCTGCCGTTAATTGATGTCCGGTAAGTGCCACCAGGCAAATCAAGTCAACAATTAGTTGAATAGGCAACCGCTAATTCGGTAGAATCTCAACACACCAATTGACGCGGGCAGTGCCTGCCGCGGAAAGGCAAGTGGAGAAGCCAAGCGTTCGTGAGCCTCCGGCCGATTTGATTCCAGCTTTACCGGGCAGACATGCACCCATCTGCTCGTCGCCTCGAAAGCGAGAGTAACGCGCGGCGGGCGGACCAACTCAAACGCGACCATGGCGCTGTATTCCCACCAGTAGGAACCCCTCTATACTCCGTTCCCATTCGCTTTCGTGAGGACTGCCCTTTGGAGACGGGCCGTGTGGCCATTGACACCAGCCTAGACGGTAGTCTCTTGCCACCCTTGACCAACGCCGGCTTTGTCTATGCCTTCCACGATAAATACGATCAAGACGTGTATACGTCTGCCAAAGATAAATTTTTCAGCCATCAGGCCGCGATGGATGAGCGTGACCGTCGAAGGGCTGTTAAAGGAAGACGCTAAACGGATCGAACTGGATGTACTCATGAAGCGGATTTTTGCCGCCACGGAGCAACACCTTAAGGCTGAAGACGAGTAGTGGCCCACACTTACCTTTTGACAACACACTCATTGGGAAGCGCCACAACATCGTTTCTGTTCAACGGTTTGCTGTTCCATGTTATTCCTCGACTCAGTTCTTCGGGTGGGGTTCAATGGCAACAGTTGTAAGCATTACGAGTGAGGATGACGCATGGCGCGTGCTGAGCGACATCCTAAATAACAAGATTGACGCCGATGACGTAGAATTGGATTTCGGCGACGCCAAGTGGGCGAAAGTCCACTTAAACTACAAGGGTGAGATTTTCCATCAGACCGTCACCGCCTCAATGATGCGCGGAATGGTGGAGTATCAAGCCGCCTTCTATCGAACCGCCGCGCTGCTCATCAAAGACGATGCTCGCACGAACAGGCTGACCGATCAGGAGAAAGACGACCTCGAACTTGTCTTTAAGGTCGAAGAAGGAAGTTCCGAACTCAACGCCGAAGCAGCGGAACAGCTAAAGGGCGTCTTAGGTAAGTGTGTTGACAAAATGAGCGACAAACAAGTTCTGACGGCGGTCATCGTCGTGGCGCTCCTATTTTTCGGCAGCCCTCAAGTTGCGAACTACCTGAACAACGACGTCGAGAAAACGCGCATCGAGACCGCGTTCAAAGAAGAAACCGCTCGCATCGAGGCGGAAACTAAGCGTCAGGAAATCGCAAGCACAGAGCGCCGTGACACGCTACAGGTGATCAAGGACTTGGTGCAGGAGAACAAACGCAAGACCGACCTGCTTGAACAAGCATATAAGGAATCCGAGGCTGCGAAACGCGTTGGAGAACTGAACCGAGAAGCCGTGGACGAAATCCTTCGGAACAGTTCAAAGGCTGAAGAGGTGACGATCCAGGGTGTTACCCTTCAGCAGAATCTCATTCGAGAGATCACGCGCTCACAACGCTCAAGTTCGAAGGATGTGGTTATCAAGGATCAGTTCCTGGTGGTCGGGGTGGTATCCGAAGATGACTACAGCTTCGTCGTCCGCTTACAACGCGTGACCACCGGGGAGGTTATCGTCGCGACTTTGGACGACCCCCTTCTGAGTGCGAAGCACCACAAGGCCATCCAGCAAGCAGAATGGAAACGTGCCGCCGTAATGGTCCACATCTCCGCGCGCCATGTCGGGGATGCCTATAAGGACGCGAAGATTCTGCGTGCTTTCACCCCACGCAAGCGGTCATGATCGCGGAAAGCGCGCCGTGGAAAGACCAACTGCTGAAAGACGCCGATCTGATTGAGCGGTGGGCCGTGAAGCAGCGTGCAAGCGAACGCGGGTCCATCCTCATTGAGAGAAAGGTATTCGTCTCAGCCTTCTCGATGCGGAAACTCATTGAGTGCGAGAAGGTCTCCAACGAAATCGAGGGGCGCGGCGTTCGAGCCGAGAGGTTCGACCTACAACTAGGTCAGAAGCTGGACTGGTGGAAGCGTCACTCGTTCTGGGAAGCGTTCGACATGGAGGCTCCTGCTACCTGCTCACTCGGCGTCGGCGACCTGCTAGACATCATCGTCCACAGCAAGGTCTTTTCGGAATGCGTCTACGCTGAGAACGATCTTCGGGTCAGCGGCTTCTTCGTCACGTCCGATCGCAGGGACAACCACCTCTGGCTTATCCCGCTCGCCGCCTACACCGACCTGATGCGTAGGATCGGCAACGACTACCCGGAGTTCAGGATCGTCTTTGACGGCGATGGCAAGCACTTCTCTTGGCGAGGGCATGGCGAGCCCCCTATGCAAATCGCACAAAAGATGGAATCAATCGTCGAGAGCAGACTCAAACGCTCGTAGTCCCGGCATGCGACCTCCCGGATGGCTCAGAGAAAAATCTCGATCGTGGCGTCCGCATCCGCCCGCCGATACCGTCGGATGTTCAGGCGAGCAGCCCCATCGCCGCACTCCACACTGTCCATGCAACCACCCTCTCACAACAATCTCCGCGAGCATATAGCACCCGTCACGCCGCCTTTGGCCACCCTCAAGCGCCCCCGACGCCAATATTAACTTCAGGTTAACCATATTCATCGACTACCATTGGTTTACGGCCCTTCGGGTCGTTGATTCGCAGTGAATGCGCGAGATTCGCGCGTGAGCGTGGAGACAGACGATTGCGGCACGCCGACACATGAAGCTTCTGAGAATGATATCGCTTGCGGGCCTCGCCGGCATGCTGGCGGCCTGCACGTCTACAGGGAGTGTCAGGCAGCCGAACGCCGCCGAAACGGTTGCGAGCGAGCAGGCGCTGGCGCTACCGCCGCCGGGCGGCCCGTCGATCGTCAGCGTCGTGCAGCACCGGCGCGGCAACGGCGTCAAGCAGAATATCTCGCTTTTCACCTCGTCCTCTGTCCAGGGCCAGAATTATCTGAACATCCAGATGCTTGGCGCCAGTGGCTCGACATCGGGCACAAGCGGCGCGCCCTACAGGATGATCAGCGAGAGCGGCATCTCGCGCGAGATGTTCTCGGCCGTCCCCGGCGTGCCGATGACGCGCTCGGCCACCTTCCTGCAAAACAGCTACGGCCCCTTCGGCTATGCCTCCGGCCGCAGCCGCGACGGCGATACCTGCATCTTCGCCTGGCAGCAGGTGCGCTCGAGCCGCAGCGCCATGACCCAGGCCCGCAACTTCGGCATGATCCAGGTCCGGCTGCGCCTGTGCGACGCGCGCGCCACCGAGCGCCAGCTGCTCGCCGTCGTCTACGGCTATACGATCATCGGCACCTTCGACGGCGAAATCTGGAACCCCTATGGTTCCCAGCAGGGCGCGGACCCCACCATCGGCCGCACCGGCAACCCGATCTATCCCGATGCCGGCGGCTATCGCGACATGCCGATGGGGATCGGCTATGAGCCGCAGCCAGCGGTCGTCTCCCGCGCGCCGGCTGTGCGCCGTGCTTCCGCTCCCGTCCGCGCCGCCCCCGTGCAGGCGGCCCCCGTCCTTCCGCAGCCGATCGGCCCGCGCGTGCCCCTGCCCGATGCAACATCGGGTACGCAGCAGTCGGGCACGGTAACGCCTCCTTCACCGACAGCCGCTACGGTCCAGCAACAGACACAACAAAAGACAATGAGCGAGAGCGGCGTCAGCGTGCCCTCGCCCGATTGCATAGGCGATGCGGCCATGACGGCCGCCTGCCGGAGATAGACAGAACGGGCCGGGGCGCGAAAGCGCTCCGGTTTAAGGACCTTCGAAGGAACGCCGATGCATAAAGCCCGCAGCATCATCATATGGGCAATCGTCACGATCTGCATCGTGGTGCTGATCACCCTGCCGGTGAACCTGCAGACGCAGTTGATCGCCAGCATCACCGTGGTCGCCTTCATGGCCATCATCAAGGGCCTGAAGGGAGACGGCATCTGGCGCCTCGTAGCGCTCGCCTTCGGCACCTCGATCGTGCTGCGCTATGTCTACTGGCGCACGACCAACACGCTGCCCCCCGTCAATCAGCTCGAAAACTTCATTCCCGGCCTGCTGCTCTATCTGGCTGAAATGTACAGCGTCGCCATGCTGGCGCTCAGCCTGTTCATCGTCGCGACGCCGCTGCCGCCGCGCCCATCGCGCGCCGCCAAGCTCGAGCGCTTCCCCCATGTCGACGTGTTCGTGCCCTCGTATAACGAGGATTCGCACCTGCTCGCCAATACGCTGGCGGCCGCCAAGGCGATGGATTATCCCGCCGACAAGCTGCATGTCTGGCTGCTCGATGACGGCGGCACGCTGCAGAAGCGCAATTCCAACAAGCTGCTGGAAGCCCAGGCCGCAGTTGCCCGCCACAACGAGCTGAAGCAGCTCTGCGAGGATCTAGACGTCCACTACCTCACCCGCGAGCGTAATGAGCACGCCAAGGCCGGCAACCTCAACAACGGCATGGCGCATTCGACCGGCGAACTCATCGCCGTCTTCGACGCCGACCACGCGCCGGCCCGCGACTTCCTGAAGGAAACCGTCGGCTATTTCGACGACGATCCGAAGCTCTTTCTCGTCCAGACGCCGCACTTCTTCATCAATCCCGATCCGCTGGAGCGCAACCTGCGCACCTTCGACAAGATGCCGAGCGAGAACGAGATGTTCTACGGCATCATCCAGCGCGGGCTCGACAAGTGGAACGCCGCCTTCTTCTGCGGCTCGGCCGCGGTGCTGAGCCGCAAGGCGCTGGAATCGCAGCAGGGCTTCAGCGGCATCAGCATCACCGAGGATTGCGAGACGGCGCTGGCGCTGCACGGCAGCGGCTGGAACTCGATCTATGTCGACAAGCCGCTGATCGCCGGCCTGCAGCCCGCCACCTTCGCCAGTTTCATCGGCCAGCGCAGCCGCTGGGCGCAGGGCATGATGCAGATCCTGCGCTTCCGCTTCCCGCTCTTGAAGGGTGGCCTGACGCTGCCGCAGCGCTTCTGCTACATGTCGTCGACGCTCTTCTGGCTGTTCCCATTCCCGCGCACGATCTTCCTGTTCGCGCCGCTGTTCTACCTGTTCTTCGATCTCGAGATCTTCACGGCATCCGGCGGTGAGTTCCTGGCCTATACGCTGGCTTACATGCTCGTGAACCTGATGATGCAGAACTACCTCTATGGTTCGTTCCGCTGGCCGTGGATCTCCGAGCTCTACGAATATGTGCAGACCGTGCATCTGCTTCCGGCCGTCGTCTCGGTCATGCTCAATCCGCGCAAGCCGACCTTCAAGGTCACCGCCAAGGATGAATCGATCGCCGTCAGCCGCCTGTCGGAAATCAGCCGTCCGTTCTTCGTGATCTTCGCCGTGCAGCTCATCGCGCTCGCCGTCACCATCTTCCGCATCTACACCGAGCCCTACAAGGCCGACGTGACGCTGGTTGTCGGCGGCTGGAACGTCATCAACCTGATCATGGCCGGCTGCGCGCTGGGCGTCGTCTCCGAGCGCGGCGAACGCGCCTCCTCGCGCCGCGTGCGCGTCAACCGCCGCTGCGAATTCGGCGTCAACGGCAAGTGGTACACGGCCTCGATCGAGGACGTCTCGGTCCATGGCGCCCGCCTGCACGTCTCCAACAAGCTGCTCGACCCGATGGTCGTCGGCGCCGAGGGCGAAATCCGCTTCCAGCCCTATAGCGGCGCGGAGGTGGAAACCCTGCCGCTCGTCATCCGCAACATCCAGCCAACCGGCGAGATCCTCACCGTCGGCTGCCAGTACATCCCGAAGAGCGCGCTCGACCATCGCCTGATCGCCGACCTGATGTTCGCCAATTCCGACCAGTGGACGCAGTTCCAGCAGGGCCGCCGCCACAATCCGGGCCTCATCCGCGGCACGATCTGGTTCCTCGGCCTGGCGCTTTACCAGACGAGCCGTGGTCTTGTTTACTTCTTCCGCAGCATGCGCCCCGAGCGCGAGCAGCAACAGCAGACAGCGAAGGCGAGCAACTGATGAGGAAGCTGATCACCGCCTCCGCTCTCCTTCTCAGCGCCTCGGCCATCGCCTACGCGCAGAGCGCGCCCTTCGACATGTCCGGCGAGCGCCCAGCCGGCGCCCAGCCGATGGTCCCGCGCCTGACGCTGCCCTCGACGGCCCCGACCTCCGTGGCTCCTGCCGCGCCAGCGATACAGCCCGCAGCGCCGGTAACGCAGCCGGCACCTCCGGCCGTATCGGTTACGCCCGCCACACCGGCAGCCCCGGCACAGGCAACCGCGCCTGCCGCAACGCCGCCCTTCTATGCCGATCCGGCAAGGACACCGCAACAGCCGCAACCACAACCCCAGCCGCAGTCGATCACCACGACGCAGCCACCGGCACCCGTAGCCATCCCTCCCGCCGTCGTCCCCGCCACGGTAGCGCCGGCGCAGCAGGCCGCACCCTCGATGCCCGCCGCCCAGCGCCCGGCTACCGTGCAGGCCAATGCCGATACCGTCATCCGCTACATCGTGCCCTTCGCCAAGCTCGGCCTCGATGGCGAATATGACCGCAAGTCCTGGTCGGTCTACCTGACGCCGGAGCAGGCCGCAGCACCCGCGAAGTTCAATTTTTCGTACCAGAACGCCATCGTCGTCGCGCCGGAATCCTCCAAGCTCTCCATCCTGGTCAACAACCGGGTGATCGGCGAACAGCCGATTGGCTCGCCGGATGCCCAGTCCGACATATCCTTCAACATCCCGCCAGGCCTGCTGCAGCCGGGAGCAAACCTCGTCACCTTCGAGGCGAGCCACCGCCACCGCACGGATTGCACGATCGATTCCACCTACGAGCTGTGGTCCGATATCGACCCGGCCAAGACCTATCTGAGCTTTGCCGGCCGCGATGCCGCCAAGCTGTCGAGCACCGATGCGATCCGCGCCATCGGCGTCGACGGCGCCGGCAAGACGCAGTTCAATTTCGTCGTACCAGCCATGGAGCAACCCGGCACCACCAAGCCGCTGATGCGCCTGGCGCAGGGCCTTGCGGTCCTGAGCGGCATGCCGAACCAGACCTTCTCCTTCACCGCCGACAGCCTGCCGCCCTCGGGACCCGGCAAGATGGCCGTCGTCATCGGCACCCCGGCCGAACTGCAGCCGCTCTTCGCGGTGCCCGCCGCCGCGCAGACGGCGCCGCTCGCGACCTTCGTCACCGACCCGCGCTCCGGCTCGCCGATCCTGCTGATCAGCGGCCCTACATGGCCATCGATCGCGTCGGCGATCGACACCATCGTCTCGACCACCGACCGCTCGGTCAACGTAAGGCGCGACAGCATCGCCACCGAACGCTGGTCGGCACCGGATGCGCCGCTTCTCGTCTCGGATACGAAGATCGCCTTCTCGCAGCTCGGCGTGAAGACGACGGAGTTCTCCGGCCGCCGCTTCCGTACCGGCTTCAATCTCGCCGTCCCCGCCGATTTCTACGCCAACGCCTATGGCGAAGCCACGATCCTCCTCGACGCCGCCTTCACCGAGAGCGTCCAGCCGGGCAGCCATATCGACATCTACGTCAACGGCAACATCGCCTCGACCGTGCCGATCACCTCGACCGGCGGCGGCATCTACCGGCACCTGCCGATCCGCGTCACGATGCGCCATTTCAAACCCGGCCTGAATTCGATCGCGCTCGAAGCCATCCTGCGCACCAACGAGGACGACGTCTGCGTGCCCGGCACCAATGCCGGCGGCAGCCCGCGCTTCGCGCTGTTCGATACCAGCGAATTCCACATGCCGGATTTCGCCCGCATCGGCCAGCGTCCGAACCTGGCAGCCCTTGCCGGCACCGGCTACCCCTTCAACCGCAGCCCGGACCCGACGCCGCTCTTCATCGACCGCGCCGATGCCGATACGCTCTCGGCGGCCGCCACAGTGCTGGCGCAAATGGCAATGATGGCGGGCCGCCCGCTCGATCTGGAACCGTCCGCCTCGCCGAGCGCGATCGGCCAGCGTGATGCGATCTTCATCGGCTCGATCTCGCAGATGCCCGCCGCCGTCCTGTCGCAGCTCAACATCGCCACCACCAGCCAGGCAGCCTGGCGCCCTGCCTCCGCCGTTCAACCGACACAGGATGACGGCCGCGCGACGTTCGACGAGTGGCGCTCCAAGGTCAGCGGCGGCGTATGGCGCGGCCAGATCACCTCGTTCCAGGAATGGCTGCGGCGCAACTTCGACATCTCCTCGAGCTCGCTGCAGTTCATCCCCGGCGCCGAGGCCCTGTTCACGCCGTCGAGCACCAACAGCTTCATGATCGCGCAGGGAACGAGTTCGTCCGGCGAATCCTCCTGGACCGTCGTCACCGCCCCCTCCTCCAAGGACCTGCGCGAGGGCGCCGAGGCGATGACGAGCCAGCAGAACTGGCCGGAGATCGCCGGGCACGTCACCACCTATTCCGGCAAGACCGGCAAGATCGACACGGTGCCCGTCACCCGCTTCGATTTCGTCGAATCGCAGGCCTCGACGCTCGCCAACTACCGCCTGATCGCCGCCAACTGGCTCTCCACCAACATCCTCTCCTACGCCGTCCTGCTCGTCATCCTGTCGCTGCTGATCGGCCTGACGACATCGCGGATGCTGGCGCGGCTGGGACGCAAGGCGTGAGGCGCTGGCGCACATGGCTGGCGGCGGGCGGGATGGCGCTGGCAGCCATGTGCCAGCCGGCTGCGGCTCAGCGCGCGGCCGTCGATCCGGACGCCTGGACCGCCTACAAGGCGAAGTTCCTCGACCCCAACGGCCGCATCGTCGACAATGCCAATGGCGGCATCAGCCATAGCGAGGGCCAGGGCTACGGCCTGCTTCTCTCCTACCTCGCCAACAGCCCGGCCGATTTCGAACAGATCTGGTACTTCACCCGCACCGAACTGCTGCTGCGCGACGACGGCCTCGCCGTCTGGAAGTGGAACCCGTCGACCACGCCGCATGTCACCGACGCCAACAACGCCACCGACGGCGACATGCTGATAGCCTATGCGCTGGCGCTCGCCGGCTCTGCCTGGAACAAGCCCGACTATGTCGAGGCGGGTGCTAAGATGGCCCGCGCCCTTCTCGCGCATGGCATCGTCAGCTGGGGCGGACGCACGATCCTCTTGCCTGGTGGCGAAGGCTTCGACGCCAAGGCCAGGCCTGATGGTCCCGTCATCAACCCCTCCTACTGGATCTTCGAGGCCATCCCGGTCATGGCGCTGCTTGCACCGTCGGACATGTGGCAGAAACTCTCCGACGACGGCCTGACGCTCCTGCGCTCCATGCAGTTCGGGCCACGCAAGCTGCCGGCCGATTGGGTTAGCCTCCACCGCCAGCCGGAGCCGGCGAAGGGCTTTGACGCCGAGTTCGGCTACAACGCCATCCGCATCCCGCTCTATCTCGCTCGCGCGGGAGTTTCGGACAAGGATTTGCTGCTACGATTGCAGCAGGGAATCACAGCGGCGGACGGCATGCCCGCCACGATCGACCTGACGACCGGGCGGCCGAAACAGCTGCTCGATGACCCGGGTTATCGAATTGTTAACTATGTTGTGGCCTGTGTAACCGAAGGCACGAAGCTTCCCGCATCGTCCCGGCAGTTCACGCCGTCGCTCTACTATCCGTCAACCCTCCAGCTATTGGGGTTGGCCTTCGTCGCGGAGAAACATCCGGAGTGTCTGTGAAATCTTCCTTCGTTGCAGTCTCGGTCGCGGTCGTGGTGGCGGGTGTCGTCGTCGCCATGAAGGACCGTGCCGCGATACAGGAAGCTTTGGGCATCAACTCCTCCGACCACCAGATCCCCCAGCTGATGCTGATGGGCCGCATCAGCGGACCCGACAACGCCTCCACGAAGCCGCCGATCGACGTGCAGTCGGTCGCCGAGCAGATCCAGGCCACCGCACCGGCGTCCACCCTGCCCGACGAACCCCAGCAGGCCGCACCGGCAGCCGAAACGCCGCCCGAAACACCTGAAGTTGTTGCCCAGGCGCAGCAGCAACAGCCGCCGGCCGCACAGGCAGCACCCGAGCAGAAGGTCGACGAGAGCGCGTTGCGCTACTTCGCCGGCCGTGGCGACAAGGCGCGCCTCCAGGCCGAAATCTCGCGCCTCCAGGCGCTTTATCCGAACTGGACGCCGCCTGCCGATCCGCTTGCCATCCCGCAGAGCGGCGACAAGCAGCTCGAGGCCATGTGGCAGCTCTATTCCGACGGCCGTTACGCCGAGCTTCGCAAGGCGATCGCCGACCGTCAGGCAACCGGCTGGCAGCCGCCCGCCGACCTGCTCGACCGTCTCGATGTCGCCGAGGCCCGCTCGCGGCTGGTCAACGCCTCCGACCTCAAGCAGTACGCGACCGTCGTCCAGATCGGCGCCGAGACGCCGAGCCTGCTCACCTGCAGCGACATCGACATTCTCTGGCGCGTCGCCGAGGCCTTCGCCCGCACCGACCGCGTGCCGCGCGCCCAGGCCGCCTATGTCTACATCCTGAAGAACTGCACCAATCCGCAGGAGCGCCTGGCGACCATGCAGAAGGCCTCCGGCCTGCTTGCCTATGGTCCGATGCAGGAGCTGATGGCGCTGGAGCGTCCCGACGGCAATGGTGGCCGCGAGTTCGACGCCATCCGCAACGACCTCGCCCGCAGCTTCGTCGCCGCCGGCGACGACGATGCCGATCTTGCCGTCTCGCCCGATTACATCACCCAGGTCCAGCGCCTGGCCGAAACGCAGAATCTGCCCTCCGACAACCTGCTGCTCGGCTGGTACGACCTTCGTCGCGAAAACTGGCCGGACGCCGAGAAGTGGTTCCGCGCCGCCCGCGCCAAGGAAGATTCCGCCAGCGCCTCGCAGGGTCTCACCCTGGTGCTGATCGCGCAGAAGAAGTTCCTCGAGGCCGAGGACATCATGTACAAGTGGCGCGCCTCTTCCAAGGACGCAACCGCCACCTACCTCGCAGCTACCGCCAACCTCATGGCGATGCAGCCGCCGGCCAATATGAGCGAGGAGGTTCTCGCCCGCATGGCCGCCGAGATCATCGCCCAGAAATACGTGCCCACCGCCCAGCAGTTCGGCTGGTACGCCCGCTCGCTCAACCAGCCGCAGACGGCGGCGCGCTGGTTCGAGACGGCGCTGCGCTGGAAACCGGATGACGAGCCCTCCGCCTATGGCCTGGCGATCACCCGCGCCCAGCTGAACGATCGCCGCGGCGTCGCCGAGGTGCAGCGCCTGTGGGCTGGCCGCTCCGAGCGCATCGCCAATCTCGGCGAAGCCACCGTTTCGATCACCCCGAACCAGGCACCGCTCCCCTCGCCGACAGGCGAGCCCGTGCAGCAGGCACCGGTCGCCCAGCAGACCACTGCCGGCCAGTACGCGCCCACGATGGCCGCGCCGGTCGTCGCCGCTCCCTCTCGGGAAGTCACCGTCCCTGCCACCGCGGAGTACGTCCGCCCGGCGCCTGTGCAGGCAACGGCCCCGCGCCGCGTCGCCCGCCCGCAGACACGCGGCTGCTCGACCACGGTCAACGCCCAGCTTCTCAACCCCGACGACGCGCTGACCCGCGGCTGGTGCCTGATGGACCTGAACCGCCCGATGGAAGCCGCCGACGCCTTCCAGGCGGCGCTGAACAGCCCGACCCGCAAGACCCGCGAGGACGCCGCCTACGGCCAGAGCCTCGCCTACCTGCGCGCCGGTCTCTCGAACAATGCCGCCGTCGCCGCCACCAAGGCGCCGCAGAGCCGCCAGCGCGCCGCCGAGCTGCAGGTCTCGATCCTCGCCAACCGCGCGCTCGCCGCCTTCGACGCCAAGCGCTACCGCGAAGCCCTGATCTTTCTCGACCAGCGCGCCCAGCTGCAGCAGGAGCGTATCGACCTGATGGTTCTGAGGGGCTACGCCTACCTCAATCTCAAGATGTACGGCGATGCCGAGCGCATCTTCAACGCCGCCGCAGCCACCGGCAGCAAGGACGCCAACCGCGGCCTCGCCGACCTGAAAGCCGCCACGCATCCGGACTCCGTGGACTGAGCAATTCCAGGAAAAGTGCGAAGCGGTTTTCCGTCCGGAATTGCGTAAAAACAACTCCAGCCTAGCGCGCGGCCAGCGCGTCGCTAGCAAAAAATTAAAACGGAAAGCGTTACGCTGCCTCGATATCTCTTGAGGTGGCTTCAACATGCGTCGCTCATTGCCGTTCATCTTCGCGCTTGCCGCAACCTCCTCCGCTGCCTTCGCGGGCACGTCCGATGTCGGGCTGACATCGAAACTGACCACATGCGTTGGCAAGTTATCGGCGGCCGCTTCCTATGAGAGCTATATTCCGGGCCAGCAGCAGTCGCGCGCCGATGCCGTTCTCGCCTTGCGGAAGCTGCTGCCGTCGGATGGCTCAACCGACATGTCCGTCTACATGGCAGCCGTCAACGATGCGAAGGCGAGCTATGAGCCGGAGCTCGTTCGCGATCCGATGAACACGACGAAGACCATCCGCTCGCTGATGGAAGAGTGCAACGCCTACGCAACCCAGGCACTCAAGTCGAAAAGCGTGCCGAACCAGCGCGTGACAACGGGCGAGACCGCCAACAACCAGTGACGCGGGTGCTGAACCGGACGCCCTCCGGAACCTAAGCCAGGTTGCGACGTTCTCCGCTCACTGTGGATCAGAGAGCAAATTACAAAAGAGAACCGGAGACTTCGATCGCGACCGCATCCGCGGGCGAGAGCCTCGTCTTCGTCGCCAGCCTCGAAAAGGGCATCACCCGCCGTGAGGGCAAGAACGGCTTTCTCTATTACGATGAGGGCGGCAAGCGCCTGACCGACAGCGCCGAGATCGAACGCATCGACGCGCTCGCCATCCCGCCCGCCTATACCGACGTTCTGATCTCCGCCGATCCCCGCTCGCACCTGCAGGCGACCGGCCGCGATGCGCGCGGGCGCAAGCAGTACCGCTATCATCAGGAATGGACCGCCGAGCGCGGGCGCAGCAAGTTCGAGCGGCTGGCCGAGTTCGCCGCCGCCCTTCCCGCCATCCGCAAGAAGGTCGACAAGGATTTGCGTCTGCGCTCTCCGACCATGGACAAGGCGCTGGCAACCGTTGTCTGGCTCCTCGACAATCTCTTCATCCGCGTCGGCAATGCTGCCTATGCCGAGGAGAACCGCTCCTATGGCCTGACGACGCTGCGCAACCGCCACGTCAAAATCACGGGATCGAACGTGCATTTCCGCTTCAAGGGCAAATCCGGCAAGGAGTGGCGCCTGAGCCATGGCGACCGTCGCATCACCCGTGCCATCCGCATGCTGCAGGAACTTCCGGGGCAGCAGTTGTTCCAGTATGTCGACGAAGATGGCGACTGCCATCCGATCCGCTCGCAGGACGTCAACGCCTATATCAGGCAGGCGACCGGCGCCGATTTCACCTCGCGCCAGTTCCGCACCTGGGGCGCGACGCGCATGGCAGCAACGGCGCTTGCGGCGGAGCAGCCGCTGGAAAGCGCCCGCGCCCGCAAGATCCAGGTCAACGAGGTGATCGACGCGGTCGCCGCCCGGCTCGTCAACACCCGCGCCGTCTGCCGCTCCTCCTACATCCATCCTCAGGTCTTCGAGGATTTCGAAAGCGGCGACCTCGCCGCCATTGCCCGCATGCGTCCGAGCCGGAGCAAGAAGCTCGGCGAGTGGATGGAGCAGGACGAGATCGCCGTGATGCGCTGGCTGAACCACACGAACGGCGATTGATCGCGTTCCCCGCGGGCTGGAACGAAATCGCCCTTCGCCCGTTATGGCCAGATCGCCGGACTTTGCTTTTTGAGAGGGCCAAATGGCACGTCAGACCTATTGGAAGGGCTACCTCAAGCTTTCGCTGGTCACCGCCGCCGTGTCGCTGACGCCCGCGACCACGGAAAGCAACCAGCTGCGCTTCCACGTCCTCAACCGCAAGACAAAGAACCGCGTCGAAAGCCGCTACCTCGACAGCGTCACCCACAAACCGATATCAGCCAAGGATCAGGTGAAGGGCTATCCGCGCGGCGAGGATGATTACGTCGTTCTCGAGGACGAGGAACTCGACGAAGTCGGTCTGGAGAGCACCCGCACCATCGACATCGACACCTTCGTGCCGCGCGGCTCGATCGACTGGATATGGTACGACAAGCCGCATTTCCTCGCCCCGGAGGACAAGGTCGGCATAGAGGCCTTCTGCGTCATCCGTGAGGCGATGAAGGCAAGCGACGTCGTCGGCATCGCGCGTCTCGTGCTCTACCGCCGCGAACGCGCCGTGCTCCTGCAGCCACAGGGCAAGGGCATCATCCTCTGGACGCTGCATTTCGGCGACGAGGTCCGCCCGGCGGTCGCAGCCCTCGACAGCCATCAGAAGGTGGATGCAACCGTGCTCGGGCTGATGAACAAGCTCGTCAAGGACCGCACCGAGGACTGGAAGCCCTCCATGGTCCAGGACCCGATCCAGAAACGTCTCCGCGCCATGATCAAGGCCAAGCAGAAGAGCCTGCCGAAACCGACGCCGTCGACCAAGCGTCCGGCGGTGAAATCGACCGGCAACGTCGTCAACATGATGGACGCCCTGAAGAAGAGCCTCGCCAAGGAAACCGGCGACCGGCCCAAGTCACACTAAATTTCGAGCGACGGCTTATTTCTTCCGCTTCTGCAAAGGCGCGGCGGCAATGAAGAAATCCGCCCAGGGATCGCTCTTCAGGCTCTCCAGCCTGAGTGGGGCATTGTCGATGGTGAAATAGGCGGGCCCGATCTCCTCGGTCAGTTCCTCCCAGGCAAGCGGCATCGAAACGGCCGCCCCCGGGCGCGCCCGCGTCGAGTAAGCCGCGACCGCCGTATTGCCGCGACCGTTGCGCAGGTAGTCGATGAAGATCTTGCCGGTCCGTTTCGCCTTGGTAGCCGTGGCGAGGTACTTCTCCGGCTGATCCGCCGACATGCCGTCGGCCAGCGCCTTGGCGAAGGCCTTCGCCTCCGCCCAGCCTGCCTTGGGGGCAAGCGGTGCCACCACATGCAGCCCCTTGCCGCCCGATGTCTTGACGAAAGCAGCAAGCCCCGCCGCTTCGATGCGCTCCCTCAACTCAAGCGCCGCCGCGATGATATCTGTCCAGGCGACGCCCTCGGCCGGATCGAGGTCCATGGTGATCATGTCGGGCTTTTCCCAGGCGTCGGTGGTGGCGCCCCAGGGGTGAATCTCCAGCACCGCCGATTGCACCAGCGCCACGAGACCATCGAAATCGGAAATCCTCAAGAGCTTCTCGCCGCCCTTGTCCTTGGGATCGGTGACCTCCTCGATATGCGCGTTCATCCCCTTCCAGGCATGTTTCTGGAAGAAGCGCTGGTGACCGTCGATCCCGTCGGGGCAGCGCAGCAGCGCCAGAGGCCGCTTGACGACATAGGGCTCGATGAACCGCCACACCTGCGCGTAGTAGCCCGCAAGTCCCTCCTTGGTGACACCCTCGTCGGGCCAGTAAATCCGATCGGGATGCGTCAGCTTCACGCTGGTCTGCGGCAGTTCCTGTTTTTCCATCTTGCCCGTCTCGCGCACGACCTTTGCGGCCGGCTTGTCCTCGCGCAGTCCCCTGAAGGCCGCATGGCGAAGATTGCCGTCGGCCGACATTGCCTGAAACTCCACCTCGGCGACAAGCCCGGGTTCCACATAGACAAGACCGCGCCGCTCGTCTGTCGTCAGCTTGTCACCGAAGGGGCTGTCCTCGCGCTCCATCGCCGAGAGCTTTTCATAAAGCATCTGGGCCGTCGCGACGCTGTAGCCCGTCCCCACCCTGCCGACATGCTTGAGCTTACCGCCGCTGTAATAGCCCATGGCCAGCGAGCCGATCGCATTGCGCGCCGCCGTCGATGGCACGTAGCCGCCGATCACGAATTCCTGGCGGTTGGAGCACTTGGACTTGATCCAGTCGCCCGAGCGCCCGGAACTGTAGGCGCTGCCGCCGAGCTTGGAGATGATGCCCTCGAGGCCGAGCTGGCAGGCGTGGCTCAGCACCACCGCGCCCTTCTCCTCGAAATGCGCGCTATAGCGCAGCCTGCCCTCCTCGCTCCCGATCACCGTCTGAAGCAACGCCTTGCGATCGACCAGCGCTGCCTGTCTGAGGTCGTGGCCGTCGAGATAGAGGAGATCGAAGGCATAGAACACGAAGCGGTCGCTGCGCCCCTCGCTGAGGTCGTTCTGCAGCGCCGAGAAATCCGAAGCGCCGGTTTCCCGCTCCACCGCGATCTCGCCATCGATGACGGCGGAGCGAACGCCGAGACCCGCGAACGCGCCGACGATCTCCTTGCCGAACTTCGCCGTCCAGTCAAGGCCGCTGCGCGTCAGCAGCGCCACCTTGCCGTTGTCGATCCTGACCTGCAGCCGGTAGCCGTCGAACTTGATTTCGTGGATCCACTCCTCGCCGGCCGGCGGCTTGGCCTTCAGCTTGGCGAGCGCCGGCTCGATGAAATCGGGCATCGCAGCCTCGAGCGCACCCTTCGGCCAAGTCCTGCTGCGCGGCTTGGCGGTCTTGGAGGGCGCCTTCCTGGCCGGCTCCGCTGCACCCTTCGGTCGCGATTGCCAGGTCGCATCGGGGGTCTTCGCGACCTCCTCGATCCTGCGCCCTGTCTTGGTCGATTCCGGCCTGAGCTTGAGGATGTCGCCCTTGTGCCGGGCCTCCTCGTCCTCGGCCTTGATCAGCAGCCAGTTCTCCTGCTTCTCGCCGGGCTTGCCGTGCATCCTGACCAGATGCCAGCGGCCCTTCAGCTTGTCGCCGTCGAGATCGAATTCGAGATGGCCTTTCTTGTAGGCCTTGTGGACATCGCCATGCGGCGCCCATGTGCCCCGGTCCCAGACGATGACGGTGCCGCCACCATATTGCCCCTTCGGGATCACGCCCTCGAAATCGCCATAGTCGAGCGGATGGTCCTCGACATGCACCGCCAGCCGCTTCTCGTCTGGATCGAGGCTCGGGCCGCGCGTCACCGCCCAGCTTTTCAGCACGCCATCCATCTCCAGGCGGAAATCGTAATGCAGCCGCGTCGCGTCGTGCTTCTGGATCACGAAGCTCAAGGCATTGCTGCCCGCGGCTTTCGTCGCGCGACGCCCGCCTCGCGGCTCCGGCGTCAGCTTGAAATTGCGCTTGGCCTGATAGGTCTCGAGCGCCATGGTCAGCTCGCCTTCTTGGCGCCCCGCCCGGCGCTTGCCGGCGCCTTGGCAGCCTTCGCCGCCTTTGCGCCGCCGCTAAGCTTGGCGCTCTGCCGCAGCGCGTCCATGAGGTCGATCACCTTGCCTTCGGGCTTCGGCTTGCGCTTCGGCGGCGCCTTGCCCTCGATCTTCGCCTTCACCAGTTCCGCCAGCGCGATCTCGTAGCGGTCCTCGTATTCCTCAGGATTGAAGCTACCCTTCTTGGTGCCGATGATATGCCCGGCGAGCTCGATCATCTCCTTGTCGAACTTCATGTCGGGAATGTCCTTGAACACCGTCTCGGCGTTGCGCACCTCGTAGTCGAAGTTGAGCGTGGTCGCGATCACGTGGTCGTCCTGCGGCCGGATCAGCACGGTGCGGTTCTTGCGAAACAGCACCGCCTCGGCGATCGCCGCCACCTTCTGCTTGCGCATTGCCTCCATGATGACGACGAGCGCCTCCGCGTCGTCGTCCGTCACCGGCGCGAGATGATAGGGCTTGTCGAAGTAGAGCATGTTGATCTCGTCATAGGGCACGAAGTTCTGCACATTGAGAACCTTGTCGCTCTCGGGCATCAGCCCGGCGATCTCCTCGCCCTCGATCATGATGTAGTCGCCGCTGTCGAGCTGATAGCCCTTTACCTGATCGTCGCGCTCCACCGGCTTTCCCGTCTCGCTGTCCACGAAGGCGCGCTCGACGCGGTGGCCGGTCTTGCGGTTGATGATGTTGAAGGAGATGCGATCGGAGGCGGAGATCGCCGTATAAAGCCCCACGGCACACACGAGGTCACCCACCTTCAGGTGCCCCTTCCAGCTAGCCCTCGCTGCCATGATCCGCTCCCGTCAGTTGCTGTTGTGCTGTTGCCTGTGACGCCGCTTGTCGATCGCGATGATCTTCTCGATGGAGGCGATATCGTCGCTGGTGACGACGGGAACCGGATCGGCGGCGATCGCCTCGAGCACGTCCCTGGAGATCTCGCCGTTGCGGATCACCCATTCCAGCGTCTCGCGGGTCTCGCGCTCGGCCTTCAGCTGCGCGTAAAGCGCCACGATCAGCCGATCGCGGCCGTCCATCCCGTCATCCTGTTTGATTTTTCTCACCTGAGCCATAGCGTCCGCCCAATCCGTGAACCAGCCGAATCAACTGATCAGACGCCGAAAAGTTCCGCGAATGCAGGCAAGGTCGCGATTTCAGGAGACGCCGAAGCTACTGCGCCGGCCCGGTGGATTCGCGCAGGATCAGTTCCACCGGCCAGAGCTCGTGGATTTCGCTCGCCGATCGTCCCGCCAGCAGCTGCAGCACGAGATCGGCGCAACGCGTTCCCGCCGCGCGCATCGAGGATCGCGTCGCCGAAAGCGACGGCGCCATGTTGTCGGCGCTGAGATAGGGAAACACGTCGTCATGGGCGATGACTGAAACGTCCCGGCCCACCTGCAACCCCAGCGACCTGGCCGCGCGATAGACCCCGAGCGCCGTCATCATCGAGCCGGCGACGATCGCCGTCGGCGGGTTCGGCTGCTCGAGGAACGAGCGCGCGAAGCGGAAGCCGAGCTCATCGGTGAAATTGCCGCTGGCGACCAGCTGCGGATCGAACTCGATTCCGCGCGCCTGAAGCGCGTTGCGATAGCCGTTGTCGCGATGCAGCGCATAGGTCGCGCCCGGCCGCCCGTTGATCATCGCGATCCTCGTGTGGCCGAGGTCCATCAGATGCGAGGTCGCCCGACGCACCGCGCCTTCGTTGTCGATATCGAGCCAGGCATGCGGTACGTCGATATCGGATCGGCCATGCACGAGAAACGGCATGCCGAGCTTGTGCAGCAGCGCGATGCGCTCGTCGTTCGGCCGCGGCGAGTGCATGATGATCGCGTCGACCCGCCGGCTCTCCACCAGCCGGCGATAGAGCTGCATCTCCTCTTCGTAATTGGCGTCGGCGAGCGGAATGACGAGAATGTCGGTATCCTCTCCCACCAGCTGCTCGGCCATGCCGGCCATGAACTCGGCGAAGTGGAATTCGCCTGCGCGCCCCATGACCACGCCGATCGCCCCCACCCGTCCGGTCTTCAGCCTGACGGCGTTGACGTTGGGGCGATAGCCGAGCCGCACCGCCTCCTCCGTCACCCGGGCCCGGGTCACCTCGCTCACCTCGGGATAGCCGCTCAACGCACGACTGACGGTCGTCGGAGACAGCCCAAGCTGCTTTGCGAACTCTTTAAGTTTCATGCCCAGCCACGTCTTTCGACCCCCGCGATTCCCCTAACCTAGCGAGGCTTCGCCCAATGATCCAGCCAATCGCCCGCAACAAGCCAAACCGATTTCAATTTTCGTTACAAAAAGATTTCCACGCCCGCCGTTCTCCACATGCAAAAATTGCATCATCCGCATGAAATCATTCAGAAATCATCGATTTCGCCTATCATTGATTGCCTGGAGCGCGACCCGCTTGACTTGCCAAAGCGCTTCTGACAATTTTTCGAAACCAAATCGTTTTCAAATTGGAAGACGTAATGGTTCTTTTTGGGAGGAAGATCATGAAGTTTCGTCTTACGGCGGCCGTCATCGCGGCCGCGCTCATCGGCACGGCCCTGCCGTCGCTTGCCGCCAACATCAGCATCTCGGCAAGCTCGACCGGCAAGAACCTCGACCTGTTCCGCAAGCAGCTCGACGAGTTCGAGAAGGCCACCGGCAACAAGGTCAGCATCGTCACCATGCCGTCCTCGTCGACCGAGCAGTTCTCGCAGTACCGCCTGTGGCTCGCCGCCGGCAACAAGGACGTCGACGTCTACCAGACCGACGTGATCTGGGCGCCGCAGCTGGCCGACCAGTTCCTCGATCTCAAGGATGCCGCAAAGGACGTCGTGGGCGATTTCTTCCCCTCGATCATCCAGTCGCAGACGGTCAACGGCCGCCTCGTCGCCATGCCGCTCTATACCGACGCGCCCGCCCTCTTCTACCGCAAGGACCTGCTCGACAAATACGGCAAGCAGCCGCCGAAGACCTGGGACGAGATGGCGGCGACCGCCAAGGAAATCCAGGACAAGGAGCGCGAAGCCGGCCAGAAGGACCTCTGGGGCTACGTCTTCCAGGGCAACGCCTATGAAGGCCTGACCTGCAACGCGCTGGAGTGGATCAAATCGTCAGGCGGCGGCCAGATCATCGAACCCGACGGCACCATCTCGATCAACAACGAGAAGGCCGCGGCCGCCATCGAGCGCGCCAAGGGCTGGGTCGGCACCATTTCGCCGGGCGGCGTGCTCGCCTACCAGGAAGAGGAATCGCGCGGCGTCTGGCAGACCGGTAACGCCGTCTTCATGCGCAACTGGCCTTACGCCTATGCGCTCGGCAACGGCCCTGACAGTGCAGTGAAGGGCAAGTTCGACGTCACCACGCTGCCGGCAGCCGCCGATGGCGACAAGCCGTCCTCGACGCTCGGCGGCTGGAACCTCGCCGTCTCCAAATATTCGCAGAACCCCGAGGTCGCGATCGAACTCGTGAAGTTCCTGACCTCCAAGGAAAGCCAGAAGCAGCGCGCCATCGAGCTCTCCAACCTGCCGACGCTGTCTGCCCTCTACGACGACAAGGACATCGCAGCAGCGGCTCCCTTCATGCCGAACTGGAAGCCGATCTTCGAAAACGCCGTGCCGCGTCCCTCGGCTTCGGCCAAGGTCAAGTACAACGAGGTCTCCGCCAAGTTCTGGACCGCCGTCCACAACACGCTGTCGGGCAATGGCACGGCCGCTGAAAACCTCGAGCTTCTCGAAGCCGACCTGACGTCGCTCAAGGGCGACAATTGGTAATCCATCGACGCGCCGGCGGCGGGCTATCCGCTGCCGGCGCTCCGAAGGACGCCACCGTCAATCGTGTCAGGAAGCGGGTATCTCATGAGTGAAGTTGCAGTTTCTGAAGGCCTGAAAGCGCAGACGCGCGCCAGGGCCACCTCGTCGGACCTGAAGGCCGACCGCGTCCGCTCCGCCTGGATGTTCCTGGCGCCGACGCTGTTCATCCTCGCCGTCGTCGCCGGCTGGCCGCTGTTTCGCACCATCTATTTCAGCTTCACCAACGCCTCGCTCACCAGTCTCGGCGACGCCAAGTTCGTCGGCTTCGACAATTACCTGACCTGGATCACGCTGAAGAGCGGCCGCACCGTCTACAAGGGCCTGCTCGCCGATCCCGCTTGGTGGAACGCGGTGTGGAACACGATGAAGTTCACGGTGCTTTCCGTGCTGATCGAAACAGCCCTCGGCCTCATCGTCGCCCTCGTGCTGAACGCCCAGTTCGCCGGCCGCGGCATCGTGCGCGCCGCCATCCTCATCCCCTGGGCGATCCCGACCATCGTCTCTGCCAAGATGTGGGCCTGGATGCTCAACGACCAGTTCGGCATCCTGAACGATCTCTTCATGGCGCTCGGCCTGATCAGCCAGAAGATCGCCTGGACCGCCAATCCCGACACCGCGATGATCGCCGTCCTGATCGTCGACGTCTGGAAGACCACGCCCTTCATGGCGCTTCTCATCCTCGCCGGCCTGCAGATGGTGCCCGGCGATATCTACGAGGCCGCCAAGATCGACGGCATCAACCCGATCAAGGTCTTCTGGCGCCTGACGCTGCCGCTGATCCGCCCCGCGATCATGGTCGCCGTCATTTTCCGCATGCTCGATGCCATGCGCATCTTCGACCTGATCTACGTGCTGACGCCGAACAACGCGCAGACCAAGACCATGTCCGTGATGGCGAGAGAGAACCTCTTCGACTTCGACAAGTTCGCCTATGGCGCAACCGCCTCGACCGTTCTCTTCCTGCTCATCGCCACCGTCACCGTGCTCTACATGTGGCTCGGCCGCGTCAACCTCGGCGGGAGTGAACGCTGATGCTTCTCACAGCCACCAAGAACACCCTTTTCTATCTCCTCGTCGGCGTCATCGTCATCATCGCGGTCTTCCCCTTCTATTACGCGATCCTGACCAGCTTCAAAGCCGGAACGGCATTGTTCGAAATCAACTACTGGCCGACCTCGATCTCGTTTGCGAACTACGCCAACGTGCTGACCACGGGCAGTTTCATCCACAGCCTCGGCAACTCGCTGCTGGTCGCCGTCTGCGTCGTCGCCGCCTCGCTGCTGCTCGCTGTCACCGCATCCTATGCTCTCGCCCGCGTCCATTTCCGCGGCCGCGCGCTGCTGATGCTGACGATCCTGTCGGTCTCGATGTTCCCGCAGATCGCCGTGCTGGCCGGCCTGTTCGAGCTGATCCGCTGGATCGGCATCTTCAACACGCCGTTTGCGCTGATCTTCTCCTACATGATCTTCACCCTGCCCTTCACGGTCTGGGTTCTGACCACCTTCATGCGCGATCTGCCCATCGAAATCGAAGAAGCGGCGATCGTCGATGGGGCCTCTCCATGGGTCATCATCACCCAGGTTTTCATGCCGCTGATGTGGCCGGCTTTGGTCACGACCGGGCTGCTCGCCTTCATTACGGCCTGGAACGAATTCCTTTTCGCCCTAACCTTTACGTCTTCGGACGCGCAGCGAACCGTGCCGGTCGCCATCGCCCTCTTGTCGGGCGGCAGCCAGTTCGAGATTCCGTGGGGCAACATCATGGCGGCATCCGTCATCGTCACGGTCCCTGTCGTTGTCCTGGTGCTCATATTCCAGCGCCGGATCATTTCCGGCCTCACCGCCGGCGGCGTCAAAGGTTGAAGAAAGCACGATATGGCACAGATTAGACTCGACAATATCAGAAAGAGCTTCGGCGCTCTCGAAGTCATCAAGGGCGTCACCATGGATATCCGCAAGGGTGAGTTCATGGTCTTCGTCGGCCCGTCCGGCTGCGGCAAGTCCACGCTTCTGCGATTGATCTCAGGCCTGGAGGACATCTCGGAGGGCACGCTCTCCTTCGATGGCCAGACGGTGAACCAGCTCTCGCCTTCCAAGCGCGGCATTGCCATGGTCTTCCAGTCCTACGCGCTCTATCCACACATGACCGTCTTCGACAACATGGCCTTCGGCATGAAACTCTCAGGCCGCACGAAGGACGAGTGCAAGGCTCGCGTCGAACAGGCAGCCGGCATGCTGCAGCTCTCGCCCTATCTGGAGCGCCTGCCCCGCCAGCTTTCCGGCGGCCAGCGCCAGCGCGTCGCGATCGGCCGCGCCATCGTCCGCGATCCCAAGGTCTTCCTCTTCGACGAGCCGCTGTCGAACCTGGACGCGGCCCTTCGCGTCGCCACACGGCTTGAGATCGCCAAACTTCACCGCAGCATGCACGACACGACGATGATCTACGTCACCCACGACCAGGTCGAGGCGATGACGCTAGCAGACCGCATCTGCGTGCTGCGCGATGGCGTCGTCGAACAGATCGGCACGCCGCTGGAGCTTTACGAAACCCCGAATTCCGTCTTCGTCGCCGGCTTCATCGGCTCGCCGAAGATGAACTTCCTCACCGGCGAATTGTCCGCACCATACAACGCCCACACCATTGGGGTGCGCGCCGAACACATCGAGATCACCAACAGGGAACCCGCCTGGAAGGGCACGGTGATCCACTCCGAAATCCTTGGTTCCGACAGCTTCGTCTATCTCGACATCGGCACGCCGGAACCGCTGGTCGTTCGCGAAACCGGCGTTTCGCGCCACCAGCCCGGCGACACTCTCGGCGTTTCGCCCGTCGCCGGTGCCATCCACCGTTTCGACCCATCCGGACGCGCGCTCGAAAGGATCCCCCTGAAGGGCGCCGCCTGAAACCAACCCAAACAACCGGATCCCGGCCGCTTCCCAACGGTTTCGATCCACCACGCGCATGAAGGAGCATGACTTTGGCTATTCGCACCATCGTATGGGGTGAAAACATCCATGAAAACACCAACGAGATCGTCCGCGGCATCTATCCCGATGGCATGCACACGACGATCGCCAACGCGCTGAACACCGATCCTGATATCAGCGCCACGACGGCCACGCTGCAGGAGCCGGAACACGGCCTGACCGAAGCGCGCCTCGCAGAAACCGACGTGCTGACCTGGTGGGGCCACAAGGACCACGGCGCCGTCTCCGACGTCGTCGTCGAGCGCGTCGCCAAGCGCGTCTGGGAAGGCATGGGCCTGCTCGTCCTGCATTCCGGCCACTTCTCGAAGATCTTCAAGCGCCTGATGGGCACACCCTGCGCGCTGAAGTGGCGCGAAGCCGGCGAGCGCGAGCGCCTGTGGACGATCAACCAGCGCCACCCGATCGCGGCCGGCATCGGCGAGAACTTCGTGCTCGAGAATGAAGAGATGTACGGCGAGCAGTTCTCCGTTCCCGAGCCGCTCGAAACCGTCTTCATCTCTTGGTTCCAGGGCGGCGAAGTCTTCCGCTCGGGGCTGACCTGGCGCCGCGGCGCCGGCAACATCTTCTACTTCCGCCCCGGCCACGAGACCTATCCGACCTACCACGACTCCAACGTTCAGAAGGTGCTGATCAACGGCGTCAAATGGGCCTATAATCCTGAGGGCGACCTGAAGAGCATCACCGATGCCCCGAATGTCCCGGTCGAAAAGGCGCTGGAGCCGATCACCGAACGCGGCCCGAGACTGCACCAGGCCGGCGAAGCCGGTTACCGCTGAGGAGAACAGCAATGCGTCTACTCGTTCTTGGCACAGGCGTCATGGCCAAAAACCAGGTCGCCAATTTTCTGGCCATCGATGGCGTCGAGGTCGTCGGCGCCGTCGATACGGATCTCGCACGGCTGACCGAATTCGCCGATCACTTCCACATCGAAAAGCGCTTCCGCACCTTGGAAGAGGCAATCGAGTGGGGCGAATTCGACAGCGCCACCAACGTCACGCCTGACCGCATCCACTACGCGACCAGCCTGGCGCTGATCGCCGCCGGCAAGCATGTCTTCTGCGAAAAGCCGCTGGCCGAACATTACGACCACGCCCTGGAGATGACGGAAGCGGCAGAAGCCGCCGGCGTCATCAACATGGTCAACCTCACCTACCGCAACGTCGCGCCCCTGCAGCGCGCCCGCGAGATGGTGCTGGCCGGCGAACTCGGCACCATCAGGCACGTCGAGGCCTCCTACCTCCAGAGCTGGCTCGTTTCCCGCGCATGGGGCGACTGGCGCACGGAATCGCGCTGGCTCTGGCGTCTGTCGACCGGCCACGGCTCCAACGGCGTGCTCGGCGATGTCGGCATCCACATCCTCGACTTCGCGGCCTATGGCGCGGCGACCGATATCGACCACGTCTTCGCCCGCCTGAAGACCTTCAACAAGGCGCCGGGCGGCCAGATCGGCGAATATCTCTTGGATGCCAACGACAGCTTCACAATGTCGGTGGATTTCACCAACGGCGCGCTCGGCGTCATCCACGCCACCCGCTGGGCGACCGGCCACCTCAACGAGTTGAAGCTACGCATCTACGGCGAAAAGGGCAGCCTCGAGGTCACCCATCGCCCCGATGGCTCGGACCTCCGCGGCTGCTTCGGCGAGGACATCGAAAGCGCCACCTGGCGCGACATCGAGGTGCCGCCGGTGCTGACCAACTACCAGCGCTTCGCCGAAGCCGTGAAGACGGGCAAGCAGGACGACCCCACCTTCCGCCACGCCGCCAACCTGCAGAAGGTCATCGACCTCGCCATCGTCTCCGAACGCGAACGCCGCGAGCTCAACCTCCTTGCCGCCCAAGAGCAGGACAGCGCCCCCGACAAGCGCATCCCGCCGCTGACGGTGGTGGTGTAAGGGGTGATTGAGAATGCAGGGCCCGCGAAAGCGGGCCTTGTTGCTTGGGTGGCTGGCTACGGAATGTTTCGTAGTTGGCGAGCAAATTCGCATCCGAAAAATTCGGTCTTGCCGTGCGGCCCCCTCACCCTACCCTCTCCCCCAGGGGAGAGGGGAAGAGACCGCGGAGGGTGCCGCTTTTCCCTTCTCCCCTCGGGGAGAAGGTGCCCGAAGGTTTCAGGTGCAACAAGTTGCACCGGGGATGAGGGGGCTCCGAGCGCAGGTGTTGTATCCCCAACGCGGAGGATCAAACGTGGCGATCTACGACGAACAGACCGATGACGAAAAGGCCCGCTGGTATTCCAACGGCGCGAGGTTCTATGTCGAAGGTCGCCCCCGCTATCCGGCCGCCGTGATAGCAGCGGCCGCAGCCGTGGCGGAATGGCAACCGCAGAGCCGTGTCCTCGAAATCGGCAGCGGCCCAGGCACGGCCACGCAGGACTTCGCCGCCTCGGGCGGTCGATTTACCTGTGTCGAGCCCAACGCCGACTTCGTCGCAATCGCGCGTGACGTTCTCGCCCCTTTCCCGGATATCACCTTCGAGACGAGTACATTGGAGCAAGCCGATCTCTCCGGCCCGTTCGATATCGTTCTCGCAGCATCCTCGTTTCACTGGATCGATCAGAAGCGCGGTGTCCAGCGGATCGAGGAATTGCTCGCGCCGGGCGGATTTGCCGTGCTGCTGTGGAACAAGGAACCCCAGCCCGTCGCGCAACAGGCCGAGGCCGTGGACGAGGCATTCCAGCGCTCCGGTTATCGGCAACCGATCGAGAGGCAGTCCCGAGACGAGATCGCCAAGGTGTTTTGGGGACTTTCCGAACCACTACAGAAGGCAGCCTTTGCCGAGAGGCTCTTCTGCCATGTCGAGGTCGCCGACGACTACAGCGTCGACCGTTTCGTCGCCCTTCATCGCAGCCTCTCCCCCTTTCTGGCTTTGCCGCCAGAAAAGCAGACAGACGTAGCCGAGGCGCTGATCGAAAACCTCAGCGCCCTGGTCGGCCCGACGATCCGGACAACCCGCATATCCGCAGCCCACATCTTCCAGCGATCGGATCACCGCTAGACAAACGCGCCCGATAACCGGTCAAATCTAAGCGGTCCGCGGCCGATAGAGATCATGCTCGTCTCAGACAGCATCAGCCGCCGACGGCATCGCTCACGCATTTCTTGGTGTAGGCGGTCTTGGCGGCACCTGCCAGCGCCTTGCCGTTCTTGTCCTTGGCGGACATGTCGCAAGCAGCAGCGGCATCCTTCTGGCACTTGTTCATCGACGACGTCAGCGCAGCACCTGCCAGTGGCTTGCCGTTCTTGTCGACTGCCTTGGAGGCGCATGTATCGGCGGCATGAGCCGTCGCGGCCGACAGGATCAAGGCTACCGCAATGAGAACCGTTTTCATCGTCTATTCCTCCCACAATTTGCCGTTATCAGCATCGAAAACGCTACCTGATGTTGAGCCATCGGGAGCAGCTATCTAACGGAATCTTATAGGCTCTTCCTGGCGATTTGTACAATGACAACGCCACCAGTGGCGCCCCGCCCTAACCGTCCGACTCATCCGTCTTCGGCGCGGCGCCGAACAAGTTTTTCAAGGCGCTTGTCTTGGTCTTCTGCGCCTTGCTGAGCTTCAGCGCGCGGTTGGCGGCCTTGGCCTGTTCGAGCATCATCTCGATCTGGATCTGCTGGATTTCGGTGAGCCGCTCCCACTGCCGGTTCAAGAGGTGATCGACCTTTTCGTGCAGGTGGCGGATTTCCAGTTCGGCCTTCAGGTTGACCTTGTAGTCGTTCAGCGCGCGCAGCCGATCTTTCGATTCCTGGCGGCGCTGGCTCATCATGATGATCGGCGCCTGCAGGGCGGCGATGGTCGAGAGGATGAGGTTGAGCAGGATGAAGGGATAGGCGTCGAAGGCCTGCCGCTCGCCCATCAGCAGGTTGATGCCCATCCAGATGGCCAGGAACAGGCAGAAGGAGATGATGAAGGTCCAGCTGCCGCCGAACGTGGCGACGACATCGGCCACGCGGTCGCCGATCGAGCGGTGCTCCTCGTAATCCTCTTCGATGTTTTCGGCCAGCGTATCGTGGCTGCGAAGGCTCTCAACGACCTCGTCCTCGAGGTTGGAGAGCTCGCCGCGTTCGTCGCGCAGCAATTCGGCGATGTACTGGCCGCGATAATCGTCCACCACCTTGCGATTGATATAGTCGTCCGAGTGCAGCCCCGGATGCTTCTGCCGCATGAACTCCGCAAGCGCAGGCCGCAGATCGTCGAAGTGGATGGCGTCTTTCTTCTTGAGCGCAGCGCCCGTGATCGCATCGACGAGGCGCACGGACTTCGCCTTCGCCCGCTCCAGACTGTCGCTATAGTCCTTCATCTCGACGGTGGCGGCCTCGCCGTGCCCGGCGTCGAAGTCCACGATCCCGCCCGCGAACTCAAGCGACTTCTCTTCTGCCATCCGACGATCCTCTGTGCCGATTTCTGCGCTCTAACCATCAAATCGAACAGGATTGTGACATTGCTTACGCCATAATTGATAGATTTTTACGGGTTGCATTAGAGAGGAGTTATCGCGCCAGGGTTACGCTCATTCATGAGCAGTTAGTAACGCGGAGCAGGTATGATAAACAAAGCGGCCTACAACAGACGGGGCAACTTTACGACATGCGCAATCATTGGGGCCTACATCCTGCTTCGCGCGGCAATGTTTGCTTTCGATCTGACGTTGTCACCGTTCGATTGCCTGTTGCTCGGCATGCCTTTGGCGATTGTGTCATTCATTTGGAACTTCCGTCCGAGCTTAGACCTTGCGTTTCAAACAGAGCGAGCCAAAGCCAGCTCTGAGGATGAGTTTACACGCTTGTTCAAATTGGCCGGAGCCTGTTTCTTTTTCGCGGCACTGATCGTGGCGGGCTTGTTTCTCGTGACTTTTGACCCGCCAGTGAAGCACCTCGAAAAAGCAAATGCGGTCGCGTTCCTCCTACCACCGTTTCTAGCGGCGGTCGCTCCAATGTTCATCGCCATATTCAGGCTGCTAGCCGATAGCTATCGCCGGATTTAGACCTGTCTGCACTGACCGCCAGGCTTCCTGCCGCGGCCGTCCCGGCACGTCAACTCACCCGCCCGCTCCCCAAAAACCAACGGCAGACTTTCACCCCTGGCGATTAACGGCATCCAAATCTTTCCGCCCTAGCCTGAAGTCATGTTTTCCAGCGGACTTCGAACAACACTCTCGGCAGCCGTTCTGCTCCTGGCAATGCTGGCGCATTTCAGCGCCGCGTTGGCGGGCGAAGTGGATTTGTCCGAAATTCGCAGTTCCTGCTGGGCATCGGCAGGCCTTTCGGAAGACGTGGTCGCGGTCTCCAGGGATGAACAACGCTGGTCCTGCGGCGATCAGGAGCCCTCCATCGATGCCGAGCGTGTGCTGCTCCGCTTCGACATCACGCCCGGAGACCCCCTTCCCCGATATCTGCTCTCGCGGCGCAGCGCGCTCGAGGCGGTGCATCTGCTGGCGATCGATCGTGACGGCACGGTGCGCCAGAACACCATTCACGCCGCTGCCCTGCCTAGCTCGATGACCGGCGGTTACTTCAAGGCCGTCCTGCCCGACGTAACCGCGCAAACCCAGGAGATCATCGCCGCCATCGACCTGCCGAGCCACCGAATGACGCTGGAGCGCGCTTATCTTGCACCGGCGGATGCCCCAGTGGTCACAGGCGACATGCGGTTTCTGCTGGTTCTGGCGGGGCTGGCAGGCATGCTGATCATGCCCCTGATCTTCAACGCGGCCTTCTACCGCGCGCTCCACGAACCCTTCGTTCTCTGGCACTCGGCGCTGACATTCTCGCTGCTGGCGACCATCCTGGTGACTTCAGGCCTGTCGGTGGTTCTTTTCGACCCGCCTGCAATGACCTTGAGCTGGATGACGACGGTAATCTTCGGAATGACGGTCGCCTCGGGAGCGATGTTCACCTACAGCTTCATCGAACCCGGCCTGATGCATCCGCAGCTGCGCCGCCTGCTCCCCTATTGCGCGGCAGCTGCAATGTTGTTGAGCACCGCCCACGCCGCCTTCCCCTTCGTCGCGCGCCCCATTCAGTCGAGCGCCTACACGGCGGCATTCGCACCCATCCTTGCCGTCTTCATCGTCTCGGTGATCGACGCCCTGCGCCGCGGCAGCCGTGCTGCGCGATACCAGGCAATCGGCTACACCCCGATGGTCGCCGTCGGCTTGACCCGTCTGATAACGGGTATCGTTCCCTGGCTGCCGAGCACCGACGCGACCCTGTTGTTCTATGTCGGCTGCGTCTGTGAAGTCTTCTTCACGACGCTGGGCGTGGCCGAGCGCTTCGTCACCATCAAGCGCGAGCGCGACCTTGCGCGCAACGAGGCCGAACTGCTCGAACGCCTGTCCGAAACCGACCCGCTGACGGGTCTTTTCAACCGGCGGGCGATCGAGAGAGAGTTCGACCGGCTTCGAACCGAAGGCTTCACCGCCCTTGCCGTCATCGATCTGGATCACTTCAAGGCGATCAACGATGTCAACGGTCACAGCGTCGGCGACGAGGTGCTCAAGGCTGTGGCGACTGCGCTCCAGTCGGGCCCGAACGTTCGCGCCTACCGCCTCGGCGGCGAGGAGTTCGTGCTTCTCCTGCGCGGCGAAGACGCCGAAATCCAGGCCGAGCTTCGGCGCAAGGCTATCCCCGCAGCGGTCGCCCGCATGGTCTCAGGCCTGGAACGCCCGGTCACCGCCAGCATGGGCGTAGCGGCTCTCTCCGGCGATCAGGGTTTCGCGACATTCTACGACCGCGCCGACAAGCTGCTCTATGAAGCCAAGAGCGCGGGACGTAACCGAACCCGGGCCGCATGAGGGCGACGACGGTCACGTCACAAACGGCATGACATCCACGCCATCGCCGGGAAACACAGTGATATGCGGATGGTCGAGGAAGAGCCGTGCGGCTGCGTCAGCGGTTTCCGCCTCGACCACCAGATAGCCGCAGAACGGATTGACGGCCTTGCCGACGCCCTCCCTGGTGACCCGCGTCGTCTTTCCCACCATGCCGCCGCGGTCGAGGATCACAGCGCCGTTTCGCTCTTCCCAGGCTTTCCATTCCGCGACACCGACGGCGTCGACAGCATCCTGCTCGGATTTCGGCATGCTTCGGAAGGACGCGATGTCCTCGGGCTTGATGGTGTAGACGGCAAGAAATCGCGGCATGAGTTCCCTCCATGATCCAGATTGCTCGAGCTTGCACGTGGCTGAGAGGACCATACCACAGGATGACATCACCGGTTCACAGAGCATCGGCACAATGGACGCTGGTTCCGAAGCTTTCGCGAACCGCTACAGCCGACATCCGAAGGAGAATGCCAATGAAGCGTGCTCTCGTGGTCGCAATCCTCGCCGCAACCGTCAGCCTCTCGACCGCTGCCTTATCGCCCGCATCTGCGGCGTCCACGACTGCATCCAAGCAGCCGAAGAAGACCGAGACGACCGCACCTGCGCCGACGGGCAACCCCATGCTCACGCCGCGAATGATGGACCGCAAGCGCCCGATGAACCCGGTCTGCGCCCAGGGCTTCAAGCCGGGCGCTCCGTCCAACTGTCACTACTAGAGCAATTCGAGGAAGAGTGCGAAGCGGCTTTCCGTCCGGAATTGCTCCAGGCGCAGCGGATAAAAATCCCGCGCACGCAAAAAAATCGCCCGCCGATTTTCCCCGCGTCCGAA
>UCEU01000036.1 GCA_900471485.1 Hyphomicrobiales bacterium
GCCGTCGGCAAGAAGAATGGGGGCAACTGAGAATGCGCTACTTCATCACTGGAACGGCCGGCTTCATCGGTTTCCACCTTGCCCGCCGCCTGCTGCAGGACGGCCATGAAGTCACCGGCTTCGACGGCATGACGCATTATTACAACATCAAGCTGAAGCATATGCGCAACGCCGCCCTTGCCCAGTTCCCGGCGTTTCGCCCGGTCACCGCCATGCTTGAGGATCGCAAGGCGCTGGAAGACGCGGTCGCCGCCGCCAAGCCCGACGTCATGGTCCATCTCGCCGCCCAGGCCGGCGTCCGCTACAGCCTCGAAAACCCGCGCGCATACCTGACTTCCAATCTCGAAGGCTCGTGGAACATTCTCGAGATCGCCAAGAACGTCGGCATCGGCCACCTGATGCTGGCCTCCACCTCGTCGATCTACGGCGCAAGCCCCACCGTGCCCTTCCACGAGACCGACCGCGCCGACGAGCCGCTGACTTTCTACGCCGCGACCAAGAAATCGATGGAGTTGATGGCGCACAGCTATGCGCACCTCTACAAGGTCCCGACCACCGCCTTCCGCTTCTTCACGGTCTATGGCCCCTGGGGACGCCCCGACATGGCACTCTTCAAGTTCGTCAAGAACATGATCGACGGCGAGCCGATCGAGATCTACGGCGAAGGCAAGATGAGCCGTGATTTCACCTATATCGACGACCTCGTGGAATCGATCGTCCGTCTCTCCGCCGTTGTTCCTTCCGAGGAGAACCGCGTGGCCGACACCAAGGTCGAGACGCTGTCGCACCAGGCGCCGTTCCGCGTCATCAACATTGGCGGCGGCCAGCCGGAGAGCCTGCTCGATTTCGTCGACACGGTGGAAAAGGCGCTCGGTCGCCCGGCCAAGCGCAAGATGTTGCCGATGCAGAAGGGCGACGTCCCGCGCACCTTCGCCAGCCCCGATCTTCTGATGGCGCTCACCGGCTACAAGCCGGATACGTCGCTCGAGACTGGCGTCAAGGCATTCGTCGACTGGTATCTTGAAGCCCACCGCGAACTCGACGGCTGAGCTGGCTCTAACCTAATTCAACGTCGCCTTGGCCTCGTCGCCAAGCGCGAAGATATGGTCGATCTCTGATGCCGGCATCGGCCGGCTCAGCGCGAAACCCTGCAGGGCGTTGCAGCCGAGCTTGGCCAGCGTCGCAGCATGACTTTCCGTCTCGACGCCCTCGGCAATCACTTCGACATTGAGCGCCTTGGCGATCTCGACGATCGACTTGACTACACGGCGCTGCTCCGCAGACGTATCAACCTCGTCGACCAGCTGCCGGTCGATCTTCAACCGCGCCGGGCGCAGGCGAACGAGGCCGATCAGCGAGGCATGACCGGAGCCGAAATCGTCGATCTCGATCTCGATCCCCATCTGCTTGATCCGGTCGACGCTCTGCAGCAGTTCATCGTCGCAATCGTCGAGGAAGATGGTTTCGACCAGTTCGAAGACGATGGCATTCTCGGGAATGGCGAGCGTCCTGAGATCATCGATCAGCAGCGGGTCGTAAAGCCGCGGCCCCGAAATATTCACCGAGATTCGTGGCATTCTCATGCCGCGCTTCTCCCAGCCGCGCCGGTCGTCGAGTACGCGACGCAGGATGGCCGCGTCGATCTCCGCCGCCATGCCGTACTCGTCGGCGATCTTCAGGAAGATCGCCGGCGAGAGTATCCCGCGCTCCCGGTGCTTCCACCGCGCCAGCGCCTCGACGCCGACAATCTTGCGCGTGTGCGCATCGACCTGAACCTGATAGAACGGGACGATATCACCCTGCTCCAGCGCCAGCTTCAGCTCCTCGGCAAGCCGCCGCTTGCCCATCAGCTCGTCCTTCAGCTGCTGCGAGAAGAACTCGATGCGATCCCGGCCCGAGGCCTTGGCCTGGTAGAGCGCTATATCAGATTCCGCGAGCAGATTGGCTTCGTGCCGGTCCGCCGACCAGGATATGCCGATCGAGGCGCCCGATTGCAGCAGTGCCGATCCGAAGCGGATCTTCTTGCGCAGACGTCGCTGCACATCGCGCGCAATGAGCTTCAGGTCGTTGATACCGCCGAAATTGACGAGCATGATGACGAACTCGTCGCCGCCGATCCGCGCCGCCATGCCGTTATCGGGGATCGCCGCCCCGATGCGCAGCGCCGCCGCCCGCAGCACCGCATCGCCCGCAGCATGGCCGTGGCTGTCGTTGATCTGCTTGAACTGGTCGAGATCGAGATGCAGCACGGCAAGCGTCGATACCTCGGGATCACCGGAGAGTTCTGCCAGCCGCTTGTCGAACAGCCGGCGATTGGGAAGACCGGTCAGATAGTCATGCTCCGCCGCATGCTCGATCCGCGCGTTGCTTTCCTCGAGCGCGAGCGCGCGGGCTTCCGCCACCGCGCGTTGCCTGACCACATCGTCGTTGAGCAGCACATCCGCCGTTACATCCCACTCCGCGCCGATGAAGGACGGCGCGCCCTCCTCGTTGACATAGAAATGGGCGCGTGAGCGGATATGCCGGATTTCGCCGTTTGGCCAGATGATCCGAAATTGCGAATTGTACTGCCCGCGCCGGGCGATCGCATCGTCGAACTCGCGAATGGCACGCTCGCGATCATCCGGGTGAATGGCGCCTTCCCATATGGCGGTCGGTACCGCCCGCGTTTCCTCGCCGGTCCCGTAAAGTCGGTGCATCTGGATATCCCAGGTGATCACCTCCTCATCGAGATTGTGTTCCCACACGCCGATCTGCGATGCGTCGAGCGCGAGCTCCAGCCGCCGCAGCAGGTCCTGGAATTCTCGTTCCGAGCGGGTGGTATCAGCAGGTGCCAACGTTATCCAAGCCTCACCGTCACAGGAGCCGCATATGATCGCGGCGCAGAATGCACGAACATTTTCAGACCCCAGAACCAACCGACAGGTGAGACCTTAATTAGAACACCCTAAAAATCCCTCAATGATTGCATCACTGCAATCCTGAATATTCTTCGGTACGCATACGTACACCTCATGCCTGTCCGTCGCGCTTGGCGCGCCCGTTCCTGGCCTCCAGATGCAGCAGCAATCCACTGTGATCGGTATCGCCGCCGCCTTCGCCTTCAACGAATGCCGCGAATTCGGCGCGAACCGCTTCGGTCAACGGCAGTTCCAGAGACAGGCTGGCCGCCTCCGCGACGATATTGTTGAGATCCTTGAGCTGCAGCCGCGAAGGACCGGCGCCGCCGAAGTTGCGATCGACCATGCGCTGGCCGTGGATGTCGAGGATGCGGCTCTCCGCGAACCCGCCCCGGATCGCCGCCCGAAACGCCTCACGCGAACCGCCGCCCGCTTCCACCAGCATCATCGCCTCCGCGACTGCTCCGATGGTAATCGCCACGATCTGCTGGTTCCCGAGCTTCGCCAGCTGGCCGCAGCCGCTCGGCCCGACATGCGTCACCCGCCCAAGCGGCGCGAAGACATCCGCCAGTTCATCGATAAGCGCGGCATCGCCACCCGCCATGACCGCGAGCGTCCCGGCGCTGGCGCCGACCACGCCACCGGAGACAGGCGCATCGATATGCCGGACGCCCCGCTCAGCAAGCCGTGCCGCGTGATCGCGCGCCGCCTCGGGCGTGATCGAGCTGCAGTCGATCACCACGGTATCAGGCGCAAGCGCTTCGGAAACGCCCTGCGAGAACAACACATCCCCGACCGCCTTGCCATCCGACAGCATGGTGAAGACGACGGAGGCACCTTCGACGGCCGCTACCGCGGTACCGGCAACAACAGCACCATCCACGGCCAGCGCCTCGGCCTTCCTGATATCGCGGTTCCACACCGCGACGCTGAAGCCTGCATGGAGCAGGCGCCGCGCCATAGGCGCGCCCATCAGCCCCGTGCCGAGGAACGCGATGTGACGATGCGCCCTGTTTCGCTCTTCACCGCTCATCCGATCCGCCCTTCCATCTCGTCTTCAATATGCACGCGAATGATCTCGTCGAAACTCGTCTCGGCCTTGAAGCCGAGGCTGGTCGCCCGCTCGGCCGCGAACGCGCGCGGCCAGCCCTCGACGATCCGCAGCACCAGTTCGTCTGGCTCCCGCCGGATCAGGTTCACGGCGGCCTCGCCGGCAATCGACCGCAGGGCTTCGATCTGCTCGCCGACCGATGCGGACACGCCAGGCATCGTCAGGCTGCGGCGCGAACCGAGCGGCTGCAGGTCGATGCTTGCCGCATGCAGCAGGAACCCGACCGCCGAGCGCGGCGACGCATGCCAGTGGCGGATGCTGTCGGGCACCGGCAGCACGGCCTTCTGCCCCGCCAGCGGCTCGCGGATGATGCCGGAGAAGAAACCTGAGGCAGCCTTGTTCGGCTTGCCGGGCCGCACGCAGATCGTCGGCAGGCGTATGCCGATCCCGTCGATGAAGCCGCGCCTGGTGTAATCGGCCAGCAGCAGCTCGCCCATCGCCTTCTGCGTGCCGTAGCTCGTCAGCGGCGTGAGGTTGAAATCGTCGGGAATGATATCCGGCAGCGGCGCGCCGAAGACGGCGATCGAGGACGTGAACACCACGCATGGCCGGTAGCTGTCTTCGAGATGCGCAAGGCGGATCGCCTCGAAGAGCGCCCGCGTCCCCTCCAGGTTGATCCCGTAGCCCTTTTCGAAATCAAGCTCGGCCTCGCCGGATACGATGGCCGCCAGGTGGAAGACGACGTCGGGTCTCGTCGCAACGATGCCGCGCGCCTGTCCGGGCTCGGATATGTCGAGCGCGCTGGCATCGAGCTTGCCCGAAAAGGCCGGCCAGAGCGGCGGCTCGACGACATCGACAAGCGTCAGCCGGGTGATCGCCTGGCCCGCGAGCGTGCCATCGGCGACCAGCCGCGCGGTGAGCTTGCGCCCGATCATGCCGGCGGCGCCGACGATTGCGATATGCATCGAATGCCTCCTCAAGCGACCGGGACGACTCCCCTCGTCCGATCCTTCAATCAAGACATAACCGCATGCCCCCGGCATGCAAACAGAAAAGGCGGGGACATGCCCCGCCTTTCGCGTTTCGCAATGAGGAAGCCTTACTCGGCCGCCAGCCGGATGACCTCGGCCTCTTCCTCGGCGTGCTCGCCCTCCTTGTGCTGGATGAGCGGACGGTTACCCGTCAGCTTGCGCACCAGCACGTAGAAGACCGGCGTCATGAAGATGCCGAAGAAGGTGACGCCGATCATGCCGGAGAACACCGCGACACCCATGGCGGCGCGCATTTCCGCACCGGCACCCGTCGAGACGACCAGCGGCACGACGCCCATGATGAACGCCATCGACGTCATCAGGATCGGGCGCAGACGCAACCGGCTCGCCTCGATCGCCGCCTGCACCGGCGTCCGCCCCTCGAACTCCAGCTCACGGGCGAACTCCACGATCAGGATCGCGTTCTTCGCCGAAAGACCGACAAGGACGACGAGGCCGATCTGGGTGAAGATGTTGTTCTCTCCACCGGTGAGCCAGACGCCGGTCAAGGCCGCGAGCACACCCATCGGCACGATCATGATGATCGCCAGCGGCAGCGTCAGGCTCTCGTACTGCGCGGCCAGCACCAGGAAGACCAGGAGCAGTGCGAGCGGGAAGACGACGACGCTCGAATTGCCGGCCAGGATCTGCTGGTAGGTCAGGTCGGTCCACTCGAACTCGATGCCCGGAGGCAGCGTTTCGTTGAGGATCTTCTCGATCGCCGCCTGTGCCTGACCGGACGAGAAGCCCGGTGCCGGACCGCCGTTGATATCGGCGGCGAGGAAGCCGTTGTAGCGGTTCGCGCGTTCCGGACCGGTGCTCGGATCGACCTTCAGCAGCGCCGAAAGCGGGATCATCTGGCCCGAAGCCGAGCGAACCTTCAACTGGCCGATATCCTCCGGCTGCGCCCGGAACTTGGCATCCGCCTGCACACGGACGCTGTAGGTGCGGCCGAAGGCGTTGAAGTCGTTCACATAGAGCGAACCGAGATAGATCTGCAGCGTCTGGAAGACGTCGGTGACGGAAACCCCGAGCTGCTCGGCCTTGGCGCGGTCGAGATCGGCATAGAGCTGCGGCACGTTGATCTGGAAGCTGGAGAACAGCCCGGCCAGTTCGGGCGTCTGGTAAGCCTTGCCGAGCACTGCCTTGGTGGCTTCGTCGAGCGCTTGGTTGCCCAGGCCCGCGCGATCCTCAATCTGCAGCTTGAACCCACCCGTCGTGCCGAGACCGTTGACCGGCGGCGGCGGGAACATGGCGATGAAGGCGTCCTGGATGACGCCGAACTTCTGGTTCAGCGCCATGGCGATCGCCCCGCCCGACAGGTCCGGCGTCTTGCGTTCCTCGAAGTCCTTCAGCGTCACGAAGACGATGCCGGCGTTCGACGAATTGGTGAAGCCGTTGATCGACAGGCCCGGGAAGGCGATGGCATGCTCGACGCCCGGCTGCGCGAGCGCGATGTCGGTCATCCGCTTGATCACGTCTTCCGTGCGGTCGAGGCTTGCGGCATCCGGCAGCTGTGCGAAGCCGATCAGATACTGCTTGTCCTGCGACGGCACGAAACCGCCGGGAACGCTGGTGAACATGCTGTAGGTCGCGCCGACAAGCGCAAGATAGATCACCATGACGATGCTCTTGCGCGACAGCAGGCCACCCACGCCACGACCATAGTAGCTGGAGCCGGCGCCGAAGGCGCGGTTGAAGCCACGGAAGAACCAGCCGAAGATCGCGTCCATGAACCGCGTCAGCCAATCCTTGGGCGCATGGTGACCCTTGAGCAGAAGAGCGGCCAGTGCCGGAGACAGCGTCAGCGAGTTGAAGGCCGAGATAACAGTCGAGATGGCGATCGTCAGCGCGAACTGGCGATAGAACTGGCCCGACAGGCCGGAGATGAAGGCCAGCGGCACGAAGACCGCGACCAGCACGAGCGCGATCGCGACGATCGGACCCGACACTTCCCGCATGGCCTTGTAGGTCGCCGCCCTCGGGCTGAGGCCAGCCTCGATGTTTCGCTCGACGTTCTCGACGACGACGATCGCGTCGTCAACGACGATGCCGATCGCCAGCACCAGTCCGAACAGACTGAGCGCGTTGATCGAGAAGCCGAAGACGTACATCACTGCGAAGGTGCCGATGATCGAGACCGGAACGGCGATCAGCGGAATGATGGAGGCGCGCCATGTCTGCAGGAACAGGATGACGACGAGAACGACGAGTGCGACCGCTTCGAGCAGCGTGTCGATGACCTTCTCGATCGAGGCACGGACGAACTTCGTCGTGTCGTAGACGATCTGGTACTTCACGCCCTGAGGCATGGCCAGCTGCAGCGTGTCCATGGTGGCGCGGACGTTGTCGGCGATCTCGATCGCGTTCGAACCCGGAGCCTGGAGGACGGCGACAGCCACGGCGGGCTTGCCGTCGAGCAGCGAGCGCAGCGTGTAGTCGGCGGCGCCGAGCTCGATGCGGGCAACGTCGCGCAGACGGGTGATTTCGCCATTGGCGCCCGTCTTGACGATGATGTTGCCGAACTCCTCTGGCGTCTTCAGGCGTCCCTGCGCATTGACGTTGAGCTGCAGGTCGACGCCGGCAGGGCTTGGCGATGCGCCGATGATGCCGGCCGCGGCCTGCACGTTCTGGGAACTGACGGCATTGCTGATGTCGCTGGCGGCGAGATTGTGCTCGGCGGCCTTCTGCGGATCGATCCAGACGCGCATCGAGTAGTCGCCGGCGCCGAACACCTGCACCTGGCCGACACCGGCGATGCGGGCAAGACGGTCTTTGACGTTCAGCGTCGCGTAGTTCCTGAGATAGGTGATGTCATGATCGTCGCCGTCGGAGACGAGATTGACCACCATGATGAAGTCGGGCGAGCTCTTGACCGTCGTGATGCCAAGCGCGCGCACTTCGGTCGGAAGCCGCGGTTCGGCCTGCGAAACGCGGTTCTGCACCAGCTGCTGCGCCTTGTCGGGATCAGTGCCGAGCTTGAACGTCACGGTGACGTTCAAGACGCCATCAGATGTCGCCTGACTGGACATGTAGAGCATGCCCTCGACGCCGTTGATCTGCTCTTCGAGCGGCGTCGCCACGGTTTCGGCGATGACCGACGGGTTGGCGCCAGGATAGGTGGCGCGCACGACGATGGAAGGCGGCACCACTTCCGGATATTCCGAAATCGGCAGCGACCGAAGGCCGATAAGGCCGGCGACCACGATGAGGACCGATAGAACCCCGGCGAACACCGGGCGGTCGACAAAGAATCTGGAGATATTCATTTCAAAGCCCTCTCCGGGATGAAATTGGATGCAACGACCCTCTCCGGCGGTTGGGATGCCGCCGGTAGGGTCATGTGAAGTTCTTAAAAGGCCCTCTCTGGCCTGCCGGCCATCTCCCCCACAAGGGGGGAGAAGACCCGTTGCACCGTCTTGTCCAATGTTGGCGTCGGCGGCTCGGCAAGCTAGCCCCTCCCCCTTGGGGAGGGGTCTTGCCTACTAGTTGGTGGCGACCTTCTGTTCCATCTCGGGCGCGACCACCGCGCCGGGACGGATACGCTGCAGGCCGTTGACGACGACCTTCTCGCCAACCTTCAGCCCGCTCTCGATGACCCGCTGGCCGTCGTGAAGCGTGCCGAGCCTTACCTGGCGATAGTTCACCTTGTTCTCGCCATCGACGACGAAGACGAACTTCTTGTCCTGGTCCGTGCCGACGGCACGATCGCTGACGAGCGTCTTGGTCTCGGCCTTCGGCTGGCCCATGCGCACCCGCACGAACTGGCCGGGGATCAGCTTGCCGCCGGGATTGTCGAACACGGCGCGGACGCCGATGGTGCCGCTGGCGGCATCCACCTGGTTGTCGATGAGCTGCAGCTTGCCCTTGATCGGCGTGCCCTCGTCGGCGAGCGTACCCACCTCGACCGGGATTTGCTCGACGGCGGGCACGGCATCGTCGGATGCCGGCAGCTGCGCCAGTGCCTTGCTCACCATTTCCTCGCTGGCGTTGAAGCTGGCGTAGATCGGATCGACGGAAACGAGCGAGGTCAGCTCCGAGGAGGCGGAGCCGGCCGCGACCAGATTGCCGACGGTGATATCGATCTTGCCCGCGCGACCGGCGACCGGCGCGCGCACTTCGGTGTAACCGAGCTCGAGGTTTGCGGACTGAAGCGCGGCCTGCGCGGTGCGAAGGCCGGCCTGTGCCTCGGTAAAGGCGTTCTGGCGCTGGTCCAGATCGCTCTGCGAAATGGTCTTGCTGTCGGACAGCCTGCGGCCGCGCTCGAGCTCGATCTGCGCCAGGTTCACCTTGGCCTGAGCCGATGCCACCTGGCCTTCGGCCTGCGAGACGGCGGCCTGGTAGGGAGCCGGATCGATGGTGAAGAGCAGGTCGCCCGCCTTCACCAGCGCACCTTCGCGGAAATGCACCGACTGGACGGCGCCGGCGACGCGCGAGCGGATCTGCACGCGATCGACGGCTTCGAGCCGGCCGGAAAACTGCTCCCACTCGGTCACGTCGTTGCTGGCGACGACGGCAACCGTAACCGGCACCGCGGGAGGCGGTGCTTCGGCGGTGGCTGCCGTTGCGGTAACACTCATCGGCAGCTCGAAAAATAGTGCTGCGGCTGAAACGGACGCAGCAAGGCTCAGACCGGCGCCCGCGAGGGCCCAGCGCTTCTTTCTGGACGTCATTGTTATCTCCTTACGGCCCTCGGCCGGAACTTGTCAGTAATCTCTAGGCAATGGGTTGTCGGCGTTTGTCCCCGACGAAGCTTCCGAACTCACGGATCATGGTCTCGCGCCATCCGGAAATATTCTCAGGCGTCCCGCTGTAAATCGAAGGCCAGCCTGCCCCGGCGGGGAGGACCTGCTGGCGAACGGCCACGCCGGCCTGCTTCAGGCGGTCGGCATAGCCAAGCGTTTCATCGCGAAGAGGATCGTCCTCGGCGGTGAAAACCAGTGCGGGGGCAACGCCCGCGATACGGGAACAAAGGCACGGCGCCGCGTAAGGGTGGCAGCCGCCGCCGCTAAGATAATGGCTCCAGCCGTCCGCCCAGCGCTGCCGCATACCGATACCGTCGGCCTTGCGGATGGAGGACGTGCCCATGAAGGGGTCGAGCAAGGGAGAAATCAGGATCTGGCCGTCGAGCGCGTCGGCATAGTGATCACGCGCCTTCAGCGCCACGCCGCCGGCGATATTGCCGCCCGCTTCGACGCCCGCCACCAGAAGCAGCGAGTTGCGGTCGCCGAGACCGGAGGCGCGCTTGTTGGCCATGTAGGAGAACAGCGAATAGCCGACTTCGAGCGGCTTGGGGAACACATTGCCCAAAGGCGAATTGTAATCGGGAACAACCACGATGGCGCCGGCGTCGGCAATGCTCTCGGCAATCGCGTTGTCCTGGAGACCCTGCTCCATGAACGCTCCGCCGTGGAAGAACAGCACAATCGGCGACCCCTTGCCGTATTCGGCGCCCTGGTAGACGCGCGCGGAAACGGGGCCAGTGGCCACCTTCTCCAGCAACATGTCCTTCACCTGAACCGCCATGGTCTTTTCCAGTTTTTGCTTCATCGAAGCACCATATTGCCTAGCGAAGCCGCTTGCAATTTCTGGAAAAAAGATATTGTTATTCACGCCATGGAATAAGAAGCGTCAACGCGATTACACTGTTCCAATTTTCGAACAATACCGCAGTGCAAACTGCCAAGGTGATTTCCGATGGACCAATTCTCGGCAATGCGCGCATTCATCCGCGTCGTAGAGACCGGCAACTTTACCAGGGCCGCCGACACCCTTTCCATGCCCAAGGCGACAGTGACCAATCTCATCCAGGGTCTGGAAGCGCATCTTCACACCAAGCTCCTCAACCGCACCACCCGCCGGGTCATGGTCACGACGGATGGCGCACTCTATTACGAACGGGCCGCGCAGATCGTCTCTGAGATCGACGAACTGGACGGCAGCCTGACGAATTCTCAAGGACTGCCGAGCGGTCGTCTCCGTGTCGAAATGGCCGGCGCCTTCGCCGATTGGATCGTCGTGCCGGCGCTTTGTGAATTCTACCAGAAATATCCCGATATCCGTATCGACCTCGGCGTCGGTGACCGCAATGTCGATTACCTCGCGGAGAACGTCGACTGCGCGCTTCGCGGCGGCACGCCCGCCGACCAGTCGCTGATCGCGCGGCGCGTCTCGGAAGTCGAGATGATCACCTGCGCGGCACCTCTCTATATCGAGAAATTCGGCATCCCGGAGCGGCCGGAAGAACTTGAAAACAAACACTATTCCGTCAGCTATTTTCGCGCGCAGACCAACCGGACGCTTCCCTTCGAGTTCAACAGGGGCGACGAGAAGATCGAGATCAACGCGCGCTATATCGTCTCGGTGAACGACAGCCGCACCTTTGTCACCGCCGCCCTGAACGGTCTCGGCATTGCGCAGTTGCCGCGCTTCATGGTGACCGACGCGCTCGCCAGGGGTGACCTCGTGCAGATGCTTCCCGAATGGAACCGCGAGCCGCTGCCGCTCTACATCGTCTACCCGCCGAACAGGCATCTGAGCAACAAGGTGCGGGTGTTCGTCGACTGGCTGGTCAAGCTCCTGGCCGACGCCAAGCTCAACGCGGCATAAAACAAATGCGGCCCGGAAGAGCTATCTTCGACGGGCCGCAGTTGCATTGATTTCCGTTCTTGTTCTTTCCGGCTCCGCCGCGTCACCAGGGAAATGGCCCGGCGGATATTTGAGGTATGACGTCAGGAATTGGAGGCATTCCGTCAGTCCCTACCCTTCTAATATAGGCCTTTTGCACCGCGAATGTAAGAGCCGATTACGGGATGCCCGCTTCCTTGGCCCTTGCGATTCGCCTGGATCAGACCATGCCGCCGTTGGCGCGGAGCACCTGGCCGTTGATCCACGAGCCGTCCGGGCCGGCCAGGAATGACACGGCGGCTGCGATATCCTCGGGCGTTCCGAGCCGCTCCAGCGGGTTCATCTTCGCCAACCGCGCGACCAGTTCGTCGGACTTGCCGGTGAGGAAAAGATCCGTCGCCGTCGGGCCCGGCGCCACGGCGTTGACGGTGATCTCGCGGCCGCGCATTTCCTTCGACATGATCGCGGTCAGCGTCTCGACTGCTGCCTTGGTGGCGGCATAGATGCCGTAGGTCTCAAGCTTGAGGCCGACCACCGAGGTCGAGAAATTGACGATCCGGCCGCCGTTGCGCAAGCGCTTGCCGGCTTCGCGAAGCGTGTTGAACGTGCCCTTCAGATTGACGTCCATCAGCCGATCGAAATCCGCGTCCTGCGCGTCGGATATCGGCGACAGCGCCATGATGCCGGCGTTGTTGACCAGCACGTCGATACCGCCGAAGGCCGCTTCCGCCGCATCGAACATCCGGCGCACCGCCCCGGCATCGCTCACATCGGCCTTCGCCGTCAACGCCCTACCGCCGGCCTGCTCGATTTTGCGGGCCAGTTCCTCGGCGGGCGCGGCATTGCCGGAATAGTTGACGACGACCGTGAAGCCGTCGCGCGCCAGCCGCTCGGCAATCGCCGCACCGATACCCCGCGATGCACCCGTGACGATCGCAACCTTGTTTTCCGATGACGTCATTGTCGTTCTCCTTATGCTCCTGCGCCTCGGCGCGTTCTGATGCTCACAAGATGCAACTTTCCCATTGCCGCATAATCACCTATTATTCGCCATCACTATCCGGATAAGCCGAACAAAACACATGGACCGATTTGATGCCATGCGGGTCTTCTCCCGCGTCGTGGAGCGCCGCAGTTTCACTGCAGCTGCCGAGGATACCGGCCTTCCCCGCTCGACCGTGACCGATGCCGTGAAGCAGCTTGAGGCGCGGCTGGGCGTTCGCCTCTTGCAGCGAACGACCCGCCACGTCAGCCCGACGCTCGACGGCGAAGCCTATTACCAGCGTTGCCTGTCGATCCTCGCCGATATCGAGGATGCCGAGGCCGCCTTCGCCGGCGCCAAGCCGAAGGGCCTGCTGCGTGTCGACGTCCACGGCACGCTGGCGCGCCATTTCGTGCTGCCGAACCTGCCGTCGTTTCTCGAGACCTATCCCGATATAGAGCTCTACATGAGCGAGGGCGACCGGCTGGTGGATCTCGTTCGCGAGGGCATCGACTGCGTGCTGCGTGTCGGCACCCCGCAGGATAGCGACATGGTCGCCCGCCGGGTGGCGATGCTGGAGGAAATCACGCTCGCCTCGCCCGCGTATCTGGAGAAATACGGAACGCCCGATCATCCCGACCGTCTGGAGGGCCACCGCATGGTCGGCTTTCACTCCAGCGCCACAGGCTCGCTCGTGCCGCTCGAATTCCTGGTCGACGGCGCGATCCGCAACGTGGTGCTGCCCGCGACCCTTTCGGTCAACGCCGCCGAGAGCTTCCATGCCGCGGCAAGGCTCGGGCTCGGCATCATCCAGGTGCCGCGTTATCACGCCGAACGCTTCGTTCATTCAGGCGAACTCGTGCATATCCTCAAGGATTTCCCGCTGACGAAGACGCCCGTCTCGCTGCTCTACCCCCGCAACAGGCAACTATCGCCGCGCGTGCGCGTTTTCATCGATTGGCTGGTGACGGTCTTTGCTCGACAATCCGGGTGAAAGGCGCTTCACTGGAACGATCGATAGCACGAGGAGATATTGTCATGACCATCTCGGACATCACGGTGCACCAGAAGGACGGCGGCTTCCTCGTCGCATTCAGCGATCAGGCGGGAGACCGGATCGAGGTCACGCTTTACACTGTTGCATCCCCGGGCCTGACGGCTGACAATGCGATCAGCCGCGCCAAGGCCTTGCTGGAGAAGGCCGCCAGAAGCACTCACACCGATGACCGTCGCGCCAAGGATGCAGCCACGCTGGAGGAAGAACTCGACGAAGGCCTGGAAGACACCTTCCCTGCGAGCGACCCCGTCTCGGTTACCAGCACCGCGACCGCCCATCCCAAGACCGGTCACTGACCGGATGCGGCAGCCGGAACGCAGGGTTAAATGAATTCCCCAACCGGTGCGATCGGCACTGCTCCCCTATCCGGCGAACACCTTGCCGATTTCTTCGCGCGCGATGCCGTCTCGGTCGCACGCGATCTCCTGAGCTGCCATCTCCTCGTCGGCGAAACCGGCGGACGCATCGCCGAAACCGAAGCCTATTTCCCCGACGACGAAGCCTCGCACAGCTTTCGCGGCCCGACCAGGTGCAACGGCGCCATGTTCGGCAAGCCGGGCAACGTCTATATCTACCGTATCTACGGCATGCACTGGTGCCTGAACTTCGTCTGCACGCCGGGCTCGGCCGTGCTGATCCGCGCCATCGAGCCTGATGTTGGCATCGCCGAGATGATATCGAGACGCGGCACCGACGCCTTGCCGCAGCTCTGCAGCGGCCCCGGCAAGCTCTGCCAGGCGCTCGGCGTCGATATCGAGCTGAACGACCGCCTGCTCGACCACGCCCCCTTCTCGCTGACCCGCACCGCGCCCGTCGAGATTCTCACGGGAAAGCGGATCGGCATCACGAAAAATGCCGAAGCACCATGGCGCTTCGGCATCTCCGGATCTCGTTATCTCAGCAAACCGTTTCGCTGATCATTCCATCACGGCGCTGTGGTCCATGGCCGGAGCGACCTTGGGCTTGCGCAGCAGCAGCACCAGCGGAATGACCGCCAGCGACATGATCATCAGCAGCTTGAAATCATCGATATAGGCGATGATCGTCGATTGCAGCGTAATCAGTTCGTTCAGTGCCGCGCGTCCGGCGGCGGTGAACGGGCTCAGCCCCTGCGCCGCCGCACTCTCGAACGCCCTGTTGAACGGCGTCACGTAGCCCGCGATGTTCTCGTGGTTGATCTGCCCGTTCTCGACAAGCAACGCGGAAACGATCGAGATGCCGACGCTGGAGCCGATGTTACGCGACAGATTGTAGAGGCCGGTACCGTCGCCGCGCATTTCCGCCGGCAGCGTCGAAAACGCGATCGTGGTCAGCGGCACGAACAGGAAGCCGAGACCGGCGCCCTGGATGAAGCCGACCGATATGATCGTCCACTGCGAGACATCGGGCGTCCAGCCGGTCATGTCGTACATCGCCCACGCCGTCAGCCCGAGGCCGAGCACCAGGAGCAGACGCGTGTCCACCTTGCCGATCAGCCGCCCGACGACGAACATGCAGAGCATCGTCCCCATGCCGCGCGGCCCCATGACGATACCGGCAGTGATGACGGGATAGCCCATCAGCGTCTGCAGATAGGGCGTCATCAGCGCCAGAGAGGCCAGATAGGTGATGCCGATCACGAAGATGAAGACCATGCTGACCGTAAAGTTCCGGTCGAGAAACAGCTTCGGATTGACGAAGGATTTCTCCGCCGTCAGCGTATGCACGACGAGCAGGTAGAAGGCCGAGGCACAGATCACCGCCTCGATGATGATCTCGCCGGAGCCGAACCAGTTGAGCTGTTCACCGCGATCGAGGAAGAGCTGCAGCGATGCGATGCCCAGGCTCATCATCCCGAAACCGAACCAGTCGAGCTTGGCGAGCGCGTCCAGTTTCGTCTCGGTCACGTAGATCATGATGCCGGCGAAGGCGAGCGCCCCGATCGGCACGTTGATGTAGAACACCCAGCGCCAGCTGATGTTGTCGGTGAGCCAGCCGCCGATGACCGGGCCGAGCACCGGCCCGACCATGACCGACACGCCGAACAGCGCCATGGCCGAGCCACGTTCTTCCGGCGTGTAGATATCGAGCAGGATACCCTGCGAAAGCGGCACCAGCGACGCCCCGAACAGCCCCTGCATCAGGCGGAACGCAACGATCTGATTGAGCGATTGCGCCAGGCCGCAAAGCACGGATGCGACGACGAAGCCGATGATGGCGGTCAGCAGCACGCGCTTTCGACCGAACTTGGCGGCAAGGAAGCCCGACGGCGGCGTCATGATGGCGGCCGCGACGATATAGGAGGTGAGAACCCAGTTGATCTGGTCGGCGCTCGCCGAGACGCTGCCCTGAATAAAGGGCAGCGCGACGTTGGCGATCGTCGTATCCAGCGCCTGCATGATGACGGCCAGGATGACGCAGGCCGTGATCATGCCGCGGTTGGCGACCGGCACGAAGGACGCGGAGGCGGTGCTACTCATGATCCTTACCGCCAGAACGGCCCAACAGCTTGGAAACGAAATCCGGCAGGCCACGGGCATGATCGGTATCGACGTCGACCACCGTGCTCATGCCGACGCGAAGCGGCGGCTTGCCGGCGGCATCCTCGATGCTGACGCGCATCGGAATGCGCTGCACGACCTTGACCCAGTTGCCCGTCGTGTTCTGCGCCGGCAGCAGCGAGAAGCTGGAGCCGGAGGCCGGGCTGATGCTCTCGACCTTGCCCTTCCACTCGACGCCCGGATAGGTATCGACATAGATCGTCACCGGCTGGCCGGGCTTGACGTAGGTCAGTTCCGTTTCCTTCGGGCTCGCGGCAATCCAGAGATTGTTGTTCGAGACCAGCGAGAAGGCCTGCGTCGATGCTTCCAGATAGGAGCCCGGCTGCAGCGCGTTCACATTGGTGGCGATGCCGTCGAACGGCGCCTTGACGACGCTGTGGTCAAGCTGGCGCTGTGCGTCGTCGACCTTGGCCTTGGCCTCCAGATAGAGCGGGTTCTGTTCGACCGGCTGGTCGGCGCTGCCGCCGAGCTGGGCGAGCGTCGCGGCCGCATTCGCCTTGGCGACAGCCACCTTTTGATGGCCGGCATCGAGATTGTGCTTGGCCTGATCATAGGCGGTGCGGGTCGCGGCCGAGCTGTTCAACAGGTTCTGCTGGCGGTCGAATTCCGTCTGGTAATAGGGAATATCGGCCTCGGCCTGGGTGATCTCGGCGAGCGACTGCTCGTAGCTGGCCTTCAGGTTCAGGATCTGGTTGCGCACCGCGCCAAGCTGGGCTTCGGCCGCATCGAGCGCGATCTTGAAGGAATCCTGGCGCAGGCTGAAGAGCACCTGCCCCTTCTTGACCGCCTCGTTCTCGTGAACGTTGATCTGCTCGACGATCCCCGAGACATCGGTCGTCAGCCCGACCATGTCGGCCTGGATATAAGCGTTGTCGGTCGACATGACCTGGCCGCCGTTGACGTAGTAGTAGCCGCCGACGACGAGAGCCACCGGCAGCAGCGCGAAGAGAACCGGGCGCGTGAGACTGCGCCGGCGGCGGACCTTGATGCCGCCGGGCGCAGCCACTGCGGTGGCGGGCGCTGAATTGGATGAAGGCGCCTCGGCCACCGTTTCCTCGCGTGGGGAAACGTCGTTTTCGTCAACTGGATTCTTTGCATTCGCGTCTGCAACGACGCGCAGGGAGGATTTGTCAGCCATGATTGGTCTCGTTTGCAGCCAGGGGGGTCCGGCAGGCCTGTACTAGGTTCGTCTTCATCCCGGACAGGATCTCAAACAGCAGCTCGCGCTGCTCCTGCGGTATCCCGTCCAAAGCTTCGCCGCGCGTCATCTCGCCGATCTCGCGCATCTCCGCCATCAGCGGATGAGCTTCCTCACGCATGTAGAGGAGCCAGATACGGCGATCGGTCGGATGCTGCCGGCGTTCGATAAGCCCGCGCTCGGCGAGCTTGTCGAGAATGCGTACAAGCGTGATCGGCTCGATTTCCAGGATCTCGGCCAGGCCGCCCTGATGGATGCCCTCGTTCTGCGCAAGATAAGCAAGCGCCTGCCATTGCGAACGCGTCAGCCCAAGGCATTTCGCACGCTGTTCGAAACGCTTGCGAAGCAGGCGTGCAACATCGTGCAGGAGGAAGCCGAGGGTAGAGTTGTTGTTCATGAAGACCAGCGCAAAACTAATAAGCACGCTTATAATGTGTTCAGATATATTAAGCCTGTGCGCTGCACAAGTGGGGATCGAAGAGAATCCACCGTTGCGACGAAAATGCCGCAGGCGCAGGGCAACCGCGCCGCAATTTCTTTAGCCAACCAACGACATGCAAGTCTGCAGGGAGCCGTTTCCCGGCATAGCGGAACACGAACTCAAGCAACGGAAGGAGCAGCGACCGCCCGGAAGCGGCGAAATCATCGGCGGTCGCGAACACCCTCAGGAGTTTCAACAATGCTTGACGTTTCAACCGATCGGCATTTGCAATTCGGCACGAGCGCCGTTTATAGTCGAAATCCAGAGGGTTACCGTAAAGTCAGAAATTCCTGAACACTCGATTTTCTCGCATGCAGGTCGTCGATTTCATTCGCAGCAACCACGACCTTTATGAAGCATGAGCGACCGGGAGCCCGTCTCCCGCGTCCGGACAGACAGACAAGACCGACCAGCAGACATGAATAGCATCCGATCAGCATAGTCCCGGCGGCATGTTTCGGCCGCCTGTAATGGGGAGCCGCCATGCCGTACTCGCTTCGACATCTCCTGACCGTTGGATCCATCGCACTCTTGCCGTTGACGGCCGCAGCGCAGCAAGCGGCCCCTCCGCCGCCGCCCGTATCCGTCGCCAAGCCCGTCGTGCGCGACGTTATCGACAACGACGAGTTCATCGGCCGCTTCGAACCTGTCGATCAGGTCTCCGTCCGCTCCCGTGTCGGCGGCTACCTGCAGGAGGTCGATTTCACCGATGGCGCATTGGTGAAAAAGGGAGACCAGCTCTTCGTCATCGACCAGCGCCCCTTTATAACAAGCCTCAACGAAGCGAACGCGGCGCTGGAGGTGGCGAAGACCACGCTGTCCTATGCCGAAACCCAGTTCAACCGCGCCCAGAGCCTCGCAAACAACGGCAGCCAGTCCGTGTCCACCCTCGACGATCGCCGGCGCGACTGGATTTCCGCCCAGGCCAACGTGCGCGGCGCCCAGGCATCCGCCGAGCGCGCGGCGCTCGACATGGAATACACGAAGATCACCGCCCCCTTGAGCGGCCGCATCGACCGCCGGCTGATCTCCGCCGGCAACCTCGTCCAGGCCGACCAGTCGATTCTGACGACGATCGTCTCGCTGGACCCGATCGATTTCTACTTCGACGTCGATGAGCGCCGCCTGCTGAACTTCGCCGACACCGCGCGCAAGCAGGGTCAGGTGCTGCAGCAGGGCGGCGGCGGCGTGGATGTGCAGGTGACGATCTCCGACCCGACCGCGAAACCCTTCAAGGGCAAGCTCGACTTCGCCGAAAACCGCATCGACAACGAGAGCGGCACCATCCGCATCCGCGCCCGCTTCGCCAACCCCGACCTCGTCCTGCAGCCCGGCCTCTTCGGCCGCATCCAGGTCGAGGCGTCCAATACCTACAAGGCCGTGCTCGTCCCCGACGAGGCGATCGGTTCCGATCAGAACGAGCGCGTCGTCTATGTGGTCGGCCCCGACAACAAGGTCTCGACCAAGCCGGTGCGCCCGGGCCCGCGGCTCTACGGCTACCGCGTCATCCGCGAAGGTCTCGACGGCAGCGAGACGATCATCGTCAACGGCCTGATGCGCGCCAGACCGGGCGCCACCATCACGCCGCAGATGGTCGAGCTCCCGCAGGAGCGCCGTGACGTGCCGCCGGATTCGGTGACCACGGAGAACGCCCAATGAGGTTCGCTCATTTCTTCGTCGACCGTCCGATCTTCGCGTCGGTCATCTCCATCCTGCTGCTCGTCGTCGGCGGCATCGCCTATACCCAGCTCCCGGTCTCGCAATATCCCGAGATCGCGCCGCCGACCATCGTCGTGCGCACCTCCTATCCGGGCGCCGACCCGCAGACCATCGCCGATACCGTCTCGACCCCGCTCGAACAGCAGATCAACGGCGTCGAGGACATGCTCTACATGTCCTCCTACTCCAGCGCCGATGGCGCCATGTCGCTCACCATCACCTTCAAGCTCGGCACCGATCTCGACAAGGTGCAGGTGCTGGTGCAGAACCGTGTCTCGATCGCCCTGCCCCGCCTTCCCGAGGAAGTGCAGCGATTGGGCGTCACGACGGACAAGAGCTCGCCCGACCTGATGATGGTCGTCCACCTCCTGTCGCCGTCGCATCGCTACGACCAGCTCTACGTCTCGAACTACGCCCGCAACCGCATCCGCGACGTCCTCGTCCGCCTCGACGGGGTCGGCGATGTGCAGATCTTCGGCGAGCGACAATATTCCATGCGCATCTGGCTCGATCCGGAAAAGCTCTCCGCCTATCAGATGACATCGGACGACGTCGTGCAGGCGCTGCGCGACCAGAACGTCCAGGTCTCGGGCGGCAAGATCGGCGCCCCACCCGTCACCGGCAAGAACGCCTTCGAATACACCGTGCGCACCGACGGCCGCTTCTCCGATGTCCGCCAGTTCCGCTACACCATCGTCAAATCGACGACATCGGGACGCCTGGTGCAGCTGCAGGATGTCGCCCGCATCGAGCTCGGCGCGCAGGATTACGTCACCAACAGCTATCTCAACAACGACCCCGCCGTGGCCCTCGGCATCTTTGCCCGCCCCGGAACCAATGCGCTGGATACCGCGCATGAGGTGCAGGGCATCATGAAGGATCTCTCGCAGAACTTCCCGCAGGGGCTGGAATACCGCATCGTCTACGACACGACCGAGTTCATCTCGGATTCGATCTCGGAGGTCTACCGGACGATCGCCGAAGCGGCCATCCTCGTCGCCATCGTCGTGCTCGTCTTCCTGCAATCCTGGCGCACCGCCCTCATTCCGATCATCGCCATCCCGGTATCGCTGATCGGCACCTTCGCCGTGCTCCTGGCCTTCGGCTTCTCGCTGAACATGCTGACCCTCTTCGGCCTGGTGCTCGCCATCGGCATCGTCGTCGACGACGCCATCGTCGTGGTCGAGAACGTCGAGCGCAACCTCGCGCTCGGCATGACGCCGAAGGAGGCAGCCCACGTGACCATGGACGAGGTCGGCACCGCCGTCATCGCCATCTCGCTGGTGCTGATTGCCGTCTTCGTGCCGACGGCCTTCATTCCGGGCATATCCGGCCAGTTCTACAAGCAGTTCGCCGTCACCATCTCGGTCACGACGGCGATCTCCGCGTTGAACTCGCTGACCCTGTCGCCGGCGCTCGCGGGCATCCTGCTCAAGAGCCATGACCACGAACACAAGCCCGCCAATATCGCCACCCGCTTCGGCCGCGGCCTTGCCAACGGCTTCAACCACGGCTTCGATCGCCTCAGCGCCGGCTATTCCTGGATCATCAGGCACCTGGTGAGCAGCTGGATCGGCCTGACCGCCTCGCTCCTCGTCTTCGCCGGCCTGCTCGGCGCCACCTATTATATCGGCACGAAGGTTCCGTCTGGCTTTATCCCGACCATGGACCAGGGCTATGCCATCATCGTCGTGCAGCTGCCGGACGGCGCCTCGCTGGAACGCACCGATGCCGTCGTCAAGCAGGTCGGCGATATCGCCCGCACGGTTCCAGGCGTCGGCAATGCAGTCCAGTTCGCCGGCTTCAGCGGCGCCACCTTCACCAATGCGTCCAATGCCGGCGTGGTCTTCGTCCCGTTCAAATCCTTCGCCGAGCGCGAGGAAGGCGGCGAGACCGCCAACAAGATCATCGGCGAGCTCTTCGGCAAGCTGCAGAGCATCCAGGAAGCCTTCATCATCGCCATCCCGCCGCCATCCGTGCGCGGCGTCGGCAATTCCGGCGGCTTCAAGATGCAGATCCTCGATCTCGAAAACGCCGACATGACGCGGGCGCTCTCGCTCGCCCGCCAGATGATGGGCGCCGCTGCGACGACCGAGGGCCTGACCGGCGTCTTCACCACCTTCTCCGACGCCAGCCCGCAATACTTCCTGGCGATCGACCGCGACAAGGCACGCTTCCTCAACGTGCCGATCCCCAACATCTTCAACGCCCTGTCGATCAACCTCGGCGTCTCCTACGTCAACGACTTCAACGCCTTCGGCCGCGTCTACCAGGTGCGCGCCCAGGCCGACCGCCAATACCGCATGGACCGCGACGATATCCTTGCGCTGAAGGTCCGCTCGGCCACCGGCGCGCTGGTACCGCTCGGCACGCTCATGGACATCCAGGACGCCAGCGGCCCGCCGCTGGTACAGCGCTACAACATGTATGTCTCCGTGCCGCTGCAGGGCAACCCGACGCCCGGCACGTCGACCGGCGATGCGTTGAAGAAGATGGAGGCGCTGGCGGCCAAGATATTGCCGCCGGGCACGAGCTTCGAATGGACGGAGCTCGCCTATCAGGAAACCCATACCGGCAACACCGCGATCTATATCTTCGCCCTGTCTGTTGTATTCGTGTTCCTGGCGCTCGCCGCGCAATACGAAAGCTGGGTGCTGCCGCTGGCGATCATCCTGATCGTGCCGCTTGCGGTGCTGGCGGCGCTGATCGGCGTGTCGCTGCGCGGCATGGACAACAACGTGCTGACGCAGATCGGCCTGATCGTGCTGATCGGCCTCGCGGCCAAGAACGCGATCCTGATCGTCGAGTTCGCGCGCCAGGCGCAGGAGGAAGGAAAATCGGCGGTCGATGCCGCCGTCGAGGCCAGCCATCTCCGGCTACGCCCGATCCTGATGACGGCCTTCGCCTTTATTTTCGGCGTCTTGCCCCTCGCAATCGCCACCGGCCCGGGCGCGGAGATGCGCCAGTCACTGGGGACGGCCGTATTCTCCGGGATGCTCGGCGTGACCCTGTTCGGCCTGTTCCTGACACCGGTCTTTTATGTCGTGCTCCGCCGTGGGCAGCGCCGGCCGAAACCCGCCGCGTCCGGCGCGAACGAACCGCCCGCACCCGAGGGGACTGCCGAGCCTTCTTCATGACGGCCGCCTCGCGAGCGCGTTGCGCCTGAACGGTTTGGCGGAGAGAAGCCGGCGCAACGGCTTCTCCACGGCCTCGTAGGCCACCGCACCGAGCACCGTGCCGGCGACAATGGCGGCAAGGATCGTCAGCGTCGGCGACATGCCTGTGGTCCTTGCGATCTCGATCACCAGCGAGATGGCCAGCGTGTGCCACAGATAGATGGAATAGGATGCATCGCCGAGATAGGTGAGCAGCGGCACGCGGCCGATGCTGCCGTCGGTCTCAAGCGAGACCATGCCATAGACCAAAGCCATGGCGAGCGGCCCGCAGAGGCTTTCGTCGAAGCTCGCCCCCAGCATGAAGATGGTGGCGAACCCGGCAAGCGACGCCCCGACGCAGGCAAGCCCGAGACTGGTGCCGGCGATCCAGCGACGAAGCCAGAGCTCCCCCAGAAACACGCCGCCCAGGAACTCGAGAATGATCGGCCGGGTATAGGTGAACAGCGCCGCCGATGCCGGCTGCACCATGAGGCCGACTGTGAAGAACCCGCCGAAGACGACGGTCAAAAACAGGAGCCGCCAGCGACGCGGCAGGAACAGCGCGCCGGCGAAAAGCACATAGAAGAACACCTGCAGGTTCAGCGTCCAGCCCTGCACCAGCACCGGCCAAATCTCGCCGTTGCTCGGCGAATGCATGGGAATGAAGAACAGCGACCCCAATACGTGGCTGTTCGTCAGCCTCAGGTTCGGAAACAGCCCCGCGACGGCTCCGGCGACCATGATCGCCGTCACCAGCCAGTAGGACGGGCCGATGCGCCGCAGCCGTTCGAGCAGGAAGACCTGCGGCGTGACCGGCCGTCGATCGCTCTTCACCCACAGGATGAAGCCGCTGACGACGAAGAACACGTCGATGCCACCGGCACCGATCGAGAAATGATCTCCGTTCCGCTCCACGGCGTGGAAAACCACGATCGCGAAAGCGGCAAAGGCGCGCAGATACTGAATACCGTAGAGCGTCTTCATGCGGATTCCTTGAATGGGCCGGTCAGCGCCGGCCCGAGATGCAATGTCGTTAAGAAGTGGCCGCGTTTGGCGGCGTATGGTGATGCCAGACAGGATTGGCTGACGGCCGACGAACGGTCGCCAGCTTTCCGGCAGCAAAATAGAAAAGGAAGGTACCCACGGTATAGGGCGTCAGAATATCGATTTCCACGAAGGAACGGATCGTCAGCAGCACCGCGATAGAGAAAAGCAGGTAGGATTCATCGTTACGGATGTCCTCGATCAGGCGGCGCAAATGTCCCCACAGGATCTTCAGCAACGTCAGCGCCAGAAGCAGCACGCCGACGAAGCCGAGTTCGACATCCGTCTCGATATAGGTGTTGTGGAAATGGAAGCCGGTACGCGCGGTGATGTAGAATTCGTTCCACAGCCGCTCGGGTTCGGCGAAGCCCTGGACCCAATAGGCCTGGTAACCGATGCCGAACACCGGGTTCTGCGCGGCCGCCGCCAGCCCCTGCTGCCAGAGGTAGGTGCGGCCCGTCAGCGTCGAGTCCTTGCCGAAGAGGCCGAGAATGGCATCGACAACCCCGAGATAGACGCTCGCGGTCACAAGCACGATGACGGCAACGCCGCCGCCGATAACAAGCAGCTTGCGCTGCTGCGGCGTGAGAGCCAGTACCACGCGCAGCCCTATGATGAGGGCGATGACGACGGCCGTCGTCAGAACCGACGTGGCGGACTGGCAGACGGCAAGGCAATAGGCCGACAGCAACCCGGTGACACCGGCGCCGGCCAGCCAGATACGCCGCTCGCCGAAGATGAAGACGGCGGCGAAGGAGACGATGATGCCGAGCGAGGCATAAAGGCCGAGCTGGTTCTTCGAGGCGAAGGCGCCCACGAAGCTGTAGGTGCCGTCCATCAGGTCGTATTCGTAGCCGCCGAAAAGGATGGAATAGATCAGCACGATGCCGACACCGGCGATCATGCCCCGGGTCAGCGTGCGGATATCGATGATGCGGGCGGCGATCAGCGTGCAGATCACCTGCGTCAGGTACTGGATGCCGGCGCGCAACGACACGCTCGGCACCGCCGACCAGAATACCGACAGCACGACAAGTACCGCGAATGCGAGCATCCAGGCGTGGCGATTATAATTGCCGAGCACCTTGCGGTAATCGACCGCGATCAGGGGAAACCACAGGGCATAGTAAAGCAGGATCGCGATCTGCCCGAATTTCGTCGAGTAGGCGAAGGAGAAAAGCGACAGCGCCACGGCGGGAATGGCGTAAATCCCGTTCCCGCCCGGCTGGATCAGCAGCGATTTTGCAATTCGCATGCGGCCTCTTTATCTCATCGCAAGTCCGGCGGTGACCTTGATCAGATCGCCGGGCTGCAGCGCCGTGTTCTCCTGAACCGGAAGCTCCTTCGGCTTGCCATCCACTTCACGAATGATCGAATAGGAAACGCTGGCCACACCATTGGCTGTATCGAAGCGCGCGGCGTCCGTGGACTGCGTGAGTGCTTCCGACATCAGCGAGTTGCTGGTCGCGAGCTTCAGGTTGAGCTCGTCGATCTGCGCGTCGGTGTTCTGCGCCTCCTGGGCAAGCTGGGCGTCCCAGTCGTTGCGGAGCGTGATTTCGTCCTGGTTGGCCTTGCTGATGTCCTGCTTGGCTTTCAGGGAATTGGTATCGATATCGAGAAGCGTGGCTTCCAGATCGGCGGCGCGCTGCTCGGCCGACATCTTGCGGGCACTGAGCGCGAGGCCTTTTTCGGCCAGATCCTCGACCTTGTCGCGGTCGGCGGTGGCGAGTTCCAGCTGCCGGGTCTGCGTCTCGGTCTTCTTGGCGAGCGTCTGGACTTCGTTCTGCAGAAGCTGCCGGAGATCATCCAGCGCCTGCAGCTGCAGCGTCAGCCGCTTCTTGCGCGTGGTGAGAAGAGATGTCTCGCTCGCCAGCAGCACCTTGGCCTCGGGATGGCCCTCGAGTTCCTTCGGCATCTCGATCGTATCCTGCCCTGCCGTTTCGGCACGCAGCCGGGCCTGCTTCACCAGCAGGCGGGCGCGATCGGCCATGTAGACCACGGCATCGCCCTTGGCATTGATGAAATCGCGGGCGAAGCGCTGGCCGGAATCGGCGCGGCGCAGACCGCCCGCCAGGCTCACGGCCTTCATGACTGTCAGGTTCGGGGCGAACGGAAACTCGCCCGGCTTTTCGACGTCACCGGAAAGATAGACGGGGCGGAACTCCGCCAGTTCGACCGAGGCAGACGGCCGGTCCTTCAGGGCAAATTGCTTCTGCAGGGCCGCACCGATCTCCTGGGCGATCGCATCCGTAGTCTTTCCGGATGCCGACATATCACCGACGAACGGTAGGGAAATGCTTCCGGAAGGGCCGACCGTGTAGTCCCCACTGACGACAGACCAGTCGCGGATCGTTCCATCCGCGGTCTGCCATTCGGCAACCCTGATCCTCAGCTTGTCCATGATGCCGAGATGATATTCATCCGCACTGGCCAGGCATGAGGAAACCAGAAAGGCACCCAGCCCGGCTGTCAGAAGTAGACCGGAGCGCAGGGTACCGGAGTGTCCGGTAATGCCTTTTTTCAAGCGTCTTTCCATACACAGTTCCCCGTGTGTTTGCACGACAAGCCACGAGGTGTGCCGCGCTGTTAGTCTTTGGGCTTTAGATCGCGGCCTAGTAGCTGCCACGCTGCGCGCACACCGCGGGAATGGTGCGTGCGATGATCACCACGTCACGAGCAAGCGACCAGTTTTCGACATAGTGCGTGTCGAAGGCGACGCGTGCTGCGTAGGAGACGTCATTACGTCCGCTGATCTGCCACAGGCCGGTCAGGCCAGGGCGCGATTGCAGATAGTAGACGGCCGAGTTCTCGTACATTTCAAGTTCGTCTTGAACGACGGGACGCGGACCGACGACGCTCATTTCGCCGCGGATGATGTTGAAGAGCTGGGGAAGCTCATCAAGGCTCAGTTTGCGCAGAACGGCACCAACCGCAGTGACCCGGGGGTCGTCCTGCAGCTTGCGCGTTGCACGCCATTCTTCCATGGCCTTCGGGTTGTTGCGCAGGTGTTCCTGCAAAACCTTGTCGCCATTGGTCACCATTGTCCGAAACTTCAGGCAACGGAATTCCTGGCCGTTATGGCCGACGCGACGATGCCCATAGAAGGCCGGACCCTTGTCCGAAAGCTTCACAAGCAGCATCACCATCAGAAAAATCGGGCTCAGGAAGATGAGACCGATGCAGGCAGCCGATACGTCGAATGCCCGTTTCGCGATCCCGCCTGTGGGCGGAAACACGCTCTCATGAACTTCGCCATAGAATGGCGAACTGTCCGATCTCGTCGCAGACTTCATAGAGGTAACTCCACTTATGTTTGCCGTTTGGTCGGGTAGTCCCAGGACGCTTAGCTAGCGCTGACGAGTTTGGAGTGTATGAGCGGATTTTGTTTTTTTAAGCCACATTTTAAAAAACGTTCGTTTCACACCCGGTTTTGTGTGCGCCGTTCAACTTTTTTGTTTTTAAGGGAATCCTCAAGTAACTGTAAGATACTTCGATACTATTGAAATGAACTATAAGCCCTTCAATAGAACCCCCGAAAACTATTGGGACACCCAAAGACACCTAAGTTTAAGTTGTCCCCGCACCCCTTCCTTAATTCATGGGTTGCACGCTGAGGTGTTAAACCGGACCGTTTTTGTATTTCCAGCACTACCATTTATTGCATTGCAACATGCTTTTTGCGGCGCACCTGCGAACCGTTTGAAATTAAAACTTTGTAATAAAAGTTGAACGTACAACCTGGCGGAAGCACCCTGCGCCAGCGTGAATGTGGCATCAAGGAGAGCGTGTATTGTCAAATTTGACACAACTATTGATGGACAGCACAATTTTAAGCATCTTCCGCGAAAGCCCCGCACCCTGCCCGACACGTGGCATTTTTACCAATGCACGGAAGAAACCTTTAAGATCGGGCCTGTAGTACCGTCGTGATCGACGCAAAAAACGTTAAGTGAGCTTCTGTTGATCCACGAACTCCTGTAAAACGTAAGTATGGAAGGATCCTGGTGGAACGTTCGTATTCGGTGAGTGTTCATTGAATGAAGTTCCGATGGGGAGGCACGTATGTATGCACCTCGCGTATTCGTAAGCATGTTGGGCGCGCTGGCGGTTTTTGCTGTCGCGACCTATTGGTTGAGCGGTTCCTTCTCCGGAACTGTCCTCAAGACGGTGATCTGCGCCGTGATTCTACAGCTCGGCTACTTCGGTGGCGTCCTCTATCTTGTCTGGAAGGAATCGCGCAGCCGCAGCACGAATCAGACCGTTGCTGCCCGCAGCGATGACGCCGAGAAACTGGCGCATACGCCGTTCAAGGGCACCGAGCACCTGAACCACTGAAGGTTCAGGCAACCTCCGAGCCGAGCCCTGCGTCACCTGCCCCAAAACCCCGCACGTAACATCATGTGAAGGCTTCGCCGTTGTGCGCCGCGCTCTGACGTCCTAGGTCTTGGGACGAAACAACGGAGGTAGAGCGTGGCTCAGACAGCAAGCATATGCGTCATCATCGCTGCCAAGAACGCGGCAGACACCATCGAAACCGCTGTGCGATCGGCCCTTCGGGAGCCTGAAGTGGCGGAAGTCGTCGTTGTCGATGATGGATCGAGCGACGGCACGGCAGAGGCAGCGGCCCGCGCCGACGACGCGACCGGCAGGCTGCGGATCGAACGGTTCGAGAAGAACCGCGGCCCCTCGGCTGCCCGCAATCATGCGATCGCGGTCTCCACGGCCCCCCTCATCGCCATTCTCGACGCGGACGATTTCTTCTTCGAGGGACGCTTCCAGCGGATGCTCGCCGAAGACGATTGGGAATTCGTGGCCGACAACATCGCCTTCGTCACCGCCGACACTGTCGAGCAGGCGCCGCAGCGGCTGGAGCAGTTCGCCGCCAGCCCCCTCTTCCTCGACCTCACCACCTTCGTCGACGGCAACATCTCCAAGCGCGGCGTGCGTCGCGGCGAGATCGGATTCCTCAAGCCCGTCATGCGCCGCGCCTTCCTCGACAGGCACCAGTTGCGCTACCGCGAGGAAATGCGGCTCGGCGAGGATTACGACCTCTACATCCGGGCGCTGGCGCAGGGCGCGCGCTACAAGGTCATCCATAGCTGTGGGTACGGAGCGGTCGTGCGCGGCAATTCCCTGAGCGGCAGCCACCGCACCGAGGATCTCCGCCGTCTCTATGAGGCTGACCGCGCGCTTCTCGCGAGCGTGAAGCTGAAGCCGGAGGCTGCCGACGCCATTCGCCGCCACGAGCGGCACGTGCGCGGCAAGTACGAGCTCCGACGTTTCCTCGACATCAAGGCCGAGCAGGGCGCGGGTGCGGCGATCGGCTATGTCGCCAGCCACCCGCTGGCCTTCCCGGCGATTGCCGGCGGCATTCTCATGGACAAGACCGAGGGCCTTCGCAATCCCGGCGGCGTTTCCGTCACCGCGCAGGGCGACGGCTTGCGCTACCTTCTGACCAATCCAGCGAAGTAGCGACTACCTCGCGATCTTCCCGGCTGCGAGCTGCACCACGCTCTGAAGCAGCCGGGGATCCTGCATCACCCAGCGCGTCAGCAGGCCGAAATCCGGCCGGCGCCCGTGCCGCAGCCGCTTGATCTGGCTCCAGATCGCCTGCTTGCGGGCGGTGTTCTTGTGCGTCTTGATGGTCTCGATCTCGCGCGGCCGCCGCGCGAAGCGGCTCTCCAGCCGATCAAGCGCCATCCAGGTGATGAACTGCTGCTTCAGGAATTCCGGCGAGGTGTTGTCGACGCCATGGAAGATGTTGATCCCCTCGCCGCGCACGGCACCGGCATCGCCGCAAAGCAGCACCTGCCTCGCGGCCAGCATGCAATCGCAGAAGAACAGCACGTCTTCCGCCGCAAGCCGCAGCGCCGCGTCGAAACGCACCTTGTCGATCAGCGGCCGGCCGATCACCATGCAGGACATGTGCAGGAACGCCCAGTTCTCGATCATGATGCCGGCGATATCCGGCACGTCGAGCACCAGCGGCTTGTCCATCAGCCGCCGCGCGCCCTCGGCGCGCTCGAGCGAGGCGATGCCGAAGTGGTAGTCGAACTCCTCCCCGCCTTCGATCGACGCCCAATAGCAATCGCCGCCGAAGGCCTGCATGGCTTTAAGGGCGTTGGCGAGGTGATCGGGCGTCCAGAGATCGTCGGAATCGAGGAAGGCGGCGTATTGCGTCTCGGCCGGCACGTGATCGAGCCCGGTGTTCCTGGCGCCACCCGGCCCGGCATTCTGCTGGCGGATGACGGTGATCCGCGCCCGCTCCTCGCTGGAAAGCGGCGTCAGTTCGTCGTCGGGCGAATACGGCGACTGGTCGTCGACGACGACGATATCAAGATCCTGGAACGTCTGCGCGAAGATGGACGCCAAGGCGCGGCGAAGGATGCCGTCCTCGCGCTGGTAGAAGGGAATGATGATCGTGAAGGTCGCCATGCGCTCTCCTTGAGAAACTGATCGGAACTCGCCCGGCGCATCCGAGGATTGCGTGAATCGGGAGAGCGAGCTGTTGCGCCGCACAATGATGAGGCCCATTTGGACGGAAGTTTGTCAAAGCCTTACGACAATCATGAGGCGAGCAACTGTCTCGCAAAGACGCGGATTTTGCCGCGCCGCCGCATTTCAGCCATCATCTCCGACGCTTCCGGGCGCTGCAATCGGCAAAATCTTCACCAATCGACAGAAACTTTTGGTTGGCCGGATAAGGCCAAAATAGCTAAGCCGATGAATATCATCACATTATGAAACACGCTGCTGACAGGGGGATCAAGGCGTCTCCGCCGACGCCGCATACATAGGCCTTCCCATATCGATGCATCGCATAGGTAGCGTCCCGTTACGGGACCGGCGATCACTTTTTGCTGCACCGCCATATTTTCTTCCGCGAAATCCGCCTAACTTATGCGTGCGGGCTCGAGTCTGCTCTGATTGAACCGGCTGTAACGGGAGGTGCGGCCCAAAAGGGGTGACTGAACAACGTGAATGTCGACGCAAACGTATCATCGCGGATCAACCTGATGCGCATTGTGCTCATTTCGGGCATCGTGTTCGTCCATATACCCTTCGGTGCCGCCGACAGTCCATTTGATGGAACCTACGGCGCTTTCGACTGGATAAGAGTCTTTCTCACGGAAGCGCTGTTTCGTGTCGGCGTGCCGTGCCTGAGCGCGATCTCAGGATTCCTGTTGTTCCGCAACGGGCTGGAGAACTTCGACTATCTGAAGACCGTCCGCACCAAGTCCCAGACCGTGCTGCTGCCCTTCCTGCTGTGGAATGCCGCGTTCTTCCTGACGATCATCGTCGCCTCGACCATCGGCCTCGGCGAAGGCTACCTGCCCGACCCGTGGCATGCCTCGCTGCGCGAGTTCGTGAACCAGATGTTCGGCATCGGCGACTTTCCAGTCAACGTGCCGCTCTATTTCCTGCGCGATCTCTTCGTCTGCATCCTGCTCTCGCCGATCCTTGCCTGGCTCGTCAGCCGCGCGCCGCTGATCACGCTCGCAACGCTGCTGGTCATCGCGATGGTCCCGGAGATGTCGATCTACGTGGTGCTCAAGCGCTCCATCCTCTTCAGCTTCGCCTTCGGCATCTATGTCGGTCTCTACAAGATCGACATCAAGGCCCTCGATCGCTTCGCGCCTCTTGGCGTAGCCCTTCTTCTGGCCGCCTCGGCCGTGCTCGCCACGGTGATCTACATGACAGGTCCGGATCTGCCGGATTGGGTCCAGCTCTTCCGCAACACGCTGGCGATCATCGGCGCGGCCGGCTTCTGGCTGCTTTCCGCCCCGCTGATCCAGACCAGCCTCGGCCAGCGGCTGTCCAAGACTGGCAGCCTCAGCTTCTGGATCTTCTGCGCCCACTATCCGCTCCTGATCGCTCTCTGGATCGTATGGGGCAAGGCGCACGTCGCCTTCTATCCGCTCTTCTTCATTCTTGCCCTGGCACTGCTGTTCCCGATCCTTGTCGTGACGAATAGCCTGTGCCGCGCGGCAGCCCCTCGCCTCTACGCGATCCTGACGGGCGGCCGCACCAGGAAGACGCCGGCAAGCCCGACGTCCTCAGGCAAGATTTCCCCGCAATTCGCTTCACAGCAAAGGTAACACCATGACGACCCAAATCGCCCATGCGCGAAAACTTTGCCAGGCCTTGAGCTTCTTCGGCCTGATGACCCTTGCAGCCGGTTCCGCCGCCGCCCAGCAGGCTGGCGGCGCTTCCTTCGTCGACAACTTCGACAAGATCGACCGCTCTTTCTGGTATGTCTCCGACGGCTGGAACAATGGCGACCACCAGAACTGCACCTGGTCGAACAAGCAGGTAAAGATCAACGATGGCCAGCTGACGCTCGGCTTCGCCGAGGGCAAGTCCAAGGACCGCGACTATCAATGCGGCGAGATCCAGACCAAGAAGCGCTTCGGCTACGGCACCTACGAGGCCCGCGTGAAGGCAGCCACCGGCTCCGGCCTCAACTCGGCCTTCTTCACCTACATCGGCCCAGCTGACAAGCAGAAGCACGACGAGATCGACTTCGAGGTTCTCGGCAAGAACACCGGCCAGGTTCAGGTCAACCAGTACATCCAGGCCAAGGGCGGCAACGAGAAGCTCGTCTCCGTCGGCGGCAAGGCCGATGACGGTTTCAACGACTACGCCTTCGTCTGGGAAAAGGACCGCCTGCGCTACTACCTCAACGGCAAGCTGGTGCAGGAAGTGACCGATCCCTCGAAGATCCCCACCGCGCAGCAGAAGATCTTCTTCAGCCTCTGGGGAACCGACAAGCTCTCCGACTGGATGGGCCGTTTCTCCTATGCCGGACCGACCACGCTCACCGTCGACCGCGTCGCCTTCACGGCGCTCGGTGACAAGTGCCAGTTCCCGGAATCGATTGCTTGCACACTGAACTGAACGGGCATGGGCCCGCAATGAACTCGGTCAAACAAGGTGCATCGATGCTTCAGGTTCTCTACCTCGTGCATGACCTGGCTGATCCCGCCGTACGCCGGCGGGTTCTGATGCTGCGCGAGGGTGGAGCCGAGGTGGTGCTCGCCGGCTTCCGCCGAGGCGAGAACCGTCTGGCTGAAGTACACGGACTGACGCCGATCGAGCTGGGCCGCACCGCCGATGCCAAGTTCGCACAACGGATCGGCGCCGTCGCCAAGGCGATGAGCGGGCTGAAAGGCCTGCTCAAGGGGGTGAAAAAGCCCGACGTCATCATCGGCCGCAACCTGGAAGCCCTCGCCATCGCCCACCGCGCCAATGCGCTGTTCGGCGGCGATGTTCCTGTTGTCTACGAATGCCTGGATATCCACCGCCTGCTGACGCGCGACGACGCGATCGGCAAGGTTGTGCGTGGCGCCGAAGCCTATTTCGGCCGCGACAGCCGCCTGATCCTCACCAGTTCTCCCGCCTTCGTGGAGCAGTATTTCGCAACGCGTTCCGGCATCAAGGCCGAGATGCTGCTGGTCGAAAACAAGGTCATCGCGCTCGACGACGCGCCCGCCGAGCCCTCCTTTGCCCGCCCGCTGAAGCACCCGGGCGAGCCGTGGAAGATCGGCTGGTTCGGCGCCCTGCGCTGCCGCAAGTCGCTCGCGCTCCTGGCCGAGTTTTCGCGCCGCATGGAAGGCCGCGTCGAGATCGTGCTGCGCGGCCGCCCGGCCTATTCGGAGTTCGAGGATTTCGACGCCTTCGTTCGCGACGAGCCCTATCTCCGCTTCGAGGGCGCCTATCGCAATCCCGAGGACCTGCGCACGATCTATGACGAGGTGCATTTCTCCTGGGCGATCGATTTCTTCGAGGAAGGCCTGAATTCGAGCTGGCTGCTGCCGAACCGCCTCTACGAAGGCTGCCTATACGGCACGGTTCCGATCGCGCTCGACGGCACCCAGACCGCGCGGTTCCTCAAGGACCGCGAGATCGGCTGCGTGCTTCCCGATGCCAGCGCCGCGAGCCTCGAGAGCCTCTTCAGCACCATGACCGGCGAACGCCACGGCGCATTGAGCGATGCCGTCGCCGCCAAGGACCGCAAGACATGGCTTGCCGACCGCAGCGATTGCCACGCGCTCGTCGCAAGCCTTTCCCATCTCGTTCCCGGCTTCGAAAAGAGGCCCGACTTCGCAAAGAGGGGTGAAGCCGGAACGTTTCAGCCACAAACAGTATCTCGAGAAGGTTCGACAGCCATGACGCCTGACGTTGATGCGAATGTTTCAAGTCTCATCATCATTCCCTGCCTGAACGAAGAGAAACACATCGAGCCGCTGCTGAACAAGCTGGTGCTCGAGGTCGATCAGTTGAACGCCAAGATCGTCGTCGCCGACGGCGGCAGCACCGACCAGACCCGCGAGATCGTCGCAAGGCTCAGCGCCGCCGATCCGCGCATCGTCCTGCTCGCCAATCCGCGTCGCATCCAGAGCGCCGCGGTCAATCTCGCCGTCCAGACCTTCGGACGCGACTACGATTACCTGATCCGCATCGACGCGCATGGCGATTATCCCGACGACTACTGCCGTCAGTTGGTCCAGGAGGCCGTGCTCACACAGGCGGATTCGGTCGTCGTCGCCATGGAAACCGTCGGCTCCGGCATCTTCCAGAAAGCGACGGCTTTCGCCCAGAATTCCAAGCTCGGCAACGGCGGCTCCAAGCACCGCGAGGGCGCACGCGGCCACTGGACAAACCACGGCCATCACGCGCTGATGCGCATCGCAGCCTACGAGGCGGTCGGCGGCTATGACGAGACCTTCAGCCACAACGAGGACGCCGAGCTCGACTACCGCCTGAAGAAGGCCGGCTTCGGCATCTGGATGACCGACAAGACCAGGATGATCTACTATCCGCGCTCGACCGTCGGCACGCTGTTTCGCCAGTACCTCGGCTACGGCCGCGGCCGCGCCAAGAATATCCTGAAACACGGCAGCATGCCCAACCTGCGCCAGGCCCTGCCGTTGCTGGTCGTTCCCGTCTTCATCGGTGCCTTCCTGGCCGTCCTGAGCTGGGTCGCCGTCATTCCGTTCAGCATCTGGGCGCTTGCCTGCCTCGGCTACGGCTTCTGGATGGCGATCGGCCAGAGAAATCTCTACGGACCGCTGGCGGCAATCTCCGCCATGGTCATGCACTTCGCCTGGTCGGCAGGTTTCTGGATGGAACTGCTGAGCTTCCGCGGCCGCAAGGTCTCGCCATGACAGGCCCGATGACAGGAGTGAAAACCATGCAGATCGATATCGGCATTTGCACCTATCGACGCCCTTCGCTGGACGAGGCGCTGATGTCCCTCGCGGTCCTCAGCGTGCCCGCAAACACCCGGTTGCGCATCATCGTCGCCGATAACGACAAGACCCCGAGTGCGGCCGCCCGCGTCGAAGCCCTACGCTCGACGATCCCGCACGAGATCGCCTATGTGCACTGCCCGGCATCGAACATCTCGATCGCCCGCAACGCCTGCCTCGACAACGCCACCGGCGACTTCCTCGCCTTCATCGACGATGACGAGGATGCCAGCGAGGAATGGCTGGTGGAACTGCTGGCGACCGCGCAGAGCTCGGCCGCCGACGCCGTGCTCGGCCCGGTCCGCAGCGTCTATTCGGAAACGGCGCCCGACTGGATGCGCGAGGGCGATTTCCACTCCACCCTGCCCGTCTGGGTCGGCGGCGAAATCCGCACCGGCTACACCTGCAACGTCCTTCTGCGCCTGTCGTCGCCAAGCGTCGCCGGCCGCCGCTTCAACCTCGCGCTTGGGCGCACCGGCGGCGAGGACACGGAATTCTTCAGCCACATGCACCGTGACGGCGGCAAGATCGCTTTTGCCGCCAATGCGCATGTCTATGAACCGGTGACAGAAAACCGCGCCGAACTCGGCTGGCTCGCCAAGCGCCGCTTTCGCTTCGGCCAGACGCACGGCCGTCTGCTGCAGGAAAAGAGCCGGGGCTTCGCCCGGGTGAAACACGTCGGCTTGGCGCTGGCCAAGGCCGGCTTCTGCTATGCAGCCGCGCTCGGCTGCATTTTCTCCGCAGTTCCGCGCTATCGTTACGCGCTTCGCGGTATCATGCACTCGGGCGTCGTCAGCGGCCTGCTCGGCGTGCGTGAGATCAGGCAATACGGAACGGCGGAGGCTGCATGACGCAAACCCAGCCCGACGTCAGCTTCATTATCGCGGCCTACAACGCCGCCGCAACGCTCGCCAAGGCGATCGATAGCGCGCTGGCGCAGGAAGCCGTGACCGTCGAAGTGATTGTCGCCGACGATTGCTCGGCAGACGAAACGCGCGCGATCGCCGAGAGCTATGGCGACCGCAACGTCCGCCTGCTGGCGCTTGAGAAAAACGGCGGGCCGGCAGCGGCGCGCAACGCCGCCATCGCCGCCGCATACGGCCGCTGGCTCGCGGTTCTCGATTCCGACGACACGGTCGAGCCCGGCCGTCTGCGCCGCATGATCGACCGCGCCGAAAAGGCCGGCGCGAAGATCGCCGTCGACAATCTCCGCGTCATCCGCGCAGACGGCACGCCGCCGGAAACGATGTTCACCGAACAAGCACTGGCCGAAACGCCGGAGCTGACACTCCCGGTTTTCATCCGCTCCAACGCGCTTTTCCAGACAACGCATAATTTTGGTTATCTCAAGCCCATTTTCCAGCGCGCCTTCATCGAAGAGAAAGGCCTGCGCTTCAACGAAGCCCTCAAGGTCGGCGAGGATTATCTCTACCTCGCCTCGGCCATCGCGCTTGGCGGACGCTGCGTGATCGAACCCGTTGCCGGCTATGACTATCATATCCGCGAGGGATCGATTTCCCGCGTTCTCGCCCTTCACCACATCGACGCCATGATCGAAGGCGATAAGGCCTTCCTTCGCGATCACACGCTGGATGCGGAGGCGAACGCCGCCCAGGACTTCCGGGCGCGCAGCCTGAAGAAGGGCCGCGCCTTTCTCGTCCTCGTCCAGAATATCAAAGACCGGTCGATCTCAGGAGCGATCAAGACAGCCTGGAGCAATCCATCGGCGGTGGCCCATCTCAGGATGCCCATCGCCATCAGGATCGAACGCGCATTGGCGCCGCTCCGCAAACTGATCAGCCCTCCGGCCGACCTCACAGCCATCGATGGCGCGACCCGCTCCCGCAAAGGATAGAGCCATGAACCAACGGAACCTCACCTTGCACAGCACTCTGCCCAAAGCGGCCGACGATTCCGATTCCTTCATCGACATCGATCGCCTGATTGCAATTCTCATCCGCCGCGCCGGCCTGATCGCCATGTGCGTTGCCGTCACCGTAGCGCTCGCCGCCGTCTACCTGCTGTTCGCGACCCCGCAATATACGTCGATGACCCAGATCCTCCTGGACGACGACATGGCGAAATATGCGGAAGACGCCCGCCCAGTGGCGAGCCCGCAGCAGGTCGACATGCAGATCGCCAGTGCGGTCGAAATTCTGAAATCCACCGAACTCGCGCTTCGCGTCGTCGATGCAGAGAAGCTCGCCGACAACGAGACCATCCTCGATCCGCCGAAGTCGCCAATCGCCTTCCTGAAGTCCGGCGTCAAGGTCATCGTCAGCGCCCTGCTCCCGAGCGGCACGCCGGTCAGCGAAGAGGACGCGTTGAACGGCCGCCGCCAGAAGGCCGCCGCCCTCATCCAGGACGCCTTGACCGTCTCGCGCGTCAACCGCAGCTCGGTGCTTGCCGTTTCCTTCCGTTCTACGGACAAGCAGCTCGCTGCGCAGATCACCCGCGCCTATGCCAAGGCCTATCTGAACGACCAGCTCAACGCCAATTTCGACGCCACCGAAAGCGCCTCGGTCTGGCTGCAGGAGCGCCTGACCGATCTGCGCCAGCGCTCGCAGCAGGCAGCGATGGACGTCGCTCAGTTCAAGTCCGAGAACGGCCTGACGTCGGCCAACGGCGAACTGATGTCGGAGCAGCAGCTCGCCGACCTCAACAAGCAGCTGATCGTCGCCCAGGCCGACAGCGCCAGCGCCTCGGCCCGCTACAACCAGTTCAAGTCGATCGTCGACCTCGGCCCCGAAAGCGCCGTCAACAACGCCGCCATCTCCTCCAGCCAGGGCGACAACACCGTCATCAAGGACCTGCGTACCCGCTACATCTCCGTCAGCAAGCGCGAGCAGGATGTCGTGACGAACTTCGGTGCCGATCACCCGCAGGCGGTCGCCCTGCGTTCGGAAAAGCAGGATCTGACGCGCCAGATCTACCAGGAACTCCAGCAGCTGACCTCGAGCTATCACAACGAAGCCGAAGTCGCCCGCTCGCGTGAAGCCTCGCTGCGTCAGAACATCCAGCACCTGACCGGCAAGAACTCGGAAGCCGACAAGTCGCTGGTTCATCTGAACGATCTGGAACAGCGTGCGTCCGCCCTGAAGACGCTCTACGAATCCTACCTCGGCAAGTATGAGGAAGCATCGCAGCAGCAGTCCTTCCCGATTGCCAAGGCCCGCGTCATCTCGGCTGCCGGCATTCCGGTTTCGCCGTCCAGCCCGAAGAAGACCATGACCATCGGTCTGGCGATCGTGCTCGGCCTGATGGCCGGCGGCGCCTTGACGTTGTTCAAGGAATTCCACGAGCGCTTCTTCCGCGTCGAAGGCGATGTCCGCACGATCCTCGGCCTGAAGTTCCTCGGCTACCTGCCGCTGGTCGGCGCGACGTTGCCGGAAAAGAAGATCTTCCGTCCGCGCCAGCAGTCCGTTCCGGAAGAATTGCAGGACGTGCCTGATAACGACGAGACCTTCGAGCGGATCATGCGCGTCGTGCTCGAGGCGCCGCGTTCGGTCTTCGCCGAGACGCTGCGCAACGCCAAGCTTGCCAGCGACGTCATGTTCCAGGGCAAATCGGACCGCGTCATTGGCGTCGTTTCCGCCATGCCCGGCGAAGGCAAGTCCACGACCGCCGCCAACTTCGCGGCCCTGCTTGCCTCCAGCGGCAAACGCACGCTGCTGATCGACGCCGACCTTCGCAACCCCGGCCTGACGCGCATGCTGAAGACGCCGCCGACCAAGGGCCTCGTCGAGGCTGTCCTGGGAGAAGTTCCGTGGGCCGGCGCCGTCAAGGTCGATCAGGCAACGAAGCTTGCCATCCTGCCCGTCATGCCGAACGACAACCTGATGCACACCAGCGAGCTATTGTCCTCGCAGGGCATGTTCAACCTGATGGAAAACGCCCGCAAGATGTTCGATTACATCGTCGTCGACCTTGCGCCGCTCGGACCCGTCATCGACGCCAAGGCCTTCGCGCCGCAGGTGGACGGCTTCCTGTTCGTGACGGAATGGGGTTCGACGCCGACCAACGTCGTGCGCGATATCCTGAACGCCGAGCCGCAGATCAAGTCGAAGATCCTCGGCGTGATCCTCAACAAGACCGACATGACGGAGCTCGCGAAGTTCACCAACTTCGGCGCCACCGAACGGTATCGCCAGAGCTACGCCAGCTACTACACCAGCGAGACCCGCAAGGTACAGCAGCCGGCCGAAGCCGACGCCTGATCAGGTCGAGAATAGATGCACGCGCCCCCGCCACAGCCTGGCAACCGTGAGTTTGTCGCTGTGGTAGGCGCCTGTATCGATGTTGAGCCGCATCGGCAGCGCTTCCGGTTCCGAGACCGGCGTGTGCCCGTGCACCACCACCTTCGGAAGCGGGGTGCTGCTGTTGAAGAAGCGTTGGCGGATGAAGACGAGGTCCTCGTCGTTCTGCTGATCGAGCGTCAATGACGGATCGATACCCGCATGGACGAAGAGCACATGCGGCGTATCCACCAGGATCGGCATCTCCCGCATGAAATCGATATGCCCTTTCGGCAGCGATTGCCGAATGAACGCATCGAGCTTGCTCGCCGACGGAAAGATCATCGGCAGATGATTGGCGTCGAGCCCGTAGGAATGCAGCAGCGCATCCGCGCCCATGTTCAGCCAGTCGGCATATGAGATCCGCCCGTCGAGGTAATCCAGCATGATCATCTCGTGATTGCCGGTCAGCGAGATGCGATCGAAATCCTCGGGCGGCGGCGCCATCAGGTGCGAGATCACCTGGGCCGAGGACGGCCCGCGGTCGATATAGTCGCCCAGCGTGATGATCAGCTTGCGGCCCGGGATTTTGGCCGCATCGTCGACGATCGCCTGCTCGGCCTTCAGCAGCAGGTCGTGCCGTCCGTGAATGTCGCCGATGGCGTAGATCGGCATGTCTCCCGGATCGAGTGTGAGCCGCTGGCGCGCGGACGTTGGCATATCGGACCTCATGCTGCTTGGTCTTGAAGCCCGGCGCGGGCGAAAGGCGGCGCGGAGCTTCAGGGACGCTGGGACATAACTACGCTGCTAATGGCAGCGGGCAAGCGGGTAATAAAATTCCGTGTCGATCGTTTTGTAGAAAAACACGCCTTATCACGGCGCATGCGATCGGTACCCTCTAACGGTATCGAAATGGTGAAGAGCAGCCTATGGGAACAGTATCGCAGTTTCAGGATCGGACAAGACCCCCGGCTCATCGCATCGAGAGCGAAGAGGAAGCCGTCGCCACTGCCCGCCGCCTCGCCGCCTCTTTCGCAGCGCAGGCAAGCGAGCGCGACATCAGCCGTATCCTGCCCTACGCCGAACTCGACGAACTCTGTCTCTCCGGCCTTTCGGCCATCACCGTTCCACCAGAACATGAAGGCCTCGACGTCGCCAACTCGCTGCTCGGCGAGATCGTGGCGATCATCGCCGAAGGCGACCCGTCGATATCGGAAGTTCTGGAACGTCACTTTCATGCGCTCGAACTCATCCGCACAGAAGCCGGCGAAGAGCTGCAGGCCATTCTCTTCGCCGGAGCACTCGCCGGCGACCGCTTTGCGACCGCCACCTTCTCCGAAGCCGCTTTGCTCGAGCCCGACGGCGTGGCCTACCGCCTGAGCGGCAGAAGCTCACCCGCGCCCGCCCTCCTCTATGCCGACTGGATCATCGCCCGAAACATCCGCAACACGGACGGAAATGTCGCGGACATCTACCTGTCCGCCGAAACCGACGGCCTGCAGCTTGTCGATGACTGGGATGGCTTCGGACAGCGCACGAATGGCACCGGCACGCTGGTCGCAGGCAACCTCCGCGTCGAAGCCGGCGCGATCCTCGCTCATCGGCGCGAACGCCAATCGACAACGCAGGCGTTGTCAGCGCTCTTGCGCGCGAGCACGGATCTCGGCATCGCCCGCGCCGCCGTCGCCAATCTCCACGACGCCCCGCCATCCACGGATATGGGAAAGCTCGCCGTCGGCATAACGGCCGCCGCAGCCCTGATCGAAAGCGCCGGGCACAAGCTCGATTTCGCGCAGATAAACGCCTCGCCGACATCAATCGGCAACGCGGTCTTTTCCGCCAACGCCGCCAGCCTCACCGCCAACACGGTCGCTCTCGACGCCGCCAATGCGCTGTTCGAGCTATCCGCCGGCAACCGTGCCAATATCGGATCGAACCTCGACCGCCACTGGCGCAACGCCCGCGTCCGTAAGCTCGGAAAGACAAGCGACGACCTCCACCTGGAAGCCGCCGCGCATTATTTCGGAAAGTGATCTCAGCCGGCGAGCGAAGCCGGACGATGCTCGTCATCGCCTTCGTCGAGCTTGTTGCCCGATGCGACGAACTGTTCGAGCGTCATGTTGTCGAGAATGTCTGCGATCGCGTCGCGCACCTCTGTCATCGAGCGTCGTACCTGACAGGTCTCGGGATCCGAACAGTCGTCGCAGGCCTCGAAGGCGGTGCGGCTGGCGCAGCGGATCGGAGCAAGCGGACCATCGAGCGTGCGGATGACATGGCCGATGCGGATATCGGATGCGGCCTTCGACAGGGAATAACCGCCGCCCGGCCCCTTCTTCGAGCGCAGAATGCCGACATTGCGAAGTTCGAGCAGGATGGTGTCGAGAAACTTCTTGGGGATGTTGTTGCGCGCGGCGACGTCATTGATGAACGCCGTTTCGCCCGGCGCGAGACGCGCCAGATCGACCAGCGCCTTCAACCCATACTTGCCTTTTTTGGTCAGCATTTCCGATCGCCTCACGGCCCCCTTGGTATCGATCCCCGCTATCAGGAAATAGCGCCAAAACAGTGGAGAGGCAATGAATAGCTATCTTTTATATAGTTTATATCCGGCTCCGTTTGCTCTCGCGGATTCTTGTCCCGCAAGGTCCGGTGGCAAACCGGAACACACCTCCCATGGCAATACTCACAAGAGCGGATCCCGCCCGCCCGCTATACTCCGGTTCAGCTCCTGCGCGATATCCTCGGCATCGACTTTCGACAGCCCGGAAATATCCTTGCCGTCGGTGGCGGCCGGCAGCGAGGTCATGGAATCCATCACCATCCAGGTGCCGCGCGGCTCCTGTCTGATGATGTAGCGTGGCGTGCTTTCAGAGCGGTGGCGCATGGGACGACAGACCTTCTAAGCTTTTCGTTCGCGCACACGGATCAGCCTATAGATGTTTCAGGGCCGCCGTTTGGCAACCCTGAACATCTCCCCTCAGTCCTTCACGTCGGGCACATTAGCCTTCAGCTCCTTCAGCCAGATGCGCGCATTGCCATCCGACGGCGCGCGCCAGTCGCCGCGCGGCGAAAGCGAACCGCCCGAGGTGACCTTCGGGCCGTTCGGCGAGGCCGAGCGCTTGAACTGGCTGATGGTGAAGAAGCGGAACAGGAAGGTCTCCATCCACTTCTTGATGACAGGCAGATCGAAGCTGCGGCGCTTGTCGGCCGGGAAGTGCGGCGGCCAGACGCCGGCCTCCGCGTCGTTCCAGGCATGATAGGCGAGGAACACCACCTTGGATGGGCGAAGACCGAAGCGGGTCGTGTAGAACAGCGAGAAGTCGTGCAGATCGTAGGGACCGATCTTGTCCTCCGTGCTCTGCATCACGCCGTTCTCGTCCGCCGGCACCAGCTCCGGCGAGATCAGCGTGTCGAGAATGCGCTCCAGCGTCGCATTTGCCTGGTCGTCGAAATCGCCGCTGCGGATCACCCAGCGGATCAGGTGCTGGATCAGCGTCTTCGGCACCGAGGCGTTGACGTTGTAATGGCTCATCTGGTCGCCGACGCCATAGGTGGACCAGCCGAGCCCGATTTCCGAGAGGTCGCCGGTGCCGAGCACCAGCGCATTGCGCTGGTTGGCGGCGCGGAACAGGAAGTCGGTGCGCAGCCCCGCCTGCACGTTCTCGAAGGTCACGTCGTAGACCGGCTGCCCACCCGAGAACGGATGCTTCAGGCCCTTGAGCAATTGCAGCGCCAGCGGCCGGATATCCACTTCTTCCGCGGTGATCCCCATGCCGCGCATCAGCGCCCAGGCATTGCCCTTCGTTTCGTCTCCGGTCGCAAAGCCCGGCATCGTGAAGCCGAGAATATCGTTGCGCGGCCAGCCCAGCTGATCGAAGGCGCGAGCCGCCACGAGCAATGCGTGGGTGGAATCGAGACCGCCGGAAATGCCGACGCAGAGCCGCTTGATGCCGGTCGAGCGCAGCCGCTTCATCAACCCCTGCACCTGGATGTTGAAGGTCTCGTAGCAGTCCTGATCGAGCCGCCCGGCATCGGCGGGCACGAAGGGGAAGCGCGCCACATCGCGCTTCAACCCGATATCGCCCGCAGGCTTGTGGAAAGGGAAGGAGATGCGTCGGAACACATGCCCGGCGTCGAGATTGAGTGTCGCCGCATCGTTGAAGGTGCCGGTCCTCAGGCGCTCCAGCCGCAGCCGCTCGGTATCCACGTCAGCCACGCACATCTGCGATCCCGTCGGGAAGCGATCGGTCTCGGCGAGTAGGCTGCCGAGCTCGTAGATGCAGGCCTGTCCGTCCCAGGCAAGATCGGTGGTCGATTCACCGGGGCCGGCCGCGGAATAGACATAGGCCGACAGCGTGCGCGCCGATTGCGCCGAGCAGAGCAGCTTGCGCGTATCGGCCTTGCCGACGGTAATGTTGCTCGCCGAGAGGTTGGCGAGGATAAGTGCGCCGCCCAAGGCGCCGAAATCGCTCGGCGCGGCCGGTGCCCAGAGATCCTCGCAGATCTCGATATGAAAGGTGAATTCGGCGATGTCCTCGGCCGCGAAGATCAGGTCGGAGCCGAACGGCACATTTTCGCCGGCGACGCGAATGCTCTGGCCGCGCACGCTTCGGCCGGAAGCAAACCAGCGCTTCTCGTAGAACTCGCGATAATTCGGCAGATGCACCTTCGGCACAACGCCGAGGACCCGCCCGGCATGGATCGCAATGGCGCAATTGTAGAGGCGGCCCTCGCTCTGCAGCGGCGCGCCGACGAGCAGCACCGGCGTCAGATCGCGGCTGGCGGAGACGATCTCGGCGATTGCCTGATCCACCGCCTTGAGCAGCGCATCCTGTCCAAGCAGGTCGTCGATCGAATAGCCGGAAAGGCCGAGCTCCGGAAATACCATGAGGCCGACGCCCTGGTCGTGGCCCAGCCGCGCCAATTCCAGTGTCGCCTGTGCATTGAAATCAGGATCGCCGATCTCGCAATTCGGAGTGCAGGCCGCGACCCGCACAAAACCCTGATCATAAACCGAATAAAAATCCACGAATGCCTCCAGCAGCCTGCGCTTTAGAGATCAATACATCCAAATCCGCTCGCGCAAAACCGTAACCCGCACACAAGATGCCCTTATCAGGCAACGCTCATGCACGCTCACGCTGACCCCTTGAAAATACTTGACGATCTCAAGTTGCGCGCATCGAAATTGCCCAAAATAAAATTACAAAACTGTCATAAAACCATATGCGACGCAGCCTATAGCACACGCGAACATCGCCGAATGCCCCTCTTTCAGAGCACTAAATGTCCAGACTTGTCCGCGTCCATTTGGGATTGCTCCGGGAAACATTTCCCGGCGAGCGTCGCGTTGCGCTGACGCCGGACGACGTGCGTCGCCTCTCTGCACGGCTGTTCATTCGCTTCCAGCCAGGCTGCGGCCGGGAAGCTGGCTTCGACGACGAGAACTACGTTGCCGCTGGCGCAGAGCCTGCGGATCTGCACGAGATGCTGTCTGCTTCCGACCTCCTCGTAAGCGTGCGCCGGCCGGCGGACTCCTCGGACTTCAAGTCGAACGCGATCGCGATCTACCTCAGCTCCCGGAGCGACATGAAAATGCCGGCCGCGCAAAGCGGGAACGTTGTTCGCCTTGATCTCGCTCGCATCGCCGGCCTTCGCGATGCAGGCGTAATGGATCTCTGGTCGCGGCAGGCGGCGGTGGCAGGCCAGGCCGCCACGCTCGAAGCCGCGCGCGAACTCGGCGCCACCCCGGGCATGCTCGCAATCGACGGAAACTTCGTGCGCCCGATCGCCATGGCTTCGATCGGCACCGGTCCCGCGGGCCTGCAGGCAATCGCCACCGCCAGACGGCTTGGCGCCGTCACTCACGGCTTCGGTTTCGAAGATGATTCGCAGGTGAAGGTCGAACGGCTCGGCGCGAAATATCTCGCGGCCAATGACACCTCAAATCTCGCGCACCATCTCAAGCCGATGCGGTTCATCATAACCAGTGTCGTGCCAGCATCGGGTGCGGCGCCTGTCCTTCTGGACGAGAAGGCTCTCTCCGAACTGGCGCCGGGAACCGTGATCATCGACCTCGCCGCTGACCTGGGCGGCAATTGCGCCCTGACGAAGCCGGGCCACACCATCGAATTCTCCGGTGTCCGAATCATCGGCTCGACGAATCCGGCAAGCCGGGACGCCGCAAAGGCGAGCACCGTCTTCAGCGAGGGCATGTCGGCGTTCATCGAGCACCTGCTTGGTGACGACGCGGCTCTGGATCTCGACCGTAACGACCCCTTCATCCGCGCCGCGCTCGGCCATACCGCAATGGAAAGGGCGCCTGCTTCATAAGTTTCAACAAGGGCATTGTCGCATCGCAACATTTTCCCCACGGCCGGAAAACTACAGAATAACAATGCTTTGCTTGCAAGGCATTGAACGTTCTATTGCGCATGAAACGATCGTTGCTCTTATGCAACACCGACCTACCGCATTGCAATATAAAGCCAAATTTCATTGTATCTATAATTGATACATTCATTCGAAAATGTAATTTGGCGGCGCGGAAGACATCCAGTTTTCCGAGGGCTTGTACGAAAAGAATTTGGGGTAGGTAGGGGCCGATTTTCGGCAGCGATAACCTGTGCCCAATCCACAAAGATTGGACTTCGTTATGAACATTAAGATGATGCTTATCAGCTCGGCGGCAGCTCTGTCTGCTTTCTCGGGCGCCCAGGCTGCCGACGCGATCGTCGCTGCCGAGCCTGAAGCCGTTGAATACGTTCGCGTTTGCGACGCTTACGGCACCGGCTACTTCTACATCCCGGGCACGGAAACCTGCCTCAAGGTCAGCGGTTATGTCCGTTTCCAGGTCAACGGCAGCCCGAACGCCAACATCACTGGCTCCGGCGCGGTCAACCGTTCCGACTGGGATGCTTACACCCGCGGCCAGGTTCAGTTCACGGCGAAGAGCGACACCGAATACGGCCCGCTCACCGGCGTCATCGTTCTTCAGTCGAACGGCGACAACGCCACCAACCAGGCCACGATCCTTGATTCGGCCTACATCGACATCGCCGGCTTCCGCGCTGGTCTGTTCTACAGCTGGTGGGACGATGGTCTCTCGGGCGAAACCGACGACATCGGTTCGCCGAAGACCCTGCACAACTCCATTCGCTACCAGTATGAAGCCAGCGACTTCTACGCCGGCGTCAGCGTCGACGAACTGGAAGACAGCCCGTACTACTCCGGCGAGACCTCCAACAACGTTGGCGTTGCTGTTGGCTTCGGCGGCAAGGCCGGCGCCTTCACCTACCAGGTAACGGCAGGCTACGACACCGACAACGAAGCCGGCGCTGTTCGCGCCATGGGCACCGTTGCCATCGGCCCGGGCACGCTCGGCCTCGCAGCCATCTACTCCTCGGATCCGAACGCCTACTACAACAAGGCTGAGTGGGTATTCGCCGCCGAATACGCAATCAAGGCAACCGACAAGCTGAAGATCACCCCCGGCGTCCAGTACTACGGCAACTACGGCGTGACCTCGACCGCAGCTGGCGAGTTCAACGACAACATCGACGCCTGGAAGGTCGGCCTGACGGTTGATTACCAGATCGTCGACAACCTCTATGCCAAGGCAACCGTCAACTACCTCGACGTTGACCAGGCTGACGGCGTAACGACGGGCTTCTTCCGCCTGCAGCGCGCATTCTAATAAACGCGGCGGGCACCATGGATTGCATGGTGCCCGCCTGAAAGTTTCTGATCAGATTGACCTCCGATCAGTTAGGAAGGGTTGCCTGGTTCCCTGCCAGGCGGCCCTTTTTGTGTTTCCGTGGAGGTATTCTTCTGCGCTTCCAGCCGCCGAAGCTCGGCGACGCTGTCCTCGATCGTGACCGACCCCAGCATGTCCACGACGGCCTGCTCGGCACGCTCGCTCAGATATTCCGAGAGATCGCCGATATTCTCGCCGACCAGTCCTTCGTGCGGAATGTCGTGCCGGGTCGCCCAGATTTTCTTGTCGCCAGTTACCGAAGCGTAGATCTGGCTGAGCAGGATTTCCCCGCGCGGCCGCGCAAGCCTGATGCCGCCTTTGCCGCCCGCCGACGACACGAGGATACCATGTTCGTTCAATGGTAGGAGCAGCTTGCGGACGAAGCTGGCATTGGTGTCCAGGCCTTTCGCTAGCGAGTGGCTTGTGGTGCGAATATCGGCTTCCTCATTGACCGCGACGCTGATCACGATTTGCAGAGCGGTCGAAAATCGCGTGTCGATCATGCCGAATCCTGAAGCCCTGCGTTCGAAGCCCATCCATCGGCAACAAAGCTACTGGATTTGAGGTGCGTAGCACAGATATTTCCCGGCTAAATCAATTGTCAAGAAATGCCGCCGCCTATCACGCCGACGTGAGACGGCGAGAGCCGCTGTAACGTCGCGGTTGTTACCGTTGCGTACTTCTGTTTTCGCCGACATCCGACAAGATTGCGAAATGGCTGCCGGAAGCCTTTCCGGATCAACTCATGCCGACCGGGATCTCGACATGGCCGCACGCGACGACATTCTGGCATTGGGCGGTCGGATCGGCCAATCGATCATCGGCCAGGAAAAAATGGTCGAGAGCCTGCTGCTCGGCCTGCTGGCGAACGGTCATCTGCTGGTCGAAGGCCTCCCCGGTCTCGCCAAGACCCGCGCCATCAAGAGCCTCGCCAAAAACCTCGACGCCAACCTGTCGCGCATCCAGTTCACCCCCGATCTGCTGCCCGCCGATATCACCGGCTCCGAGATCTACTTCAGCGAGGGCGGCAAGGGCGAGTTCAAGTTTCAGCCGGGTCCGATCTTCGCAAGCCTGATCCTCGCCGACGAGGTCAACCGCGCGCCGGCCAAGGTGCAATCGGCGCTGCTGGAGGCGATGGAGGAGCGCCAGGTCACCGTCGGCGGCAAGAGCTACCCGTTGCCGCCGCTGTTCATGGTCATGGCGACGCAGAACCCGATCGAGCAGGAAGGCACCTACCCGCTTCCCGAAGCGCAGCTCGACCGTTTCCTGATGCATGTCGAGGTCGGCTATCCCGATGGGAAATCGGAAGTGGCGATCATGCGGCTCAACCGCGACGAGGAAAACGCCGCGCACGGAAACACCAAGCCCACTGAGCCGCAGAAGCTGAACCCGCAGGCGATCTTCGACGCCCGCAAGGAGATCGGCACGGTCGCGGTCTCCGACCCCGTCGAGGCCTATATCGTCGCGCTGGTGCTGGCGACGCGCTATCCCGACAAATACGACAAGGATCTCGCGAAGCTCGTCCAGGTCGGCATCAGCCCGCGCGGCGTCATCGGCCTCGACAAGGTCTCCCGCTCCTACGCCTGGCTGAAAGGCCGGGACTATGTCACCCCCGACGACGTCAAGGCCGTCGTCCATGCCGTGTTCCGCCATCGGCTGATCCTCTCCTATGAAGCCCATGCCTCCAACAGCACGCCCGACCAGGTGATCGACAGGATCGTCGAACTGGTGGCGGTGTCGTGAGGCCGCCATGGAGACGACGGCAGGTGTCCACGTCACCACCCAACAGCTCGTCGCACTCGAGGCGCGCGCCCGCGATCTCGCCTTCGTCCAGAAGGCAAAGAGCCACCGCCAGCTTGCCGGCCGCATGCAATCGGCCATGCGCGGCCGAGGATTGAGCTTCGAGGAGCTGCGCGATTATCTGCCCGGCGACGATGTCCGCACGATCGACTGGCGCGTCACCGCCCGCACCGGCAAGCCTACCGTGCGCGTCTATTCCGAGGAAAAAGAGCGGCCGGCGCTTGTTGTCGTCGACCAGCGCATCAACATGTTCTTCGGCAGCCGCCGCGCCATGAAGTCGGTCACGGCAGCCGAAGCGGCGATACTCTGCGCCTGGCGCATTTTGGGCTCCGGCGACCGCGTTGGCGGCTTCGTTTTCAACGACGAGACGATCGACGACGTCAAACCGCACCGAAGCCGCCAGGCCGTCATCGGCTTCGCCGACCGGATCGCTCGCCAGAACGCCGCGCTCGATGCCGCCTACGCGGCACCTCCCTCGCCCGAGGCGCTGGACAGGACGATCGATCGCGTCGCCGCCATCGCCCACCACGATCACCTCGTCATCATCGTCAGCGATTTCGACGGTCACACCACTTCGACTCGCGACATGCTGCTCCGGCTCGCCGCCCACAACGACGTCATCTGCCTGCTGGTCTACGATCCCTTCCTTCTGGAGCTTCCGCGCACCGGCAATATCGTCGTCAGCGGCGGCGCGTTGCAGGCCGAGCTGGCGCTGAAGCAGGGCGGCGTGCGTCAGTCGATCGACAGTTTCGCCCGCGACCGCGGCCGCGAGCTCCGGGCCTGGCAACGCGAGCTCGGCCTGCCGATGCTTCCGATATCGTCCGCCGAGGAAACCGCGCCGCAGCTGCGCCGGCTGCTGGAGCAATCCGCCTGGCGCCAGAGGAGGCGGTGATGGAAGAGGCCACGCCGAAACTCGATCCCATGACCGAGACAGCGCTACGCTCCCTCAGGGACATCGCCATCCCCGCGCCCGTCTCCTGGATGCCCCACACCTGGGGCTGGGCCGTGCTTGCCCTTGTCCTTCTCGTGGTGCTCGCATGCATCTTTCTCGCTTGGCTCCGCCGCCACCGCGCCAATGCCTATCGTCGCGAGGCGCTGGCCGAGATGGACCGGATAGACCGCCTGACCCGCGACCCGGCAACGCGTCGCCAGGGCATGGAAGAACTCGCGATCGTCCTGAAACGCACCGCCCTTGCCGGCTGGGGCCGCCCGCCCGTCGCGGCCTTGTCGGGTGCGGCCTGGGTCGATTTCCTCGGTGAAGACGGCAAGGCGGAAACGGGCAAGGCACTGGCTGCCCTGCTCGATGACGGGGAATATCGCCAACCGGGCGATCCTGGCTCTGCCCCGGCAGGCGAGGTCGACACGCTGCTGGCGGCGGCAAGAGGCTGGATCGAGCATCATCATGTACCAGCTTGATTACCCCTGGCTCCTGGTCCTGCTACCCTTGCCCCTCGTCGTCTGGTGGGTACTTCCCGCGCACCGCGAAACCTCCGCCTCCGTCCGCCTCCCCTTCTTCAAGGAGGTGGCGGGTGCGGCCGGCGTTACCCCCACCGCCGGCTCGGTCGTGTCGCGGCGAACCTGGCCGCAGATCATCGCCGAGACGCTCGCATGGTGCCTCGTGGTCCTGGCGCTGGCGCGGCCGCAGTTCGTCGAGCCGCCGATCGAAAAGGTCGAGCCGCAGCGCGACCTCATGCTGGCGCTCGACCTCTCCCAATCCATGGACACGGTCGATTTCACCGCGCCTGACGGTTCCAACCATGCCCGTGTCGATGCCGTGCGCACCGTCGTCGCCGATTTCGTGGAGAAACGGAAAGGCGACCGCATCGGCCTCATCGCATTCGGCGACGCCCCCTATCCGCTGGTCCCCTTCACCATGGACCACAGGACGGTGGAGACGGTGATCGCGCAGACCCTGCCCGGCATGGCCGGCCCGCGCACCTCGCTCGGAGACGCCATCGGGCTCGCCATCAAGATGTTCGAGAAGACCACGGTTCCCGAGAAGGTCATGATCATCCTGACCGACGGCAACGACACGGCAAGCAAGATGCCACCGGCAAAGGCCGCCGACATCGCCAAGGATAAGAGCGTCGTTATCCATACCGTCGGCATCGGCGATCCCGCGGCAACCGGCGAGGACAAGCTCGACGCCGCCACGCTGCAGAAGGTGGCGACCGACACCGGCGGACGATATTTCTTCGGCGGCGACCAGATGCAACTCGCGGCGATCTACGACGTGCTCGACCAGATCACCCCCGAGAACCAGAAGAGCCTCTCCTGGCGGCCGCGCATCGAGCTGTTCCACTGGCCGCTCGGCGCCGCCATCGTGGTGCTTGCTGTATTCTACGGCGTCAGCGGCGCGGCCGGTCTCCTGAGGAGGCGGGCCGCATGATCGAGAACTTCCATTTCCTGCGCCCCTGGTGGCTCGCCGCCCTGCTCGTCCCGATAGCCATCCTCTGGCTTTCGTCCCGCGCCTCCGACATCCGCGATCGGTGGAAGAGCATGATCGCCCCCCACCTGCTGGACAGCCTGATCGTCAAGCCGACGAGAGCCTCCCGCATCCGGCCCTCCTGGGTTCTCTCGGCTGTTCTTGCACTCTCGGCGCTGGCCGCCGCCGGCCCGACCTGGGAACGGGAGGCGCCACCCTTCGTCGAGGATACGGCGCCGCTGGTCATCGCCGTCGATCTCTCCGCCACCATGGACGCGATCGACATCACCCCGTCACGCCTCGAACGCGCCAAACTGAAGATCAAGGATATCGTCGCGGCCAGGCCGGGCGGGCGCACCGCACTGGTCGCCTATGCCGGCTCGGCGCATCAGGTGCTGCCGCTGACGGATGACGCGGCACTGCTCGCAACCTACGGCGACGCGCTCGCCACCCGCATCATGCCCGTCGCCGGCAAGAACACCGCGAATGCGCTCGCCGTGGCCAGTAAGACCTTCGCCAACGAAGAGGCAGCCGGCACCATCCTGTTTCTCACCGATGGCGTGGAGGAAGCGGCCGTTGCCGCCTTCAAGGCGGAGAAGGACCAGAACCTGCTCGTTCTCGGCATCGGTACCGCCGAAGGCGGGCCGGTGAAGACGCCCGACGGCGGCTTCCTCACCAATGCCGCCGGCGCCCGCGTCTTTGCAAAACTCGACATCGACGCGCTGAAGAAGCTTGGCCGCGACACCGGCGTCGCGGTCGCGACGTCAACTGACGACGGCACCGACGTCACGTGGGTGATCCAGCACGTCGCCACCAACTTCGCGGCCCGCAAGGCGGAGGAAGGCGACCGTTGGAAGGATGCCGGCTGGCTGCTGCTGTTCCCGATCGCTCTCCTCTTTGCCCTTTCCTTTCGCGGCGGCTGGGTGGTGCGCACCGGCGCGCTGCTGCTTGCCGCGCGGCTTCTCCTTCTACCCGAGCATGCCGAAGCGGCCGGCTTCACGGACATGTGGCTCACCCCCGACCAGCAGGGTCGTTTCGCCTTCGAGCGTGGCGACTACGCGGCGGCCGCAGCCGATTTCCACGACCCGATGTGGCGCGGCACTGCCCTCTACCGCGCCGGAAAATTTGCAGAGGCGATCGATGCCTTCGCGGCGGTCGATAGTCCGGAGAGCTGGTTCAACCAGGGCAATGCGCTGATGCGCCTCGGCAAGTTCGAGCCCGCTGTCGCCGCCTACAAGAAAGCGTTGCAAACCCGCAAGGATTGGCCGGATGCCACCGCCAATCTCGCCCTCGCCGAGGGTTTGCTCGCCGCCCAGAAGCAGGATCAGGACGAGCAGCCGCAGGACCCCAACGAGAAGCCGGACCAGGTCCAGTTCGACGACAAGGGCAAGCAGGGCAAGGCGGGCGAGGTCGATATCGCCGAGCAGACGTCCGAGATGTGGATGAAGAACATCCAGGTCAGCCCCGCCGATCTCATGGCGCGGAAGTTCGCCCTCGAAGTCGAGGACAAGAAACCATGAGATGGATCTTCGCCCTCCTCCTGTTATGCATATCAGCGCTACCGGCCTCGGCGGCCGGACCTTTCGCACGCGCCGCGATCGAGGAACAGGGCGAGATCGTCCCCGGCCAGCGCATCCATCTGATCGTCGATGTATTCGCTCCCGATTTCTTCACCTCGCCGCCGCAATTCCCGCTGTTCGATCTGCCCGATACGCTGGTGACGCTCCCCGACGAGCGCGCGCAAAACAGCCTGCAAACCATCGACGGCGTGCAATATTCCGGTATCCGCCGGACGTACGCCATCGTCCCGGAAAAATCGGGACCCTACGTGGTACCGCCCTTCGCCATCGAACTCGGCTACTCCGTGGAGGGAAAACCGACCAGGGCGGAGGTCATGGCGCCATCCGCAAGCTTCACCGTCGGCGGCGGCACGCAGTCGCAAGGCATGGCATTCGCTGCGAGCGGCCTGACGCTGAGCGAGAGCTTCGACCGCGACCCGGCCACGCTGAGGTCAGGCGAGGCGATCGTCCGCACCATCACGATCTTCGCCCGGGACACCCAGGCCATGCTGATCCCACCGCTGGAACTCCCCAATCCCTCGGGGCTGCAGGCTTACGCCAAGCCCCCGCTCCTGAAGGACGACGTGACCGTCGACAACGAACGCGGCAGCGAGCGAGTGGAAGTTCTGACCTATGTCGCGCCTTCTGAAGGCCACTTCGACATTCCTGCCGCGACGATTCACTGGTTCGACATCGACGCGCATGCGGACCAGACCTCGACGCTTCCGTCCACAAAGCTGAGCGTGGCAAAGGCCGATGCGAAATCGACCGGCATCGCCCCGGTCGTCGACAAGCCAGCCGAACGATCCGCATCCCTCTCAACCAGAACGATCGCTTTCGCGGCACTTGCCGTCGCGATCCTCGCCGCCGTCGCGGCGACGATCTGGAAGCGACGCGCGACGCTTACAGCCCTGCTCGCCCGCTACCGCACGAGCCGGTCGCGCCCGGAGCACTCGGCCTATCGCCGGCTTCTCGCAGCCCTCGACACCGGAACAGCGCAGGAGATCTACGGCGCGCTGACCGACTGGTGTAGCTCGGCGGGTTCCGGCTCTCCGGCCTCCTGGGCCGAACAATCCGCCGACCATGACCTAAGCCTTCAATATGCCCGCCTGCAACAACACCTGTTCGCGCGGGAGCACACGGCCTTCGACGCCGCGGCGTTGCGGCAGGCAATCGAGCGTGTCCGCAAGGCACGTCCCTTGCCTGTCGACACCAAGCATCAAAGCGCCCTACCGGCATTGAACCCGCCCTGACCGTTGAAATCGCCGAGCGCAGGCAGATATTACCAAGCCCGCCCCTGTAGATAGTCCCGCCGAATGACAGATCAGCTACCGCACCCAAGGCACCTGCACCAACGCACGGAAACCCTTCGCAACAGGCTGCGCTGGCTGGAGCGCGGGCAGGATGCCCGTTCGCTGCAATTGCAGGCGGTGCTGGCGATCATCGACCTCGCCATCCTCGCCTTCTTCCTCTTCGGCCCCTTCCTGCGCAAGGGCCACTCCTATGTCATCGTCGACTATACCGTCGCCGCCTGGATCGCGATCGAGCTCGTGGCCCGCGCGCTCATCGCCGGCGACGCGAAGGTCTTCTTCACCCGCCTGATGACGTGGATAGACATCTTCATCCTGGCGACGCTGCTCTTCCCCGACCTCCTTTTCAACTTCGCCTTCCTGCGCGCCATGCGCGTCTGGGCAATAGGCAACAGCAGCCTGTTCAAGGAGGTGTTGCGGCGCTGCGGCTGCGTTCAATGGCTCGACATCGCCCGCGCCAGCCTCAATCTGGTGGTGTTCCTCTTCATCGTCACCGGCTTCGTCTACACCAGCTTCTTCTACAATCGCGAAGGCAGCGAAGGCTTCGTCGACGCGCTCTACTTCACCGTGGCGACGGTGACCACGACCGGCTTCGGAGACATCACCCTTCCCGGCACGGCTGGAAAGCTCACCTCGATCATCACCATGATCATCGGCATCTCCCTTTTCGTCCGTCTCGCCCAGGCGGTCGTGCGCCCCTACAAGGTGAACTACGCCTGCCCGCAATGCGGCCTGCATCGTCACGACGCGGACGCCGTGCACTGCAAGGCCTGCGGCCACCTCCTCAATATTCCCGACGAAGGCATGTAGCCCGGCTCAGCCGCGATACCGCAGCGCCTCGACGAGCAGCGAGAACGCCGCCGAGGGCTGGCGCCGGCTGGGGTAATAGAGGTGATATCCCGCAAAGGGTGGGCACCAGTCCTCGAGCACGCGCACCAGCGTGCCATCGGCGAGCTGCTGCTGGACATGATCCTCCATGACGAAGCAGATTCCGAAACCGGCCATAGCCGCACGCAGCATCATTCGCACGTTGTTGAAGGCAAGCTGTCCCTCGACCCGCACCCTGACCTCGCGCCCGTCCTTTTCCATCTCCCAGGCATAGAGACCGCCGGCGCTCAGCAGGCGCAGGTTGATGCACTGCTGATCGGCGAGATCCTGCGGCGTGCGCGGAATGGGATATCGCTCGAAATAGCCGGGCGAGGCCACGGCCGCCATGCGCAGGTCGGGGCCGATGCGCGTCGCGATCATGTCTTTGGCCAGCGCCTCGCCGAGCCGCACGCCGGCATCGAACCGTTCCGTGACGATATCGGTCAATCCCGCATCGATGCTGAGTTCGACGTGGATATCGGGATAGTCGGGCAGCAGCCTCTCGAGCGTCGGCCACAGGATCGTGTTGGCCGCATGCTCAGAGGTCGTGATGCGGATCGTCCCCGCCGGCTTTTCCCGGAGCTCCCCGAGCGAGGCAAGTTCGGCGCCGATGCTGTCGAGCGCCGGGCGCAACGTCGCGAGCAGCTTCTCGCCCGCCTCGGTGGGCGCCAGGCTGCGCGTCGTCCGTGTCAGCAACCGCACGCCGAGCCGCGTTTCCAGCCGCCGGATCGTATGGCTGAGCGCCGATTGCGACGTCCCGAGCTTCGCGGCTGCGCGCGTGAAACTCTGCTCCTCCGCCACCGTCATGAAGGCATTCAGGTCGACCAGTTCTTCGCGCCGCATTCATGAACTCCAGATATGACTGCATGCAAGATATAACGACTACCGATCATCCTGTCGCCCGGCTAGATTGGAGTAGGACAGCATCGGCGCCCGCGCCCGAACGAGAGAGCATGACATGAAGATCACCCGCACAGGATCACAACCCTCCAGGAAGGGCCCCGAGGACTGGTTTACCGGCACCGTCCGGCTCGACGCCGCCTTCAGCGGGAGCGGCAATCTCAGTGGCGCGACCGTCACCTTCGAGCCCGGCGCCCGCACCGCCTGGCACACTCATCCGCTCGGCCAGACGCTGCTCGTCGTCTCCGGCCTCGGCCGCGCCCAGCGCGAGGGTGGTCCCGTCGAGGAAATCCGCCCCGGCGACATCATCTGGTTCGAGCCCGGCGAGAAGCACTGGCACGGCGCCGCACCCGGTTGCGCGATGTCGCACATCGCCATCGCCGAGATGCTCGACGGCAAGGCCGTGGACTGGCTGGAAAAGGTAAGCGACGCGGATTACGGCGGCTGATGCCCCGATGATGTCAGGCTTCCCTTCCGCCATGGAACATGTCAACGGTGGTCCATGACGTCAGAACCGGACATCGTTATCATCGGCGCAGGCGCGGCCGGCATTGGCGCCGCGAGAAGACTGGCCGGCAGCGGCCTTTCAACCGTAGTACTGGAAGCCCTTCCCCGCCCCGGCGGCCGTGGCTTCACCCGCGAGATATCGGGCATGGCGATCGATCTTGGCTGCGGATGGCTGCACTCGGCCGACCGCAACCCCTGGGTCGGGATCGCCGAAGAGCTCGGCATCGCCATCGACCGCCGCCGGAACGCCTGGGGCTCTCAATACCAAGACCTCGGCTTCCCGCCATCAGACCACATCGCCGCGCAGACGGAGTTCGGAGCCTGGAGCGAGCGCATCACTGACGCCCCGCCCGCAAGCGACATCGCTGCTGAAGCGCTCGATCCGAACGGCTGCTGGACCAACTACGTACAGGCCCTGAGCGGCTATATCAGCGGCGACGAACTCGAGCGCATCTCCGCCAAGGATTATGCCGCTTATGACGAAGCCTCGACCGAATACAACTGGCGTGCGCCCAACGGCTATGGCGCGCTGATAACCGCCGCGCTCCCGCAAAACCAGGCCTTGCACCTTGCGACGCGGGTCGAAGGCATCAGCCTCGACGGCCGCCGCGCCACGCTCGAAACCTCCGCCGGGACGCTCCGCCCCCGCGCCGTCATCGTCACCTGCTCGACCAACGTCCTCTCCGGCAGCACGATCCGCTGGCCCTCGGCGCTCGATCCGTGGCGCGAGGCGGCCCGCCGCCTGCCGCTCGGCAACAACGAGAAGATCTATCTCGAAATAACCGGCGACAGCCCCTTCGAACCCGAAACCCACCTGATCGGTGATCCCCGCGACGCCACGACCGGCTCCTATTACATCATGCCGCTCGGAATGCCGGTGATCGAATGCTTCCTCGGCGGCGCCGGCGCCCGCAAGGCGGCGACGGATGGCGCGGCCGCCGCTTACGAGCGCGCCACGGACCAGATCGTCAAGCTGTTCGGCTCATCCGTGCGCGGCAACCTCAGACCGCTCGCCGCTTCCGACTGGGCGGGAACGGCATCGGTCGGCGGCGGCTACAGCCACGCGCTTCCAGGCCAACGCGACGCGCGAGACATCCTTGCACGCCCCTTCGACAATCGCCTGTTCTTCGCCGGCGAGGCAACCCACGCGACCGACTTCTCCACCGCCCACGGCGCCTACAAGAGCGGCCGCCGCGCCGCCGAAGAGGCGATCGCGGCGTTGACGGCTGATATCTCCGGCGCGGTGGCCGGGTAGAGCCGCGGCATCAGAATTCCTGCGCCGTCGGGCGGAACAGTATCTCGTTGATATCGACCTCGTCAGGCTGGCTGATCGCGAAGGCGACGACCCGAGCGAAATTTTCGGCCGGTATTGCATAGGCCTCGTAGAAGTCCTGGATACCTCTTGCCACGTCCGCCTCCGTCACGCTCTGCGGCAATTCGGATTCGACCGCACCAGGAGAGACGACCGTGGTGCGGATGTTGTAAGGCTTCACCTCCTGCCGCAGCCCTTCCGACAGCATGCGCACGGCCGCCTTGGTCGCGGCATAGACGGCGCTTCCCGAACGTACCTTGTGGCCGGCGACGGAGGAGACGTTGATGATATGGCCGCTCTTCTGCGCCTTCATGTGCGGCAGTGCGGCGGCGATGCCGTAGAGCACGCCCTTGATGTTGACGTCGATCATCCGGTCCCAGTCCTCGATCTTGCCCCGTTCGAGCGGCGAGTGAGGCATCAGCCCGGCGTTGTTGATCACGACATCCACACGCCCGTGCGCGGCCACCGCCACATCCACCAGCCGCTTCACCTGCTCAGGATTCGTAACGTCGGTCTGAACCGCGGCGCCGTCACCGATCCCAAGTTCGCTCACCAGCTTTTGCAGCCGGTCGAGACGGCGGGCGCCGAGCACCAGCTTCGCCCCTTCCCGCGCCAGATGCCGCGCCGCCGCTTCCCCGAGACCGCTGCTGGCACCGGTGATGACCACGACTTTTCCTTCGATATTGCCTGACATGACATGCTCCGATCGTGAATGGATCACGGCCCGCCCGATGATGAGCGGGCCGTGACGGGATAATTAGAGCCCTGTGGTCTTCATCAACTGTTCCGGATAACGCTCACCCTCGACCGCGATCTCGGCCGCGGCCTTTTCGATCTCGGCGAGGTCATCAGGCGTCAGCTCGACATCGGCCGCAGCTAGGTTCTCTTCCAGGCGATGCAGCTTGGTGGTGCCGGGAATGGGCACGATCCAGGGCTTGCGCGCCAGGAGCCAGGCAAGCGCCACCTGCGCCGGCGTCGCCTGCTTCTCCGCGCCAATGCGCTTCAACAGATCGACCAGCGCCTGGTTCTTCTCCATCGCCTCGGGCGTGAAGCGCGGCAGGATCTTGCGGAAGTCGTTGTCGCCGAGCTGGGTATCCTTGCCCATCGCGCCGGTGAGAAAACCCTTGCCGAGCGGACTATAGGCGACGAGGCCGATGCCGAGCTCCTCGCACGCATCGAGGATGCCGTTCGTTTCCGGTCCGCGCGTCCAGAGCGAATACTCATTCTGCAGCGCCGTCACCGGCTGCACCGCATGAGCGCGGCGAACGGTCTGCGCGCCGGGTTCCGATAGCCCGAAATGCTTCACCTTGCCTTCGGCGATCAGATCCTTGACCGTTCCCGCCACATCCTCGATCGGCACGTTGGGATCGACGCGATGCTGGTAGAAGAGATCGATCACCTCGACGCCGAGGCGCTTGAGCGATGCATCGGCGACGCGGCGGATCTGTTCCGGCCGGCTATTGACACCGGCCATCTTCCGGGTCTGCTGATCGATGTTGAACCCGAACTTGGTGGCAATCACCACCCGGTCGCGAACCGGCGCCAGCGCTTCGCCGACGATTTCCTCGTTGGTGTAGGGGCCGTAGACCTCGGCGGTGTCGAAAAAGGTCTCGCCGCGATCGACAGCCTGGCGGATGAGCCGGATGCTCTCCTCGTTGCTCAGCGCATGTCCATAGCTGAAATTGAGCCCCATGCAGCCGAAGCCGATCGCCGATACCTCAAGCCCGCTCTTTCCGAGAACGCGTTTCTTCATGTCATCTTCTCCTGTTGGGATGAGGCGAAGATAGGCCACGGGCACCGGGTCGATTAGTCGGCATAATCGGCATGAAGCTATATCCCAATTTCATGAATGCGGCAGCACAGCCACGCGCTGACAATGTCGCAATCGCGATACGCCAGCCTTGCGAAAGGCCAAATCCGCAACCGCGCCGCTGGTCACGCAATCGGCGGGATACGCGCAAAACGGCGGCGGCGGCGATAATCCGCGCCGCGACACCACAAGCCGCATTGCGCTGGTCGTGCAGCATGTTGTTTATGTCGTGGACAGGCTCTAGTCATGGGCCGGGTCGCTCTAAGATCACCGCAATACCAAACTGGGCAATACCAATCAGGGTCGCACGCAATGGCAGAATTTCCTCAGAAGGCGAAGGTCGTAATCATCGGGCTCGGCGGCATCGTCGGCGCTTCCATCGCCCACCACCTGATCGAACGCGGATGGGACGACATCGTCGGCATCGACAAGTCGGGTATCCCGACCGACATCGGCTCGACCGCCCACGCCTCGGACTTCTGTTACACCACGTCGCACGACTATCTCTCGGTCTGGACCACCCAGTATTCGATCGATTTCTACGAGAAGATGGGCCACTACTCCCGCATCGGCGGCCTGGAAGTCGCCCGCACCGGCGACGATGCCTGGATGGAAGAGATCAAGCGCAAGCTGAGCTCCGCCAAGGCCTTCGGGACCCGGGCGCATTACGTCTCGCCTGCTGAGATCAAGGAAATGTTCCCGCTGATCGAGGAAGATCAGGTCCAGGGCGGCATGTTCGATCCCGACGCCGGCCTCGTCATCCCGCGCTCGCAGACCGTTGCCGGCAAGCTGGTCGATGCCGCCGAGAAATCCGGCAAGCTCAAGATGTTCGGCAACACGCCGGCCCAGTCGCTGATCGTAGAAGGCGGCCGCATCAAGGGCGTGGTCACCCATCGCGGCACCATCATGGCCGATCACGTCATCGTCTGCGCCGGCCTCTGGGGCCGCCTGATCGCCGAGATGGTCGGCGAGGACCTGCCGGTCATGCCGGTCGATCACCCCCTCACCTTCTTCGGCCCCTATAACGAATTCGAAGGCACCGGCAAGGAAATCGGCTACCCGCTGCTGCGCGACCAGGGCAACTCCGCCTATATGCGCGACACCGGCGACCCGAAGACCACCGAAGGCGGCCAGATCGAGTGGGGTTATTACGAGACCACCAATCCGCGCATGTGCCACCCGCGCGAGCTTCTCGAAAAGCAGGAGGCACGCCTCTCGCCCTCGCAGCGCGACCTCGAGATGGAGCAGATCCTCGAGCCGCTCGAAAAAGCCATGGAACTGACGCCGATCCTCGGCGAGCTCGGCTATAACGAAGGCCACTCCTTCAACGGCCTGCTGCAGGTCTCCGCCGCCGGCGGCCCGTCCTGCGGCGAGAGCCAGAAGGTGCGCGGCCTCTGGTATTGCGTCGCCATCTGGGTCAAGGACGGCCCGGGCTACGGCAAGCTGATCGCCGACTGGATGACCGACGGCCGCACCGAGATCGACCACAACTCGATCGACTATTCCCGCTTCTACCCGCACCAGCTGACCGAGGACTTCATCGCCGGCCGCTGCTACGAAGCCGCACAGAAGATCTACTTCCCCGCCGTCCACACCCGCGAACCCTACGCCTCGGGCCGCAACGCCAAGCGCTCGCCCTTCTACGAGCGCGAAAAGGAACTCGGCGGCTACTTCATGGAGCTCGGCGGCTGGGAGCGTGCGCATGGCTACAAGGCCAACGAGCACCTGCTTGAGAAATACGCAGACCGCGTTCCCGTGCGCGAAAACGAATGGGACAACCGCCACTTCTGGCGCGTCTCCAATGCCGAGCATCTGGCGATGAGCGAGGATTGCGGCATCGTCAACCTCAGCCACTTCCACATGGTCGACCTCGAAGGCCCCGATCATGTCGAGCTGCTCGAATGGCTCTGCGCCGCCAAGATCGGCGGTGATGCGAATATCGGCAAGGGTATCTACACCCACTTCCTCGACGACGAGGGCATGGTGCGCGCCGACTTCACCGTCATCCGCATGGCCGACCGCTGCCGCCTCATCAACGGCGCCGACGCCGGCCCGCGCGACTTCCACTACATGAAGCGCGTGGCCGAGGATCGCGGCCTCGACGTCACCATCACCGACGTCTCGGAAAAGTTCATCACGATCGGCATCTGGGGCCCGAATGCCCGCGACACGCTGAAGAAGGTCGTGGCCGATCCGGCAGCGCTCGACCCCGAAAACTTTGCCTTCGCGGCCATCAAGCCGATCGAGATCGCGGGCAAGACGGTCACCGCCTTCCGCATCTCCTATGTCGGCGAACAGGGCTGGGAACTGCACATGAAGTACGAGGATGGCCTCGCCGTCTGGGACGCGCTCCGCGCCACTGGCGTCATGCCCTTCGGCGTCGAAACCTACGCCAACTCGCGCCGCATGGAAAAGTCCCTGCGCCTGCAGAACGGCGATCTGCTCACCCAATACAATCTGCTGGAAGCCGATCTCGCCCGCCCGAAGGTCAAGGAAGCCGATTTCCGCGGCAAGGCCAAGCACCTGGAATACAAGGCCCGCGAACACCAGCCGGCGATGCTCTGCACGCTTGTCATGACCGAAAACACCGACAGCAAGGGCGTCAAGCGCTACCCCGTCGGCTCCATGCCGGTCATGGATCCGGAAACAGGCAAGTCGCTGGTCGACAGCCTCGGCCGCATCTCCTACACGACCTCGGTCGCCTACGGCCCGACCGTCGGCAAGAACATCGCGCTCGCCTACCTCCCGCAGGAATACTGCCAGGTCGGCCGCAAGCTGAATGTCGAATATTTCGCCGAGACCTATCCGGTCGAAGTGGTCAGCGTCGGCTACAAGCCGATCTACGACCCCGAGAACCTGAAGCCGCGCACCTGATTTCAGATCGAGCTTCGTAAAACAAAACAGCCCGCGGGATCTCTCCCGCGGGCTGTTTCATGTCCAGTCTTATGGAAAAAAACCGGCAGCACTCTCGCGTTGCCGGCCTCTTGTCCTAGTGCTTCTCGCCGCGAACGGCGGTCACGTCGGCAGCCGTAACAGCGGCGGCCTTGTTGTGCCAGCCGTCGCGCAGGAAGGTCGCGAGTGCGGCGACTTCGTCATCCGACAGGCGGTTTTCGTAGCCCTGCATGCGCAGCTTCATCGGGCGATCCGGCGTCGACGGCAGTTCGGCGCCGTGCAGGATCACACTGATCAGGCCCTTGGGCGACTTGGCGTCGACCAGCGAGTTGCCATCAAGCGCCGGGAAGGTCTCGCCGGCACCCTTGCCGCTCACCATGTGGCAGGCGGCGCAGTTGTCGAGATAGAGACGCGGGCCGAGCGGCATGTCGGGCTTGGCGTCCGAAAGCAGCGTTTCGGTCGCCGTCACCTCTGCCTTCTCCGGCTGTGCGGCCGAAGCCGAACCGCCTTCGCTACCGATCTTCTTCAGATAGGTGGCGATGGCGAGGTTATCCTCGTGGCTCATGTACTGCAGCGAGTCGCGAACGACGAGCATCATTTCGCCGGTTGCCGACGAGTGAGCGTTGCGAGCGGTCGACAGGTAAGCCGCCAGCTGCTCGGTGCTCCACGTCTGCGGACCACTTGCCGGACCACGAAGATCAGGGGCCGTGAAGCCGTCGATCTCGCCGCCGGAGAGGAAGGCCTTCGACGAATTGTCGATGCCGTCCTGCGCCATGAACAGGTTGCGCGGGCTGTGGCAGGCGGCACAGTGGCCGGCGCCTTCAACGAGATACTTGCCGCGGTTGAACTGTTCGTCTTCACCCTGCTCCGGCTTGAAGCCGGCCGCGTAGCTGGCAGCCAGCCAGTTCCAGGCGCGCAGGCCGAAGCGCATGTTGAACGGGAAGGAAAGCTTGGTTTCCTCCACCTTGTTCGAGACAGGCTCGACCTCGTGCATGAAGTAGTCGTAGAGCGCCACGACATCTTCTTCCGAGAGCTTGCGGTAGTTCTCGTACGGCATGGCCGGATAGAGATGCGTACCATTGGGCGTCACGCCGTCGTAGAGGGCAGCGCGGAAATCGGCGAGCGTCCAGTTGCCGATGCCGGTGTCCTTGTCGGGCGTGATGTTGGTGGTCCAGATCGTGCCCATCGGGCTCTGGATGGCGCGACCGCCGGCGAAGGGCTTGCCGCCTTCGCTGGTGTGGCAGGCCATGCAGTCGCCGGCGCGCATGACATATTCACCCTGCCCCTTGGCCGGCTTGAAGTCGGCTGCGAGCTGGGTGACCGGGCCGGTGCGCTGCACCGGCACGAAAATGAAGGCAACAAGGGCGATGACACCCAGAACGACGAGCGTTCCGATGATGCGGAGAAAGGTTTTCATCTCTGTTCTCCTTATGCCAGCGGCCGCGGGTTGGGCAGGTAATCCTTGCGGATGTGATGCGCCGCCCAGTAGGCCAGACCGCCGACCATGCCGGTCGGGTTGTACTGCGTGTTCTGCGGGAAGACGTTGGCGCCCATGACGAAGACGTTATGGCAATCCCAGGACTGCAGGTAACGGTTGAGAACCGAGGTCTTCGGATCGTCGCCGGTGACGGTGCCGCCGGTGTTGTGGGTGGTCTGGTAAGGACGGACGTCGAACATGGCGCCTTCCTTCTTGAAGCCTTCCTGCAGCGTCGTCGGGTTCATCGACTTGGCCAGCGGCTCCATCTTCGACTTCATGAACTGCGTCTGGCGGATTTCGTTGTCGTGCCAGTTGTAGGTCATGCGCAGCATCGGACGGCCGTGGCGGTCCTTGTAGGTCGGGTCGAGATCGAGATAGTGGCCACGATAGGACATGACGGAGCCGTGGGCGCCGATGTTCATCGCGTGGCCGTACCATTCGCCGATGCCCTTCTTCCAGCCCGCACCCCAGCTCGGCGTGCCCGCAGGAAGCGGCATGGTGTGGCCCGGCTGGCCATTGGTCTGGCCCGCGCGCCAGTAAGCGCCGCCGACAAAGCCTTCCTTGGCGAAGTCGATATTGTCGATGCCGAAATCATCGATGCAGAAGCCGTTGGCGCCGGTACCGATGAACGGGTTGAATTCCTCGTCCTTGAAGAACAGCGTGTAGCCACCGGTGATCTGGTAGGCATAGTTACGGCCGACGACACCTTCATTGGTCACCGGATCGTAAGGCTTGCCGATGCCGGAGACGAGCATCAGGTGAACGTTGTTCAGCGCAAACGCGGTCAGGATAACCAGGTCGGCCGGCTGGAAGACTTCTTCGCCGGTCTTGTGGTCGAAATAGGTGACGCCGGTCGCGGTCTTGCCGTCTTCCGCCTTTTCGACGCGCAGCACTTCCGAGTTGACGCGGTATTCGAAGTTCTTCTTGCGCTTCAGGGCGTCGATGATCGCCGTCTGCGGCGAGGACTTCGAATAGTTGTAGCAGCCGTAGCGCTCGCAGAAACCGCAATGGTTACACGGGCCCATCTGCATGTTGTATTCGTTGACGTAGTCCTTGGAGGCAATGCCGCCAGGGCTCGGGAACGGGTGATAGCCCGCAGCCTTCGCCGCATCGCGGAACTTCACGCCATCCCAGGTCGACGGCATGGCCGGCATCGGATAGTCGTTGGAACGCGGCGCCTCGAACGGGTTGCCGCCCTCGACGATCTTGCCGTTGACATTGCCGGCCTGGCCGGAAATGCCGGCGACCTTTTCGAAGCGGTCGAAATGCGGCTCGAGCTCTTCGTAGGTCATCGGATAGTCCTGGATCGTCATGTCCTCGGTCATGACGCCTGCGCCGAACTTTTCGGTCACGTAGGACTTCAGGCGGTATTCCGACTGCATCGGACGCCAGTTCAAGCCGTTCCAGTGGGTGCCAGCGCCGCCGACACCGGTGCCGAGCAGGAAGGTGCCGAGGCTGCGGTAAGGCAGCGCGGTCTCATCCAGCGAACGGCGGATGGTGACGGTCGTGTTCGCCGGCTTTTCCATCATGCCGTAACGGATGCCGTACTTCAGCTCGTCGATCATGTTCGGGTACTGGAAGTCGGGAACGGTCGCCTGGTCGTGACCGCGCTCCAGCGCCAGAACCTCGAGGCCTTCATTGGCAAGCTCGATGCCCATGATCGCGCCGGTCCAGCCGAAGCCGACGAGAACGACGTCTTTTTTCTTTTCTGTGCGTGCCATGATCGTTAGCCCCTTTCGCCGGAGATCGAGACGGGGCCAAGCGGATACTTGACGTTATGCTTTCCGACCCACTCCTTGTAGGAGCCGCGCGCGCCGGGGAAGCCGATATACTTCCAGGCAGCCATGCCATGGTTGCCGCCATACATCGGGTCGGAGAAGTAGCCTTCCTTGGTGTTGGCGAGAAGGATGCCGAAGAACTCGCGCAGCTCCGGCTTGATCTTCATCTCGTCCTTCTGGAGCGAGGTGAGCGCCTTGTCCTGCGTTTCCGCGTCAAGCTCGGCAAAGATCTTGCCATGGGTGGTCTTGCACCACTCGTCGAACAGCGGGATCGCCTGCTGGTAGATTTCCAGCGGGTTGAGCGGGGTCTGCCAGCCGCGCAGCGGGCTCGCCGCCGGCTCATACGGACCAACCATGTACCAGTCGGACGCCTTGCCGTAATCGCCGGCGAGCTGCTTGTCGATGAAAACGGGAACGCGCGTCTCGATCGCGCCGGGGCCGTCGCCCTCCGACGGAATCAGTCTCGCGACCGCAGCCATGACGAAGGCCCACTCCGTGGGCTTCAGACAGTCCGGCTTGTATTCGGTAAGCGCGGCGGGTTCCGGCTTGGTTTCGGCTTTCGCTGCGCCGGCAATGCCGGCAATGGCCGCGGTCGCCGCGGAAGCTTTCAGGAAGCTTCTGCGGGACGGCAGGCCCGGGAGGTCTCTCATGATTGGCTCCTTCGTGGCTGTGGGAGGTCAGCCACTGGGTTTTGCTGAGCGTCAATTCAGCACGAGGCAATTTGACGCTGGCGCTCTACGCCCGCCGAGATCGACTAGCAAGGACCGCGACGCCAAAAATGGTTCTATTTCAGCAAGAATTGAGCACGATTTTGCACATGTGCAAATTTTGGCACCGACATTGCGTCGACACCACAGGATTTTCTGGAAATTTATACTCAAGATTGGTGGCCGGCGAGAACCCGCCACAGGTGGCGCTACTGCACGACGACACGCACATAGACATTGCCGCTCTTGGCATAATAGCCGGAGCCGCATCGATAGTAATAGCCGCCATAATAAGCCCCGTAGACGCAACCCGCCGGCAGCACGGCCACGGTTGTCGTCGTCCACATGACGGCGCGGCGCGTCGTGCGACGGGCGACACCCGCATAGGAAAGCGGCGTCAGAGGCCGTCCTATGACGGCATTGGCGGGCGTTCCGAGATCGACCGACACGGGGACCCATCCACGGCCCGGCTCCGCCTGCGCCTCGACGAGCAGGAATGCGCCGGCCAGCAAGGCAAGGCGCAGTGAGCTTGCATAATTCATTTGCTTTCTCCCGGTTGGGTGGGTGCCGGCAGTTCGTCAAGCGATTGCAGCTCGCTGAGGTCGACCTTCTTCGCACTGCTGGGGATATCGATCGTGTAGGGAACGGATGCGACTTCGGCGCCGCTCTTGAAGTCGCTGATCTCGAGCGTGTATTGCGGCGCCTGGCCGACATGCTTGCTGGTGATGACATAGCGCCGCGGTATCGGCTTTTCCCCGCTCTCGACCCATATCTGCCAATCGATCTCGGGCGTGCGGAACGTCAGATACTCGCACTCGACGCCATCGACGTAAGCGCTGGAAACATGCTTGGCCGAGGTGACGTCGGTCATCAGCAGATCGAAGGCATCCGCCGCCAGAAGATCGGCGCCGGGCGCCTCCAGTCCCGCGCCGATCAGCCGGTCAAGCAGATCGTCCACCGACCCCTTGGCCTCGACACGCGCATAGGCATCGAGGTTCTTGCCGTGCACGGTCAGCGTCGAACCATCGAAGCTGAGATCGACATCGGCGAAACCGCCGGTTCTCGTCACCCGCAATTTGTCCGGACGCGTCAGGCTGGCTGTCCCGGAACTGACGAACTGCAGCTTCTCGAAATCGGGCGTCACCGCTTCGACCGAGGACTGGTAGCTGAACGACATCGCCTTCTGCGCCGCCAGATAATCCGACATGGCCTTCAATATGTTCTTCGCGTCATCCGCCGCCGCGATCGACGGTAAGGCAAGACAGGCGGCGAGGGAGCCGCAGACTGCGATCTGCCCGAATTTTTCGAGATAGGAAACCAATGACATGGCAATCATTCCCCTTGGGCTGGTTGATCCGTGAAGCAGTCGATCTCCCATGCAGCGGCGGGCGGTGCGCCGCGTGATTCGGGCATGCATGAAATCCCGGCCTTGCCCGCACAGGCGAACATCCACCGCTCGGCTCGCGGGCGCGGCACGAGCAAGCGGCTCAAAGGCCGGTGGTCAGAACCTTCTGGCACGTCGGCGAAAGCCGCTGAAAATTATCCCGCAGGCAGTTGACCCCACGGCCGCCGCCGAGCGGGACGGCATGGCAAAGGGCGCGAAAATCCGGCCCGCAACTCCGCCGTACGACGACCAACTCTTCACGCGGGGTGAACGAGGCCATCGGTGCCGCCGCACCACCACTACCGCCCGCAGCCTTGGCAGCCTTTCCCGCGGGCGCGGGCCCGATTGCACCGATCGCCGCCTGGCACGATGAAGACAGCGACGTATCGTGCTGCTGAAGACAGGCAAGCGCCTGCGCGCCGCCGGGCGTCACACCCGGGCATTGGGCGATGAAATCGGAACGGCAGGCGGATTTGACCGCATCGCGCTGTGCCGCCGTCGGCTGTGACGTCTGCTTCGGCGCTGGCTGCGCAGGCGCCTGGGAAGGGACGGCCGCCGTGGCCGCGGGGGCAGCCGGCGCCTGGGCCGGCGCCGCGTCGTTGGATGATTTCTTCTGCCCCTCGAGCGCCGAAATGGCCTCCCGGCAGGCCTTCGACAACGAGGCGTCATGCTTCTGAAGGCAGGTCAGCGCCTCCATGCCGCCCGGCGTCACCCCGGAGCACTGCGCTATGAAATCGGATCGGCAGGCTGAGCGAACGGCATTGCGCTGCGCATCCGTCGGCTGCTGCGCCTCGGCCGCGACACCCCCGAAGACCAGCGCCGAAGACAGACCCAGGACGAAGCGGATGGGTAAGGAAGACAATCCCGCATGCGCATGCAAAAGCCAGGCAAACGGCAACTTCTCCATTGTCCCCTCCCTCCCAGGACGCGGCGAACATATCGTCACACCGTTATATTAGCATATTGCAATATTTTGGGGAAGTTCTCCATGGATGCCATTTCTCCATGAAATACAACAAGCAGTTGATTTTGTGCCGCTGCCGGAGATTGGAAACATACTTTTTCTGAACGCCGCCCCGCCGCCGTCATTCGACGGCGCATGACGGAAACCGACCGGCGGAAATCAACCTGTCGTACGCGAAAAGACCGCCACTGCCGCCTCGATCGCGGCGCCGAGCGCGCGCTCGTTGAACGGCTTCGAAAGCACCGGCGCCGTGCGGTAGGCGATGTCCACGCCTGCCCGTCCATAGCCGGTCGCGAAGACGAAGGGGATCCCGCGCGCGAGCAGCAGGTCGGCCACCGGAAAGGATTTGTGGCCGTCGAGATTGATGTCCAGAATGACCATCTCGGCAGGCAGGCTTTCGGCTGCCGTCAGCGCTTCCGGCAGACGCATGGCAATGCCGCAAACCTCGTGTCCGAGATCGCAAAGCATGTCCTCTACCATCATGGCGATCGTCATTTCGTCCTCGACGACAAGCACCCGCATTGTCAATCGGCCTCTGAGATCGGGGCGTCGACCACGCATCGAAGGCCGCCCGCCTCGAACATCATCTCGACTGTTCCCGAGATTTCGCTGGCGAGCCCCCGCTCGATCAGCCGCGATCCAAAGCCCCGCCGGTTCGGCGCGGTGACACCGGGACCGCCACTCTCCTGCCAGATCAACCGGTAACGCGGCTGGCCATTGGCATCGCCGTAGCGTTCGCAGGACACGCTCACCCTGCCCTCTGCCGACCATGCGCCGTATTTCAGCGCATTCGTCGCCAGCTCGTGTGCGCTCAGCGTCAACGCCAGGGCGGTCTTGGGCGATAGCGTGACGTCGGCGCCCTCATAGGCAAACCGGTCGGCGGGCGCATGCGGCTTCACCGCCTGCCGGATGGCCGCCTTGAGCGACGCACCGGTCCAGCGCTCGCCGGTGAGTAGATCGTTGGCATGCCCGAGCGCCATGATCCTCTCCTCGAACGCCAGCAATTGCGGCCCGCTGTCCTCGAGCGAACGAAAGGTCTGCTTGGCGATCGCCTGGATCATTGCGAGGTTGTTCTTCACGCGGTGATTGAGTTCGTTGACCACGAGGCGCATGCGCTCCTGGTCCTTGCGCCGCTCGGTCACGTCGCTTGCGGCGCCGAACCACTCCTCGACATGTCCGGTCGCCTCGAAGATCGGAACGGCGCGCGACAAGGTCCAGCCGATCTCGCCATCGCTGCGCCGTACCCTGTGCTCGTATTCGAACGGCGTTCTCGTCGCCACCGCATGGTCGATCGCCTGCTGGACGGCGGGAATGTCCTCCGGCAGCAGATAGGCCTCCTGCCAGGCGACGCGCGGACTGTCGGTATCGGTCAGGAAACCGCGTCCGTCCATCTGTTGCATCGTCTTCCAGTCGGCGCTCATGCGGTAGACGACATCGGTCGTGGCGTTGGTGAAGGCGCGGAACCTCTCCTCGCTGGACCGCAGCTGTCGCTCGGCAAGCACGCGGTCGGTCGTTTCCACGACGATGGCGATGACCCCGCCCGGCCGGCCGCTTTCGTCGTAGACGGGCGAATAATCCAGGTTCATCCAGACCGGAGCAGGCTTGCCGTGGCGGGTGAGCGTCAGCTCTTGGTCGCGATAGGCAAGTGTGCCGCCGGCAAGCCCGACGCGCATGACATTGTCGTTGAAATCCGAAATCTCGTCCCAGCCCTCGCGGACCTTCGATCCCAGCAATTGCGGGTGGCGATTGCCCGCGAACACCGAATAGGCGTCATTATAGATCATGATCCCGTCTTCGCCCCAAAGAAGCACGATCGGCACCGGCGAAAGCAGCAGCATGTTGGTGACGGTCAGAAGGCTGCGCGGCCATGAGGCAAGCTCGCCCAGAGACGTTCCCGCCCAGTCGAAACGGCGGATGAGATTCCCCGCCTCCCCGCCATCGATAAGCAGTTGCCGGGCTTGCTGTTCGTCATCGCTCAAGGAAAGTACCTCTTCAAACGAATAGACATATAGGTTGGACATTGGCCGCGGAAAGGACCCCGCAACGCCCGGCCGCCTTCGTTACACGCCGTAAGGCAGCGACTGTCAAACGGAGGGTTGGCATTGTGCGGTACCGTACAACGCCAGACCTTCCGCCGTGCCGCGCCGTGTGCCCAAACGCAAAAAGGCCACATGCGGGGCTTTGCGGACGTTGCTGTTTGTCTGATATGTCCAAGCGCGCTTGGTTGCGGGGGCAGGATT
>UCEU01000046.1 GCA_900471485.1 Hyphomicrobiales bacterium
ACAATGACCACCCTCCCCCAATTCCTAGCCACTCACCCCGACACCATCCTGATCGACATCACCGGCACGCAGGGCTCCACCCCGCGCGAGACCGGCACCTTCATGCTGGTCGCAATCGACAGCATCTGGGGCACCATCGGCGGAGGCCAGTTCGAGTTCATGGCGATCGCCAACGCCCGCAAGCTTCTCCAGGGCGCCGACGGCCGCGACATGATGGACATCCCCCTCGGCCCGGAGATCGGCCAATGCTGCGGCGGGCGCACGCAGTTGCGGTTTCGTCGTGTGACGGAGGACGTGGTCCGTGAGCTCGAGGAGCGGCGCAGCGACGAAGCGGAGCGGCGGCCGGAGGTTTGGCTGTTCGGCGCCGGTCATGTCGGGCGCGCGCTCGCGACAGCGCTTTCGCCGCTGCCGCTCGATGTCACCGTGATCGAGACCCGCGAAGAGGAACTCGCGCATCTCCCTGATGGCATCAACGCCCGGCTCGTCGCCATGCCGGAAGCATTGGTGCCGGAGATGCGCGAGGGCGCCGTCGTCGTCATCCTCACGCATGACCATGCGCTGGATTTCCTGATCGCCCGCGAGGCGCTTGCCCGCACCGATCTCGCCTATACCGGCATGATCGGCTCGGCCACCAAGCGCGCCACTTTCGCAAGCTGGCTGCAGCGCGAGGCGGGTGGCGAGAAAGAATGGATGGAGCGGCTGACGCTGCCGATCGGCGGCCAACAGGTGCGCGACAAGCGGCCGGAAGTGATCGCCGCCATGACCGCGGCCGAAATCCTGACCGCGCTTGCCGCCTACCGTGTCCGCGCATCCTCGATATAGGGATCACGCCCGTCCATGAAGCCGAGGTCGCGCTTGACGCGATCCGGCATGCCCTCGAGATCCAGTCGGTCCGGCCGCGCCAGACGCACGGCGAGCCCCCTGGCCAGATGTGCCAGCCACTCCAGAGCTCTGGTATGGGTCGGTTCGGCCACGTGTTGGGCCATATGTTCGTTGGTTACGCAAGCCATGACATCACCTCGATAATCTGATCTGATGACTTGCAGATTGCGCCGATTAATGCTGCAATTCCAATCGAACAACCGTCTGCATGCATAAAGAGAACTTATCCATGAAGCTGTCCAAGCAGGTTCCGCTGAATGCGCTGCGCGTCTTCGAGGCCGTGGCAAGGCTCGGCAGCTTCACCAAGGCCGGCGAGGAGCTCGGCATGACGCAGACGGCCGTCAGCTATCAGGTGAAGCTGCTGGAGGAGAATATCGGCGAGCCGCTGTTTTTGCGCCGCCCACGCCAGATCAGCCTGACGGACACCGGCGAACTGCTGCTCCCGAAGGTGACCGACGCCTTCGTGCTCCTGAACGAGGCGATGGCCGAAGCGCGCGGCGAGATCGAATCGACGCTTCTGATCAACACCATCGCCACCTTCGCCTCGCATTGGCTGGCGCGCCGGCTGGGCACTTTCCAGCTAAGGCATCCGGCGATCGCGGTGCGGCTGTCTACATCGGAAGCGCTGATCGACTTCACCCGCGAATCCGTCGACGTCGCCATCCGCTCGGGCGACGGCAACTGGCGCGGGCTGATCGCCGACAAGCTGCTCGATGTCGACTTCACCCCGATGCTGAGCCCGAAGCTCGCCGAAAGCATCGGCGGCATCCATAGGCCCGAGGACCTGATGAAACTGCCGATCATCGGCGCCACAGACCCCTGGTGGCAGATCTGGTTTGCGGCAGCGGGCCTGACCGATCTCGGCCTGGAATCGCGCCCGCGCAGCCAGTATGGCTCGCAGACCTTCGAGGCGAGTGCCGCCATGGCCGGCCAGGGCGTCGCCATCCTGACGCCTGCCTTCTACGGCGACGAACTCGCCCAGGGGCGGCTCTATCAGCCCTTCGAGATGATCTGCAGCGACGATCGCGGCTACTGGCTGGTCTACGCCGAAAACCGCCGCAATGTCCCGAAGATCAAGGCCTTCCGCACCTGGATTCTTGAAGAGATCGCCCGCGACAAGGATACCGCTCAGTAGCCCATCTCAGGTGCGTAGAAGCAACGCGGGGTATTTTCATCGGGAAACAGGCAGAGATGGTAATCGCCATCGCCCGATTTCATCGCGCGCCCCATCGGCAGCATGAAGACATGGGCGTGGGTGACGAGCCGGTGATCTCCCGGCATCAGCGTCACGCGGTAGCCTTGGGGCGTCACGGCCACGCTCTTTGGAGGGATCATCTGGCAATCGCCGGTCTCGTTGTCGCCATTGCAGCAATAGGGCTCGTAGGCCCAACCGGATGGCGCGTCGTGGGCCTGCGCGGCAAGGGAAAAAGCAATCATCACAAATACAAGAATGCTGCGCATCGGCATCTTCTCCATTCATGAATGCGACGCCGGAACGCAGGGCATCCGGCCGGCGGTCTCGATCAAGAAAGTGTAACCGAGTCCTAACGTTTCAATTAATGCTAAATTTTCAATCTTGAATATTAAGCAGGTGTGGAAATGGCATTGCCGCAATCTGGGCATGCGTTTGCTGCCGCGGGTGCATTGCCCCGATCCTCGATGAGAGGTAATTTACCTGAGATGTTGGGAGCGCTCGATATGCAGACCATTCGCTCGATCAACCTGCAGAAAAATCACGGCGACGTCTTGAGACCAGCCGATGCAGAAGCCGTGACGAACGAGGCAACCAAGGCCCGCCCCGCGCTTCATCGCCGGACGACCGACCGGCTGGGCTACGACACCCGAGATCCTGGCTATATCAATCAGGTGGCGAGCGACGCGCTTGGTGGAAAGCATCCCGAGGAGATCGAGCGAGAGATCGACAACGCGATGCGCCGCTGGAGACTACGCTGATGGACGAGGAGATTGCGCCCAGCCCTCGCCCGCCAATGTCCCGGATCGCTGATGACAAAGTGCCAACGGTGGAACTGCCTCGTCCCAACGCGAAGACGATCGCCGCGATGGAGGAAGCCCGAGCTATCAAGGCTGATTACGGCGAGGTTTTCGACACCGCCGATGAACTGCTTCAATCGCTCAAGGGGCGCAAGGTTGTCAAATAAGGATACATGGGAGCGCCGCAACATTCCGTTGGCGGCATAGAGTGACACGCGACTGAAGCTACGGGCACCCGAAGACCCACTCTACGTCCGAAAGCCGTGATTTCCGGCCCCACAACGTGGCGGTGTTGCCCTAATCCCCCTTTTCTCCCGCCCAAACATTCTGCACACTGCTGAATCGGAGAGAACAGGGGAACTGAATGTATGAATACGCCATAGCGTGGGAATGGCTGGCCTTTGCGGCCCGCTGGTTCCACGTCATCACCGCCGTTGCCTGGATCGGCTCATCCTTTTATTTCATCGCGCTCGATCTCGGTCTGGTGAAGCGTCCGCATCTGCCGGTCGGCGCCTATGGCGAGGAGTGGCAGGTACATGGCGGCGGGTTCTATCATATCCAGAAATATCTGGTGGCGCCGGCTCAGATGCCAGAGCACCTGACCTGGTTCAAATACGAGAGCTATTTCACCTGGCTCTCCGGCTTCCTGATGCTCTGTATCGTCTATTACGGCGGCGCCGATCTGTTCCTGATCGACCGCCACGTTCTCGATGTCAGCGCCCCGGTCGCGATCGCCATCTCGCTCGCCTCGCTCGCCGTCGGCTGGATCGTCTACGACCTGCTCTGCAAGTCGCCGATCGGGCGGAACACCTGGGGCCTGATGGTGGTGCTCTATGCGGTGCTCGTCTTCATGGCCTGGGGCTATACGCAGCTCTTCACCGGCCGCGCCGCCTTCCTGCATCTCGGCGCCTTCACCGCGACAATCATGTCGGCCAACGTCTTCATGATCATCATCCCCAACCAGAAGATCGTCGTCGCCGATCTCATCGCCGGCCGCACGCCGGATGCGAAATATGGCGCGATCGCCAAGCAGCGCTCGCTGCACAACAACTATCTGACACTGCCAGTCATCTTCTTCATGCTGTCGAACCATTATCCGCTGGCCTTCGGCACCGCCTACAACTGGGTGATCGCAGCGCTTGTTTTCCTGATGGGCGTCACCATCCGCCACTGGTTCAACACCACCCATGCCCGCAAGGGCCGCCCGACCTGGACGTGGCTGGCGACGGTGATCCTGTTCATCCTCATCATGTGGCTTTCGACAGTGCCGAAGGTGCTGACCGGCGAGAAGGACGCGGCCGCCGATCAGGTCGCCCCGGCCTTCCAGCAATTCGCCGGCGATCCGCATTTCCCCGCCGTCAAGCAGCTCGTCGGCACACGCTGTTCCATGTGCCACGCAACCGAGCCGGTCTACGAGGGCCTGGCCCGGCCGCCCAAGAACGTGATCCTTGAAAACGACGCCGAGATCGCGGCGCACGCCCGCGAGATCTACATCCAGGCAGGCCGCAGCCACGCCATGCCGCCGGGCAACGTCACCGACATAACGCCCGATGAGCGCAAGCTGCTCGTCGCCTGGTTCGAAAGCGCTGTCGAGGGCAAACGCGAATGATCAAAGGCCTCCGCCCCCTGCTTCTGGTCAATCTTATCGCCCTTCTCGGGCAGACATGGACGGAAGCTGCGGCGGAGGAGGCCATTGCCAAACAGGAAGACGTGAAAACCGGCACCATACCCGGCAATGCCGCTCGCGATATATGGGGTGACTTCAATGCGCTGGGCACCGGCCCCTTCTGGGCGCTCAGCATACGCGACAGCCAGCTCACCCTCAGCCGGGCCGGCAAGAACGACATCATCACCACAAACCCCGGCCCGACGGCGATGGCGAAACGCAGCGCCACTTGGAGCGTCCCCCACCAGCCCTATCCCTTCACCCTGACGCTCACCCGCGAGGAATGCGTCGACGGCGCCTCCGCCCGGCGTTACGATCTCGCAGCAAAGCTGGTATTTCAGGGCAAGACACTATACGGCTGCGCCGCTTCGGTGGCGGAGATCCCCGCCGAGCCCGCTCCCTGAGCCCTATCCTGACGACGACATGCAATCGATAAAGGCGAGACGCCCATGACCCAAACTCTTCTTCGCGGCCGCCTGCTCTCTTTCCTCAGGGCACCCCAGAGCCTGACTGACAGCGAAAGCTATCGCTACGAAACCGATGGCGGCCTGCTGATGGAAAACGGCGTCATCGTCGAAAGCGGCCCCTATACCGAGGTCAAGGCCAAGGCCAAAGCCGATCCTGTCGAGATCGACCATCGCCCGCATCTGATCATGCCGGGGTTCATCGACATGCACCTGCATTTCCCGCAGATGCAGGTGATCGCCTCCTATGCCGCCAATCTTCTCGAATGGCTGAACACCTATACCTTCCCCGAGGAATGCCGCTTCGTCGAAAGCGCGCATGCTCAACGTATCGCCACGCATTTCTACGACGAGCTGATCCGCCACGGCACGACGACGGCGGTCGCCTACTGCTCCGTCCACAAGACCTCCGCCGACGCCTTTTTCGCCGAAGCCATGAAGCGCAACATGCGCATGGTCGGCGGCAAGGTGATGATGGACCGCAACGCCCCGCAGGGCCTGCTCGACACGCCTCAGATGGGATACGACGAAACGCGAGAGATCATCGCCGACTGGCACGGCAAGGGCCGCAACCACGTCGCCATCACCCCGCGCTTCGCCATCACCTCGACGCCGCAGCAGATGGAAGCAACACAGGCGCTCGCCCGCGAATTCCCCGACCTCCACATCCAGACGCATCTCTCCGAGAACCACGACGAGATCAAGTTCACCTGCGAGCTCTATCCCGACGCGATCGACTACACCGATATCTACGCCCGCTACGGCCTGCTGGGCGACAAGACGCTCTTCGGCCACTGCATCCATCTGTCGGAACGCGAGGCGGACGCGATGAGCGAGGCCGGCGCAATCGCCGTCCACTGCCCGACCTCCAACCTCTTCCTCGGCTCCGGCCTCTTCCCGCTGAAGGCACTGATGCGCCGCGAGAAGCCGGTCAGGATCGGCGTCGCCACCGATATCGGCGGCGGCTCGAGCTATTCCATGCTCCGCACCATGGACGAGGCCTACAAGATCCAGCAGCTGCTCGGCGAACGCCTGAACCCGCTGGAAAGCTACTACCTGATGACGCTTGGCAACGCCCGGTCGCTCTCTCTCGCCGACCGCATCGGCACGCTCGACAAGGGCACCGATGCCGACGTGGTAATCCTCAACGCCGCCGCGACGCCGGCCATGGCGCTGAAGATGGAAGTGGTGAAGACGCTGCCGGAAGAGCTCTTCCTGCTGCAGACCATGGGGGATGATCGCGCCATCGTCGAGACCTATGTCGCGGGTGTGGCGGCGAAGGGTGTATTGCAGTAGCGGCTCATCGCTCGCGCAGCGCGTCCATCACCGCCCGCACCAATGGCACGTCCTTGATATCGGTGTGCACCACCAGCCAGAGATCGCGCGACAGCGCGGCACCTGCAAGCGTCAGCCTTCTCAGCCCCTGGCCCTCCGCGATGAAATCCGGCAACAAAGCCACGCCGCCGCCGGCCTTGACTGCCGCCACCTGAAACTCCAGCGTCGAGGCCCGGATCGCGATCGGCCGACCGGCGGCGATCTCGGCCAGCCGCTCCTCCTGCGGCGACGATGCCATCCCCTCATCATAGCCGATGAACGTCCAGTCGTGCTCGGGCACCGTCTCGGCATAACCTGATGCCACATATGCATGGAAACCCACCTCGCCGATCTTCGAGACAGTCAGATCGCCACTCTCAGGCCGGTTGAGCCGCACGGCGATATCCGCCTCCCGCCGCCCGAGCGAGGCATAGCGCGTTTCGCCGATGAGCGTGACCCGGATGCGGGGATGGCGCGCTCTCAGCCGCACCAGCGGCGGCGCCAGAACCGCGCCCGAATAGGCCGGCGGCGCGCTGATACGGACCTCGCCGACATGGCTTTGATCGGCGCCGATGCCGCCCCGCGCGATGGTCATGGCATCGGCGCTCATGCGCTCGGCGATCGCCGCGACACGCACGCCTCCGCCGTCAAAAGGATCCGCCGCCCGCGCCGATCGACCAGCTTCGCGCCGATCGCGCGCTCCAGATGCGCCACCCGCCGCGATACCGTCGCATGCTCGACCCCGAGCGCCCGCGCAGCGCCCGACAAGGTTCCAAGTTGCGACAGCGCCAGCAGATGGCGCAGATCTTCCCAATCCAGCATCGATCATTTTTTCCCATTGCCTGTGAAATCATAGGGAATTTTCAATCATGCAACCATCCCTCATCTTCACCGACAGACCGACACAGGAGAAGACTGGACATGGATATCGCAATCACCCTCACCGCCCCCGGCGGCATTGACCAGCTGAAGGCTACCCCGCAAGAACCGCAGGCGCCGGGGCCGAACGAGATCCGCATCCGCCACGAAGCCATCGGCGTCAACTTCCTGGATATCTATCATCGCAAGGGCCTCTATCCGCTGCCCGCCTACCCCGCCGTCATCGGCGCCGAAGGTGCCGGCGTGGTCGAGGCGATCGGCTCCGAGGTGACGGCGGTCTCTCCCGGCGACCGCATCGTCTATATGTGCGCGCCTGTCGGCGCCTACGCCTCGACGCGCCTGCTGCCGGCCCACCGCGCCATCCGCCTGCCCGATGATGTCGGCTCGAAACAGGCCGCCGCCATGATGCTCAAGGGCATGACGGCCTATATGCTGCTCCACCGCATCCACACGGTGACGCCTCAAAGCACCATCCTCGTGCACGCCGCCGCCGGCGGCCTCGGCACGCTTCTCGTGCGCTTGGCCAAGCATCTCGGCGCCACCGTCATCGGCACGGTCAGCAACGCGGAGAAAGCGGCACTCGCGACCGCCAACGGCGCCGACCATCTGGTGATCGGCCGCGATGCCGATCTGGTCGCAGACGTCATGGCGTTGACATCAGGGCGCGGCGTCGATGTCGGCTATGATGGGATCGGCGGCGCGATGCTGGCGAAGACCATCCAGTGCATCCGCCCCTTCGGCATGGCCGCGAGCTTCGGCCAGGCGGCGGGGCCGATACCGCCGGTGGCGATCGAGGCGTTGCGCCCCAACAAGTCACTGTCGCACCCGAGCATCATGGCGGCGAGCGCCGATCCCGCCTTCTACCTGGAAGCGGCGACGGCGGCGATCGTGGCCATCCGGCTCGGCATTCTCGAGCTTCCCATTCGCGAATTCGCCCTTGCCGAAGCCGCCGCGGCTCACACCGAACTGGAGGCCGGACGCAGCAGCGGCAGCCTGTTGCTGATCCCGTAAAAGGACTTCCAACGGAGCGAGAAAGATACCGTTTCGGATGCAATTTATATGTGATATGGCCGGTTGCATTATTCAGATGTGAAAGTCTTATCCATGGTCAAACCTCTCACCATTGCCGATCTGAAGTCCCTCGCCCAACGCCGCGTCCCGAAAATGTTCTTCGACTACGCCGATTCCGGCGCCTGGACGGAACAGACCTACCGCGCCAACGAGAGCGATTTCGCCAAGATCGGCCTGCGTCAGCGCGTGCTCGTCGACATGACGAACCGCACGCTGGAGACGACGATGGTGGGCCAGAAGGTATCGATGCCGGTTGCGCTCGCCCCGACAGGCATGACCGGCATGCAGCACGCCGATGGCGAGATGCTGGCGGCGCAGGCGGCCGAAGAGGCCGGCGTTCCCTTCACGCTTTCGACCATGAGCATCTGCTCGATCGAGGATGTCGCCTCGGTCACCACCAAGCCCTTCTGGTTCCAGCTCTACGTCATGAAGGACAAGGACTTCGTGCTGAACCTGATCAATCGCGCCAAGGCCGCCAAGTGCTCGGCGCTGGTCCTGACCGCCGACCTGCAGATCCTCGGCCAGCGCCACAAGGACCTGCGCAACGGCCTCTCCGCGCCACCGAAGTTCACGCCCAAGCACATCTGGCAGATGGCGACGCGGCCCTTCTGGTGCCTCGACATGCTGCAGACCAAGCGCCGCTCCTTCGGCAACATCGTCGGCCACGCCAAGAACGTCTCCGACCTCTCCTCGCTGTCTTCCTGGACGGCGGAGCAGTTCGACCCGCAGCTCTCCTGGGCCGATGTCGCCTGGATCAAGGAACAGTGGGGCGGCCCGCTGATCATCAAGGGCATCTGCGATGTCGAGGATGCGAAGGCGGCAGCCGACACCGGCGCCGACGCCATCATCGTCTCCAACCACGGCGGCCGCCAGCTCGACGGCGCCCCCTCCTCGATCAGCATGCTGCCCTCGATCGTCGACGCCGTCGGCGACAGGATCGAAGTGCATCTCGACGGCGGCATCCGCTCCGGCCAGGACGTGCTGAAGGCCGTGGCGCTCGGCGCCAAGGGCACCTACATCGGCCGCCCCTTCCTCTACGGCCTCGGCGCCATGGGCAAGGAAGGCGTGTCGCTGGCGCTCAGCATTCTGCGCAAGGAGATGGACGTGACCATGGCCCTCTGCGGCAAGCGCGACATCAAGGACGTGAACTCGTCGATCATCGCGGGACGGCAGTAGACCGATCCTGAGCAGCCCGTTCACAGAAGGCACGAATCCCGACTTTCGTGACATTCTTGCACGCTTTGAAAAGTCACGGTTTGAAAATACCGTGGCGTCAGCGGCTTAGCAGCCAAGGATCGCCTTCCGGTCGTAGGCGCCTGATTGCGGCCGTTTCGGCCTGCAGTAATCGGTCCCAGGGCGCCTTCCGCTGCGAACTGAGGCTTTGGATATTGGCCGAATAGCACCTCCCGAATACCGCTCCCCTGGCCGCCGCCATTGAGACTTGCATCCTCCCAATCCAGGCTCGGACCTGCATCTAGGAGGACATCATGGGTATCTACGACTGGCGGGACGCGCGCCCGAAGAAGAGTTCGTTTCGCTATTCGGCAGATGAGTACCGATACATCGCGGTCGAGAGCGCTACGTATTCGCCGTGCATGGAGGGCCACGTCTGGCTTCCGCCGGCGGACTTCGCCGACTTCCTAGCAGACGAAGCCCATCGACTGGTAGTCTTCGCAGAGGAGAGTTTCGATGACGACTACTCGATCTACGACACCCGCAATTGGGACGCCTACGGGACGACATCGCGTGAGTTCGAGACAGTAGCCAAACGCCTCTATGAAATCGCTGCGGCCAAATTCGAACAGGCACTGGCGAAGGATTTGGACCTCGATCTCGACGGCGCCACGATCCGGTACTGGAGCGATCGAATTGTACTCAAGTGGGGCGATACCAGCCTCAAGTTCGAGAAGCCATCATCCTGGGAGCTCTACCAAGGCTTCGAGAAAATCGCAGCCGCGAGGAGCCTTGATACCCTGCGAGCTCTACCCGCTGCGACTGGCAAGGTCCCTCGCGGCAACGACGATCTGATTTCCGAGGAGCTCCGCGAGCTTCTGGTCGGGCGCCCCCTGCCAAGGAACCGGGTGGTGCCGGAGATCTTCCGCGCAGATCGCGAAGATGCTTCCAGCGACGATCGCTATGAATTCGACAAGTTCGGAAATTTTCGCGACTGGAATTCCGAAAGGATGCTGCTCGGATACACTTGGATTGCTCCGACCAGCTGGAGCGATTTCGAGTCTGGGCAGGCTGAGAGGCTCATCGTGGTGCAGAAAGGCAATTCCGAGTATGAAGTCCATTCCCCGCGGACCAACGAGATCATTGCCGGATCGGACTACTGGAAGACCATCGAGCGCCTGTTCAACGAAGCGTACGAGAACTTCCGTCGCAACCTAGAGGTCGATCTCGGATTGGATCTGAGCGGTGCGAAGTTGGCGTACCGCGGAAACAGCCTCTACATCGGTATCGATGATGCCGATGTCAGTCTCTGGTACCACGATGATGAGTGGCACTTCGGGAAAGAGTGGGGCGACTGGGACAATATCAAGGAGGAGATCCGACGGATCGCGCCGCAGATCCTCAAAGACGTACACCACCCGACGACCGCCGCGCCCTGATAAATCCTCCGGCGACACAATCGGGCCGAGAGCCGGGCGCCGATAAGTCGGCAGCTCGGCCCCTAGCCTGCCACCCTCTTATGGAACACACGTCTCCGAGGTGTGAGATAGTCGCTCAGAAGCATTGCCGGGCCACACAAATCAAAATGCTCCAAAGTCTCGATGGCTTGATCCGGCTGCTCGTTCATGAAGGCTATTGCCTTCTCGCGCAATGCCGGAGCGAGACCGAAACCAGTGTCGACTAGCTGGCTAACTGGACTTTGCTTCATCTGCCTTGAAAACGCGCACAGGGCCGCGATCAGGTCGAATCCTTCTTGGCCCGATAGATGCCCAGCCAGCACGCCATCAACATCCGGAAGGGCTTTAGCAACACGCAGTGCGCTATGACCATCCTCCCAGGAATCCCAGACGGGTGCCAGTGCGCAGTCTCTCATCAGATCGGCTTGCTTTAGGCTTCCGAACAAGACCGCACGCACGCCAGACACTTCGATGGCTGCGCGTATCGCATCTGGAAAGTTGGCTACGAGCAATTTGCGATCCGGGGAGATTGCGATCGCCTCGATGAAACCTTCGGACACCGCAAGCAGACGATCCCGGACGCACTCTGCCTCGCTGAAAGTGGCGGCAAGCTGTTCGTCCATGAGGCGTCGCTGGCTACCTTCCAGTGTTCTTAGAAGCGCAATATCGGCGTTGATAACCATCGCGAGCCACAGATGATCTTCCCACGAAGTTCCGGATATCTTCTTCTTGGAGGATCCCAGTTTCTTTCCGATTGATCCCCGGTGTCCCTCGTCGTGCTTGCTTGCCAAAGCGACTAGGAAGCGCAAGGCATTCGAACGGAAGGCATCGTCGGTGGGGCTTTTCAGCTCCGACCAAAGATCCCCGATGAGCTTAGGGTGCGCCAATGCGTGTATCTGGAGCAGCTTCTCATCGACAACGGCTAGATCATCGCCGCTATTCGGGAAGATTGACCCAGCTTTCATCTCCGCGATAAGCCTTCTGCTCCCCTCCTCGGCGGTCAGCCATCTGGGTTTGAGAAACACGTCGACGGACGTCATGAAAATCTTCTGGGCATCTTCCTCGGTGGCATGGATACCAGACGGATGAGCCGCCTTGTTTCTGCCCTCTCTGATGTTTGAAAGCTCGAACTTCTGCGCGTCTGTTACGAATTTTGACTTGTGCAGTTCTTCGATCATGTGCGCCTCGAAGGACCTCTGAGACTTGAGATCGCCATCAATTCGGCCCCTCAGATCTTCGGCAGCTTTGTCGTACTGCGCGAAATCCTCCACCCTCGCTATCAGATGATCGAAAACCGCATTCGCGGTCATCACGATACAGGCGCGAAAAGCCCTGACGCTGTAACAGGCGAGAGCTTCCTGCAGATATTCACGAACATCGGTGTCCGTGACCTCGTCCAGACGTTGCTTCATCTTGAGTAGTTCGTACACGTGCTTTCTCCTGCGGATTTCGCAGTGCTAACGGACGTGCGTAAACGACGGGTTAGGATGACCGGCAGCTTTCTCCAAATCTGGTCTCATCGACTGACAAGCCCCTGCAATCACTTCCGGAGTGAGCCGCTACGGATTGTTTAATACCGCCTGCGCCGTAGTCCTTCCCCGATCGACGGGGAGATGTCGATGAGGGCAACGAGGCCGATGGATGTACGCGTTCACCCGTTATAGCGACACCTGGGTGAGTGTCACGGTCACCGGGTCCAACGTAGCGACGTTGATCGAACCCGCATCGGATCAGTCGTCGAACAGCATGTCAGCCTGGATTTCATTTGGATAGGCAGCAACCGCAAGCTTCGAGGAGCCGGGCTTACGCACGCCCTCATTCATCCAATTGCGCTATCTCGGAACACCGCGAGCTGCTCGAGAACGTGCTTGCTGGCAGGAAAAACAAGGTAATCTACCTGATGGCCATCACCTGGACTAAGTTACCACGCGGGCTCTGCTATCTGGTGACGACGCGATGAATCTTACGGATGCCTTCTCGGCTTATGCACTGGCCGACGAACAAGGGTAGTGAGGCCATCTTCGGTTTCTTGACAACGCCGCATTGCGCGCGCGGAACCGATCTTGCTCGGGATCGCAAGGCTAAATATACGTCAAGTTGAGTGGATTCGAGGAGCCATCCCATGAGACGCATTGCAAGACGTAAAGAGCCCCCACCCTTTCTGCTTTCCGATGCCGTCGCAATGGAGAAAGAGCACCTCCTGAGCTACCTGCGGCGCGATCCCGATGATCGACGTTCGCGGCGAGACACCCTAGATGATTCCCTGTTTTTCGATCGCTCATTTAGGCGCGACCTAAATAAGGTGTTCCACGGGACATGCGCCTTCTGCGAGTCGCGCTTTTCGGCAGACGATGAGGAAGACGAAGACAACCTCCGTGTCGGTCATTTCCGACCACTGCGTTTCGTAAAAGACAGCTCCGAGCTTGATAAGGACTACTATCTCTGGCTCGCATTCGAATGGCACAACATTCACGCAGTTTGCAGCTACTGCGATAAGGCGAAGCGCAACAGATTCCCGGTCAAGGGAAAGCGTGCGGACTTTCTCGCTAGTTATGCCTCAACCAACCAACAGGAGCGGCGCCTGCTGCTCGATCCATGCCAGGACGACCCAAGCAAGCACTTAGCGTACCGCTTCAACGGGGCTGTGCATCCCGTTACCGCTAAGGGCCATGCGACGATAACCGTGTTCGACCTGAATCGAAAGCAGTTGATCGTTCGCCGTCGCCGCGTGATAGATCGGATGCTCAGGAGCATTACGGACGACTGGATCGCCGATACGCCGCCTTGGGTGTTCGTTCATCCCGGCTCGGTGCATTCAGGTGCTCTCACGCAGCTTTGGAGACGCCTTGCTGTCGAGTTGGACCTCGTACCCGAGCGGGTGATCCGTGCCGCCGCGAGCCGATTTCCTCAGGAACTGCAATCATTCCTTGAACGACTGACCGATCGCGAGAGGCGTAATCTGATTAAAGGGACAGATCTGCTGCGCGATAATGATCGGAACCAGCCGACGCAGGTCATTCCGGTCGAATGGGATGAAGCGGAACTCGATCCGCATGTGGGCGACGCTCGTCCAAGCCTCTTCTTCGGATCGGACCAGGAGATCCGCTCCATCTTGGTCACGGACTTCAAGGTCATCGATCGCGTGAAGCTAAGCCTCCCGCCAAGTCGAGCCGAACGATCCGGGGCGCCGTGCATGATGATCCTTGGAGAAAACTCGACGGGCAAATCGAGCATTCTCTCTGCGATCGCTCTCGCATTGATCGGAGTTAAGGAAAGCCGGAAATTGGCGAAATTCGTGCCTGCAGCCGTGAGGAGTACCGATCGGAGACGCTTGGATCAGCATGACCAGATGCCCATGGGGTCGCGTATCTCGTTCCACAATACAAGGCGCGCAGCCAGGTTCGTCTATGATCCGCGCATAGATGAGATCAGTGGATCCGACCAGGCATCGATTGTCCTCGGCTACGGGCCCAGGAGATTCTTTGATCCCAAGAAACGCAACTACTCTGGTGGCGCCGCATCGCGTGTCAGGACATTGTTCGATCCTCTCGCTACCATACCTTACCCTGACGAGTGGCTTAGCAGCAGGACCAACTCGCAGTTCGAGACCATTGCCGCGGCGTTGCGCGTGGTTCTTGCCATGGAGGAAGACGACGAACTGATCCGTGAAGGCCAGACCATACTGGTGAGAGCCAACGGGCGTTCGACCTCGATCGAAGCCCTGAGCGAAGGATATCGGTCAGTTTTCACGATGACAGTCGACATGCTACGCGAGTTTTCCCGCTACTGGCGGAATGTAGAGGAAGCCCAAGGAGTCGTCCTTATCGACGAGATCGAAACGCATCTCCATCCTCGATGGAAGATGCAAGTCATGACATCCTTGCGGCGCGTCCTTCCAAAAGTTCAGTTCATAGCGACCACCCATGACCCACTATGCCTGCGCGGCATGGATGATGGAGAAGTTGTCGTGTTGCAGAGAGACTCCGATTTTCGCATCGGGCAGCTGGAGGACCTGCCCAGCATACGCGGGATGACGGCGGAGCAGCTGCTCACGTCGGACTATTTCGGGTTGGCAAGCACTGCTGATCCCGGTCTGGAATTGGGTCTCATGAATGCCGCCAACGACTTCGCGCAAATGGGGCCGACCGGACGCATCGACGCTAAGGTTTCGGAACGAACAAAATCGATGCTTCATCGGTTGACGCTTGGCAGCACCCCGTCGGAACAGGTTATGCAGGAAGCGCTCGAGCGCTACCTCGCACAACGCGAGGCGCCCGATGGGAGGTCGCGCACGCAACTGCGGGCAGAAGCCGTTGAACAGATAGTTGCTGCGCTCAAGCGGGTACCATGATGCGTAAAGTTGAGCGATCATCCGTCGCAGCCCCCGCATCCCTAACCGATCCCTCCGCAGCAGTGCTGTCCGAGCGTTCGGCAGCCGTGACACACTATGCAGCCGGCTTGCCGGATGCGGCGTACGGCTTCAGCCAATACAAAGGCTATGACGTTAAATCCGCGCTCAGAAAGCTATTCAAGAGCAAATGCGCCTACTGCGAGTTCCATTTCATCGACGCAATGGATGTCGAGCATTTTCGGCCGAAAGGTGGGGTTGAAGGCGAGCCTCTGCATCCCGGCTACTGGTGGCTAGCGCTGCAGTGGGACAACTTGTTGCCCTCCTGCGTCGGTTGCAATCAGCGTCGCAAGCAGCACCTGGTGACCGTGAACACCACCGAACTCGAATATGCTGCGTTCCAATCGAAGAACCCTAGAAAGTCTGCAGGAAAAGGCAATCACTTTCCCGTTTCAGGAACTAGGGCCTTCGGTCCAGCGGACAGCCTGTCGGCAGAAACTCACGACATCATTGATCCGACCGTTGATGACCCCGAGCTTTTCCTGTCTTGGTCGACCACGTCAACGTTTTCTGTAGTCCTGCCGCCAATCGCACCAAGCAGCCCCGCGCATACTAAGCGGGGTCTCGCCACAATCAACGTATTTGCTCTCAACAGAACGACGTTAGTCCAGTTGCGGACAGAGGTATTGCGCGAACTGCGCCTGCAGGCGGTGGAGATCGAGCGGGATCTCGAGGAAGATGCCGTACACGGCGGCTCGGCATTTGCCGTTGGGAACGCGCTTCGTCGGGTCGGCGCCCTGAAACGCTTTTGTGCGCCAGAGAAGCCATTTTCAGCGATGGCCACGGTGTTCGTCGAAGAATTCGCCGACCGACTATTGAAGCGCGTATCCCAAGCACACGGCGCTCCGGGGCAAGCTGGCACTCCTAATCTCCCGCAGCCGGCAGAATGACACCGGCGATTAGTAGCGAACTGAGGCGGCTTCACAACTCCCCGTCCACGCTTTCCTAACGTTGCGAGAACATTGGCTTCCAACACACGAGAAATCGTGGGCGACTAGCGGCCACGGCGATTGATCTTCGTGGGCATTAGAACACGTCGATTGAGGCAGAACCACATATCGTTGAACTTCGGTTGGAGGGTGGAGTTGAAAGTTCCAGACTTGCCCTCAAATCACGTGCGTATCGCCTGCGAACCCCGTTGCTGACGAACAGCGACGCCCTTACCGTCGCTGGTGACATCGCCTAGAGCAACTCTTCCCTCGGACGAATGAATGCCCCATTCCTGTGATCTCTGAGGTTTTCCGGGAGCCCCAGCTGTGGTTGACATCTTCACACCTTACGAGCGGTCTCTATTGATGAGCCGCATCGGGCAGAAAAACACCACGCCAGAAATGCGGGTTCGCCGGACCGCCCACGCTGTGGGCCTTCGGTACGCACTTCACCGTAAGGACCTCGCGGGAACTCCAGATGTTGTCTTCGTAAAGCACAGGCTGGCGCTATATGTGCATGGTTGTTTCTGGCATCGCCATGACGGCTGCTCGCGCGCAGGCGTCCCGAAAACCAATTGCAAATTCTGGCGGGGTAAATTTGAACGCAACGTCGCCAGAGATATGCGATCCCGCGCCGAGCTCGAAGCTTCTGGATGGCGCACGGCTGTCATCTGGGAATGCGAGACAAGGCGCATCGACCAGCTCGAGAAGATCATCTGCGAGCGGGTCCTCGAGCGCGCGCCCTCTCCCAAAGGATCTGATTTTCAGGAATCTCGCGGGAAGATAACCAATCGTTAACCACGGAAGCTTATCATAAACAAATAGTTAACGCCATTTGGAGCGCCCCGTTGGAGTATCGTCCCCGACTGATCGACTTGTTCTCGGGTGCGGGACTATTTAGTGGCGGCCTGCAAGAATGCGGCTTCGATCCGGTTCTAGCCATCGACGTGGACAAGAACGCGATCGCCTCTTACAACCACAACGTAGCGCCGTGTGGCAAAGTTGGATCGGTTCGCGAAATCGAAAACGTCCCGTTCGCCGATGTCCTGCTGGCGGGCCCGCCTTGCCAGGGATTCAGCACACTTGGGCGTCGCGATCCCCTCGACGAGCGCAACGACCTCAGTCTTGTTATCCCCCTCTGGGCCGAGGCGGCGCGGGCAAAAATTGTTGTCATTGAAAACGTCCCTCCGTTCCTGAAGTCGCCTCAATGGAAACTACTCACGAGCGCGCTCCGCTCTCAAGGCTTCGAAATCAGCACCTGGGAGTTGGATGCGGTGAACTACGGCGCGCCTCAACGGCGGCGCCGGTCTTTCACGATCGCGAGCAAGGTTGGCGAATTGGAGCTACCTGAGGCTCTTCCGGGGGCGAAGACGATATTGGAAACCTTCGCGAAGCCCATCTCTGCCAAAGACCCCATGCACGTCTGGCCCATCCCGTCTGCGCTTGCTGCCGATCGAATGGAGCATATTCCCATCGGCGGGGACAAGCGGGATATTATGGCTGCAGCACCTCACCTTTCACCACCCTCGTGGTCGAAGATGGGGTGCCAAGCCACCGATGTGTGGGGACGGATGTTGTTGTCGGAACCAGCCAATACGCTCCGATGTAATTTTCAGAACCCCTCCAAGGGACGCTATATACATCCGCACGAGAACAGGACCATCTCCCTACGCGAAGGTGCCCGGCTGCAGGGAGTTCCGGACTCTTGGCAGTTCGTAGGCAAGCCAAACCAAGTTTCGCGGCAAATCGGAAACGGAGTTCCCGTTCACCTCGGCCGAGCGATCGGGAAATCTGTCTACTCTGCGATCATTCGGAGTTTGACCTCGGAAAGTTCCGTTCAGCCAGCCCTCGCCATCGCGTCTTGATCGGGCTCTGCCACCGTTTTCTCGTTGGTATTCCCGATCCTTAAGGCTTATCGTCGAGCGGCATGGGCCGAATTGCCATTCCTCTGGCAGGCGCGGCAATCCTTGTGCGAAATAGAGCGAAGCAAGGATTCATTTGCGCGCTGACCTTTGCTATGGTCCTCCCGAATCTGGGGGCGATGCGCGATGAATGACCTTTTCGGAATGGCCGACAAAACAGAGACCGCCCCCGAGAAACCTCGGGAGGCGCCACCTCCCATCGAGACCGACGAACACGGACGCCCCACGCGGTTCCCGATGGCCATCCAAGGCGGCATGCTCGAGGCGCTCGGCATCAACATGTATACGACGATCGGCAAATGCCTGGTCGAGTTCGTCGCGAATGCCTACGACTCCGATGCTAGCAAGGTCGACATCACGATCCCTTACCCTGCGATCGCAGCCGAACGAGCACGCATTCGCGCCGAGGCCAAGAAAAAGGTAGAGGCGAACGAGGCCGACCCGTTCACCGTGCTGCTTGAGACCTTGCCCGACAATATCGAGATCGTCATTTCCGACAATGGCCACGGAATGTCGCCCGAAGACGTCTACATGAAATTCATGCCGCTCAATCGCAAGCGCAGGGCGGATGAAAGTGGCAAGGAGACGCGCAACCTTACTGAATCCGGCAAGCGCAACGTGATGGGTCGAAAAGGGCTGGGCAAACTTGCAGGTTTCGGCGCCGCTACCGAGATTGCGATTACAACGAAGCGGAAAGGCGACGCCTATTCCACCACGTTCGTGATGGACTTCGACATGCTTAAGAACAGCACCAACCTCGCGAACATCGAAATCCCGGCGACCTACACGCCGGGTCAGGTTGAAAGCGATACGGGTACCACTATCCGCCTTCGACGTCTGAAATGCGACGCAGTCAAGCAGAGCGGCAATACCATCGAAGACGCGTTGGCCACCGCGTTCTACGGAATCAACGCGAGCGACTTTACCATCAACGTCAACGAGGTGGCTCTCGCCGCGCCGAAAGTCCTCTACGAATATGAATACCCCGCAGACGGACGCAACACGGACGGGCTTTTCGAAGAGACGCTTTCCCTCGACGAGGACATGATTAAGCTCCCCTTCCAGTATGTGGTCAAGTTTCGCGCGCGTGAGCGTACAGACGACCAGAAGGATATGCAGATTGGTTCGCTGCCTGCGGATAAGCGTGGCGCCCGGATCTATTGCAACAATCGATTGGCAGCAGGTCCGACGCTCAAAGGCTTGCCGACTGGCATGCACAACTTTTACGCCACTGACTACATGGAATGCTTCGTCAAGGCGGATGATCTCGACAGAGCCTCGATCGACTTCGTCAACACCAACCGCACTGAACTCCGCGAGGACAACGAGGTCGTTCAGGCTTTGATGGAGCGAGTGGTCGACATCATGAAGGCCGCGGTGAAAGAGCACGGCACCTGGCGAGAAGGCTTGGTCAACAAGAAGGTCGACGATAGGGTAAAGGAAGATCCCCAGCTGAAATGGGTGGCAACCCTACCTAAGAAACAGAGGGCGGCTGCAAAGAGCGTACTGAAGGCGATTGCTGTAACCCACGATGTGGATTCTGATGCCTTCAAGGAAATCGCCCCGCATATGATGCACGCGATGAACGCGAGCGATGTGTTGGCGAAGCTCATCCATCTTCGAACTGATCCCACGAGCATCAGTAAGATTGCGAAACATCTCGACGAATGGCAGAACGTCGAACGTCAAGATATCGTTAAGCATTACCGTGCCCATCGCAATGCGATCGAGGGTTTGGCCAAACTAATCATTGACGGTGAGAAGAGCGGCGGCACGACTCCCCGAAACGAGAAGGAATTGCATCACCTTCTCAAAGCGAACCCATGGCTTGTCCGCCCGGAATTTAGTACGTTCACCTCGAGTGACATACAACTCACGACCACACTGTCGAAGGTTGCTAAACGCCTCGAAATCGATGAGTTCGCTCCCCCGCACACAGGGATCGACACGGAAGGCGATACTAGACCAGACCTCGTCTTTGTATTGGGCAACGACCCCAACAAACCATACGAAGTGATCATCGTCGAATTGAAGTCCACCACGATCCCCTTAAATCACGATCACTACAGGCAGCTGCAGGACTACATGTGGGATACCCGGAGCTGGCTGGAGGCACAGTTCAGAGATAGGACCGTTCAGGTTCGCGGATTGTTGGTTGGCAAGATGCCGAACATCAATGCCACCGCCAGCAGCCAGGTTCGCCTATTGCGCCAGATAGAAGACGACAAAGGGGTCGCTGATTTGCAGGTGCTCGGGCTGAACGCGATGCTGGAGTATTCACGTGTGATTCACGTTCAGCTCATCGCCGCGCTAGATGAAGAGGACGACGAGGAGGACGCGGCCGATCCGCAGATCACAGCTCCGGCAGCAGCGAGCGAACCTGAGGCAGTCGCCGGGTAGAGACGACGCGCAACCGCATCGTTCCGACAGGGAGCTCACGACACGGCAGGTCCGAATGCTCCGTGGTGTAACTGTATCAATGCTTAGGTCCACATAGGGAAGCCCACTGCCATGCTGCCTTGAGCTCCAACAGCGATGGCAAACGCATCCATCGAGTAGCCGGTAGCTCCGGCGTTTGTCGATCGACAGGCATCGATAGCTCCACTAGATCGGGCAGCGGCTCTCCATCAACGACAGAACGCTACGCCGCGCCTACGACCGGGGATACCGATGGAAAAAGACATAGAAGACAGGCTGCTCTGTGAGGGCTGCGTTCGGGAACCCTACCTGAGCGCGTTGATCTCTAAGGAGGGCACAGATGCCCTGTGCGACTATTGCGGCAATCAGGACAAATGCTTTCCAATGTCGAGGATTTGTGACGAGGTGCATGGTGCATTCGACCGCCACTTCTCACGCGCCCGAATGGAGATGAACAGCTACGAATGGGCCATGCACAAGGATCCTGATAGCTCGTTTGAATTCGAGCCAGGCGGTGAGCAGACCATCTACGCCATCATGGGCGTGGCCGATGTATCCGAGACGGTTGCCTCTGACATTCAGGAAGTTCTGGCGGAGCGGTTCGGGGACTTTGATGCCGATCAGCTAGGCGAGACAACCGAGTATGACAGCGAACTGCATTATGAAGAGGTAAGACCTAACGACCGTGAGTGGCATCGGGCATGGCTTTCTTTCGAACGATCCCTCAAGAGCGAGGCCAGATTTTTCAGCGGCCATGCACTGCAAGTCCTCAACAGCGTGTTTGAAGGCATCGGAACGATGACGACCAAGCGCGGCGGCCCTCTCGTCGTCGAAGGTGGCCCAGGAACCGCTTACGAACACTTGTTCCGAGCGCGCGCTTTTCAGTCTCGAGAAAAGCTGGAGGCAGCCTTGCTGCGACCAGACAAGGAAATTGGTCCTCCTCCGTCGGCCTTCGCGGCATCCGGGCGCATGAACGCTCGAGGAATTTCCGCGTTCTATGGCGCAACTGATCCCGAAACAGCAATTGCGGAGGTTCGTCCCCCTGTAGGCAGCAAAGTCGCGATCGGCAAATTCAGGCTAATCAGATCAATCAGGCTTCTTGATCTCACGGCGCTTCGTGGGGCCACCGCCCCAAAGGGAAGTTTCTTCGATCCGAGCTACGCAGACACGATCAGTCGCATGTCGTTCCTTAGAGACTTGAGCAGACGAATGTCGCGACCTGTCATGCCGGATGACCAAGAATTTGAATATCTTCCCACCCAGGCTGTGGCGGATTTTCTGGCAACGGATATGGTGGGACCGCTCGACGGGATTACGTTCCCGTCGGTGCAGGCGGGCGGCGAGGCACAAAATGTCGTGTTGTTTCATAAAGCCTCTCTCGTGCAGAAGATCGTTATCCCAACAGACACAGAGACCGCCGTTTATCAGGAGCGAACCGACGAGGACGGGTCTTATCCTGAGTATTCAGTCACCTGGCGCCTCCCTCCGGATAAAAAGCCGGAACCTCCGCAGAGTCACACCTTCGGGGACCCGTTGATGGGCATGTGGACCGTTCCGGCTGCTGCCGAAGACGATATGGATTTCGGCAGCGCGAGGTTGGAGACCTTGACGATATCCTCGAAAGACCTAGAAGTCAGACATATTGACGCTGTCCGGTTCGACACTGAGGATTTCGAGGTTGGCTTCTCCCAGTACAAGCGGCTAGAAGTTCCCGACTACTAGCGCGAACTGTCGTCCCCATCAGCCCTATCGGTTCCGGCGACGATGTCCAATTTCGGTGAATCATCACAACGGTGAACTTGCCAATGTTCACTATTCGTTCCATATCTCCGATATGGTCAACGGCTCAAAATTTTGGCAGGCGCGGATTGGATGGCTCTCTTCCTACCGAGACCATTCCGCTGCGGTCCGTTGCGTGGGATGCAATCTTCGAAAACGATTTAGGGTGAATAGCATCCTTGATCGGATTGGTGATGTGAGCATCGATTCAGTCCCGGTTGCGCTCGCCCGCGCCCTGGGGTGCAACCGCGTTGATCTCAGCGGCTACAAGCAATGTCGCCTTGAAGTTTCCCGCAGCGGCTACGAGCCCTTGACCAAGCCGCCCTCTCCGTTCGAGTTCCTGAAATTCCCTCCTGACGCCCATAGGCTTGTGGACACTGAGCTTGGCAGCGTTCCAGACTGGTACGTGTTGTCAGGATTCTGCCGATGCGGATACTTCCGCAATGTTGATCTGAAGGCGCTGCGCAGAAAGTTTCCCGCCACCACCCGCACAGACGAGATTGCGAGCCGCCTACGTTGCAAGCGTTGTGACAGCAAAGGGCAAAACTTCTTCATCTTCCAGAAGATGCTGAGGTAGCCCTTCGATCCGCGGCCCCGCGTTGGAATACACGTTGATCTATCGATATGGTGGGTGGCAGCAGTGAGCACTGGCATACACTAGCCTCTTGACTGCTGATTCAGCTCTCCATATATATCGTCTCAGGCAGTCGGACTTTAGGGTCGCTGTCATGTCAACCAACCCGAAAGGCGTTGGTCTAGTACACCACGGTAATGGACGACTACATCAAGACCTGGCTTCGGCCAGGTCTTATGCGTTTGGAACCCTTTTCTGTCCAAACAGGCACATTCTGGCAAAATAGCTGAGATTTCTCCTGGCCACGCTGCTCGTGTCTACGAGTTTAGAATGGCACGATAGAATTTCCATGCGAACAGAGATGTCGTCTCGCGGCTGAAGACAATACACGATCGCCCACGTATCGCCATCACTTGTCTCAATCAGGATAAGATTGTCTATCTGGCTGTACCGCTTAGATACATGCGTCAATTCATTGGCCGCTATTTTAGCGGTGAGCGCAGTCCTGAGCGTTTTAGACATTTCGTACCGGTCGACATCAAATCTTCGTTTACTCCCGTGATGGTCCAGGACATCGTGTGGTTCACCAAAATACGCGCGCTCTGTGTAGACGTGGTTTGAAAATACAACCTCGAAAATGAGATCAGCATTGTTGACGCCCTTTTCGGGAAGGGTAGCCACGAAACTATCCAAATGCGCGAAAGAGTATGTGACGCCGCCAACCGCCAACGGCGGGTGCGCTTTAGGGATATCTGCAAACATTTTACCTGAACATTTCTGGAATACGGGCGGCCGGCACTTTTCCGGTGGTTACCGAACGTCTTCAGATGCAACGCAGCGAAGACGCCACCTATATATGCAACCCTTCCTAAATGTCGCTTAAATTGCGGAGCAATGTAGAGAATGCGACCACTGGGATTTTGTTTTTACGAACGGCTCCAGTGGCTCGCCCGGTTCCGGATCGGGAAGAGGTGCGTCGCCCGGAACGGGGTCAGGGTTCGTGGGCGGATCGGCGGGCGGAATAATCGGCGGCACAATTGATTTGTTTGGAACGGAAATTGGCTTTCTCCTCGCCGTTAACGTCAGAAACAAACGCGGATGTTTGCGATGGTCTTCCTTTTATCTAGGCCGAGAATGGCGTTTGGCTCACCGACATGGTTCCGCCTCAGTACTTGGATTTCGACCAGGGTGGCGATCAGTGAGCTGGCCGGGTAACGCCCGGTCTTGAGATTTGTCCCCACTCGTCCCGTGACTTTCCTCAGCTCGGAACGAAAGCTCCGTTGAGGACCGTTCGACTGTCTCCCAGCGATGGCTCGGCTCCGTAACGCAAGAGAACGTTCTGCTCCTTGGCGACTTGCTTGGCGAGGTCATCCATCTCGACAGAAAGGCTCTTTAACCCGTCGTATTTCTCGTCGGTGTCGAATATTCGCCGAGAGCCGTCCGGGACCATGAGAGACCTGGCTGTCTGCGGTTTATGGTACAGTTCGTCGAGGAAGCGCTGCGTCTCGGCGAGGATTGCGAGCTCGTAATATGCGCCTACCCTCAGATTGGCGAGGTTGCTGTGATACATGGTGCTCGCGATATCGAAGCTCGGGAACACGATCTTCCGGCCCTCTTCGATCGCGTCGTTCTTCACGTTCTTGCAAAGCCGGATGGCCTTCTTCAGTCCGAAGGCAGCGGCAATGTCCTGCTGATTGATCCTGTGAATGTGCAGGAAGGGATAGTTCGAAAACGTGGTCGGGACTTTCTTGTCGAGGATATAGACGCCGCGGTCCCGCTCCAGTCCTGATGCCTGGTAGTCTACGGTATCGTACCAGTGCGATGGAACCACATCGACGGGGCGCGGCAACGATCCGCCGGAAATCGCGATAGCCTTGCCGCCTGCGGTGTCGACCGTGGCAGCAGGATACTTATCCTTCAGGATCTTTTCGGATTCCGTTCGCAGATTGGAGAGCACGCTTAGAGAGGTCTTGGGCGTCGGAGTGTACACGCCCGAGCGCGCTCTCTGCCCGCTGGTCTGGTAAATCAGGAAGTCTGTATCGAGAGTAAGAAGATCGACGTCGCTGACCCCTCGCACCATCGACAGTCAGGACAAGGACGACAGTCCGTTCGATTGGCGTTGGACCTGGCGGTTCGAGGATGACGAGGCCCGCTTCAGACCCTACTACGAGCTTTTCACCCTCCACAACACGCAGCCCGCAAGCGCAAGCATCGAGACCGTTTACAGCGGCTTTCGAGAAGCCAACATTCGAAAGATCGAGGCCATGCAGGGTCGACGGGCGGCGCGCGGAAATCGACCAGATGGCAACCAGCCACCCGCGTGACGCTGCGCGCTGGCCAGGTCGGGGTGACATCAATCCAATAATCTTCGGGTATTCGTCAAAGATGGTTGAAACGCGAATTTCGACCTCGCGACGACGTTCAGTTCAGGAACAAATTCCTGGCACGCGACCAGCCGCAGTCTAAAGCCTCTCATCCGTATGTTGCTGTCTTCGCGCGAACCTCGAGCGCTTCACGCGGAATGCTACATGCGTCGAAGAGGGCGTAAAGTAAGCGGTGCATTGACCCCGTCTGGCGATAGCGGGTTATCAGGCTTATTCGTGTGAGCTCAGGAAATGAGCTTGGTATGAATTGCTATGTCTGAACCTAAGTCCGAACATAGAACCTTCCATATGATCGAAGCCGTTGCGGGTCGTCTGGAGGGCGCGCCGCGAGAGGTTCGACGCTGGTCAGATGAATTCAAGGCTCATGCGGTAGCCGAAAGCATGGAGCCGGGTGCGAGCGTTTCTGCGATAGCGAGGCGCATAGGGATCGACCCGTCGCAATTGTTCACGTGGCGGCGCAATGCCCGACTGTGTAATGCCCGACTGAAAGCGGAGGCTGTTGTTGATACGGCTCGGGGCGAAAGCTCCACCGCGGACATCATGATCGGCGACGCTGTGATCCGGGTGAATGTCGCGATCGACGAGCCACATCTCGTCAGGCTGATCCGCGGTACGCTCTGCATGATCCCGGCTGGTACGAAGGTCTTCCTGGCCAGTCATCCCGTTGACTTCCGCAAAGGTCCGGATAGCCTTTTGGCGCTGGTGCGTGATGCTGGAAGTGATCCATTCAACGGCTCGCTTTACGTCTTCCGCGCCAAGAGAGCAGACAGAATCAAGATCGCCTGGTGGGATGGCTCAGGCGTCTGCCTGTATTCGAAGCGGCTCGAAAAAAATCAGTTTGTCTGGCCGAAAATCGGGCCGTCCCGGGTGCAGCTCAATCACGCACAACTGATGGCGCTGGTGGATGGGATGGACTGGAAGCGCGTGCGCACGATTGCAGTAAAGCGGCCGGAATTTGCTGGGTAAAGCCCTGCGGCAGAGTGAATCAGGCGGCTGAAACTGAGGGAAAATCTCGCCGAACTGTGCTCTACATAAGGGCATGACACCCGCTGATTTCGAGCTTCCTGACGACGTTGATGCGCTGAAAGCCATGATCCTGGCGATGGCCGCAAAGGCTGCGCGCGCCGATGTTCTGGAAGACGAAGTCGCTGATCTGAAGGCCCGCAATGCGGACGCGGACGAACAGATCGCCAAGTTGAAGCTGATCCTCAAGGCCTTCAATCGATACAGGTATGGCCGCCGCTCGGAAAAGCAGGGAAAGAACATCGAGGCAGACCTGGACGAACAGGGCGCGTTTGTCTTCGAAGAAATCGACACTGGCATTGCCGCGATCGAAGCACTGGTTGCCAAGGGTCGCAATCCAGCCGCTGCAAAGCGTGCGCCGCGTCCACGCAAAGGCTTTCCTCCACATCTGGAGCGGGTCCATGTGGTCATCGAGCCGGACGAACTGCCCGAACATGCTGGCAAACAGAAGGTCCTGATCGGGGAAGATACCTCCGAGCGGCTTGATGTCATTCCGCCGAAGTTCCGGGTGATCGTCACGCATCGCCCGAAGTATGCCTTCAAGAACGACGACGGCGTCATCCAGGCATCGGCCCCGGCACACATCGTCGAAAGCGGCATTCCGACGGAAGCGCTGCTCGCCTATATCGCGGTCTCCAAATACGGCGACGGGTTGCCGCTCTATCGACAGGAGGCGATCTTCCTGCGCGACCATGTCGAAGTCGACCGCGGCATCATGGCGCGGTGGATGGGCAAGCTCGGGTTCGAACTCGAGATTCTTGCGGACTACACCTTCAGCCAGATCAAAAGAGGCGAACGAATATTCGCCGACGAGACGACATTGCCGACACTTGTCCCCGGATCGGGGTCGGCAAAGACGGCGTATCTATGGGCGTACGCGCGAGACGATCGACCATTCGGCGGGAGCGGTCCGCCGATGGTGGCCTACCGTTTTGAAGACAGTCGATCCGGTGATTGTGTCGCTCGACATCTGGAAGGCTATCGCGGCATCCTGCAGATCGACGGGTACACTGCCTATAACCGTGTTGCTCGACCTGAGCGCGGAAACGACGGCGCTCTTTTGGCGGGGTGCTGGGCGCATGGTCGCCGTCGGTTTTACGAGCTGCACGCAAACGACAGCTCAAAGGTGGCAACGGCGACAATCGAAAAGATGGGCGCACTTTGGTCGATTGAGGAAAAGGTGCGCGGACAAAGCCCCGATGTTCGCGTAGCCGCCCGCCAGGAGGCCTCCGCTGTAGTCGTTGCCGATCTCTACAAACTCTGGCAGGACACGCTTCCCCGCATCTCTGGAAAATCAAAACTCGCCGAAGCAATTCGCTATGCCCTTAATCGACGGGAAGCCTTCGAACAGTTCCTCCATGACGGGCGCATCGAGATAGACTCCAACATTGTTGAGCGTGCAATCAGACCCCAGGCAATTGTTCGCAAGAACAGCCTATTTGCCGGAAATGCAGGGGGCGGAAGGACTTGGGCCACGCTCTCTACGCTCATCCAGTCCGCCAAGATGAACGAAGTTGATCCGCTGGCCTGGCTGACGCAGACGCTCGAGCGTATCGCCGCAGGTTGGCCATCGAGCGATCTCGACGCTCTGATGCCCTGGAACTTCAAGAAGTAACGGCCTCACGTCACCGCTTACGGCGTAAATATCTTTGTGATCGTTGATCCTGAGTTCCAGCGCCCTCAACTGCTCACCAGACAGATGACGAACGCTCCAGTCCATGAACTGCATCGGGAAGTGGATCCCTGCAACTCCTTCAAGCTGCACAATCCTCTCCATCATGTTTTCCACGTTACCTTTGTGTTCGCTCACCTGTGCGCTTACCTGTCGGCTTACCTCCGCATCGATATGAGCATCAACCATCTCTCCTATGAGAGGACGAAATCTGCTGTAGTAACGAGTAGGATCACGCTGTAGGCGCGCCTTGTCCATGGCTGAAGATTTTTCCATCACAATGTTCTCCCTACCTCGAAGAGATGCGACCATCGCGCATGTAACAAGCTTGTCGACTGACTCCAGGCTTCCTTGCTCGTATTTCTTCGCCATAAGGCTGAGCAGGTCCTCGACGAACTCACCCAGCCTCGGGACATCTCGTGACAGCAGCCCAAGCATTGCATACTCGACGTTCTTGGATCCCAACATCGCCCAAGGGTCCTGAGCCCCTGCATCAATGAAAACGAATCGGTTTGCCGACGCCCAGTTGGCATTGTTGACAGTAGCCTGCGGTTCTGCGACGGCGTTCCACCGTGCGATAGGATCGCCCGTGTAGTAATAGATTTGGAGGAGATTTCTTCGATATTTGTAAAATGAACTGATCAAGGATCCGTATGTCGCCATGCGACGCAGCATGACCAATTCGTTATGCTTTGTCTGCTGTTCCACATGCAGGATGCGGCCTTTGCCGATATCGCTTACAAGGTCAGTCCTGAACGTGACCTGCTTGTCCCGGAACTCTTCGCCCAGGAATTCGACGTCTGCCCGCACGCCGATGGGATCGGGATCTTCTCTGCCCGGGCCAAAGTCGACCCTGTGATATTCAGCCCAGTTGTTCCACAACCTGGCGAGTACTCCGGGCGATTTCAGCAGCTCCTTGAGCTCCGTATCGAAGGGGCGGGTCTGCTTCTTCCTGACCGCGTCACCGAGCAGTTGCCTGAATGAAGGGTACGTCTTTTCTTTCTTGGGGAGCTTGGCCATGTCGACTTCTCAATGCAAGCAGTAAGCGTGCTGGATATGACTTCCATCCCTTTCATTCCGGTTACTGGCGTCACTCATTTGCACGAAATCGTAGGCTTGTGACCGCAGCCGCGAGCGGGGTCAGCGGTCTGCTGCCTTCCCCTGAACAAAGCTGTCCGCCTACGCGAAACATAGACGGACAGCTACCTCGAAAAAGGGGGCTAAAGGATACAGCAGCTACTCAGTAGATCCCGGTGCCATCCCAGAAATTGCACTTGTGCTCAGCCGCGAACTGGTCGCGTCCGATCGTGTCTCCGTGGGGCAAGCGCAACCGGAGAATTTCGCCCCCGGCGGCCTTGTACTGCGGCCAGCCGTTCCATTCGGCTCCCGTAGAATCCGTCCAGAATCCGGTCATGTCCGACGCCAGCTTCTCCTGCATGTCGTTGAGAGCGACCGGCTGGCCAAGTTCACCGCCATGGAAGCCTGGGAAGAGATATGCCAGCTCGAAGGTGTGTGCGGAGCCAAGCGAAAAGCTTGTGGGCTTCAGATAAGAGGGCGCCGTCTCGTCCGCGAATTCGTATACGCGGACCTTGGCCTTCGGATCGGTGGTGTCGGCGAGCTTCAGATTGCCGCAGGCGAAGAGATAGTCGGTCGTCGCCGCAGCGTAGGCCTCACTTGGATTGTTGAACTGAGCGAGAGGGTAAGCCGCGACAACCTTCTGGGCGAGATCTTTGCCGAAGAACGCTGACACCGCTGCCGGATATGTCTCTGCACTCATCGCCACGCCAGTCTCGTTCTCGGGGAAACCGACGAAGAAGCGTCCCTCGTTGCGGTTCGTTCCGGAGATGATGGATACGTCGTTGAAGTCGCCCGTCTTCAATGCGTCGGCAGGATGCTGCGGCATGTATTCGCCGTCGATGACCGTCTGCGCGATCAGGTACGGTTTCTGGTGCGCCAGAACCACGTTCGCTGGCAACGCCCTCAGGCACGCCGCCGCGTCAGCTCCACCGCAGCCGACAGCATCCGCGAAATCCGCTCCCTTTTTCTCAGCGGCATCGAGCGGTGTCGGCGCGCCGAAGTGTGGCCAGCGGAGCATCATGGCGGAGCCGCTCATCATCACGGCGCGCTGGAACGTATCTTTTGCCGAGGGAGCGATCACCTGGGCAAGGACGCTCGTGCCTCCGGACGACTCTCCGGAGAGAGTGACACGCGCGGGGTCGCCGCCGAACGAGGAAATGTTACGATGAACCCACTGAAGGGCCGCGGTCTGGTCCATATGACCGTAGTTGCTGGACGCATGGCCTTCTTTGTCGATTGCTGGATGGGAAAAGAAGCCCAGAATGCCGAGGCGGTAGTTCATGGTTACGACTATGGACTTTCCTTCGGAGGCTATGCGTCTTGGATCGTAATCACCACCCTGCCCCACTGCCAGGCCGCCGCCGTGGATCCAGACGAAGACTGGCAGCTTCCGACCTTCTGCACGCGCTGCATTCAACCCCTGACGATCGGCGTAGACATTTAAGTACAGGCAGTCTTCGCTACCGCCCGGAGTGGCGAACGCACCAAGGTCGGGGTTTTGGAGGCAGGAGTCGCCGAGATGGTCTGCAACACGGGTCTCCGTCCATGGCTTCACAGCCTTTGGTGGCTGCCAACGCAGGGGTCCAGTTGGGGGCGCCGCATAGGGGATGCCCAGGTAGGAAAGGGTCGTTCCGTCATCGGTTCCGCTGACCTGACCAGACTCCGTCGTCACCGCCCTGCTCGCTTGTATGGGAGCTGCATGGAGCGGGCCGGACATGGAAAGGATTAGCGCGGAGGCTAGAAGATGTTTCATGATATCCTCACGGTTTGTTTAAAGTCTAAATCTGAGCGTCTGCGGGCGATCGAGTGCCGCCGTTGAGGATCAGCGCCGCAGAAAGGATGACTGCCAGCAGAAGCATCGCGCTTCCTCCGACAAAGGCGAAATGTGCCTCGCCGATAATCATGCTGCTTGGACCGCCATCGGACGAAACCAATGACGCAGCGACGGCGCTCAACAGACCCAGACCAAATGACGCGCCGAGCTGGTGGGACACGTTCACAACTCCGGATGCGGCGCCAAGGTCGGACCTGCGAACAGCGGAAATCCCTGTCGATGTCATGGGAGCAAGTGCCAGACCCTGCCCCGCGCCAACCAGAACCATCGGCAGACCGAGCGTTGGCCAAAAGGAAGCGTATGAACCGCAAAACGCCATGTAGCCCACTCCAAGAAAAGTCGTCAGCAGCCCTGCGACCACCAGCATGGGGCCGCCAACCTTGTCTATCAGGCGGGGCACGACCAGTGCGGCAAGGAACGCTGGTATTGTCATGGGAAGAAAACCCAGCCCAGCTTCCGTTGCTGTGAAGCCATACACGCCCTGCATCAGTTGCGAGCCGAAAAAGAAAAAGGCGACTACAGGCCCAAGGAACAGGAACCGCGCGATGTAGGCAGCGAGCCGGCGACGGTCACCAAAGAGATACAGAGGCACCAATGGCTGCTCTACTCTGCTCTCGTGCCAGAAGAAGCCCGCCACGAGAACCACCCCGAGCGCGAATGGCGCAAGGGTAGATGGGTTCGCCCAGCCGCCTTCGGAGAAACTCGTCACGGAGTAGATTATCGCTCCGAATCCCAGGGTCGACAGCACGGCACCAGCGAGGTCGAGCCGCACCGGCGAGCTCACGCTCTCACGCAGATACGTCCTCATGGCGAGGATCAGCAAAAGCCCCACCGGCACGTTGATCAGGAAGCCTACGCGCCAGGAGAGATAATCTGCCAGGAGACCGCCAAGCGCCAAGCCCAGGCTGGTGCCGATCCCGGCGGCCGAGCCATACCAGGCCACTGCCCAGTTTCGCTTACGTCCTTCCTCAAAATTCGTCGAGAGCAGAGTCAACGCCGAAGGAGCGACGATGGCGGCCCCCACACCCTGCGCCGCGCGCGCCGTCAGCAGCCAAGCGGGTGATTGAGCCATGGCAATTGCAAGAGACATCGCCATGAAAATCGCCAGCCCTATCTCAAGCGCGCGGCGTGCGCCAAGGACATCTCCGGCTCGAGCACCCAGTAGCAGGCAACCGCCGAATAGGAGCGTGTAGATGCTCTGAACCCACGCGAGCTCTGACGTGGACATTCCGATGTCCTCCCGGATATGCGGAAGGCCTGTGATGACGATGGAGGTGTCCAGCAGGATCATCAGATAGCATCCGACGATGAGCAGAAGCTTCGAACGATCGTGAGGCGCTAGTGCAAGTTGCATTATCTATTCCTTGAAGCGGGTTCGGTGGAGGCGTCCCATACGGGACCCCGCGTGCAGGAATGATTTAGTTTGCCAAACGAAACTATTGAATTAGGCTGCTTATTGAAACCGTGCGAAGCACTGCTTCGCAATAGAGGAAGACAGCCTTGGATAATTTTTCGGAAACGAATGACTTCGCACACTTGAGTGCCTTCCTGGCGGCGGCCGAGGAACGCAGCTTCACCGGAGCTGGGCGACGGCTTGGCGTATCTGGCTCCGCTGTCGGACAGAGCATCAAGCAATTCGAGCAGAGTCTGGGGGTGCAGTTGTTCGTCCGGACCACGCGGAACGTTGCACTCACTGAACAAGGTGCGTCTCTCTTGGAGCAGATCCGTCCCGCGGCATCGGTACTGACAGAAGCTCTGTCGACGGCGAAGGGCAAGTCGATGGATCCGCAAGGAAGGGTCAGAATCCACTCGCCGCGGTCCGCGGCTGAGATGTTCCTCATGCCGATGCTGGCGGACTTCAGCCTGAAATTTCCTCAAATCGAGATCGACATCACGGTAGACGACCACGACCCAAATGTCGTGTCGGAAGGATTCGATCTCGTCCTAAAGATCGGTGAAGTCATTGACCTGGACATGATAGCGGTGCGTCTGGGCGGGGAACTGCGCCAGATAGCGGTCGCCTCGCCCGGATTTGTCGAGCGGAACGGTCGTCCTGACCACCCGCGCGATCTCGTCAACTTTCCATGCGTGCGCTGGCGATGGAAAGGTACGGGGAAAGTCTATGACTGGGAATTCAACGAGGACGGACGATGGTTCTCGGTGAAGGTTCCAGGCCCACTTGTGGTCAGCGACAGGCAGTTGATCCTAATGCTTGCCATGCAGGACGCCGGAATATGCTTCCTTGGCGACGAGGAGGCTTCACCATTCCTTGAGCGCGGCGACTTGGTCAACCTGCTGGACGACTGGTGCGCCCCGTTCCCAGGATGGCACCTATGCTATCCCCGTCAGCGATATCTTCCCCGTGCAACGCGACTTGTCATTGACGCCATACGTCAGGAGGCTGCGAAGCGAGGCACATGAGCCAAAGGAGAAGCACAGGGAGGAAGAACCCTGCCTGTGCTTGTCTTGAAATCAGCGCGCTGCAAGGCAGCCGCGTGCGGCCTACTTCAGGTCGGCGTGAGCCGTTTCCCTGACACGCAGGATTGCTAGAAGGCTGACGACGGAAGCCGCGATCACGTAGTAGGTCGGAGACAGCGGTGAGCCAGTCAGGTTGATGAGCCAGGTAGCGATGAACGGCGCGAACCCGCCGAACACAGCCGTTGCGAGGCCGAAGCTGATCGAGACGCCTGTCGTGCGGGATGCGGTTGGGAACATCTCGGACATCGTGGCAGGCATGATGCCAGCAAAGACCCCGGTCAGCGCTCCGACACCGATGAAGATCAGATATAGTTGCGCGTGGCTCGCACCGTCCATCAGGAGCGCGAAGATCGGGTATGGAGCCACGATCGACACGAGAAGTGCGATCAGAAGCGGCGGGCGCCTCCCCACCTTGTCGGAAATCGCTCCGAAGAGCGGGATGCTGAACATCATCGATGCAAGGCCTGCCGAGTTCGCCCACAGAGCCGTCTGGGGATCGACGCCCGCGTACTTGGTGATGAACGTCAGCAGATAGATCAGGTAGATGTAGAAGGAAACGACCCAGCCACCGCACATCGCAAGCGCCTTGGCACCCTGAACCCATCCGGAATGGCTTTCGCTCGTCACCGGTTCGGAAGGAGCCGCAGCCACCTTTTCGAACTCGGGGGTCTCGTCGATGTAGCGGCGAAGATAGAGGCCGAGCGGCGCAACCAGGAGGCCACCGATCAGGAACGGAAGGCGCCAGCCCCAGGAGTGGAGGTCCTCCGATGAAAGGACGGTGGTCAGGATCGCAGCGGTGCCGGAGCCCACCAGTGTCCCCAGCAATGCGGTGCACTGCTGGAGGCTGCTGTAGAGCCCGCGCCGACGCTTGGGAGCCCATTCCAGCAGGAAGGCGATTGCATTGCCAACCTCTCCGCCCGCTGCGAAGCCCTGCATGATGCGGCCCACGATCAGAAGAATCGGGGCAAGAATGCCGATCGAGGCATACGACGGAGTGGCTCCAACCAGCAGGGTTCCGACGCCCATGAGGGGCATCGAGATCAAGAGTGCAAGCTTACGCCCCTGGCTGTCACCAAACCTGCCGAAGAAGACGGCGCCGAGGGGGCGTGCAACGAAACCCACGCCGAAAACGGCGAACGTGCTCATCAGAGCCAGGAAATCGTTTCCGGCTGGGAAAAAGTGCATCGCTATAATTGACGCGAAGAACGCGTAGGAAGCGAAGTCGAATAACTCGAGAACGTTGCCGATGGTTGTCCCTATAACCGCGCTGGTGCGCCTGCCCCGCGACGCGACAGGTGTATCGACGGACCGCGTCGTCTCGAATTCTCTTGCCAATGTCATGCTTCTCCTCCGAATTTCAACAGCCCTGAGCAGCAACGGCCCGTATCTGGGCACTGCTCGCCGTCATTTATGCCATCCACTTGCCCAACTCCTCCTCGGAAGCAGCGCAGGGTCTGCCGGATGTCATCCAATCTGGAAAGATCGGCGACTTCCGAAGTTCGGCGACGTTATTGCGGATCACGCGGATGTTGCAATGAATACTCATGTCCGGCCCTTGGCGATAGAAAACTCCAGCGGCATCCATAGCCGCTGCCTATCTCGTGGGCGCTCGCGCTTGGTCACGCCTCGCCCCGCTGCTTCTGCGATAGGCCTGGCCTTTGGAAGCATGAGGGCGCGAGCGTGGGCCGATGAACACTGTTGATCTGATCCGCATCGATGTTTTCATTGCGTGTGCCGTTCAGGTCTGCGGAGCGATGCCTTGGCGCTGCGACCCGTCGGTGCCCCATCGATATCATGGAGGATAGTCTGCAATGCGTGGCGTAGTATTCCGGGGAAACAGAATTCTGGAGACGTTGAACTTCGAGGATCCGATCCCCGGTCCTGGCGAGGCTGTCGTCGAAATAAAGGCTTCGGGAATGTGCGGGAGTGATCTCCACTACTATCGCGGTCAACCCTCGCAGATCATCAAGTCTCTGGGTCTCAAGGGATTCGAGGAGCGCGGTCTTCCCGCAGACGCTCCAATTATAGCCGGGCATGAACCGTGTGGCGTGATCGCAGCCGTAGGGCCTGGCGTCGATCCTGCCTCGTTCAGGGTCGGCGATCGCGTGATCGTCTTCCATTACGAGGGATGCAGTCACTGCGACCACTGCCGTACTGGCTGGACACAGATGTGCGATCACGGGGCCGACATTCACGGCGTGGTCAAGCATGGAGCCCACGCGGACTACATGCGAGTGCCTGTGAGCACCCTGGTGCACCTTCCGGACGAGATTTCGTTCATTGGTGGTGCCGCTATCGCGTGTGGGACGGGAACGGCCTACGGAGCCATCGGACGTTTGAACCTCTCGGCGCGTGACACGCTGGCGGTATTCGGGCTCGGCCCCGTCGGTCTCTCCGCCGTTCAGCTTGCTGCGGCCATGGGCATCGAGACCATCGGGATCGATATCGCCGCTGATCGCGTCGAAAATGCGAAGTCCTTCGGCGCCGCTCACGTAATCAACGGCAGCGAAAAGGACCCCGTTGAAGAAATCAGAAAATTGACCAAGGGCAAAGGCGTGACATGCTCGATCGAGTGCGCCGGGGGCGATGTGGCCAAACAGCAGGCTGTCTCATCGACGGCTCCCTGGGGGCGCATTGCGCTCGTCGCCATTAGCGGCAATCTAAATGTGGCTGCGATGAAGGACGTGATTGGAAAGCAGCGGACAATCATCGGATCCTACACTTTCTCCGAGGTTGGAATGAAGGATTGCGCGACCTTCATTGCCAGCAAGGGCGTCGACGTAGACCGATTGTTCACAGACCGTTGGAAGCTGGACGACGCAGAACTGGCCTATCGAGAATTCGACAAGCAGGCGGGTGGCAAAGGCGTGTTCGTCTTCTGAATCATTGGCGGTTCCAGCTTCGGGGCAAATGCGCATGCTGGCGTGGCTCCCCTGAACGCTCGAATTGCGAAACTTTGCTTCGCACGGTTTCAAGAACTACAGCCATTATCGGACGCGATCCCGGATCCTATCATCCCTGAAGCTGCTGTCAGCATGATGTTGGCCGCAGAATACCGACTCATAATCAGCGGCCAGTCGCCCGGAACATGCGGCGACGACCCTTGTCCTGTTCAGTCGTGGAGCCCACGCGCTGGCAACGGCGTCTCGAAGGCCCGAGCCGGGCGCTCCGCGATCTACCAGCCGGGAACGGACATCATCGCGAAAGAAGCGCCATGCTAAACAAGACCTTCCACGGCTTCATCTTCTCAACCCTCATCATGGCCACGGTCGCGCCCGCAACTGCCGCCGATCATTTCTCTGCCGATCCCGCGACGACTGGCCCTTATGCGATACCGATGCCCGATCGGCAGTTGCAGACTGTCGAAGCCACGAAGTGGATCCAGGCAACCGACACCGCCACTGTATTGGAGGGACCGGTCTTCGACTCCGCAGGAAACCTGTTGTTCGTCGACGTTCTGAACGGAAAGATCGAGAAGGCAACTCCCGACAAGAAGTTGACGACGCTACTCGAGGACCGGGCGATAATGCCTTGCGCTCTCGCCTTCGGACCCGACAACCGATTGTATGTGGCTGCTGCCTACAAGGATGGGCGTGGCGGAACAATCTTCTCGGTCGATGCCAAGGGTGAAGATCGGCGGGTCTTGCTGGCAGCGGATCAAGGCTACCTTCCAAACGATATCGTTTTCGACGCGGCTGGCGGCCTCTATTTCACGGATTCTCATCCGGAACGCGGCGAACGCACGGGCGGAGTGTACTACATGAAATCAGGCAGTCAGGTTGTACAGCCCCTCGTCGAGCACCTTGCGAGTGGCAACGGGCTTGCGCTCTCGCCCGACGGGAAAGTGCTCTGGGTGGTGGAGTTTTCCGCAGGAGTGCTCCGCCGTCTGAACTTGCAGGACGCCACCCATGTCGAGCCATACGGCGACACGGTCGCGTATCGGTTCAGCAGCTCCGGCCCGGACTCAATGAAATCGGATAGCGAAGGTAATCTCTATATTGCACTGCATGGGCAAGGACGCGTGATCGTACTCAATCGCAACGGTACCGGAATTGGCCAGATCACGATCGCGGGGCGCGAAGCTGGCCGAAATCTGCGTACATCCAATGTTGCTATCAAGGCCGGCACACGCGAGGTGTACGTCACTACGGCCGATGATTTCGACGTCCACGGAGGATCCGCGATCTTCAAGTCAGAAGGGTTCGCGCCCTCGCTGCCATCGGCGTTCGCCAAGTGATCCCTTGGCGTTTCAGAGCTTTCCGCCTCACGGTTGAAGCCATGCGCGCTTCCCGCGACTGGGAACGTTGCGGTTCAATTCGTGACGTAGGCCCCAGCCATGTCGGGCTCCTTCTCACCCCGGATCAACTCGGCAATCCCATCCGGAGCACACTTCGATTGTGGGATTCATTCCAAGCGGGTGGCCGTCAAGCAGACGCTACGCCACTCAAATTGAAAGGACATACTCAACAATCTTCGCCGCTCCTGTTTGACGCGGCATTCCCCATTAGACCCGAAAGTTTTTGCAATGACCGAAACTCCCGCTTTACGCAGAGCTCGCTTCGACATTCCGTTGCTTGTCTTCGGCACGTTTGCCGTAATCATTGGCCTGACCCTAGCCGCTGGCGGCACGTGGCTGGTCGCACTCGGCGGCTCCCGATACTACCTGCTCACGGGTGTCGCACTCGTAGCCGTTGGGATCCTCTACTCCCGACGCGACGTTTTCGGCGCCTGGCTCTATCTGCTTGTCTACATGGCCACTCTTCTATGGTCCTACTTTGAAGTGGGCGCATCCTTTTGGCCGCTAGTTCCGCGTATTGTCGCGCCGACGGTTCTTGGATTCTTCGCCGCTATCCTCGCACCAAGGCTACGACGGCGTTCCGCCCCGTCCAAGCCGCTCGCATACGGCGCGGCTGGTCTGACTTTAGCCCTGTTTCTTGTCCTGATCGGTTTCACGTTCGTTCCGCACGAGGTGATACAGGAAACGGCCAGCGATAACCGGAGTTTGCCTCAGGCGGGTGTTAAACAGCCTTCAGAGTGGCGGTACTACGGGCGTGACGGTAGCGGCACTCGGTTTGCACCCTACGACCAGATTACAAAGGAAAACGTCAAGGATCTGAAGGTCGCGTGGGTTTACCACTCCTTGGATCCAGCGACCGGCGGTGGCGAGAACGAGGACACCCCAATTCAGATTGGTGACACCTTGTACTCCTGCACGGCCAACAACGTCGTGTTCGCGCTGGATCTGGACACGGGGAAGCAAAAATGGAGGTTCGATCCGCAGACACACGCAAAGCGCTGGAAGCACTGCCGCGGTGTCGGATTCTATGAAGGCGCGACCGCGCCCCATGAAAGCCTCTGCGCCACCCGCATAGTCTTCTCGACCATTGACGCTCGACTCCTGGAGTTGGATGCGGAAACTGGCCGCGAATGCGAATCCTTCGGCAACAATGGAACAGTCGACCTGCGCCAGAGCATGGGCGACGGTACGGCTCAAACCTACTATCCCACCTCGATGCCAACGGTCGTTGACGGCCTTATCATTGTAGGGGGATATGTGCGTGATAACCAGGCAGTGGGTGAACCTTCGGGTGTGGTCCGCGCGTTCGATGCCAAGACTGGTGCTTTGGTATGGGCCTGGAATGCGGGAAAAACCCTTCTTCCCGATTCGTCGGGCCGCATAAGCGACTACGATCGGGGCACGCCGAATGTGTGGTCGACGCCCTCGTTTGACGAGAGCCTTGGCCTTCTGTTCCTGCCGACGGGCAACCCGAGCCCTGACTTCTTCGGGGGGATGCGCAGCGAAGCAGACAACGCCTACAGCTCTTCCGTTGTCGCTCTCGATATAAAAACCGGGCAGGAGCGTTGGCACTACCAGACCGTTCACCACGACCTCTGGGATTATGATGTCCCTTCGCAGCCGACCCTGGCCGATGCCCCGGATCAAACTGGAGCTTCGGTTCCGGCTATCTTCATTCCGACGAAGCGTGGGCAGATCTTCGTTCTGAACCGTCGAACAGGCAAGCCTGTCACGCAGGTCGAAGAGCGCCCGGCGCCACAGGGTAGCGCCCCTGGCGACTACTTGTCGGCCACCCAGCCGCAATCCGTCGAGTTCCCAACTATCGGCGCGGCTAGGCTGAACGAGCAGTCCATGTGGGGCGCAACCCCGTTCGATCAGCTCTACTGCCGAATCCGCTTCCGGCAACTGCGGTACGAAGGCGAATTCACGCCTCCCGGCCTGACCGAATCCCTGGACTTTCCCGGTCACTTCGGCGGCTTCAATTGGGGAAGCGCATCTATCGATCCGACGCGAGGTACACTGGTTATCAATGATATCCGGGTCGCGCAAATCCTCAAGTTGGTGCCGCGTGCCGAAGCGGAAAAGCTTACTCCTGAACAGCAAGGTGAGAACGGACTCTCGCCCATGTCCGGCACCCCTTACGCAATTCAGATCGCTGATTTCATGTCGCCCCTAGGCATCCCGTGCCAAGCCCCGCCATGGGGTACGCTCACGGGAATCGACATCGCGAAAAGAAGGATCGCATGGCAGGTGCCAATGGGCACTTCAAAGGATACCGGACCGTTGGGATTCAAGACTGGTCTTTCCATCCCGATCGGCATGCCAACGATCGGCGGGCCGCTCACGACCGCGACGGGCGTGACGTTTTTTGCAGGAACGCAGGATTTCTATATCCGTGCCCTCGAAACCGCCACAGGCCGCCTGCTTTGGAAGGATCGCCTTGCGGTCGGCGCCGGAGCCACGCCGATGACTTACGTTTCCGCGAAGACGGGCAAACAGTATGTGGTAGTTTCCACAGGCGGCTCCCGGGACTCCGATGTGCGGGGTGACGCGCTCGTGGCATACGCCCTGCCGAATTGACAACATTTGCATGCTGCCTGCCACAACGGGTGGGCAGCATGTCGTCTCGGCACTCACTCTAGGTCGAAATGACCAGAAGAAGGTCCTTGGCGTCGATCTGGTCGCCCGCCCGCACGAGAACTTCGGCGATCGTTCCGTCCTTCTCGGCGTGGATCGCCGTTTCCATCTTCATGGCTTCGATCGAAAGAAGAACGTCGCCTGCCTTAACAGTCTGCTTTGGCGTGGCAAAAACGCGGGAGATGACCCCAGGCATCGGCGCGCCGACATGGGCGGCATTGCCCGGCTCCGCCTTGCGGCGGGCAGCGGCACCGGTGGCGCCATGGGCGCGATCCGGAACCTTGATGCGGCGCGGCTGGCCGTTGAGCTCGAAGAACACCGTGACCATGCCCTGGCTGTCGGTGCCGCTCATCGCCTGGTTGACGATGACGAGCGTCTTGCCCTTCTCGATGTCGGCAAACAGCTCCTCGCCATCATCGAGACCGTAGAAGTAGGCAGGCGTCGGCAGGACCGAAACCGGGCCATAGGTATCCGACGCGAAGGCGAAATCGGTGAAGACCTTCGGATACATCAAATAGGAGGCGAATTCGAAGTCGTCGACCTCGCGCTCCAGCTTGGTCTCGATCGTCTTGCGCTCTGCATCGAGATCGGCATCCTCGAGCAGCGAACCCGGACGCACCGTATAGGGAGCGTCGCCCTTCAAAGCCTTCTTCTGCAGCGCTGCCGGCCAGCCCGACGGCGGTTGACCGAGATCGCCCTTCAGCATCGAGACGACGGATTCAGGGAAGGACACTTCCTTGTCTGCGCCGACGACGTCGGCGACGCTCAGATCCTGGGAGACCATCATCAGCGCCATGTCGCCGACCACCTTGGAAGACGGCGTGACCTTGACGATATCGCCGAACATCTGGTTGGCGTCGGCATAGGCCTGCGCCACGCGATGCCACTTTGAATCTAACCCAAGCGCCCTCGCCTGCTCCTTGAGATTGGTGAACTGGCCGCCCGGCATTTCGTGAAGATAGACTTCAGACGCCGGTCCCTTGAGATCGCTTTCGAAGGCCGCGTACTGGTGGCGCACCGCTTCCCAGTAGAAGGAGATGCGACGGATCCATTCCGGATCGAGACCTGTATCGCGCTCCGAACCACGCAGCGCTTCCACGATCGAGCCGAGGCACGGCTGCGATGTGTTGCCAGCGAAAGCATCCATCGCGGCGTCCACAGCGTCAACGCCCGCATCAACGGAGGCAAGAACAGTCGCGGCCGCGATGCCCGATGTATCGTGAGTATGGAAGTGGATCGGCAGCGAGGTCGCCTCGCGCAGCGCCTTGAACAGAACCTTGGCGGCAGCGGGCTTCAACAGGCCCGCCATGTCCTTCAGCGCGATGATATGCGCGCCGGCCTTTTCGAGCTGCACGGCGAGATCGGTGTAGTACTTCAGATCATACTTCGGACGCGCCGAATTCAGGATATCGCCGGTGTAGCAGATCGCCGCTTCGCAGAGCTTGTTCTCCTCGGCCACCGCGTCCATCGACACGCGCATGTTCTCGACCCAGTTCAGGCAGTCGAAGACGCGGAATAGATCGATACCGCCGGCAGCCGCCTGGCGGACGAAGTATTTGACGACGTTGTCGGGGTAGTTCTTGTAACCGACGCCGTTCGCCCCGCGCAGCAGCATCTGCAGCAGCAGGTTCGGCGCTGCCTCGCGCACCTGAGACAGGCGCTCCCACGGATCTTCCGTGAGGAAGCGCATGGAGACGTCGAAGGTGGCGCCGCCCCAGCATTCCAGCGAGAGCAGGTTCGGCAGCGCATGCGCATAGGTGCCGGCGATACGCGCGATGTCGTAGGTGCGCATGCGGGTCGCGAGCAGCGACTGATGGCCGTCGCGCATCGTCGTGTCGGTCATCAGCACGCGCTTTTCGTTGCGCATCCATTCGCCGAACTTCTTCGGACCCAGCGTGTCGAGCAGCTGCTTGGTGCCGTCCTTGATCGTCGTGCCGTTGGTGTAGGGTACGACGGGCTCGGCGGCATCCGCGGTAGGACGCGGCCGATCCTTTGCTTCCGGGTGACCGTTGACGGTGACGTCGGCCAGATAGGTGAGCAGCTTCGTAGCGCGGTCCTGGCGCTTGACCTGCTGGAAAAGCTCCGGCGTCGTGTCGATGAAGCGCGTTGTGTAGCTGTTATCCTTGAACTTCGGATGCGTGATGATCGCCTCGAGGAAGGTCAGGTTGGTGGCGACGCCACGAATACGGAATTCGCGCAGTGCGCGGTCCATCCTCGCGATTGCTTCATCGGTCTCCGGAGCCCACGCCGTCACTTTGCAGAGAAGCGGGTCGTAGTAGCGGGTGATGATCGCGCCCGCATAGGACGTTCCCGCATCGAGGCGGATGCCAAAGCCAGACGCTACGCGGTAGGCGGTGATGCGGCCGTAATCCGGGATGAAGTTGTGCTCCGGATCCTCGGTGGTGATGCGGCACTGCAGGGCATGGCCGTTGAGGCGGATGTCCTTCTGTTCCGGGACACCCGATCCTTTGGTGCCGATCGCAAAGCCATCGAGGATATGGATCTGCGCCTTGACGATATCGATACCTGTCACGACTTCGGTGACCGTGTGCTCGACCTGGATGCGCGGATTGACTTCGATGAAGTAGAATTGCCCCGTGTCGGCGTCCATGAGGTATTCGACCGTTCCGGCACCGACGTAGCTTGTCGCCTTGGCAATCTTCAGCGAGTGGTCCGCCAGTTCCTGGCGCTGCGCTTCACTGAGATAAGGGGCCGGCGCGCGCTCGACGACCTTCTGGTTGCGGCGCTGGATCGAGCAGTCGCGCTCGAAGAGATGAACGACATTGCCGTGCGTGTCGCCGAGGATCTGGCTTTCGACGTGGCGGGCGCGCTCTACGAGCTTTTCGAGATAGACCTCGTCCTTGCCGAAGGCGGCCATCGCCTCGCGCTTGGCTTCGGTCACCTCACGGGCAAGGTCCTTAGGATCGCGGATGGCGCGCATGCCGCGACCGCCGCCGCCCCAGGAGGCCTTGAGCATGACGGGATAGCCGATCTCTTCGGACATGCGGGCGACTTCCGCCATGTCGTCGGGAAGCGGGTCGGTTGCGGGCACGACGGGAACGCCGACCGAGATCGCCAGATTGCGGGCCGCCACCTTGTTGCCGAGCTGGCGCATGGTATCCGCGCGCGGGCCGATGAAGACGATGCCTGCCTTGTCGCACGCGTCGACAAATTCCGGACTTTCCGAGAGCAGGCCGTAGCCCGGATGGATCGCATCGGCGCCGGAGAGCTTGGCGACGCGGATGACTTCGTCGATCGACAGGTAGCTCTCGATGGGGCCGAAATCGCGCGCGAGATGCGGGCCGCGACCAACCTGATAGCTCTCGTCCGCCTTGAAGCGGTGCAGTGCCAGCTTGTCTTCCTCAGCCCATATCGCAACCGTTTTTATCCCGAGTTCGTTGGCCGCGCGAAACACACGGATCGCAATTTCGGAACGGTTCGCGACGAGAATTTTGTTGATCTTCATGGTTAGCTTCCGCTGGCAAGAGCGCCGTACCCGGCGTTGAAGGACGATGTTTCCTGGCACTGGGTTCGAGTGTCAGCGCACCGCAGCCGCCATCACAGCCACGATGGTGCAGGGCTCGTTCGTGCGATTGCTCCAGGCGTGCTTGGTTCCTCGCTGCACGAAGGAGTCGCCCTTCTTCAGAAGAACTTCACCGTGCTCCAGTACGGCGTACATCTCCCCACTGATTACCGTGATGATGTCGACCGTGTCCGTCTCATGCAGTCCTGCGATGGTACTGCTGCTGACCGACGCCTCGCGATCACCGGACGCAGCAAGAGCCGCTTCGTAACCGTGGGCGAGGTCCCAGGACGAATCCGGCGGAAAGGTGGTGACAAGGTAGATGAACCCTGCGGCGGGCGGACAGATTGAGACCTGTTCCCCACTCGCATCGTCAGCAAGGATTCGGGGTGGCAGGCTGTCCATCCGCCAGATCTGATTGATGACAAACGCGTCTGTGGCCAGCCGCGCGGGCGTAGGCTGATCGCTGACGACCATCGACTTCCCATCCTCATCAATCCCGGCAACTACGCGCCTTGCACTCGTCTCGAGATAATCTCCGAGCATAAGATCTCCTCCGCTCGCTCTCACATGTTGGGATAGACGGGCCCCTCGCCGCCCTGCGGCGGAACCCAGTTGATGTTCTGGTTGGGGTCCTTGATGTCGCAGGTCTTGCAGTGGACGCAGTTCTGGGCGTTGATGACGTAAGTCTCCTGCCCGTCCTTCTCGATCCACTCATAGACCCCGGCCGGACAATAGCGCGTCGAGGGACCGGCGAAGACGTCGTGTTCCGACGACTTCTGCAGTGCCATGTCCTTGACCTTCAGATGAACCGGTTCGTTCTCCTCGTGATTGGTGTTCGACAGGAACACCGAGGAGAGACGGTCGAAGGTGAGCACGCCGTCGGGCTTGGGGTAGTCGATCGGCTTGTGCTTGGCAGCCGGTTCCAGCGATTGAGCGTCCGTCTTGCCGTGGCCGAGTGTGCCGAGGAAGGAGAAGCCGAGGAGCTGGTTGGTCCACATGTCGAGACCGCCGAGTGCGACGCCGATGGCCGTGCCGAACTTCGACCACAGCGGCTTGACGTTGCGGACTTTCTTCAGGTCCTTGCCGATGTCGCTTGCGCGCCATTCGTTTTCGATCTCGATGACCTCGTCATTGGCGCGGCCTGCTGCAATCGCATCGGCGATCCTGTCCGCCGCCAGCATGCCCGAGAGCACAGCGTTATGGCTGCCCTTGATGCGAGGCACATTGACGAAGCCGGCGGAGCAGCCGATCAGGGCGCCACCCGGGAAGGTCAGCTTCGGCACCGACTGGTAACCGCCCTCGGTGATGGCGCGGGCGCCATAGGAGAGCCGCTTGCCGCCCTCGAAGGTGGTGCGGATCGCCGGATGCGTCTTGAAGCGCTGGAATTCCTCGAAGGGATAGAGATAGGGGTTCTTGTAGTTCAGATGCACCACGAAGCCGACGGCGACGAGGTTGTCTTCCAGGTGATACAGGAAGGAACCGCCGCCGGTCTTCATGCCGAGCGGCCAGCCGAAGGAGTGCTGCACCAGGCCCTGCTTGTGGTTCTCCGGTTTGACCTGCCAGAGCTCCTTGATGCCGATGCCGAATTTCTGGGGTTCGCGGTCCCTCTGAAGGTCGAACTTGGCGATCAGCTGCTTGGCGAGCGATCCGCGAACCCCCTCGCCGATCAGCACGTACTTACCAAGCAGCTCCATGCCGCGGGTAAAATTTGGGCCGGGTTCACCGCACCTCTCTACACCCATGTCTCCGGTGGCGACACCAATGACGGCGCCTTGGTCGTTGTAGAGCATTTCGGTGGCGGCGAAGCCCGGATAAATCTCGACGCCCAAGGCTTCCGCGTGGCTCGCAAGCCAGCGACAGACGTTTCCGAGCGAGACGATGTAGTTGCCGTGATTGCTCATCAGCGGCGGCATTGCAAAGTTCGGAATGCGGATCGCGCCAGCCGGGCCAAGCAGCAGGAAGTGGTCGTCTTTCACCTCGGTCTTGAAGGGATGATCGGCCTCTTCGCGCCAGTCCGGCAGCAGGCGGTCGATGCCGATGGGATCGACGACGGCGCCCGACAGGATATGCGCGCCGACTTCGGCGCCCTTCTCCAGCACGACGACGGAGAGTTCGGGATTGACCTGCTTCAGCCTGATAGCGGCGGAGAGCCCCGCGGGACCACCGCCGACTATCACGACATCGAATTCCATGCTTTCGCGTTCAGCGCGCGAGCTAGCTTCTTCCATTACAGCGTTCTCATGCAAAGTCTTCGGGAGAAAAGTTGATGATGCATTTTAACAGAAGGCAGCCGGTATGCTGCATAGGCGGAGGCTTTCCAGGTCAAAGGCATCGGGACCAGCCACAGGGTCCGCGTCGGATCTAGTCTTCCTGGACCGACGCGGTGGCGGTCATTGTCTTGAAGCCATCCAGGTCTTCGGCCCAAAGCGCGTAGCTGCCGTCATCTTCCTGGCGGCCGCAAAGGTGAAAGGTTTGCCCGGCGAACAGCGGCTTCACGCCTCTGAACGAGAACGCGTCGAGCCTGCCCGGTACATGCGCCATCAGACGGTCCGCGAGAAGTGTCGCAATCAGGGGGCCGTGCACGACAAGCCCCGGATACCCTTCCTCTTCTCGGGCATAGGGAAGATCGTAGTGAATTCGGTGTGCGTTGAAAGTCAGTGCCGAATACCGCATGAGCAGCGTGGGCGTCGGGAGACATCCATCGCGCCATTGAACCCGCTCGATGACAGTTTCCTGTGGCGTCACCGCGCCCGCTGGAGCGGCCGTGGTAACCGGGCTGGGCTCCCTATAGACGATGTCCTGTTCCTCCTCGATCGCGATCGCATCGCCAGAGCTCAAGGTGTGGCGCAGGGTGAGAAAGACCAGATCGCCCTGCCGCCCACTCTTGTGGGTCACATCGACGATTTCCGTGACCTTGCGCACGGTGTCGCCGATCCTGAGCGGCGCATGGAACGCCAGTCTTCCACCAGCCCACATTCTACGGGGGAGTGGAATGGGCGGCAGGAAACCTCCCAGCCTCGGATGCCCGTCGGTTGAAAGCTCCGACTGCCGATTGAGCGGGGTGAAATAGGCCCAGTGCCAGAGCGGGCCGATGCTATCGCCCGCGGACGGCAGTTGCTCATGGTCCAAGGTGGCGGCCATCGCTGCGGCAGGGTTTCGGGCAAGGACATCTTCGATCTCCTGCTTGCGGCCTATCCAGGTTTTCAGGTGTTCGATGTCGATATGAATGCTGCTGTTGTCCATTGATACTAGACTCCGGTCGTTTCGTCATTCGGAACCATCGCCAGTCGGCGCAGCGCGAGACGAAGATGCGCCCTATCGATCATCTTCCCGTCGAGAAGAGTGACACCCTGATTTGGCGAGGTTTCAAAAGCGTCGGCCACGGCCTTCGCCCATCGGAGCTCGTCCTCGCTCGGCTTCATGACCGAGTGGACAATGTCGATCTGGGACGGATGGATGCAAAGCTTTCCACCAAATCCAAGCTCCCGGGCTTCAACGGTTTCGCTTTCCAACCCTCCGGCGTCCTTGGGATCGGGAAATGGCGTGTCGATTGCCGGAACGCGTGCTGCCGCAGCTGCGATTGCCGTCATCTGGCGCCCGATGACGAGTAGAGGGTTCAGATTTCGGGTCGGCCCCCTTGCCGCGACGCCCAGGTCGGCGGAAAAGTCTTCGCCCGCGAAACCCAAAGCCATCAGCCGTGCGGGCGCGGACCTGTAGTCGAGCGACTGAACCGAAGCTGCTGTCTCGGTGACGAGCGGGATCAGTCCGATATGGCCGACCTCCAGTCCGTAGGCAGTTTCGAGAACAGCGAGCTGGTGATCCAGTATCATTAGATCTTCAGAGCTGGTGCATTTTGGAAGCATGATGAAATCAGGGCCGCCACCGGCTATTACGGCGAGGTCGTGAAGATGCCATTCCGTATCACGGGCATTGACACGGACACCGACAACCCGGCGCCCGGAATTCAGAAGCACCGATTTGGTAAGGTGACGTGCTTCGGCCTTCTCCGATGGGGAAACCGAATCCTCGAGATCTATGACGATAGCGTCCGCTTTGGAGGCAACCGCCTTCTCGATCTTCCGCTCGGAGTCACCCGGGACGAACAGAATGCTTCGCATCCTGCTCTCGCGGCGAGCGGTAGCATCCCGGCCAACCTCAACTATTCGCATTCGTTCCTCCTGTCAGCAGTCATCTGGCGTCGATCGTTGTGACGCTCGCATGGAAGCTGTCGATGTCGAACGTGTCGACCCATGCGGTTGCAATGAATCCCATAGGAACATGCTATGACTCGGTGCACCCGCGCCGGACGCCCGTCAGCGGCCTGGGTTCAATGATCAGCGATCGTCTGTGGTTTCGATGGTCGCCAGCCGGAAGCCACCGGACCAGCGCGGCTGGTCTCCGAAGCGACGATGAGCGTGAACAGGCCCCGCGCAGTGTCGAGATCCATCCACACCTTCGACGCCAGCCGATCGCGGAGAAGGTTCGAGCCCTCGTTGTGAATTCCGCGTCGCGCCATGTCGATTGCCTCGAACCTGTAAGGATCCGGACACGCATTCGCGCCGAAGTGCGTGTCGCAGATCGTCCTGTAGTCTCGTATCACTCGACGCAAGGGCGTCAGGGACAGGAAATGAGAGACGACATGGATAGCGTCGGCGTCGGAGACGTGAAGTGCAAGTCTGGCCCCGGCCGTCGACAGCACCAGATGATATGGGCCCTGCTCCGATCGACCCACGAGTTCGAAGGTATTCTCCTCGAGCAGGTCCGCGATCGCTATCTGCTTTTCCGCCTCGATCTCGCGAGGACATGTCCCGACGAGACCGTCGATCCGGATGGCGCATATGCGGCCGCGATGTTCTGTCATGGATTTCCCTCGCGTGCCAGGTTTCCGGGGGACGGCCTAATTTCTAGGTCGCGACTTTCAGAAGAAGTTCGGAGACGGAAGCCTTGGCGTCCCCGTAGAACATCCGGGTGTTCTCCCGGAAAAACAGCGGGTTTTCGATGCCGGAATACCCCGTTCCCTGGCCGCGCTTGGAAACGAACACCTGCTTGGCCTTCCAGACCTCGAGCACGGGCATCCCGGCGATGGGGGAATTGGGATCCTCCTGGGCGGCCGGATTCACGATGTCGTTCGAGCCAATGACGATCGCGACGTCGGTTTGCGGAAAATCCTCGTTGATCTCGTCCATTTCGAGAACGATGTCATAGGGGACCCTCGCCTCTGCAAGCAGAACATTCATGTGGCCTGGCAGGCGTCCGGCAACGGGGTGGATAGCAAAGCGCACGTCCTTTCCGGCGGCACGGAGTTTGCGTGTCAGTTCTGAAACGGCCTGCTGCGCCTGGGCGACAGCCATTCCATACCCCGGCACGATCACAATGCGATCAGCGTCGTTGAGAGCGGACGCCACGCCTTCGGCGTCGATGGCCACCTGCTCCCCTACGATTTCCATCGCGGGGCCAACCGCAGATCCGAATCCGCCAAGGATGACCGAGACGAACGAACGGTTCATTGCCTTGCACATGATGAAGGAGAGGATTGCACCGGAGGAGCCGACCAATGCCCCCGTGACGATCAGAAGATCGTTTCCGAGCGTGAATCCTATCGCTGCCGCGGCCCATCCGGAATAGCTGTTCAGCATGGATACGACTACTGGCATGTCTGCGCCGCCGATACCCATGATGAGGTGGTATCCGATGAAAAAGGCGGCGAGTGTCATGACTGCCAGCGGCCAGACCTGGGTCTCGTTGGCGTATATGAACAGCAGCATTACCGACAGGGTGGCCGCCGACGCGTTGAGGAAGTGACCGCCGGGGAGTTTCTTCGCCTTGCCATCGACCTTTCCGGCGAGCTTCCCGAACGCGACGATCGAACCGGTGAACGTAACGGCACCGATGAAGACGCCGAGGAAGACTTCGACCTTCATTATGGAGAGTTCGACCGGGGTCTTGTGTGCAAGAATACCAGCAAATCCGGTCAGGGCGGCACGAGCTGTGAGATCGAGACCCGCGATCTGCTCGGCCTCCGTGTGGGCGTTGAACCCGATGAACACCGCCGCAAGTCCGACGAAGGAATGCAGTGCCGCCACGAGCTGCGGCATTTCAGTCATCTGCACCCGGCTTGCGACGTAATGGCCGAGAACCGCTCCGCCACCGATCATGAGGGCGATGACGAACCAGTTGCCCACGCCAGGGCCGAACACGGTGGCGACGACGGCGAGGCCCATGCCGACAATGCCGTACCAGACGGCCCGCTTCGCACTTTCCTGACCGGACAGTCCGCCGAGCGATAGGATGAACAGAACGGCCGCCGAAATGTAAGCCGCAGAAACGATACCGATGGTCATTTGTCGATCCCCCGATCAGGACTTCTGGAACATGGCGAGCATCCGTCGCGTGACGAGGAAGCCCCCGACGATATTGACCGTCGCAACCAGCACCGAGAGCGACGAGAGCGTCATCACCAACTGACTGCCACTTCCAATCTGCAGAAGCGCTCCGAGGATGACGATGCCGGATATGGCGTTTGTCACTGCCATCAGGGGCGTGTGCAGCGAATGGGAGACGTTCCAGATCACCTGGAACCCGACGAAGCACGCCAGCACGAAGACGACGAAATGCGCCATGAAGCTGGCTGGGGCGTAGGCGCCGACAAGCAGGAGGACGCCTGTTCCCAATGCCAGCATGAACCCGAGGTTCCTGGTCTGCTTCCTGAACACAGCGAGCTCGGTTGTCCTCTTCTCCTCCGGTGTGGGTTCCCTGACCTTTTCCTTCGGCTTCTGTGTGGCGATCGCTTGAACCTTGGGAGGCGGAGGCGGATAGGTGATCCGGCCTTCAGAGCAGACTGTTGAACCCCGGATAACGTCATCGTCCATGTTATGGACGGGCTGACCGTTCTTCCCCGGCGTAAGATCCGAGAGCATGTGGCGGACATTGTTTGCGTAGAGTGCCGAAGCCTGCGCCGCCATTCGGCTTGGGAAATCGGTGTAACCGATCACCACGACGCCGTTCCCGGAGACGACGCGCTGGTCCATCACAGTGAGATCACAGTTGCCGCCGCGTTCGGCCGCGAGATCCACGATGACCGACCCCGGCTTCATCGAAGCGACCATGTCGGCAAGCCACAGTTTTGGAGCATCCCGACCTGGGATCAGTGCGGTAGTGATGACGATGTCCATCTCTGGTGCAAGCTGCTGGAACCTCGCGAGCTGCTTTTCCCTGAACTCAGGCGACGATGGGGCCGCATAGCCGCCCGTGGCAGCACCATCCTGGTGTGCGTCGAAGTCGAGATAGACAAACTCCGCGCCCATGGATTCGATCTGTTCGGCCACTTCGGGGCGGACGTCGAAGGCGTAGGTGATCGCGCCCAGCGAGGTCGCTGTCCCGATCGCCGCCAGTCCGGCAACCCCGGCGCCGACGACCAGCACCTTCGCTGGGGGAACCTTGCCCGCAGCGGTGACCTGTCCGGTGAAGAAGCGCCCGAAGTTCGAACCAGCCTCGATGACCGCGCGGTATCCGGCTATGTTCGCCATAGAAGACAGCGCATCCATCTTCTGGGCCCGGGAAATGCGGGGCACCATATCCATCGCGACGACCGTGGCGCCCCGTTCCCTCGCAAGCTCCAGCAACTCGGCGTTCTGCGCCGGATAGAAGAAAGAGATCAGCGTCTTTCCTGTCCCCAGGTAATCCAATTCCTCGCGGCTAGGCGGTCGGACTTTGGCGACAATGTCGGCGGCATCATAGAGCGCGGTGGCGCTGTCGGCGATCCTGACTCCCGCCGACCGATAGGACTCGTCGGAAAACCCGGACGCCCTGCCAGCACCGGTCTCGATGAAGCAGTCGTATCCCAGCTTCTGCATCTGCACGGCACTGTCGGGCGTCATCGCAACACGGTTTTCGCCCGCAGCTTGCTCCGCCGGGACCCCGACCACAAAACGTCTTCGAATTTCCACGTTCAATTTCGATCCCCCGCGTATTGGCGCGCGTCGACTGTCCGCGCGCGCTCATGCAGGCGGACAGTCGACGAATTCCTCGTAAAATCAGATTGATGCGGCCAGCATCCAGTCTGAAGCTAGAGCTGTTTGGCAAGCTCCGGCAGCGCTTCGAAAAGATCCGCCACCAAACCGTAGTCAGCCACCTGGAAGATCGGAGCCTCCTCGTCCTTGTTGATGGCGACGATGACCTTCGAGTCCTTCATGCCCGCAAGGTGCTGGATTGCACCCGAGATCCCGCAGGCGATGTAGAGCTGCGGTGCGACGACCTTCCCGGTCTGCCCGACCTGCCAGTCGTTCGGAGCGTAGCCCGCATCGACCGCGGCGCGCGAGGCTCCGACGGCGGCGCCGAGCTTGTCCGCGACAGGCAGGATAACTTCCTCGAACTTCTCCGCGGAACCCAGCGCCCGGCCGCCGGAAATGATAACCTTTGCGGAAGTCAGTTCCGGACGCTCCGAGGACGACAGGGACTGCGAGAGGTATTCGGAGAGAGCAGAACCGACGACCGATGCGACGCTTTCAACATCGGCCGCCGATTGCCCTTCCCCGGCTGGGGAAAAGGATGCGGTGCGGACCGTCAGGACCTTCGTCCCATCGCTCGCCTGGACGGTCTGGATGGCGTTGCCCGCATAGATGGGACGCTTGAACGTGTCGGCGGACACCACTTCGATAATTTCCGATACTTGTGCGACATCGAGTAGTGCGGCGACGCGCGGCATGACGTTCTTGCCGTTCGAGGTCGCAGCGGCGATGATCGTGTCGTAGCCGCCTGCAAGCGAGACGATCAGGTCGGAGAGCGGCTCGGCCAGACCGTGACCAAACTCTTCGCTTTCAGCGAACAGCACCTTCGAGACCCCGGACAGTCTGGCCGCCGCATCGGCAACAGCATGGGCGTCCTTGCCAGCGACCAGCACATGAACGTCGCCACCAATCTTTGATGCGGCAGTCAGGGCTTTGGCGGTCTGGTCGGAGAGGCTTGTGTTGTCGTGGTCTGCCAGGAGAAGAATGGTCATGGTCGTAATTCCTTTCTTGAACCTCAGATGACGCCAGCTTCGCCCTTGAGCTTTTCGACAAGCTCGGCGACCGACTTCACTTTAATGCCAGCCTTGCGGCCGGACGGCTCCTCGGTCTTCAATACCTTGAGCTTCGACGCGGTGGAGACGCCGAAATCCGCGGGCGTCTTCTTGTCGAGTGGCTTCTTCTTCGCCTTCATGATGTTTGGGAGCGATGCGTAGCGCGGCTCGTTGAGGCGCAGGTCCGTGGTTACGATAGCGGGAAGCTTGACTTCGATCGTCTGCAGGCCGCCATCGACCTCGCGCGTCACACGTGCTTTGCCATCGGTCAGCTCGATCGCCGAGGCGAACGTGGCCTGCCCGGCACCGAGGAGAGCGGCGAGCATCTGGCCAGTCTGGTTGCTATCGTCATCGATTGCCTGCTTGCCGACGATGATGAGGCCAGGCTTTTCGCCTTCAACGACGCCCTTAAGGATCTTCGCAACGGCGAGTGGCTCGACCGCTTCGTCGGTTTCCACGAGGATGGCGCGGTCAGCGCCCATGGCGAGTGCGGTGCGCAAGGTCTCTTCTGCCTTTGCCGGGCCGATCGATGTGACAACGACTTCGCTTGCCGCACCACTTTCCTTGAGCCGCAGCGCCTCCTCGACGGAAATCTCGTCGAAGGGGTTCATCGCCATCTTGACGTTGGCGAGCTCGACACCCGTGCCATCCGGTTTCACGCGGATCTTCACGTTGTAGTCAACCACCCGCTTCACAGGCACGAGGATTTTCATGGAGTGTTCTCCCTTGGTCAGTCACAGCCCGGCCCGCGGATCACTTGTCTTGTCCCGCATCGCCACGACTTCTTGTTTGCCGTGGCGCAGTCCTAGCCGGAGTTCTCGCCGTTTGCCAACTCGTGTCCTGGGCCACCTTTGGCTGCCATCGGCTATGGCTGGAGCAGTCCCATGGGGACGGGGCGCCAATCCAAAAAGGCGATGAGGCAGCGGTCGGCTCCACAAGGAGCACGGCCGCCGCCAGTCTTGGTGAGCCCATCGGCTATCGTCGCGGGGCACACAAGATTTTGCCCCCAATCTGGTGCTTCAGAAGGCGGTGCGACGAGCGGGTCGCCGCCCCCAAGGATTGCCATTATCAGCCGATCTCGGACAGCAATTTCGTCAATGCGTCCGGCGCCGACAACATCGCGTTGTGGTTTGAAGGAAACTCGACATACGTCCAATCGGCCTTCGACGACGCGAACTCGCGGGATGACGCTGTGCTGCGGTTGAAGGGTTCCGTGCAGGTGATGTACGTCACCGGTCGGCCATTCCCGACGGGATTGTCGAGTTCCAGTCTGTCAAGATACGTCTGAAGCGGATGCGGCGTGAGCTTCGTCTTCAGCCACGCCGCCAGGTTCGGCTCGGTAACGCCATAATAGCTGGGGTCATTCGGAGGTATCGTCAGCCCTCCGCTCGTTTCAGCAGCCTGGCGACGGTATCGTTCGATCAGATCCGGCGGGGCCGTGTCCAGAGCGCCCTGCCCCGATTGCAGCACCATGGCGTCGAAGTATACGAGGTGGCGCAGCCGTTCCGGCATCAGGTCAGCCAGTCCTGAGACAACCGCACCGCCGAAGCTGTGGCCTACAAGAATAACGTCTTCGAGTTCTTCAAATTCTATGACCTGCGCAATGTCCTTTAGCCACGTCTTTAGGTTGGTCGAGGGGGAAACGAGGTGGGAGCGCTCGCCAAGACCTGTGAGCGTCGGCGTATAGGCGGTGTGCCCCAGTGCCCTGAGGCGCACTGCGACCTCCTTCCAGCACCATCCACCGTGAAATGCTCCGTGGACAAGAACATAGGTCTTGGGTCCAGTCGCCGACTGATTGGTTTGTTCCGAAGACATTCGTTTGGGCACCTTCACATTGGTTTGGTTTGATTTCGCAACGATCCCGGCGCCGTTCAATAGCGGATGCGCGGATCAAAGGCGGCGTAGAGGATATCGACCAGGAGATTGACCAGGACGTACGTGAGACTGAACATCAGAAGCACGCCTTGGATCACGGGGTAGTCTCTAGCCAGGATGGAATTGACCATGAGCAGGCCGAGGCCTGGGATCGCAAATACGGTTTCGATCACGACCGCCCCGCCGAGCAGGGACGCAAAGCCAAGTCCCACCACGGTCGAGATTGGCACAGCGGCGTTCTTCAGAGCGTGCAGAAAGACAACGACGGTCTCGCTTAGCCCTTTGGCACGCGCGGTACGGATATAGTCCTGCGACAGCACGTCGAGCATCGCCGAGCGGGTTATGCGGCTGATCAACGCGATGTATAGCAGTGAAAGCGACAGCGACGGCAGGGTGATGCTCGCCAGGTAGCGTCCAAAGCTCACCGATGGCTGGACGAATCCCTGGATCGGCAGCCATCGCAGCTTCAAGCCGAAATAATAAGCCAGCACATAGGCGACGACGAAAGACGGGATCGAGAATCCCATTACGGCTGTGAGCATGGCGACACGGTCGGAGAGTGCGCCGTGCTTTCTTGCTGCGATCGCGCCAAGAGGGATTGCAACCACGACAGCGATCAGCAAGGTGAATATGACCATGGATATTGTCGGCAGCAACCGTTGGCCGATCAGTGTGAGGACGGGCAATTTCGTGTAGACCGAGGTGCCGAGATCGCCGTGCAGGACACTTCCGCTCCAGAGTACAAACCGCGTCACAAATCCCTGGTCCAGTCCCAGTTCGGCCCGGATCCGCGCGATGTCTGTGGGAGAGGCTCCATCACCCGCCATGATCACGGCGGGATCGCCGGGCGCAACGTACAGAATACTGAAGACGACCAGAGCAACGACCAGGATGACAGGTATCGTCGATAGCAATCGACGGACGGCATAGGCAAGCATGGTTGTTCCTCCCCTTCTTTCTCCATGGGTGACTGGGTGCCAGCCAACTGGCCAGCACCCGCACCCAAATCCCGTCAGGCGCGCTTCATGCCCCAGGGAACAGCCACCGTGTTCGGGATATAGCCCGTAAGGTCAGACCGGAATCCTGTGTACTGGGCATACATTGCCAAGGGCGCGATCGGCATCATTTCCCAGAGCCTTGTTTGGATCTCGTGGAATTTGGCGGACCGCTCCTCGTCGTTCGCCGCGCCGATCCAGTCTCCGATAAACCCTTCCAGCGTCGGATCATCGTAGTTGCCCGGATAGCCCTTGGTCCCTACTCCTCGTGCGACAATGGCTGTCATCGGGCTGGCGAGGACGGGTGTCGAGGTCAGGAAGGAGAACATGCTCCAACCACCCTGATCGGAAGGCGCCTGCGATATGCGCCGGGTCGCCATCGTGTTGAGGTCCATGGATTGGAGATCCACGTTCATTCCGAGCTGGGAGAGCATGTCTTGAAGGATCGCGCCCATGGGAGCGGTCGTGGCTACATCCGTCGCACTCATGATGACGACCTTTTCGCCGTTATATCCGGCCTCCTTCACCTTCTGGGCCAACGCAGCCATGTCCTTCGGGCCGCCCATCAAATCCTTGCCGAGCTCCTCCACACCGGGGAGACCGCAGGCATACATCGCGTAGCAGAGATTCTTCGCTTCCGCCCCGAGCAGAGCCTGCGTGTAGGTCATCTGGTCGATGGCCGAGGAAACAACCCGCCGAAGTGCCGGATTGTTGAAGGGCGCAACGCCGCAGTTGAACCGTACCCAGCTTCGGAAACCAGGATCCGAAACAGCGACCGTCAGGCTGGGGTCGCTCTTCAGCAGTTCCAGCAGATCGAAGTTGATCGTATCCAGCCAGTCTATTTCGCCAGCCTGGAGCGCCGCGGCAGCGGTCGCGGCATCGGGTAGCGAACGCCATTCGATCCGGTCAAAATTGACGACCCTGCCTCCGGACATTCCGTTTGGCGCCTCCTGGCGTGGCACGTAGTCGCTGTTTCGCTCGAACATCGCGTGTTCGCCGGGAATGAATTCATCCTTGATGAACTTCATTGGGCCTGAGCCAATGCTTTCGGTCACCTGCTGGGTTATGTCCGCAGCCGCCACGCGTTCCGGCATGATCATGCAAGGCGAAGCAACGGGATGCGCAAGCGCGTCCGGAAGAATTCCGAAAGGCTTCTTCAGCCGGAATTTGATGGTGTTGTCATCGGCCGCGGTCAGTTCCTCGGTGTACGACAGAAGCGTCACGCCTGAGCCATCGCGCTTCCCCCACCGCTTGATGCTGGCGACGCAGTCCTGCGCCCGGACAGGTTCTCCGTCATGGAACTTCAAGCCCGGTCGAAGCTTGATCAGCCACGTCAGCTTGTCGTCCGAAACGATATGGCCTTCAGCCATCTGCGGCACGGCACGGAACTGGGAATCAGTGCTGTAGAGCATGTCGTAGACGTAGTGACC